>CAWBJP010000003.1:0-833227 GCA_963789165.1 uncultured Actinomycetes bacterium
GGTCACCCTGCGCAACGAAGACACTCAGCTCCACACCCTCTCGGTGGAGGGCCAGCCCAAGTTCAAAAAGCTCGAGACGACCGGGAATGGAGACTCCCAGAGCGGCACCCTCGAGGTCGGTCCCGGGGTCGTACGTCCTGTTCTGCGACGTACCCGGGCACCGGGCCGCCGGCATGCAGGCCACCCTCAAAGTTGGCTGAACCTCTGTAGGGTGCCCCCGGTGATCTCCTGCCGGCCTTGATCCTGACCGCATCCCGCGTCACGTGGCGCTGGTGATGGATGGCAATGGCCGCTGGGCCAGGAGCCAGGGCAAGAAGCGCACCGAAGGCCACGCCGCGGGGGAGGAAGCCCTCTTCGACACCATGGAGGGCGCCCTCGAGCTGGGGGTGAAGTGGCTGACCGTGCACGCCTTCTCCACCGAGAACTGGCGCCGGCCGCTCGACGAGGTCCGCTTCCTCATGAACTTCAACGAGAACCTGCTGATGCGCCGCCGGGACGAGCTGCACGAGCGGGGCGTGCGGATCCGCTTCTCCGGCCGGCGGGGCGGGCGGGTCCCGGGCCGGGTGCTGCGCCGCATGGAGGAAGCCGAGGAGCTGACCCGGCGCAACAAGAAGATGACCCTGGTGATCGCCTTCAACTACGGCGGTCGGGCCGAGCTGGTGGACGCCGCCCGGGGGATCGCCGCCGAGGTGGCGGCCGGACGGCTCGATCCCGGCCGGGTGGATGAGAAGGCCCTGGCCCGGCACCTCTACCTGCCTGACGTCCCCGACCCCGACCTGCTGGTGCGGACCTCCGGGGAGTTCCGCCTGTCCAACTACCTGCTCTGGCAGCTGGCCTACGCCGAGCTCTACTTCACGGACACCCTCTGGCCCGACTTCCGCCGGGAGCACCTCTTCGAGGCCATCGCCGCCTACCAGAAGCGCGAGCGCCGATTCGGCGGCCTCGAGACCGACAACGATGACGTTTTCCCACCCACGGGCCCGCCAGAATGACGTCGGCGTAGTTACACTGACGGTATGCCAGGCCTGTACCGGGAACACGGGGTCGTGCTCCGCACGATCAAGCTGGGGGAGGCCGACCGGATCGTCACCTTTCTGACCGAGGGGCGGGGCACGGTCCGGGCCGTGGCCAAGGGAATCCGCAAGTCCAAGAGCCGCTTCGGGGCCCGGCTGGAACCCACCAGCCACGTCGCCCTCCAGCTCTACGAAGGGCGCAACCTCGACGTCGTCACCCAGGTGGAGACGATCGCCGCCCACCGTCCGCTGCGGGAGGACTACGAGTCCTTCACCCAGGCCGTGGCCATGCTGGAGGCCACCGATGCCGTGGCTCAGGAGCGCCAGGCCAACATCCCCCTCTACCGCATGCTGGTGGGGGCGCTGGGCACGCTGGCGGAGGCGCCGGTCCCCGCCGTGGCCGTCGCCTTCTTCTGGAAGCTGCTGTCGCTGGAGGGATTCCACCCCGTCCTCGAAGCGTGTGCTCACTGCGACGAGCCCGTGCCCGCGGCAGCCACCTTCGACCTGATGGAAGGAGGTGTTCTCTGCCTTTCGTGTGCCGGCCCGGGCGCGCCACGGTGCAGTGCCGGGGCTCTCGCCGTCGTCGGCCGCATCCTCGGCGGTGGCATGCGGGGAGTGCTGGCCGAACCCCCCGGCCCCGCCTTGGCCGAAGCCGAATCGCTCGCCCTGCGCGCCCTCGAGCATCACCTGGAACGGCGCCTGCGGAGCGGGGCCATCCTCCTGACTACCATTGCTTCGCATGCCCCCCGCCCCTGATCTCATGGACCGCATCGTCAATCTGGCCAAGCGCCGGGGGTTCGTGTTCCCGTCCTCGGAGATCTACGGCGGCTTCCGGTCCACCTGGGACTACGGGCCTCTCGGCGTGCTGCTCAAGCGCAACGTCAAAGAGGCGTGGTGGCGGGCCATGGTCCAGTGCCGCGACGACATCGTCGGCCTCGACGCCGCCATCCTCATGGCGCCGAAGGTATGGGAGGCGTCGGGCCATGTCGCCACGTTCTCGGACCCCCTCGTCGACTGCCGCAACTGCAAGGAGCGGTTCCGGGCCGACCAGTTGCCGGAGTCGGGTGCCTGCCCCAACTGTGGCGCCAAGGAGTCCTTCACCGACGCCCGCCAGTTCAACCTGATGTTCAAGACCTACGTCGGTCCGGTGGAGGACGACGCCTCCGTCGCCTGGCTTCGCCCGGAGACGGCCCAGGGCATCTTCGTCAACTTCCCCTCGGTGCAGACCACGTCCCGCAAGAAGCCGCCCTTCGGCATCGCCCAGATCGGCAAGGCGTTCCGCAACGAGATCACTCCGGGGAACTTCACCTTCCGCACCCGGGAGTTCGAACAGATGGAGCTGGAGTACTTCGTGCCCCCCGAGGAAGGCAACAAGTGGTTCGAGTACTGGTGCGCCGAACGGCTGCGCTGGTACCGGGATCTCGGCATTGGTGACGATCTTTTGCGTCTGCGGCACCACGATCCCGACGAGCTGTCGCACTACTCGGCGGGGACGGCCGACGTCGAGTATCTGTATCCCTGGGGCTGGGGGGAGCTTGAAGGGATCGCCAACCGCACCGATTTCGACCTCTCCAAGCACGCGCGAGTTCTCCGGTAAGGACCTGACCTATTTCGACCAGGAGGGTGACCGGCGCTACGTGCCCCACGTCATCGAGCCCTCGGCCGGCGCCGACCGGGCCACGCTGGCCTTCCTCCTTGCCGCGTACGACGAGGAGGAGGTGCGGGGCGAGAAACGCACCGTGCTGCGGCTCGATCCTCGCCTGGCCCCCATCAAGGTGGCCGTCCTGCCCCTGTCCAAGAACGAGCGCCTCTCTCCGACGGCCAAGGAGGTGGCCGCCTCCCTGCGGTCCGCCTTCCAGATCGACTACGACGAGGCCGGGGCCATCGGCCGGCGCTACCGCCGCCACGACGAGATCGGTACGCCCTTCTGCGTGACGGTCGACTTCGACACGCTCGACGACAAGGCGGTCACGGTTCGGGAGCGGGACTCGATGACCCAGGAGCGGGTCTCGATCGACGACCTCGTGTCCCACCTCTCCGACCGCCTGCCCCGCTGAGACCTGAGGCTGCAGCTCCCAAGGAGGATGGAAATGGCGAAGTACGTCTACGCCTTCCGCGAAGGCAACCGGGACCAGAAGTACCTCCTCGGGGGCAAGGGGGCGAACCTGGCCGAGATGACGAGCATCGGCCTGCCCGTCCCGCCCGGCTTCACCATCAGCACCGACGCCTGCAAGGCCTACATGGCCGCCGGCAACGTCCTGCCTGAGGGGCTCATGGACGAGGTGGCGGTGGCCCGTGCCACCCTGGAGGCCGAGGCGGGCAAGCGCCTGGGCGACGAGACCGACCCGCTCCTGGTTTCGGTGCGCTCCGGGGCGGCGTTCTCGATGCCCGGCATGATGGACACCGTCTTGAACCTCGGGCTCAACGACACCTCCGTGAAGGGCCTGGCCAAGCAGACCGGCAATGACCGCTTCGCTTGGGACTCCTACCGTCGCTTCGTCCAGATGTTCGGCAAGGTCGTCCTCGAGGTCAAAGGCGAACTCTTCGAGGATGCGTTCCACAACGTCATCGAGGCCAAGGGACTGGCGAGCGAAACGGACTTGTCAGCCGATGACCTGCAGGGCGTCACCGAGACGTTCAAGCACCTCGTCTCCCTCGAAACTGCCGCCGACTTTCCTCAGGATCCCGACGAGCAGCTGGCCGCCGCCATCGAGGCCGTCTTCCGCTCCTGGAACGGACGCCGGGCCCGGGACTACCGGCGCATGGAGGGCATCCCCGACGACCTGGGGACGGCGGTCAACGTCCAGACCATGGTCTTCGGCAACAAGGGTGAGGATTCCGGTACCGGCGTGGCCTTCACCCGCAACCCGGCGACGGGGGAGCGGGTGCCCTACGGCGACTTCCTGAGCAACGCCCAGGGCGAGGACGTCGTAGCCGGCATCCGGGTCACCGAGCCGCTCGACGCCATGGCCAACCACTTCGGCGAGTGCCACACCCAGCTGCTGGAGAACATGGCCACCCTCGAGGCTCACTACCGCGACATGTGCGACATCGAGTTCACCATCGAGCAGGGGCGCCTCTACATGCTCCAGACCCGGGTGGGGAAGCGCACGGCGGCGGCGGCCCTGCGGATGGCGGTCGAGATGGTGGACGAGGGCATGGTCAACGAGCGGGAGGCGGTGCTGCGGATCCAGCCCACCCAGCTCGACCAGCTGCTCCACCCCCAGTTCGACCCCAAAGCGAAGTACACGACGCTGGCCAAGGGTCTCAACGCCTCGCCCGGGGCGGCGGTGGGCGCCGTGTACTTCACCGCCGACGATGCCCAGAGTCACGCTGAGGCCGGCGAGCGGGTCATCCTGGTCCGCCCCGAGACCTCCCCTGACGATCTCCACGGGATGATCGCCGCCGAGGGCATCCTGACGTCGCGCGGCGGCCTGGTGTCCCACGCCGCGGTGGTGGCCCGGGGCATGGGCAAGCCCGCCATCTGCGGGGCGGAGGAGGTCAGGATCGACCTGAAGGCCAAGCACTTCACCGCCGGCGACGTCACCGTGGCCGAAGGCGACCACATCTCCATCAACGGCACCACCGGCGAGGTCGTCCTGGGCGAGGTGGTGGTCGTCATCCCCGAGCCGAACGACCACTTCGCCACCGTGCTGGCCTGGGCCGACCAGTTCCGGACCATGAAGGTGCGGACCAACGCCGACACCCCCGAGGACTCCGCCCGGGCCCGCCAGTTCGGGGCCGAGGGGATCGGCCTGTGCCGCACTGAGCACATGTTCCTGGGCGAGGACCGGGTGGCCATCGTCCGCCGGATGATCCTGGCCGACGACGAGGCTGACGAGCAGGACGCCCTCGACGAGCTCGAGGTTCTCCAGCGGGCGGACTTCGTCGGGATCCTCGAGGCCATGGACGGGCTGCCGGTCACGGTGCGCCTCCTCGACCCGCCGCTGCACGAGTTCCTGCCCGACACCGAGGAGCTGGCCGTCAAGCAGGCCACGGTGGGTCTCTCGGCAGAGGAGGAGGCCCTCCTGCGGGCGGCCCGATCCTGGCAGGAGGTCAACCCCATGCTGGGGACCCGGGGCTGCCGCCTCGGGGTCATCAAGCCGGCCCTGTACAAGATGCAGGTGCGGGCCCTCATGGAGGCGGCCGTGGAGCGGAAGCAGGCCGGCGGCGATCCCCGGGTGGAGATCATGATCCCCCTGGTGGTGTCGGGTCCAGAGCTGGCCCTCCTCACCGACTGGACCCGGGAGGCGGCTGGAGCCGTCATGCAGGCCGCCGGCGTGGAGGTCGACTACCTCGTCGGCACCATGATCGAGACCCCCCGGGCGGCCATCGACGCGGCCAGCATCGCGGCCACGGCCGAGTTCTTCTCCTTCGGCACCAACGACCTCACCCAGATGACTTTCGGGTTCTCGCGGGACGACGTCGAGGGGCGGATCATGACGCCCTACCTGACGCAGAAGCTCATCCCCGCCAATCCCTTCGAGACCCTTGACCGGGAGGGCGTGGGTCAGCTGGTGCGCTGGGCCTGCCGGAAGGGCCGGGAAGCCCGGGCCGACCTCAAGCTCGGCATCTGCGGCGAGCACGGCGGCGACCCGGCCTCGGTGCATTTCTGCCACGAGGTCGGGCTCGACTACGTGTCGTGTTCACCGTTCCGGGTGCCCCTCGCCCGCCTCGCCGCCGCCCACGCGGCCCTCGGCGAGGGTGGTCCCGCCTCCAGCGCCTAGAGGTCTGTCCGCAGGTCTCTACTGTTCCCCCGAACAGAATGACTAGTCACTTCTGACTACCCGGAAATGACGCGTTCGGGCCATGTTCTCTGGCCGGTCGAAAACCGACATTTGTATGGACGGACCCGCAAGGCGGTCCGCCGAGGGGTGCAGAACAAACGTCGCCCCCTCTTCGACCAGGAGGAGATCATGGACGACGTTCGGATGATGCGACCCGCCGAGGCTGCTGAGGCCCTCGGTGTTTCCCTGGCCCGGCTCCGCCGGCTGGCCGCCTGCGGCCGCCTGGTGACGGTGCGGACCCTGGGTGGGCACCGCCGCTACCGCGAGGACGACGTCCTGGCGCTCCAGCGGTGGCTGCAGTCCCGCCGGGCCATCGGCGCCTAGCAACCCCTTCACATTTCGAGACCCCGGACTCAGGGGGCAAGCGGCGAGCCGGACCCCCCGCCGGCTTGACGTCCCCGGTCCGGACGTGGCCGAGCTTGCTCGGCTCGCGGCCCCGGGTGCGGCCCGTCGAGACCCCAGCCTCGGCGGGCCCCCGGGTTTTTTTGGGCCCGGCACTGTCACACCCCGCTGGTACCGTCGCTGTATGGGTGTGAGCGAGCGGGCCAAGCGGTGGGCGTCGACCATGGAGGGGTTCGACGGCGTTGCCGACACCCGTGTGGCGCACGAGGGTGGACAGGTCGTGGTGGGTGATGTCCTGCCCTTCGACCGCGCCGAACGGGAACAGGCGGAGGACGCCCTGTTGGCACCGGGCGCCACCCGGTCCGCCGCCGCCGCGCCGCGGCTGCGGCCCGAGGAGCCGGACCCCGTCCGCACCTGTTTCGAGCGCGACCGCGACCGGATCCTTCACTCCAGCGCCTTCCGCCGGCTGGCGGGGAAGACCCAGGTGTTCGTGTTTCCCGACGACCACCAGCGCACCCGGCTCACCCATGCGCTCGAGGTCGCCCAGGTGGCCACCGCGGTGGCTCGGGCCACGCGCCTCAACGTCGCTCTCACCGAGGCCATCGCCCTCGGCCACGACTGCGGCCACGGCCCCGGCGGCCACGCCAGCGAAGAGGCCCTCAGTCCCTACCTGGAGGGCGGCTACGACCACGCCACCTGGGGGGCCGACGTCGTGCTCGCCCCCCTCAACCTCTGCCCCGAGACCCTCGACGGGATCCGCAACCATTCCTGGTCCCGGCCGGCCCCGGCCACTCCCGAAGGCGCGGTCGTGAGCTGGGCCGATCGGTGCGCCTACTCGGCCCACGACCTCGAGGACGCCGTCCGGGCGGGGATCGTCAGCCTGGAGATGCTGCCCCCGGTGGTGACCGAGCGGGCGGGCGCCACCCGTTCCCGGCAGCTTCAGGCCTTCATCGGCGCGCTGGTGGAGGGCATCGCCACCACCGGTTGTGTGGGTATGCCGTCCGAGATGGCCGAGGCGCTGGCCGCCCTGCGGGCCTTCAACTACGAGCACATCTATCTGCGCCCGGCCTCGGTGGCTCAGGCCGAGGCGGTCATCCAGGTGCTCCAGCCCCTCGTCGAGTTCTTCGCCGACCGGCCCAACGCCATCCCCGGAGCCACACCGGCGTCGGCCGGGAGTCCCGCGGCCTTGCGGGCCGCCGTGACCTACGTGGCCGGCATGACCGACCGCTTCGCCTTCCAGGCGGCCGTGGCTCATCTCGGGTGGGACCCGATCCGCCTACCCGTCGGTATCGACGTGCGGCGACCGTAGTCTTAGCCCCGGAATGGGGATTCTCGACGAGGACGTGCTCCGGGTGAAGGAGGCGACGAGCCTCGTGGCCCTGGCTTCCGAACACCTCGGCCTGCGCCGGGTGGGCCGCCGCTACCAGGGGTTGTGCCCCTTTCACACCGAGAAGACCCCCAGCTTCTATGTCAACGCCGAAATGGGTTTCTACAAGTGCTTCGGGTGCGGGGTGTCGGGCGACGCCATCAGCTTTGTTCAGGAGATCGAGCACCTCGACTTCGTCGGGGCGGTCGAGCGTCTCGCCGCCCGGGCCGGGATCCAGTTGCGCTATGACGACGCCGCCGTCGGCAAGGAACGGAACCGCCGGCAACGACTGGTGGAGACGGTGATGGCCGCGGCCGGCTTCTACCACCAGCTCCTGCTCGAAGCGCCCGAGGCGGGCACGGCCCGGCGGTACTTGCGGAGCCGGGGCTACGACGGCGAGGTGGCCCGGCGCTTTCAGCTGGGCTTTGCCCCCGACCGCTTCGATGCCATGGCCCAGTTCCTCACGGCCAGGAAGCTCTCCCGCCAGGACATCCTCGACGCCGGACTGTGCTTCGTGAACCGTGCCGACCGCCTCCAGGACCACTTCCGGGGCCGGGTCATGTTCCCGATCTACGACGCCCGGGGCGACGCCGTCGGCTTCGGCGGGCGGGCGCTCGAGGCAGGCGGGCCGAAGTACAAGAACTCGCCCGAGTCGGCCGTGTACCAGAAGAGCCGGGTCCTGTACGGCCTCAACTGGGCCAAGGAGGACGTCGTGGCCAAGAACGAGGCGGTGGTGTGCGAGGGGTACACCGACGTGCTCGCCTTCTTCCTGGCCGGTGTGCCCCGGGCGGTGGCCACCTGCGGCACGGCTCTGGTCGAGGACCACGTGCGCCTCTTGCGGAACTTCACCCCCGCGCTGGTGCTGGCCTACGACGCGGACGATGCCGGCCAGGCCGCGGCCGAGCGCATCTACCAGTGGGAGGCGCGCTACGACATGCGCCTGTCGGTGGCGGACCTGCCCGCCGGCCAGGATCCGGCCGACGTGGGTCGGGCCGATCCCGCTGCGCTGGTGAGTGCAGTTCGCGACGCCCGGCCCTTCCTCCGCTTCCGCCTGGACCGTCTCCTCGCCTCCGCCGACACGGCCAGCGCCGAAGGCCGGGCCAAGGCGGCCAACGCCGCCGTCGGCCTGGTGGCCGAGCATCCCGACGATCTGGTCCGCGACCAGTACCTCATGGACCTGGCCGAGCGGCTGGCCATCGATGTCGACCGGCTGCGCAAGGCCCTGGCCCGCGGGCCCCGCACGCCCGAGCCGGAGCGCGCCGCCCGGGAGCGGGGTGGGCCGCCGGGTGACCAACCGGCCGACGCCGCGCCGCCGCGCCCGGCGCCACTGGAAGGACCCGAAGTCGAGGCCCTCCGGGTGGCCGTGCACGAACCGGAGCTGGTGGCCGGCCGCATCCGGGCCGAAGTGTTCGCCGAGCCGGTCGCTCGCCAGGCGTTCGAGGCTCTGGCCTCGTCCGCCACCTTCCACGAAGCGCTGGAGCGGGCGACCGGCGCCGCGGCCGAGCTTCTGGAGCGACTAGCCGTCGAGGATCCGCCCTGGGGCGAAGACCCCGACCCGTATGCCACCTCCGTCCTCGTCCAGGTGACGGAGGCGGCCGCCGAACGGCGACTGCGGGTCATGGTGCGGGCCGGCGACGACCGGGCCAGTGAGCTCAAGCATCTTTTGGACGAATTGGTGGCCGCCCGCCAAGGCGGCGCCTGGGGAGTTGCTCACCGCGTTGCAGCCCAGTTGCTACCCTGGGTCGGCGCATCGGGCGAGGAGTAGGAATCGCTGTGGGGGAGCCGGCAAGCCCATTCTCTGAGGGACTCGAGGGACTGCCCGTGGACGGGCTGGCCCTGCTGGTCGCGAAGGGGAAGGCCGAAGGTTCTCTCACCACGGGGGACGTCTTCGACGCTCTCTCCGACGTGGAACCGTCCACCGAGCTGCTCGAGCGGATCTACGACTACATCCGCGCCCAGGACGTGGACCTGGTCGACGAGGTCGCCGCCGAGCTGGCCGCCGAAGCGGCCGGCGACCCCGCGGCCACCGCCGCCCTCGAGGCCGCCGCCGCGCTGGATGCCGCCGCAGCCGCCGCCGCGGTAGCCGCCGCGCAGGCCGCTGATCCCAAACCGCCTGAAGCCCCGCCGGGCAAGCCGGCGACGTCCCGGCCCCGCAGCCGGTCGGGGTCATCCGAGAACACAGACGCCGCCGCCCGGCCGGACCGCCTTGGAGAAGGCGGCGTATCGGACCCGGTGCGGATGTACCTGAAGGAGATCGGGAAGGTCCCGCTGCTCACCGCGGCGCAGGAGGTGAACCTGGCCCAGCGCATCGAGGCCGGGCTCGCCGCCGGCGTGGAGATCGCCGAGGCCAACGGTTCGCTGTCGTCTGTCGACGAGACGTCGCTCCAGGCCACGGGGGCGGACGGGTTGCGGGCCAAGCGCCAGCTCATCGAGGCCAACCTGCGCCTGGTGGTGTCCATCGCCAAGCGTTATGTCGGGCGGGGCATGCTCCTCCTCGACCTCATCCAGGAAGGGAATCTCGGCCTCATGCGGGCGGTCGAGAAGTTCGACTACACCAAGGGCTTCAAGTTCTCCACCTACGCCACCTGGTGGATCCGCCAGGCCATCACGCGGGCCATCGCCGACCAGGCCCGAACCATCCGCATCCCGGTCCACATGGTGGAGACCATCAACAAGGTCACCCGGGTCCAGCGCCAGATGGTGCAGGAGAAGGGCCGCGAGCCCACCGTGGAGGAACTGGGCGAGAAGCTCGACATGGCGCCCGAGCGGGTCCGGGAGATCCAGCGCATCTCCCAGGAACCGGTGTCGCTGGAAGCGCCCGTGGGCGACGAGGACGACAGCCTCCTGGGCGATTTCGTGGAGGACCCGGGTGCCATCGCTCCCGCCGATGCCGCCGCCCGGGCGCTCCTCACCGAGGCGGTCGAGGAAGCCCTCGAGCAGCTTTCCGAACGGGAGCGACGGGTGGTGCGCCTGCGCTTTGGCCTGGACGACGGCCAACTCCACACCCTGGAGGAAGTGGGCAAGGAGTTCGGGGTGACCCGGGAGCGGATTCGCCAGATCGAGTCGAAGACCCTGGCCAAGCTGCGCCATCCCACCCGCTCCCAGCGCCTGCGCGACTACCTGGACGAGGGCTAGGCGAGCTTTCGCTGACGGGGCCCCGCACGCTCGCCTTCCGGACGTGCCCGCTGTGCGAGGCGGGCTGCGGGCTGGAGGTCGCCCTCTCGGGCTCCCGGGTGACCCGCATCCGGGGTGACCGCGACGACGTGTTCAGCCGCGGCTACCTGTGTCCGAAGGGCTCCTCCCTCACCGCCCTCCACGAAGATCCCGACCGGCTCCGCACGCCCCTGGTGCGCCGGGCCGGCCGCCACGAGGAGGCCACCTGGGACGAGGCCCTGGCCGTGGTGGAGCGTCGCCTGGGCGAAGTGATCGCCACCCACGGACGCCCGGCCCTGGCCGCCTACGTGGGAAACCCCAACGTCCACAACCTCGCCGGTCAGCTCTACCTGCGGCCGCTGCTACGAGCGCTGGGCACCCGCAACGTGTTCTCGGCCAGCACAGTGGACCAGCGGCCCAAGGAGATCTCCGCCGGGCTCATGTTCGGCGCCCAGCTGTCGGTGCCCGTCCCCGACGTCGACCGCACCGACCATCTGCTCATCCTGGGGGCCAACCCGTTCGTGTCCAACGGCAGCCTGGCCACCGCCCCCGACTGGCCCGGCCGGCTGGAGGCCCTCCGGGCCCGGGGGGGCCGCCTGGTGGTGGTCGATCCCCGCCGCAGCCGGACGGCGGAGGCGGCTGACGAGTACGTGGCCATCCGGCCCGGGACGGACGCCCATCTCCTCATGGGCCTGGTCCACGTCCTGTTCGCCGACGGCGTGGCCGACCCTGGACCGGTGCGAGCCCACGTGAGGGGCGTCGAGACGGTCGAGCGCCTGGCCCGGCCCTTCAGCCCCGAAGCGGTGGGGCGCGTCACCGGAGTCGATGCGGACACCGTGGGCCGACTGGCCCGGGATCTGGCTGCCGCGCCCCGGGCCGCGGTCTACGGCCGCATCGGAACCACCACGGTCGAGTTCGGCACCCTCACGTCGTGGCTGGTGGATGTGCTCAACGTCCTCACCGGCAACCTGGACCGTCCGGGCGGGGCCATGTTCCCCGAGGCGGCGGCGGGGGCGGCCAACACGCGGGGCGACCCGGGAACCGGGCGGGGGGTGCGCCTGGGGCGCTGGACCAGCCGGGTGCGGGCCCTGCCCGAATCCTTCGGGGAGCTCCCGGTGGTCTGTCTGGCCGAGGAGATCGACACACCCGGGCCGGGTCAGGTGCGGGCGCTGTTGACGGTGGCCGGCAATCCGGTCCTCTCCACTCCCAACGGGGGCCGGCTGGACGCCGCCCTGGCCGGGCTGGACCTCATGGTGAGCGTGGACACCTACGTCAACGAGACCACGCGTCACGCCGATGTCATCCTCCCCGTGCCCAGCCCGTTGCAGCGGAGTCACTACGACCTGTTCCTCCTCCAGCTCGCCTTGCGCAACGTGGCCAACTACAGCCCGCCCACCCTGCCCCCCGATCCGGGGATGCCCGACGAATGGGAGACCCTCTGCCGTCTGACCCTGATCGCCGGGGGCGCCGGGGCCGCGGCCGACCCGGCCCAGGTCGACGAGGGTCTGGTGACGTCCCTGGTGCGGGCGGCCGTGGCCGACGAATCCTCGGGGGTGAAGGGACGGGACCCTGACGAGCTGGTCTCGCTCCTGGAGCTGCGTCGGGGACCCGAGCGGCTCCTCGACCTCATGCTGCGGACCGGTCCCTACGGCGACGCTTTCGGGTCCCGGCCCGGCGGGCTCAGTCTCGACGTGCTCCTCGACCACCCCCATGGCCTGGATCTCGGGCCGCTCCGACCCCGCCTGCCCGAGGTGCTGCGCACGCCCTCGGGTCAGGTCGAGTTGGCGCCCGAGGCGCTGGTGACCGACGTGGCCCGGCTGGAGGCGGCGCTGACCCGGGAGCACGGCGACGGCCTGGTGCTCGTGGGCCGGCGCCACCTGCGGGACAACAACTCGTGGATGCACAACCTCCCCGTGATCCTCAAGGGCAAGCCCCGCTGCACCCTTCAGGTCAATCCCGGTGACGCCCGCCGTCTCGGTCTGGCCGACGGTGAGGCGGCCGAGGTGGCGTCCCGTACCGGCCGGGTGACGGTCCCGGTCGAGATCACCACCGCCATCCGCCCGGGGGTGGTCAGCCTGCCGCACGGCTGGGGTCACGACCTCGACGGCGCATCGCTCACCGTGGCCGCCACCCGCCCCGGAGCCAACTCGAATCTCCTCAGCGACGAGGAGGCGTTCGACCCCCTCTCCGGCAACGCCGTCCTCAACGGCATCCCGGTCAAGGTGGCGCCCGCCGCGGGGTGATCACGACGCGAGCGGAAGCAAAAGCCGCGAAGCGTCAGCGGGGCGGCGGCGGCAGGCAGGGAGTCGGGCGCGGCGCGGCGTACTCCCTTTCGAACCTTCGGAAGGGGACCAGATGTCCGGTACCACGAAGACGCGCCTCTACGCCGCCGCCGCCCGGATGGTCCGCGGCCTCCGACGGGCGAGCATGCACTGGGCTGGCGCCTGACGGACACTTCGGGCGTTTCGGCGCAAAGTTGCCGCCGGTTATGGGCGCCCTTGATGTTGCGCGCCGGGAAATGTCCCGGTTTCACCCGGTACTACCCGTTTAACCAATCGCTCCGCGTTACCGACTCTTGATGCAACAACAACATCGGTAGTGTGGAGCTATGACCCGCCACCCGAGTCTGGTCACGGGGGTGTCGGCGAGCCAGTCGTGAACCCACCCACGCCACCTTTCTTCTCGAAAGGGTGCGTAATCATGGGTGCGACCACGTCTTCGCGGCTCACACGCCGCGTCGCTTCTCTTCTCCTCACGCCGGTGGCGGCAGCCGCCCTCGTCGGCATGATCCTTCCCGGAACCGCATCAGCGGCCCAGGTCACCATCGTGCCTGGCGACGTCACGTTCGAGCAGTGGCGGAGCAGTGGCAACTGGTCGACCGGGAACCTCACTGGCGGCTACGCCGAAGGCGACGTCGTCCCCTTCCGGGTGACCATCACCGACGCCGGCAACAGTGCGCCCGGTGACACTTTTACATTCTCAATCTGCCGCGACTTCGAAAATGACGACGATCCGGCGGCGAACGGCTACCTGTTCATCGACGACTACGACACCACGGTGTCCCCCGACCTGGAGGGCGCGACCCGTGGGAACACGATCAACGGTGTGACCGCCGCTGGCGACGGAGCCACGGTGACGATCCTCTCGGTCGTCGACGACAACACCCCGACCGGTGGGGACTGCGGCAGCGAGCAGCGTGAGACCGAGGTCGTGCTCACGGTCTCCGGTCTTTCCGGCAATGACGAGGCCTACGTGCTGTGGGGCGGCCACGCCGCCTCGCCCTTCGACGAGGGCGTCACGGTCGGTGCCAGTGCCTACAGCGGGTCGAGCCTGCACATGACCTTCTTCCCGTCCAAGACCCTGTCCGGCAGCTTCGACGGGGCGCCGGCCGGCACCCTGACGGTCAAGAAGGACGTCGACAACGACTTCGGTGGGACCCTCACGCCGGCTGACTTCCCGCTGTTCGTCAACGGCGAGCCCGTGACGACGGGTGTGGCCACCACGCTCCCGGCGGGCACCTACACCGTGTCGGAGACCCAGCAGGCCGGATATGCCGGCGGAGCCTTCAGCGGCGCCTGTGCCCCCAGCGGCACCGTGACCCTGGGCGACGACCAGAACCTGACCTGCACCATCACCAACCACGACGTTGCGCCCAGGTTGACCGTGATCAAGCACGTGGAGAACGACGACGGCGGCACGCTCGACGCCGGTGACTTCACCATGAACGTCACCGGCACCGACGTGTCAGCTGCCTCATTCCCCGGCGACGAGGCCGGCACCACCGTCACCCTCGACGCCGGCACCTATTCCGTCGCCGAGACGGGGCCCGCCGGCTACAGCGGCAGCCTTGACAACGGATGCTCGGGCACCATCGGCATCGGCCAGTCGGCGACCTGCATCATCACCAACGATGACCAGGCCGCCTCCCTGACGGTGATCAAGAACGTGATCAACGATAACGGTGGCCTGCTGACCGCTGCCGCCTTCACGATGAACGTCACCGGCACCGACGTGTCAGCTGTCTCGTTCCCGGGCAGCGGGACCGGCACCACGGTGACCCTGGACGCCGGCGCATACTCGGTCAGCGAGGGCACGGTGGCCGGCTACACCCCGAGCTACTCCGCCGACTGCGCCGGCACCATCGGCGTGGGCCAGAGCCGGACGTGCACCGTCACCAACGACGACGTGGCGCCGAACCTGACCGTGATCAAGAACGTGATCAACAACAACGGGGGCACGCTCGCCGCCGGTGACTTCACCCTGAACGTCGCCGGCGCCAACGTGTCCGACGGCTCGTTCCCCGGCAGCGGGACCGGCACCACCGTCTCCCTCGATGCCGGCGTCTACTCCGTCACCGAGGACACGGAGCCCGGGTACACCCCGAGCTACTCCGCCGACTGCGCCGGTACCATCGGCGTGGGCCAGAGCCGGACGTGCACCGTCACCAACGACGACGTGGCGCCGACCCTGACCGTGATCAAGACCGTGGTCAACAACAACGGGGGCACGCTCGCCGCCGGTGACTTCACCCTGAACGTCGCCGGCGCCAAAGTGTCCGACGGCTCGTTCCCCGGCAGCGGGACCGGCACCACCGTCTCCCTCGACGCCGGCGCCTACTCCGTCACCGAGAACACGGCGGCCGGCTACACCCCGAGCTTCTCCAACGGCTGCGCCGGCACCATCGGCGTGGGAGAGGCCCGGACCTGCACCGTCACCAACGACGACATCGCCGTCGTGGTCCCGCCCGTCGAGCCCACGCCCGGCCACATCGTGATCCGCAAGGTCACCCTGCCGACGCCGTCCACCCAGCCCTTCCAGTTCACCGCTGACTACGACGCCGACGGCTTCAGCCTCGCCGCTGGCTCCAGCATCGACAGTGGCGAGCTCCGGCCCGACACCTACTCGGTGGCCGAGACGGCCGCTGCCGGCTGGAACCTCACCACCGCCTCCTGCGACGACGGCAGCAACCCGGCCAGTATCAACCTCGGCGCCGGCGAGACCGTGACCTGCACCTTCACCAACACCCGCATCCCGGAGATCGTGACCCCTCCGCCCACCGAGATCGAGAGCAACACCGAGACCCCGAACGTGCCGGTGGAAATCGCCACCGTCACCGCCGTGCCCCCGGCCACCGTCCCCAAGGCTACCGAGCCGGTGACCATCCCGCAGACGTCGCCGATCACCGCCGAGGAGCTTCCCCGTACAGGTGCCGGCGGGATGCGGGAGGAGACGCTTCTCGGTCTCTTCCTGATGCTGGCCGGCCTGCTGGCCCGGGGTGTCGGGCGCCGGACCCGTCCCCAGGACATCTAACCGATCCACCTTCACCACCCGCCGGGCGTCGCACCCGCCCGGCGGCTGGCTGATGCACGAGGGCCGCCCGGCGCCGCACCCGCCTGGCGGCCCTCGTCGCGCCCGGACGGCCGTAGACGGACGACGGTGGGCCCGGCAGGGATCGAACCTGCGACCGACGGATTATGAGTCCGCTGCTCTAACCAACTGAGCTACAGGCCCGCAGGCAGAGCCTACCGGGGGTCGGGCACTCACTCCGGTGGGGGGGCGGGATCTCCCCCCAAGGCGGGTTGCCTTCGGACGGCCGCAGGCTGATGATCAGGTCAGCGAACCGTGGACGAGGCGAGGAGGCGTGATCATGACCGTGGAGCAGATCCTCCGGGCCAAGGGTCGTGAGGTGGAGATCATCCGCCCCGAGGCGACCGTCGTCATGGCACTCCACGAGTTCATCACCAAGGGCATCGGAGCCCTTGTTGTGACCTCGGATGGCGAACATGTCGAGGGGGTGCTGTCCGAGCGCGACATCGTCCGCGGCATCGCCCGCCACGGACAGATGCTCTTCGGGACGCCCGTCTCCAAGGTCATGTCCCGACACGCACCGACGTGCGCCCCGACGGACAGCGTGAAGCACGTGATGTCCGAGATGACCCGGACAGCGTCACCGGCACCTTCCGGTGATCGACGCCGGAAAGCTGGCCGGCATCATCAGCATCGGCGACGTGGTGAAGAGCCGCCTCGAGCACCTGGAGCTGGAAACGGTCGTGCTGCGGGACGCCTACATCGCCCGCGGCTGAGGCACCCGCTAGACCGAGACGGGTAGCGCCTTGAGTCCTCGGACGGTGTTGTTCTCCAGCCACTCGATCTTTTCGGAAGCGAGCCGGAGGGCGGGGAACCGGGCCAGGATCGTCTGCAGCGCCACCTCCGACTCCATGCGAGCCAGCGGGGCGCCCAGGCAGTAGTGGATGGGGCCGCCAAAGGTGAGATGGGGTGGCGACGGGCGGGTGATGTCGAACGTGTCAGGACTGTCGAACACGGCCGGATCGCGGTTGGCGGAGCCGATCACGGTCACCACCGGGGCGCCGGCCGGAAGCGTCACCCCGCCGATTTCAACGTCGGCGGCGACGTTGCGGGGCCACATCATCACCGGCGGCTCGTAGCGCAGCGTCTCCTCGACGGCTCCGGCGGCCAGGCCTGGGTTCCGGCGGAGCATCTCCAGCTGGTCCGGGTGGCGCAGCAGGAGCATGACGGAGTTGCCGATGAGCTGCATCGTCGAGCAGAACCCGGCGGCGATGAGCAGGGCCACGTTGGCCACCAGCTCCTCATCGCTCAAGGCCGGACCATCCCCGTCCTGCGCCACGAGGGCGGACATCAGGTCCGGGCGGGGTTCGACCCGCCGCTCGGCGGCCAGGGCGGCCACGAAATCCATCAGCTCCCCACTGGCCTTGTCGGCCATGGCCACCTGGTCGGGGGTGGGCAGGGGCTCGATGACGGCGGCGTTCTCCTCGATGAGGTTGCGGAACCGGTCGTGATGCTCCGCGGGGACGCCGATGAGCTCGCACACAATGGCGATCGGGACCCGGTAGGCGACCTCGTTGGCCAGGTCGAATTCCCGGCGTCCGCCGGCGGTGACCTCGTCCAGCAGCCCGTTGACCTTTTCGACGACCCGGGGCCGCATGGCCTCCACGGCCCGGGGCGTGAACGCCCTGGCCACCGCCCGCCGCAACCGGGTGTGCTCGGGCGGGTCGTGGGAAAGCATCGCCTTGCCCACGTAGCAGGCCGCGGGACCGTCGCCCAGCTTCCGGGCGATGGACTCGGGCGATCCCCAGGGGCTGCCCAACCTGGGGTTGCGCAGCGCCTCCTCGCAGTCGGCGTGGCGGAACAGCCACCACACCCCGAAGGGCTCCTGCCGGTAGACGGGCGCCTCGGCCCGCATCCGCGCGTAGGTGGGATAGGGGTCGGCGTGGACGGCGGGGTCCGAGAGGTCGAACACCGCCTGGCCGGGTTCCATCGCTGTGGTCATGACTCCCCCTCACGTCACCGACAGAGCGCGCCGGGAGCGTAACTTGTGGAAATGGAGGAAGAAACCGACGTCGGTCTGGCCGCCGTGCTCGGCCGTTGGGCCGGCCGCCGGCAGCGAGCGGAGAAGGGCGTCATCCACATCAAGGGCTCCGAGCAGCCGTGGGAGATGAACCCCCAGGGCCGGTGCCGGTACTACTCCCATCTGGGCCGCGACGACCTGGCCAACCCGGATTGGATCGTCTTCCGCCAGGAGATCCAGACCCACACCGGCCGGCACGTCCATCAGGGCGGTCTCGCCCTCTACGTCATCCGGGGCCAGGGCTACACCACGTGCGACGGGCGGAGGGTCGACTGGAAAGAGGGCGACCTCATCCTGCTGCCCATCGTCCCCGGCGGCGTCGAGCACCAGCACTTCAACACCCGTCCGGAGCCCTGCGAGTGGATCGCCTTCGCCTACAACCCCTGGCTCGACGCCATGGGCAACGGCTACGAGCAGCGCCAGCCTCACCCTGACTACCGGGCCGAGGGGGAGGGATGAGCCTCTACGAGGAGCTGTTCCGTCGCCGGGACCAGGAGCGGGGCGCTCGGGGGGACGCCGCCCTCGTGGTCTCAGGTGACAGCCGGCCTGTGGAGGAGTCCCCCCAGGGCCGGCTCCGGTGGTATCTCCATCCCGCGCTCGACGCCGCCACCCTGCGCACGCTCGGACTGTACGTCCAGGAGATCCCGCCGCAGAGCCGATCGGGCCGCTACCGCTGGCAGGGCGGGGAGGCGATCGTCTTCCTCGCCGGTCGCGGCGTGAGCGAGGTGGACGGCCAGCGCTTCGAGTGGGAGGCGGGTGACGCCCTCATCGTGCCGGTCCGGGAGCAGGGGGTGACCCTGTGCCACCACAACCCCCACGACGAGCCGGCCCGCCTCGTGTGCGCCTGGCCCGACCTCACCCCCGTCCTGGGCGTGGACCTGGGATCGGGCCTGGAGCAGCTGGAGCCGGCCCCGGGATGGGCCGGCGCCGGCTGAGCCTCTGTGGAAAAACAGGCCCGAAATCCACAGGTTTTCCCATGGTTTTCCTGCTTCCTCCACACAGGGTCCCGGCGCGACAGTGACGGCGAGCGTTTGCGGACACGGCACATCGTGCGAGGAGGTGAGGCGCAGGTCCGGATCGTGTCCGCCGGCTGATGCCGGGAGGGCGGGCGACCAGTCAGCCGCCCGCCCTCGTGGCTCCGGGGGGGAGATTCGAACTCCCGACCAAGCGCTTAACAGGTGTTCAGAGGGCGTTTTCCTGGTATCGCCTGGTGCCGCCTCGTCCGTAAAAGTGCTGGTCAGCGGCACAGGGCGGGATTCGTGGGCACAGGACGATATGCCCCGGACGCGGGATGCCCGCGGGATCCTCGCGGGGTCGGGCTCTCCAGGATGCCCCCGAACGCTGACGACGCAGCGTGACCGAGGGCTCGGCCGGAACCGTCCTCCACGGCGGCCTCAGTGCACCGCCGCCGGTCTTCGAGCGCGCCGGTGCTGCGTTTTCCCTCTAGCTCGGGCTGGCAAGGAGTCAGGGCCCGTCGTTCCAAGAGGCCGCGTTTCTCAGGCTCGACCAGATTGCCGACGACCGGAGTGATACCGGACGGGGCTCCCGACCAGCGGGTAGCGCTCATCGCCGGCAGTTCCGCGTGGTCGCTTGCACGTCTGCGGTGATCGGAGCCCGTGATTTATGGGCGGTGGCTGTCAGCGGTTATGCGCCGTCGGGATCGGGACCCATCCGCCCCGAATACGTGCGGGCGTCCCTGGTCGGTCGATGAGCCTGGTCAGAAGCTGTCCTCGCTCAACACGCCGGCAAGTGGTACGGTCCGCTACATCCGCCCCTTCAATGGGAAACGTCCGAGCCCGCGGTGAGGCGGCGCAGGGCCGGGCACCTTGAGGGGGGGGACCCAAGGTGAAGCGACACCCGCTTATTCTCTTTACAGCTCTCATCTCGATCTCCGGGATCTCACTATTCGGCTCAGCGTCCGCTGTCTCGCGTCCGGCGCTGCAGGTGTCTGAAGAGAAGATGGCCGGCGCCCTGTCGTGCCCGGCCAGCTTCTCGAGCGCCCACGAGCCGGTCCTCTTCATCCACGGGACGACGCTCACCGCTGAGTCGAACTGGTCGTGGAACTACGGCGAGGTCCTGCCTACCCAGGGCTACGACGTCTGCCTAGTGGACCTGCCCGACCGGGCCCGCGAAGACATGCAGGTGTCGGCCGAGTACGTCGTCTACGCGATCCGCACGATGGCGGCCCGGTCGCAGAGCAAGGTCGACGTGGTCGGCTTCAGCCAGGGCCCGCTGGAGCCTCGCTGGGCCGTCAAGTGGTGGCCCGACACCCGGGATCTGGTGGACGACCTCGTGGCCATGGCCGGAGCCAACCACGGCTTCACGGAGACCGAGGCCATCTGCTTCCAGAGTTGCATCCAGCCGTTCTGGCAGATGAAGCAGGACTCGCAGTTCCTCGCCGCTCTCAACGCCGGCGACGAGACCCCCGGGGACATCTCGTACACCTCCGTGTACTCCCGCACCGATCAGTTCGTGTGGCTCGCGGACGGCGGCGGGAACCCCTGGGACCAGAGCGCCAGCATCGACGGGGCATCGAACATCGCCATCCAGGACATCTGCCCTGGCCGCTCCGTCGAGCACATCCAGGTGGTCTACGACGCCGCCTTTTACGCCGTGGTCGTCGACGCCCTGGCCCATCCCGGCGCGGCCGATCCTGGTCGCATCGACCAGGCGGTCTGCCTCCAGGGCGCCATGCCCGGGGTGGATACCGCCGATGCGATGGTGAAGACCGTTGAGATCGACCGGGACCTCATGATGCTGACCGGCGAGCACCACACGGACAGCGAGCCGGTGCTCGCCTCCTACGCCAGGTCCTGACGAGAAGGTTCCCACCGGGGGGCGTCCCGAGGAGCGCCCCCCGGGAGCGCCTCGCATCGATCTCCTGGCCGGCTCGGGGCCGGTTTCGCTACCGGCAGCCAGTCGAGTTGAACGCGGGCCGTTCCGCGTCAGCGCTGGGAGGGGCGAGTCAGCCGCGGGTGTCGTCCCGGAAGTGCGCCGAGTGCAGCGCTACCTATCAACGGCTCGGGTCTTCCGGTCCCCTCGGAGAAGACCGCTCATAACAACAGGTCGTCGTGGCTAACGCTGACAGTCGCGGCGAACACGTACGTGCCGGTTGCGCTTGGGTTCTAAAGCTTGGTCTCTGGACCGGGAACCGCTCGGTATCGCTGACGAGGATTGGCGACTCGAACGCGGCGCTCCCGGCATTGTCGAAGGGCGTAGGGCCTCAAGTGCGGGGACGTCAGAGTCCCAGATCAATTCCGTGGTCCAGGTCGGGACCCGGTCGTGGAGGCGGAGCGACTTCGGCGACGCGTTCCAGCCATGCGTCTTCTCGTGCGAGCTTGGGTCCCGGGAGGTAGTTGTCTGGGGTTGTCGCTCCCTCGACGTTTTTGCCCGTCGGGTTGAGCTCGGCGAGTTCGGCGTCGACGGTGCGGAGGCGGGATGCGGGCCAGTCGTGGTCGGCGTCCCATTGTGGGCGCTGGTCGACTTCGGGGCGGAGCTGGTCGAGGTTTCGCTGGCAGCTGGTGATGGTGGTTTCGGCCTGCTGGACGTCGTGGGTGAACCGGTCGATCTGGTCGAGGACCGAGGTTTTCTCCTTGCGGCCGTGGCGACGGAGTTGGGAGAGCGGGCCGAGATCACAGAGCCGTTTCTCGGCGGCGTCGAGGCGGTAGTTGGCCCAGTAGAGGTCTTTCTCCGCCGTCGCGAGGGCGAGTTCGGCTTGTCGGTAGGCCGGCCGCCGGTCGGGTGGCCGGTGGCGCAGCGTGTCTCGCAGTGCGGCCTGTTCGGCCAGGAGGCGTGCGATGTGGCGGGGGGCGTCGTGGACGGCGAAGCCGGTGTCGGGCTGGCGGCGGAGGGCGTCGAGGACTTCTCGCTCCGGGGTTCGCTCGTCGGCGAGGACGCCGCCGTGGTCGATCTCGGAGAGGCGGGTGACGTTCCAGGTGTGGGTGGCGTGGCGACTCCGGCTCTGGGCGGTATAGCCGGTGAACCGTTCCAGGGCGGCGGTGCCGAGGAGATGGACCTGGGGCCAGGTCCCGCCCTGGATGCCGTCGACGGTGCGGGCCCAGGCGTGGGAGCAGTTCGGGCTTCCGTCGGCCCGGCGGCCTTGGACGAACTCACGAGGCAGGGTCACGCCAGCTCCGAGGTCGTCGACGGCGCGGAGCCCGTCAGGGGCCACGGCGGTGACGGTGACGACGCTGCCGTTGTGGAGGCGCTGCCCGTGGGTGCGAAGGGTGCCGTGGACGAGGATGCGGTCGCCGGTGGCGTAGCAGCGCTCCCCGTGACCCCAGGCGGGTCCGGCCAGCTCGGGGCCGTGGACCTGGCCGGTCGACTGGAGCCCACTGCGGATCCGGTCGGCGAGGTCTTCGCAGTCGGCGTGGGAGATGGCGAGGGTGACGACTCCGGCGGGTCCATGGGTGGCGATGTCAGCCACGACGGTGGCGGCCAGGGCTTCCCGGGTGGCGTACGGGGAGCCGAGATCGTGTTCCCACCCGTGTCTGCGGCGGATGGCCTGGCTGGTGGCCACGAGGCCGGCCCGGTAGAGCCCGAGGGCGTGGCGTTCGGCGGGGTCGAGTTGGCGGCGGTTCTCGGTCAGCTGCGGGGCGGGGATGTCCCCGTCGGCGCCGAGGCGGGCGAGTTCGGCGCCGAGGCCACCGGTCCGTACCGATTGGGCTTGGTGGGGATCACCCAGGCACCACAGGGATGCGTCCGGGGTGGCGGCCACGGCGGCGAGGACGATCTCGGCGTCGGTGGTGGCGACCTGGGACACCTCGTCTAAGACGACCACCGCGCCGGGCGGGAGGGTGGCGCCGTCGAGGGCGAAGCGGGCGATGGTCATGGCCGGGATGCCGGCGTGGCGGAGTTCCCCGGCGGCCTGGTTGGTGGCGGCCAAGCCGATCACGCGATGCCCGGCGGTTGCGGCGGCGGTGGCGGCGGCGTGGACGGTGGTGGTCTTCCCGAACCCGGCGGGGGCGATCAGGCTGCGGATGGCCGGGCCCGGGGCGCACAGCGCCCGGACGGCGTCGGCCTGGTCGGCGCCGAGGCCGGGTTCCTCAGCCCTGATGGCGCCTTCGATGAGCGCCCGGCCGACCCCGGCGGCGGGGGTGATGGAGAGGTCGTCGAGGTGGTCGAGGACCCGCCCTTCGAGGAGGAGATGGTCGAGGGTGGAGTACTGCGGGGAGCGCCGGCCGGTGGGGTCGAGGAGGAGGACGGCGTCGTCGGTGTCGAGGAACGCGGCGGTGAGATCCTCGATGGTCTCGACGTGGAGGCGCCCCGCACCGAGGGCGGCGACCTGCTCGACGACGTGGGCCTCGTGGAAGCGGGCCCGGTGGGCGCAGAGCCCTTCCTCGGGGTCGATGAGGGCGTCGGCGAGGTCGTCCCATTCCAGCCGGGGCCGGAGTTCGGGGATGACCCGGTCGCAGACGTGGGCTTCGAGGGCATGCCCGGTGGGGAGTCCGATCTGGTCCGCCTCGCTCTGCCACCGTTGGCGGAGGGCCTCGGGGGTGAGGGAGCCGTCTTTGCGGGGCCGGGTGGCCAGTGATGCCGCCTCGTCCGCCTGCATCCGGAGTTTCGGGTCGGGGTTCTCGGGGCCGGCGCCGGCCAGGTGCTCCTCGATGGCCTGGGTCCGCTTCGAGAACGTCCGCAGCCAGGCGGGGTCGAACCCGGCCATCTCCCGGCATCCGTTGCGGTTGGGGCCCCATTCGACGCCGAGCTGCTCCGTGAGGCGGCGGCGGAGTTCCTCCTGGTAGATGGACCCGGCCGCTTTGCCCCACTCGTAGAGCGGGGTGGCGTCCAGCGCCGCGAACGATCCGTCGGGCCGGCGGCCAAGGTTGGCGACGACACAGTGGGTGTGGAGCTGGGGGTCGCCTTCCCGGCTGGTGCGGTGCACGAAGGTGGCCGCGGCGACGCCCGTGGGGATCCGCTGACGTTCGCCGTCGATCTGCTGGCGGGTCGCGCCGGCGCGCCGCTCCAGGAACTCCAGGGCGACGGCGACGGCCTCGACGTGGGCGATGGACGCCACCGACGCCACCTCGGGAGAGGCGAACGTCCACAGCAGCGAGACCGATTTCGGCGCCGAGAAGGTCACGTCGAAGGCGGTGACGGTCCGCGGACGCCGCGCCGAGAGCAGCTCCGTGTCGGTGGTCGGGTCCCGGCCCAGCAGCAGAGCCCGCAGCTGGTCGGCATCGACCACCCCGCTGAGACCGAGCTGGTCGGCCAGGCCGCCCTGCCACACCCCCGGGGCCTCTCCGACGCCCATGTAGTAGTCGTCGATCCCGAGCGCGACCTGACCGATCAGGTACTCGGCGTCTGCGAGCTTGGAGATCCTCAACATGACCCCGCCTCCCGGCTGAACGGCCCGGCGCCGGGCAACGCCCTCCCGGAGGGATGGCAACTGTCTGACGGACGTTGAGGGGTGGGGATCGGGAGGGTCGGGGTCATGGGCGGGAAGGTGGTGGGAGGTCGGGAGGGGTGAAGGGGAGGGGCGGAAAGAGAGGGAGTTGGGTGGTGGGCTCGTGGTATGCGCGGCGGGCGCGGGGCGTCCTGCGGGGGAGGGACGCCGGCGCGACGTCGGACGCCGGCGGGACGTCGGCCGTCGGCATGGGCCGGGTCGGCGGGGTCGGCGGCGAGCTGGGGGCCGACCCCGGCCCTCGACGACCTGCTACCGGCTCGGGCGGCGCCTCGCCGATGCGGGCGAGTCCGGTGTCGAGCATCTGGCGGATCGCTGGGCCCGGGACCCGCAGCAGGTCGCCGAGGTCGACGACGGGCAGGCCGGAGCGGCCGTCGGTGGCGCGCCATTCCTTGGCGAGGTCGTAGGCCTTTGTCCGCCCGATCCGCAGGAGCCGTCCGGCTTCTTCGACGGTCAGGAAGGCAGGGATCTCATCGTCCATCGGCACATCCTCCAGACATTGACACCAAAGCCTGGAGATGATATCACGGTGCATTGTGTCTGCGCAGTGGCGTCACAAGCAGGGGCCGATGTAGGGTGCGGGTCGTGCCTCGCCGCCAGCGTCAACCGCCGCCCCCGCCGCCCGACCCCCGCCCGGCGGTCGATCTCAACCAGGTCGTGGCCTACAACGTCCGGGCGGCCCGGGAACTCCGGGGGTGGACCCAGGAAGAACTCGCCGAGCGGCTCGAGCGGTACCTCGGGACCCGTCTCAGCCAGGCCGGGGTGTCCTCCATCGAGCGGGCCTGGGACAGTGACCGCCGCCGGGAGTTCGACGCCCACGAGCTGCTCATCTTCGCCATGGTCTTCGATCTCCCGATCGTCTGGTTCCTGCTCCCCCCGAAGGGTGACCACCGGCTCATGCGGGGGACCACCCGCCAGGTCGATGAGCTCTACGTCTGGCTCCTCGGCCGCCCCGAGAAGCTCGAACCGCTCTACGCCCGACTCCGGGAGTACGGCATCGACGACCCCAGCGAGAACGACCTGGTGGTGGAGAAGCTCACCGGCCAGCCCGCAGCCTCCCGCACCTGGAGCTACAAGGAACGCCGCAAAGAGATGCTCCTCGCCCTCCTCGACCAGCACGAGGACTCCTTCGACAACGCGGTCGAAGAACTCGGGAAATGGGTCGACCACCTCCGCCAAGCCGGCCTCCGCGGCTTCATCGCCGAGCACACCTTCGACGAGGACTTCACCCGAGCGAGCCCAGGGGTCGAGGACGAGACGGCACCAGACGGCACGGCGGACGAGGCGGCACCAGGCGGCACCCGGAAGCGGCGCGCCGACAAGGCTTGATCGGAGGACGGGTGATCGAAAGGCGGACCACCAGGAACGGCGAATCCCGTTACGACGTCAGGCTCCGGGGCGTCAACGGCACGGAGCGCTCCCGCACGTTCCGCACGAAGAAGGAAGCCGAGCGTTATGAACGGGCCCAGCACACCGCCATCGACCAGGGCCTCTGGGTCGATCCACGCAGCGGCCGGGTCACGCTGGCCACCTGGACGGCCGAATGGCAGCGGACCGTCGTCCACCTGCGACCTTCAACGCAGCGGATCTACGACGTCAACATCCGCAACCACATCCTGCCCGAGCTCGGCGACTTCGAACTTGGCAAGCTGACGCCGTCGATGCTCCGCGGCTGGCTCGCCGGATTGGCCACGAAGGTCGGTCGCCGGGGAAAGCCCCTCGCTTCCGGCTCGGTCTCGCAGGCCTACCGGACTCTCAACCGTGTGCTCGGCGCCGCCGTGGAAAACGAGTTGCTGGGGCGGAACCCGTTGCGGGCCGTCAAGCCGCCGAGGGTCGAGACCGAGCCGATGCGGTTCCTTTCCCACGAGGAGGTCGCGACCCTGGCCGCGGCCATCGACCCTCGGTACCGGGCGCTTGTGCTCCTGGCCGCCTACTCCGGGCTCCGGGCAGGCGAGCTGGCGGCGCTCCGGCGCAAGCATGTCGACCTCTTGCACCGGAGCGTCAGCGTCGTCGAGCAGGTGCAGCGCATCGGCGGCCAGCATGTGGTCCTGCCACCGAAGAGTTCGGCGGGCCGCCGATCGGTTGCTCTCCCCGGTGTCGTGGCGGCGGCGCTTGCAGGAGCACATCGCCTCGTACGGCGAGCCGGGGCCGGAGGGCCTCCTGTTCCCGGCGCCCGAGGGCGGTTTCCTCCGCCCCGAGAACTTCCGCACCCGGGTATGGCTCCCGGCCGTGCAGGCGGCCGGCGTCGCCCCGCTGCGGGTCCACGATCTCCGCCACACCTGCGCCTCGCTGGCCATCGCCGCCGGCGCCGACGTCAAGGTCCTGCAGCGGATGCTCGGTCACGCCTCGGCCGCGCTCACGCTCGACCGCTACGGCCACCTCATGCCCGGCCAGGCGCGCAGTGTCGCCGACCGCCTCGACGAGATGGCTCGCCGGGCCACTCCCGGCCCCGGACGCGCCGGTCACGTCGATGCGGGCATGATCAACGTGACGACCTGAGGAGGCAGCAGTGACCGACCAGCCGGCCCTGCGGGTGATGCTGCCCGCCGACGTCGCCCAGGTGGACGAGACGGGCTACGTCTGGACCTTCCTCGACCGAGCCGCCGAACCGGACCGGCTGGTACCCGGCATGCTGATCGTGGCCGGCGACGAGGAGGGGCCGTTCACCGCCCGGGTCGTCGATGTCGTCGAAGGGCCGGGCGGGCGCCAGATTGTCCACCTCGATGTCGTCGGCGTCCCGGACCAGGCCATCGAAGAACTTGGGTAGCGCCTGCTGGGCCGCTCCGCGGCTGGGATCAACCGGGGGGCGGTGTTCGGGGCAGCGGCTCGTGATGAGCGCCGTACACTGAGTGCATGTCCGCTGTTGAGCGTGAACCGACTGATCCCGTGGTGCTGACCGGTCGTCTGGCCCGCTGGCTGTCCGACCGCGCCGCCGCCGAGGGCCGCACGGAAGCCGAAGTCGTCGAGGAAGCGCTGGCGGTGCGCTGGGGGCGGGAGCTTGGGGAGGCGTACCGGGACCTCTGGGATGCCAGCGCGACCCTGAGCGAGGCGGAGGCCGAGGAGCTCGTAGACGCTGAGGTGTACGAGCCACGTCGGGAGCGACGTCGCCAGGCGGGCTGAAGCGCGTCGTCGTCGACCCAGGCGTGCTCGTTTCGGCCGCGTTGTCCCGCCTCGGGAACCCGGCGAAGATCGTGGAAGCAGCCCGGGTGGGTCGCTTCGTCCTCGTCACGTCGCCCAAGCTGCTGGCCGAACTGAATGATGTGCTGAGCCGGACCAAGATCGCATCGCGCCTCGATCCGGAAGGGCTTCAGCGCCTCCGCGAGGTGCTGGCCGCCGCACCGGTGACCGGAGATCCACCTGCTGTGGCGGCGAGCCGCGATCCGAAGGACGACTACCTCATCGCCTTGGCGCAACGCACTGAGGCGGAGTGCCTTATCTCGGGTGACAAGGACCTGACAGTGCTCGGCGACCTCGTCCCACCGGTGAGGACTCCGGCGGCCTTCCTCGAGGACCTCAGCTCCTGGTAGCTGCAGGCCGGGCCGGACACACAGCGTGGTCGGCAACGGCCTGTGGAAAACCGGCAGCGGATTCGCCCGCGGGATTTTCGCGGGATCCTCGCGGGATCGAGCCCGAAAGTGAGAAGCAGGCCAGCGCCGATATAGCCACTGACCTGCTCGTGTTTCTGGCTCCGGGGGGGAGATTCGAACTCCCGACCAAGCGCTTAACAGGCGCCCGCTCTGCCACTGAGCTACCCCGGAATGATCGGGAGAGGATACCAGCGCCGACGGGGCCTGCCGCAGGACCGCGATGACACCCTGAAATGTCGTTTGCCCTGATCACGCCACACCCCCACCGTTTCAGTAACCTGATCCGTCGGTCTGAATGAACAGTGGGGGAGATGTGTCTCGGGCCTACCGGCACGACCTGAATGGCAGCCGACTCCAGCCGGGCGACCTGCAGTTGGAGATCGCTGACGTGACCCTGCGCTTCGGTGGCGTACGGGCGTTGGACGATGTGAGCTTCAAGGTCGCCCAGGGTGACATCCACGCCATCATCGGCCCCAACGGCGCGGGCAAGACGAGCCTGCTCAACTGCATCAGCGGGCTCTACCGCCCCCAGGTGGGTCAGATCACCCTGCATGTCGAGGGCGAGGCGACCCGGGAGCTCACCAAGACGGCGCCCAGCCGCATCGCCCGCTTGGGGGTGGCCCGGACGTTCCAGAACATCGAACTGTTCCGCAACATGACCGTGCTGGAGAACCTGATGCTCGGCCGGCATGTGCACATGAAGCACAGTGTCCTTCGCTCCTTCCTCTGGTTCGGACCCGCCCAGGCCCAGGAGATCCGGGAGCGGGAGCTGGTCGAGGAGGTCATCGACCTGCTCGAGATCCAGGCCGTCCGGACCCGGACGGTGGGGGCGCTGGCCTACGGCTTCCAGAAGCGGGTGGAGCTCGGCCGGGCGCTGTGCCTGCAACCCTCCGTGCTGCTCCTCGACGAGCCCATGGCGGGCATGAACGCCGAGGAGAAGGAAGACATGGCCCGCTTCATCCTCGACGTCAACGAGCTGGCCGGGGTGACGACCGTGCTGATCGAGCACGACATGGGAGTGATCATGGACATCTCCGACCGGGTGTGCGTCCTCGACTTCGGGCGCTGCATCGCCGACGGGGCACCTGACGAGGTCGGTGCCGACCAGGCCGTGCGCGACGCCTACCTGGGCCAGGAGGCGCACGCATGAGCCGGTCCGCCAAGCCGGCGGGCGATCCCGTCGCCGTCGGCGACAACACCACCTTCCCCAAGCTCCTGGCCGACCTCGACCGGCGCTACGGCGACACCCGTACCGCCACCCAGGAGAAGCGCTACGGCATCTGGCAGTCCCACACCTGGAGCCAGCTCCACGCCCGGGTACGGGACTTCGCCCACGGCCTGGCCGCCCTGGGGGTACAGGCGGGCGAGGTGGTCGCCGTCCTGGCTGACAACCGGCCCGAGTGGCTGATCACCGAGCTGGCCGCCCAGTCGCTGGGTGGGGCCACGGTCGGGATCTACCCCACCAGCGTCGGCGAGGAGGTCGTCCACGTCCTGACGGACGGCAAGGTCCGTCTGGTGGTGGCCGAGGACCAGGAGCAGGTGGACAAGATCGTCGAGCTGAAGGACCAGCTGCCCGGGGTGGAAGCCGTCGTCTACTACGACCCCCGGGGGCTCGAGAGCTACGACCTGCCCTACCTCCACGAGTTCACGGCCGTGGAGGCCAAGGGCCGGGAGTGGGCCGCCGAGCACCCCGGCTGGCTCGACGAACAGATCGAGCGGGGCCAGGGCAGCGACATCGCCTCCATCTGCACCACCTCGGGGACGACCGGCCGGCCGAAGCTGGCCATGCTCTCCCACAAGAACCTGCTCGACATGGGCCGGTCGCTCATGACGGTGGACCGCATCGAGCCGGGGGACCGCTACCTGTCGTTCCTGCCGCTGGCGTGGATCGGCGAGCAGATGATCACCATGGCCTACGGGCTCCAGGCGGGGCTGACCATCAGCTTCGCCGAGGAAGCCACGACGCAGCGGTCCGACTACCGGGAGCTGGGTCCCAACTTCGTGTTCAGTCCGCCACGGATCTGGGAGGACCTGCTCTCCTCGGTCATGGTGCGGGTGGGGGAGGCGGGCTGGCTCAAGCGCCGGGTCTTCGGCTGGGGCTACGGGGTGGGTGACCGCTACGCCGCCAGCCGGCTCAAGGGCGAGAAACCCAACCTGGGGCTCACGGTCCAGCGCCGCCTCGCCGACTGGGTGGCGTTGCGCCCCGTGCGTGACCAGCTCGGTCTCACCCGCATCCAGCGCTGCTACACGGGGGGCGCGCCGCTGGGACCGGACGTGTTCCGCTTCTTCCACGCCATCGGCGTGAACCTCAAGCAGATCTACGGCCAGACGGAGATCTGCGGAATCGCCGTCATGCACACCGACGACGACATCAAGTTCTCCACCGTGGGCAAGCCCTGCCCGGGGACCGAGCTCAAGATCGCCGACAACGGCGAGATCCTGCTGCGCAACTCCTCCGTGTTCCAGGGCTACTACGGCAACGAGGTGGCCACGGCCGAGGCCGTCGATGCCGAGGGGTGGCTGCACACCGGGGACGCCGGCTATCTCGACGAGTCAGGCCATCTGGTCGTCATCGACCGGGCCAAGGACGTCATGGAGACCCCCGACGGGACGCGGTTCTCGCCCGCCTTCATCGAGAACAAGCTGAAGTTCTCGCCCTACGTCGAGGAGGCCGTGGTCTTCTTTGCCGATTCCAACCCGGAGATCACCGCCATGCTCAACATCGACCCCTCCACCACGGGGGCATGGGCCGAGCACGAGCGCCTCAACTACACGACCTACACGGACCTGGCCGGCAAGGAGGAGGTCCGCCAGCTGATCGCCGAAGAGGTGGCCCGGGCCAACGAGGACCTCCCCGAAAGCGTCCGGGTCAAGCGGTTCGTGCTCCTCCACAAACAGCTCGACCCCGACGACGACGAGATCACCCGCACCCGCAAGGTGCGCCGCCGGGTCATCAACGAGCGCTATGCCGGCATCATCGAAGCCCTGACCCTCGGCCACGACACGGTGACGGTCAAGTCCACCGTCACCTACCAGGACGGCAGCAAGGTGACCCGCGAGGTCCCCTTGCGGATCGTGTCCATGGACGGGTTCGTGCCCAAGGAAGGCGGACGGCGCATGGCCTTCGGGGTGAAGTAGCAGGTATGGAGAAGTTCCTCGCCCTCACCTTCAACGGCCTGGCCAACGGGGCGGTCCTCGCTCTCGGCGCCCTCGGCTTCGTCCTCATCTTCAAGGCCACCGAGGTCGTCAACTTCGCCCAGGGGCAGCTCCTCCTCATCGGGGCCTTCATGGTCTACACAGCCCAGGTCACGTGGGGGCTCCCCTGGCCGGCGGCCATCGTGGCCGCCATCCTGATCGGCGCCGCGCTCGGGGCTGATCATCGAGCGGCTCGTGCTCCGCCCCCTGGTCGGGGAAGCGTCCCTGTCCGTCATCATGGTCACGATCGGGCTGGCGTCGGTACTGGGCGCCATAGGTCTCTTCCTCTGGGGTACGAACCCCCGGCCGCAGCCGGACTTCATGCCCCGCGGACGTTGGGAGTTCCTCAACGTCCGCTTCGCCCACGACCGGGTCCTCACCATCGTCGTCGCCCTCGTCGTACTGCTGGCGGTCGGGCTGTTCTACCGGTACTCCAAGCAGGGCATCGCCATGCGGGCCGTGGCCGACGACCAGCAGGCGGCGATGGTTCAGGGCATCAACGTCAACCGGATCTTCGGCATGGCCTGGGCCCTGTCCGGCATGAGCGCCGCCGTTGCCGGCCTGCTGCTGGCCAGCATCAACGGGCAGTACAACCTCCAGGACATCCAGTTCTTCGGGATCTACGTGTTCCCGGTGGTGATCCTCGGGGGCCTGGACTCGCTGCTCGGCACGGTGGTGGGCGGAGCCATCGTCGGGATTCTGGCCCAGTTCGTCGGTGGCTACGTCGCCACCGACCTCCAGGAGGTCATCCCCTTCGTCGTTCTCGTGCTGATCCTGCTCATCAAGCCCTACGGGCTCTTCGGTGAAGTGCGGATCGAGCGGGTCTGATGTCCAGCGCCACCGGCGTCTACCACACGTCATACCGGAAGGACTTCGCCCTCCGCCACACGCGGGCGGAATGGATCCGTCTCGGGCTCATCGTGATCGCCGCCATCGCCCTGCCCTTCATGTTGCAGGACAACACGTTCTGGATGACGGCCCTCGTCCGCTTCCTCATCTTCGGGATCGCCGTCGTCGGGCTCATGGTGTTGACCGGTTATACGGGCCTGGTGAGCCTGGCCACCGGAGCCTTCCTCGGGGTGGGCGCCTACGTCACCGCCAACGTGGCCAGCCGCTACGGGTGGCCCATGCCCGTCGGCGTGCTGGCCGGGACGCTGCTGGCCGCTCTCGTCGGTGCCGTGTTCGGGCTCCCGGCCCTCCGCCTCAAGGGTCTCTACCTCGCCATCACCACCCTGGCCGCCCAGTACATCCTGACCAACGTCTTCCGGAACTGGGATTACCTCACCGACGGGGCGGGGAACATTGCTGCGAGGGCCCCGTGCCTCGGAGGGGAGGGCACCGGCAAGGTATGCACGGGCACGAAGCTCGACAGCGACTTCGCCTGGTACTGGATCGCGCTCATCTGCCTGGTCATCGTCGTCATGGCGGTGCGGAACCTCTTCCGCACCGGGCTCGGGCGGGCCTTCATCGCCATCCGGGACCAGGACATCGCCGCCGAGGTCATCGGGGTGCACGTCGGGCGCTACAAGGTGCTCGCCTTCGCCATCGCCTGCGGTCTCACCGGATTCTCCGGGGCGCTCAACGCCCATTGGCGCCAGGTGGTCACCTACGAGCGCTACGAGATCGGCGAGTCATTCCTGGCGGTGGCCATGATCATCATCGGCGGCCTCGGCGCCGTCGCCGGTGCGGTCTACGGCGCCGGATTCATGATCTTCCTGGAATCATTCATCGAGCGTTCCGGACAGAACTACCGGACGCTGTTCGAGGACCTCGGCCTGGATGTCTCGGCCGTCAAGCTGTTCGCCTTCGGGGCCGTCATCGTCCTCTTCCTGCTGCTCGAGCCCCGGGGCCTGGCCCGGCTCTGGCAGCGGGCGAAGGACTACTTCCGGCTCTGGCCATTCCGTTACTGAGAACACACAAGGAGGAGGCATGCATCGATTGGCGAGAAAGCTCGTGCTCTTCACTGCCCTCGCCCTTCTCGCCGGAGCGTGTGGCGGGGACGACGGAGGCGGTAACGAGGGTGCGCAGTCAGAAGGAGGGGAGAAGAAGCCCATCATCATCGGGGCGATCTTCGACCAGTCCGGTCCCACCTCGGATGTCGGCACGCCCTACTCCGAGGGCATCCAGGCCTATGTGAAGTTCAAGAACGACAGCGGTGGGATCGACGGGCACAAGATCGACCTGCGCTTCTCGGACTTCGGCTACAAGGTCCCCAACGCCGAGCAGCTGTACTCCCAGTACGTCTCGGAGGGAGCCATCGCCTTCATGGGGTGGGGCACAGCTGACACGGAGGCCCTGCGCACCCGGGTGACGACCGACGAGATCCCCTTCATGTCGGCCTCCTACGCCGAGACCCTGGCCAACCCCGAGGAGACGCCGTTCAACTTCTTCCCGGGCCCGAGCTACTCAGCCCAGCTCCGGGCCGTCCTCAAGTACGTCAGTGAGCAGGAGAAGGGCGCCCAGGTCAAGCTGGCGGTGTTCCACCACGACAGCCCCTTCGGCACCTCCCCCATCGAGGACGGGCAGAAGTACATCGACGAGAACAAGCTCAAGATCGAGATGGTGGCGGTGAAGATGCCCACCGGAGCCCAGGACTTCAACCCCCAGCTCCAGAACGAGGGCAAGGGCGCCAAGTACATCGTCATCCAGAACGTCCCCTCTCCCAGCGCCAAGCTGGCCCAGAACGTCCGGGCGGCGGGGAACCAGGCCACCATCATCTGCATGAACTGGTGCGGTGACGAGCTCTTCGTCAACGGCGCGGCGGCGGCCGCCGAAGGCGTCATCGCCGTCATGCCCTTCTCCCCCCCGGCGCCGGCGCCGAAGGCCTCAAGGAGCTGGTGACCGTCGCCGGGAGCGACGCCAACCTCCAGGCCAAGGGGCTGCGCTACGTGCAGGGGTGGTTCACCATGGCCACCATGGCCGAGGGCATCGCCAAGGCCCTCGAGACGGCCGACGGCGGCGACATCGCCGGGCCCGACGTCAAGGCCGCCCTGGAGACGGTCAAGGACTTCGAGACCGGCGGGGTGTCCAAGCCCATCACCTTCAGCGAGACGAGCCACGCCGGCCTCCAGTCCACGCCCCTGTACGTGGTCAAGGGCGGCAAGTTCGAGAAGCTGGCGGACGAGATTGACATCTGAGCCGGCCGCCGCCCAGGCGACCGCACCCGGGGCCCGGCCTGAGCCGGGCCCCGGGGCCAACGTCCTCGAGATCAACAACATCGAGGTCATCTACGAGGACGTGATCCTCGTGCTCCGGGGGTTGTCGCTGGCGGTGGGGCAGGGGCAGATCGTGGCCCTGCTCGGTTCCAACGGGGCCGGGAAATCGACCACCCTCAAGGCGGTGGCCGGGCTGCTCCCCACCGAACACGGCGAGGTCACCGAGGGCAACATCATCTACGAGGGCCGGCCCATCCACCGCCTCAACGCCGCGGCCATCGTTCGCCTCGGCCTGTCGCTCGTCATGGAGGGCCGGCGGGTCTTCGAGCACCTGTCGGTGCACGAGAACCTGCTGTCGGGGGCCTACACGCGCCGGTCCGGGGTCTCCGAGGATCTCGACCTCGTCTACGGGTTCTTCCCCCGGCTCAAGGAGCGGCGCACCGGCCACGCCGGTTACCTCTCCGGGGGAGAGCAGCAGATGCTGGCCATCGGCCGCTCGCTCATGTCCCGGCCCAAGCTGATGATGCTCGACGAACCCTCCCTCGGCCTGGCCCCCCTGCTGGTGGCCGAGATCTTCGACCGCATCAAGGCGCTCAACGCCGAACTCGGCACCACCGTGCTGCTGGTGGAGCAGAACGCCCGGCGGGCGCTGGAGATCGCCGACCACGCCTACGTGATGGAGAACGGCCGGATCGTCCTGGAGGGGCCGGCGGCCGAGCTGGCCTCCAACCCCGACGTCCAGGAGTTCTACCTCGGCCTCTCCGAGAGCGGCACCCGCAAGAGCTACCGCGACGTGAAGCACTACAAGCGCCGGAAGCGCTGGCTGTGATGGCCTCCGTGGCCGAGTACACGGCCAGCTTCGAGGCCAGGGCCCAGGAGGTACTCGTCCCCGCCGCCGGCGCCGTGCCCGCCCTGGCGGATCGCCTGGCCGCCGCGGGCCTGTCCGCGGAGGATCTCGGCACCGTGGCGACGCTCCGCCGTCTCCCCATCGTGACCAAGGACGACGTGCTGGAGCTCCAGGCCAAGGCGCCCCCCTTTGGCGGCCTCCTGGCGCCCGGCACCCCCATCCGGCGGATCTTCCAGTCCCCCGGACCCCTCTATGAGCCCGAGTGCGACGTGCCCGACCACTGGCGGGTCGCCCCGGCGTTGATCGCCGCCGGGTTCACCGCCGCCGACGTGGTCCTCAACTGCTTCGGGTACCACCTCTCGCCCGCCGGCGCCATGTTCGAGGAATCCTGCCGGGTCATCGGGGCCACCATGGTGCCCGCTGGGGTGGGCAACATGGAGCTCCAGATCCGAGCCGCCCGTGACCTTGGCGTCACCGCTTACACCGGGACCCCCAGCTATCTGAAGGCGCTCCTGGAGAAGGCCGCAGAACTGGAGGGCCCCCCGCTGCGGTTCGAGCGGGCCGTGGTGGGGGCGGAGCCGCTGCCACCCAGTCTCAGGAGCTGGCTCGGCGAGCGGGTGGGGGCCGTCCGCCAGATGTACGGGACGGCCGAGACCGGGCTGCTCGGCTACGAGTGCGAGGAGATCTCCGGCTGGCACGTGCCCGACGACGCTCTGGTGGAGGTGTGCGCCCTGGAGGACGGCCAGCCCGTTCCCGAGGGGACCGAGGGTCAGGTCGTCGTCACGGTCTTCTCCCCTGACTACCCCGTGGTGCGTCTCGGTACGGGTGACCTCTCCGCCTTCGTCGCCGGCGATTGCCCCTGCGGGCGGCCGACCCCGCGGCTGGTGGGATGGCTGGGCCGGTCGGGGGAAGCGGTCAAGGTGCGGGGCATGTTCCTCCATCCCCGCCAGGTCACGAAGGTCATGAGCCAGGTGCCCTCGGTGGCCGCCTTCCGGTTCCTGATCGATCGGGTCGACCACAAGGACGTGCTGCTTTGCGAGGTGGTGCCGGCGGATGCCGGGGCGGGCGATCCGGCGCCGGCCGTGCGGGAGGCGGTCCGGTCCGGGTTGCGTTTCGACGTCAAGGTGAGCGTGGTCAGCGCCATCGAAGACGGGTCGCCACCGGTGAGCGACCTGCGCACCTGGGACTGAACCCGGGCAATTCCGGCAATCGCGAGCGTTCCGGCGAGGAACTGATGAACGCCTGGCGAAGTCTTCGGGACCAGGCGGCCAGGTGGCGGGCCGCCGAGTGTCAGAGGAGTTCTTGGTGGGTCGTTCCCCTCGCCCATACGTCTTTTTGGTCACGGACCGCAGTTGTAATACGTCCGATATGTCACGAGGCGTGAAATATGGGAGAATTTCTACTGGTTCGCGTCATCTAGGGGTTGCATCGGCGTTGTCTGGTTTGGGGAGGACGCCATGAGCGACACCACGGTCAGGCTTATCAACCTGACGGACATAGCGGTCATCACGGAAGAGGAGCTCCTCGACCGGGCCCGGGAGGGTGACAAGACCGCGTTCGGAGCGCTGTACCTGCGCCACCGCGACGCCGCCCGCAAGGTGGCGGGCATGTGCGCCAGCTCCTCCGCCGATGCGGAAGACGCCGTGGCTGAGGGCTTCGCCCGGGTGTTCGCCGCCCTGCCCCGCATGGCCGGTCGTGACATCAGCTTCCGGCCCTACCTGCTGACCGCCGTGCGCAATGCCGCCACTGACCGGCTGCGCCGGGAACGCCGCGTCGACCTGCGTGACACCGTCCCCGATGAGCCCGGCAGCCTTCAGGCCGACGACGTGGCGCTCCTCGGCTTGGAGCGCAACCTGGTGGGCGAGGCTCTCCAGGCCCTGCCGTCCCGCTGGCGGACCGTGCTGTGGCTGACCGAGGTGGAGGGCCTGTCCCCGGCCGAAGTGTCGCTGCGGATCGGCATCAAGCCCAACGCGGTCGCCGCGCTCGCCTACCGGGCCCGCAAGGGCCTCCGGGAGGCGTACCTCCAGGCGCACCTGCGGGCCGAGGCCTCCGAGGAGTGCCGCGCCACCGTCAGTCGCCTCAGCCATTACGTCCGGGGCGAGCTGGCCGAGAAGGAGCGCGTCCTGCTCCAGTCCCACCTCGACGTCTGCGCCAAGTGCCGCTGCCGGCGGGACGAGCTCACCGACGTGAACGCCACCCTGCGCAACGCCTTCCTGCCCGTTCCACTGCTCATGGCCGGGCTGCAGAAGGGCTGGATGCGGATCTTCGACGCCGGGTCGCTGTGGTCGCACGCCCCCGAGGTCGCCCAGGTGGCGCAGGTGGCCCAGGTGGCCGAGCTGCCGCTGGCCCAGAAGACCCTGGCCGGCATCACCATGATGGTCCTGGCCCTGACCGGTGCGGCGGTGCCCACGGTCATCAACGATCGCAAGCCGGCGGCCAAGGTCCAGGTGGCCGCGGCCACGGCCCAGGACGGGCCCGCCTTCCTGCGCGTCATTCCCACCCGGCCCGATCCCGCCATGCTCGGTGTGGTGACGGTGGGCGACGGGACGGCCTCGCCGTCGAGCACTTCCACCGTCACCGCCGCGTCGGCGGCGCCGGCGGCGGGAAATTCGGCGACCGGCGGCTCGAGCCGCAACCGCCTGCTGCCCCGTTTCGGTCGCACCCCCAACGAGGGGTCGGGGCGCGAGGGCGACACCCGGCAGCGCCTGCTGCGACCGCCGAGCGACGACAGTTCCGCACCCGAGGGCGGGATCCTCCCCGGTACACCAGTGGGCGACCTGGTCTCCGCCACCCTCGGAACGATCGAGGACGCCGCCGCTGACCTCGGTCTGGACCTGGCCGAAGCCGTCCCTGTGGGCGTTTCGGTCACCACGCCCGACGTGGCTGCGCCTCAGCCCGGCACGGAAGCTCCGCTGGGCGTTGCGATCACCGTCGCCCTCCCGGAGCTCCCCGTGGCCGATGGCGTGCTCGACACGGTCACCGGGCTCCTGGGGCCGGTCGTCAACCAGCTGGGCCTCAAGGTCGACTGACCCCAGCCCTCACGGGACCCGCTCCTTGACCTTGGCGGGAACTCTCTCCTTGAGCCCTCCCCAGAGCCGGGTCCCGAGCCCGTCCCTGGCCTCGAATTTCTGCTCGCCGGCGCGGGTGCCCGCCACGGGCACGACCCCGGGACACGCGGGAACGTGGATGCTCACCTCCACCGTGCCGTGGAGCTCCTCCCACAGGATCACCTCCACCATGGCGGTGAAGGCCACCAGCCGGCCGAAGAGCAGCAGCCAGGCCAGCACGGCGAAGACGACCCCCAACGACCCGTAGAGGGCCGAGGAGGACGACACCGCCTTCGGCACCCACACCGAGCCGACCACCTTGAGGATCTCAAAGCCCAGGGCCCCGACCACGGCGGCCGGGACCAGCGGCCGCCACCCGACGTTGCGGTTGGGGAGCACCTTGGCGGCCCACAACCACAAGCCGACGCCGGTCCCGAGACCGGCCAGGACCCCCAGGGGGGCCAGGGACCAGGGCAGCAGCTGGGAGGCGGCGGAGAGGCTGAAGGAGGCGACGAACCCGACGCCCGCGCCGGCCAGCCAGGCGAATCCCACCAGCCGGTCCCGCAGGCCTCGACCCGGGACCTGCCAGGCGGTGTTCCACGTGTACTGGAGGGCCCCAACCACGCCGAGCCCCGTCCACAGCAGGCCCACCAACCCGACCGCGGACGCCGCCTGCCGGCTGGCCCGAGCTTGTTCCATGGCGGTCTTGAGGGTGTCGGCCGCCTTCCCGGAGAGCCCGAGCTCGCTGATCACCTGCTGCGCCAGGTCCTTGGAGGAGGCGGCGGAGACGAAGCCGATGACGGCGACGCCGACGACCAGCAGGGGGAGGAGGGAAAGGAAGAGGGCCAGGGTGATCGCCGAGGCCAGTTGTCCGCCGTGCAGCTCCCCGTAGCGGTCGTAGGAGGCCCGGGCCAGGCGGAGGAACCGCGCCATGCGTCGCCCGGTTACCGCATCACGATGCGCGCCGCGAAGTACCGCCGCAGCGTCTTGCGCACCACGGCCCGCACCGGCGGCAGGAGGAGGGCGATGGCCAGGCAGTCGGTCAGGAATCCGGGAGTGAGAAGGAGGGCTCCGGCGAAGAGGACGAGGAACCCGTCGACCAGTTCGGTGCCCGGCATCCGGCCGGCGTCCAGCTGGGCCTGGATGCGACGCAGGACCCCGAGCCCCTCCCGCTTGGCCAGCCAGGCGCCTACCACCGACACGACGATGAGCAGACCGATGGTGTTGAAGACGCCGATCTCGGAACCTACGGCGATGATGACGGCAAGCTCGGCGACCGGGACCACCAGGAACACCACCGCCAGGATTGCCGCCATGCCCAGATCGTACCTGGGGCCATGCCCGCTCAGAGCTGGACGTTGCCCATCCCGAGGTCCGGTTCGGCGCCGGTGCGCAGGTGGGTGGCGCGCTCGATCCTCGTCGAGCTCGAAGACGACCCGCTGGCCCTGGCGCAGGGTCCGGAAGATCGACCCTTCGAGGGCGGCGCGCGACAGGTCGTACTCGGCCCGGTCCGTATCCCGCACGACGACCCCCTCGCCGGTGGCAGGATCGTAGGTCTTGATCACACCCTGCATCGGGTGGGGAACCTACCGGAGGCGGTCCTGAGCGGCGAATTCGCGTTCCTCGAGCGCCTGGCCCGCGCCCTGCCCGCCGCGCCTCCCGGGCAGGTCTGGCTGGGCGACGACGCTGCCGTCCTGGCCGGCGGGCTGCTCTTCGCCACCGACGCCCTGGCCGAGGGCGTCCACTTCGACCTCCGGTTCTCGACGCTCTTCGACGCCGGCTGGAAGGCCCTGGCCGTCAACTGCTCGGACCTCGCCGCCATGGGCGGCTCACCCCGGGCGGCGGTGGCGGCGGTGGTCGTGCCCGACGGCCGTCCCGGCGTGGCTGATGGCCTGGCCGCCGGGGTGCTGGCCGCTGCGGCGTCCTTCGGCTGCCCGCTGGTGGGAGGTGACACCGCCGTCGGCGCGGCCCTGGTCCTCACCGTGGCGGTACTGGGCGACGCTCCAGCGGGCGGGGCGGTGCTCCGATCCGGGGCCCGACCGGGCGACGCCGTGTTCGTCACCGGCGCGCTGGGCGGGCCCCGCGCCGCCCTGGACGCGCTCCGGCGCGGCGAAGAACCGCCGGAGGCGTCCGCCGTCCGGCTGCACCGCCCGGTGCCCCGGCTGGCTGAAGGGCGGGCGGCGGCCGCTGCCGGGGCGAGCGCCATGATCGACCTCTCCGACGGGCTGTCATCGGACCTGCGCCACATCTGTGCGGCCTCGGGGGTGGGGGCCGTGCTGGAGGCGGCGGCGGTGCCGCTCGGGGCGGGAGCCTCGCTGGAGGACGCGCTCGCCGGCGGGGACGACTACGAGTTGTGCTTCACGGCGCCGGACGTCGGCCGCGTCTTCGACGTGTTCTTCGGCGCCGGGTTGGTGGCGCCAGTCGTCATCGGCACGGTGACGGAAGGTGGGGAAATCGCAGTGAAGGAGGGCGACGGGCGGGTCCGGCCGCTACCTCCGGCCGGCTTCGAGCACCGGGTCCCGTAGGCCGCCAGCGGGCGTCTCGAAGTTTTGGTGACGGATCCAACCACCTGTCGGCGGAATCTGTCACCAAAAGGCGAAACCCTCCTGAGGGAGGAGGGGAGGGCGGCTAGGGCTTCAGGACCTTGCCGGCCTTGAGGCAGGAGGTGCAGACCCGCATGCGGCGGGGGGTGCCGTCCACGAGGGCGCGGACGCGCTGGATGTTGGGGATCCAGCGGCGCTTGGTCCGGCGGTGCGAGTGGCTCACCCGCATGCCCACCCGGGGGCGCTTGCCGCACAGCTCGCAGACCGCAGACATGGTGACCTCACTGCCGTAGAGACGGGGAACGCCAAAGAATAGCAAGGCGGCCGGTAACCTCCGAAGAGTGCCCCGCACCCTGCGCGAGCTGAAGCACCGACCCGTGTCGTTGCTCCACGGCGTCACGGCGGGGGGGAAGCTGGAGACGCGGCTGGGCACGCTCGGGATCACCAACGTGCTGGAGCTGCTCGAGCACTACCCGAGGCGTTACCTGGACCGCACCAAGCGGGCCGAGATCGCCCAGCTCCGCATCGGTGAGGAAGCCACCATCGAGGCGGTGGTCCGCAAGGTCAGCTCCCGGATGACGCGGGGAGGCCGGGGCAAGCCGCTGGTGGAGGTGGTCGTCTCCGACGGGATCTCCTACCTGTACCTCACCTTCTTCAACCAGCCCTGGCGGGCCCAGCAACTGGCCACGGGCACCGAGGTCTCCTTCTTCGGCAAGCTCGAGCGATACCGCGGCCACCTGCAGATCACCAACCCGAGCCTTGACGTGGTCGGCCAGCCCGGTGAGGACAAGACGGGGGTGATCGTGCCCATCTACCCCCAGTCGGGAAAGGCCGACATCTCCACCTGGCAGATCCACAAGTTGGTGACCGAGGCCCTCGACCGGGCCGGGGACTTCGCCGACCCGATCGACTTCGAGCTGCGCCGGACCCTCGGTCTCGTGGACCGCACCCGGGCCTACCGCGGCATCCACCGGCCCGAGACGGACGCCGAGTGGCGGATCGCGGCCCGACGGCTGGTGTTCGACGAGTTCCTGCGGATGCAGGTCGGACTGGTGGCCCGCAAGCGGGCGTTCGAGACGCAGCGGGTGGGCATCGCCCACCACCCGGCGGGCGTGCTGGTCGACGCTTTTCGGGCCAGGCTGCCCTTCGAGCTCACCGACGACCAGCGCCGGGCCATCACAGAGATCACCACCGACCTGGCCGCCCCCCGGCCCATGCACCGGCTCCTTCAGGGCGAGGTGGGATCGGGCAAGACGGTGGTGGCGCTCACCGCCCTGCTCACCGCCGTGCAGGGTGGACACCAGGGTGCCCTGATGGCGCCCACCGAGGTCCTCGCCGAGCAGCATCACCTCTCCATCGGCGGGATGCTGGACGGGCTGTCCGTGCCCGAACCGGCCACCCTCACCGGCGAGCGGCCTGTCCGGGTCGAGCTGCTCACCAACCGCACCGGCGCCGCCCAGCGCCGCAAGCTGGCCTCCGCCCTGGCCGCCGGCCAGGTCGACATCGTGATCGGTACCCACGCCCTGATCTACGGGGAGGTGGAGATCCCGAGCCTGGGGCTGGCGGTGATCGACGAGCAACACCGCTTCGGGGTGGAGCAGCGGGCGTTGCTCAAGGCCCGGGGCTCGGACGGAACCCCCGAGCCCGACGTGCTGGTGATGACGGCCACGCCCATCCCCCGCACTGCCGCCATGCTCATCTACGGCGATCTCGACAAGTCGGAGCTGCGCCAGATGCCCCCGGGCCGGACCGCTATCACGACCGAGGTGGTGTTGCCCTCGCCCCTGGAACGGGCCGCGGCCTACGAGCAACTCAAGAATCAGGTGGCCGCCGGACGCCAGGCCTACGTCATCTGCCCGCTGGTGGAGGGCTCGGAGCGGGTGGAGGCCAAGGCCGCCACCGAAGAAGCCCAGCGCCTCGAGGCTGAAGAGCTGGCCGGTCTGCGCCTCGGCCTGCTCCACGGCCAGATGCCCGCCCCCGACAAGGAGGCGGCGATGGCCCGGTTCCGGGCCGGGGAGCTTGACGTGCTGGTGGCCACCACCGTCGTCGAGGTCGGGGTCGACGTGCCCAACGCCACCGTGATGATCGTCGAGGACGCCGACCGCTTCGGTCTCTCCCAGCTTCACCAGCTCCGGGGTCGGATCGGACGGGGGGGCGGCGACTCGTGGTGCTTCCTGTTCGCCGATCCCCAGACCCCCGAGGCCGAGGAGAGGATGGCGGCCATGGTCGGGCGTCACCCGAAGCAGCCGGGTGAGGAAGAAGGCCGTCCCTTCGACGGTTTTGACCTGGCCGAGAAAGACCTGGAGATCCGCGGCGCGGGGGAGGTGTTCGGCGGGCGCCAGGCCGGCTTCACCGACCTGAAGCTGGGACGGATCCCTCGCGACGAGCCCGTCGTTACCGAGGCGCGCCGGGTGGCCGAGGAGGTCCTCGACGCTGACCCCACGCTGGCCGACCACCGTCAGCTGGCCGAGGAGGTGGAGGACCTCCTCGGCGACGCCGTGGAGTTCCTCTTCAAGAGCTGAGGCCTCAGCCCACCTGGCGGATCTTGTGGTTGCCGGTGTCGGCGATGAGGACGGTGCCGGTGGCCGGGTTCCAGGCCACTCCCCGGGGACCGTTGAGGCGGGCGGAGGTGGCGGCCCCGCCGTCGCCGCCCGACCCCGAGGAGCCGGTCCCGGCGAAGGTGGAGATCCGCCCGGCGGTATCCACCCGGTACACCTTCTTGTGCGACTCGTCGGCCACGAAGACGTTGCCCTCGGCATCGACGGCCACGTCCCGGGCCAGGCTGAACCCGGAAGCGAACGTGGTGATCGTGCCCCCCGGACTGACCCGGCGGATGCGGTCGTTGACCTGGTCGACGATGTAGAGGCTGCCGTCGGGGCCGAAGTCGACGTTGCGGGGCTCGGCCAGGCGGGCCGCGGTGGCCGGCCCCCCGTCGCCGGAGAACCCCGACGACCCGGTCCCGGCCACGGTGCGGATGGTGCCGTCGGAGTCGACTCTCCGGACGCGGTGGTTGTTGTTGTCGGCGATGTAGAGGAGGCCGTCGGGCCCGATCTCCACGCCCTTGGGGAAATTGAGCCGGGCCGAAGTGGCGGGGATCCCGTCACCGTTGTACCCGGAGGAGCCGTTACCGGCCACGGTGGTGATCCGCCCGCCGGTGTCCACCTTGCGGATCCGCTGGTTGGGAGGGTCGGCGATGTACACGTTCCCGACCCCGTCGACGGCGATCCCGTGAGGTGTGTCCAGGCGGGCCGAGGTCGCCGGCCCTCCGTCGCCCGAGAAGCCGGCCGTCCCGGTGCCGGCGATGGTGGTGATGCGCCCGGCCGTGTCCACCCGCCGCACCCGGTTGTTGTTCGTGTCGACGATGTAGGAGTTGCCGTTCCGGTCGACGTCGAGGGTACGCGGCCCGTTGAGGCGGGCCGACGTGGCCGGGCCACCGTCGCCCGAGAAGCCGGCGGTGCCGGTGCCGGCCACGGTGGTGATGATCCCGGCCGCCGGCGGTGGCGGCGGAGGTGGCGGAGGCGGCGGGGTGGTGCCCACGGAGACCACCAGCTGTGGACGGTTGGAGCCGGTCTCTTTGGTGGCCAGGTCCGTCCCGTCGCTCGAGTCCGCCACCAGGTTGAAGCTGTACGTCCCGTTGCCGGTCACCGCGGCGGTGACGTCCCACTCCGCCCACGTGGAGGCGCTCAGGCTGCCGGCGTCGGCCAGCACCCCGCCGGTCCGGGCGGGCTTGGTGTCCCAGGTCACGGTCGACTCCTCCCAGCCGGAGGAGGAGAGATACACCTCGGGACCATTCCCGGACGCGTTGGTGACCCAGGCCCGGAGCTTGGCCGACGTGACGGCTCCGTCGACGCCCGAAACGGAGAAGCGCAGGAAGCTCTCGGTCAGGGGTGAGGCGTCAATCTCGAGGCGCGAGGAGCTGCCGTAGTTGCTCGACGGGCTGGCCGCCGCCACCCGGGCGTCGGCTACCAGGGTGGCCGTGGGGGCGGCCGCGGCGAGCGGGGGCCGGACCCAGCCGGCCAGGAGCGCGACGCCCACCAGCGGGACCAGGAACTTTCGCAGGTTGATGACAGGTGACATGTCCGGGCACACCCTGACGGGGAGAGAGGGGTTGGGAGACAGCTTCGGCGTCGCCGGATCGTCCTCCTTCTTCCCCTCGTCCCGTTGCGGGCAGAATGCCGGACATGGGACGACCCGGGAGGCCGCCTCGGGTCATCGCCGGGGAAGCGGGGGGACGCAGGCTCGTCGTGCCCGCGGGCGGGGGAGTGCGCCCCACGGCCGACCGGGTCAAGGAGTCGGTGTTCTCCGCCCTGGGGGCCCGCGTCGAGTCGGCCCGGGTCCTCGACCTCTATGCCGGCACCGGGGCGCTCGCCGTCGAGGCGCTCTCCCGCGGGGCGGCCCTCGCCGTTCTGGTCGAGCGAAACCGCGAGGCGCGGGCGGCCATCGCCGCCAACCTCGAGGCGATGGGGATGGCGGACCGGGCCCGGGTGATGGGCGGCGACGTGGGTGTCGTGCTGAGCGGGCCCCCGCCCGCCACCGGTCCCTTCGATCTGGTCCTGGCCGATCCGCCCTACGACCTCGCCGACGAGACCGTGGCCGGGGTGCTGGACCGCCTCCGGGCCGGGTGGCTGGCCCCGGGGGCGACGGTGGTGATCGAGCGTCCAACCGGCGCCGCCCTCCCGCCGGGGTGGGTATCAACCTGGGAGCGTTGTTACGGAGATACGCTCGTGTGGTTCCTGCAAGCTGAGTGAAAGGAGCGCGCGGTGGCCACGGCTCTCGTGCCGGGGTCTTTTGACCCCGTCACTTTCGGTCACCTCGACGTCATCGAGCGGGTGGCGCGCTTCTTCGACTCCGTCATCGTGGCGGTGATCCGGAACCCGCAGAAGTCGGCCTCGTTGTTTTCGCTCGAGGAGCGGGAGGCAATGCTGGCCGAGGTCACGGCTCACCTGGGAAACATCCGCATCGAATACTTCGCCGGCCTGCTGGTCGACTTCGCCAAGGACCACGGGGCGGACACGATCGTCAAGGGCCTGCGGGCCGTGACCGACTTCGACTACGAGCTCCAGATGGCTCAGATGAACCAGACCCTGACCGGCATCGACACGTTCTTCCTCGCCACCAGCCCGCAGTACTCGTTTCTGTCATCGAGCCTGGTTCGGGAGGTGGCCCGGTTCGGGGGGGATGTCTCGAGTCTTGTCCCCCCGCAGGTCGCCGCCCGCCTGATCCAGCGGTTCAAGGAGGAGTCATGACCCCCACTGCGATCGCCGACGCCGAGTTCACGCTGCCGAGGGGAGGCGACATTCACGACACCCTCGAGGCGATACGGGAGCTGATCGAGGAAGCCCGCTCGATGCCGTTGTCGAACTCGGCCATCGTCAACCGCGACGAGGCCCTCGAGCTGGTGGAGGAGATCGCCGAGCGCCTTCCGGACGAGCTGCGACAGGCCCGCTGGCTGCTCAAGGAACGTGAGGAGTTCCTGGCCCGGGCCCGGCGGGAGGCCGAGGAGATCGTGGTGGCGGCCCGGTCCCGGGCCGAGGGGATGGTGTCGCGCACCGAGGTGGTGCGGGAGGCCCAGCGGGTGGCCAGGATCACCGTGGAACAGGCCGAGGCGGCCGGGCGCCAGGTCCGCAACCAGGCCGAGGACTATGTCGATGCCAAGCTGGCCGGCTTCGAGGTGACCCTGGAACGGGCCCTGGGGGCGGTCCAGAAGGGCCGGAAGCGTCTGGCCGCCATCGAACCGGGCGAGCTCGTCCCCGAGAACCCCGAGCTCGCCGCCGCTCCAGGCCTTTTCGACCAGGACGCCGGCTAGCGGGGCACCGGCCGAAGGCCGGAGCTGCCTTGCCGGAACAGTAATGAGTGGCGCCGCAGGCGCCTCTGAGCTTCTCCGGCCGAAGGCCGGGTAACATGCGCAGCGCCGGTTCCTCCGGCCCAGGTCACCGCGCTCGGCCGACCCTTTGATGACCGGATTGTGCATGAACGTCTCTGATCTGCTCCGACGCCCCGGGAGCACCCGACAGGTGCATCTTGAGGTCCCCCTCGAGGGCCTCGAGAATCTCTCGACGCGGGTTGAGCCGACCGAGCCCCTCGTGCTCGATCTGCGCCTGGAGAGCCTCACGGGGGCGATCGTGGCGAGCGGCCGGGTCAAGGGCCGGTGGTCGGCGGTGTGCAGCCGGTGCCTGAACCCCGTGGAGACCGATTTCGACCTGCGCCTGCGGGAGGTGTTCGAGGAGGATCCGGTGGAGGAGGAGACGTACCCGCTTCTCCACCACGCCGAGATCGACCTCGAGCAGCCCCTGCGGGACGTCGTCCTCCCCGAACTGCCCATCGTGCCGCTGTGCCGCCCGGACTGTGCCGGCCTGTGTGCCACCTGTGGCGCCAACCTCAACGAGGGGGACTGCGATTGCGATGCGGTCCCGGCCGATCCCCGTTGGGAAGCGCTGCGCGACCTCGAGTTGTAGACCCGAAGGAGACCAGAGACCCATGGCCGTCCCCAAGCGCAAGACCTCCAAGGCCAAGAGCCGGAGCCGGCGCGCCTCCAACTGGCGGCTGAGTCGCGCCGCTCATTCCCTGTGCCCGCACTGCCATCAGGGCAAGCTGCCCCACGTGGTCTGTCCCAACTGCGGGTGGTACGGCGGGCGCCAGGCGGTCGAGGTCGGCTGAACGCGGCCCAGTCGGCTCTTGAAGCGACTTCCGGGGTTGTCGCCGACCCCGACGCGGGGCGCGCCCTGATCGCTCCCGCGCCCGACGCCTCGCCCGTCGTGGCGGTCGACGCCATGGGCGGCGACCGGGCTCCCAACGAGGTGGTGGCCGGCGCCCTGATGGCGGTGGAAGAGGGGATCCAGGTTCTCCTGGTGGGCCAGGAACCGGTGCTCGGTCCGCTGCTCGACGGGACTGGCATCGAGATGCTCCATGCCAACGAGGTCGTGGCCATGGACGACGATCCGGCCAAGAGCGTGCGCCGCAAGAAGGACTCCTCCCTGGTGCGCTGCGCCGAGGCGGTCCGGGACGGCCGGGCGGCGGCGATGGTGTCGGCCGGCAACACGGGCGCCACCATGGCCAGCGCCCTGCTGCGCATGGGGCGTATCCGCGGGATCGCCCGGCCGGCCATCGTCACTCCCATTCCGGTGCCGGGGCGGTCGAACCCGACGCTCCTCCTCGACGTGGGCGCCACGGTCGACTGTGCCCCGGAGTGGCTGGTCCAGTTCGCCCGCATGGGCTGCGAGTACGCCCGGCTTCACCATGGGGTGGAGTCGGCGCGGGTCGGGTTGCTCTCCATCGGGGAGGAGATGGGGAAGGGCGACGAGCTGCGCAAGCGGGCTTACGACCTTCTCGAGCGGCTCCCGAACTTCGTCGGCAACGTTGAGGGCTGCGACCTGACCCACGAACGGGCCGACGTGGTCGTGACCGACGGCTTCACCGGCAACGTCGCCCTCAAGACCATCGAGGGCGGAGCCCGGCGGATACTCGGCCTCGTGGCCGACTCCCTGGGGCTCGAACGGACGGGGGACCAGACGCTGGGCGATGTGCTCGGCCCGGTTCTCGGCGCCGAAGTGGCCCAGTACGATCCTGATGCCTTCGGAGGCGCCATGCTCCTGGGCATCGACGGGGTCTGTGTCATCTCCCACGGCTCCAGCTCCGCCCGCCACATCGCCTACGCCATCCGTCTCGCCGCCGAGTGCGCCGGGGCGGGTCTCGTGGCTCGCATGAAGGAGGCCATCGCCCATGGTGTCTGAAACCCCCGCCCGTCCGTTGGACGGGGACGAGGTGCTCCGGATCATCCGGGAGCGGCTGGCCGACATCCTGGAGATCGACGAGAGCCGCATCACCCTCGAAGCCAGTTTCGCCGACGACCTGTCGGCTGATTCGCTGGCGCTCATCGAGCTGGTGGAGGCGCTCGAGGCCGAGCTCGAGGACCGCGCCAGCGGCTTCCGGATCGAGGACGAGGACCTGGCCGAGCTGCGCACGGTGCGCGACGCGGTCGACTATGTGGTCGAGCGTGTGAGCTGACAGCCGGTGGCGGACGCAGTGGTGGACAGTGGCGGGCTGGACCGCCTGGAAGCCGCCCTGGAGCGCCGCTTCGCGGACCGGGAGATGCTGGCCCGGGCCCTCGCCCACCGTTCCTTCTGCGCCGAGAATCCCTCGGTCGAAGCCAACGAGCGCCTGGAGTTCCTTGGCGACGCCGTCCTGGGCCTGGTGGTGACCGATTTCATCTACCGGGCCTTCCCCCACCTGCCTGAAGGAGAGCTGGCCAAGGTCAGGGCCAGCGTGGTCAACGCCGGGGTGCTGGCCGAGCTGGCCACGGAGATCGGTCTCGGTGACCATGTCCTCCTGGGCAAGGGCGAAGGTCTTTCCGGGGGCCGGGAGAAGCCGTCGATCCTGGCCGACGCCATGGAGGCGGTGCTGGCCGCCACCTATCTGGACGGCGGGTGGGACGCGTCCTACGAGCTGGTCATGCGCCTGCTCGGGGAGCGGATCGCCGCCGCGGCCGAGGGCCCCGGGGGCCAGGACTACAAGACCCGCCTCCAGGAACTCGCCGCCCGGCGCTTCGACCAGATGCCGCGCTACGACGTGCGCGACGAGGGTCCCGACCACGCCAAGCGGTTCTACGCCGATGTGCTCCTGCAGGGGACCGCCCGGGGGCGGGGTGAGGGTCGCTCCAAGAAGCAGGCGGAACAGGCCGCCGCCCGGATGGCGTGGGAGTGGCTCCGGACCGAGGACGAGGCCCTGGAGGCGGCCGGCGGGGCGGCCGGCCCGGTGCCCGACGCCGCCAGTGCCGGAGCTCCCTGAGGTCGAAGTCCTCCGCCGCGATCTCGAGGCCGAGGTCGTGGGCGCCCAGGTGGTCTCGGTGGTGGTCACCGGTGCCCGGACCGTGCGCCGGCAGGACCCCGGGGAGTTGGTCGCCCGGCTGGCCGGCGCCCGCCTGACCGCCGCTGGGCGGGCGGGCAAATACCTGCTGGTGGCTCTGGACGGGGGCCCCGACACGCTCGTCGTGCACCTGCGGATGTCGGGCCAGCTGATCCTGACCGCTCCGGAAGTACCTCGCCCCGCCCACACCCACGCCGTGATCCACCTGGCCGACGGGCGGGAGCTGCGCTTCGTGGACCCCCGGACCTTCGGCGAGCTGTTCGTGAGCCGGGAGCCACCCGGGCCCATGGGCGCCGACCCCTCCGACCCGGGCTGGCGTCCCACCGACCTGGCCGGGGTGGTTGCGGGGCGCCAGGCGCGGCTCAAGGCGCTGCTCATGGACCAGCGCCGGCTGGCCGGTCTCGGCAACATCTATTCGGACGAGGCGTTGTTCGCCGCCGGGCTGCGCTTCGACCGGCCGGCCGGCTCCCTCGGGCACCGGGAGGTCGCCCGGCTGCACGGCGCCATCGTCGAAACCCTGGCGGCGGCCGTCACCCACCGGGGTTCCACCCTGGGAGACGGCGGTTATGTCGACCTCCACGGCCGCCCCGGCGCCCACCAGGACCACCATCGGGTCTATGCCCGGGAGGGCCGCCCCTGCCTGGATTGCGGCCGGACCGTCGTGCGGCTCCGGCTCGGGAACCGCTCCACCTTCCTGTGCCCCTTCTGCCAGGCATGATTCGCCGGCGCCTGCTGATCTCGGGACGGGTCCAGGGCATCGGCTTCCGGTGGTCCTGCCGGCGGGCGGCGGAGGCGGCCGGCGTGTCGGGCTGGTGCCGCAACCTGCCCGACGGGCGGGTGGAAGCCGCCCTGGAAGGGGAGGTGGAGGCGGTCGAACGGATGGTGACCTGGTGCCGGAAGGGCCCGTCCCGGGCTCTGGTCACCGACGTCGACGTCATCCCCGAGACCCCTGAGGGCGAGACCGGCTTCCGCTTGGGTTAGTGCCCCATGTGCTGGTGCACCCTGGGGGGTCCGCGGATCTGGCGGTCCGGCTCGTTAGCATCGCTGCGACGTGTATCTGAAGTCACTCTCCCTCAAAGGATTCAAGTCCTTCGCGGAGCGCACCACGCTCGAGTTCGAGCCCGGGGTGGCCGTCGTGGTGGGACCGAACGGCTCGGGGAAGTCGAATGTGGTCGACGCCGTGGCCTGGGCGCTCGGGGCCCAGGGGGCGCGCTCCCTGCGAGGCGGGAAGATGGACGACGTCATCTTCGCCGGGACCCCGAAACGCCCCGCCGCGGCCCGGGCCGAGGTGTCGCTCACCATCGACAACTCCGACGGCTCCCTGCCCATCGACGGCGCCCGGGTCACCTTCACCCGCACTCTGACCCGCGACGGAGAGTCGGGTTACGCCATCAACGGTGACCCGTGCCGCCTGCTCGACATCACCGAGCTGTTGTCCGACACCGGTGTGGGCCGCACCCAACACATCATCGTCGGCCAGGGCCGGCTCGACGCCATCCTCCACGCCCGGCCCGAGGACCGGCGGGCGGTCATCGAGGAGGCGGCCGGGATCCTGAAGTACCGCCAGCGCAAGGAGAAGGCCGAGCGCCGCCTGGCCGCCACCGCCGTCAACCTCGAACGCCTCACCGATCTGGCGAAAGAGGTTCGGCGCCATCTCAAGCCGCTGGAGCGCCAGGCCGACGCCGCCCGCCGCCATGGCGGCCTGAACGACGAGCTGGTCGCCCTGCGCCTGTACCTGGCGGGCCGGGAGATCGCCACCCTCACAGAGCGGCTCGAACGCCTGGCCGAGCGCCGGGCGAGCCTGTCCGACGTCGAGGCCGCGGCCCGCGCCCGGGCCGCCGAGCTGGGCCAGGCGGTGGGGGTGGCCGAGGCGGCGCTCTCTTCTCTTCCCGCCGACGCGCTCGGTGATGCCCTGGCCCGGGCGGAGTCGACCCTGGCCCGGGCGCAGGGCATGGCCGCGCTCCTGGCCGAGAAGCGCCGGGGCGTGGAGCGCTCACTCCTGGCCCTGGCTGATGCCGGGGTGGTGGAGACCCTCACGGCGGAAGCGGCCCGGCTGCGCCACGAGCTGGGACGGGCCGAGGCCGAGGCGGAGGCCCGGGTGCCCCGCAGTGCCGAGCTCGATGAGGCCGGCGCGGCCCTGGCCGAGCGGCGGGCGGGCCTCGAGGCGGGGGACGTGCGGGCCGCCCGGCAGGCGGCCGCCGCCGTCCGGTCCGAGCTGGGCAGCCTGGCGGCCACGGCCGCCCGGACCCGGGTTGAAGTGGAGCGCCTCAACGGCCGGCGGGAACCGGTGCAGCGGCGCGTCGAGCGCCTGGCCGGGGAGGCCGAGCGGGTCGAGGCCGAGACCCTGGACGAAGCGCCGCTGGTGGAAGCCCTCGACGCATCCCGGGCAGGCCGCCAGGAGGCTGAGGAGCGCGCCGCCGCCGCCGAGGCGGGCCTGCGGGCGGCCGACGCCGCCGTCTCCACCTGGACGGCTCGGGCCGAGGCGCTGGCCGCGGCCCTCGGTGATCTGCGCGCTCAGGTGGCGGCCGGTGGTGCCCTGGAGGGTGTGGACGGTATCGCCGGCGCCCTCGTGGACCTGATCGAGATCGAGCCGGGGGCCGAAGCGGCGGTGGCCGCCGGTCTGGGCGACGCGCTCCGGGCCGTGGTGGCCGAAAGCGAGATCAGCGCGCGAACGGCGCTGGAACGGCTCCGCGCCGCCCACGAAGGCGGGATGGTCGTGGTGGCCGTCGCCACCGCCGCGACGCCGGAGCCGGACGGGGCCGGCGCCGGCGGCAAAGGCCACCCCGGAGCGATGCCCCTGGCCGGCTGCGTCCGTTCCGGCCACCTGGGCCTCAATGCCGTCCTGGCCCGGATGCTGGAGCGGACCGTGCTGGTGGAGGGGGATCGGGACGGAGCCCTGGCCCTGGCCCTGGCCCAACCCGGGCTCGTGGTGGTCACCCCGGAAGGGGACCGGTTCTGCGGGTCCGCGTGGCGAGCCGGGGGCCCGGTGGCGGGCGCCACCCCCGGCGCCGTGGACGAGGCGCGCCGGCAGGTGACGGAAGCGGTCGAAGCCCGCCGGTCGGGGGAGGTCGCCCTGGAGGCCGCCCGGCAGGCGCTGGACGAGGCCCGGCGCTGGGAGGCGGCGGGGGACAAGGCACTCGACTCTCACCGGGCCCGCCAGGCGGCGCTGGCGAGCGAGAAGGCGCGGATCACGAGAGAACGGGACGAGGCCGAGACCGAACAGGCCGCCCTCGAGGACCACGCCCGGGAACTGGCGGCCCAGGCGGAGGCCGAAGCGACCCGCCGGGCCGAATTGGAGGCCGCCCTTCCCGGTCTGGAGGAGGCGGAAGCCGCCGAGCGCCGCGACGAGGACGTCCGCCTGGCCGCCGCCGCCGCGCTGGAGGCGGAGGCGGCCCAACTGGCCAGCGCCCGCCGGGACCACGACCGGGCCCTGGCCGCCCTGGAAGAGCGGCGCCAGGGTCTCCAGCGCAACCTGACCGAGGTCGAGAGCCGGCTGACCCGCCACGGCGAGGCGCGCGAAGCCGCCGAGGAGCGCCGTGCCGCCCTGGAGCGCCGGGGGGCGGGATACGCCGCCCTGGAAGGAGCGGTGACCGATCGCCTGGCGGTGGCGGCCGAGCTGGTGAGCCGGCTGCGGGACCGGCGCCGGGAGCGTTCGGAGGCGGCCCGGGTGGCGGCCGCCGAGCTGGACGCCCGCCGCGCCGAGCGGTCGGCGGCGGAACACGAGGCGGCCGAGAACCGGGAGCGCCGGGCTCGGGTGGAGGTGGAGGAGGCCGAGGTCCGCACCCGCCTCGACGCCGCCACCGAGGTGCTGCGCCGGGACCTGGAGTGCGAACCGGAAGCGGCGCTGGCCGCGCCCGCCCCGCCCGTCCCCGACGGCACCACCGCCGCCGCCCGGGCCAAGGACATCGATCGCGAGCTGCGCCAGATGGGGCCGATCAACCCCCTGGCCGTCGAGGAGTACGCCACCCAGTGCGAGCGCCACGAGCTCCTCCAGTCGCAGCTGGAGGACGTCAAGGCCGCCCGGCGGGACCTGGGCGAGATCATCCGGTCGGTCGACGAGGAGATCGTGGCCATGTTCTCGGCTGCCTTCGCCGACACCGAGGAGCACTTCTCGGACCTCATCGGCACCCTGTTCCCCGGCGGCTCGGGCCGTCTGCGCCTGACCGAGCCCGAGGACATGCTCCACACCGGGATCGAGATCGAGGCCCGGCCATCGGGCAAGAGCGTCCGGCGGCTGTCGCTGCTGTCGGGCGGCGAACGGTCCCTCACCGCCCTCGCCTTCCTCTTCGCCGTGTTCCGGGCCCGACCGTCGCCGTTCTATCTGCTCGACGAGGTCGAGGCGGCCCTCGACGACGTGAACCTGTGCCGCTTCGTCGATCTGGTGACGGCCTTCCGCCAGGAGGCGCAGCTGCTGGTGGTCAGCCACCAGAAGCGCACCATGGAAGCGGCCGACTGCCTCTACGGCGTGTCCATGCCGCCGGGGGGCTCCAGCATCGTGGTGACCCAGCGGGTTCCCGCTTCTGTGGGCGCCGCCTAGCCGTATTTGTCACACTTTGTGACATTTGCCAGGGCGCCGCATAGCTCATTTGTCACACTGTTTGACATTTGCCCCACCAGCAACGCTGAACACTTCGGCCACTGGATTGGCTGGACGCGAAGCGCATAAGCTCCGTCACGGGTTGCGGCGGAGTTCCTGGGGGGGGTTTCGTGAAGCACCGGGTGGCGGTTCCCGAGCCATTGCCGGTCGCACTGGCGGGCATGGCCCGTGAGTCGAACCGGTCAACACGTACCACGCCGACACTGCGGGTGGCCATGGTGCTCCTGGCCCTCGTGTGGACCCAGTTCCCGCTGGGCGGAGGAGCGCGCGCCGAAGGGGAGGGCCAGGCGCTCGAGCTGTGCTGCGCCTGGGGTCGAACCCTGGACGACGGTGCCCTGACCTACAGCGTCACGGCCGGCGACCCGGCCACCGCCGACGTCATCCGGGCCGCGGTGCGGGAGTGGGACGACGTTCTCCCCATCTCCTTCATTGAGGTGGCCCCGGGGCAGGACGTCGATGTGACCATGAGCTTCGAGGAATCGCCGGGTCGCACCGAGGGGCAGGCGGTGACGAGCTTCACCCAGCGTGAGTTGATCCGCAAGGTTGAGATCACCATCAAGGGCGGACGGGCGCCGGAAAACTCAGGGGGCCTCATCCAGATCGCCAAGCACGAGTTCGGCCATGCGCTGGGGTTGGGTCACGCCAACTTCGACGGCAGCCTGATGTCGGAAGCGGTCAGCCCTGAGCCGTCGCCGATCCCCGTCTGCGCCATCGCCGGGGTGACGGAAGCCAACCGCTGGAAGCTGGGTGATCCCGAGGCCAGGCGGCCCCATCGGCCCGCGGTCGGCGAGATCAACTGCTGAGGAGGGTCCCGGCCTGTCTCTGGCCGTGCCGAGCACCCTGGCCGGCTACTCCTCGATGCCGGCCGCGGCCAGCATGAAGGCGTAGGTGAAGGCCTCCTTGCGCCAGGCGTCGTAGCGGCCTGACGGTCCGCCGTGACCGGCGCCCATCTCGGTGCGGAGCAGCAGGGGAGCGTCCCCCTGGCCGGTCGTCCGGAGCTTGGCCACCCACTTGGCCGGCTCCCAGTACGAGACGCGGGGGTCGTTGAGGCCGGCGGTGACGAGGAGGGCCGGATAGCGCTGCGGGGTCACGTTGTCATAGGGCGAGTACGACTTCATGGTGGCGTAGAACTCGGGGTCGGCCGGGTTGCCCCACTCCTCCCACTCGATCACCGACAGCGGGAGGGATGGGTCGGAGATGGTCGACACCACGTCGACGAAGGGCACTTCGGCCACCGCGCCGGCGAACAGGTCGGGGCGCCGGTTGAGCACGGCGCCGACCAGCAGTCCGCCGGCACTGCCCCCGAGCATGAGCAGACGCTGCGGTGAGGCCCAGCCGGCCTCCACCAGCTGCTCGGCGCAGGCGATGAAGTCGGTGAAGGTGTTGGTCTTGTGCGCCAGCTTGCCCGCCTCGTACCAGGGCCGGCCCATCTCCCCCCCGCCGCGTACGTGGGCGATGGCGAAGATCACCCCCCGGTCGAGGAGGCTGAGCCGCAAGGAGGAAAAGGAGGGGTCGGAGCAGCTCTCGTAGGAGCCGTAGCCGTACAGGAGGGCGGGGGCGGTGCCGTCTACCGGCGTGTCGGCCCGGCGCACGGCCGAGATCGGTACCCGGGTCCCGTCCGGGGCGGTGGCCCACAGTCGCTCGGTCACGTAACCCGACGGGTCGTAGCCCCCGAGGACGGGCTCGCGCTTGAGGAGCTCCCGCTCCCGGGTGCCGGTGTCGTAGGCGTAGATCGACTGGGGGGTGACGAGGGACGTGTAGGTGTAGATCAGGTTGGTGGTGTGGAACTCGGGGTTGAGCGCCTCCGGTACTCCGACCCGGCTGACCGCCTCCGGCTGGTCGACCAGATGCTCGCCCCCACCGTCCAGGTTCCGGATGCGCAGCCGGCGCACCCCCTCGGCCCGCTCCAGCACCACCAGATGGCCGGCGAAGACGTCGATGCCTTCCAGCTTCACCTCGGGCCGGTGGGGGATGAGCTCCTGCCAGGCGTGCCGGCCGGGGTCGGAGACGGGTGCCTCCACCAGCCGGAAGTTCGGGGCGTCGTCGTTGACCAGGATGAAGAACCGGTCGTCGCCGGAACCCGGGGCGTCCCCGACAAAGGAGTGGTCGAGGGAGTACTCCACGTCCTGGCGCCGGGGCTCGACGATCCGGAAGTCGCCCTCGGGATCGGAGGCGGCCAGGACCCGGAGCTCGGAGGTCGTCGCCGAGTGCAGGCTGATGACGATGAACCCGCCGCTGCGGGTGCGGGACACGGAGGCGAAGAAGCGGTCGTCGTCCTCCTGGTGGACGAGGACGTCGGCGGCCGGGTCGGTCCCCAGCCGGTGACGCCAGATCCGCCACGGCCGGTGGGCGTCGTCCAGGGTGGAATAGAACAGCGTGATGTTGTCGCTGGCCCAGGCGCCGCCGTAGTAGGTGTTGGGGATGGCGTCGGGCAGGTCGGCGCCGGTGGTCAGCTCCCGGACGTGCAGCAGGTACTCCTCGTCGCCCGCGGTGTCGATCGACCAGGCCAGCAGACCGTGGTCCGGGCTGACCTCGAAGAGGCCGATCTCGCAGTACTCGTGCCCCTCGGCCTCGGCATTGTGGTCGAGCAGGATCTGCTCTGCGGGTTCGCCCTCCGGAGTGTCTTCGGGCCGCCGGCAGTACACGCCGTACTGGAGGCCCTCCACGCTGCGGGAGTAGTACCGGAAGGGGCCGTGGCGGACGGCGACCGACATGTCGGTCTCCTGGATGCGGGCCACGATCTCGGAGTAGAGACGGTCCTGGAGGGCCTTGGTGGGCGCCATGACCGCTTCGGTGTAGGCGTTCTCCGCCTCCAGGTAGGCCGTCACATCCGGGTCCTCGCGGTCCCGGAGCCAGTGGTAGTCGTCCTCCCGGCGGTCGCCGTGAGCCTCGTGGACGTGGGGGACGCGCTTGGCCTGGGGGGGCGTCGGGGTCTGATCCAGCATCGGGCCACACTGCCATATCAGAGCCATGGGGAGAGGCCGGTAGGATCGCCCACCTGTGGACCCGCTGATCCTGAGCATCATCCTGGCCGTCGTCCTGCTCGCCACCGCCAGCGGGTTCGCCCTCTCGAAGCTGTCGCGGCGCCGCCTGGATGAGGCGCAGCGCCGAGCCGCCGAGGCGCCCCCACGCCCCCGACCCAAGACGCCCGTCCAACCCCCCCGGCCGGCGGTCGAGCCCGAGGCGGCCCCGGAGCTCGAACTCGTCGTCGAGCCGGAGCCTGAGCCCGCCCCGGAGCTCGAGCCGGAGCCGGAGCCGCTGGCGCCCGTCCGGCCCCGGCTGCGGGACCGGCTGGGCAAGGCCCGGGAGATGCTGTCCGGCCTGGTCGGCGATCTGCGGGCCCGGGAGCGCATCGACGACGACACCTGGGACGAGCTGGAGGAAGCCCTCATCCGGGCCGACGTGGGCGTGGCCACCACCGCTCGCATCCTGGACGACCTCCGCCGACGGGTGAAGGAGACGGGGGCCTCCACTCCCGACGAGCTGGTCGACCTGCTCAAGGCCGACCTCGTGGAGCAGCTGGCGTCGGCGGACCGCACGCTCGCCCTGGTCCCCGGCGAGCTGAACGTGTGGATGTTCGTCGGGGTGAACGGGGTGGGGAAGACCACCACCATCGGCAAGCTCGGCCAGCAGCAGGCGGCTGGGGGAACGTCGGTGGTCATGGCCGCGGCGGACACCTTCCGGGCCGCTGCCGCCGAGCAGCTGGAGCTGTGGGCGAAGCGGGTGGGAGCCGACCTGGTCCGGGGCCAGGAGGGCGCCGACCCAGGGTCGGTGGTCTTCGACGCCATGAGCGCGGCGGCCAACCGGGGGGCGGAGCTCGTCCTGGTCGACACGGCCGGGCGTCTCCACACCAAGGTCAACCTCATGGAGGAGCTCAAAAAGCTGCGCCGCATCGTGGACCGCACCCCCGGCGCCCTCAAGGAGGTCCTCCTCGTCATCGACGCCACCACCGGTCAGAACGGCCTGGTGCAGGCCAAGCAGTTCGGGGAGGCGGTCGACGTGACCGGCGTGGTGCTGACGAAGCTCGACGGCACGGCCCGGGGCGGCATCGTCCTGGCCGTCCAGGCCGAGCTGGGCATCCCGGTCAAGGTCGTCGGCGTGGGCGAGACGGCCGATGACCTGATCGAATTCGACCCCGAAGAGTTCATCGAGGCCCTCTTCTCAGGCTGAGGGCACCTCCTAGACTGGCGCCCTCATGTTCGACGCACTCTCCGAACGGTTCGACTCCATCTTCACGCGCATGCGGGGCCGCGGCCGCCTGGGTGAGAAGGAGGTCGACGAGATCGCCCGGGAGATCCGCCTCGCCCTCCTGGAGGCGGACGTCAACTTCAAGGTCGTCAAGTCGTTCATCTCCCGGGTGAAGGAGCAGGCCGCCGGGGCCGACCTGTCCAAGAGCCTCTCCCCCGCCCAGCAGGTCATCAAGATCGTCCATGGCGAGCTGGTCAACACCCTGGGCGGAACCAGCGGCAAGCTGACCATGAACCCGAAGCCGCCCACCGTGGTCATGCTGGTGGGCCTCCAGGGGTCGGGGAAGACGACGGCGGCGGGCAAGTTGGCCCGGCATCTCAAGAGCCAGGGCCTCCAGCCCCTGCTGGTGGCGGCCGACCTCCAGCGACCGGCCGCCGTCAAGCAGCTCCAGGTCCTGGGCGAACAGATCGGCGTGCCCGTCTACAGCGAAGCCAGCGATCCTGTGGCCGTGGCCCGTGGGGCCCGGGCGGAAGCCGCCCGCCTGGGCCGCAACGTGGTGGTCCTCGACACCGCCGGGCGTCTGCAGATCGACGAGGCGCTCATGGACGAGCTGGCCCGGATGAAGGAAGCCGTCGCCCCCGACAACGTCCTCCTCGTGGTCGACGCCATGACCGGCCAGGAGGCCGTCAGCGTGGCCGAGGCCTTCACCGAGGCGGTCGGCATCGACGGCGTCGTCCTGACCAAGATCGACGGCGACGCCCGGGGCGGGGCGGCCCTGTCGGTCAAGGAGGTGACCGGCCGTCCCATCCTCTTCGCCGGCACGGGCGAGAAGCTCAACGAGTTCGAGCCCTTCCACCCCGACCGGATGGCGGGCCGCATCCTGGGCATGGGGGACGTCCTGACCCTCATCGAGAAAGCCGAGGACACCTTCGACCAGGCCAGCGCCGAGAAGGCGGCGGCCAAGATGCGCAAGGGATCCTTCAGCCTGGATGACTTCCTGGAGCAGATGCAGCAGGTGAAGAAGATGGGCCCGCTCCAGAACATCATCGGGATGATCCCGGGCATCCCCAAGGAGCTGAAGAACGCCCAGGTCGACGACAAGGAGCTGGGGAAGGTGGAGGCCATCATCCGGTCCATGACCCCGGCCGAGCGGGAGGACCCCGCCATCATCAACGGTTCCCGACGGCTGCGGATCGCCCGGGGGAGCGGCACCACCACCCAGGATGTGAACGCTCTGTTGAAACAGTTCAAGATGGTGCAGCAGATGATGCGCCAGGTGGCGGGCGGCAAGCGGCCGCGGCTCCCCATCCCCGGGCTGTAGCCTTTCCCCGATCGACGACCCCGCGCTTTCGGGGCGTCACTGAATGCTCAAGGAGATTTCGACGTGGCTGTGAAGATCCGCCTCATGCGGATGGGCAAGAAGAAGCAGCCGAGCTACCGGGTGGTGGTGGCCGACGCGCGCTCCCCCCGGGACGGGCGCTTCGTGGAGATCATCGGCAAGTACGGCCCCCGCGAGGAGCCGCCGTTGGTCGACATCGACAACGACAAGGCGCTGGCCTGGCTCCAAAAGGGAGCCCAGCCGACCGAGCAGGTGCAGCGCCTCCTCACCATCTCCGGAGCCTGGGAGCAGCACATGGCGGCGAAGGCCAAGTGACCGACGAATACGACTCGAGCGACGAATTCGACGACGAGGAAGACGACGAGCTCGCCCTCCTCGACGAGGACGACGACCTCGACGATGACGACGAGGACGACGACGACCTCCCCGACGAGGTCGGCGCCGAGGGCAACCGCCTGGTCGGCGGCCTGCCCAAGGGCGTCCTCGAATACCTGGCCCGCAACATCGTCGACGATCCCGACGCGGTATTCGTCGAGACCAGCGAGGGCCGCGGTGAGGTCGAATTGCGCCTCCACGTCGCCCCCGGTGACATGGGCAAGGTGATCGGGCGCCGGGGTCGCGTGGCCCAGGCTCTCCGCCAGGTGGTGGCCGCCGCCGGCAGCCGGGAGGGCGTGCGCGCCAGCCTCGACATCGTGGATTGACCCCGGTGGCCGACCCGCCCCTCCTCGAGGTCGGGCGGATCGTACGGGCTCACGGCATCCGCGGTGAGGTGATCGTCGAGGCCGTCAGCAACCGTCCCGAGCGATTCACGGCGGGCTCGGAGCTGACGGCGAAGTCGGGGGTGTTCGTGGTCCTGCGGGCCGCGCCCCACGGCGGGCCGGTGCGGGCCGGTCGGGTGGCCCGGAGCCGTTGGATCGTGGCCTTCGAGGGGGTAGCGGACCGTAACCAGGCCGAGCGGCTCCGGGGGACAGTGCTGTTCGGTGAACCCCTGCCCGGCGGGGATGCCGAGGACGACGAGCTCTGGGTCCACGAGCTGGTGGGCGCCGAGGTCACGGACCGGTCGGGCACTGCCCTGGGCCTGGTAACGGCGGTGGAGGCCAACCCCGCCTCCGATCTGCTGGTCCTGGAAAGCGGCGCCCTGGTTCCCATGGTCTTCGTGGTGGAAACGGCTCCCGGGCGGGTCGTGATCGACCCTCCGGCCGGCCTCCTTGACCTCTGAACATGCGCATCGACGTCTTCACCCTCTTTCCCGGGTACTTCGAGGGGCCCCTGTCGGAGTCGCTACTCGGCAAGGCCCGGGAACGGGGCGTGATCGACCTGCGTCTCCACGACCCGAGGGAGTGGACGACCGACCCGCACCGGGTCGTCGACGACGCCCCCTTCGGGGGTGGGGCGGGCATGGTGATGATGCCGGGGCCGCTGTTCTCGGCGGTGGAGGCGGTCTCCCCACCCCGGCCCCTCTACCTCCTGTCCGCCGCGGGCCGGCGGTTCGACCAGGCGCTGGCCACCGACCTGGCCGGCGGGAGCGGGTTCTCGCTCCTGTGCGGCCGCTACGAGGGAGTGGACCAGCGGGTGGCCGACCACCTCTGCGACGGCGAGTTGTCGGTGGGCGACTACGTGCTGCCCGGCGGAGAGGCGGCCGCCCTGGTGGTGATCGAGGCCGTCACCCGGCTGGTGCCCGACGTGATGGGCAACGAGTCCTCGGCCGGGGAGGAGTCCTTCACGGCGGGGCTGCTCGAATACCCGCAGTACACCCGCCCGGCCGACTTCCGCGGCCTTCCCGTTCCTGAAGTGCTGCGCTCCGGCGACCATGGCCGGGTGGCCCGCTGGCGGCGGGCCCAGGCGCTGCGGCGCACCCGGGAGCGTCGCCCGGATCTGCTCCTCGGGCGCGATCTGTCCCCCGAGGACGCCCGTCTGCTGGAGGAGCCCGACTAACTCCCGTTACACTTCTGGGTCGCCCACCCCCGCTTCGGTCAGGAGCCCCGTCATGCAACGCACCGACCTCGTCGACCGCGCCTACCTCCGCGACGACGTCCCCGGCTTCGGGCCGGGCGACACCCTCAAGGTGCACGTCCGCGTGGTGGAGGGCACCCGGGAGCGGGTGCAGGTCTTCCAGGGTGTGGTCATCCGCCGCCAGGGCAGCGGCATACGGGAGACTTTCACGGTGCGGAAGGTGAGCTTCGGGGTCGGCGTGGAGCGCACATTCCCCGTCCATTCGCCCATCCTGGCCCGGATCGAGGTTCTGACCAGGGGCGACGTCCGCCGAGCCAAGCTCTACTTCCTGCGCGGTCGGGTGGGGAAGGCAGCCAAGATCAAGGAGAAGCGGTTCTGACCGAAACCGGCGACCAGCCCGAGAACGGCGAAGCCGGTGGTGAGCCGCGGCCGGTCGGCACCCTGGTGACCTCGGGAGGTTCCCGGCGGCCGTTCTCCCACTGGCCGGCGGTGATTCCCGAGGCGGGCGCGGCACCCACGCAGGAGCACGAGGAGAAGCGGCGTTCCCTGCTCCGGGAGCTGCCCGTCCTCCTCCTGGTCGCGTTCCTCATCGCCTTCGGTGTGAAGTCCCTGGTGGCCCAGGCCTTCTTCATCCCATCCGAGTCGATGGAGTCCACCCTCCTGGTGGGGGACCGGGTCCTCGTGTCCCGCCTCTCCTACCGGCTGCACGATCCCCGCCGGGGGGACGTGGTGGTCTTCACCTCCCCCTTCGAGAACGGCAAGCGTCGCCCGGGCCTGCCGGTACGCGTCCTCCACGCCATCCTCGAGAGTGTCGGCCTGCGCCAGCCCTCAACCGAGGACTTCATCAAACGGGTCATCGGGTTGCCCGGGGAGACCGTCGAGGGACGCAACGGCAAGATCTACATCAACGGCCGGGAGCTGGTCGAGCCCTATCTCAACGAGGACACGATCCCCGGGTTCGAGCCCAAGAAGGTGCCGAAGGGGAAGCTGTGGGTGATGGGTGACAACCGGAACCAGTCCCAGGACGCCCGGGTGTTCGGACCGATCGACGAGGACAAGGTGATCGGACGGGCCATCCTGCGCATCTGGCCCATACCTCGCATCGGCTTCCTCTGAGCCTGACACACCTTTCTTCTACACTGGCCCCGATGGGAGGCGTCGGTGAGTGCTGAAGACCTCGAGCGGTACGAGACCGAGATCGAGCTCCAGTTGTACAAGGAGTATCGGGACGTGCTGCCGATGTTCTCCTACGTGGTCGAGACCGAGCGCCGCTTCTACCTGGCCAACGACGTGAAGATGGAAGTGAAGAACGAAGCGGGGCGGGTGTATTTCGACGTCCATCTCCACGACGCGTGGGTCTGGGACATGTACCGCCCGGCCCGCTTCGTCTCGGACGTTCATGTGGTCACCTTCAAGGACGTCAACGTCGAGGAGCTGGCCGGCAAGGAAATATGAGCACCGCGGCGCCGTGACCCGGGCGAGGCTCGAGCTGGGGGCTTCGGGGGAGGAACTGGCCGCCCGATGGTACGCGGACGCCGGCTACCGGGTGCTGGCTCGCAACTGGCGCTGTCGGGAGGGCGAGCTGGATCTGATCGCCTGCCGTGGAGGCCTGGCCGTGTTCTGCGAGGTGAAGACGCGCCGGGGCCTGGGTTACGGCACCCCGGCCGAGGCCGTCACGCCGGCGAAACAGCGCCGGTTGCGACAACTGGCCTTGCGCTGGCTGGCGGAGCGGGCCCCGGGTGAGGCCCGGTTCCCCGATCTCCGCTTCGACGTGGCCTGTGTCGTCGCCCCGCCGGGGGCCACCCCGTCGCTCGAGGTCATCGAAGCCGCCTTCTAATGGATGTCTAGGCCGGGCGGCTGACCCGCCACCAGCACCCGGTATGCCAGTGGCGGCGGAGCTCGGGGGATTCGCGGGGGACCACGACCTCGTGGCCGGTCCCCGGGATGATCTCGTGGTCGCACCCCGGGCAGCGGTAGGTCTTGAGCGCCTCATAGGGCTGCACGTGGCGCACGTCGACCGCCGTCGGGTCGGGTCGGGCCTCATCACGGTGCTTCCTTCTGGGGGCGGCGGGGACCATGTGGTTAGGGTACCCAGGCATGGAGACGATCCTGGTGGAGCGGGACGGCGGTGTCGTATGGGCCACCCTGAACCGGCCCGAGAAGCTGAACGCCATGACCATGGCCATGGCGGAGGAGCTGATCGCCCTCCTGGCCGAGGTGGAGGGCCGCTCGGAAGACCGGGTACTGGTCATCACGGGGGCGGGCAGGGCGTTCTCGTCGGGCGCGGATCTCACCGATCCCGACCTCGCGGCGGGGTTCCAGAGCCCGGCCGGCTGGATCGAGCGGATGCGGCGGATCCACACCGTCCCCCTCGCCCTCCACCGGCTGTCGAAGCCCGTCCTGGCCGTCGTGGGGGGTGTCGCCGCCGGGGCCGGGTGCAACCTCGCCCTGGCCTGCGACCTGGTCGTGGCCTCGACTGAGGCCCGCTTCTGCGAGATCTTCGTGCGCCGGGGCCTCACCCTCGACTTCGGCGGATCCTGGATCCTCCCCCGGCTGGTCGGCCTGCACCGGGCCAAGGAGCTGGCCTTTCTGGGTGACATGGTCGATGCAGCCCGGGCCGAAGCCATCGGGCTCGTGAACCGGGTGGTGGCCGCCGAAGAACTGGAGGCGGCGGCCCGGGAGATCGCCGTGCGCCTGGCCGCCGGGCCTCCCGTAGCCCTGGCGGCCATGAAGCAGGCCATGCACCAGGGCCTGTCGCTCTCCCTGGCCGAAACCCTCGAGGTGGAGGCGCTGTCGCAGACCGTCTGCTTCTCGACGGCGGACACCGCCGAGGCCATGAAGGCGTTCCTCGAGCGCCGGGAGCCCCGCTTCGAAGGTCGCTGACGCAGATCGCTGTGCGTCGTCCGTTCTGACACCCCTGTGAGTTATGTAAGGCTATGGGGTGTTTGACACCACCGTGGGTGATATGGGTGCCAGACTGAACGTCATGACCGCACTTTCGGGCCGTCTTGAGAGAGATGACTAGTCACTACGCAGGAGATCCATCCTCCTCGTCGTATTTCCACCACAGTCAGTGGTGCCCCCCTGTGACCGCGCCGACCCCCCGGTCGGAACGCGGGGACTGAACTTCGAAAGAGGTCTGCGCAAAATGAAACCTTCCCGGTTCCCCGGACTCAGATATGGAACGCGCCCCCTAGGGCTTGTTCTCGCGCTTGCCCTGCTGGCCGCCCTATGGGTCCCTCTGGCCCAGGCGGCTCCGGCACCGGGATCTCTCGAGCGCGTGAGCCTGTCCTCGGCGGGTGTTGAGCGGAACAAGCTCCCGACCGGCTCGACCACGGGCTGTTCGGCCCTCACCGTGGGCAAGTGCGCCAAGCGCACCGTGAGCGACGACGGCAACGCCGTGGTCTTCGCCTCGCGTGCCCCCAACCTCATCGCCGGCGACGACAACAACGCCTCCGACATCTACCTGTGGAAGCGGGACGCCTCTGTGGCCCCGCCCGCCATCACCGTGACCCGCATCAGCGAGGTCTCGGGCGGCGGCGACGCCAACGGCGACAGCGAGACGCCCACCATCAGCCCCAACGGCCAGTGGGTGGCGTTCGAGTCCAAGGCCTCCAACCTGGTGGCCGGCGACACCAACAGCTCCGCCGACGTGTTCGTGTGGAGCGCGGCGTCCGGGCTGCTCATGGCCAGCAAGGCTGACGGCAGCGCCACCCAGGGCAACCTGCAGAGCTTCGCCCCCTCGGTGGCTGACAACGGTTCCGTGGCCTTCACCTCCTTCGCCAACAACCTGGTCGCCCCGGGCAAGACGTCGCAGTTCCAGAACGTCTTCGTTCGCCGTGACCCGGCCGGCGCGGCCAGCACCGTCATCGTCAGCGTCGGTCCCTCCGACGTCCCCGGCGGCGGCCCCTCCAAGGAGCCGAGCATCAGCGGCGACGGCACCAAGGTGGCCTTCACCTCGGCGGCCAACAACATCGGTGACGGCACCGAGGACGCCAACGGCGAAGACGACGTCTTCGTGCGTGACCTCACCGCCAGCACCACCAAGCGGATCACCGCCGACCTCAAGGCCTTCCAGCCCGCCCTCCGGGCCGACGGTGGCCAGGTGGCCTACGCCGCCGAGCTCGGCGACAGCGACATCCGCAAGGACATCTTCACCGCCCCCGCCAGTGGCGGCGGCTCCACGCTGGTGAGTAACTGCACCCCCTGCTCGGACATCACCGACCGCCCCGCGGTCGTCCCCTCCATCGCCAACGACGGCAAGGTCGCCTTCCAGTCGGCCGCCCGTTACGAGGCCAACGTCCGCAGCGACCAGGTGTGGGTGACCAGCGGCCCGGTGTCGGCCAGCAAGGACGCCACCGAGACCAACCTGGCCGACAACGTGGCCGAACTGGCCTCCATCAGCGGCAACGGCAACTTCGTGGTCTTCACCTCGGCCGCCACCAACCTGGTGAACGGCGACTTCAACGGCTCCGAGGACGTGTTCCTCAAGGACATGGCCACCAAGGCGGTCACCCGGATCAGCCAGCGTGCCGACGGCACCGAGGCCTCCGGGTTCGCTTCCATCCCGACCTCCCCGCCGGCCATCTCCGGTGACGGCTCGGTGGTGGTCTTCTCCTCGGACTCCTCCAACCTGGTGGACAACGACACCAACGGTCTCACCGACATCTTCATTCGGGCCGGGGGCGGCACCGGCCGCATCGTGGGCAACGGCGGGAATCAGACCAACGGCGGCAGCATCCGCCCGGTCATGAGCGCCGACGGCCGCTACATCGCCTTCGAGTCGGTGGCCACCAACCTGGTGGGCGGCGACAACAACGGCATGCCGGACATCTTCCTCTACGACCGCAGCACGAACGAGGTCCGGGCCATCACGTCCTCGGTGGGTCAGGCCTTCCCGGCCCAGAACCCCGCCATCAGCCCCAACGGCCGGTTCATCGCCTTCGAGTCCCGGGGTGTCTTCACCACCATCCTGGCGACCCAGATGTCGGTGTACCGCTACGACACGGCCACGCAGCAGTTCAGTATGGCCAGCTCGCCGCAGCCCCTTCCGGGCAAGCCGGCCAAGAGCGCCGGTCGCCCGAGCTGGGACGCGACCGTGGCCGACGACGGCTCCGTGGCGTTCATCTCCCGGGACCGGGACCTCACCGGCACGGCCGAGGTGGCGCCGAACGACCGCTCGGACGACATCTTCGTCCAGCGTCAGGCCGGTGGCCCGATCGCCAAGGTGACCGTGAACAACGCCGGTGAGACGGCCGACGGCGACAGCTTCGACCCCGTCATTTCCGCCGACGGCAACCGGGTGGCGTTCTCCACCCTGGCCACCAACATGCCGGCCGTGGGTGCCGACGCCAACCCGGACCTGGACGTCTACCTGCGGGACATCGCCGGTGGTCGGACCCTTCTGGCCAGCATCGGCCTCAACGGCGGGGCTCCTGGTGGGCCCAGCACGAACCCGTCCCTCAACCGTGACGGCTCCCTGGTGGCGTACGCCTCCCGGGCCGAGAACCTGGTGGGCGACGACTCCAACGTTGTCCAGGACATCTTCCTGGCCAACCCCTTCAGCGGCGCTGTCACCCGCCTCAGCACCCGGGCCGGCCAGGAGCCGAGCGCCGGCCAGGGCAACCTGGACAGCTACATGCCGGCCATGAGCTCCGACGGCCTGGTGGTCGCCTTCATGTCCTCGGCCAACAACCTGGTCGACGGCGACGCCAACGACGCCTTCGACACCTTCGTCCGCCGGCTGACCGAGGCTCCGCAGTGCGGGGCCGGCTGCCAGCCCGGTCCGGGCGGCGGCGGTGTTCTGCCCGGCGGTGGTGCGGGGGCGACGGGCTACCGGTTCGTGGCCTCCGACGGCGGCATCTTCACCTTCGGTGACGCCCCCTTCAAGGGCTCCACCGGCGGCGAGAAGCTCAACAAGCCGATCGTGGGTATGGCCGGCACCCCGTCCAACCTCGGTTACTGGCTGGTGGCCTCCGACGGCGGCATCTTCTCCTTCGGTGACGCCAAGTTCGCCGGCTCCACCGGTGACGTGCGCCTGAACAGCCCCATCGTGGGCATGACGGCTCACCCGTCCGGTGACGGCTACTGGTTCGTGGCGGCCGACGGTGGGATCTTCTCCTTCGGCAAGGCCAAGTTCTTCGGCTCGATGGGTGGCACGCCGCTCAACAAGCCGATCGTGGGCATGGCCACCACGCCCACCGGTGGCGGCTACTGGCTGGTCGCTTCCGACGGTGGGATCTTCTCCTTCGGTGACGCCAAGTTCTACGGCTCCACCGGTGCGCTGAAGCTCAACAAGCCCATCGTGGGCATGGACCGCTCGGGCACCGGCAACGGCTACCGGTTCGTGGCCTCCGACGGCGGCATCTTCTCCTTCGGTGACGCCAAGTTCTACGGCTCGATGGGTGGCACGCCGCTCAACAAGCCGATCGTGGGCATGGCCAAGAGCCGCAGTGGTGAGGGCTACTGGCTGGTGGCATCGGACGGAGGCATCTTCTCCTTCGGTGACGCCAAGTTCGCCGGCTCCACCGGTGACCAGAGGCTCAACCAGCCGATCGTCGGGATGGCGAGCTAACTCTCGCTTCCCTTCACGGGATCGTCCGGAGCCCCCGCTACGGCGGGGGCTCCGGCGCGTTTGGTGATCGGGGTGACGAACCTGCCGAGGGCTGGGTGGGCGGGGCGTGGCGGCCGGTGGCTCTGCCCGGTTGGGGTCGGAGCGTCCCGTACAGCAGGAGGGCGACTTAACCGATCCTTGATGTCGACGACATCGGTGATGTGGAAGCGTTGACCCGCCACCCGGGTTTGGTCACGGGGGTGGCGGCGAGCTAGTCGTGAACCCACCCACGCCACCTTCAATTCTCTTTGGAGGGGTGTGTCTCGTGGGTGGCGCGCACATGACATGGCGGCTCGTCCGGCAGGTGTTCCTGGTGATGATCGTGGCCGCCCTGGGCGCCCTCGCCGTCGCCCCGGCCGTGGCCTCCGACGGGGCTGGCTCCACCCTTCCTGACACTCTCGGCGCCACCCTGCACCGGTTGGTGCTCACCCCCGAGTCCGGCGGCGTGGCGGGCGGCGAAAGCACCTTCACCGCCACCGCCGAGCAGTCGGGCGACGGCGGCGCCACCTGGGCGCCGGCCGCCGGTGAGCCGGTGACCTTCGCCTACGTCACGGACGGGGCCGGCACCGTCACCGCCGTGAACGGCGGCCCGGTCGGCGCCATGAGCTGCGCCACCGATGCGGCCGGACACTGCACCATCACCGTCCGCACCGAGGTGCCGGGCGACTCCGTGGTGACCGCCTCGAGCGGCTCGCTGAACGCCAGCGCCGCCGTCTGGTAGGCGTGCCTCGCACTAGGCGTGGCCCTCCGGTAAGAGGCGGATGATCAGCCCGTCGAGCTTGGTCTCGACCCGGGCCAGGTCCGTTTCAATCCTGGACTCGACCCGGGCGAGATCCCTTTCAAAGGTGGACTCGACCCGGGCGAGATCCGTCTCAATTCTGGACTCGAGGCGGGCAAGGTCTTCCTTGTCGGCCTTCTTGGACACGGCGATCCACAGAGCGGTCGACGACCCGACAATGCTGACGACGATGCCGACGACAGCAATGAGGAGATCGACGCGGTCGATCATGTTGTCGAATACCTCCGTGATCGTGAGCGTACCAATGGTCTGGGCCTAGACAGGCCAGACGAAGCCCCGGGACCGCTCCGCACCGCCGGCACCGACGAGTTCCTCGAGGGCGAGGGCCAGCTCGTCGGGGGACAGACCCGTGCGAGCGGCCAGGTCGTCGGGGTGGGCCGGCTCCCCGGCCAGGGCCCGCTGCACCTGAACCGCCCGCCCGCTGAGGGCACGCTTCGCCACCGGCACCGACCAGCCGCGGCGGGCGCCCGGAGTCATGCCCAGGGCGAGGAGAACATCGGAAGGATCGAGGAGCGGTTGCGCGCCGTCTCCCAGGAGGGCGTTGCACCCGGCGGCGGCCGGGTTGCGGCGTGACCCCGGCATGGCGAAGACGGGCCGGCCGTAATCCAGCGCCCGCTCGGCCGTGATCCTGGACCCGCCCTTCAAGGTCGCCTCCACCACGATCACCACATCGGCCAGGGCGGCGATGATCCGGTTGCGCACCGGGAACCGGCCAGGCGCGGGCTCAGTGCCGAAGGCGCATTCGGAGACGAGAACGCCACACCGGCGCACCCGCTCGAACAAGGCCTGGTGCCGGCGCGGGTACACGACGTCCAGGCCGGTAGCCAACACGCCCACCGGACCGGCCGGGCCGGCGCACGCTTCGCAGACCGACAGGGCCCCTAGGTGGGCTTCCGCGTCGATCCCGATGGCCATCCCGGAAACGATGGTGACACCGGCGGCGGTGAGGTAGGCCCCGAGTTGGCGGGCGTCGGCCAGGCCGTGGGGCGTGGCCGCCCGGGTGCCGACGATGGCCACCCTCGGGGCGTCGAGCACCTCTGGCCGGTCGCCCTCCATGAACAGGAGCCCGGGTCGTTGGGGCAGCTCGTCGGGGATGGGGAATTCGGGGTCGGAGGCCAGCAGCACCCGGGTGCCTCGCCGGGCCATGATCCGGGCCAGACCCGGAGGCGTCGGCCGGGCGGGGACGTGGTCGGTGCGGACGTCGCCGTTCATGCCAGGACGTCCTCGCGCATGCCGGCGGCCAGGAGGACATGCGCGGCGGTGACGTCGGTGGCGTCGTCCAGGTCGGCCAGGGTGCGGGCCACCCGACGCACGCCGGCCAGGCCCCGGCCGCTCCACTGCCTGCGCCGGGCCGCCTCGCCCAGCATCGCTGCAACCTCCTCGGAGAGGGGAATGTCCCTCAGGAGCGCGCCGGCGGGCACCGCCGCGTTCCGCCGCCAGGGGGCGTCGCGGTAACGGGCCCGCTGTCGGGTCACCGCCTGGAGCACCCGTGCCGCCACCTCGGCCGAAGGCGGGCCCAGGGGGGCGTCGGGCGGGGCGGTGCCCACCGCCACCCGCAGGTCGAAGCGGTCCACCAGCGGGCCCGAGAGGCGACGGCGGTAGCGGGCCCGGAGCGCCTCGTGGCATGCACACCGCGGCGGACCTTGACCGCACGGGCATGGGTTGGTGGAGGCCACGAGGAGGAAGTCGGCCGGGAAAGTGAGGGCGGAGTGCTGGCGCGAGATCCGTACCACCCGCTCCTCAAGAGGTTGGCGCAGCGCGTCCAGCACCCGGGGTGAGAACTCCCCGAGCTCGTCGAGAAAAAGGGCGCCCCGATGGGCGAGGGTCGCTTCTCCGGGGTGGGGGCGACCGCTCCCTCCGCCGACCAGGGCGGCGGCCGAGGCGGTGTGGTGGGGCGCCCGGAAGGGCCGGGCGCGCAGGAGGGCGCCGCCCACCGGATGGCCGGCGGCGGAGTGGATCTTGGTCACCTCGAGCGCCTCGTCGTTGCTGAGGGGCGGGAGGATCGACGGCAGGCACTGGGCGAGCAGGGTCTTCCCCGCGCCCGGGGGACCGACGAGGAGCAGGTGGTGACCTCCGGCGACCGCCACTTCCAGAGCCCGCCGGGCGCCGGCCAGGCCCCGGACGTCGCCCAGCTCGACCACGGGCGCGTCCGGCAGGTGTCCCGGCGCCGTCGGCGCCGTCGGTCCGGAACGCGGTTCGGGCCACGGCGACTCGCCCTTCAGGCAGGCCCGGGTCTCAGCCAGGGAGCGGCAGGGGAGGACCCGTACGCCCCCGACCAGGGCCGCCTCGGCCGCGTTTCCCATGGGGATGAGCACGGAGGTCGTCCCGGCCGCCCGGAGCGCGTCCACCAGGGCCAGCGTTCCCGGAACGGACCGGATGGAGCCGTCGAGCCCGAGCTCCCCGATCACCCCGACGCCTTCGAGGGCGGCTTCGGGCAGGGCTTCGTTGGCGACCAGGACGCCCAGCGCCGCAGGCAGGTCCAGGCCGGCCCCGGTCTTGCGGAGCCCGCTGGGGGCCAAATTGACCGTGATCCGCCGCTGGGGCCATTCCAGCCCGGACGACAGGATGGCGGCCCGCACCCGTTCCCGCGCTTCGCGCACGGCCGCGTCCGGGAGCCCGACCAGGTTGTAGGCCGGGAGGCCCTGGGAGGCGACGTGGACCTCGACGTGCACGGGGTGGGCGTCGACACCCACGAGCACAGCACTGCGAACGGAAGCGAGCATGGGAGCCTCTCCTCAAGCAGGTGACGGACACCAACTGGGAGGGCCCATTGGCCGGGGCGACCTCGACGGCAGCGCGGACTCTACCGGCGGGGTGTGACAGCCAGATCGGAGAAGGTCAGACCACCACGTTGTCCTCGCCGGTCATGATGATCACGCGGTCGACGTCCAGGAACTTCGGAACGTCCTCCATGACGGCTTGCCATTCCGGCGTGCCCAGAGCCTTCTCCATGCCCGTGGCGTCCTCGAAGCCCAGGACGGCCACGCCGTCGTAGGCCGGATCGCCGTTTTCGTCGGGCAGGCAGACGTTCTGGACGTAACTGAGAAGCCCGGGAACCTTCGAGGTGATCTCGGCGTGCGTGGTCGACCAGTACTGGCGGAACTGCTCGGGGCTCATGTCTCCGCGCCTGGCCATCAGGCCGATCATCTTCTTCATCTGAAGGCTCCTCCTGTCCGGGTCGTTTCGGGTGCGGCCGCGTTGTGTTAGCACGCAGGCGGCGTCGAAACAATCGGCGGCGTGAGCCGGATCAGAGGGAGCGGCAGAGCTCGATCAGCAGCAGGGCGATGGAATGGTCGATGCAGAACTGCGTGCGGACGTCACCCGGGGGCACGTCAGCGTGTTCGCAGCCGAACGTGCCGTCGTCCTCGTAGTGAAGCGAGGACGTGCAGGTGATCGGGTGATGGGGGATGGAGATCCCCTCGGGCGGGCTCATGGCCGAAGAGGCCGACAGCGTCGCCTGGAGGTTGATGCTCCCGTCGCCGGCGTGGGTGATGTAGTTCATCACTCACCGCCCTTCTGGCGGAAGTTCGTGAGGACCGCCTGCTCCTCGAGCAGGGAGTCGATCTCGTCGAGCAGCTCGTCGAGCTCCTCGACCACCTCGTTGCCGTTCCGGTTGGCTTCCGCGCGATGGGCGTCATCCTCAGCCAATTGCTCCGCTTCCTCTTTGGGAAGCCGAGCCCTCTGCTGGCGACTGGCCGAAACCATTCCCGTCACGCTCCTCGTCCGTGGGGTGCGGACATTCGGAAGCTTCGACGCCGGCGGCATCTGGTCCTGCTTCCACCCCTACTCAGAACTATCGGCGGAAATGTCCTAGCGCTTGAGCGCGATAGCGACTCGCCCCATTGACAGCGGAATCATGGTCCTACCAGGGAAGGTAGCCCGCCCAGCGCCCGATCATGGCTGTATGAATCGGGTCCTACTGCCCCAATGTGACGTCGAGGGCGAGGGTGAGACAGCGGACGCCGCCACCCGCCTTCATGAACTCGTCGACGGGCGAGACGCACACGTCGAAGCCCAAACGCTCCAGGATCCGCCCGACCCGAGGCGGACACGCGGGCATGACGATGGTGTGGTTGACCACCACCGAGTTGGCGCAGAAGGACAGAGCCTCGTCGGGCTCGAGGACGAGAGGCTCGGGCACGAGGCGTTCCATGACCGCTCGGGCGTAGCGGTCCCAGGCGTGGGGCGCGCAGATGGCCCGGCGGTCGTCGAGGGGGCAGAAGGTGAGATCGAGGTGGTAGAAGCGGGCGTCGGCCAGCTCCACCGACACCACCGGGATCCCCAGCAGCTCAGCCAGCGCGCCGTGGGCCACGAAGTCGGAGCGGAACCGGTAGCCGGCCACCAGGCGGCGACGGAAGGGCAGGGCGTCCCCGGCGCCTTCGAAGCACACCCCGAGCTCCACGGGTACCTCGTCGACCTGGTAGCCGGCCCGGGCGAACCATTCCGCGTCGTAGCGGGCCTCGGGTCGACGCTCGGTGTGGCGGAACCGGCTGACCACGAAGCGGTTGGCGTGGATGAGACCGGCGTTGGCCGTGAAGACCAGGTCGGGGAGCCCGGCCACCGGTTCCATGGGGACGGTGACCGCGCCGGCCGACTCGAGGTTGGCCACCATGTCCTCCCACTGTGTCCGGGCCCGGTCGGGATCGACGGCCACCTCCTTGTGCATCCACGGGTTGATCTCGTAGAGGACCCCGAAGTGGCTCGGCGGGCACACCAGGTACCGCCGACCCCAGGACAGGAGGCCGGCCGGCTCCTCGGGGACACCCCGGCCCCCGGGGCCTCCGTCCGAGGCGTCAGCCCCGGGAGAGATGCTCGACGAGGTCACGGAGGAAGAGTCCGACGTCGGTCACGATGCCCAGTGCCTGATGGCTGCCCCGGTCGGCCAGCTTGGTGACGACCGCCTGGTTGATGTCGACGCAGTACGTCTCCACGCCGGCCGGCAGCAGGTTGCCGGTGGCGATGGCGTGGAGGGTGGAAGCCAGCATGAGGGCGACCCCCACGCCGCCCAGGTGGGTCCGCATCACGTCCTGGGCGGCCACGACATCGGTGATCACGTCGGGGAGCGGCCCGTCGTCGCGGATGGAGCCGGCCAGCACGTAGGGGACCCCCGCCTGCACGCATTCGTACATCACGCCGGACTTGAGCTGTCCCCGTTCCACGCCGGCGGCGATGGAACCCCAGCGGCGGACCTCGGAGATGACCCGGAGATGGTTGGAGTGCCCCCCTTCGGCGGTCGTGCCCTCCCGCACCGACACCCCCAGCGAGGTGCCCATCAGGGCCGACTCGATGTCGTGGGTGGCGAAGCCGTTGCCGGCGAAGAGCACGTCGACCCACCCGTCGCGGACCAGGGCGGCGACGTCGGGCCCGGCGCCGGTGTGGATCACCGCCGGGCCGCACACCGCCAGCAGCCGTCCCCCGCCCGCCCGGGCCCGCCGGATGCGCTCCGCCACTTCCGCCACCAGCAGCGCCTTGGGCTTCTCGGAGGAGACGTCGGAGGCCATGAACTCGAAGGGGCTGCGCCCGCTGGGCCGTTCCAAGGGACGGACCCGCACGCCTTCGGTGCCCACCACCACCAGGTCGCCCATCTCCAGCCGGTGCATGGGGACGGTGCGGGCCCGGGTGCGGTCGTCGGACACGATGAGACCGCAGTCCATCTCCGGGTTCTCCACCTCCACCCAGCGACCGTCGACCTTGACCGCGGTCGGCAGGTTGGTGGTGGAGTAGAAGCCCTGGGGGAGGACCCCTTCCATGCTGGCCGACACCAGCTCGGCGTCGGCCTCCACCATGGGATGGGCGCCGTGGGGATGCAGCCGGGACAGCAGGTCGGCCAGGGCGTCCTCGTCCGGGGCGGTGACCTCGAGACGGGCCCGGGACACGTCGGCCGGGCCTCGGCCGACGTCCATGTCCACGATGCGGTAGTCGGCGCCGAAATCGACGATCTCATCGAGGATCTTGGCCAGGATCAGCGAGTCGATGATGTGGCCGGAGACCTCGATGACGTCGCTGGCGCTCATGGTCTGAGAAACCTAGTGGACCCGGCCCGCTGTCATCCGGTGCCGGCCACCGGGTTGTCGTTGCCGTCAACCGCGGAGAGAGACCGGAGCCGGGCCTGGCGTTGCTCCCACAGGCTCCGGACCACGACCTGGATGACACCGGCGGCAGGTATGGCCAGCAGGGCGCCCACGAAGCCGGCCAGCTCCACGCCCACCAGGACGGAGAGCAGCACGAGGAGCGGGTTGAGCTTCACCGTCCGGCTCATGACCACCGGCTGGAGGGCGTGGTTCTCGACCTGCTGGTAGACGATGTAGACGATGAGCACGGCGACGCCCGCCCCGGTGGAATGCAGGAAGGCGACGAAGATGGTGGGGATCGCCCCCAACGTGGCCCCCACCAGCGGGATGAGGTCCGCGAAGCCGACCCAGATGGCGAGCACGTTGGCGAAGGGGACGCCGACGATGCGCAGCGTCACGTAGGTCACCGTGCCGGCGACGAGCGAGATGAGCAGGTTCCCGGCCATGTAGCCGGTGACGGCCCGGCCGGCGTCCTGGCCGATGCGGCGCAGTTGTTCGCGGTGGCGCTCGGTGAAGAGCGCCAGGAAGGCGGCGATGATGTCGGGCGCCTCCAGCAGGATCAGGAACGTGAGCACGAGGATGGTGAGGATGGCGAAGGCGCCGGTGGCCACGGTCTGGATGGTGCGCACCGCCGGCCCGCCGAGCTCGTTCAGGCGTTCCCGGAGCTTGGGGGCGTTCTCCCGGACGAACTTCTCGACGTTGTAGCGCTTGATCAGCTCCCCGACGCGGCCCTCGCCCTTCTCGGCCCGTTCCACGAAGCCGGGGATGTCGTCGGCAAAACGCTGGCCGGCATCGACGATGGGCCGCACCACGAGGTAGCCCAGCCCGGAGAAGGCCCCGACGCCGAGCAGGAACACGATCGAGGTGGCCAGGCCCCGGGGCATCCGCAGCCGGGTGAGGACGTCGACCAGGGGGTTGAGCAGGGTGGCGAAGAAGGCGGCCACGATCACCAGGGTCAGGATGTGGCGTAGCTGCCAGGTGAGGAGCACGGCGATGGCGGCGCCCAGACTGATACCCAGGACGACCAGCACGATGCGCACGACGACGTAACGCAACTCCTCCCAGCGGCGGCGTTCGTCGGTCATGTCCGTGCACGGTACCCGGGAGCAGTGGTCGCCAAAGGTACGCTCCGCGGTCTATGGGTCAGCCGATCACCGTCACCAGTCGACCCGGCGTGCGGCCGGAGGTCATGCATTTCGAGCTCAACCGCTCCCTCACCGGGATGCAGACGGACCGCTACGCCTCCGTGGACGACGCTACCGGGGTCAAGCCGCCGGACGAGCTCGCCCGGCGCCTGTTCGCCCTCGGGGGGGTGAACGGCGTCACCGTCTACTCCTCCAGCGTGACGGTCACCGCCGCTCCCGAGCAGTGGGCCGAGCTCCGGCCCAAGGTGGAGGACACGATCGTCAACCTGTTCATCTACTACCGCGAGGGCGACGTTCCCCCGGCAGTCGACGCCCCCGCCGAGCCGGCCGCGATTGAGCCGGCCCCGGCTGAGCCGGCCCCGGCTGAGCCGGCCCCGGCTGAGACCAGCTAGACATCCCACGCCTCTAACTCGTCAAGCCGCTTGTTGTTGCCGGTGGCCCCAGGCCGTGTGCTCGTCGTAGAGGGTGTGGTGGCGGAGGCAGCCGTGGAGGAGGCCGACGAGCCGGTTGGCGAGGGCTCGGAGGGCGCGTTGGTGGGTGTCGCCGTTGCGGCGTCGTTGGTCGTAGTAGGCCCGGGCTCCGGGGCTGGCAGTGATGGCGCAGAAGGCCCACTGCTGGCAGGCGTCGGCGAGGCGGCGGTTGCGGGCGTAGCGGGCGAGGACGACGTGACTGCGCCCGGAGGCTTTGGTGATAGGTGACGTGCCGGCATAGTTCTTGCGAGACTTGGTGTCGGCATAGCGGTTCGGGTCATCCCCGAACTCGCCGAGCACCCGGGCGCCCAGGGTCATCCCCAGTCCTGGCAGGGAGCGGATGATCTTGGCGTCCGGGTGCTGCTCAAAACGGTCGGCCAGCTCGGCTTCGAGCCGGCTGATCTGGGTGGACAGCTCGACGATGACGGCCACGAGGGCCGATGACGAGCTGCCCATGGCACCAGCGATGATGTCCGGGGCTTGGAGCTGCGCCGCCCGCAGGGCCATCTGGATCTCACCGGCGCGTTCCTCGATCCGGCGTTGCCGGCCCGCCCGGCGCAGCCCGGCGGCGATCTTGGAGCGGGACAGGCCCCGGCCCAGCGCCGGGGTCGGGGCCATCGACAGCACCGCCAGCGCCTCGGCCGACCCGAGCTCGGGAAAGGCCTCGAGGGCCGCCGGGTAGAACTCCCGCAGCGTCGAGCGCAGCTGGTTCAGCTGCCGCTGCCGGCTCCAGATCAGGCTCTGGTGCGCCCGGGCCAGGACCTTGACCGCCTCGGCCAGGTCGCTGTCCCCGGCCACCCGCCGGTGGTTGTGGCGGTCCGTACGGGCCAGGTCGGCCAGCACCTTGGCGTCACCCGGGTCCGACTTTGCCCCCGAGGTGGAGTGCCGCTCCCGATAGCGGGCCACGGACATCGGGTTCACCGCGATGACCGTGTAGCCAGCGGCGACCAGTGCCCCCACGAACAGACCCCGGTCCGTCTCGGTGGCCACCACCACCTCGTCCGGGGCATCCACATGCGAGGCGACCAACTCGTGGAACCGGGCGACCCCTTCGATCCCTTCGGGCAGCCGGGCCCGGGCCAAGCGCTGCCCGGCACCATCCTCGACGAACACGTCATGATGCGTCTCGGCCCAGTCATGGCCGACAAACACCTCTCCCACCAGCACCTCCGATCGCACCAAGGGTCCGGACCGAGCCCGAGGCGACCAGCAGCTCCCTAATGGTTCAGTGCTCGAAGCACGTCATCCCACCAGCCATCCGAGGTCGACCTCACCAGCCGGCAGGCGCACGATCTAGCCGTAGGGCTCAACGCCCTGGAGACCGCAGTGCTGACCTGCCAGCCGGCTCAGCCACCAGCCTCACCCACTCAACCGGGGAGGTGGTCGATCCCCATTAGGAGCCCCACCTTCCGTCCAGCACCCGGGTCACGATCCTGGCCGCCTGGGGCGGGATGTCGACCACGCAGGCGCTCAAGCCCGCCTCCTCCGCCTCGGCCAGCAACGAGCACAGGGCCAGGGCCCCGGTGACGTCCACCCGACCGAGACCGTCGAGATGGACCACCAGCTGGCGGGCTTCGGGGTGGTCGTGGAGGGTGGCCATGAAGGTCCGTTCCAGGCTCGCCACCGAGCCGAAGTAGAGCACCCCCTTGGGTTTGAGGTGCACGGCGTCCTCCTCCGTCCAGGACGGGACCGAGATCAGGATCTCGCGCCGGAGGTGGATGGCCACCGCCAGGAGCACGCCGACGAGGACGGCCTGACCGACCTGGGGCGCGAGGGCCACGGTCAGCACGAAGGTGACCAGGGCGACGTAGAACTGCGCCCGGGAGTACCGCCACAGCTCGGCGAAGGGGCGGAGCTGCACGAGGCTGCGCACCGCCCCGATGACCACGGCGCCGAGGACCGCCTTGGGCAGCGCCGATAGCGCCGGGGTGAAGGGGATGATCAGCGCCACCACGCCGCCGGTGATGGCACCGCTCCAGCGGGTGCGGGCGCCGGCCAGGTGGTTGAGGGCGGTGCGGGAGAAGGACCCGCCGACGGGGAACGTACCGCTGGCGCCCGCGGCCAGGTTGGCCAACCCCTGGCCGATGAGCTCCTGGCTGGGGTCCCAGACCTGGCGCTCGATGGTGGCGTACCGCCGGGCGATGGAGATGGCCTCGGCGAAGCCCACCACGGCGATGATCAGGCCGGGGATGAGCAGGTCGACGAGTTCCCCGTAGGGCAGGTCGAGACTGAAGGGAGGGAGGCCGCCGGGGACCTGGCCGAGCGTCGGACCGTCGTAGTCGACGAGGGCGCTCCAGGCGAGGGTGGCCACCATGGCGAGGAGCACACCGGGGAACAGGGGATGGACCCGGCGACCCCCGAACATGAGCACCAGGGTGATGGCGGCCAGCGCCAGTGACTCGAGCTTCCAATCGCCGGGGTGGGCGAGGGCGGAGATGGCGCTGGGGAAGACCCCGCCGTCGACCCCGGTGCCGAGGGCCGTCGGCAGCTGGGTGGCCAGGATGACCAGTGCCGCTCCCGCGGAGAAGCCGATGACGACGGGCTGGGACATCATGTAGGCGAAGCCGCCGAGCCGCAGGACCCCCAGGCCAAGACGGATCACTCCGACCACGACGGCGAGCAGGGCGGCGAGCGCGATGTAGCGCTCGCTCCCAGGTCGGGCCAGATGGCCCAGGCTGCCGAGCGTGAGCAGGGCGGTGAGCGCCACCGGGCCGGTCTGCAGATAGGGCGATGAAGCGAAGAAGGCCGCGGCGAGACAGGCGGCGGCGGCGGCATAGAGACCGCGCACGGCGGGCATCCCGGCGAGTTCGGCGTAGGCCAGTGCCTGGGGCACGAGGACGAGGGCCACGGTGACGCCGGCGACGAGGTCGCCGAGGGACAGACGCGGCGCGCCGGGGCGGAGACCGTCGGGAAGGCTCATTCCATGGGCTCCGGCGCCGGCGGAGGACTGGCCATCCGGGCGGCGAGCGGATCCGCCAACCGGGCCAGGACCGGGCCGGTGACGGCGGTGGCCAGGACGTAGGCCGCGGCGAGCGCGAGGAGGTCCCGCTCCAGTCCCGCGCCCAGGGTGGCCAGCACCACGGAGAACTCACCCCGCGCCACCAGGGCGGTTCCGGCCCGGATCCTCCCGGCCCGCCCCACTCCCAGACGGGCCGCCGCCCACCATCCGGCAGCCACCTTGGTGGGCACCGTGACCAGGGCCAGGGCGAGGGCGGGTCCGAGGACGGGCACCAGCTGGGACGGGTCGACGGACAGGCCGAAGAAGACGAAGAACACGCCGGCGAAGAGGTCCCGGAGCGGACCCAAGAGGGCTCGGGCGCCGTCGGCGGCCGGCCCCGAGAGGGTGATCCCCACCAGGAAGGCGCCGACCGCGGCCGATACCGACAGCTGCTCCGCCAGTCCGGCGATGGCCAGGGTGATCCCGAGCACGGAGAAGAGCAGGACCTCGTCGGAGCGGGAGAAGACCAGGCCGGACAACAGGGGGCCGTGGTGGAAGGCCACCCAGAACGCTCCGGCCACGGCCGCCGCGGCCAGGGCCAGAGCCCCGATCACGGAGGCGAACCCGCCTCCACCGACCAGGCTCCCGACCAGGGGCAGGAAGGCGGCCATGGCGAGGTCCTCCACCACCAGGACGGCCAGGATGGCGGGCGTCTCCCGGTTCCCGACCCGTCCGAGGTCCGAGAGCAGCTTCGCCACCACGCCCGACGACGACACCCAGGTGACACCGCCCAGGACGAGGGCGGCCCGGATGTCCCAGCCCAGGAGCAGGCCGGCGGCGAAGCCGGGAGTGAAGTTGGCCAGCGCGTCGAGCGCTCCCGACGGTGCCCCCGCCCGCAGCCCGCCCAGCAGCTCGGGGGCCGAGTACTCCAGGCCCAGGGTGAAGAGGAGGAGGACGACACCGATCTCGGCGCCGACTCTGACGAAATCCTCGGTCGGGCCCAGGGGAAGCAGTCCGCCGGACCCATTGGCCAATCCGGCCAGGAGATACAGGGGGATGGGGGAGAGCCCGATGCGACCGGACAGCCGGCCCAGCGCGGCGAGCACCAGGAGCACGACGCCCAGCTCGATCAGGAGTTCGGCTGAGTGCACGGGCTGCGCCTCAGCTTTCCAAGAGTTCGACCAGCGCCTCGATACCCTCGGCGGTGCCGACGACCACCACGGTGTCGCCCGCTTGGAGAACGAAATCAGGCCGGGGGGCGGGAAAGGCGTTGGCCGGTGCCGGTTTACCGGCGGCGCCGGGGCGGAGCACAGCGACGATGGAGACCCCGGTGGTGGATCGCACCCCGGCGGCGGCGATGCTCCGACCGGCGAAGGGCGACCCGGGGGGGACGGGCACCCAGTCCAGGGCCAGGCCCTCGATGCTGTGCTGGAGGTCGGCCAGGCTGGCGGTGAGCTGGGTGCCCCCCAGCAGTTCGGCCAGGTTGGCGCTCTCCTCGACGGTGAGGGCGACGCCGGCCCGCACCGCGTCGGGATCGTCGGCGCCATAGAGGACGAGGTCGCGCCGCCCCGTCCGGTGGGACACGACGCCGATCCGCTGTCCCGAACGGGTGGTGAACTCGTGGCGCACGCCCACGCCGGGGAGTGGGGTCTGGCGGATCTCAGGCACGGAGGCAGTCTCCCCGGGGAAGGGACGGACGGTCCATTCTGCTCGGGGGACACCCCCGCCCCCGGGTTCTTCAACGCCGCGCCCTCCTCGGCTTGCCATACGAACACGTGTTCGTTACCGTGGCTTCGTGGCTTCCCCGGTTCTCGCCCAGCCTGTTCGTCCAACACTGGTGGAGGTGGCCGGGCTGGCCCGGCCCGTGGTTCTGGCCGGGGAGCGGCGTCTGGCCGTCCCCGGCCCACTGGGGGAGCTCCTCCCTGGCGGAGGCCTCCAGCGGGGGACGGTGGTGGCGGTCGAGGGGTCCCGGGGGACGGGCGGTGCCTCCGTCGTCCTGGCGCTGCTGGCCGCGGCAACGGCCGCGGGGGAGTGGGCCGCGGTGGTCGACGCCGAAGAGAGTTTCGGGGCTCTGGCCGCGGCCGAGGCCGGTGTCGCCCTCGAGCGTCTGGCTGTCGTGCGACTCGGTGGGTGCGAAAGCAGAGTCCCGGAGCGGTTGGGGACGGTCGTGGCCACGCTGCTGGAGAGCATGACTGTGGTGGCGGTGACCGTCCCCCGCCGGATGCGGCCGGCTGAGGCCCGCCGGCTGGTGGCCCGGGCCCGGGAGCAGGGCGCGGTGCTGGTGGCCGCTGGTAGCTGGCCGGGGGAAGCGGCCCTGCACCTGCGGGCGGAGGCTTCGGCCTGGTCGGGTCTGGGACAGGGAGAGGGTCTGTTGGGGGCCCGGACCCTGCGGGTCACGGTGACCGGACGGGGTGCCGCGGGCCGGGAGCGGACGGCGGACGTCCCCCTCCGGGCCGCCAGCTGAGCCGTGGGCATGCCAGTTGAGCCGGGTGCCAGTGAGCACAGCAAGACAGTGCGGATGTTGTGCCTGTGGTGCCCCGACTGGCCGGTGGTGACCGCCCGCCGGCGGGAGCCGGCCCTGGCCGGAGCGGCGGTGGCCGTCCTCGAGCGGGGGTTCGTGCTCTCCGCCTCCTCCGAGGCCCGGGCCGGGGGGGTGCGCCGGGGGCTCCGCAAGCGGGAGGCAGAGGCCCGGTGCCCGGGGCTCGTCACGCGGCCCACCGACCCGGCGGCCGAGGGCCGGGCCTTCGAGGCCCTGGCCGCGGCGGTGGAGACCCTGGCCCCCAAGCTCGCGCTGGAGCGCCCGGGGCTCCTGTTCGTCCCCACCCGGGGGCCTTCCCGCTACCACGGAGGGGACGCCGCGCTGGCGGCGCGACTGGGAGCCGAAGCGGGTGCCGCGGGCGTCCCCGAGGTGCGGGTGGGCGTGGCTGACGGCACTTTCGCCGCCCGCCTGGCCGCCCGCCGGGCTGTCCCCGACGAGGCGGTGGTCGTCCCCCCGCAGGGGAGCCCGGCGTTCCTCGCCCCCTGGCCGGTGGGGGTGCTCGATCCGGGGGACGGCAGCGTTGCCGCCCTGACCAGCCTGCTGGTGCGACTCGGCCTGGGCACCCTGGGCGACTTCGCTGCCCTGCCCCCGGCCTCGGTGCTGGGTCGTTTCGGTCCGCCCGGTCTGGCCGCCCACCGCCAGGCCCGGGGGGAGGAGGAACACCCCGTCGCCAGCCGGATTTCCGTTCCGGAGCTGGAGGTGGCCCACGAGTTCGATCCGCCCACCCCCCGGGTGGACGTCGCCGTCTTCGCCGGCCGGGCGCTGGCCGAGCGCCTCTCCACCGCTCTGGCCGGCGACGGGCTGACCTGCACCCGGGTGCGGGTGGAGGCGGAGACGGAGCACGGCGAGCGCCGGGGACGGTGCTGGCGGTCCGGGAACGGCCTCAGCCCCGCACTCCTGGCCGAGCGGGTCCGCTGGCAGCTGGAGGCGTGGGTGGGTGGCGGAGACCCCGGGGACACGGAGGACGCCACCGGCGGGCTCACCCTGCTGCGCCTCGTCCCCGAAGAGGTGGTCCGGGCCGGGCGCAGCCAGCTCGGGCTGTGGGGCGGTGACCGGGCCGCGGCGGAGCGGGCGGCCCGGGGCCTGGTGCGTCTCCAGGCCCTCCTCGGTCCCGAGGCGGTCACTGTCCCCGTCCTCCGGGGTGGCCGCACCCCCGACGAGCGGGTGGTCTGGGTCCCCTTCGGCGAGGAGGCGCCAGCTCCGTCCGGCTCAGAACCCTGGCCGGGGGCGGTTCCGGCGCCGGCGCCGGCGGTCGTGTTCCAGCCGGCCCGGCCGGCGGAGCTGCTCGACGCCGGCGGGCGGCCGGTCACGGTGACGGGGCGGGGGGAAGCCTCGGGGGCGCCGGCGTGTCTTCTCTGCCCGGACATGCCCGGGGGTGGGGGAGTGGTGGAGGGGTGGGCCGGGCCGTGGCTCCATGACCTGCGCTGGTGGGACGCGTCCGGCCGGCGCCGGCGGGCGCTGTGGCAGGTGAAGGTGGCCGGGGGAGTGGCGGCCCTGGTGGCGGTGGAGGGCGGCCGGGCCTCCCTCGAGGCGCTCTATGACTGAACCGCAGTTCTGGGGACGTGGAGTGGCCGTTTTGGGCCACTGGATGTCACCAGATCGCGAACACCGTGCCTGAGCATCCGCCCGGGAAGTCGGGGCCGTGGCCGGAGCGGAAGCTGCCCCGGCCGGCGCCGGCCCCCCGGCGGCCGGCAAAAACGGGCGGGTACGCGGAGTTGCACTGCCACACGAACTTCTCGTTCCTCGACGGGGCCAGCCACCCCGAGGACCTGGTGGGGGAGGCGGTGCGCCTCGGCCTTGACGCCCTGGCCGTCACCGACCACGACGGGCTCTACGGGGCGGTGCGGATGGCCGAGGTGGCCCGGACCCTGGGGCTGCCCACCGTGTTCGGGGCCGAGGTGACCCTGGGCGCCGGTCGGTCCTCGTCCGGCCTGCCGGATCCCGAAGGCGAGCATCTCGTCATCCTGGCCGAGGGGCCGGTCGGGTACGCCCGGCTGGCCAAGGCGCTCTCCGCCGCCCAGATGGAGGGGAGCAAGGGTGCCCCCCGGTTCCGCCTCGAGACCCTGGCCGAGGCGGCCCGGGCGCCCGTCCACCGCCACCCGCACCCGAGCGCGGCCAACGACACCTGGTTCGTCCTCACCGGCTGTCGCAAGGGTCCCGTCCCCAAGGCCCTGGTGGAGGAGGGCCCGGCGGCCGCGGCCCGGGCGCTGGCCCGGCTGGTCGACGCCTTCGGGGCCGAGCGGGTTCTGGTCGAGCTCTGGGACCACCACGACCCGCTCGACCAGCCCCGCAACGACGCCCTGGCCACCCTGGCGGCCCACGCCGGCGTGGGGATCGTGGCCACCAACAACGTCCACTACGCCACCCCGGGGGAGCGGCCCCTGGCCACCGCCCTGGCCGCCATCCGGGCGAGGCGGCCGATGGACGCCCTCGATCCCTGGCTGCCCGCCGCGGCCAGCGCCCACCTGCGCTCACCGGCCGAGCAGGCCCGGCGCTTCGCCCGCTGGCCGGGGGCGGTGGAGCACACGGTGGAGGTGGCCCGGGCGTGCGCCTTCGACCTGGCCATGGCCGCCCCCTGCCTGCCCGACTTCCCCGTCCCCCCCGGGCACACCGAGATGAGCTGGCTACGCCAGCTGGCCCGGGCGGGCGCGGATCACCGGTATCCCCCCGACCACCCGCAGCACGCCGAGGCCCGAGCCCGTATCGCCGCCGAACTCGACATCATCGAGGAGCTCGGCTTCGCCGGCTACTTCCTTCTCGTCCACGACCTCGTGGAGTTCTGCCGGCGGGAGAACCTCTACTGCCAGGGCCGGGGCAGCGCCGCCAACTCGGCTGTGTGCTACGCCCTGGGCGTCACCAAGGCCGACGCCGTGGGCCTCGGCCTCCTCTTCGAGCGGTTCCTGTCCCCGGAGCGCGACGGGCCTCCCGACATCGACCTCGACATCGAGCACGAGCGCCGGGAGGAGGCCATCCAGTACGTCTACCGCCGCTACGGGCGGGACCGGGCCGCCCAGGTGGCCAACGTCATCACCTACCGGCCCCGCTCCGCCCTCCGGGAGATGGCCAAGGCCTGTGGCCTCTCCCCCGGGGCGGCCGACGCGGTGGCCAAGTCGGTGGAGGGCTGGACCATGCGCGACGTGCGGGCCGACGCCGGCGACGACGGCCTGGCCGCCATCCCGTCCCGGGTGCTCGACCTGGCCCAGCAGGTCCAGGGCTTCCCCCGCCACCTCGGCATCCACTCCGGCGGCATGGTCATCGCCGACCGGCCGCTCACCGAGTACTGCCCGGTGGAGTGGGCGGCCATGGAGAACCGCTCGGTCCTGCAGTGGGACAAGGACGACTGCGCCGCCGCCGGCCTGGTCAAGTTCGATCTCCTCGGCCTGGGCATGCTCACCCTCCTGCACCTGGCCGTGGACCTGATCGCCCTCCACCGGGGGATCGAGATCGACCTGGCCACCATCCCCCAGGAGGACGCCGTCTACGACATGCTCTGCGCCGCCGACACGGTGGGGATCTTCCAGGTGGAGAGCCGGGCCCAGATGGCCACCCTGCCCCGGCTCCGGCCCCGGACCTTCTACGACCTCGTGGTGGAGGTGGCTCTCATCCGCCCCGGTCCCATCCAGGGCGGCTCCGTCCACCCCTACATCCGCCGCCGCCGGGGCGAGGAGCCCGTCACCTTCCTGCATCCCCTGCTGGAGAAGTCGCTGGCCAAGACACTGGGCGTGCCCCTGTTCCAGGAACAGCTCATGCAGATGGCCATCGACGTGGCCGGCTTCACCCCCGGCGAGGCCGACCAGCTGCGCCAGGCCATGGGCTCGAAGCGCTCCCACGAGCGGATGGCGGCCATGCACGACCGGCTCTGGCCGGCATGGCGGCCAACGGCATCACCGGCGAGGTGGCGGCCGAGATCGCCCACAAGTTGGAGGCGTTCGCCGACTTCGGCTTCCCCGAGAGCCACTCGGTGTCCTTCGCCTACCTCGTCTACGCCTCGTCGTGGATGAAGCTGCACTACCCGGCCGAGTTCACCGCCGCTCTCCTCAACGGCCAGCCCATGGGGTTCTACTCGCCCCACACCATCGTGCGCGACGCCCGCCGCCACGGCGTGGAGGTCGTCGGTCCCGACCTGAACGCATCCCGACGTCACTGCACGCTCGAGCCCCGCGGCGAAGCCGCCGGATTCGCAGTGCGGATCGGGCTGCGGTACGTCCGCAACCTGGGCGACGCCCTCCTGGAGCGCATCGAGGCGGAACGGGCCGCCGGCGGGCCCTTCACCTCCCTGGAGGACCTGGCCCGGCGCACCAGCGCCCCCACCGCCGCCCTGGAGGCCCTGGCCACCGCCGGTGCCTTCGGCGACTGCTTCGGGCTGTCCCGGCGCGACGCCCTGTGGGCGGCGGCGGCGTTGCGCGAGGCGCGCCCGAACAAGCTGCCGGGCCTGGTGACCGGCCTCGAGGCGCCACCGCTGCCCGGCATGAGCCCGGTGGAGGAGGCGGCGGCCGACCTGTGGGCCATGGGGCTGTCACCCACCTCGCATCCCACCGAGTTCGCCCGCCCCGGCCTGGATGCGGCCGGGGTGGTCCCCATCGCCGGCCTGGGTGAGGTCGCCCACCGCAGCGTGGTGGAGGTGGCCGGGGTGGTGACCCACCGCCAACGTCCCGGCACCGCCGCCGGGGTGATCTTCCTCAACCTGGAGGACGAGACCGGTCTGTTGAACGTGATCTGCTCGCCGGGGGTGTGGCGCCGGCACCGCCGGGCCGGGCGCAGCGCCCCGGCGCTGGTCGTCCGGGGGGTTCTGGAGCGCCACCAGGGGGTGACGAACCTCGTGGCCCAGCGCCTGTCGCCCCTACCGAGCCGTTTCCTCACCCGATCCCGCGACTTCCGCTGACCCGGGATCGCGGGTGCCCCGGGTGCAGAGCCATGTCGAGGCGGTTGGCCGTCGGTTCCACCGACCGGAGGACGGTCACGGCTCGGCGGGCGGTCCTGTGTCCCGGGTGCCGTTCGAGGACACCGGTCCACTGGGCCCAGGCCAGCGCCCACGTGTAATAGGGACGGCGGCTGGCCCGCAGGCGGTCGACGAGACGGCTGGGGTCGGTGTCGCCCCGGCTCAACTGGGTGACGAGAGCGTCGGCCACCGCCTCTGCGGAGTTCTCCATAACCTCATTGTCCCCAACTTCCACAAACTCAACACTTGGATCAGCGGGGGAGCGACGCCACGGCCACGATCGGGGAGGTGAGGACGACCGCGCCCAGGGATCCCGAGAAGGGCAGGTTGGAGAAATTGAAGATCCCGCCGTCCTCGGCCACCATCAGGTAGCCGTCGCCGTAGGGCACCATCCCGGTGACCGGCTTGTTGAGGGGCGTCCCGCCCATCGAGCCCCGGAATCCGGAGTCGAAGGAGAACACCCCCCCGTCGGCGGCCACCAGCCAGTAGCCGGCGCCGTCGGGATCGGGGACGAGGGACTGGACGGGGGCGTTGAGGCGGAGGCCACCGGTGGAACCGGCGTAGTGGGCGTCACCGAAGGTGAAGATCCCGCCGTCGGCGGCGACCATGTAGTAGCCGTTGCCCGACGGGGTGGGGATCGAGTCGAGGACGGGGGCGTTGAGTGTCGCCGTGGCCAGATCGCCAAGGGCCTGCGCCGTCCCGAACGGGAACACCCGCCCGGAGGTGGTGAAGAGCCAGTAGCCCGTACCCCCCGGGGTGGAGGACAGGCTGGTGACCGTCTCGCCTTGACGGAGGTTGGCCGCCGTCAGGCCCCCGTGGTAGACGGCGGTACCGATGGCGAACACCGCGCCGTGGGCGTCGACGATCCAGTAGCCGGCGCCGCCCGGAGCCGGCTCGAGGTCGACGGCCGGTAGTTGGAGCTTCCCGTAGACATCCCCGAGGGCCACGGCGTCGCCGAAGTCGTAGACCTGGCCATCGGCCGCCACGGTCCAGTAGCCGGAGCGGACCTGGGTGCCGGTTCCCCCGGTCGACCCGGCCGCCGAACCGGAGTTGAGCCGGAGGGCGGCGCCCACGTCGAGGAGGCCGGCGCCGTAGCGGGCGTCGAAGCCCGGCGTCCCGAGATCCCGGGTCGAGCGGCGCAGGCGCTCGGCGATGGTGGCGGCCGAGGCCGACGGGTCGGCGGCCCGGAGCAGCAGGGCGGCGCCGGCCACCAGGGGGGCGGCGAAGGAGGTGCCCGTCACCTGGGCGTAGGCCTCGGCCGGTCCGGGGGCCGGGCTGGTGGTGGTGATGTCGACCCCGGGGGCGACGAGGTCGACCCAGCTGCCGTAGTTGGAGAAGGAAGCGAGGTTGTTCGAGCCGTCGGTGGCGCCCACGGCGATGACGCCGTCGCAGGCGGCAGGGTAGTGGGGCTCCACGGGATCGATGCCCGGCCGGAGGTTTCCGGCCGCCGACACCACCACCACGTCGCGGGCGGTGGCGTAGTTGACCGCGGCCTGGAGGACGCTGCTCGCTCCCGGGCCCCCGAGTGAGAGGTTGATCACGTCGGCGCCCTGGTCGACGGCCCAGGTGATCCCGGCGGCGATGTCGTTGTCGAGCGCCACCCCTTCGGCGTCGAGCACCTTGATGGGCAGGATCCGCCCCTTCCAGGTGACCCCGGCCACGCCCGCCCCGTTGTTGGTGCGGGCGCCGACCACTCCGCTGACCATGGTCCCGTGCCCCTCGTCGTCGGCCGGATCGAAATCCCGGTTGACGACGTCCCGGCCGGTGAGCAGGCGGCCGGCCAGGTCGGGGTGGTCACGGTCGACGCCACTGTCGATGACGGCCAGCACGAGGCTGTCGGAACCGGTGGTGACGTCCCAGGCCCGGGGCAGGCCGGCGGCCGAGAGGTAGGAGGCCTGATAGTTGGAGTAGAGCGGGTCGGAAGGGACCGACAGCGCCCGCCGTTGCCGGTTGGGCTCGACCACCTCGACGAGACCGGAGGCCAGCAGCGCGCCGCGGACCGCGTCGGCCGGCTGCCCGTCGGTGGAGATCTCCACGAACCCGGTGGCACCGACCTGCTCACCGACCTCGGCGCCGGCCCGGTCCAGCGCCGCGCTGGCGGCGGCGGCGGCCACCGCCGGCTTGAACCGGACGAGCAGGCTGTCCTCACCGGGGTCGCCGGCCACGGCCGTCGCCCGGGCCGGATCGGTGGGCAGGCCCACGGCCAGGACGGAGAGGGTGGCGGCCATGACCGCGATCCACCTCCGGCGCCCCCCGCGGGCACAGCTTTGTCCCATGGAGTAGTGATCGGCTCCCGGAACCCTCCGCCGCGGCCGCCATAGAGCATTTGCCCGGCTTGAGTAGATTCCCGAGGCCCCCGGCGTCCGGGGGTACCCGGAATACCTTGCGACTCCTCAGGCCCCGCTCAGGGCGGCAGCGCCCTTTCTGGCTCGTCAGCCGGCTCGTGGGCCGGCTCGTCCGTCTGCTGGGCCCCAGTCCCGGCGCCATCCGGCAGAGCCTGGTGGCGCTCGGGCTCAACTCGTCCACCAGCCTGGTCGCCGGGGCGGTCCTCGGGTCGATCACCCCGACGCTCGAACGCTATCCCGGCCTGCTCGTCCTCGTGCCCGCCGCCATCGGACTGCGGGGCAACGTCTTCTCCGCCCTGGGCAATCGCCTCTCCACCGCCGTCCACATCGGCCTGTTCCGCTTCTCGCTGCGTCCGGGATCGCTGCTGGGCCAGAACGTCACCGCCGCGCTGATCCTCACCCTGGCCATGTCCTTCTTCGTCGCCGCCGCGGCCAAGGTCGTGGCCGTGGGCCTCCACATCGAGGGCACCATCTCGCTGTTCCAACTGGCCCTGGTCTCCATCGTGGGCGGGATGCTGGCCTCCCTCGTCGTGCTAGGCGCCACTGTGGCGCTGGCGGCCGCCTCCGTTCGCTACGACTGGGACCTCGACAACGTGACCGCACCCCTGGTGTCGACCCTGGGCGACGTTCTCACCCTGCCCGCCCTGTGGCTCGTCACCTTCGCCCTGACCGTGCGGGTCTATTCCTCAGCCCTTGGTCTGCTCACGGGCGCCGCCGCCGTGGCCGCCCTGGTCATCGGGTGGCGATCGCGCCGGGACATCCTGCGCCAGGTGGTGCGCGAGTCGACCCCGATTCTGCTGGTGGCGGTGGGCCTGTCCACCCTGGCCGGTGTCGCCATCGAGCGGCGCCTGGACGTCTTCTCCCGGTACCCCGCCCTGCTGGTGCTCCTGCCCGCCTTCATCTCCTCGGCCGGAGCGCTGGGCGGCATCCTCTCCTCCCGGTTGTCCACCAAGCTGCACCTGGGTCTGCTGGAAGCCAGAGCCGTCCCTTCCCGCGAGGCCCGACTCGACGGCGCCTCGGTGTTCCTGCTCGGGGCACCCGTGTTCCTGTTCAACGCCGTGGGCGCCCACCTCACGGCCGCCCTGCTCCACGAAGCCAGCCCCGGGCTGGCGGACATGCTGGCCGCCTCCATGCTGGGTGGCGCGGTGGCCGTCGCCTTCGTGGTGGCCATCGCCTACTACGGCACGGTGGCGTCGTTCCGCCTCGGCCTCGACCCCGACACCTACGGCGTGCCCGTGGTCACCTCGTCGGTGGACTTCCTGGGGGCGGTGGCCCTCATCGTGACCATCGTCGCCCTCGGCATCACCTGAGGTTACCCGCCCAGGGCCAGGGCGGCGAGCACCAGGGCCACGATGACCAGGTTGTAGGCCAGATGGGCCCGGGTGGATTCGAGCAGGGCCAGCCGGGGCGAAGCGGTGGCCCGCCACACCCGCAGGTAGCTCCAGGTGAGGTAGACGCCACCGACAGAGAGAGCGAGGGCGGCGGCGATGGGCACTCCGATCGCGGCATGGACCAGGCCGAAGAGCACGGCCCGCCACAGATTGGCGGCCCGGCTGCGGTGCTCCGCCCCCCGCCGGAACACCCACTCCTCGCCTTCCACCAGCAGGGGGAGGCCAAGGATGAGGAGGACGCCGAAGGCGATGGGGATCACGACCTCGAGGGGCCCCACGGCACCGGGCCGGGCCGTGCCGAACACCGGGTTGCCTTCGCCCCCGATGGCCGTCCACCACCCGAAGGACAAGCCCGGGATCTGGAAGAGCACCACGGCCGTGGTGACCACGGCCAGGAGGACGGGGACACCGAGGAGGAAATGGCGGAGGCGCAGTCCGGACACGACCAGCCACACATGCGACCGCTGGTTGACGGACTGGCGGGCGGCGTCGACGAGGCGGAGCCCCACGTAGGCCAGGACGGCCAGGCTGAGCAGGTCGAGCAGCTCCATCACCGCCAGGCTACGAGTTACCGGGGTCCGTTGGTGCCGCCCGGTAGCCTGGAAGGCGCTCCCAAGGAGGGATCAGGTGACGGCTGAGCCGCCGAGACCCCATGCTGCGACCCTGGCGCCTGCGGCCGTGGCGCCCCATCGTGGCGCGCTTCTCGTCCCTCTCCGGGACGAGGCCGACGCGCTCCGGCAGGGCTTCGTGGCCCTGCTGATCGCCTCCTTCGGTAGCTTCCTCGCCGGTCTGACGCTCGGCGCACATCGAGGGCACCCTCGAGCGCCTCCCCGGCCTTCTGCTGCTGGTGCCCGCCGCCATCGGCATGCGGGGCAACATCTTCGGCGCCCTCGGAAGCCGGCTGGGCACGGCCATCCAGGCGGGTACCTTTCGTCTCTCCCGGCGGGTCGACACCCTGGTGGGCCAGAACATCGCCGCCTCGATCGTCCTGTCCCTGACGATCTCGCTGCTGCTCGCCTTCCTGGCCAAGGCCGTTTCGATCGCGTTCTCGCTGCCCGGCACCATCTCGATTCTCGATTTCGTGGTCATCTCGATGGTCGGCGGGGTTCTGTCCTCGGTGGTCGTGTTGGTCATCACGGTGGCGGTGGCCGAGGCCAGCGTGCGTCGGGGATGGGACCTGGACAACGTGGCCGCCCCGATCGTCGCCGCCACCGGCGACGTGGTGACCCTTCCCGCCCTCTTCCTCGGCACCTACCTGGTCGGCCTGGCGTGGTTCACCGTTCTGTTCGGCCTCGTCTGCACCGGGGTGGGGCTGGGTGCCCTGGTGTTGGGCCTGCGTTCGAAGCGCGTGGTGCTGAGGCGCATCCTGCGGGAGTCGCTCCCTATTCTGGCCGTGGCCGGGACCGTCGACGTGCTCGCCGGGCTCACCATCGAAAAGCGCCTTGACCAGTTTCTGGTCTTCCCGGCTCTCCTCATCCTCATCCCGCCGTTCCTCGATGCCTCGGGGGCCTTGGGTGGCATCCTCTCCTCCCGGGTGTCGACCAAGTTCCACCTCGGCCTCATCGAGCCCTCCCGTTTCTCCTTGCGGCCGGTGGGCGAGGACGTGCTCCTCATCCTCGTGTACGCCGTGCCGCTGTTCGTTCTGGTCGGCATCTCGTCCAACCTGGCTTCGATCGTGACCGGGCTCGGGGGCCCGGTGTGCTGGAGATGTTCGGGGTCGTCCAGCTGGCCGGCGTCATGGTCACCGCCGCGGCTGTGCTGGTGGCCTACTACGGGGCGGCGGCGGCCTACCGCTTCGGTCTCGACCCGGACAACTTCGGCATCCCGGCGGTGACCAGCTCCCTCGACCTCTTGGGCGCATTTTCGATCGTTTTGGCCCTTGTTATGCTGGGCTTGGTCTGACGGGCGCTCCAGGTGCTCGGGGTGTTCCCGGGTCAGAGGGCGGCCGTTCACCTTTTATGGAAGAACGACCACGAAATCTGAAGGCCATGCTCTCGGAGGCGAAAGACACCTCCGAGCTCATGGTCGATCTCGGGTACGCAGCCCTGTTCTTCGGCGACCCCGGCATGGCCGAGGAGGTCGGCGAGCTCGAGGAGCGCCTCTCCTCGCTGGTGCACGACATGCGTGCCGTCTGCGTCCTGGCCGCCCGCGCGCCCCGCGACGCCGACCAGATGGCGGGCGTCCTCCAGATCGTCTCGGCCATCGAGGCGCTGGCCAACGCCGCCGTCGACGTGGCCCGCATCGTGACCCACCGCCTCGGGATCCCCAGCGCCCTGGTGTCGGACCTGGCCGCGGCCGAGGAGGTGTCGCACCGGGTCCGGGTCCGGACCGACTCGGCCATGGCGCATCGCACCCTGGCCGACCTGGGGCTGCCCATCGAGGTGGGCATGCGGGTGGTGGCCCTGCGCCGGGGCAAGGAGTGGACCATCGACCCCGACGGCGACGAGGTGCTCCTGCCCAACGACGTGCTCATCCTGCGGGGCCCGTCGGCGGGTATCCCCGAGCTCCGGGAGCTGGCCGGGGCGCCGGAATGGCGGGCCGGGCTGATGCCCGAGGAGACCGTCCTCACCGACCTCGACCGGGCCGTGGACGTGCTGGTGGAGATGAAGAACATCTCCGAGGTGGCCGTCGGGCTCGCCTACTCGGCCGTCCTGTTCAACGACCAGGGCCTGGCCGCCGAGGTCAACCACCTGGAGGACCGCCTCGACGAGATGAAGGAGCGCCTCGAGGTGTGGGTGCTGCGGGCCGCGGCCGACACGCTCGACCCGTCCTCCCTGCGGGGGCTGCTCCACCTGGGCCAGGCCGCGGAGGAGATCGGCGACGCCGCCCAGGCCATGGTGTGGCTGGTGGAGAAGGGCGAGGAGATCCACCCCGTGCTGGCCTTCGCCTTCGGGGAGAGCGACGAGGTCATCGTCCGGGTCCCGGTGGCTCCCGGTTCCGCCCTCGACGGGGTGACCCTGGCCCAGGCCAACCTGGAGCTGGAGACCGGGTTCTACCTGCTGGCCATCCGCCGGGGCGGGCGCTACGTCTACCGGCCCCGGGGCCGGGTGCAGATCCAGGGGGGCGACGCCCTCATCGCCATCGGCCCGGACGAGGGCCACTCCCGCCTGGCCGACCTGTGCGGGTTCGTCCTGGTCGACGACGACGAGACGGGCGAAGTGGAGCTGGTCCCGGTGGCCCAGGCCGCCGGCCACGAAGCTCCCTAGAGCCAGTCCCGCCGTTTGAACAAGCGGTAGAGGACAGCGGTGGATACGGCGATCAGAGAGAGGGCAAAGAAGAAACCTTTCCGCTCGCCGTTCCAGGGGAAGTTGTCGAAGTTCATCCCGTAGATGCCGGCCACCAAGGTGGCGAGGACGAGGATGGCGCCCCAGGACGTGGCCTGTTTCATGACCAGGTTCATGCGGTTGGACATGAGCGACAGGTGGGCTTCCAGGGCGCCGTTGAGCAGGTCCCGCAGCGCGTCGATCATGTCGGTGGCCCGTACCGACATGTCATAGACGTCGCGCAGATGGACGAGGGCGGCTTCCCCCACGAACTGGATCTCGCCCCGGAGGAGAGGGGTGAGGGTCTCCCGCAGCGGGGCCACCGCCCGCCGGAAGCCCACCAGGTCCCGGCGCAGGTGGTAGAGCTGCTGCGTGACCCCGCCCGTGAGTGAGCTCGGGGCCGGGCCGCCGTCGGTGGTGAAGATGACCACTTCGATGGCGTCGAGCCGGTCCTCCAGGGCTTCGGCGGTGTCGAAGAAGCCCTCGGTGACCATGTCGAGGAACACGTAGAGCAGGAAGCCCTCGTCGGTGGCGCCCTCCTCGCCGCGCTGGCGCTCGAAGCGTTCCACGACTGGCTCCACCGGCATGGGAGCGGCACCCTCAGAATGGGGTTTGCGCACGCTGATCAGCCAGCCGTCGCCGAACACGAGGTCGACTTCGCAGGTGGCGAGCCGCCCGTCCTGCAGCCGGGTGTCGTGGGCCACCACCAGGAAATGGTCGCCGAAGCGTCCGAGACGGGGCCGGGGGCTGGGCTCGAGCAGGTCCTCGGCGGCGAGGTGGTGGACGTCGAACTCCTCGGCCAGCAGGGCGACGTCGTCGGCCGATGGGCGCTCCACGTCGACCCACAGCAACGCCCCCCGGGCTCCGAGGCATTCGGACACCTCGGCTGGGTCGATCTCCTCGTCGACCCGCCCGTCCTCGTAGTAGCGCCGCACCCGGATCACGGGCGCGCAGGCTAACCCGGGGGCGGCGCCTCGGGCGGGGGAGCAGCGGGCGCCTCGGGAGCCGGCGCCCCCGGGGGTGCGGAGGGCGGGGGAGCGGGGGTCTTGCGGGGCTGGATGCGGTAGTGGGTGCGGAACGTCTGGCGCTCGGGTTCCTGACCCGGCCGCTCGATGACCCGGATCACCTCGACGTTGTAGCCGCCCTTCCGGCGCTTCCCCACCCGGGGACCTTCGGCCCGCACCGTGCGTCCCTCCTTATCTCCGAAGAAGGTCACGGTGATCGACGACTCCGTGTAGGACGTGCGCACCAGGATCCCCGTCTTCGAGTTGTTGGCGATGATCAGATCGGGTTGGGGGAAGGAGACGGTGGCCTCCCGGCCCTGCGGGTAGCGGGAGATGTAGTAGGTGTGGGCCTTGTGGGCCACGAGCTCGTAGCCGCCGAAGAAGGCGGCGTTGAAGAACGTGGTGGCGAATTGGCTGACCCCGCCACCGATGTCCTCGGTGAACTCGCCCTCGTAGATGACGGGCGCCTTGACGAAGCCGTTGGCCCGGGTGCGGGGTCCGACCTTCTCGTTGATGGAGAAGCGGTCGCCGGGGAGGATCACCGAGTTCTGGAGGAGGTCGGCGATGCGGTGGATGTTCTTCACCCGGGGCTGGCCGGCCGGGTGGTGGGTGGTGAAGGTGGACACCGGCTCGACGATGCGCAGGCTCTGGGCGCGGGCGGTGTCGACCGCGGGTGCGACGTCGACCAGGTGGCCGGTGATCCGGCGCTCCCCGGCCAGGATGGCGGCGGCGACCGGGGCGGCGTCGAGGGCCCGCCCGGTGACCGATGGTTCGATGCGCACCGTGGGGGGCGGCGGTGGGGGCGGCGGTGCGGTCGTGGTGGTGGTAGCGGTGGGGTCGGGGGCGGCGGCTGCAGGGGCGGGCTCCGGGGCCGGCAGCGGCGGGGGCTCCTCCACCACGAAGCGGGCGTCGACGGCCGCCACCTCGAGGCCGGACAGCCCGGGCCGGAGTGCATCGTGGAGGCCGGGCGCGGGCAGATCCAGGCGCAGGTGGCCCTCCACCGGGCTCACGGTCAGGGCGGCGCCCAGCTGGGCCGGCGTCAGGCTGACCGCCCGACCCTCCACCATCCACCGTGACCGGCCCGGCCAGGAGCCGCCGGGCTTCGGTGGCGGCCCGCTCGACCTCGGCCGCGCCCACTGCAGGGGCGGTCATGCTCACCGGCAGGTGGACGGGGGAGTCGACGCGCCCGTGGAGGGCCGCGCTCACCAGTTCGCGGGCCTCGTCCCGGAGCAGCGTCCGCCCCTCCCGGGGGGCCACGGCGGTCACTGTCGCGCCCTGGATCTGCAAGCCGCCGTCCACCGGCACCTGATCGAAGCGGCCGGCCCAGTCCTCGACCGTGCGGGCCAGGCGGGTGTTGTCGTAGCGGGAGTGCCAGCGCACCTCGAGGGGAGAGAGCCTTCGGGTCACCACACCGACGGCCTGGGCGGCCAGGTTCTGGTTGCGACCGGCCCGGGCCACGGTGGTTACCGCCCCGTCCTCGTCGAGGTCGAGCCCCACATCCGCCGGGGTGAAGGTGAAGCGCTCGTCGCCGGCCACCGCTTCCAGCCGGTCGTGCTCCAGGGCCCGGGCCCGGTCGGCGATCGACCGGCGGGCGACCCCCATGGCGTCGCCGCCTACGTTGACCCCGGCCAGACGGACGCCGGGCAGGACCTTGCCGCGCCAGACGGCGCGTTCCGCTACCGCCAGAACGACCAGCAGTCCGAGCAGCGAACCGAGGGCGAGGGAGCCGTAGCGCACGAAGCGGTTCAGCCAGCGCACGGGCCCCCAAGTTACCGGCGTGGAGGACGGGGGCGGGGGCAGTTCCGGTTAACTTCTGAAAGACCATGGCTGACGATCGGTTGTGCCTGCTCAGCGTCCATGCCCACCCCGACGACGAGGCCTCCAAGGGCGCGGGGTCGGTAGCCCGCTACGCCGCCGAAGGGGTCCACACCGTTCTCGTCACCTGTACGGGCGGGGAGGCGGGCGAGATCCTCAACCCAGCCGCCGACACCCCCGAGATCCGGGCCAACCTGGGCGCCGTGCGCCAGGCCGAGCTGGAGGAGAGCGTCCGGATCCTGCGCTACTCCAAGCTCCATCTCCTGGGCTACCGCGACTCGGGCATGCCCGGCAGCGAGGACAACGCCCGTCCCGATTCCTTCGCCGCCGCGCCCCTCGAGGAGGCGGTGGGCCGGTTGGTGGCCATCATCCGGGCGGAGCGGCCCCAGGTGATCCTGACCTACGACGAGGAGCACTCGGGCTACCCGCACCCCGATCACATCCGCGTCCACGACATCTCCGTCGTCGCCTTCGAGGCGGCCGGGGACCCTGACCGCTTCCCCGAGGCCGGCCCGCCGTTCCAGCCGCTGAAGCTGTACTACAGCGTGTGGTCGAGGGCTCGGGTGGAGACCCTGCACCGGGCCTTCCTCGACCGGGGGGAGGAGAGCCCCTACGAGCGCTGGATGGAGCGTTGGAACCCCGACGACGAGGAGCGCCCGATCACGACCCGCATCGACGTGGGCGACTTCCTGAACGAGCGCCGGGCCTCGCTCCTGGCCCACCGCACCCAGATCGACCCGGATTCGTTCTGGATGCGGCTTCCCGAGGACGTCGTACGGGAGATCTTCCCCTGGGAGGAATACCGCCTGGCCCGCTCGCTGGTCGACGACACCCTGCCCTCCGAGGGCTTCGAGGACGACCTCTTCGCCGGCCTGCGGGAGGGCGCGGCCATCAGCGCTCAGAACGGGCGCCGCCCATCCGGTTAGACTGCCGCCCCGCCGAAGCCGTTGGAAGGGAGCGCGCATGTCGCAGTACCTGTCGCAGGAGTGGCTCGATGAGACCCGCAAGCTGGCCGAGAACCAGCCCGTCCGTCCCGGCGCCACGGCCCGCATCCAGTACGTCAACACCGGCGGACCCGACGGCGACATCAAGTACTTCTGGGTGCTCGAGGACGGCAAGATCCTCGATTCGCAGCTAGGTGACATCGACGACCCCGACTTCACCCTGACCATGACCTACGACGACGCGATGAAGGTGCAGAAGGGCGAGCTCGACGCCAACGCCGCCTTCATGCAGGGCCGGATGAAGGTGAGCGGCAACATGGCCAAGCTCATGTCGCTGCTCCCCCTCACCAACTCGCCCGAATACCGCGCCCTCCAGGAGGAGATCCGGGGGATCACCGACTTCTAGCTCCGGGCCAGGTCCCGCAGCTCCCGGTACCCGATGAGAGTGGCGCCTGCCCGCGCCACGAGGTCGCCCAGGGACGGGTCGTGGCTCAGGTAGGCGTGGTCCTCCACCCGCCCGGGCCAGTCTCCGCAGGCGGCCCGGAGCTCATCGGTGTCGATGGCCGGGTGGGTCTGGAGCTCGGTCACGCCCGGCGCCAGGTCGAACAGGGCCCGTTCGATGCGGCGCCGGGCGCCGGCCCGGGCGGTGACGAGGTGGTCGGGGGCGACCACGCCCTCCTCGGCGGCGAGCTTGCGGAACGGGAAGCCGACCGCCCGCTCGGCCGCCTCGTTGTCGAGGCGCAGGGGCAGGGCGAACTCGACGGCCAGTTCCAGGTACACGTCGAAGAACTCGGGCCGGGCCTGCAGCACCCCCAGATGGGTGTCGAGGTGGCTCACGTCGAAGCCCCAGTAGATCGCCCGCTCCACCTGCGCCCGGCACTCCTTGCGCACCTCGTCGAGGTCGGCGTGGTCCCACAGGTCGGCCAGCGTCCGGGGGAACCCCCCGTCACCGTCGAGCAGGCTCGGGGAGTGCGTGATCGGCCCCCACCGGTAGGTATCCCACTCGGCGTTGAGGGTGAGATGCACGCCGATGTCATCACCCCGGTAGGCGCCGGCGGCGTCGCGACCCCACGGGGCGGGCACCATGAGCGAGGCGCTGGAGGCCGCGCCGTGGCGGAGGGCGTCGTAGACGCCCACGTTGCCCGAGTGGGTCATCCCCAGGTCGTCGGCGTTGACGATCACCAGCTTGGCCCCCGGCGGATGGCCGAGCCGCTCGACGAGACTCTCCACAGCTCGCAGGCTACCCGGCGGCCTGTCCTCTCCGGCTGAGCAAGACTGTGGCCATGACAACGCCGCCTGTCCCCCTGGTTCCCCGCGAGGTCCTCTTTGGCAACCCCGAGCGGGTGTCGCCCCGCATCTCCCCCGACGGGCGGCGCCTGGCCTGGATCGCCCCCGTCGATGGCGTGCTCAACGTCTGGGTGGGCGAGGTCGGCGCCGCCGAGGACACCTTCCGGCCGGTGACGTCCGACGCTGACCGCGGCATCCGGAACTTTTCCTGGGCCCACGACAACCAGCACCTCCTCTACGTCCAGGACCAGGGCGGCGACGAGAACTGGCGCCTCTACGACGTCGACCTCGACACGGGCGTCACCCGGGACCTGACCCCCTTCGCTGAGGTACAGGCCCAGATCGTGGCCGAGGAGAAATCCCGGCCCCACGAGCTGCTGGTGGCGCTGAACAGGGACGACCCCCAGTTCCACGACGTCTACCACCTCGACCTGGAGACCGGCGCCCTGGAGAAAGTGGTGGAGAACTTCGGGGTGGTGGGCTGGGTGGCCGACGGCGAGCTCGTCGTGCGGGCCACGCTCCGGCCTCTGCCCGACGGGGGCACGGAGATCCTGGCCCGCTCTGATGCGGAGGCCGAGTGGGAGACGATCCTGACGGTCGGCTCCGACGACGCGCTGGGCACCGGCCCCCTCGGCTTCACCGGCGACGGAGCCGGGCTGTACATGCTGTCGTCGGTGGGGGCCAACGCCAGCCGTCTGGTGTGCCTGGACCTGGCCAGCGGCGAATCCGAGGTCCTGGCCGAAGACCCCCGCTACGACGTCGGTGGTCTCCTGCTCCATCCCGACACCAAGGCCGTCCAGATGGTCAGCTACACCCGGGCCCGCACCGAGCACGTGGTGCTCGACCCCGACATCGAGGCCGACGTGGACGGCATCGCCGCCATCCAGCCCGGCGACTGGTCCCTGGTGGGCCGGGACCATGCCGACGCCACCTGGCTGGTCGCCTTCTCGCTCGACGACGGCCCGGTGGCCTACTGGGCCTGGGACCGGCGCCGCCAGGAAGCCACCTTCATGTTCCACCACCAGCCCGCCCTCTCCGAGTACCAGCTGGCGGCCATGGAGCCGTTCTCCGTCGTGGCGCGCGACGGCCTCGAGGTCCACGGCTACCTCAGCTTCCCGGTGGGGTTGGAGCGCAAGGGGCTGCCCACGGTCATCAACGTCCACGGCGGTCCCTGGGCCCGGGACACGTGGGGTTACAGCCCGGAAGCCCAGTGGCTGGCGAACCGGGGCTACCTGTGCGTGCAGGTGAACTACCGGGGCTCCACCGGCTACGGCAAGGACTTCGTCAACGCCGGCAACAAGGAATGGGCCGGCAAGATGCACGACGACCTCATCGACGCCGTCGAGTACGTGGTGGGGCAGGGCTGGGCTGACCGGGAGCGGGTGGCCATCCTGGGCGGTTCCTACGGTGGCTACGCCGCCCTGGTGGGCGCCACCTTCACTCCCGACGTGTTCCGATGCGCGGTGGATGTCGTCGGGCCCTCCAGTCTCAAGACCCTGATCGAATCGATCCCTCCCTACTGGGCCCCGATGGTGGCCCAGTTCCACGAGCGGGTGGGCAACCCCGAAACCGAAGAGGACTTCCTCTGGTCCCGTTCACCGCTGTCGAAGGTGGACGCCATCAAGATCCCCATCCTGGTGGCCCAGGGGGCCAACGACCCCCGGGTCAAACAGGCTGAGGCGGAGCAGATCGTGGCCGCCATGGTCGACAAGGGCATCGACCACGAGTACCTGCTCTTCCCCGACGAGGGCCACGGCTTCGCCAAGCCCGAGAACCGCTTGCGCTACTACTCCGCGGCCGAAAAGTTCCTGGCCAAGCATCTGGGCGGAAGGTTCCAGGAGTAGAAGTGCGGAGCGCAGCATCCGGCATTCTGAGCGGGTCGCCGAGGTGGGTGTCGATCGAGGCCCTGCCAGGGCACCAAACGCACCCACCTTGCGCGTGTTGACGGTTTGGCGTCGGTTTGAGCCCTTGCGGGGGTACATGGCCGGCGTGCCTCGAAGCTAGAGACTTGGCCGCCTCCCCCCGAACGGCGGCGCTGGGGGCATTTTCTGTTGCGTCTCCATCCTGTTTTGCTTCCTTTGCTCGCGACGCTCATCGTTGCCGGTCTTCCGATTCGGCCGCCGGTAGCAGAGGCGCGCCCGTCCGCAGCAGGGTGGGCCGCCACCGGCGACTCCTCGCTGCTGGTCCGGTTCCGGGCTGGGATGTCGCCGGAGAGCGTCGACAAGGTGGTGTCCGCCCACGGGGCCAAGCTGGAGGGTGCCGTGAGCCGGACCGGCTTCTCCGTCGTCTCCACCGGCGGGCAGCGGGCTACCGATTTCGAACGCGCCCTGGCCGGCGACCCCCGGGTGGCCTTCGTAGAGCCGAACTATGTGCGTCAGGCGTCGGTCGTTCCCAATGACCCGTATTACGCCTCCGCCCAGGCCTCCTACCTCGATCCCATCCGGCTGCCGGCCGCCTGGGATGTCACCACCGGCGCCGACGACCTCGTCCTGGCCGTCGTCGACAGCGGAGTCGATCGCCAGCATCCCGACCTGGAAGACCGGCTCCTCCCCGGGTGGGACTTCGTGAACAACGACGACTCCCCGGACGACGACTTCGGCCACGGCACCCAGGTCGCCACCATCGCCGCCGCCTCAACCGACAACCGGACCGGCATCGCCGGAGTCGCCTGGCGGGCCAAGGTCCTACCCGTCAAGGTCCTCGACCACCAGGGGCGGGGAACCGACGCCCACATCGCTGCCGGCATCACCTGGGCCGTCGATCACGGCGCCGACGTCATCAACCTGTCCTTCGGTGCCCCGCAACCGAGTCAGACCCTGGCCGCCGCCGTCGGCTACGCCGGCAGCCACAACGTCGTCATCGTCTCCGCCGCCGGCAACGCCAGCGCCCCCGGGCCCGATTTCCCCGCCGCCCTCGACGGCGTCATCGCCGTCTCCGCCACCGACCGCCTCGGGAACCTGGCCTGGTTCTCCAACTACGGGCCGGGGATCGACGTCGCCGCCCCCGGCATCGACATCTTGACCGGTACCTACGACGGGCCCTACAAGCGGATGGAAGGAACGTCGTTCGCTGCCCCCATCGTTGCCGGCGTCGCCCTCCTCGCCCGGTCCCGCTTCCCCGGCGACAGCGCCGATGCCATCATCGACCGGATCCGCCGCGGTGCCCGCGAGGCCGGCCCCCTCGGCATCGACGACTACTTCGGCTACGGCATCGTCGACGCCCTCGCCACCGTCGGCGGACCACTGCCTGAACCCCGCATCGACGCCGCCGCCAGCGGGCTCGAACCGGACAACACGCCTGATCGGGCCTCACCCGTCGCGCTGAACTCCGCCGCTATTGCCAGCATCTCGCCCGAAGGCGACGTCGACTGGTTTGCCGTCGACGTGCCCTCCGCCCGGTGGCTCAACCTCTCCGTGCTGCCCCCCACCGGCGGCGGGGCCCGGCGCATGGACGCCGTGCTCGAGCTCTACGGCCCCGGCCTGCGGCTCATGGAACGGGCCGACAAGGCGATCTCGGGCGGCCGGGAAGAGATCTTCATTGGGCTGGGCCCCGGCCGCTACTACCTGCGAGTGAGCAACCTGTTCGTCACCACGAGCCCCGGCAACTACGAGGTACGGGTCACCCCCGCCGCCGATCCCAACACCGGCTTCGGTTTCCTCACCTCCGCCACCCGCACCTTTGGGGCGGAGACGGCCTCGGTTGCCATCGGCGACCTCACCGGGGACGGCGTGAACGACGTTCTGGCCAGCACCGAAGGTGACACGTCGGGCGATCATCGGCTCTATCTCCTTCCTCAAGCCGGCGGCGCCCTCGGCCCAGCCCAGGCCCTGGCCACAGGCGGCACCAGCCCCCACAGGGACATGGGCCTCGCCCTTGGTGATCTCGACCTCGACGGCGACCTCGACGCTGCCGTCGCCACCAGCGCCGGTGTCGAGCTCCGTCACCAGAGCGGCGGTGGGCTTCAGGCCCCGGTCCTCATTCCCGTGGCCGACGCCACCCAGGTCGAGATCGGCGACGTCGACGGCGACGGACGGCGCGACCTGGTGGTCGGCACCTTCTCGGCCGGGGTGCGCCTCCTGCGCAACGTCCCGGGTGGCACGTTCGAAACCTCGACGGTCACCGCATCCCCCACGGCCGAAGTCGAGGTGGGCGACGTGAACGCCGACGGCCGAGCCGACATCGCGGTGTGGGAATGCCCGCAGCAGTGCGACCAGGTCGTGGTGTACACCCGCCGGGCGGACGGTGGATTCTCCCGCACCAGCACCGAGCACAAGGGCGGCAACGGGCCCTACACCCTGGCCATTGGCGATCTCACCCGTGACGGCCGGCCCGACATCGTCGTCGCCAACGGGATCTCGGTCGCGGCTCTCGAACAAACGGCAGGCGGAAGCTTTGTGGTGGCGTGGGGCTCGTCCGGCAGCGGAGATCCCAACACGGTCGAGTTGGGCGACGTCAACGGCGACGGCCACCCGGAAGCCGTCACGCTCAACTCTGTATCTGGCAATGCGATGGTGTTCGGCTGGGCCGACGACCAGGGCGAGGGCATCGGGGGGTATCCCATCGGGACGGGTAGCAGCATCCTCGGTCCCAAGGCTCTCGCCCTCGGCGACATCGACAGTGACGGCAAGGTCGACCTGGCGGTCGCTGGCCGCGGCACTGGCCTGGTGCTGCTCACCCAGGGAACCCCGATCGACACCTTTCCGGACCCGGGCGGCGAGCGCGTGTGGGTTCGCGACACCACGCCGGCCGACGGCTCCACCGGCGCGGCCGTCGCCGTGACGCCATCCCTTCGGTTCGCCCGGCCCCTTGACCCCGCCTCGGTGAGCCCGGCAACGGTGACACTGACCGACGGCGCCAACGGCGTGGCGATACCCGCCGGCGTCGCCTACGACCCCGCCACGAACTCCGCCGTGGTCCACCCCCACCAGCCGCTCACCGTGGGGCGGCCCTACCTGATGCGGGCCGTCGGTGTCCGAGACACCGACGGATACACCATCCCATCCACGGCATGTTGCCTGCGGTTCATGGTTGGCGTCCCGGCGGGGACGCCACCGCCTCCGGCACCGCCCGCGTCGGACCCGATCCACCGCTCCGGGTACTGGATGCTGGGCGATGATGGCCGGGTCTATCCGTTCGGGGACGCCACCTCCGCCGGCGACGCCACCGCCTTCCTGTCCGGATCCGACGCCCCGGCGGTGGACGTGGAGCCGGTCCCGGCCGGGGATGGCTACTGGATCCTCGACGCCGCCGGGCACGTCTTCGGCTTCAACGCCCCGTATCACGGCGGGGTCGACCGCCGCGCCCTGCAGGCGGGCGAGTCGGTGACGAGCCTGTCGGCCACACACGGCGGCGGGGGCTACTGGATCTTCACCACCACCGGGCGGGTCTTTGCCTTCGGTGATGCCGTCGCCTACGGCGACCTGGCCGGCTCCCGCCTCAACGGGCCCGTGCTCGACTCCATCGCCACACCCACGGGGCTGGGCTACTACATGGTGGCCTCCGACGGGGGCATCTTCTCCTTCGGTGACGCCCGCTTCTTCGGTTCCATGGGCGGCGTCCGCCTCAACGCCCCCGTGCAGAGCCTCGTCCCTGACCCCGACGGCACCGGCTACTGGCTGGTCGCCGCCGACGGCGGCGTCTTCAGCTTCGAAGCCGGCTTCCGCGGCTCCATGGGCGGCGTCCCCCTCAACCGACCCGTCAACGGCATGGTCCCCTTCGGCAACGGCTATCTCATGGTCGCCACCGACGGCGGCATCTTCAACTTCTCCGACCGGCCCTTCCACGGCTCCCTCGGCGACCATCCCCCCGCCCGGCCCATCGTCGCGGTCGCCGCCATCCCCTAGAGGCGGGTCGCCGAGGTGGGCGCGATCGAGGCCCTGCCAGGGCACCAAACGCGACCACCTTTCGCGTATGGCGCTCGGCCAAACATCTGGGCCGAAGGTTCGAGGAGTAGAACCGGCGGCGCCTATGCCCGCTTCGCCCGCTTCGCGGCCGTCATGAACCAAGGTCCCAGGCGTCGTTAACACGAAAGGGTGTGCCGCGCCGCGTGTCGCGCCCGGTGAGAGAATCGCGCTGTCAGGAAGGGAGCCAGAACCGATGGAAGAGACTCCGGAGGTCCGGACCGAGGGCCGGCTGGCCCGCCGAGTGGCCCGTAGCCGCCGCCAGCGTCGTCTGGTGGCCGCGCTCCTGGCTGTCGTCGGCGTCTCGGCCGCTATGGCCGCGGTGACCTTCCGGCCCGATTCCGACGAACCGATTCGATCCACCAGGACCGCGGGTTCCACGGCCGAGCCGGCCGGGAACGTGACCACCGCCGAGCCCGACGTTGCCAAGCCGCCGTCCACCGCCCCTGGCGGTGTAGGGACGGACCCGGAGAAGACCGGGCTTCCGGCCGTGCCCGCCCAGGGTGGCGAGGTTCGCACCGGCTCCAAGGAGGAAGGCTGCTTCGACAACGTGCGGGCCTACCTCGAGCAGTGGGACCGGACCGGCGTCGAGCCCGACCCCTGTTTCACGGCCCAGCCGGCCAGCGAGCAGAAGCAGCCTGACGGGGTCGATCGGACCTACAACGGCGAGAAGTTCTAAACCCCTTCGTCCTCGTCGGGTGGGGGACCGCCCCGGCGGTAGGACCACAGGCGGTCGACGACGGTGAAGCCCTCGGACAGGTAGAGGGCTAGGGCCGGCCCCCGGTCGGGGGTACCCGGGCTGTCCTTGTCGACGAAGAGGATCGTCTCCGTGGCGCCGCCTTCGGCCAGCACCTGGCGGGCGGCTCGGAGGAGCTGCCGGCCGTGGCCCGAGCGGCGCTGGTCGGGATCGATCTCCAGCCACCAGATGACCCCCAGCCCGGGGGCGGGCAGGCTGAGCTCGGCTGCACCCACCGCCACGCCGCCGGGGGCCAGCTCCACCCGGATGTCCCCCCGGCCTCGGCGCCGGAACGGGACCGTGGGCGTCGGGCTGGGCTCCGTGCCCCGCAGGTAGAGCCAGCGCTCCGTGCCCGTGAAGCCCCGGGCCAGAATCGCTTCGTGGGTCGCCGGGCGCGTCTCCTTGGGGAGACCTTCGAGCCCGACGGTCAACTCGGTGCTGAGGGAGAAAGCGGCGACGGGATCGGCCCGGCGGACGCCCCGCAGCAGGTTGACGAGGAGCGCGTCGAGGACCTGCCGGTCCTCCCGGGCGTGCAGCCACAGGAGGTGGCGCCAGCCGCTGGGCCGCCGACCGACGGCCCCGGCCCCGACCAGCTCCCCGCGGGCGGACTCGACCCCGAGCACCCGCATGGTGGCCAGCTGGCGCCACGACCAGGCGTCGTGGGTGGACCGCCCGGCCAGGACCGCCGCCACCCGCTCCGGGGTGCAGGCGGGTTGTCCCGGGAGCCGGTCGGAGTCGGCCAGGGAGCAGATGCCCGCCACGTCGGCCGGCCCGAGGGGACGGAGTTTCAACGCAGGTCGAGGATGACCTTGCCGAAGGTGGTGTCGGCCGCGAGCAGGTCGTAGGCCCGTTCGGCCTCGGCCAGTGCCACGACCTCCTCCACCACCGGTGCCACCGTTCCGGCGGCCAGCAGCGGAACCACCTGGCCGCAGAAGGCGTGGGTGGCGGCCGCCTTCTCGTGGGCCGGCCGGCTGCGCAGCACCGTTCCCCGTAGCGTGAGGCGCTTCCCCATGAGCGAAGCCATGTCCAGTTCGGCCCGGGCCCCGGCGATGATGCCGACGATGACGATGCGGGCCTTGGGGGCGGCGGCGGCGATGTCGACGGCCAGATAGGGCCCGCCCACCAGGTCTACGACCACGTCGGCCGGGCCGCCCGCCTCGGTGATGCGCCGGGCCAGGTCGGCGGGGTCGAAACCGGCTTCGACCGGCACCGCGTGCTGGAGGCCGAGTTCCACCGCCCGGTCGAGCTTGTCCTTGGTGCGGCTGGTACCGATCACCGTGGCGCCCATGGCGCAGGCCAGTTGCAGGGCCGCCGTCCCCACTCCCGAGGCCACGGCGTGGATGAGGACCCGCGCCCCGGGATGGAGATCGGCCTGGGTGCACATGGCGTCGTGGGCGGTGATGAAGGCCTCGGGCACACCCCCGGCGGCCATGAGATCGAGCGTGCCGGGTACCCGGGCGCACTGCGACTCGGGGATGACCAGGTATTCGGCATGGGCGCCCCCGGCCACGATGCCCATGACAGCATCGCCGGCCTGCAAGCCGAGCACGGCCGGGCCGGTGGCCTCCACGACCCCGGCGAACTCCAGGCCCGGGATGTCGGGCGGGGCGCCGGGTGGGGGCGGATACCGACCCGCCCGCTGAAGGAGGTCGGCCCGGTTGACCCCGGCGGCGTGGACCCGGACGAGGACCTGGTCGGCCACCGCCTCGGGGATGGGTCGGTCCTCGACCGACAGTCGCCCTCCGTCGGAGAGCACCAGGGCGCGCACGGCGGCGAAGCCTAGTGGCGCGGCCGTCCCATCACCGCTACAGCCAGCTGGGTGCCTGGTCGAGGAGGTAGTGGCTCACGGCCAGGCACCGGTCGAAGGCAGAGCAGAGCATCTCCTCGCCTTCGAGGATCCGGGCCAGGGACACGTCCCGGCGGGCCACAACGGTCAGGCTGCGCTGGGGGGCGTCGGTGGCCGACGGGAACGAGTCGATGGCCGAGACCTCGAGGGGCAGGTCGGCCCCGCCCACACCGGCCAGCTCGGTGGCCAGCAGGAGCAGGTCGGGGCCGCTGGCCAGCGGGGGCAGGACCCAGGTGAAGGTGAGGAGGAAGTGGAAGCCGTCGGGAGGGGTCTCGTCGTCGGGCAGGCTGGTGACCAGATCCTCGAAGGCCAGGAGGGTGCGGGGGTCGACCTCGAGGGACAGGTGGAGGTCGACCGGCCCCCCGCACCCCTCCTCCGGGTGCAGGTCGACCTCCCAGTTCTGGCGCAGCGAGTACGTCTCGAGGAAATGGCGCTCGTCGTGGATGTGGAACCCGTGGCCGACGGCGTGATCCTTCAGATCGGCCACGTAGCCGGCGACGTCGATGACCGCCATGGCCCCATCCTTGCAGGCCCCCGGGGGAGGCCGGGAAGGATTAGCGGGACGCCGGCTTCGGGGGTGCGCCGGTCATCACCGTCGCCGACGGGTACTCCGGCATGGGGAGCGATGTCGACTCCGTCCCCTTCACCGGCGGGGCGTCGAACACGGGCGGCGGGGCGATGGCGTCGGGGTGGAGGGCGATGACCGTGGTCTCCCACGCCTCGCCGCCCTGGAACGTGCCCGTGAACCGGTAGGCCGGCACCAGGTACATCCGGGCCGGTGCGGTGCGCCCCGAGTACACGGGGTTGGGCAGCAGCGCCAGTTCCACGCCCGTGATGGTGACGACCTGAGGCTCGGGGGCCACGCAGTCGGCCTCGGGCGGGCACGGGTACGGGTAGGGGTAGATGGCGGGCTGGGCGGGGTCGATGTCCGACTGGGCGGGGAGGTCGACGGCGGGGGCCGAGGTGGCGACCCCGGCTCCGGAGGCCATGCCGGCGGAGCCGGAGGTCATGCCAGGGGAGCCTGAGGTGCCGCCGCCGCTGGAGGTCTCGAGGGAGTCCATGGCCGGGTCGGTGGCGGGCTCGACCGTTCCCATGTCGTCAGCGGGCATGGGCATGGGCGCCGGCATGATGCTCATCCGCCCACCCTGGCGCAGCTCCTCGAGGGCGGCGTCCACCGAGCGCAGCTTGTACTCGTCGCCCTTCTCGAAGGTGGCCCAGGTGCCGTAGAGGTTCTCGATCCCCTCCGGGCCCACGGTGACGTTCCAGCCGCTCCACTCGGTCCGCATCCCGCCCACGACGGGGAAGAAGCTGACGTTCTGGGCCTTGACCGGGGGAGGCGGGGGCGGGCAGTCGGGCATGGAGGGCAGGGACGGGGGTGCGACGTCGGGGGTGGGACCGCTGGAGATGCCGGAGTCATTGGAGACGGTGCCGTCGGGGTCGATGCGGCTCATCTCCTCCTCCCGCAGCTTGACCGCCTCGGCGCAGGCGTAGCCGAACCCGATCTCGGTCTCGTAAACCTGGACGCGCCATTCGCCATCCAGCACGCCGAGGTTCTCGAGGAGATCCCGGGCCCGGCGCTCGGCGCTTTCGGCCGACACGGCGCCGGAGCGCCGCTCACCCGTGTTGCGGTTGTAGCTGATCGACCAGCCGTCGCCCGGGTAGGCGCTGAAGGTCGCGTCGGCGGTCTCGATGACCCACGACCCGTCGCGCTGCTGGGGGGTGCCGGAGAGGCCGAGGGCGGTCGCCCAGCGGACGACCGTCGCCCGGTCGAGGTCGGGGGTGAGGACCCGCCAGGCGACGCCCTTGTCGCCGAGGTCGGGCAGCTTGCCCTCGACCTTGTATTCGATCCCGCCCCAGTACCCGGGGGCGTCGAGGGACATCTTCGAGTCGGCCGCGCCCATGGGGGTGGGGGCGACCGCGGGGGCGAAGTTCCCGGCCGCGGTGCCCTCGGCCCGGGCGTCGCCCTGGTTGCCGGCCACCAGGGCCAGGGGCTCGGGTTCCTTGTCGCCGGACATGGCCACGGCCACGCTTCCGGCCAGGACGGCCACGAGGGCGACGACCGCCACGGAGATCTTGACTCTCCGCGGGCGGGAGGTGGGGGTGGGAACGCTGGTTTCGAGCACGTCGTCGATCACGGTGGTCTCCTTCTCGGTTGTCACCTTCGACGGAACGCCGCCTGGTCCGGTTCCCAAAAAATCCGCGCCGAGGGAGAGATCTTCTCCCGGAGAGCGTTCGTTGGTCGGTATGCCCGATTTGCCGGGGGGCGCTGCCGCTCAGGGACCGCGGAGCACTACGGTGAGGCCGTGGCTTTGGCGGGTCACCAGTCCCTCCGTGGCGGGCTCATCTTCCTGGATGGGGAGATGTCCGAGGTGATGCTCGACCCTGACGAGGCGACGTCCCTCGTCGGCCTGATCGGGGGCTTCGACGGGGTGACCGTCTCGGCCTGTCCCGGGTGTCGCGCCCGGATCCTGGCCGCGGTGGCCCTGGTCGACCTCCTCGACGCCGCCCCGCCCCACCCCCGGGCGCCGGAACTGGTGGAGCTGGCCGACGAGGCTCCCACCCTCCACGTCTACCTGGTGGACGAGGGGAGCGACTGCCACCACGAACGGTGGCTCGACCCGGGCTACGACGAGTGGTCCGACGCCGTCAACGACTGAGGCCGTCAACCGGGTGGGTCAGCGCGGAATCCTGGTGCGCTTGAACTCGTTCAGGCGGGTGTCGCCGACCAGGCCGAGAGCTTGTTCCAGATCGTCGATGTTGCCCCGCTCCATGAGCCGGACGAAGACGGCTTCCTCACCGTCGACGATGGTCGGCACCCCGAAGGCGGCGTAGCGCTCGACGGCCTCCGAGTGCTCGGCCTCCAGCGTCTTGGCCGGGCGGCCCGAAGCCACCTCGGCGGCGACGGCGTCGGCATCGAGGCCGACCTTGGTGGCCACCCCCCGCAGCACCCCCTCCTCGTTGAACTGCTCGCTCTCGTCGAAGCGGGCCCGGTACAGGCTGATGTGGAAATCGAGGAACTGGTCGGGGAAGGCGTCGCGCACGGCAATGCCCCACACCAGGGCCCGCACCCCGCGGCCGGCGTCGTCCAGGGGCCGCTCCCAGACCGGGGTGTCGCCCTCCTCGAGGTGGGCCTGGTCGAGCGAGAAGGCCCAGAAGCGCACGTCCCAGTCCTTGCCGTCCTGGAGACCGGCCACCACCGCCTCCTGGGCGTTGCGGGCGAAGGGGCAGAGGTAGTCCCAGGTCAGGCCGAAACGACGGGTCACGGAGCCTCCTCATCGGACGGGCGGGTCTGTGGGATCAACCTACCCAACCGGTCGGGAATTCCCGACAGCGGCACGCTGTATCCCGCAGCGCCTAGGGCGCGAAGCGGCGGGCGGCCCGGCCGAAGGCCACGCCAAGCGCGGCGCCGGCGAGGACGTCGGAAGCGTGGTGGAGTCGGACATAGACCCGGCTGGCCGCCACCACGGTGGCGAGGACGTAATAGGCGGGACCCAGAGGGTCGGCCTTGGCCAGGTAACGCGGCGGCGGTGAAGGCCGAGGTGGCGTGGCCGGACGGGAAGGCGCTGGTGACGGGGCGCCGCAAGCCCGTAGGGGAGCGGCCCGGACTCCTCGGCGTCGGAGGCGGGCCGGACGCGGCGGAACACCGCCTTGAGAGGGCCGTTGGTGAAGGCCGACTCGACCGCCAGCACCTCGGAGAGACGAAGGGCGGAACCGGGACGACCCCGCCCGAAGGCCTGGCGTACGGCCCCGATGGTGACCCAGAGGAGGCTGTGGTCGGCGGCGCTGGAGAGCACGTAGAACACCCGGTCGAACGCGGGCCGGCGGTGACGTTCGACCCAGTCGTCGACCGTCCGGTCGAAGGCCCGGACTGTGCTTCTGGCGGCTTCGCCGCCCCGCTGGCTCAGCCCACCGCCACAGGTTCGGGCGCAGCCGCGGACGCGGCGAGCAGCTCGACGGCCCGGGCGGGGTCGCCGCCCCAGGCGGGGCAGTAGGGCTGGAAGGTGCACCAGTCGCACAGCCGGCCCCGGCGGGGACGGAAGTCGTCCCGCTCGCAGGCCCGCTCCACCGCCGCCCACAGGGCCACGGCCCGGCGCTCGACGGCGGTCACCGACTGCTCGCTCGGGACCATGGAGATGACCTCCGGGGTGGACAGGTACAGGAGCTGCACCCGGGCCGGGCGCCGGCCGAGCAGCCGTTCGCACAGCAGGGAGTAGAAGTGGACGCCGCCCATGCGGTCCTGCTCGAAGCCCTCCTTGGGGGCGGCGCCGGTCTTGTAGTCGGTCACCACCAGCCCGCCGTCGGCGTCGAGCTCGAGCCGGTCGATGATGCCCCGCAGGGTGAGGGACCCGAGCTGCACGGAGATGTAGAGCTCGAGACCGATGGGCCGCACGGAGGCCGGGTCCTCCAGCTGGAAGTAGCGCCGCACCAGGTCGCCCGCCTCGGTGTGGAACGTGTCGGCCTCCTCCGGGCTCAGGCCCAGGCCGGCGAACTCGGGATGGACGGCCAGCTCGTCCCGGGCCCGGTCCAGGTCGGTCAGGGCGGCGTCGATGGTCCGCCCCTCCGGGGGCCGGGCCATGAGCAGCTCGAGGGCCCGGTGGACCAGCGTCCCCTTCGAGGCCCAGGGCGAGGGCGGTTCCGGGAGGCGGTCGATGACCGAGAAACGGAAAGCCAGAGGACACGACTTGAAGGCCGAGATCTTGCTCGGCGACAGCGTGGTGGGCAGCGGCAGGCTCATCTGTCGTGACGATACATCCGGGGCTGTGACAGTTAACGTGACCGCCCAACGTGTTGGCGATGACGCGAGTGGCAGGAGGAGTGGTCGCGATGAAGGTGGACGGGATCATGATGACGGCCGGCCTCGGGTCGATGGGGGAGCGGGCCCGGGGGATGGAGGCGCTGGGCTACGACGGGCTCATCACCGCCGAGACCCAGCACAACCCGTTCCTGCCCCTGACCCTGGCCGCCGAGCACACCACGGCTCTGGAGCTGGCCACCGGGATCGCCGTGGCTTTCGCCCGCAACCCCATGGACCTGGCCAACATCGGCCATGACCTGCAGGCCTTCTCGCAGGGCCGTTTCATCCTGGGGCTCGGGTCGCAGATCAAGCCCCACATCGAAAAGCGCTTCTCCATGCCCTTCTCCCACCCGGCGGCGCGGATGCGGGAGTTCATCCTGGCCCTGCGGGCCATCTGGGCCTGCTGGGAGGAGGACGCCCCGCTGCGCTTCGAAGGCGAGTTCTACCGCCACACCCTGATGACGCCGTTCTTCAACCCCGGGCCGACCGGGTTCGGGCCGCCGCGGGTCTTCCTCGCCGCCGTGGGCGAGAAGATGACCGAGGTGGCGGGCGAGGTGGCCGACGGGATGTTCGTCCACGGCTTCACCACCGAGCGGTACCTGAAGGAGACGACCCTGCCCGCTCTGGAGCGGGGCCTGGCCCGCTCGGGCCGGTCCCGGTCCGCCCTCGAGCTCTCCTTCCCCATGTTCATGATCACGGGCGACACCGAAGCGGAGATGGCGGAGGCCGACGCCGCCGTCCGCAAGCAGATCGCCTTCTACGGCTCCACCCCCGCCTACCGGCCCGTCCTCGAGACCCACGGCTGGGGCGATCTCTCCGAAGAGCTCAACACGCTGTCGAAGCGGGGCGAGTGGGAGGAGATGGGCCGTCGCATCACCGACGATGTCCTCGACGCCTTCGCCGTGGCCGGCAAGCCGGGCGACCTTCCCGCGCTGGTCGAGGCCCGGGTCGGCGAAGTGGTGGACCGCATCACCTTCTACGCCCCCTACCGCCCGGACCCGGAGCGCTGGGGCGAGGTGGTGGCCGCCTTCAAGTCGGCGGCCTGACGGGAGCGGCCGGACGCGCGTCAGCCGGCCAGAGTGACGAGGACCCGGCGGCGGGCTTCGTCGCGCCGGCCGTCGGCCAGAAGGGCGAGGAGGTGGTCGAGGTCGGCCAGGGCCGCCTGCCACCGCCCGGCCCAGGTGGCGAAGTCGACGGGCCGGTTGGCGAGTGCCTCGGCGCGGGCATCGGCCAGCAGGTCCACGAGGGCCTCGTACTCGGGCGGGACCTCCTCCTCCAGGCGGTGGCGGAGGCGCTTGGCCAGCGCCGGCGCCCGGCCCCCGGTGGAGACGGCCACGGTCAGCTCGCCCCGACGCAGGACCGACGGCATGGCGAAATGGCAGTGGGCGGGGTCGTCGACGGCGTGGCAGAGCACGGCCCGGTCCTGCCGCCTCGGCGAACACGGCGGCAGTCGAGGCCGGGTCGGTGGCGACCACCACGAAGGCACCGGCCAGGTCGCCGGGGCGGTAGGGCCGCCGGACGAGGTTCAGCCCGCCCCGCCGTTCGAGATCCACCAGGCCCGCGACCGGGTCTGCGGCCAGCACCGTGATGTCGGCGTCGCAGTCGAGGAGGGCGCGGGCCCGGTGTTCGGCCTCGGTCCCGCCTCCCACCACCACACACCGCCGGCCGGCGACTTCGAGGGCGACGGGGAACCGGAAGGCCATGAGCGCCAGTATCGGAGGGCTCGGGGGCCGGCCGGTCACCGGGCCGGGAAGGGTGTGTGTCGGTCATCTTTCGCCAGCGTGTCGTGGCCGGTGCGGTTCGCCGGTGGAGCTACTCATCGGTAACATCGGCGGTCGGTGGGCCCGGGTAACGTGCCCACCCGCACCCCCGACGACGACAGGAGGGCCCCATGGCCGACGGGATCGGCAGCCGCGAAGAGCTCGCCACCATGATCCAGGGCAAGAACGACGACGAGATCAACGCCGGCGTGGCGGAGCTGGGCACCGAGAAGGTCCTCGGGCAGATCTTCGACTTCATGGCCACCCAGTTCCAGCCCGACCGGGCCGGCGGCCAGAGCGCCGTCATCGGCTGGGACATCACGTCCCCCGAGGGCACCCACGGCTACCAGCTCAAGGTGGCCGACGGCGCCTGTGCGGCGTCCCCCAGCTCGGGCGAAGCGGCCCGGGTGACGCTGGGCATGGCCCTGCCCGACTTCCTGCGCTTCATCACCGGCCAGCTCGACGGCATGCAGGCCTTCATGACCGGCAAGCTCAAGCTGTCCGGCGACATGATGTTCGCCCAGTCCATGCAGGCCTGGTTCCGGAGCTAGTCCAAAAGTTGACCGGGGGTGGCTCGCGCCACCCCCGGTCAGTTCCCCAGCCTCGGCTCCCAGCGGGTTGGGAGATCTACAGGTCGGGCAGGCCGAGGGGCAGGCCGAGGCCGGCCACCGTCTGCTCCACGGTGGCAAGGAGACTCGTGGGGTCCGGCAGGGCCGGCACGGCGGGGTCGTCGAGGGGCAGTCCCAGGCCGGCCACGGCCTCTTGGGCCATGGCGGTGACGTCGCCGGCCATGGTTGTGACCTCGCTCACCCCGGGGACGGCCGACAGGTAGAGGGGGACCCGCTCGACCGCTTCGTTGCCGTTGCCCACGATGATGTTCTCGGGCACGGCCAGAACGGGATCCTGCGTGGGGAGGCTCAAGCCGGTGTCGGCCAGGGTCTGGGTGACCGTGGCCAGCGCGCTGGCGGCGTCGGGGAGCGCCGGGAGGGCCGGGAGTGCGGGGGTGTCGAGCGGAAGGCCCACACTGGCGAGGGTCTCCTGCACGGTGGCCACCAGGCCGCCGGCATCGGGCAGTGCGGGGACGGCGGGTGCGTCGGGGACGACATCGCCGAGGGGGTCGCCGTAGGCCAGGCCGCCGTAGAGGGCTCCGACGGCCAGGCTCGACATCAAGAGGACAGCTGTGCGCTTCATGTGGGGCTCCTTTAGCTGGGCTTCCCGTGGACCTCCCCTTCCTGCTGGATGGGCCGGGAAGCAGCGCTCCGATCCAAAGGGCATTTCGCCCCCGTCTCGACCGATCCTGCCCCGTTCATCGAGATTTTGACATTAAGTGCCGTATGGCACGCTATGTCGCAATTAAGTGTGCAGGTATGCGCCGGCGGCGCTCATGGCGCCCCGGTGCCAGCGGGACGGGGTGAGCACCAGGGCCCGGGGATAGTCCTCGAACAGCCAGCGGGCGAAGTGGCGCCGGGTCCAGCCCGAGAGCCCGGCGGCCCGGACCGCGGCCCGGGCCCCGACCGGTGAGCGCAGGATCTGGCCCAGCCGGGCGGCGAAGCGCAGGTCGGGCCCCAGGTGGTGCTCGACGGCCACCGCGTAGCGCCGGGCGACGGCGGCTGGGTCGCCCCCGGCGGCCACGGCCTGGGCGGCGAGAGCTCCGGTGACCAGCGCCTGGGCGATGCCTTCACCCGTCATCGGGTCGGTGGCGCCGGCGGCGTCGCCGGCGAAGAGCACCCGGCCGGCGTGAAGCGGCGCCCGGCCCAGGTCGGCGGGGATGGGCCAGGCCCGGTGGGTCCCTTCCGCCTCGGCGTCGCCCAGCACGGCCCGCAGGGCGGGGCGCTGCGGAAGGTCGCGCCACAGGGCGGCCATGGGGCGCACCGAAACTCCCGGGCGCCGGGGCAGGCCGAAGCCGACGTTGGCCCGCCCGTTCCCGAGCGGGAAGACCCAGGCGTAGCCCGGGAGGAGGTCGCGCTCGAAGAGTACCCACAGGCGCTGGTCGTCCACGCCGGTGAAGTACTGGCGGAAGGCGTGCCACTCGCCCAGGTAGGCCCCGGTCGCCGGCGCCACCAGCTTGCGGACCGTCGAGTACACCCCGTCCGCGGCCACCAGGTGCGAGGCGATGACGGCGGACCCGTCGGACATCTGGGCCCGGACGCCCCCGTCGACCTCCTCCACGCGTTCTACGGCGACGCCGGGCCGGAGCTCCGCCCCCCGTCGCCCGGCCAGGGAGAAGAGGGCGGCGTCGAGCGAGGCCCGGGGGGCGACGGCGGCGTAGAGGCCGTTGGTGGGCAGAGGCAGCTCCACCACGCGGCCGCTGGGGGAGCGCACGACCACGTCGGTGACCGGGGTGAAGCCCTCGACGTCCGCCATGCCCAGTCCCAGGGCCTCGAGGCGGCGCAGGGCGTCGGCCGTGAGCCCGTCCCCGCAGGTTTTGTCCCGGGGGAAAGCCGCCTTGTCGCACACGAGCACGGAGAGTCCGGCGGCGGCGGCGGTGATCGCCGTCGCCGCCCCCGCCGGGCCGCCCCCCACCACCAGCAGGTCCACTGCTTCGGTCATTGCCGCCGGACCGTACCGCGCTCCCCTCACGGCAGCCTGACGGCGGCTTCACAAAGCCATCACATTCGGGGCCGACCATCTGGTTGTGAACACGAACACCCTCCCCGCCCCCAGCCGCCTCGCCGCCCTGCTCGCCCTCCCGCTCGCCGCCTTCATGGCCGGGTGCGGGACGGGTGGAGATCCGGTGCTCAACACCGGACCGGCGGCCATCGTCACCGAGGCCGACACCGGCACCGCCGGCACCGACCTCGTCGTTCCCGTCGCCGACCCGCTTCCGGCCTCGGAGGCGAGCGGCAACCCCGCCCCTTCCTCCCTGGCCTCCGGCTCCGGTTCCGCCCACTCGGCACCGGCGGCGGTGGAGAACCCCGCACCGAGCATCGACTTCAACCAGCTCGACGCCGACCTGGCCGAGCTCGACATCCAACTCGCAGAGGCCGACAGCGACCTCGCCACCCCCGAAGGAGACTTCTGATGCCCGCCCTCCGCACCCGCCTCGCCGCCGCCGCCCTCGGCGCCGGCCTCATCCTCACCCTTCCCGCCACGGCCATGGCTGCTGAGCGGACCCGTCCGACCGGGGATCGACCTCGGCTTGCCGAGAGCGAGCGCCCTCGTGACCCCGAGGTCCTCCGGGCCCGTTGCCACGAGGCCATCGCCAAGCGGCTGACCGCCCTCGAGACCGCCTCCCGCCGGCTGGCCGAGGCCAAGCACGTCACCGACGAGCACGAGAGCACCCTGGCCGGCATCATCGACGACACCAGCGCCAGGCTCACTGCGCTCGACGCCGAGATTGCGGCCGACACCGACGCCGAGGCCCTGAAGTCCCACTGCAAGTCGATCTTCGAGGACCATCGGGTCTTCGCCCTCGTACTGCCCCGCACCCGTCTGGTGGTCGCCGCCGACACCGCGGTGGCCGGCGCCGACCGCCTCGACCAGATCGCCGACCGCGTCGAGCAGGCCATCGACAAGGCGGAGGCGAACGGGCAGGACGTCACCCAGGCCCGGGCCGACCTCGAGGCCATGCGGGCCAAGGTCGACTCCGCCCGGGAGACGGCGTCAGGTGTCCCCGACAGCATCCTCGACCTCACGCCCGCCGACTGGAACACCGACCACGAGGTCCTCACCGACGCCCGCGAGGACCTGCGCTCGGCCCGGGGCGACCTCAAGGACGCCCGGGAACTGGCCCGGGGGATCGTCTCCGGGCTCAAGGGCTCTGCGGTCTGACCGACCGGCTTCAAGCGCAGTAACTGTCCGGCCCGGGGTTCGCCCCGGGCCGGACCCGCGGAGGTGATTGCGATCCACGTGACGCTGCCACACCGATCGCGATCACCTCAGGAGGGCACGACGGGCGGGCCGGACCTACTCCTCCAACCCGGTGAGTGCGGCGTCCAGCAGCCCGGGAATGGACATCTCCCTGCCTGCTGCCTCGTGCGCGGCCAGTTCGTCGGGGCCGAGGGCGCTGTCCAGACGCCGGCGAGCCTGCTCGACCAGTTCGGCCAGGACGGGGAGAGGGTGGGTGTCCTCGGACAGCCGTTCGGCGACGGCGGCGGCGCCCCCCGACAGGCGGGCGGCCACCTCCGTGTGACCCTTGGCCTCATGGGCCAGGGCGGCGAGGGTCAGGGCGCCGGACACCCACCACGGCGAAGTCTGATGGCGGAGACGCCGGAGGGCTTCGGCGATCTCAGGGCCGCCGGGTGTATCAGCGATGGCCTCGACCTGCGCCGCCCGGACCAGCGTCATGGTCACCAGGCCGGGGACCCCGAGGCCCCGCGCCGCCTCGACTGCCTGCCGGGCCAGGCGGAACCCTTCGGGCGAGTCGCCGGCGACCGCCTTGGCCAAGGCCAGGGCCGTCCACACATGGACGTTCTGGACGTCGTCGGCCGGCAAGCCGGCGAGGATGGCGAGTGCGCTTTGGAAGTGGTGCGAGGCGTTGACCGCATCGCCTCCGGTCAGGTCGATCCATCCGAGCTGGTAATGCGCCCACGAACGTTCGGTGGACGCGTCCTCGAGCAGAGCCAGCGCTTCCTCCATCCACACCCGGCCGGCGACGAGTTCACCCCGGATGCATTCGAAGTAGCCGAGGTTGTAGCGGGTCCAGCCCCGGTCCCGCCGCGTCCCGGCCGAGTCGGCGACCGACCGGGCGCGCTCGAGCAGCTCGCCGGATGCCGCCAATGGGAACCGGCCGGCCATCCAGGCGGCGGCGGCGACCCCGGTCAGGGCTTCGGCGTGGAGGGAGGGGTTCGAGCAGGCAATGGCGTCGGGATCGACCGTGTCGAGCGCAGCCGGCACCGACCCGTGCCAGTACCAGGTGTAGTGGAGCCCGGCGATGAGGACCGAGACCTCCTCCATCTCTCCGTCGGCGAGGGCATCCTCCAGGGCGGCGTGGTAGTTCTCCCGGTCCTGGGCCACCGTCGTCAGCCACGGGTCGCCGACCAGGTTCACGCCACCCCGCCACGCGGCGTGGATGCGATCGACGAAGTGACGACGGTGCCGGAGGCGGGTGGCGAGTTCCTCGCCCGCCTCGTGGAGCCGCTCGGCGCCGTACTGGCGGACGGTGTCCAGCAGCCGGTAGCGCGCCGTGTCGGCCAGGCCCTCGGACACCACCAGGGACTTGTCGATCAGGCTGGCGATGCCTTCGAGCACGTCGAGGGGATCGGCGTCCTCACCGGCCGTGGCCGCGGCGGCGTCCAGATCGAAGCTCTGGGGGAACATCGAAAGGCACCGCAGCAGCTGCCGCTCCGGCTCGGGGAGGAGTTCGAAGCTCCAGTCCATCGCCGCCCGCAGGGTCTGGTGCCGGGTGGCCACCGATCGGGGCCCGCCCACCAGCAGCCGGAAACGCCGGTCGAGCCGGTCGGCGAGCTGGGTGACGCTGAGGACGCGGACCTTGGCTGCTGCCAGCTCCAGGGCGAGGGGAATGCCGTCGAGCCGCCGGCAGACGCGGGCCACGGCGGCGGCGTTGGCGGGAGTGATCCCGAATCCGGGCTGCACTGCCCGGGCCCGCAGGACGAAGAGCGCAGCCGCGTCCGAGTGCTCCAGCTCCTCCGCCGTGGTGGGGTCCGCCGGCGGCAGCGACAGGCCGGGGGTTCTCCAGGCCGATTCCCCGGGAAGGGAGAGCACCTCGCGGCTGGTGGCCACCACGCTGACGGCCTCGGTGCGCCGGAGCAGGCCGTCGGCCGTCCGGGCCACGGCGTCGAGGACCTGCTCGCAGTTGTCCAGCACGAGCAGGAGATGGCGGTCGGCCAGCACCTCGTAGAGGCGATCCGCAGAGGCGGCTGCGTTCGCGGGTGCCGCCGCCACGCCCAGGGCGGCGAGGATCTCGTGGGCGATCAGCCGCTCGTCCCGGAGGTGAGCGAGCTCCACCACGCAAGCGCCGTGGGCGAACTGGCTCTCCATCCGCGACGCCAGTTCGAAGGCGAGCCGGGTCTTCCCCACGCCTCCCAACCCCGTGATGGTGAGCAGGCGGGTGGTGGCCAGCGCCGCGCACAGCTGCGCCAGTTCCTCTTCCCGGCCCACGAGCGAGGTCGGGGCCCGGGGCACGCCCAGGGCGCGCCCCGTGGTCTCGGGCGGCAGGGTTATCAGGTCGGGATGGGAGACCTGCCAAAGGTTCTCGGGGCGGGCGAGCCCCTCCAGCCGGCGTTCTCCGAGTGGTACCAGCGCGACGTCGGAAGGCAGGTCGTCGCGAGCCAGGTCGGCGGCTGCCTGCGAGCACACGATTTCGCCGCCCCGGGCTTCGTCGAGGAGGCGGGCCGTGCGGTTCAAGGTCGGACCGAGGAACGTTCCTGCCCGGGCCTCGGCGGCTCCGGCATGGATGGCCACCCGCACCCTGAGAGCCGGGGTCCCCTCCCAGTCGATCCCGGCTAGGGCGCGCTGCCCGGCGACCGCGGCGGCGAGGGCGGCCGCGGCGGTGGGGAAGGAGGCGCCGATGCCGTCCCCGGTGTGGGTGAACACCTCGCCGCCGTGGGTTTGAACGGCGCCGTTGAGGACGTTGTCGTGTTGGGCGAGATCGGCTGCCATGGCCGTCTGGTCGCCCTCCCAGCGCCTGGTGCTGGCCTCGATGTCGGTGAAGAGAAAGGCCAGGGTCCCGGCCGGCACCGACTCCATGGGTCCAGACGACACAAAGGCCGGACGATGACGGGGGGATGCGGCCGGACTGCCGTCGAGCTCGGGGCTCTGCTGGAGGATCTGGCGTTCGAGCGCCTGGATGGCGGGGGCGGGATCGAGACCGAGCTCGTCGGCGAGGGTGGCGCGCAGCTCCTGGTAGGCGGCCAGGGCCTCGGCCTGACGGCCCAGGCGGTACAGGGCCAGCATCTGGCGCTCCCGCAGGTCCTCCCGGAAGGGATGCTCGGACACCAGTGGCTCAACCGCGGCCAGCGCCGCGGCCGGATTCCCCTGGTTCAGCTCCGCGTCGGCGAGATCTTCGGCCACACCCAGCCGGGTGTCCTGGAGCCGGACCGCGGCCAGGCGGGCGAAATCGTGGTCGGCGAGATCAGCCAGTGCCGGACCCCGCCATAGGGCGAGTGCCCGCCGCAGGTGGTCGGCAGCCTCGCTCCAATGGCCGTCGGCTGCTGCTCGCTGGCCTGTGACGGCGTATGCGTGGAACCGGTTCACATCGACTCGGTCCGGCTCCATCTCGATCGAATAGCCGCCGCTCTCCGACCGGATGCTGACGCCGCCGGCCGGGTGCTCCAACGTCCGCCGCAGCCGGGACACCAACGTGTGGATGGTGGCGGCCACGCTCGCCGGCGGGCTCTCACGCCACAGCGCCTCGGCCAGGGTGTCGACGCTCGCCCGATGCGAGAGGGCGAGCATGGCCAGGACCGTGCGCTGCTTGGGACTTCCGATGGCGACCTCGCGGCCGTCCACGGCTACGGACACCGGGCCCAGGAGCCGGATGTGGACGCCAGGTTGTGCCGGAGAATTCGTCACGGATCGCCCCCGCGCCGAGCGTACGTCGCCCGATCCGCCTCATCGAGGCCCAGCCGCGGGGTATCGCCGGTGATGAAAGAACGGTGAAAGGGCCCTGAGGCAGAGTGATCCCCGAGGAGCCGGGCACGGGTCTCGGGCTCCAGGGAGGGAGAGCACATGGACCACGATCACGTCCTCGAGCAGGCCAGGCAGAGCCTGACCACCACCGGCCAGCGCATCGCCGATCTCGTCGGCTCCGCCCCCGACCTCTCGGCCATGGCGCTCGGACTGGAGTGGAACCTGCAACAGGTCATGGCGCACCTCGTGACGGGGACGAACTACGTCGCCGAGTGGGTGAAGGGGAATGCACCGGCCCTCTCGACCCTGGACCCGGCCGTATCTGGGCCCGCTCCTCGACCAGATGATCGCCGACTTCCCCGAGGGTGACCCGGCCAAGCTTTCCCGGCTCCTCCTCGATGCCGAGGAGGGCTTTCTCGAAGCCACGGCCGACCGGCCCGGAGACAGCCCGATCACCTACGCGGGGCTGCCCTTCACCCTCGCCCTGCTGGCGTGCAGTCTGCTCGGCGACCAGATGCTGCACGGCTACGAGATGGCGGCCGGGATCGGCCGGCCCTGGCCCATCGATCCGGCGGACGCCCTGCTCGTGCTGAACGGGCACCTGACGCTGTTCGGCGCCATGCTCCATCCCGAGCGCACCAAGAGTCTCAACGCCGCCATCGGGATCGAGCTGCGGGGCGGACCGGTGGTGACGGTGCGATTTACCGACGGCGTCTACTGCCTGGAGGACGGTTCGGCAGGCCCGGTGGACGCCACCATGTCCGCCGACCCCGTCGCCTTCCTCATGATCGAGTCCGGGCGGCTCAGCCGCTACGAGGCCGTGGCGCTCGGTCTGCTCACCGTCGGAGGGGATCGTCCCGATCTCGCCCTCCGCTTCTTCGACCTGATCGTCTATCCCTGAGGGAGGGTGTCATGTTCGCAATGGGAAACCCCGGCTTCGCGTTTGACTGGTTCCAGGCCGCCACCCGGGCGCACATGTTCTTGAGCCAGACGATGCCCGACGAGATGCTCGACGAGCTGGTCTCACCCGATCCTGTTCACCGGGACGACGACCTCCTCGAGGCCGCCTGACGCGGGCTGAACCTCGTTTCGACTCCGAACGGACGGGGCGGCAAGAATCCTCCAGCCGCCACCGGAAGAGGGGCGGACCACGGCGCCCCGATCGCCGCCCAGCGCGACGGCTTCAAGGAGTCCCATGAACATCGTCGTCTGCGTCAAGCAGATCCCCGATCCCGCCATGCCGGGTCAGCTCGATCCCAACACCAGGACCCTCGTACGGGCGGGCAAGCTGATCATGGACGAGTCCGACAGCTACGGCGTGGAGATGGGCCTCCAGCTGGCCGAGAAGGCGGGTGGGGGAGAGGTCACCGTCGTCTCCATGGCCCCCGTCTTCGGGGCCCAGGCGCTGCGCAGCGCGCTGGCCATGGGCGCGGCCAAGGCCATCTTCGTCTCCGACGAGACCCTGGTGGGGACCGACGCCCTGGGCACGGCCAAGGTGCTGGCCGCCGCCATCAAGCGGGTGGGTGAGGTCGACCTGGTCCTCACCGCCACGGAGTCCACCGACGGCTACACCGGCACGGTGCCGGCCCAGGTCGGCGAGCTGCTGGGCTGGCCGTCGCTCACCTTCGCCAAGCACATCGACATCGGCGACGGCAAGGTCACGATCCAGCGCCAGACGGAGGCGGGCTACGACACGGTGGAGGCGCCCCTGCCCGCCGTGGTCAGCGTCACCGCCGGTGTGGTGGAGCCGAGATACCCGTCCTTCAAGGGGATCATGGCGGCCAAGAACAAGCCGGTTGAAGAGCTGAAGGCGGCTGACCTCGGCCTCGACGGCTCCCAGGTCGGCTGGGAAGGCGCCCGGCAGGAGATCACCGACGTCCGCCAGGCCGAGGAGCGCCAGGCGGGCGAGAAGATCGAGGACGACGGCAGCGCCCATGAACGGATCGTCGCCTTCCTCGAGCAGCTCAAGGTCATCTAGGAGGCATTGGAACCATGGCTCTCTCCAAAGTCTGGGTCTTCGCCGAGTCCGACGCTCCCGGGAAGGCCACCTCGCTCACCTGCGAGCTGCTGACCAAGGCCCGCTCCGTGGCCGACACCGTCGAGGCGTTCTATGTCGGCGCCGACGCCGACTCGGTGGCCGGCCCCATCGGCGAGCACGGCGCCACCACGATGTATGCCTTCGACCCGGGTGACTCGCTCTTCGGTCCGCCCGCCGCCGCCGCCCTGGCCGAACTGATCGGCGAGCACCAGCCCGACGCCATCCTCTTCGGCGCCAGCTACGACGGCCGTGACGTCGTCGGCCGCCTGTCGGCCCGCCTCGACTCGCCGGTGCTGTCCAACGGCATGTCGTTCGAGGTGGACGGGGACACGGTGAAGGTCGGGACCGCCGTCTTCGGCGGTAACACCCTGGTGGATGCGGCCTTCAAGTCCCCCAAGCCCCACCTGGCCCTGTTCCGCCCCAAGTCCTTCACCGCCGAGCCCGGTGGCGGCGGTGCGGCCCAGGTCGTCCCGGTCAAGGCGGTCGACACCGGCCACGCCGGCGAGGCCCGGGTGCTCGACCGTCACGTGGCCGAGCAGGAGGGCCCCAAGCTGGAGGACGCCACCGTGGTCGTCTCCGGCGGCCGGGGGCTGGGCGCGGCGGAGAACTACAAGCTGGTGGAGTCCCTGGCCAAGCTGCTCAAGGGTGCGGCGGGTGCGTCCCGGGCCATCGTCGACGCCGGCTGGGTGCCCTACTCCCACCAGGTGGGCCAGACGGGCAAGACGGTCAAGCCCAAGGTCTACATCGCGGCGGGCATCTCCGGAGCCACCCAGCACATGGTGGGCATGAAGGGCTCCGACAACATCATCGCCATCAACAAGGACCCCGAGGCGGCCATCTTCGCCATCGCCGACCTCGGCATCGTGGGCGACGTCCACAAGGTGATGCCCAAGCTCATCGAGGCCCTGCAGGCCCGAAGCGGCTAGCGCACGGCCTACGGGGCCGACCCGGACGGGCACCTGGCCGAGCTCGTTTGCGCTGATCCACGTACGTAAGGTCAGTCTTACCTAGTATCCGGGCCATGGATTCGGGCGGTTCATTCGTTCCCGCTTCGCCCCCTCTGGGTTCCGGGAGGTGGGGCAAATCGCGCGCGGAGCTGGAGGGAGGCCTCGAACGCCCGTCGAACGGCCTTGTTGTGACGGGGATCATCTTCAACCTCCTGGAGGAAGCGGTCATTCGCCGCTTCGGGCCCGAGGCGTGGGCGGCGATGCTGGCCCACGTCGGCTCGTCCGGCTACCTGCCCTTCGACCGCTATCCCGACGAGGACCTGTTCGTCCTCCTCGAGGCTCTCCCGGTGGACATCGAGACCAGCGCCCCGGAGCGCCTGCGCTGGTTCGGACGGGCGGCCGTGCCGCTCCTGGCCGAGCGCTACCCGATGATCTTCGCTCCCCACCGCAGTGCCGAGTCGTTCCTCCTCACCCTCAACCAGCTGCTCCACCCGGGCGGCCCGCCCGCCGGTGCGCAGAACGGTCCCCTCGACCTCGAGGTGCTGGAGAGCGGGCCTGACGCCGACCTGGTGCTGGGCTACCGCTCGACCCGGCGGCTGTGTGCCCTGGCCGAGGGGTTCGTGACCGGCGCGGCCGACTGGTACGGCGAACGGGTGCGGATCGTCCAGCCCCGCTGCATGCTCGAGGGCGAGGAACGGTGCGCCCTGGTCTGCACCTTCGAGGCCGCCGCCTAGATTCTGCGGTCGGTGCACCCCGACCTCGCCCCCATCGCCTTCCTGCTCGGTACCTGGCGCGGTGAGGGCACGGGCGTCTATCCCACCATCACCGGCTTCGCCTACGGCGAGGAGGTGCGCTTCAACGAGGTGGGCAAACCCTTCCTGGGCTACACGCAGCGCACATGGGCCCTGGACGACAACCGGCCCCTCCACGCCGAAGCCGGCTACTGGCGGCCCCAGCCCGGCGGGCGCCTCGAGGTGGTGTTGGCCCATCCCACCGGGGTGACCGAGATCCAGGAGGGGACGGTGGGGGAGGACCGCATCGAGCTCGCCGCCACCGTGATCGGCCGCAGCGCCAGCGCCAAGGAAGTGGTGGGGCTCACCCGGACCTTCGAGCGCATCGGGCTCGACACGCTCCGCTACCAGGTGGCCATGGCCGCCGCCGGCCAGCCCCTCCAGGTGCACCTGACGGCCGAGCTGCACCGGGTGAGCGAGCCGGGCTGAGGGCCGTGCCGGGCGGAGACCTCTGGCCCGAGGCCCGGCGGTTCCCGGCCGCGGCCGTGGCCACCCCCCACCACCTGGCCACTGCCGCCGGGCTGAACATCCTCGCCGGCGGGGGCAACGCCGTCGACGCGGCCGTGGCCGCCGCTGTCGCCCTGGCCGTGGTCGCCCCTTACACCTCGGGCCCGGGCGGCGACTGCTTCGCCCTCGTGTGGGCGGGAGCCGCTCTCCACGCCTACAACGGCTCGGGCCGGGCTCCGGCGGCGGCCACCCCCGAGGCCGTCCGGGCGGCGGTCGGGGCGGACGCCATGCCGGTCCGGGGGCCGCTCACGGTGACCGTGCCCGGGGCCGTCGACGCCTGGTTCGCCCTGCTGGAGCGTTTCGGGACGAAACGCTTCGACGAGGTGGCGGCGCCGGCCCGGCGCTATGCCGCCGGCGGGTTCCCCCTCAGCGCCCAGGGGGCGGACCGCATCGCCTCGGGGGCGACGGCGGCCGACGGCCAGCCGGGCGAATGGCACGCCGTCTACGGGAAGGTGGCGGCCGGGGCCCGGCTCGTGCAGCCGGGCCTGGCCCGGACCCTGGAGGTGTTGTGCGCCCAGGGTCCCGACGTTCTCTACCGGGGCGAGCTGGGGGCGGCGGTGGCCGCCTGTGTCGAATCCGCCGGCGGGCTCCTCACCGCCTCCGACCTGGCTGCCCACTGCGGCGACTGGGTGACCCCGCTGCTCTCGCCCTACCGCGACGTCGAGGTGGTCCAACTTCCCCCCAACAGCCAGGGGACCACGGCCAACTTCGCCCTCAACCTCGTCCAGGCCGCCGCCGCGGTGCTGCCCGCCGACCCCGTGGCCCGGATCCACCTCCTGGTGGAGGCGGTGAAGCTGGCGCTGATCGAGCGGGACGCCCACCTCACCGATCCGGACCACATGACCGTCGGCCCCGGCCTGCTGGCCGACCCCGAGCGGGCCCGGGCCCGGGCCGGCGACCTCGGGGACACCGCCTTCCACCCCCCGGCCGGCCGTCGCGGTCCGGGCGGTACGGGGGCCGTGGTCGTGGTCGACCCCGAGGGCGACGCGGTGAGCCTGCTGGCCTCCAACTACATGGGCTTCGGCTCGGGGATCACCGTCCCCGGGACGGGCATCAACCTGCACAACCGGGGCGCCTACTTCAGCCTCGACCCGGGCCACGTCAACGTCGTCGCCCCCGGGAAGCGGACCCTGCACACCCTCATGCCGGCCATGGCCCTCCGGAACGGCCGTCCCTGGTGCGTTCTCGGCGCGATGGGCGGTGACGGGCAGCCCCAGACCCACGTCCAGTTGCTTTCCCGTCTGGTGGACGACGGCGAGGACGTGCAGGTGGCGGTGTCCTCGCCCCGCTTCCTGATCGACGTGGACGGCTGGTACCTGCACCTGGAAGGCCGGTTTCCGCCGGCGGTGGTCGATGGGCTGCTCCGGCGCGGCCATGACGCCCGCCCCGCCTCCCGGTGGGACCAGCGCATGGGGCACGCCCAGGCCATCGTCATCGATGATCCGGGCCTCGCCGGTGCCACGGATCCCCGGGCGGAAGGCCTCGTCGCCGGATTCTGAGAGTTTCCCGCGGCGATCCGCCGGGAATCCTCCGGATACATCATCGGAACAGGAGGCGCTGTCTCGTGGGCATCATCGGTTGGCTCATCCTCGGGTTGGTGGCTGGCGCCATCGCTCGGGCGCTGGTACCCGGCCGGGATGCGATGGGCTGGGGCGGCACCCTGCTGCTCGGCCTGGCCGGCTCCCTGGTCGGCGGCTTCCTGGCCGACCTGATCTTTAACGACGAGGCCGTCGGCCTCTTCGGATCCGTCGTCGGGGCCGTGCTCGTGCTGTTGGCCTACAACGCCTGGGCCCGCAAAGAGCGCGTGGCCTGACCAAAAGGAGTGCAGATGAAGCTGTTCAAGCCCACCAGAATGGCCTTCTTCGGTCTCGGGTTCCTGGCCGGTTCCCGGGCCGGCCGGGGTCCCTGGGATGCCGTCGAGAACAAGGTCTCCCAGCTCCAGCACCGGACCGGCGGCGGCGGCGACTATGGCAACGGCACGCGGCCCGTGACCAGTCCCGAAGGCGGGACCGTCAAGAGCGGGAATCTCACCGAGTTCTGAGAGTCTCGGCCGTACAGGGCTAGCGTCGACGGCATGGAAGCTGAAGAGGCACGCGCATTCATCAGCAAGAACCACCGGGCCGTGTTGGCCACCTACCGGGCCGACGGCAGCCCCCAGATGTCGCCCATCGCCGCCGACGTCGACCCCGAGGGCATGGTGGTCGTCTCCAGCCGGGAGACGGCCATGAAGACGAAGAACCTCCGCCGGGACCCGCGGGCCTCGGTCCTCGTCATGAGCGAGAACTGGTACGGCCAGTGGGTCCAGGTCGACGGCCGCGCGGCCATCGTCTCCCTCCCTGAGGCCATGGAAGGGCTCGTCGAGTACTACCGCCGGGTGGCGGGGGAGCACGAGAACTGGGACGAGTACCGGGCCGCCATGGAGAAGGAACGTCGGGTGCTCATCCGCATCTCCATCGACCGGGCCGGTCCCAACCAGAGCGGTTGACACGCGTTCGGCGCGACAGGGGTCCCCCGGCCCGCTATCGTCGCATGTGAGGGTTGTTGCACGGCAGCCGTATCGCTCTACGCATATCGCTTCGAGCATTTCCCTCGCTAGACACAAGAGACCGAGGCCGGCGGACCAGGTGTCCGTGGCGGCCGAGGAAAGAAAATTGGAGGGATGTACTCGATGGCGACTGGCACCGTGAAGTGGTTCAACGACGAGAAGGGCTTCGGCTTCATCACCCAGGACGGCGGAGGACCGGACGTGTTCGTCCATTTCAGCGCTGTACAGGGAGATGGCTACCGCAGCCTGTCGGAGAACGACAAAGTGCAGTTCGACGTAACCCAGGGCCCTAAGGGTGCCCAGGCGTCGAACGTCCAGCGACTCGCCTAGTTTCGAAGCGAAGTCACTGAGAGAGGCCCCTTTCGAGGGGCCTCTCTCGCGTTCCGCTGCAGTCTGTGGGCGCGTGAGATAACGCGCTTGTAATTCAAACGTACGTTCGTGTAGGGTCACGGCATGAGCGGGTCCGAGCGAACCGAGTTGCGCTGGCGCTTGGCCGACGAGGAGGACGCCGGCCAGCAGCGCCTCTTCGAAGAGCCGACCGGCTGGCACGCCGGCCACGGCGAGTTCCGCGGTCTCGAGTTCCTCCACGTCCGGGCCAAGCGGATCATCAACGAGGTCCCCGCCGCCTCCCGGATGCCCTTCCGCTTCACCATCAACGCGTACCGGGGGTGTTCGCATGCCTGCCCTTTTGTTTTGCCCGCCCCACGCATGAGTACCTGGGGCTGAACTCGGGCGCGGACTTTGACCGCAAGATCGTGGTGAAGATCAACGCCGTGGAGCGCGCCCGGGCGGAGGTGGCGTCGCCGAAGTGGGGGGGCGACGCCATCGCCATGGGGACCAACACCGACCCGTACCAGCGCTGCGAGGGGAAGTACCGGCTGACCCGGGGGATCATCGAGGTGCTCTCCCGGGCGCGGAACCCGTTCTCGATCCTGACCAAATCGACCCTGATCCTGCGGGACCTCGACCTGCTGGCCGAGGCGGCTGATCGCACCCGCGTTCAGGCCGCCTTCTCGGTCGGGACGCTCGACGAGAAGGTGTGGAAAGAGACGGAGCCAGGGACGCCGCACCCGGCCCGGCGCCTGGAGGCGGTGGCCCGCCTGAATGACGCTGGGGTTCCCACCGGCGTGCTCATGGCTCCGCTCCTGCCCGGGCTCTCCGACGCGCCCGAGCAGGTGGCGGCGGTGGCCAAGGCGGCCCGGGAGGCGGGGGCGGTGTCGGTGAGCCCCATCGTGCTGCACCTCCGCCCGGGCGTCCGCGAGCACTACCTGGGCTGGCTGGGGGAGGCCCATCCGGAGCTGGCCTCGCTCTATGCCCGGCTCTACCCGCGGTCCTACGCCCCGAATGCGTATCAGGAGGAGGTGACGGCTCCGGCCCGCCGGCCGGCGATCCCGTAAGGTGAGCGCATGGGCCGGCCAAGCTTCCGCGACCTGTTCAGGAACTTCGACGACTACGACGCACCCGTCGACCGCAAGGTCCGGAAGGCTGTCACCAACAACCTGAGAAAGCTGACGAGGTTCTCGGAGTGCTGCGGGCACCACGGCGAACCAGGCTGTTGAAAGAAGGCCGATGCTCCCCGTGAGGGAGTCGCCGACGAGATGGCGCAGGCCAAGGCCGACCTGGCCGAGGTCGGGGCCAAGATCGATCAGCTGGCGGAGGCCCAGCGCCGCTCACTGGCCGAGAGGCTCGACTCCATGACGGAGACGGAACTCCAGGCCCTGGCCGACGAGCGCGCCATCCCCGGCGTCGACCAGGCCAGTCAGACCAGGGACGAGATGGTGGCCACCATCCGCCAGGCCCTGCTCGGCTGACGGACACCGCATGGAGCGCCGGCCCGAAGACCTCTCCGAAGACGAACGCCAGCGGCTCCATCGGGCCCATCAACGCATGCGCAACGCCTCCCAGGCGCTCGAGGCGTTGACGGTGATCGAACCGGTGAAGGGTCGCTGGAAGGCCACGCCGGCGCCCGAGGAGGCCCTCGACGCGGCCCAGCTCGCCCTCCACGAGGCATCTCAGGAGGTCTGGCGGGCCCAGAAGGAGCTCCTCGGCCTGGATCCGCCCGCCGGCGCGGGCGGAGGGTAAGCGCCGCAGCTCCGGGCCCGGTTACGACGCCGACCAGGACCGCCGGCGCTCGACGGCGATGACGATGACCGGGCCGGTGGGGCGCTGTTCCTGGTACTGGCGGTACTTGGCCACCAGCAGGTCGATGCCCCGCTCCCATTCGGGGCCGTCCTCGACCACCCGGGCCGAGCCGTCGAGACGGACCCACCACAGGGCCGTCCAGTCGTCCTCGTAGTGGTCGACGACCAGACCGACGGCCGGATGGGTCCGGATGTCGTCCAGACGGGCCAGGCGGGACGTCCGCTTCGGTTTGTGGTCCACCGCCGTATAGACAACGTCGCCGTCGAGGGCGAAGCAGCAGGGAACGACCCGGGGGCGCCCGGCGCCGTCCACCGTGGCCAGCCGGGCCACGGGCGCGGTTTCCGCCCGCCGGCGCAGCTCCTCGTCGAGCACGGGCCCACCTTAGGAGGCTCGCCGGATCTGAGGTGGCGGCCGGCGCCGGGATGCGCGGCGAACGTCGGGGTCCTACCGTTGCGCCATGGCGGGGGCGGTGGCGTGCGTGCTGTTCACGGACCTGGTCGGCTCCACGGAGCTGATGGCCCGCCTGGGCGACGTCGCCTTCGACCAGCTCCGCAACGAGCATTTCAGCGGCCTTCGCCAGGCGATCAGCCGTCGGGGCGGCTCCGAGATCAAGAACACCGGCGACGGCATTCTGGCGACCTTCCCCTCCGCCGCCGAGGCGCTGGTGGCGGCGGTGGCCGCTCAGCAGGCCACAGAGGCGCACGCCCGCCGGGCCGAGGTCAGCCTGCAGCTGCGGGTCGGTCTGGCGCTCGGTGAGGTGGACGTGGACGCCGGCGACGTGTTCGGCACCCCGGTGGTCGAAGCCGCCCGGCTGGTCGCCGCCGCCCGGCCGGGGCAGATCCTGTGCACGGCCCTGGTGCGAGCCGTGGCCGGATCACGCGCCGCCGTCTCCTTCGGCGACGTCGGGGCGTTGATGCTGAAGGGCCTCCCGGAGCCGGTTCCCGCCTTCGAGGTCATCTGGGCGCCGGCCCCGGAGGGGGCCGACGTTCCCCTCCCGGCCCTCCTCGTCGGAACGGGCCGGATCTTCGTGGGGCGCGATGCCGACCTGGCCCGCCTGCGTCAGCTGTGGAAGGAGACGGCGGCGGGGGAGCGGCGGGCGGTCATGCTCGGGGGCGAGCCGGGCATCGGCAAGACCCGCCTGGCGTCCGAGCTGGGTCAGGTGCTGCGGGCTGAAGGTGCGCTCGTCCTCGCCGGACGCTGCGACGAGGACCTGGGCGTTCCCTACCAACCCTTCGTCGAGGCGCTCCGGCATTACGTCGACCATGCGGCGCACCTCCACCTGGGACGCCACGCCGGCGAGCTCGCCCGCCTCGTCCCCGAGTTGCCCGGCGTGGCGCCTGGACTCCCCGAACCGCTGAGTGCCGACCCCGAGACGGAGCGCTACCGCCTCTTCGACGCCGTGGCCGCTTGGCTGGTCGACGTTTCCGCGGAAACGCCCGTGCTGCTCGTGCTCGACGACCTGCACTGGGCGGCCAAGCCCACGGTGCTCCTCCTGCGCCACGTGCTGAGGTTCCCGGAGTCGATGCGGATCCTCGTGGTCGGCACCTATCGGGACACCGACATCGGGCGCGCCGACCCGCTCACCGACTTCCTCGGCGATCTCCACCGCCTCGGCGGCGCCGAGCGATTGCCGCTGTCCGGTCTGGACGGGCCTGGGGTGGCTGCCTTCATCGAGCAGGCGGCCGGCCACGAGCTCGACGAGGAAGGCGAGGCGCTGGCCGCCGCGGTGTGGCGGGAGACCGAGGGCAACCCGTTCTTCACCACCGAAGTGCTTCGCCACCTGGCCGAGTCAGGGGTGATCGAGCAACGGGAGGACCGGTGGGTGGTCACCCGGGGACCCGAGGACTTCGGCATCCCCGAAGGCGTGCGTGATGTCGTCGGCCGGCGCCTGGCCCGGCTGTCAGAGGAGGAGAACCAGATCCTGGCCTGCTCGGCGGTCATCGGGCTCGAGTTCGAGCCCCGGATCGTTCAGGCCGCCGGGGGCTTCACGGAAGCGAACGTCATCACGGCCCTCGAGCGGGCCGTGGCCACCCGGCTCGTCGTCGACGTACCGGGCACGGTCCCGCGGAACCGTTTCGCCCACGCCCTGGTGCGGGCCACGCTCTACGACGAGCTCACGGCCGCCCGCCGGGTGTCGCTGCACCGCCGGGTGGCAGAGGCCATCGAATTGGTCCACGGGGCTCTCCTTGACGACCACCTGCCCGCGCTTGCCCACCACTGGGGCCGCGCCACCGGTCACGCCGAAGCCGGCGGCCGGGCCGTGGAGTACGCCACCCGGGCCGGCGACCGGGCCCTCGCCCAGCTGGCTCACGACGAGGCGGCGGTCTACTACCGCCAGGCCCTCGACATCCTCGAACTGGCTCGGGCGGGCGATCTCCCCGCCCGCCTCGACCTCCTGATCAAGCGGGGTGAGGCTCAGCGCCGGGCGGGCGACCCCGCGCATCGTGAGACCCTGCTCACCGCCGGCCGCCTGGCCGGCGAGCTCGGCGACGCGCCCGCCGCCGCCCGGGCTGCGCTGGCCAACAGCCGCGGCTTCTGGTCCTCGGTTGGCCGGGTGGATGAGGACCGGGTCGCCGCCTTGGAGGCCGCTCTGGAGATGCAGGGCCCTGAGGACGGCGCCAGCCGGGCTCGGTTGCTGGCCAACCTGGCCGGCGAGGTCACCTACGGGCTGGACCTCAAACGGACCTCGCAGCTGGCAGACGAGGCGTTACGCGCCGCCCGGCAGGTGGACGACCCCCGCACCCTCGCGCACGTGCTGATGGCCAGGGGCTTCATGCTGGGCTTGGACACCGCTCGCCAGCGGATGGCGGAATCCGCTGAGCTGCTGGCGTTGTCCGGCGAGCTGCACGACCCCATGCTGACGTTTCTCGGAACCTTCGCCCGGGTTGTGGCTGCCTTCGAGGTCGGCGAGCCCGCCGAGGCGAGGATCTGCCTCGAGCGCGCCCGGGAGCTGACCGGTACGGTCGCTCAGCCGTTCCTGCGCTGGGCCATCGCTCTCGAGGATGCCCTCGTGGTCCTCTTCGACGCCGACTACGCCCGCGCCGAGCAGGTGATCACCCGGGCGGCGGAGCTGGGTGACGCCGCCGGGCAGCCGGACGGCAGACCTCTGGCTTCTGCCCAGCTGGTCTTCCTCCGGTTGGAGCAGGGACGGGGCGAGGAGATTGAAGGCGTGATGGGGGAGATGGTCGCGGCCTCCCCCGGACACGCCGCTTTCCGGACTCAGCTCGCTCTCTGTCAGTGGCAGGCCGGCCGTGAGCAGGAGGCCACGGCTGGCGTCTCGACCCTCCTCCAGGGCCTGGATCGGCTACCCCGCGAAGCGGGGTGGTCGCGGGCCTTGGGCCAGATGTCGATGCTGTGCGCCGAAGCCGGCGATGCCGCCATGGCCCGGCGTCTCTACGACAACCTCGAACCGTACGCCGGCCTGTTTGTTTCCTCCGGCGTCCTCTTCTCCGGCGCCGTCGATCATCACCTGGCGACCCTGGCCACCATTCTGGGTGGCGGCGACGAGGCGGAAGCGCACTTCACCGCGGCCCACCGGATGCACGAGGAAGTCGGCGCCCCCGCCTGGCTGGCGCGCACCCGGCTGGAGTGGGGACGGATGCTCCAGAAGCGGGGCGATGACGACCGGGCTCGCCCCCTGCTCGGGCAGGCCTTGGCCACCGCCACCGAAATCGGCCAAGAAAGCGTGGCCCGTCGCGCCCGCAACGCGTTACAGAACTAACGCGTTACAGGTCCAGGTCGAGGAACAGGGGGGCGTGGTCGGACGGCGGCCGGTCCTTGGGGCCCTTGCGCATGTTGCGGTCGACCAGGCCCCAGGTGATCTGCTTGGCCAGCGGTTCGGTCACCAGCATGAGGTCGATGCGCATGCCCCGGCCGGAGTGAAAGTCACCGGCCCGGTAGTCCCACCAGGTGTAGAGGCGGGAGTCCTCGTAGAGCTGGCGGAAGCCGTCGACGAGGCCGAAGCGGCACAGCTCGGCCAGCGCCTCCCGTTCGGGCGCGCTCACATGGGTGGCGCCGACGAACTTCTTCGGTTCGTAGACGTCGCGGTCCTCGGGGGCGATGTTGAAGTCGCCGCAGAGGATGAGGGGATCGGAGGGCTGGTGGTGCTCCTTCACCCAGCCCGCCACCCGGGCCAGCCACTCCAGCTTGCGGTCGTAGTGCTCCGAAGGGATCGACCGCCCGTTGGGGACGTAGAGGCTGGCCACCCGGACCCCGCCGCAGGTGGCCGACATCAGCCGGGCCTCCACGGGCTCGGGCTCCGGGTCGGGGGAGAAACCGGCCACCACGTCCTCGAGGCCCACCTTGGAGGCGATGGCCACCCCGTTCCAGCGGCCCTCGCCGTGGAAGGCGACCTCGTAGCCCAGAGCCGAGAAGGGCATGACCGGGAACTGCTCGTCGGCCAGCTTGGTCTCCTGCATGCACAGGACATCGGGCTGGGCGTAGGTCAGCCACTCCTCCACCCGGCCCATCCGGGCGTTGAGGGAGTTCACGTTCCAGGTGGCGATCCGCATCACCGGTGAGGCTAGCGGTGCCTGATCGACCGTCAGCGGGTCGTCATGTCCAGCTTGACGTTCCCCTCGGTGATCGGGCCGGAGACACAGTCACCCTTGGTCGGTGTGAAAGTAATGGTGCCGGAGTACCGGTCGCCATCGAACCTGCCGTTCACGATCCCCCCGGACAATCCACCGAACTCGTAGGTGGCGACGTTCTTGATGCTCTTCCCGTCGATCGTGTAGGCCTGCACGGTCCAGCCCTCACCCCCGGCCGAGCAGCTGTCGCCGTCCTTGGTGCCATACCTGCCGTCCGCTCCCGAGGTTCCCTTGCCGCCACCGTCGCAGCTGATGGTTCCGCCCTCGCCTCCCGGCGTGTTGAAGGTGCCGGATGACGGCTCCGAGCCGAGTCCCGGGTTCAGAGTGACGATGAACTCAGCCGTGCAGTGAGTTCCCTGCTGGGCTTCGGCGGTCGCTGTCGTCCCGGCAAGGAGCATGGCCGCGGCCACGAGTGCTCCTCCGATCCTCTTGTTGCGTTCGGTCTGCTCGCTCATGTCTGGTCTCCCCTCTCGTTCCGTGAGGGGGATGCTAGGGACCGCCCATTGCAGTTTTGTGGCGAGTCGACTCGTCGAGGGGGGCATTTAGCGAGTTGACCCGGGTGGCGATACGCAGCACACCCCGGGGCTAGCGGCCATGTTCATGGCTCTTCGCCTGGCGGCTCATCGCGGCGTCGGCGGGTCCCCAACCCCGCCTCCTGCGCCACTAGCGTGGCGCCGCATGGGACCACTCCAGGGTGTCCGCGTGCTCGAGGTGGCCAGCATCGGCCCCGGACCCTTCGCGGCCATGATGCTGGCCGACATGGGCGCCGAGGTGCTGCGCCTTGACCGCCTGAGCGGGGGCCGGGGCCCGGCCGGCGTGCCCGCCAACATCCTGGATCGGGGCCGCCGCTCCCTCGCCCTCGACCTCAAGCACCCCGACGCCATCGAGCTGGTGCTGCGCCTGGTGGAGGGCGCCGACGCCCTCACCGAGGGATTCCGGCCCGGGGTCATGGAGCGGCTCGGGCTCGGCCCCGATGTGTGCCTGGCCCGCAACCCCCGCCTGGTCTACGGGCGCATGACCGGCTTCGGCCAGGACGGCCCCTACGCCGGCATGGCCGGCCACGACATCAACTACATCGCCCTGGCGGGCGTCCTCAACCACATCGGCCGCCGGGGCGAGGCGCCCTTTCCGCCCATCAACCTGGTGGGCGACTTTGGCGGCGGGGGGATGCTCCTCGCCTTCGGCGTGGTCTGCGCCATGCTGGAGGCTTCCCGCTCCGGGCAGGGCCAGGTGGTCGACGCGGCCATGGTCGACGGCAGCGCCGTCCTCATGGCCATGATGCACGGGATGCGGGCCATGGGCTTCTGGGCCGACGAGCGGGGCACCAACATCATCGACACCGGCGCCCATTTCTACGACGTCTACGAGACGGCCGACGGGGGCTACGTGTCGATCGGGTCGATCGAGCCCCAGTTCTACGCCGAACTGCTCCGGTTGACCGGTCTCGACCAGGAGGCCGACCTTCCCGCCCAGATGGACCGGACCGCCTGGCCCGCCATGAAGGAGCGCGTGGCCGCCGTCTTCAGGACGAAGACCCGGGACGAGTGGTGCCGGATCATGGAGGGAAGCGACGTGTGCTTCGCCCCCGTGCTGTCAATGACCGAGGCGCCCGCCCACCCCCACAACCAGGCCCGGGGGACGTTCGTCGAGGTGGCCGGGATCGTCCAGCCCGCCCCGGCCCCCCGCTTCAGTCGCACGGAACCGCAGATCTCCGGCCCGCCCTCGCCACCTGGCACCGACACCGCCGCCGCGCTGGCCGACTGGGGGCTCGCGGAGGACGAGATCGGCAAGCTTCGTTCGGTGGGCGCCATAGGTTGACCGGGGAATACACGTTCCCCGCCTAGAGTTGGTTGTCAGCGGTGGGGCTGGGGATCTGCCGCGAGTGGTCGGCGTGGTCTGAATGAGCCTGGGGCACGCCACCGGAAACGCAGGCAAATCTTTCAAGCCCCCGGGCAAATCTGCCGATGCCCTGACCTGACGGCGAGGAAGCGGTCGAAGAAGAACCGAACTCGCTCTTCACTCCACCAACAGTTGCGCCCGGTGTTACCGCGCGCCCCGCACGAGGAGATTCCGTGACCAGCACCGCTGCCCGCCTCGCCAAGACCCGCAACATCGGGATCATGGCCCACATCGACGCGGGCAAGACGACCGTGACCGAACGGATCCTCTTCTACACGGGTCGCAGCCACAAGCTCGGTGAAGTCCACGACGGCGCCGCCACCATGGACTGGATGGAGCAGGAGCGCGAGCGGGGCATCACCATCACCTCCGCCGCCACCACCACCGAGTGGCGCGACCACACCATCCAGCTGATCGACACCCCCGGGCACGTTGACTTCACCGTCGAGGTGGAGCGCTCCCTGCGGGTTCTCGACGGCGCCGTGGCCGTCCTCGACGCCGTGGCCGGTGTCGAGCCCCAGACCGAGACCGTGTGGCGCCAGGCCGACAAGTACGGCGTGCCCCGCATCGTCTACGTCAACAAGATGGACCGGGTCGGCGCCGACTTCGACCGCTGCCTCCAGATGCTGGGCGACCGCCTCGGCGTCAACGCCGTGCCCGTCCAGCTGCCCATCGGCGCCGAGGACCTTTTCATCGGGGTCATCGACCTCCTCACCATGAAGGCCCTGGTGTGGGACGCCGGTACCGGTGTCGAGTTCCGCACCGAGGCCATCCCCGCCCACCTCGTCGACGCCGCCGACGCGGCTCGCCACACCCTCGTCGAGGCGGTGGCGGAGACGTCCGAGGAACTCATGGACGCCTACTTCGAGAACGACGGCCTCACCGAGGACCAGATCCGCTCCGGTCTGCGCACCGGCGTCGTCAACGGCAAGGTCGTTCCCGTCCTGTGCGGCAGCGCCTTCAAGAACAAGGGTGTCCAGCCCCTCCTCGACGCCGTCGTCGACTACCTGCCGTCGCCCACCGACATCACCGCCACCGCCGGCGAGACCCCCTCGGGCGAGCCGGTCGTGCGCCACCCCGACGACGCCGAGCCCTTCTCCGGCGTGATGTTCAAGGTCCAGACCGACCCCTACGTGGGCCGCCTGTGCTACGTCCGGGTGTACTCCGGCAAGCTCTCGACGGGCGACACCGTTCTGAACGCCACCAAGGGCCGCAAGGACCGGGTAGGTCGCATCCTGCAGATGCACGCCAACACCCGGGTGGACGTCACCCAGATCGCCACCGGCGACATCGTCGCCTTCGTGGGCCTGAAGGACGCCGCCACCGGCGACACCCTCTGCGCCCCCGATTCCCCCATCATCCTCGAGCGCATGGAGTTCCCGGAGCCGGTCATCTCGGTGGCCGTGGAGCCCGCCTCCAAGGCCGACCAGGACAAGCTGTCCAAGGCGCTGGTCGCCCTCTCCGAGGAGGACCCCACCTTCCGGGTCCGCACCGACGAGGAGAGCAACCAGACGATCATCTCCGGCATGGGTGAGCTCCACCTCGACATCCTGGTGGACCGGATGCGCCGTGAGTTCAGCGTCCAGGCCGCTGTCGGCCGGCCCGAGGTCGCCTACCGCGAGACCATCACCGGCTCCGCCGCCAAGGTGGACTACCGCCACGTCAAGCAGAGCGGGGGCCGGGGCCAGTTCGCCCACATCGTCCTCGACGTCGAGCCCAACCCGGGTGCCGGCTTCGAGTTCGTGGACAAGATCACCGGTGGGGTCATTCCGAAGGAGTTCATCCCGTCCGTGCACAAGGGTGCCGAGAACGCGCTGACCTTCGGCGTGCTCGCCGGCTACCCCCTCATCGACGTGAAGGTCAGCCTGGTGTACGGCTCCTCCCACGACGTCGACTCGTCCCAGATGGCTTTCGAGCTGGCCGGGGCGATGGGCGTCAAGGAGGCGGTCCGCAAGGCCGGCCTGCAGCTCCTCGAGCCGGTCATGGCCGTCGAGGTCGTCACCCCCGAGGACTTCATGGGCGACGTCGTCGGGGACCTGTCCAGCCGCCGGGGCCGGGTCGAGGGCGTCGACATGCGGGGCAACGCCCGCGTGGTGCGGGCCATGGTGCCGCTGGCCGAGATGTTCGGCTACGCCACCGACATGCGCTCCCGCACCCAGGGCCGGGCTGCCTTCACCATGCAGTTCGCCACCTACGAGCCGGTGCCCAACGCCATCGCCGAAGAGATCAAGGCCCTCCGGGCCAACCGGTCCACCCGGGCCGCGTAAGACGCCCTGAACAGGTAGTTCACCACCGGGGGTGTGTCCGCCGAGCCCCCGGTGGCACAATCGGCCGGTCATGCCGGCCAGGATGAGCGACGCCGAAGCGATCATGTGGGCCGTGGAGTCCGACCCGTTCCTGCGGTCGGACTACATGAACCTCATCCTCCTCGACGCCCGCCCCGACCCTCGACGGCTGCAGTCCGCCATCGCCCGGGTCATCGAGGCGTACGCCCCGCTACGCCAGCGGGTTCTGCGCCCACCGCTGGGCCTGGCCCCGCCCACCTGGGCCGATGACACCGATTTCGACCTCGACTACCACATCCGCCGGCTGGCCGTTCCAGCCCCAGGGACGCACCGGCAGCTGCTCGACCTCGCCGCCGCCGTCGCCGCCCCGCCGCTCGACCGGTCTCGGCCCCTGTGGGAGCTGACCGTGGTGGAGGGGCTGGAGGGAGGCGGAGCGGCCGTCCTCCAGCGGGTCCACCACAGCCTCACCGACGGCATGGGGGGCATGAAGCTCCTGCGCATGGTGCTGGAGCGCGCCGCCGGCGAGCCGGCCGGCATGGACCCCCCCAACCCCGACGTGTGGCGCCACCCCGAGATCTACAACCCCGCCGACCAGTCACCCGTCCTCCGCGACGGCAACTGGCCGTCGCGGGGGATGCAGATGGGGGGCCTGGCCGGAGCGGTTGCCTACCGCCTGGGGCAGGGGTTCACCGCCGCCCGCAAGGGCCTGGAGCTGGCCGCCGGCCTGCCCGGGCTGACCTCCGAGGAGCTGCGGGGGGTGGCCGACCGGGCCTCCCGGACGGCCCGGTCCATGGCCGACCAGGTGCTGGTGGCGGGTGGGGCCTTGTCGCCCCTCCTCACCGGGCGCTCCCTGGCCCGTCGCTACGAGACCCGGTCCCTGGACCTGGCCGCCATGCGGGCCGCCGGACGGGCCCTGGAAGGCACCCGAAACACGCTGTTCGTGGCCGGGGTGACCGGGGCGCTGGGGGCCTACCACGAGCGTCTGGGAGCGCCATGCGACGCCCTGCGTATGGCCATCCCCCTCCGCATGCGGGGCGGCACCGGTCCCCTGGGCGGGAACCACTTCGCACCGGCCCGCGTGGTGGTGCCGCTCGCCCCGAAGGACGCGGCGAAGCGTGTGGCTGTCACCGGCCAGGTGTTGGAGGCGCTGTCCGGGGAGCCGGGCTTCGATCTGGCCGAGCCGCTGTCCGGGCTCATCAGCCTCCTGCCCGCGTCGCTGCTGGCTCCGGCGCTCCGGGCCCAGGCCGCCACGGTGGACTTCGCCACCTCCATCGTCCCTGGATTGCGTTCCCAGCGTTATCTCGCCGGGGCTCGGGTGCTGGCCAGCTGGCCGCTCGGCCCGCGGGTGGGCTGCGCCGTCAACCTGACCCTCCTGACCTGCGGCGACAGACTGGATCTGGGGGTCAATCTCGACCCGGCGGCGGTGGGCGACCCCGAGGCCTTCATGGAATGCCTGGATGACTCCTTCGCCGCTCTGCTCGAGGCGCGCTAGCCGCCGGCTGCCCCGCCCCGCCTGACCACCCCGACCCCTGAGCCGCTAAGATTGGGGTCTGCGACAGCGGCGTCGCTCCAACCGAGAGGCCGGGAGCGGCGCCTTTTTCGCGCTCATCTTCCGGTCTCGTCCACGAGCGACGAGAGGTTCGATGAGTACGACGTCGACGCGCCCGACGGCGGAGGTTGGGGCGGGCGTCCCTGAGCCCTCCGGCCAGGAAGGACCGGGACGCCTGCGGTATCGGGCTGGTGGCGGACGCTTCCGGGCGGGCCAGCCGGGCCATGCTCGACGCCGCCCTCTCCGGCCTGGCCTGTGTCCGCCACCGGGGTGCCATCGCCGCCGACGGCATCTCGGGCGACGGGGCCGGTCTCCTCGTCCCCATCCCTACCGCCTTCACCGCCCGGCTCTTGAGCGAGACGGGTTTCAGTGGCGGGAACCCGGGCCGCTTGGGCCTGATCCAGGCGTACCTGGACCGGGACGACGCCGCGGCCCGGGCCTCGGCCGAAGTGGCCGTGGGCCAGGCCTGCGCAGCCGAGGACATCGAGCTGCTGGGCTGGCGGGACGTACCCGTGGGCGAGTCGGAACTAGGGGACCAGGCCCGGCGCTCGGCCCCCCATTTCCGTCAGGCCGTGATCGGGGTCGCCGCCGGTGTCGACGCCGCCGAGGCGGAGCGCCGCTGCTTCCGGGCCCGGCGCCGGGCCGAGGCGGCCTGCGCCGAGGCCGGTGTCCGCCACTACTTCGCCAGCTGGTCCTTCGCCACGGTGGTCTACAAGGCGCTGGTCATGAGCGACCGCCTGGCCGGTTTCTTCCCCGACCTCGCCGCCCCGGACTTCGAGGTGGCCCTGGCCATCTTCCACTCCCGGTTCTCCACCAACACCACCCCGGCCTGGGAGCGGGCCCAGCCGTTCCGCTTCCTGTGCCACAACGGGGAGATCAATACCCTCCAGGGCAACGAGCACCGGATGGCGGCCCGGGGGCGGCTCGGCACCGAAGAGTCCGGCCTCGGCCCCGAAGAGCTGTTCCGACCCGTGCTCGACCCCGAGGACTCCGACTCGGGCAAGCTCGACTGCGCGGTGGAGCTTCTCCTGCGGGGCGGGCGGGACCTGCGCCACGCCGTGGCCATGCTGGTGCCCGAAGCCTGGGAAGGGAGCCGCGACCTGCCGGCCGACGTGCGGGACTTCTACCGTTACCACGCCTGCCTGGCCGAGCCCTGGGACGGGCCTGCCGGGCTGATCTTCACCGACGGGGTGAGGGTGGGGGCGGCGTTGGACCGCAACGGGCTGCGGCCCCTGCGCTACCAGGTGTGCGACGACGGGTTCGTGGTCGCCTGCTCCGAGGTGGGAGCGGTGTCGGTGGAAGGGCACGGCAAGGTCCGCCGGGGCCGGCTGGGCCCGGGCGAGATGCTCTGCGTCGACCCCGAGCGGGGCGGCCTGGAGAGCGACGCCGCCATCAAGACCTGGCTGGCGGGGCGGGCGCCCTACTCGGACTGGGCCTACCAGGGTCTCCGGCCCCTCTCGCCCGGCCTGCCCGTGGCCGAACCGCCCGACGAGGAGGACCTCACCCGCACCCAGGCCGCCTTCGGGGTCAACAAGGAGGAGGTGGCCATGGTGCTCAAGCCGATGGCCACCGACGCCAAGGAACCCACCTTCTCCATGGGCGACGACGTTCCCTTCGCCGCCGTCGCCTCCCGGCCCCGGCCCGTCCACCACTACCTGAAGCAGCGCTTCGCCCAGGTCACCAACCCGCCCATCGACCATCTCCGGGAACGCCTGGTCATGTCGCTGCGGACCTGCCTCGGACCCCGCCAGCCGCTCCTCACCGAGGGTCCCCGGGCCGCCCATCTCCTGGAGCTGCCCACCTTCTTCCTCTATCCCGACGCCGTGGAGCGCCTCCTCGACCCGGAGCGGATGCCGTTCCCCTCCGTCCAGCTCGACGCCACCTTCCCCGTGGCCGGCGGCCCCGAAGGCCTGGGGGCGGCCATCACCCGGCTCGGCGACGAGGCGGAGGCGGCCGTACGGGCGGGGCAGGCAGTGGTCGTCATCTCCGACGCCGGCATCGGGCCGGAGCGGGCCGCCGTCCCCGGCCTGCTGGCCACCGGCGCCGTGCACCACCGTCTGGTGCGGAACCAGCTGCGCTCCGCCGCCTCGCTGGTGATCGACACCGGCGACGCCCGCGACGTTGACTCGGTGGCTTGCATGCTCGGTTACGGCGCGGACGCCATCTGCCCCCGCCTCGCTCTCGAGTCGGTGGCCACCATGGCCGACACCGACCAGCTGGGGGAGACGAACTCGGCCGAGGCCCAGACCCGCTTCCAGGCCGCCCTGGAAGACGGCGTGCTCAAGATCATGTCGAAGATGGGGATCTCCACCGTCGACGGCTACCGGGCGGCGCAGATCTTCGAGGCCCTGGGGCTGGCCCCCGAGGTCATCGACGCCTGCCTGACCGGCACCGCCTCCCAGGTCGGCGGCCTGGGCTTCGCCGCCCTCGGCGCCGACGCCCTGCGCCGCCACGCCGATGCCTTCGGCGGCGATGAGGTGGTGCTGGACTCGCCCGGGTTCGTACGCCAGCGCAAGGGAGGCGAGTACCACTCCAACGACCCCGACGCCATCGAGCTGCTCCACCAGACCGTGGGCATCCCCGTGGAGATCAAGGGCAAGAAGGCGAACGGCAACGGTAAGGGAGGTGGGGCAGGGGCCCCCACCTCCACCGCGATGAGCCGCCAGGCGAAGAGCCATGAACCAGCGAAGGTGATCTTCCTGGAGGACCACCGGGAGCCAGTGGCCGCTGCCGCCCCGGCCGACATCGCCGCCGCCCACCTCCTGCAGCGGGCCATCGCCCAGGGCCGGGCCGACCTTTACGAGGCGTTCGCCAAGCTGGTCAACGAGCGGCCCACCACCGAGCTGCACGACCTGCTGGAGTTCGTCCCTATCGCCGAACCCATCCCGCTGGAGGACGTCGAGCCGGTGGAGGCCATCACGGCCCGGTTCTCCTCCGGGGCCATGTCCCACGGGGCGCTGTCGGCCGAGGCCCACGAGTGCCTCTCCATGGCCCTGAACCTGATCGGCGGGAAGAACAACTGCGGCGAGGGAGGCGAGAGCCGCCACCGCTACCGCACCCGGGGCAGCGCGGAGGACAAGAACTCCCGGATCAAGCAGATCGCGTCGGGCCGCTTCGGGGTCACCCCCGAGTACTGCGCCTTCGCCGACGAGCTGAACATCAAGATGGCCCAGGGCTCCAAGCCGGGCGAGGGCGGCCAGCTCCCCGGCCACAAGGTGTCCCGGGAGATCGCCCGGCTGCGCCACACCCAGCCCGGCGTCGGGCTCATCTCGCCGCCGCCCCACCACGACATCTACTCCATCGAGGACCTGGCCCAGCTCATCTACGACCTGAAGCAGGTCAACCCGCTGGCCGACGTGTCGGTCAAGCTGGTGGCCGAGGACGGCGTGGGCACCATCGCCGCCGGGGTGGTCAAGGCCCTGGCCGACGTCGTCCAGATCTCGGGGGCCAACGGGGGGACGGGGGCGTCGCCGCTGTCGTCCATCAAGCACGCCGGCATGCCCTGGGAGCTTGGCCTGGCCGAGACGCAGACCGCGCTGGTGGAGAACGAGCTGCGGGACCGGGTGCGGCTCCGGGTCGACGGCGGCATGAAGACCGGCCGCGACATCGTGGCCGCCGCCCTGCTGGGGGCGGACGAGTACTCCTTCGGCACCGCGCTGATGCTGGCCGAGGGCTGCATCATGGTGCGGGCCTGCCACAAGGACACCTGCCCCACCGGCATCGCCACCCAGCGCTCCAACCTGCGGGCCAAGTTCACCGGCACCCCCGAGGGGGTGGCCGCCTACTTGTGCTTCGTGGCGGAGGAGACCCGGACGATCCTGGCCGGGCTCGGGCTGCGCTCCCTCGACGAGGCCATCGGCCGGGTGGAGCTGCTGCGCCAGAAGCGCACCGGAGACCCCCGGGCCGACTCGCTCGACCTGTCGCCCCTGCTGGTGCCGCCGTCCGACCCGGAGGCGGTCCGCCGCTTCGTGGCCGGCGTCCCCATGCAGCGGCCCCGGGGCGAGCTCGGCCACCGCCTGGCCGACGAGGCCTTCTACACCCTGTGGGAGGGCCACGAGATCACCCTCGACTACGAGATCACCAACGCCGATCGCACCGTGGGGGCGACGCTGGGCGGCGCCATCGGGGTTGAGTGGGGCGAGTCGCTGCCGCCGGGGTTGGTCACCGCCCGCTTCACCGGCGCCGCCGGCCAGAGCTTCGGCGCCTTCCTGGCCGATGGCGTGATCCTCGAGCTGACCGGCGAAGCCAACGACTACGTGGGCAAGGGCATGGGTGGCGGTCGGATCGTCATCCGGCCGCCGGCCGGCGACGCCGGCGACCCCGTCCTGGCCGGCAACACCCTCCTCTACGGAGCCACCGGCGGCCAGCTCTTCGTCGCCGGACGGGTGGGGGAGCGGTTCTGCGTGCGCAACAGCGGGGCCACCGCGGTGGTGGAGGGCGCCGGGGATCATGCCTGCGAGTACATGACCGGCGGGACCGTGGTGATCCTGGGTCCCGTCGGCCATAACCTGGGCGCCGGGATGACCGGGGGGGAGGCCTACATCTACGACCACGACGGCCGCCTCGGGAACCGGCTCAACCCGCAGCTGGTCCAGGCCGTCCGTCCCCACCACGCCCAGACGGCCGAGCTGCGCTTCCTGGTCGAGCGCCACCGGGAGTACACCGGTTCGCCGCTGGCCGCCGCGCTGCTGGCCGATTGGGACGCCACCCTGCGTTACTTCTGGTGGGTGGCGCCGGTCGACGAGGTGGCCCGCATCGAACGGTCCCACGAAGGCATGCTGGGGGCGTCGGCGTGAGCACCGGTGGCTCCCTGTGGTCGATCCGGTCCAAGGGTTCGATCCTGTCCATCAACTCGACCGGGTCGGTGCTCTCCATCGGCTCGGTCGGCTCCGTCCTGTCCATCGGATCGGTCGGCTCCGCCGTGTCGGTGCTCTCGCTCGGCTCCGCCGCCAGCCTGGCCAGCATCCTGTCCGCCTACAGCCGCCTGTCGCTGCTGTCGTGGCGCTCGGCCAAGGCCGTGCTCAGTTCGGGCGCTCCACGTACGGACAGTGGCGACACTTGAGGTCGCAGCAGAACCCGCGCTCCCAGAGGGACTCGGCGGTCATGACCCACAGGCCCGTGATCGGGTCGTGGTAGAGGGGTTGTCCCTCGCGGATCGCTTCTTCGTGGGCCGCCAGCGCCGCCTCGTAGCCCGGCGTCGCCGGGTCGAGGCGATCGGGGTGGGGCCGGAGCCGGTCGGCGGGTAGGGGCACGGAAGCATTCCAGTGTGTCCGTTCCGGCAAGGCAGAATCGCCGCCGTGACGTCGATTGGCTATGACCCCGTCCCCGATCCACGTGAGCGGGTCGTGCTCGATCCCGACGAGGCGGGCTGGCAGGCGATGTACCACCTCATGAACGCCACCGTGGCCCCCCGGCCGGTGGCCTGGGTCTCCACGCTGTCGGCCGCTGGGGTCCCCAATGTGGCGCCCCACTCCTACACCACCGTGTTCTCGCTCCAGCCGCCCGTGGTGGGCTTCGTGTCCGTCGGGCGCAAGGACTCCACCACCAACGTGGAGTCCACCGGCGAGTTCGTGCTCAACATCGCCAGCCTCGACCTCATCGAGAAGCTGAATCTGACGGCGGCCAACTTCCCGCCCGAGGAGGACGAGTTCAGCTGGGCCGGCCTGTCCCACGTGGCGTCCGATCTCGTCCGCCCGCCCCGGGTCGGGGAGGCGCCCGTCTCCTTCGAGACCCGGCGGGTGGAGGTCGTGCCCATCGGGAACTGCTTCCTGGTCCTGGGCGAGATCCTCCGGGTCCACGTCGCCACCGATGTGTGGCGCGACGGTCGCGTCGACCCCGAGCTGTTGCGGCCCGTCCTGCGCCTGGCCGGGTCGATGTTCGCCCGCATGGGCCCCACCTTCAACCTGACCCGGCCGACCTACGACGACGTCCTCGCCGGCCGCGTGGCCAAGCTGCCCGAGGAGCTGCGGTGACGGCGGCCGCCCGCTGGGCCGAGGCGCTGGCTGAGTGGGCCATCCCACCGGAGATCCTCGAGCAGGCGCCGGAGACGCCCTGGGGTTGCCCGACCGGTCCGTTCGCCCATGCGGCGGAGGAAGCGGTGGCCACCGCCGAGCGCTCGCCGACAGCCCGGCGGGCACTGGAGGTCCTCCCGGACGCGGGTTCGTTGCTCGACGTCGGGGCCGGCGGAGGAGCGGCCAGTCTGCCCCTCGCTCCGCCGGCGACGCGCATCACCGCCGTGGACCAGAGCGCCGGCATGCTCGAGGCCTTCGCGGCCCTGGCCGGCCGTCGCGGCGTCGACCACGCCGAGGTTCAGGGCAGCTGGCCAGAGGTGGCCGCTGAGGTGGAGCCGGCCGACGTCGTCGTGTGCGCCCATGTGTTCTACAACGTCGGCGACCTCGAGCCCTTCGTGGCCGCCCTCACGGCCAAGGCCCGCCTGCGGGTGGTCACCGAGCTCACGGCGACCCATCCCCAGGAGTCCCTCAACCCGTTGTGGCGCCGGTTCTACGGCCTCGACCGCCCCACCCGCCCGACAGCCGACGACGCCCTCGCCGTCCTGACCGAGATGGGCCTCGAAGTCGGTGTGGAGTGCCGGGAGGCGCCGGGGCGCTGGGAGCACCACCCTCGGGAGGACCTTGTCGCCTTCACCCGCCGGCGCCTGTGCCTTCCGCCCGAGCGGGACGCCGAGGTGGCGGAGGCGATTGACGAGCTCTTCGTGCCCGGCCCCCGTTCCCTGGTGACGCTCTGGTGGCCGGGCCCCGGCGGCTGAGGAGGCCCCCACAGCCCCATATCCGTACCGGTACGGATGTCTGTCGGCGGCGGCTTCCGTAGCGTGGGCTGCAGTGGCGCCTCCTGTGCCCACGAGGGGGGATGAACATGACGCCTACCAACCAGACCCGCTCCTACGAAGAGACGGTGGACGCGCTGGCCGAGGGCCTCCAGGTGGTGGAAGACACGTTGTCGCAGCTCTCCGGCGACGACTGGGAACGCCCCACCCGCCTCCAGGCCCCGGACCCCGACTTGCCGCCGTGGAACGTCCTCACCCTGGCGCTCCACTTCGACGTCTTCCTCGGCATGACGGGGGCCCTGGTGGGTGGTGCGCAGGACGCCCCGCCCGCCCGGGACGCGGCCAGCTTCTGCATCTCGGTGGCCGACCGCAGCCTGGTGGCCCCGGTCGTCTACCAGTACATGCTCGACTACACGCAGGGGCACACCCCGACCACCGCCCTCGACACCGTCCGCCAGACTGCCAAGAACACGCTCGAGGTGGCCAGGACCAACTCGCCGGACACGGTCGGACCCGGCTGGGCCGGAGCCCTCATCCGGCTCGACGAGTTTGTCACCACCCGGGTTTCGGAAACGCTCATTCATGGCCTGGACCTGACCGACGCGCTGGGCCGGCCCCCGCTCTCCATGCCGAAGGCGACGCCGATCGTGGCCGAGCTCCTCGAGGACATCGTCGCCCGGATGTCGGTGCCCGGCCGGCCCGCCGACCTGGTGGGGGACGACCTGGGCTTCATCCGTGCCGCCGCCGGACGGGGGGATCACCCTGATCCCCGTCTTCCCATCGTCGGCTGAGGACCGGATCCGTACTGGTACGGAGGACCAAGAGTCGGCAACGACTTACGCTTACTCCGGCACACGCCACAAGGGGGGAGACATGCGAACGAGAGGACTGCTTCTGGCCTTGGCCATGATCCTGGCGGGAGCCACGGCGCCAGCCGAGGCGCAACAGGGAACCAAGTGCACGGGAACCTTCGACGTCAGCCTGTCACCGGGGATCGGGTCGGAACCGTCCTCCGGCTCTTTCAACTCGGGCGGTGAAACCGGAACGATCAGCTGCGACGGCGGAGGCAAGGGGACCGCCGGCGTCGACGGCCGTTACGGCACCAAGGACGGCGACACCTGTTCGGACGGTGGCGAGGGCTGGGGCGTTCAGTCCTTCACCATGGGCAAGGACAACCTCAAGAACAGCATCACCTTCGAGTTCGGGGGGTTGTCGGGAGGGCTCGTCAACGGCACCTTCGACGGTGACCACTTCTCGGGCACCTTCACCTTCACGCCGACCAAGGGTGACTGCGTCACCACACCGGCCACCGAGGGCAGGGTGAACTTCGAAGGTGTCATGGCCGCCTGACCGCCGAGCCGGACCAAACGCATTCAGACGGGAGGAGCAGCGGAGGCGACGGGTGACCGCCCGCCTCCGCTTCCCGGTTCAGGGTCTTCATGGGACACCCCGTACCCCGGGCTTGAACGCTCCGCCGTAGGCGGCGCGGGTCCCCTTCCGGGCGGCCGACCACCGGAGGCGTTCCTCCTCGAACTCCTCCTCGGTGCGGAGCCGGTATTCGGCGGCCAGGATCTCGCCCGGGTCGTCACCCCGGTTGGCGGCCAGGCAGGGCCCGAGGTACCGGCAGGGCGGGCAGTTCCGTTCCGACGGGTGGGGGTAGATGGGGATGTCCGGGTCCCGCATCTCCAGGGTCTGCGCGCCGAGCTGGGCGGCGATGGCCTCCACCGAGGCCCGGCTGCGCCGCACGTAGGTGCGGCGGAACTCGTCGTTGCCCTCCTGGTGGACGATGGATGTCTCGTCGGACAGCGCGATGCCGGCTCTCTCCTCCGGGGTGAGGGGCGTCCCCCGGATGCTCACCCGCCGGACCCCGGTCATGTCCCGGCGGTCACGCTCCTCGATGGCCTCGAGCTCGTCGGCCGACGGTCCCGAGCTCCGGCCGGCGTCGAGGCGCAGCTCGTTGTAGATCGTGCCGCTGATGTGGAGCTGGAGATAGGCGATCCCGAAGCCCCACACGTTGGCCAGCCCGACCGGATCGAGCAGCATCTCGTGGGGCTGGGCCCAGTCCCCCCGCACGATCCGGTGGTCGACGATCCAGTCCTCGTTGTCCTGGTTGGAGATGAGCTGATCGATGCGGCCCAGGTAGCGGATGATGCGGCCGTCGGCGGTGGCCAGGGCCACCTCCGGGTTCTCCGGATCGGGGATGGGCGCCCAGAACTCCTCGTCGGCGAAGATCGAGTCGAACATGTCCACGGTGGCCGCCCAGGCCAGGTAGCGGGTGAGGAGCCCGTGGCCCAGCTCCACATGCTCCTCCCACTCGGCCACCTGTTCCGGGGTGAGGGGAGCGAAGCGCTCGTAGAGCTCCCGGTCCTGCTCCATCGACCGGCGGAACCCCTGTAGGGCCAGGGGCCGGACGATGTTCCGGTTCCAGTCGTCCATGGCCGGGAAGTAGTAGACGGCCAGCGCGTCGTGGATGGCCTTGTCAAAATCGAAGACTCTGGGGGGCGTGGCCGGGACGTAGTTCTGGCGGACCCAGGCCCCGAAGTCCCACTGCCGGCGGCAGCGGGCGAACGCCTCCTGCTCCGCCGGCCGGACCACGAACGTGTAGGTCATGGCCGAGATCGTGGCCTCGGCGCGGCTCGGGGTCAAAAACGGGTCTGGTTAGTGGCGATGCAGGTTGGCCGTCGTCCAGGCCCAGGCGTCGCCCACCATCTTGTCGAGGCCGGGCTTCTGGGGGACCCAGCCCAGCTCGGCCTTGATCAGCTCGCTGGATGCCACCAGGACCGCTGGGTCGCCGGCGCGGCGTCCCACCTCGGTGGCGGGGATGGGTTTGCCCGTCACCGCCCGGGCGGTCTCCACCACCTCCCGGACGGAGAAGCCCTGGCCGTTGCCGAGGTTGTAGATGCGATGGCCGCCCCCGGCGCAGGCGTCGAGGGCCAGGAGGTGGGCCCGGGCCAGGTCCTCGACATGGATGTAGTCCCGCACCGCGGTGCCGTCGGGGGTGGGATAGTCGGTGCCGTAGATCTGGATCCCCTCCCGCAGGCCGGCCGCGGCCCGGAGCACGAGGGGGATGAGGTGGGTCTCCGGGTCGTGGACCTCCCCGTAGGCGCCCGAGGCGCCGGCCACGTTGAAGTAGCGGAGGCTCACCGCGCCCAGGCCACTGGCGGCGCACTCGAAGCCGATGGCCGTGTCCACCGCCACCTTGGAGGCGCCGTAGGGGTTCGTGGGCACAGCCGGGGCGCTTTCCAGAATGGGGATCTCCTCGGGCTCGCCGTAGCAGGCGGCGGTGGAGGAGAAGACCAGGCGCTTCACCCCGGCCGTCCGCATGGCGTCGAGGAGGTTGAGCGTTCCGCCCACGTTGGTGCGGAAATAGCGCACCGGCTCCGTCACCGATTCGCCCACCAGCGACAGGGCGGCGAAGTGGAGCACGCCGTCGAAGCCGCCGGCCACCACCTCGGCCAGGCCGGGAGCGTCGAGCACGTCGACCTCGACGAAGGCGGCCCCGGGAGGCACGGCCCAGTCATGGCCCTTCGACAGGTTGTCGGCCACCGTCACCTGGTGGCCAGCCTCGATGAGCTGGGCCGCCACCACCGACCCGATGTATCCCGCCCCACCGGTCACGAGCAGTTTCATGGCTGGGAAACCTACCCTCAGGCCGGGACCTCGAGGGTACGGCGCGCGTCGAAGCCGAGCGCGCCCGCCACCAGCCGGCGGGGGAAGCCGCCCCGGACGTTTTCGTAGCCGGCCACCGCCTGGTTGTAGCCCTGGCGGGCCTCGACGGGATCCGCCGTGTCCATGTCGGACAGCGCGCCGGTCACTGTCGCCGCCGACCGCAGCCGGGGCGTGGCCTCGACCATGGCCCGGAGCCGGGCCCCGAAGCCCTCCAGGCGGTTGGCCGCCGCCGCCTGGACCTCGACCGGCTGCCGGTCGGCGTCCCGCCAGCGCTCCAGACCGCTGGCCAGCTCGGTCAGCAGGGCGCGGTCGTCGCCGAGCCGGTCCCGGGCCGCGTCGCCGGCCCGACCGAGGGCGAGGTAGCGCTGGTCCAGCCCGGGACGGAGCTGGGCCCAGGCGGTGTCGACTCGCTCATCGGCCTGCTCCAGGTCACCCCGGCTGCCGAGGGCCAGAACCACCGACCCCGTCACCAGAGCGGAGACGACCAGCACCCCGGCCCGCAATGCCCAGCCCTTCCGTCCGGGCACTACCGGTACACTCCGGCGCCATGGCTCTCCCGAGCCGGCTCGTGGCCCTGCTGGCCGCCGCCTCGCTCGGGGGGTGGTGGTTGGGGGTGGCGCGCCACGACGCTCCCGGGCCGATCCGGGTGGCACACGTCGTCGATGGCGACACGATCGAGGTGACGGTCGACGGCCGGCGGGAAACCGTGCGCCTTCTGGGGGTGGACACCCCCGAGACCGTGCATCCCGGCCGCCCGGTGGAGTGCTTCGGGCCCGAAGCCTCCGCCTTCACCCACTCCCGGCTCCTGGGCCGGACCGTGCGCCTCACCTTCGACCGTGTCCGGCGCGACCCTTACGGCCGGCTCCTCGCCTACGTGGAGGTGGACGGCCGGCGCTTCAACGACGTCCTGCTCGCCGGCGGCTACGCCACGGTGCTGGTCATCCCACCGAATGGCGCCCATGGCCGGATCATGCTCGAGCGGGAGCTGGAGGCGCGTCGAGCAGGGCGGGGACTGTGGGGAGTTTGCGAGCGGTGACAACCGCTCGATGGTACCTACGTTGCCGGGCCTGGAGGTTTATCCCAGGACGCGGTGGCGCACCTTGTCGATGGCCCGGCCGAGGACGTCGCGCGTCTCGGAGTGGGTCAGGTCGAGGCTGTGGCCGATCTCCTTCATGGACCGGGCCACGCCGTCGTTCAGGCCGAAGCGCAGGAAGAGCACCTGACGTTCTCCGGGAGTCAGGTCGGAGTAGGCCCGGGGATCCGCCCGTAGTTCGAGGAGATCGAGGTCGAGATCCTCGTCGTCGGCCAGCTCACCCTCCACGTCGGGGTAGGGCCAACTCTCATCGGACGATTGGAACCGGTGGTTGCCACGGGCCACGGTCATGCGACGTCCTCCTTGCTTCACCCCTCATCCTTTGCCGTGGCCGAGCGCCTGTCAACCGGCGGACGACGCTTATGACGCTTGACATTCCAGGAATGAACCGATGGCCCGTCGGAGCCGAGTTCGTCCGTTGTTTAGTCTGTGGGTCGTGCGCCTCCGCCCATTCCTCCTCGGCCTGGTCCTGGTGCTCGCCGGCCTCCCGGCGTGCGGTTCGGGAGATGAGACCGACAGCGCCTCGGGCACGGAGGAGAGCCTGGCGATCACCGTCGGCTCCAAGCTGGACACCGAAGCCCAGCTCCTGGCCCACCTCATGGCCGGGGTGCTGGAGGACCGTGGCTACCAGGTGACGAGGAAGATCCGCCTGGGCAGCACCGACCTGATCCGGCGGGCCCTCCTGGCCGGCGAAATCGATGTGTACTGGGAATTCACCGGCACCGGCCTCGGCATCCTCAAGCAGACACCCGTGGGCGATCCGGCCCAGGCCTACGAGACGGCCAAACGGCTCGACGCCGCCAACGGGGTGACCTGGCTGCCCGCCGCGGCCATGAACGACACCTACGGCCTGGCCGTGGCCGACGGCGGCCCGATCACCGCCGCCAACCTGACCGCGCTGGCCGAAGCGGTGAAGGCGCAGCCGGACACGGGGCTGTGTGCCGACCCCGAAGGCGGGTTCCGGGCCGACGTGCTCCCCGCCGTCCAGCAGAGCTACGGGTTGGAGTTCAAGAACATCCGCCAGCTCGGCCAACCCCTCATCCCGCCCGCCGTGGCCGATGGCCAGTGCGCGGTGGGGATCGTCTATTCGACCTCGGCCCTCATCGTGAAGCACAAGCTGCGGGTGGTCGACGACGACAAGAAGGCGTTCGGCGCCTACACGCCGGCACCCACCGTCCTCACCGAGCGCCTGACCCGCTGGCCCTCCCTGGCCGAGGACCTCGCCGCGCTCACCGCCGTCCTCGACACCCCCGCCATCACCGCGCTCAACGCCCAGGTGGAGGTCGACGGCAAGCCGGCCCAGGGTGTGGCCGACGAGTTCCTCCGCCAGCGCGGTCTGCTCCAGAAGGGCTAGCAAGACATCGACCTCTGGCGCTTCGTCGTCGACCACCGCCACGAACTCAGCGCTCAGGCTCTCCAACACGGCCGCCTCGTGGGTACGGCCCTGGCCGTCGCGGTGCCCATCGCCGTGCTCCTGGGGGTGGCCGTCGCCCGCCGGCGGTCGTTGGCCGCGGCCACCATCGGGGTGGCGGGCGTCATCTTCACCGTGCCCAGCCTGGCCCTCTTCGGCCTGTTCGTCGTTCCCCTCGGGATCGGCACGTCGCCGGCGGTGGCCGCCCTGGCCCTCTACGCCCTGCTGCCCGTCCTGCGCAACACCGTCGTCGGCCTGACCGGGGTGCCCTCCGACGTGGTGGAGGCGGCCCGGGGGATGGGCATGACGGAAGCCCAGACCCTGCGCCGGGTGAAGTTTCCGCTCGCCCTGCCCGTGGTCGTGTCGGGGGTGCGGGTGGCGGCGGTCACCGCCGTGGGCATCGCCACCGTGGCTGCTCTGGTGGCGGCCGGGGGACTGGGTGACTCCGTGTTCGAGGGCCTCCAGGCCGGCGACCGCACCAAGACCCTGGCCGCCACCCTGGCCATCGTCGTGCTGGCCCTCGGCATCGACGGCGCCCTGGGGATCGTGGAGTGGGGATTGCGCCAGCGTGCCGGCGGACCCCGTCGTCGAGGCGGGCCGTGATCACCCTGGAGGCGGTGACCAAGCGTTACGGCCCGGGGACGGTGGCGGTCGACGAGCTGTCCCTGCAGGTGGCCGAGGGCGAGACGTGCGTGCTGGTCGGCCCGTCGGGCTGCGGCAAGACCACCACGCTGAAGATGGTCAACCGGCTGGTGGAGCCGACGTCGGGCCGGGTGGTGGTGGCGGGCCGGGACGTGGCCCGGGTCGATCCCGTGGCCCTGCGGCGGGGGATCGGCTACGTCATCCAGCAGGTTGGGTTGTTCCCCCACCTCGACGTGGCCGCCAACGTGGCCACCGTGCCCCGCCTGCTCGGTTGGGACCGGGCCCGCATCCGGGCCCGGGTCGACGAGCTGCTCGACCTCGTCGGCCTCGACCCCGCCACCTTCGCCCACCGCCGGCCCGAGGAGCTCTCCGGCGGGCAGCGCCAGCGGGTGGGGGTGGCCCGGGCCCTGGCCGCCGACCCGCCCGTCCTGCTGATGGACGAACCCTTCGGCGCGGTCGACCCGGTGACCCGGGGCCGGCTCCAGGAGGAGTTCCTCCGCCTCCAGGGCGAGCTCGGCAAGACGGTCGTGCTCGTCACCCACGACATCGACGAGGCCCTGCGCCTCGGTGACCGCCTGGCCGTGCTGGCCGAAGGGGGACGGCTGGCCCAGCACGGGACCCCGACCGAGGTCCTGGCCCGGCCCGCCTCGGCGTTCGTGGCCGGCTTCGTCGGGTCGGGCGCCACCCTCAAGCGTCTCGGCCTGGTGCCCGTGACCACGGCCGTCCGACCCGGATCGCCCGCCGGCGGCGGGCGGGTCGACGCCAGGGCCACGCTGGCCGAGGCGACCGACGCCCTGTTGCGGGGGGACGGGTCCTCCGTCGCCGTGGTGGACGGCGACCGGCTGCTCGGCATCGTCACCCTGGCTTCGATCCAGGACGCCCTGCGGGCATGAAGCGGCGGTGGCTGGTGGGCGCGCCCGCTGCTGTTCGGAGTGGCGGCGGCGGCGGTGGTGGCCTGGGGTCACGGTGGCGACCCCCAACCGGGTGAGGCCGCCGTGCTGGCCGGGTCGAACCTGTGGGCCCGAGCGGGGGAGCACGTCCGCCTGTCCCTGGTCTCCACCCTCCTGGCTGTGGGCGTGGCGTTACCGGTGGGGGTGGCGGCCACCCGCCGCCGGCTGCGGAGCCTGCGGGCGCCCGCCCTGTTCGTGGCCAACCTCGGCCAGACCGTCCCCACCGTGGCCTTCCTCGCCCTCATGTTCACCGTCACCGGCCTCGGGTTCCGCACCGCCGTGCTCGGCCTGTGGGCCTACTCGCTCCTGCCGGTGCTGCGGAACACCGTCGCCGGCCTGTCCGGCGTCGATCCCGCCGTGGTGGAGGCGGCCCGGGGCATGGGGCTCAGTCCCGTCCAGGTGCTGCGCCGGGTCGAGCTGCCCCTGGCCCGGCCGGTGATCATCGCCGGCATCCGCACCGCGGCGGTGGTGAACGTCGGTACCGCCGCCCTCGCCTCCTTCGTGGGCGCCGGCGGCCTCGGCGACGTGATCCAGGTCGGGATCTACAACCAGCTGGACCGCATCCTGGTGGTGGGGGCCACGCTCACCGCCCTGCTGGCCCTGACCGCCGACTGGGCCGTCGTCGCCCTCGACGCCGCGCTCGGGACGCTCAACGCAACCGGCCGGATCTCAGGAGGCGTGGCGGGCCAGGAGCGCGAGCAGCTCGGTGCCGTAGCGCTCCACCAGCACGGGGCCGAACCCGGGCAGCGCCAGGAGGTCGTCGCGGGTGGCGGGGCGGGCTTCGGCCACCACCGCCAGGGTGGTGTCGTGGAAGATGACCTGCGCCGGTACCCCCGAGGCCCGGGCCAGGTCCCGGCGCCACTGGACCAGGTCGGCCAGGACCACAGGATCAGCGTCGGCTCCGGGGAGGCGCTTCCGGTCCGCCGGGCGCCGGGCGGCGAGACGGGCCCGCTCGGCCGCCACCGCCGCCCTCCAGTCGCCGTCGCCGCCGATGGCCAGGGCGCCGAGTGCCGCTTCCACCTCGGCCAGGTAGGGGCTCTTGTGCCGGGCCATGGCCCGGGCGCCGAGCGTGCGTTCCGCCGCCCAGGACAGGACGAGGTGATGCTCAGCTCGCGTCAGGGCGACGTAGAGGAGCCGGCGCTCCTCCGCCCGGGCGGCGGCCGTCTCGGCGTAGGCGATGGGGACCAGCCCGCGCTCCAGGCCGGTCACGAACACCCGGGACCACTCCAGACCCTTGGCCCGGTGGAAGGTGAGCAGCTCCACGGCGTCGTCGTCGCTGGAGGTTTCCCCGTCGGCCAGCGCGGCGGTGAGATGGGTGAGGAACCCCGAAAGGGTGCCCGGGCCGTCCTCGCCGGCCAGATACTCGCCGCCCAGGCGGACCAGTTCGGCGACGTGCCCCCGTCGCTCCTCGGGGGCGTCTTCCGCCCACGACTCCAGGCCCCGCAGATGATGTTCGAGCCCCACCCCCGGGGTGACGGCGGTGGCCCGGCGGAGCTCGGCCAGGGCGGAGACGACCTCGGGCCGGTCCAGGAACCGGGCCGCCCCCCGCACCCGATGGGGAATGCCGGCGGCGGACAGCGCGGCTTCGAGCCGGGCGGACTGGGCATTGGTGCGGTAGAGCACAGCCATCGACGACCAGGCCACGCCGGGGCCGTGGGCGGCCCGGAGGGCGCGGGCCAGGCCCACCGCCTCCTCGGCGTCGGTGGGATAGGCGACCACCTCGGGCAGCGGCCCGTCGGGCAGGGTGGGACTGAGCACTTTGGAGGACCGTTTCCCGGCCGGGAGCACGGCGTGGGCCACCGCCAGCACCTGGGGACTGGAGCGGTAGTTGGACTCCAGGCGGACGACGGCAGCGCCGGGGAAGTGGGTGGCGAACCTCACCAGGTAGGAGGCGTCGGCCCCGGTGAATCCGTAGATGGCCTGGTCTTCGTCGCCCACCGCGCACAGATCCGGTCGCTCGCCCAGCCAGGCCCGCAGCAGCCGGAACTGGGCCGGGTTGACGTCCTGGAACTCGTCGACGAAGAGGTGGCGGAACCGCCAGCGGGTGGCGGCGGCGAAGGCGGCGTCGGTTTCCAGCGCCTCGCCCAGACCCCAGATGAGGTCATCGAAGTCGACCACGCCCCGGTGGCGCTTCTCCGTCTCGTAGCGTTCGTAGAGGTTGGCCACCTCGGCGGGGGAGCGGGGGGTGGGGCGGGCGGCGGTGGCCACCGCCGCTTCGTAGGCCTCGGGTGCGACCAGGCGGGCCTTGGCCCACTCGATCTCGCCGGCCACCTCGGCGGCTTCGGCGGCGACCGACGGACCCGGCGCCAGGAAGGGCACGAGGAGGCGGACCTTGCGTTCCAGGAGGGCGGGCACGGCCTCGCCCCGGTCGGCCCAGCGCCGGCGCAGCTGGGCCAGGGCCACGGCGTGGAAGGTACCGGCGGTCACCGCCGTGGCCGGGCCGGAACGGACCCCGGATCGCCGCAGACCGAGGGCGGCCAGGCGCTCGGTCAGCTCGCCGGCGGCCTTGCGGGTGAAGGTCAGCGCCAGCGTATGCCCAGCCTCGATGCGACCGATGGAGGCCTGGTAGGCGATGCGCCGGGTGAGCACCCGGGTCTTGCCCGAGCCCGCCCCGGCCAGGATGCCCAGCGGCGAGACCGGTGTGATCACGGCCTGACGCTGCCGCTCGTCCAGCCCCGCCAGCAGCCGATCGTCACCCATACGGCGACCCTACCGGCGGGCTATGACACCAATGGTGGATACCCCACCGGACCCCAGACGCGAGGAAGCCCCGAGTAGCTTTCAGTGCCGAAGCACTTCCGGACTCCTCGGGGCCAACCCTCGCGGACTGCGGCCTCTGCTCCGTATCGCCGATCTCTTGCGAGTCCGACTTCCGGTCGACTCCGTCTTCCACCCGAGGGTGGGCCCGGAGCCACAGCTTCGGCGCTGCCCAACCTGGCGGTCGCACCCGAAGGTTTGACTTCCAGGGCCCTCGGCGGATCACTCTGGCTCGGTCCCTTGCGGTTCCTTGCCGTTGCGCTCCGTATCGAGGACGAGGGTGAACATACAGGTGGCCGAAGGAGGGGTCAAGAGAGTTCCTGCAGACTTCCAAAAAATTCCGTGCAGCTTGTCCCCGCAAGGGAACTTGCTCCCCGAAGGCCCCGCGGCCCGCTCCAGCTTTGCCCGATAAGGTCCGGGGCGTGCGCCTGTCCCGACGGGAGTTCGAGGCTCTGGTGGCGGAGGCGCTCGACGCCATTCCCGAAGGCCTCGCCCGCTTCATGGACAACGTCGTCGTCATCGTGGAGGACTGGCCGACCGACGAGCAGCGCGGCGAGCACGATTCCCTCTTCGGGTACTACGAGGGCACCGCGCTCACGGAGCGTTTCGACTACTCCGGGGTCATGCCCGACCGGATCACCATCTTCCGGGGTCCGCTGTGCGAGGCGTGCGAGACCGAGGACGACCTCATCGACGAGGTCTACGTCACCGTCGTCCACGAGGTGGCCCACCACTTCGGGATCTCTGACGAGCGCCTGACCGAACTCGGCTGGGACTAGCTCCGCTTCTGGACCCCACCGCCCGGCCGTAGGCTGGGCGGCGTGCCGGTGTCGCAGGGGAGCGCCAAGGTCGTCTACGAGGCCTTGCGGGCGGCGGGGGTGCGGTTGGTGGCCGCCCTCCCGGAGAGCTGGCTGACGCCGGTCATCGTCCTGGCCCAGGCCGACCCCGACGTGACCCTCGTGGAGGTGGCCAAGGAGGAGGAGGCCGTCGGTGTGGCCATGGGGGCCCACCTGGCCGGAACCCGGGCCGCCGTCCTCATGCAGAACCACGGGCTGCTGGCCTCGGTGAACGGCATCGTGTCGGGCGCCATGCTCTACCGGGTGCCGCTGCTCCTGATGGTGAGCGACCGGGGCCACCTCGGCGAGACCGACCCGTGGCAGACCACCGGCGGCCGGGCCACCCGCCCGCTGCTCGACGCCCTGGGCATCGTGTGGGCCGAGCTCACCCGGGCCGAGGAGGTGGAGCGGCAGGTGGCCGATGCCATGGTGCTGGCCGAGTCGTCGCTGGCGCCGGTGGCCCTGCTCCTCACCCGCCGGCTGATGTGGGAGAGCGGCGGGTGAGGCGACTCGACTGCCTGGAGGCCATCCACGGCGACCTGGCCGGCGCCGCCGTGGTGACCAACATGGGAGCGGTCGCGTCCGAGCTCCACTCCCTCGGTCACCGGGAGACCTTCTTCTACCTCCAGCACGCTATGGGCCTCGCCTCCTCGGTCGGCCTGGGTGTGGCTCTGGCCCGGCCCGGGCGCAGGGTGGTGGTGCTCGACGGAGACGGGTCGGTGCTCATGAACCTGGGGACGCTGGCCACGCTGGCCCGCCACGGCCCGCCCAACCTGTCGCACGTCGTGTTCGACAACGGGGTCTTCCTCTCCAGTGGAGGCACGCCGACCCCGACGGCAGACGGAGTGGACCTGACCGCGGTGGCCCGGGGAACCGGCATCGCCGAGGCGCGCACGGTGGCGACGCTGGAGGAGTTCGTCCCCGCCGTCCGGGAGGACATGGCCGCCGAGCGCTTCACCTTCCTCCTGGCCAAGGTCGAACCCGTCGGCCCGGCCGGTTTCCACATGGACCTGCACCTGCTCGAGAACCGCTTCGCCTTCGCCCGGGCCCTTGCGGGTCAACCGGCCAGGTAGCGCTCGACGACCGGCACCTCGTCGGCCAGGTGCTCGCGGACGCCCGAGACGATGGCGTTCTCGACCGACTTGCCGACCAGGGGAACCCGCACCGCCACCTCGCCCTCTGCCACCCGTCTGGTCCTGTCCGGGCCGTCAGGCGAGAACGAGTAGCGCCCCGAGGCCCGCAGCAGATTGCCGTAGTTGTCTGGGACCAGGGTGAAGTCGACCTGGTGGCGGCTCAGGTCGTGCACGGAGTGTTCGACCCAGGACAACCGGGCCGGGTCGACCACCTTGCGGGCGGCGGGGGAGAGGTCGCCGGTGAACTGGTAACGGATCTGGAGGTTGACCGCATCGCCGTTCTCGGTCCGGCTCAGAACCTCGGGCCGGCCGAGCTTGGGCAGGGCGCCGAGGGCGGCGTAGAGCGCCGGTTCGGTGAAGGCCAGGGCGATGGCGTCAACGGGGGCGTCGAAGGTCTGCTCGAGGCGGAAGCGCATCGCGTCTTAACCGGGAACGACCCGTACGGTGCCGGCCATCCCCCGGCCGGGATGGCCGTGCAGTCGGCAGTGGTACCCGAAGGTCCCGGCGGAGAGGAAGGTGTGCTGGTAGGTGTCCCCACCCCGCATGCACACCCCCCGGGGGAGGCCGCACGTCGGGTTGGAGTCCCAGGAACGATCGTCGGCACCGACATGGTGGTAGAGACCGCTGTCGCGGTGGGTCCAGGTCACGGTGGCGCCGACGGTCACGGTGATGTCCGGAGGGACGTAGCGGACGCCCTGGAGGATCACCTGCGGGTCGCTGGCTCCGGCCGGTAGCGGAGCCAGCCAGAGCAGAAACGCGAGTGCGGTGCGGGCCTTCGTCCCCATACCCAAGACGATATCCGAGCGACCACTAGGCTCCCCGCCCATGACCAGCGAATTCGCGGTGTGGGCGCTCGGCGCCGACCGGCCCGGCATCGTGGCCTCGGTGACCGGTGTCATCTACCAGACGGGCTGCAACCTGAAGGACTGCTCCATGACCGTGCTGTCGGGGCACTTCGCCATGATGATGTTGATCGAGGTGCCCGACGACCTGGCCCCCGAAGCTCTGGAGGCGGAACTGGCCAAGGCGGAGGGCTGCGCCGACCTGACCGTCGCCGTGCGCCCGGCCGGCGAGGGCGCCTCGATCATGGTCGAGGGGGAGCCCTACATCGTCTCCGTGTACGGCTCCGACCAGCCGGGGATCATGCACCGGATCGCCGTCGTCCTGGCCGACCACAGCGTCAACATCACCGACGTCAACACCCGGGTGATCGGCGGCGACGGCGAGCCCGTCTACGCCATGCTCGTCGAGGTCACCCTGCCCCGCAGCCTGGACCCGGCCATCCTGGAACGTGCTCTGCAGGCCACCGCCTCCGAGGTGGGGGTCGACGCCAGCCTGCACCCCGCCGACGCGGACATCCTGTAGATGCCCTTCCCGACCCGGCTCCTGCTCGAGGGCGAGAGCGTCCACGTCGACCTGCGCCCCCACTGGTGGTTCTACATCGGTCCGGCGGCAGCCGGGGTCCCCGTGCTGGCCCTCGGCTATGGCGTCATGCAACTCGAGGGCGACGCGGCCACGGCCGGCGCTTGGGCCTACTTGGCCCTGGTGATCGCCTGGCTGGCGTGGCTGGGAGCGCGGCTGGCCCGCTGGGCCACAACCCACTTCGTGGTCACCTCGGACCGGATCGTGTTCCGCACCGGGGTTCTCTCCAAGCACGGGCGGGACATCCCCCTCGAGCGGGTCAACGACATCACGTCGAACCAGACGCTCTTCGAGCGGATGCTCGGATCGGGCGACCTGCTCATCGAGTCGGCCGGCGAGCGGGGCCAGCAGACCTTCTCGGACATCCCGCACCCCGACCATGTCCAGCAGGAGATCTACCGGCAGATGGAGGGCAACGCCACCCGGGCCATGTCGGCCGGGTTCCGGCCCACGCCCCACGCGCCGGCGACCCAGTCGGTGACCGAGCAGATCTCCGCCCTGGCCGACCTGCGGGACCGGGGAGCCATCTCCGAGGCCGAGTTCGAAGCCAAGAAGGCCGAGCTGCTGAAACGGTTGTGAGCCGCCCCGGGCCTCGGGTCGTGTCCCTGGTTCCGTCGGTCACCGAGACCCTGCTCGCCCTGGGTGTGCGTCCCGTGGCCTGTACCCGCTTCTGCGAACAACCGACGCTCGAGCACGTCGGCGGCACCAAGAACCCCGATGTGGACGCCATCGCCGCCCTGGGACCGGACCTGGTGGTGGTGAACGACGAGGAGAACCGCATCGAGGACGTCGACCGGCTCCGGGACCTGGGGGTCGAGCTCCACGACATGTCGCCCCGCTCGGTGGACGATGTCGGTCCGGCCGTGTGCCGGTTGGGGGAGGCGGTGGGTGCCGAGGTCCCCGACCCGTTCCCGGACTGGGAGGGCTGGCTGGCCCGGCGGCGGGCGGGCCGGCCGGCGTCCACCCGGTCGGTGTTCGTGCCGGTGTGGCGCCGGCCCTGGATGTCGATGGCCGGCGACACCTTCGGCTCCTCCCTGCTCGAGCTGCTCGGCTGGGAGAACGTCTTCGCCGACGCCGCGGCGCGCTACCCGGAGGTGACCCTGGAGGAGGCCGCCGCCCGCCGGCCACAGGCGGTCCTGCTGCCGTCGGAGCCCTACGAGTTCAAGGACCGCCACCTGCCCGAGGTGACCGGAGCCCTGCCCGGAGCCCGGGTGCTCCTGGTCGACGGCCATGACCTGTTCTGGTGGGGGATCCGCACACCGGGCGCCGTCGATCGCCTGGCCGCCGCCCTGGGTTGACCGTCACCAGAACTCAAGGCGGGGAGATCGGAACCTCGAGGAGCACCGGGCGCTCGGCGACCAAGGCGGCGGCTACCGCCTCGGTGACGTCCGGGCCCTTCTCCACGAGGTGCGCCTCCACCCCCATCGCTCGGGCCAGGCCGACGTAGTCGATGGGCGGCGAGTCGAGATCCATGCCCACAAAGGCGTCCTGGGCGGCGGAGCGCCCGCCGGAGGCGGCCAGGTTCAGCTTGAGGATGGCGTACTGGCGGTTGTTGACCACGGCCACGACGACCGGGATGCCGGCATGGGCCGCGGTCCACAGGGCCTGGATGGTGTACATGGCCGACCCGTCGCCGGCGATGCACAGCACCGGGCGTTCCGGTCGTGCCAGCTTGACGCCGAGCGCCGCCGGTACGCCCCAGCCCAGGCCGCCGCCCCGGCAGAAGTAGTAGGAGCCGGGCTCCTCGGCCTGGAACAGCATCCGCACGTAGAAGCCGGTGGTGATGGCCTCGTCGACGACCACGCCGCCGGTTGGGAGCGCGTCGAGCAGGGCCTGGGTGGCGGCCATCGGGTGCAGGGGGACCTCGCCGCCCCGTCCGGTCGCCGCCGCGTGCAGGCGCTCGGGGGTGCCGGCGTGCTCGGCCCGGGCCGCCTCCAGCGCGGCGCCGACCCGGCCGGTGTCCACCGACGCCGCCACCCGTGGCACGAGGGCGGCCAGGCTGGCCTTCACGTCGCCCACGGTGCCGAAGCGGGTCGGGAGGTCGCGGGCCACCTGGCTGGCGTCGGCGTCAAGGTGGAGAAGCTCGACGCCGTCCGGTAACGGCGACGCCGGGCTCCACGGGTAGACCAGGAACGCCTTGGCGCCGATGACGAACACGCGGGAGAAGCCGGCGAGGGTGCCGGCCACCGCGGAGGCGGACATGCTCAGGCCGCCCAGCATCCCGTTCCACAGCGGATGCGTGGTGGGGAAGTTCAGGTTCGAATACAGGGGGGCACCGTAGACGGGCGCGCCGGTGGCCTCGGCCAGGGCCACCACCTCGGTCAGGGCGTCACCGGCGGCCACCTCGTCGCCGACCACCAGGGCCAGACGATCGGGGGCGGCTTCGGCCAGGAGCCCGGCCAGCGTCTCGAGTCCTCCGGCCACCGCCCCCCGCTCGACGTGGGAGCGGGCCGGCACGGCCACGTCGCCTTCCTCGTCGAGGACGTCCATGGGGATGGAGACGAACACCGGGCCGGCCGGCGGGGCGGAGGCGTCGAGGAAGGCGCGGCGCAGCACCGGGGCCAGCTCACCCAGGTGGCGGACCTCGTGCTGCCACTTGGTGCAGGCCGAGGCCAGGCCGACGAGGTCGCCGGCCAGGATGGGCTCGGCCAGAAGGTGGCGGCGGTCCTGCTGGCCGGCGGTCACCACCATGGGGGTCCGGTTGGCCATGGCGTTGGTCAGGTTGCCGATGCCGCCTCCCAGGCCGGCCGAGGTGTGGAGGTTGACGAAGCTCGGCCGTCCGCTGGCCTGGGCGTATCCGTCGGCCATGGCCACGGCGACGTTCTCCTGGAGGGCGAGGACGTAGCGCAGCTCGGGATGGGCGGCCAGCTCGTCCATGAAGGGAAGTTCGGTGGTGCCCGGGTTCCCGAAGCAGTGCGTGACCCCTTCGCTGGCGAGTACTTGAAGCAGCACCTGGCGTCCGGTCGTCATGGGCGTCCAGGCTAAACGGCGGAAAGGCGCCGGTTCAGAAGGTGACCAGGGGCGACTTGGTGAGCTTCTCGACCACGAAGTTGAGGAAGAAGAAGCCGAAGAACACAACGTTGGCCATGAGCCCGACGTAGGCCAGCTTGGTCGGACGGGCCGCCTTGGGCAGGCGGCGGTTCAGGTAGATGAAGACGAAGGGGAAGATGAGCGCCCCGAAGTTCGACATGTTGGCCGAGATGCTGATCAGCTCCGCCGGCTGGAAGAAGTGGAGCACGAAGCCGATGGTCACCAGCAACAGGATCATGAACGGGAAGTAGAAGCGCCGGAGGTCTCCCCCGGTCAGCTCTTGGATCCGCGGGCTGATGTTGGCGGCGTCGGTGGCGTTGCGGACCAGCGACTCGAAGATGCCGAGCTGGGTGTCGAAGAGGATGAGGAAGCCGACGAACAGGGTCAGGTAGAAGAGGCCCTGCCCGTACTCGGTGCGCAGGATGTCGGCGGCGAAGGTGGTGATGGTGGCCTTTTCCGGCACCTTGCCTGACGTCTGCACGAGGTGGCGCATGAGCATGGTGGGCAGCAGCATCCCGATCATGGCCCCGCCCAGGAAGATGCCCCACATGTCGAGGTAGACGAGACGCTTCCAGCGACCCCACAACGAGGCGTTGCGTTCGTCGTCGGGAAAGGTGAACCCCGAGTCCTTCACTTGCGACTGCTCGCCCCGCAGCCCGGAGATGAAGCCGACGCGGTAACCCATCCCGTAGCTCTTGTCCCGGTAGTGGTTGAGGAAGATCCAGTTGAAGCCGGAGAGGAGGGCGGCGAAGCCGGCCAGGGCACCGAGGTCGGTGGCGCTCATGCCCGATGGGGGCATGGCCGGGGTCAGGAACCCCCGGATGGCGTTCCACCACACGTCCCAGGGGACGATGGCCAGGTCGAGGATGAGCAGGAAGAGGATCTGAAAAGAGATGAGGCCGCCGTTGATGAGCTCGAGGCCACGGGTGATGCGGCGGAACAGCAGGGTGATACCCAGGACGGCGCCCAGGAGGACGACGGCCATCAGCTCGACGGTCGTCTTGTCGGCCGGACCCGGCACCTTGTCGTGGGTGAGGGCGAAGAGGCCGTCGGCCGCGCCCTTCACCCATCCTCCCCAGATGTAGGCGAAGAAGATGAGCAGCAGGGAGAAGGGCAGCCAGAAGCGCCGGCCGGGTGGCACCCGGGCGAAGCCGACGATGGGTACTTCCCCCGTGGCGATGACGTAGCGGGCGCACTCGACGTTGTAGATCACCTGGAGGATGACGGAGACGGTGATGATCCAGCCGACCCCCACGAACCCCTTGCTGCCCACGGCCAGGGGCCCGAGGAGCCATTCGCCGCTGCCGATGGCCGCCCCCAGGGCGATGAAACTCGGCCCGACGACGAACCGCAGCGCCTCCTTCAGCCCGAGGTGGGGGACTCCGAAGACCTCCTCGGGGGTGGGGAGGTCCGTCACCTCGAGCGGTGGGCGGCTGACGCCCAGCTGGTGAGTGCCCCCGGACCGCTCGATGACCGTGTCGCTCACGGTGGTCCCCCTTAGGTACGCCGAATGTCCACAGGCACTTAACCGTCCGCCCGGTCGGTCAGTCAAGACCGGCGCCGGACGCCGGTTAGGGTCACCGCTCATGACCGACGGCAGCCAGCGGGCCATCGTCGCCGCCTTCCTGGCCAACGCGGGTATCGCCGTGGCCAAGTTCGTGGGCTTCGCCTTTACCGGGGCTGCGTCCATGCTGGCCGAGGCGGTCCACTCGGTGGCCGACACCTCCAACCAGGGCCTGCTGCTCCTGGGGGGCCGGCGGGCCCGGCGCCCGGCCACCGAGCAGCACCCGTTCGGCTTCGGCCGGGAGCGGTACTTCTGGAGCTTCGTGGTGGCGGTGGTGCTCTTCACCGCCGGCGCCCTCTTCGCTCTCTTCGAGGGCGAGGAGAAGCTCCGCCACCCCCACGAGCTGGAGGCGGCGGGCTGGGCCGTCGGCATCCTGGTCGTGGCCATCGTCCTGGAGAGCTTCTCGCTGCGCACCGCCGTCCGGGAGAGCGCCCATGTCAAGGGAAAGCAGTCGTGGTGGGGTTTCGTTCGTCATGCCAAGGTGCCCGAACTGCCGGTCGTCCTCCTGGAGGACGTCGGCGCCTTGTGCGGCCTCGTCTTCGCCCTGACCGGGGTCGGCCTGGCCGAGGTGACCGGCAACCCCCGCTTCGACGCCCTGGGCAGCCTGGCCATCGGCCTCCTGCTGGCCGTGATCGCCATCATCCTGGCCATGGAGATGAAGAGCTTCCTCATCGGCGAGGCGGCCGCCCCGGAGCAGGTGCGGCGCATCGCCGGCTCCATCGAGGGCACCGACGGCGTGCGCCGGCTGGTCCACCTGCGAACCGAGCACCTGGGCCCGGACGACCTGCTGGTGGTGGGGAAGATCACCGTGGACCCCGAAGCCGGGACGGCCGCCACCGCCGCCCTCATCGACCGGGCCGAAGCGGCGGTGCGGGCGGAGGTGCCCGAAGCCCGTCTCATCTTCCTGGAACCCGACGTCGAGCGCAGCGCCCAATAGGATCAGCCCCATGAGCGTCGTCAAGATCAATGCCATCACCGTGCCCGAGGACCGCCGCGAGGACTTTGAAAACCGCTTCGCCAACCGGGCCGGGGAGGTGGGCAAGTCCCCCGGGTTCGAGTCCTTCGAGCTGCTGCGGCCCGACGATGGGCACGACGTGTACTTCGTCTACACGCGCTGGCGTTCGAACGACGACTTCATGGCCTGGGTCAACAGCCGCGCCTTCCAGCAGGGACACGCCCAACACGAGGGGAAAGGACCCGCCGGAACCCACAGCGAGCTTCTGAGCTTCGAGATCATCCAGCAGGAGGAGGCGGCGATCCCCACCACCTCCGGAGAGAGCTGATCGAATCGCTGCGGAGCTTCCACTCGGGCTTCTCCTGGGTGGCGATCGTGGCCAACGCCGCCGCCGGGGTGGCCGGGTTGGCGGCCTGGCAGCGTCCCCAGCTGCGGGGGCGCTGGGTGTGGATGGTCACCGCTCTGGCCGAGATCGCCATCCTCGTCCAGGTCACCACCGGGGCCATCCTCGAGTCGTCGGAGCGCTACCGGGTTGACCGCTTCCACATGTTCTACGGCTTCGTCGCCTTCGTGACCGTGAGCATCGCCCTGGCGTCCCGGGACCAGATGCGGGGTCGCCAGGAGTTGCTCTACGGCCTCGTCGGGCTCTTCCTCATGGGCCTGGGGATCCGCGCCGTCCAGGTGATCTCATGACCGGGGTTCGGGGTGTCCCCGATGTGGGAGGACGTCTGCGGGTGCTGCTGCTCTTCGGCGGTCAGTCGGCCGAGCACGACGTGTCCCGGGTGAGCGCGGTGGCGGTGGCCCGGGCCCTCGACCCCGCCCGGTACGAGGTGGTGCCGGTGGGCATCACCAGGGAGGGCCGGTGGCTCCTGGCCGAGGCCGCCCGCGCCGCTCTCGACTCCGGGGAACGCCTGGAGGCGTTCATGGTGGAAGGGCCCCCGGTGCGGATGGGGGAGTCGGCCGATCTCGTTCGTGTCGACCCCCGGGCGCCGTCACTCGGACCGATCGACGTGGTGTTTCCCCTCCTCCACGGGCCCTACGGCGAGGACGGGACGGTCCAGGGCCTCCTCGAGCTGGCCGGGCTGCCCTATGTGGGTGCGGGCGTGCTCGGCTCGGCGGTGGGGATGGACAAGGTGATGATGAAGCGGGCCTTCCTGGCCTGCGGCCTGCCCACGCCGGCTCACGTGCCGCTCCGGGAGGACTTCGACAAGGCCGATCTCGACCGGGTGGAGGAGACGCTGGGCTATCCGTGCTTCGTGAAGCCGTCCAACCTGGGCTCGTCGGTGGGGGTGTCGAGGGCCACCGGCCGCCGGGAGCTGGAGGAGGCGGTGGACGTCGCCCTGCGCTTCGACGAATGGGTGCTGGTGGAGGAGGGCATCACCGGCCGCGAGATCGAAGTGGCGGTGCTGGGGGACCGACCCCCGGAGGCGTCGCTGCCGGGCGAGATCATCCCCGGGGCCGACTTCTACACCTATGAGGACAAGTACCTCGACGGCCGGGCCGAGCTGCGGGCTCCGGCCGACGCTCGATGCCGACCGGACCGCGGCCGTGCGCCGCCTGGCGGTGGCCGCCTTCGAGGCGTGCCGCTGCGAAGGCATGGCCCGGGTCGACTTCTTCCTCGAGGACCCGGGCCGGGGGTTCCTGGTCAACGAGGTGAACACCATCCCGGGGTTCACGCCCATCTCCATGTACCCGAAGCTGTGGGAGGTCACCGGCGTGCCCTACGCCGCTCTGCTCGACCGGCTGGTCGGCCTCGCGCTCGAGCGCCACGAGCGTCGCCGGCGGCGAGCGGGGCGGACCCGGGAGGGGTAGCTGGAGCTAGAGGTTGACGACCGGGCAGGTGAGCGTGCGGGTGATGCCGTCCACCAGCTGCACCCGGGAAACGACCATCTTGCCGAGCTCGTCGACGCTCTCCGCCTCGGCGCTCACGATCACGTCATAGGGGCCGGTCACATCGTCGGCGGACTTCACGCCGTCGATCTTCCGCACCTCCGACGCCACCTGGGCGGCCTTCCCGACCTCGGTCTGGATCAGCACGTATGCCGAAACGGACATGCAGCCTCCTCGATCTGGGTGGGGGCATCATAGGCACGCATCCACCACTTCCACTCTCGGGCGGAGAACAATCGGGCGGCGAGTGTCCCCGGGAGGTGCCCCCATGTCGCAGCCGTTCCGTTCGCCCCCCTCAGGCCGGTGGGCCCTGGCCCTGGTGGCCGGTGTCCTGGTGGTGGCCGGTCTGGCCGCCGCTCCCGCTCCCGCCGATCCTCGGCGGCCCGGGGCACGGGGTATCCCCGGAGGCGCGGTCAACGGCCACGTCGACGTGGTCACGCCCAAAGCCCCGCCCGCCGACACCTCGGTGACGGCGGACGGCGAGACCGAGCCGGTCGGGGCGGCAGGCGATGCCGCCGACGACATGGCCTTCTGGGTCCACCCCGACGACCCGTCGAAGTCGGTGGTCATCGGCACCGACAAGGAAGGCGCCCTCGAGGTCTACGACATGGCCGGCTCGCGCCTGCAGGCCATCGATCCCACCAGCCGCCCGGGCAACGTCGACCTGCGGCCCGGGTTCACGCTGGCCGGGAAGACCGTCGACCTCATCGGCGTGGTCGGCTACGGCATGCGCTTCTACACCATCGACCCGGCCACCCGGATGCTGACCAACGTGACCGCTCCGGACGTCAAGCCGGGCATGCCGGTGGCGGGGATGTGCATGTACCGCAGCCCGGTCTCCGGCAAGCACTACCTCTTCGCTGACACCCTGGCCGGCGAGGCGGCCCAGTACGAGCTCGTCGACGAGGGCGGCAAGGTCAACGCCCACCTGGTGCGGGGACCGTGGCAGATCGGCTCGGAGGCGGAGGCCTGTGTCTTCGACGACGAGAGGAAGATCCTCTACGTGGCCGAGGAGGAGGTGGGCATCTGGGCCTACGGCGCCGAGCCGGGTGACTCGACCAGTGACCGCAAGCTGGTGGACGGAGCCGCGCCCAGCGCCGGGCACCTGTCCCCCGACGTCGAGGGCCTGGCCGTCGTCTACCAGCCCGCCGGTGGGGGCTATCTCGTCGCCTCGTCCCAGGGCGATGACTCCTTCGTGGTGTACCAGCGCAACGAGCCGTGGTCCTACGTGAAGAAGTACAAGGTGGATGCCGGCCCTGTCACCGACCGGTGCTCGCGCACCGACGGGATCGACGCGGTGGCCGCCAACCTCGGGCCTCTGTTCCCCAAGGGCGTGTTCTCCTGCCAGGACCACATCAACGACGCCCCCGGTTCGACCGGCAACCAGGACTTCAAGCTCGTGCGTCTCGAGAAGATCCTCGACCTTGCGTAAGTAGTCTCGGGTCTCGATGCAAGACCCGTGGCGGCGCCTGCGGCTGGGGCTGCTGATCCTCGCCGGCGTGCTGGTGGCGGGGACGGCGGGCTACGTCATCCTGGGCTTCTCCCTTCTCGATGCCGTCTACCAGACGGTCACCACCGTGACCACGGTGGGCTTCCGGGAAGTGAATCCTCTCTCCGGCGTGGGCAAGGTCTTCACCATCGTGCTCATCCTCACCGGGGTGGGTACCGCGTTGTACAACCTGTCCCTCGTGATCCAGGCCGTGATCGAGGGCGAGCTCGCCGAACTGCTCGGGAGGCGGAAGATGGAGCGCCAGATCAGCCGCATGGACAACCACGTGATCGTGTGCGGCTGGGGTCGCGTGGGGCGGGCCATCACCCAGTACGTGGCCATGGCCGGGGAGGAGATCGTGGTCGTCGACCGCGACCCCGAGCGGGCCCGGGACATCGGGCACCCGGTGGTTCAGGGCGACGCCACCGAGGACAAGGTGCTCCAGGAGGCGGGCATCGAGCGGGCCCGGGTGTTGGTTTCGGCCCTGACCACCGACGCCGACAACCTCTTCGTCACCCTCTCGGGCCGCTCACTCCGTCCCGACCTGTTCATCGTGGCCCGGGCCCGAGGGGACGAGTCCGAGGCCAAGCTGCTCCGGGCCGGCGCCGACCGGGTGGTCAACCCGCAGAGCATCGGAGGCAAGCGCATGGCCGCCTTCGTGCTCCAACCCCACGTGGCCGAGTTCCTCGACATCGTCATGCACGACGGCACCCTCGAGTTCCGCCTCGAAGAGCTGGCCGTCGCCGACGGGTCCCCCCTGGCCGGCGTGTCGCTGCGCGACGCCCACATCCGCGATCAAACCGGCGCCCTCATCCTCGCCATGCGCAGCTCCGACGGCACCTTCACCACCAACCCCCCACCCGAAACGGAGCTCCGCTCCGGTGAGATCCTCATCGCCATCGGCACCGAAGCCCAACTCCACTCCCTCGCCACCCTGGCCAAATCCCGCTAGGGATGCCGCTGTGGCTTACGACACCGCAGAGGCGATCCCCGGGTCCGTGTCTGGGAACCGCGCCATGAAGTCCTGGCGCTCTGAGCGCATCCGCTCCACCCAGTGCCGGTACTCGTCGCCCCGGCCCTGGGCGTCGTAGAGATTCCGGGGCTGGAGCAGGTCGGCGTCGGCCTCGGGGAAGTCGGGCAGACTCGTCGCCACCTCGTAGCCGAAGTCCGGATCGGTCTCCCAGGAGATCGTGCCCTCGGCGATGGCCTTCACCACGGCCGAAGAGTGCGGGATCTTGACCTTCTTGGACCGCTCCTCGGCGTCGCCGCCGCCCACCCGGCCGGTGTTGAGCAGGAACACCTCCAGAGGGTGTTCGTTCAGCAACTCGAGGAGGCGGTTGCCCTGGAAGTCGTGGGGGAGTGGGAAGAACGGGTTCGTGCCCGGGATACGCAGGAACCTGCCCTCCTCGTCCTTCCCGCCGGCGCTGGTGCCCGTGGTCTCGCCCAACATGAAGTAGGCGGCGGCCTGCTCGGGGCGGAGCTTGGCCACGGCCGGGATCACGTTCTCGTTGCGGTTGAGGATGAGGAGGAAGTCGGCCGACTTCATCTTCTCGGGGTCGTAGTGGGGGATGATCCCGAACTCGAAGGTGGCCCGCCCGTTCTGGGTGTAGGACATGTCGAAGAAGTCGACCTCGCCCTGATCGTTCATCGACACGTTCTCCAGGTAGGCCTCGGGAGTCGTCACCGCGCCGTGGATGGTGGGCTCGAACTGGGGATCGAGGGCGAAGGTCTTGGCGAAGCAGCCGTTCTCGGTCGTGTAGATCCGCCCGCCGGGCAGCAGGGCGATGAAGTCGTCCTGGACGGGGAGCGACCTGTTCTGGCGGGTGAAAGTGGTCGTCGTCTTGCCCGTGCCCGACAGGCCCACGATGAGCGCCACCTTCTCCCCGTCGGCCACCGGGATCACCTTGCAGCCGGCGTGCATGGGGAGGCCGCCCCGGTCGAAGACGATGCCGTTCCACATGCGCAGCCCGCCCTTCTTCGACTCCCCGAAGTAGTCGGAGTTGAAGACGCGGGTGACCCCGTTGTCGAGATCCACGGCGATGAGCCGGTCGCTGGGAAAGCCCGGCATCGTCAGGTTGGGGGTGTAGATGACCGTGGTCGCCGGGTCCACGTCGACCTGTCCGCCCTGGTAGTAGAGCTGACGCTGCATGCCGGCCACGTTGGCGTTGGCTTGCTCGATGACGAGGCGGGCGCCGGTGCGGAATTCGGGGTTGGACCCGATGTAGCCGTCGACGGCCACCATCTCCTGGGTCCGGATGTACTCGTCCTGGATCCTGGCCACCCGCTCAAACTCGGCCCGGGGGATCGTCTGGTGGCCACGGTGCTTTTCGGGCGTGTCGGTGACGATGTAGGTGGAGGCGGCGGAGCGCGACACGACCTTGGTGGCCACGTTGTAGTTGCCGAAGACCGTCCTGCGAGCCTGAGGCATCTCCGCCGTCATGGCCTGGAGGTCCTCCGGGCTGGGGTTGCGGGCGATCGACTTGGCCGTCAGGTTCAGCGGCAACGCCTAGCTCCTTGTCTCGGGGTCAGCGGCGAGTTCACCACGAAATGCGTTCCGGTTAGTGACCGGTGCCCTCGCATCGGCCAGTATTTGGGGATGACTGCCGCAGCGACAAATCAGGCTCTGTTGGACTTCGTCGAGAATGGTCGCCAGCTTTTCCAACCAGAAGCCGTGCACTGGTGCGACGGCAGCCAAGAGGAATACGACCGGCTCTGCGAGCTGCTCGTGGCCAACGGGACGTTCAAGCGGCTGTCCGACGCCCGCCGGCCCGACAGCTTCCTGGCCCGCTCCGATCCCGCCGACGTCGCCCGCGTCGAGGACCGCACCTACATCTGCAGCGAGCGGGAGATCGACGCCGGCCCCACGAACAACTGGCGCGACCCGGCGGAGATGCGGACCACCATGACCGGGCTGTTCAAGGGGTCGATGCGGGGCCGGACGATGTACGTCGTCCCGTTCTCGATGGGCCCCCTCGGGTCGCAGTTCTCCCACATCGGGATCCAGCTGACCGACTCGCCCTACGTGGCCGTGAGCATGCGGATCATGACCCGCATGGGGGCGGCCGTTCTCGAGACCCTGGGCGACGGGGCCTTTGTCCCCTGCCTCCACTCGGTCGGCTACCCGTTGGTCGACGAGAACGGGAGCGCCCGGCCGGACGTGCCCTGGCCCTGCGACGGCGAGACGAAGTACATCGTCCACTACCCCGAGACCCGGGAGATCTGGAGCTACGGGTCGGGCTATGGCGGCAACGCTCTGATGGGCAAGAAGTGCTTCGCCCTGCGCATCGCCTCCAACATCGCCCGGGACGACGGCTGGATGGCCGAGCACATGCTGATCCTCGGGTTGACGCCCCCCGGCGGCGAGAAGCGCTATATCGCGGCGGCGTTCCCGTCGGCCTGCGGCAAGACGAACATGGCCATGCTCATCCCCACCCTTCCGGGCTGGAAGGTCGAGACCGTCGGCGACGACATCTGCTGGATGAAGTTCGGCTCTGACGGGCGCCTGTACGCCACCAACCCCGAGGCCGGGTTCTTCGGGGTCGCCCCCGGAACGTCGGACAAGACCAACCCCAATGCCCTGGCTACGCTCAGCGAGCGGTGCCTCTTCACCAACGTCGCGGAAACCGATGACGGCGACATCTGGTGGGAGGGCCTCACCGACACCCCGCCGGCCCACCTCATCGACTGGAAGGGCCAGGACTGGACTCCGGAGTCGGGCACGCCCGCCGCCCACCCCAACGCCCGGTTCACCGTGGCCGCCGCCCAGTGCCCCTCGATCGCCCCCGAGTGGGAGGACCCGGCCGGCGTGCCGATCTCGGCCATCCTCTTCGGCGGCCGGCGGACGACCAACGTGCCGCTCGTGACCGAGGCCTTCGACTGGGAGCACGGCGTGTTCCTGGGTTCGATCATGAGCTCGGAGACCACCGCCGCCCAGGCCGGCGCCGTCGGGAAGTTGCGTTTCGACCCCTTCGCCATGCTGCCGTTCTGCGGCTACAACATGGGCGATTACTTCTCCCACTGGCTGGAGATCGGGGCGGCCACCGACCCCGAGAAGCTCCCGAAGCTGTTCTGGGTCAACTGGTTCCGCCGGGGCGACGACGGCTCGTTCCTGTGGCCCGGGTTCGGCGAGAACATCCGGGTCCTCAAGTGGATCCTCGAACGGGTGACCGGCCAGGGTGAGGCCGTCGACACCCCGATCGGCCGCGTTCCGGCCGTTGGGGCGCTCGATACCACAGGCCTCGACATCGACCCGGCTGTCCTGGCCGACCTCACGACGGTCGACCGGGAGCGGTGGCGTCCCGAGGCCCCCCAGATCGAGGCGCACTTCGAGACCTTCGGCGAGCATCTCCCGCCTGTCCTTCTCGATCAGCTCAAGGCCCTGGAGAAGCGCCTCGCCAGCTGAGAAGAACCAGCTGGCGAGCTAGGCGCAGCGGGTGATGGTGAAGGGCCCCGTGCCTTCCACGACGGCTCCCGGGCGCTCGGCGACCCAGTCGACCAGAGCCTCGGACAGTTCGGTGTTGTCCTCCGCGCTGTCCATGTCCACGGCCAGCCGCACGCACGTCTGGCCGCCGTTCTCCCAGGCCACGTAGCTGTCTCCACCCCAGCCGTCGGCCGCCCCTTCGGCGTAGCCCGCCTCGAGCACCTCGGCCAGCATGAGGGACAGGTTGAGCTGACCCAGGCTGCCCTGGCTCACGACGGGTCCGTCGGCGGCGGGGGCGGCGATGGCCTTGGGGCCCTCGCCGGCGGCGAACTTCTCGGGGCGCAGCACCTGCTCGGTGCTGACCGGCGGGCCCTGGAGGGCGCTGTTGAGCCGGCCCTGGCCGCCGGCCGTGACCAGGGCATTGGCCAGCCGCAGGCCGGCGGTGAAGGGGAATCCGAACGACACCAGCACGTACTGCGGGATGTCACGGGGGATCATGGTCGCCAGCCGGCGCCCCTCGGCTTCCACCGACTCCCGGTCGGAGGCGCTCAAGGTGGCCAGGTAGCGCTCCTCCACCCGGGCCGCCACGCCCTGGCTGATGGCCTCGAAAGCGTCGCCCGCCTCGTTGCCGGCGCCCCGGAGGGCGGGACGGTCCAGCTCGAAATGCTGGTCGTCGAGGGCGTTGGTGAGCTCGTGGACGAGGATCTTGCCGGTGAAGGGGGTGACCAGTCCGGCCTTGACCACCAGTTCGTTGGCCGCGGAGTCGTAGAAGGCGCTGGCCGACCCGGTGGAGAGCCGTCTCACCTGGGCGGCGAGGTCGACACCCGGATCGATGAGACCCAGGGCCCGCATCACGCCCTGTGACTGGCGGGCCTCCGCCTCAGCCGGGGCCATGCGCCGCTGGGCCAGGCTGGCCTTGAAGGGCGCGTCTTCCAGGACGGTGAGCGTCACCGGGCTCTTGAACTTGAGGCCCCGCTCCTTCTCCACGAAGGCGGAGAGGATGGGAATGACCCGCTCGAGGCTGTTGGCGGCGGGGACGGCGGCCGCCGGCGGGGCGGTGACCCTTGGAGTCGTCGGCGCGGGGCCGGGGCCGGCAGGGTCCGGGCCTGGGCCGGCGGCGGCCGGCGCGGTGGGGTCGGTGGTGGCGGCCGGGGCCGTAGTGGTGGTCGTATCCGACGACCCGGCCGTGGTCGTGGTGGTCTTGGCCACCGCGGCCTGCACCTTGTCCGCCTGCTCCGGGTCCAGGGCGCGGGCCAGGGCGCTGCGGGCGTCGCGCACCCCATCGGCCAGAAGGCTGGCCAGGTCGGTGTGGGCGTAGTGCTCCGTCAGGATCACGCCGTTGGCCATGAGCAGCGACGCGATCGATACCGCGATGACGCGCACGATCCTCGGTCTGCGGGGCTCGCGCAGGGTCGCTTCGTCCACAGGGTCGATACGCCAGCTGGTCAACTGTCAAACCTCGGGCTCGGGGGGGTACCGGGTCCCAGCGGCCATGGTTTCTACGGCCGGGGTCCGGGCTCCTGCCCCGTCCCAGGAGAATCGGCGCCGAATGGGCGCTATGTCTGTCCTAGGTTCGGGCGGCTTCGGCCCGGGCCCGCAGATCGGCCACGGCGTGTTCCAGGCCCTCGGGGTCCCGGAACAGGGCACTGCCGGCCACCAGCACGTCGGCCCCGGCGGCCGCCGCCCCGGCGATGGTGTCAGGGCCGATGCCGCCGTCCACCTCCAGCTCGACCGGGCGCCCGGAGCGCGCGATGAGGGCCCGGGCCTCAGCGATCTTGGGCTCCATGGTGGCGATGTAGGCCTGGCCGCCGAAGCCGGGGTTGACCGTCATGACCAGCACCAGGTCGGTGAGGTCGATGACATGGCGGATGTCCTCCAGGGACGTCGAGGGGTTGAGGGCCACGCCGGCGCGGGCGCCGAGCTCGTGGATGGAGGCGAGCGTGCGGTGCAGGTGCTGGCAGGTTTCCGCGTGGACGATCACCAACTCGCAGCCGGCCTCCACGTAGTTCTTGAGGAGCAGATCGGGATTGGTGACCATCAGGTGGGCCTCGAAGGGCACCTGGACATGGGACCGGCAGGCGGCGATCACGTCGGGCCCGAAGGTGAGGTTGGGTACGAAGTGTCCGTCCATGACATCCCACTGGATGCGGTCGACGCCCGCCTTCTCCAGAGCGGCCACGTCCTCGCCCAGGCGGGCGAAGTCGGCCGGGAGCACCGAGGGGACGATCTGAACGGGGGTGTTGGCCATCTTCCGACGTTACCGGGCCCCCACGGGGGTCGCGAAAACGCCTGTTGCCGGGGTTTCCTCCTGTTTACTTAAGTCCCCACTTGAGGAATGGTGTGCCGACCGGCTTTAATGAGCAGCGTGGAAGCTGCGATTCGGGCCATCGCTGAGCGCCACCGGCGAGAAATCGTCCGGTTGGTACGGGACGAGGAGTTAACCGCAGGTCAGATCGCTGCCCATTTCGAGGTCAGCCGGCCCGCGGTGTCCCAGCATCTGAGGATCCTGAAGGACACGGGCCTGGTCACCGAGCGCAGGCAGGGCACCCGCCGGTACTACCGGGCCCGGGTCGAGGGGCTGGCCGAGTTACGGGCCTTCCTCGAGGTGCTCCTCGGGGAGGAGACCTGGGTGAGCCCGGGGCCGGGCGCAGGGGCGCCGAAGCCGGCGCCGGCTGTCGACGCCACCCCCCAGACGACGTAGAAGCGCCCCCGCCCGGTTCGGACGGGGGCGCTTCGTGCGCGGTCGGTGGACGGTTAGAAGAGGTGCACCAGGTGGAAGACGTCGCCGATGTCGACGAGCTCGAGGATGCCGTCGTCGTCGCCGCCGAGGAGGTCGCCGCCGAGGTCGAGGACGTCACAGTCGTTGTTGTTGCCGCCCTGACCGTTGCCGAAGCCACCGTTGCCGCCGGTGATGGTGCAGACGTCGAGGACGTCGGTCACGTCGAGCACGTCGGTGACGGTGTTGCCGCTGGCGTTGTTGCAGACGACTACGAGACCGCTGCAGTCGCTACCGGAGCCGCCGCCCTCGCCTTCGCCTTCGAGCATCCCACCGTCGAGAACACGGCCGGCGATGCCGAACACGCCGCCCTTGACGTGGTGGACGAGGCTGAAGAGGCCCTGAGGCTGGAGCCAGCCGAAGTGGTCGTACACGTCGTCCAGGTCGATCACGCTCAGGAGCCAGTCGATCTTGTGGCCGAGGCTGATGTGTCCGTGGAGCCACTCCAGCTTGTCGTGCAGGGACACGCCATCGAGGAGGTCGAGCACCTCGAGCACGTCAACGTCAAGGTCCACGAGCAGGATCACCTTGATGCCGATGCCGATGTCGATCAGGTTGTCGTCGTTGCCGGGGTTACCCGGGTGGTCGCCGTGCAGCGGCGAGCAGTGCGGGTTGTGGGCGATCACAGCCGGGTTGCCGTTGTCGCACGCCGGGACCCGGTGTGCCGTGGCGGCGACCGTGCCGAGGGCCATCAGCATCATGGTCAGGGTCGCTACCGCGACCAGCTTCTTCTTCGTCGAGCTGAACACTGAGTCTCCTTCTCCTTGGCTGACCGAGTCCGCGACCGGCCGTGTCTAAGCGCCACCTTGGGGGGATGGACGTGGTGGTAACGCCTTCCAGATCGAGCGATGACGGGGCACTCTTCGCCCGTGAGATGCCGAAGTCGGACCTATCTGCAATCGCCCATCGGCGAAGGGGGCGAATGTCCGGTTGGCCACTCAACTCCAGCGACCGCAAGGCGGAATTGGTGACTAGTCCGTTGGGGCAGCCGTCACGGAATTGGCCAATGTGCCGAGCCCGTCGACCGCAAGTTCGACCTCGTCACCGGGGCCGAGCCAGGGGTAGGCCTCCGAGCCGTGGACGGCAGACAGCTCCAGGATGCAGCCCGTGCCGCAGGTTCCTGACCCGATGACGTCACCGGGTCGCAGCACCGTGCCCCGGGAGGCGTGGGCCAGCATCTCCCCGAAGCTCCAGTGGAGGTCGGCCAGGTTGCCCCGGGACCACTCGGTGCCGTTGACCCGGGCGGTCATGGCCAGGTTGAACGCCTTGTTCTGCCGGTAGGGCTCGAGGTCGTCGGCCGTCACCAGCACCGGCCCCAGGCTGGTGGCGAAGTCCTTGCCCTTGGCCGGCCCCAGGCCCAGGCGCATCTCGCGGCGCTGGAGGTCGCGGGCGCTCCAGTCGTTCATCACCGTGTACCCGGCGATGTGGGCCTCGGCCGTCGCCGGGTCGAGGTCGGAGCCGGGGCGGCCGACCACGGCCGCCACCTCGAGCTCGTAGTCCAGTTCGGCGCAGCCCGGCGGGACGGGAATGGCAACCCCCGGGCCGGTGATGGCGGCGGGATTGGAGAAGTAGAAGACCGGCAGCTCGTACCAGTCGGGATCGACCTCCAGCCCGCGGGTGGCCCGGGCGGTGCGCACGTGAGCCTCGAAGGCATAGAAGTCGCGCACCGAAGGCGGGACCGGGATCGGCGCCAGGAGGCGCACCTCGGCCGGATCGAAGACGCCGGCCGGTGAGGCCAGCGCCGCCCGTCCCGCTTCGGGCAGGTCGCCGAGCAGGTCGATGAGGGCCAGTCCGGCGGGCAGGGCGAAGATCCGATGTCCGTCGACGACACCGACCCGCTCGATGGGGGCATCCGGGGCCAGGAAGGTGGCGAAGCGCATCAGGGGCGGGACCGCTAGCGGTCGCCGGCGCCGTCCATCCAGGAACGGTCGTAGCGCTCCACGTCGATGGAGGCTCCGGCCGGGGTGAGGGTGAGGGGCCGGCGGGCGTCGATGTTCACCGCCACCTCGTTGGCCTCGCCGCCCGGACCCCGCTCCCGGGAGCGCTCCACCGCCTTGGGCTGGGGTCCGTGGTGGATCCCCGAGGGGTGGAAGGTGAGCATTCCCTCGGTGATCCCGGCCCGGGAGAAGAACTCGCCCCGGTGGTAGAAGATCACCTCGTCGTAGTCGATGTTGCGGTGGTAGAAGGGCACCCGGAGCACCGCCGGGTCCGTCTCCAGCGGCCTCGGGGCGAAGGTGGCGACCACGAAGGCGTCTCCCACGAAGGTGGTGTGGGCCGACGGCGGCACGTGGTAGCGGGCCGACGTCACCGGCCGGAAGTCGCCGATCGACAGGCGCAGGGGAGCGAGGTCGCCCTTCCAGCCCACCACGTCGAACGGGTGGTGCGGGTAGACGACGGTCGTCACCTCGCCCTGCCGCAGGATCTTGACGGGGAACTCGCCGGGTTCGTCGTGGGGCTCGGGTTCGGGTACCTCGAGGATGGCGGGGTCGAAGAGGGCGTGGCGACCCAGGAGCCCCCGGTCGGGCAGGCGGAGGCTCCCGCCCCGAGCCTCGACGGTGAGCAGGCGGGTGGCCGAAGTGGCCGCCACCCGGTGGGTCGTGCCCCGGGGGACGACCAGGTAGTCGCTGGCCCGGTAGGTGAGCGGGCCGTACTCCGTCTCCAGGCGGCCCTCGCCGTCGTGCACCAGATACAGGACGTCCCCGTCGGCGTTGCGGAGGAACCACTCCGGCGTGCCCACCGGGCGGGTCCACCACCCGATGCGCAGGTCGGCGTTCTCCAGGAGGACGACGGGGAGGCCGTCTTGGCCATTGGTCCCGCCCCGGGGCAGGCGGTTGGCGTCGAGCGCGTGGGGGCGCAGGGGTCCGTCGATCGACGTCCACCCCGTCGGCGGGCGCAGGCGGTAGAGGTGGCTGGCGGCCCCCGAGAATCCCTCCCGGCCGTGCTCCTCCTCCACCGTCCCCTCGGGCAGATCGGCGTGAGCCTGGCGGGAGGTCCGGCCCCGGATCCACTGCGGCCTGGGGAACTCGTCCATCAGCGCCTCAACGCGACCGGCCGGTGGCCGCCTTGCGGGGCGCCCGGGCCGCGGGCCGGGGGCTGGCGGCGTCCAGCAGGGGGGTGAGCCGGAAGGCGATCTGTTCGGTCAGGGCGATCACCGTGGTCGTCCGGTTGATGCCCTGCACCTCCAGGATCCGGTTGAGGACCTCCTGGAGGTGGTCGTTGGAGCGGGCCACCACCCGGCAGTGGAGATCGTCGGCTCCCGTGGTGGCGTGGGCCTCGAGCACCTCGGGGATCTCCTTCAGATGGGCGACCACGTCGTCGAGCCGGCCCTGGGCGATGTCGAGGTGGGTGAAGGCGAGCACCCCGTAGCCCATGGCCTTGAGATCCAGGTGGGGCCCGAAGCTGGTGATCACGCCGGAGGTGACGAGCCGGTCGACATGGGCCTGGGCCGTCCCCCGGGCCACGTGGGCCTGCCGAGACAGCTCGAGCATTCCGATTCGGGGGCCTTCCGAAAGCACCCGCAGCAGGCGCCAGTCCACCGGTTCCAGGCTCTCGGTCACGGCCGGGACTCTACGTCGGCTTCAAGCGCTGAACAATCTGTCCGTTTTGTCCGATCTGAAGTGCGGACTCAAGGACAAGTTGTATAGTTGCCGAATAAGTTATTGACAGATAAGGCCAAAAATTATCCACTCGACTGAGCAACGGTGCTCGAAGGAAGGGAACGGCCATGGAGACTCGGACCGCCAGCGACCTCGCCTCATTCCGGACGCGGGTGGAGGAACTGGTCCACCGGCACCCCGTGGTGGTGGACAACACCTACACCCGCTGGTTCGCCGAGGGAGACGCCAGCGCGGCCGAGGTGCGCCATCTGGCTGTTCAGTTCTCCGTCTTCAGCCATCTCTTCGTCGAGGCCCAGCTCCGCAAGGTGATCAACGCGGCTGACATCGAGTCCTACCGGGCCGGCAAGGAGATCCTCATGAACGAGCTGGGGGTCGTCTTCCGGGCCCCGGCTCCCGCGGGGACGGATGGCCCCGGGGCCCGGGGTGTCCCCGAAGTAAACGTGGACCCCGACCTCGTCGGCACCGAGGGCACGGTCGACGGCGGCCGGTTCCGCTTCGCCGCCGCCCACTTCGAATGGCTCCTGCGCTTCGGCGCCGCCCTCGGCCTGTCCTTCGACGACATGGGCAAGCGCCGCCACGGCACCACCGCCACCCTCTTCTTCTGCGACGAGCTGTTGCGCATCTACGGCAGCGAGGACGCCTCGGTGGCCGAGGGCGCCTCCTACGCGGTGGAGAACTGGGCCGCGGCCGGGTTCTGGAAGGAACTGATCTCCGGCCTGCGGGCGTACAAGGCCCGCGAGTGTCCCGAGCTGCCGATGGGCTTCTGGATCTGGCACGACAAGATCGAGGACCAGCACGCCGCCCACACCGCCGATGAGCTGGCCGAGGCCTTCTTCCGGCCCGACTTCGACGAGGAGCGCTTCTGCTCCGGGGCGGTCGAGATGCTCGACGGGGTGAAGGCCTTCTGGGACGGGCTGGAACGCGACCGGCTCAAGATGAGGAGGGTGGCATGAGTCTCACCGGAGACCGCCTCCACCAGGCGCAAGCTGTTTCTCTCGGGGACACCCCGCACCCCGGGGGCCTGCGGCTCGGCGGCATCGACCACCTCGAGTTCTGGGTGGGCAACGCCCGCCAGACAGCCGGTTTCTTTGCTGCCGCCTTCGGCTTCGACATCGTCGCCTACGCCGGCCCCGAAACCGGTGTCGCCGACCGGGCCTCCTACGTGCTGGCCCAGGGTGACATCCGTTTCGTGGTCACCGCCGGCCTGTCGCCCGACTCGCCCGTCACCGCCCACGCCCGCGCCCACGGCGACGGCGTACGCGATCTCGCTTTCGTGGTCGACAACGCCGCCGTGGCCTACGAGACGGCGCTGGCCCGGGGGGCCACCGGTCTCCGGGCGCCCTGGGTGGAGTCCGACCCTGACGGGCGCATCGTGCGGGCCACGGTGGCGACCTATGGCGACACCCGGCACACCTTCGTGGAGCGGGCCGACTACACCGGCCTCTTCGCCCCCGGCTACCAGCCCTCGGCGCTGACCCGGCCCGTGGGCCCCCCCGTCGGCCTGGCCCGGGTCGACCATGTGGTGGCCAACGTGGAGCTCGGCCGCCTCGAGGCCTGGGTCGACTACTACGCCCGCATCTTCGGCTTCGACCAGCTCGTCCACTTCGACGACGAGACGATCGCCACCGAGTACTCCGCCCTCATGTCCACGGTGGTGTGGGACGGCTCCAAGGTCGTGCTTCCCATCAACGAGCCGGCCACGGGCCTGCGCCGCAGCCAGATCCAGGAGTACCTCGACTGCTACGGCGGCCCCGGGGTCCAGCACATCGCCCTGCGCACCAACGACATCGTGGCCACCGTGCGGGCGCTGCGCGACCGGGGGGTGCGCTTCCTGCGGGTGCCGGGCACCTACTACGACGCGGCGGTCGAGCGCATGAGCGGGATCGACCTGCCCTGGGACGATCTCGCCGACCTCGGCATCCTGGCCGACCGCGACCACGAGGGTCACCTCCTCCAGGTCTTCACCGAGACCATCGGCGACCGCCCCACGCTGTTCTTCGAGATCATCCAGCGCGAGGGCTCCCGGGGCTTCGGCGCCGGCAACTTCAAGGCCCTCTTCGAGGCCATCGAGCGCGAGCAGGCGGCCCGGGGCAACCTGTAGGCCGGCGGAGGCGGCGCAAAACTTCGCCCGAAACGCGTCATATCGCCCGCTTTCGCTCGTCCACACCTCGGAACTCCCCAACGCACCGGGACCCGGCCTTCCGGGCGCGATCCTGCCCGGACGCCATGGGGCGAAGGAGGCGGAACAGCATGCGCCACTCCCCCCGGGCCGGCTTCGCGCCCGCCCGCCCCTCTGTCCTGAGTGTGGTCGATCAGCTGGCCGCGGCCGAGCCGTCGTCGTCCTTGCCGGTCATCGTCTCGGCTGCGTCCCGGGCCCTCGGAGTCGACCGGTTGTGCGTTCATCTCCTGTCGCATGCTGAACCTCCGATCCTGCGACGCTTCGCGGCCGTGGGCATGCCGGAGTCGCTGCTGGCGGTCAACGCGGAGCTCCCGGTGGGGCGGGACGGCGGCCCGGTCGGCCTGGCCGCCGAATCCGGTTCCGTGGTGGTGGAGCAGGACGTCCGCCACAACCCGGCCTGGATACCCGTCACCCGCCTGGGGCAGTTGCCCGAGGTCCTGAGCTGCTGGGCCGTTCCCATCGTCGGAAAGGACGGCATCCTCGGCGTCGTCTCTGGCTACGGCGCTACGACCGGCCCCCCCCGACCTGACCTCGTGGAACTTGTCTTCCTCTACGCCGGCTACGTCGCGGCAGCCATCGAGCGGGCGCGCCTCCGGGCCCGAGCCAATGGATCGGTAGACGGAGCCAGGGCCGGGGCGACGCGGGTGCTGCTGGTGGATGACGACCGCAAGATCGTCGATCTGGTGCGCTCGAACCTGGAGGTCCGGGGCTACGAAGTCACCGTCTCCACCGACGGCTCCGAGGTGCTGTGGCGGGTGGAGGCGGAGCGCCCCGACCTCGTGCTCCTCGATCTCGGGCAGCCCGGTGCCGACGGCTTCGAGCTGTGCCGCCAGATCCGGGAGCGGGCGCCGGTGGGCATCATCATCGTCTCCGCCCGCAGGGGCGAGCACGTCAAGGTCCAGGCCCTCAACCTCGGGGCCGACGACTACATGACCAAGCCCTTCGGAGTCGAGGAGCTCATGGCCCGGATCACGGCCACGCTCCGCCGGACCGGGCCCGCCCCGGTCCCGGTGGCCGAGCCCACGGTCGCCGTCGGTGACGTCGTCGTCGATCTCGACGCCCAGGCGGTGACCAGGGCGGGGGAGATGATCCACCTCACCCCCACCGAGTTCTCCCTCCTGCGCGAGCTCGTCCTGCACCGGGGCAAGTTGCTGAGCCACGCCACCCTGCTCCGGCGCGTCTGGGGTCCCGGCTACGAGACGGAGACGGAATACATCCGGGTCTACGTCCGCCGGTTGCGGTCCAAACTCGAGTCACCCGGAGGGCCTTCGCTGATCACCACGGAGCCCCGCGTGGGTATCGGTTGATGGCTGAATAACTCTGTTGTCTTAGTGGCCAAAGTTGTCTAGCTAATGGCCGGAACACTCATGACACGCAAGGGCTTCAGGCGCGACTATGCGGGTGACGTTTCTTTCCCCCACCCACGATCCATCGAGGAGGTTACGTCTGATTCGTAGTTGAGCCACATACACCAACGCGATTCCCAGCGCGTAGGCAGTAACGGCAAAAGCAAAAATGACAGACGGTTGTGAGGGTGCCCCGGTCGCATGCGACCGGGGCACCCTCGTGTTCTGGCCGACAACTTTTCGGACGTGTGCGGCACACTTGATCGGGTGACGACCAAGCTCATTGCCCCGCCCGAAGCGGGCGGGTGGCTGCGGCGGCTCCGCCCTCTCCTGCTGCGCCACCGGCGCAACCTCGTGCTGTCCTTCTTCGGCTCGCTGATCGGCATGGGCGCCACCGTGGTGACGCCCCTCGTCTTGCGGAGCGTCATCGATGCCGTGGCCCTGGGTCGGGGCGCCTCGGGGCTCGCCATCGGGCTCCTCCTACTGCTGGGGCTGGTGCGCTTCGGCGCCGCCGTGGCCCGGCGCCTCTACGCCGGCCGGGTCAGCTACGACGTCGAGTACGACCTGCGCAACGCCCTCTACGAGCACCTCCAGCGCCTCGACTTCGCCGCCCACGACCGGCTGGAGACGGGCCAGGCCGTGTCCCGGGCGGGCAGCGACGTGCGCATGATCCAGATGCTCCTCGCCTTCCTGCCCCTCATGGTGGGCAACCTGATCATGCTCGGCCTCTCCCTCGTGGTCATGGTCGTGCTCAGCCCCACCCTGACCCTCGTCGCCCTGGTCGTCCTTCCCGCCCTGGCCGCCGGCTCGGCCCGCATGCGGGACCGGGTCTTTCCCGCCACCTGGGACGCGCAGCAGAAGGCGGCCGAGGTGGCCGGGGTGGTGGAGGAGGCAGTTACCGGTGTTCGGGTGGTCAAGGCCTTCGCCGCCGAGGAGCGGGAGCTGGCCCGCCTGGAAGGCAACGCCCGGGCGCTCTTCGCCTCCCGCATGCGGAACGTGGCCATCCAGGCCCGCCTCGTTCCCTTCATCCAGACCCTGCCCAACCTCGGGCTCGCCGCCCTGCTCCTCTTCGGTGGGAACCTGGTGCTCGACGGCCAGATCTCGCTCGGTACCTTCCTGGCCTTCAACTCCTACCTGCTCCAGCTGGCCGCCCCCGCCCGCATGCTCACCATGGTCCTGGCCGCCAGCCAGATGGCCCGCGCCGGAGCGGTGCGGATCCTGGAGCTCCTCGACTCCGCCCCGAAGGTGACTGAACGGCCCGACGCTCGTCCGCCGGGCGACGTGGCCGGTGACATCGCCTTCAACGACGTGCGCTTCGCCTACTCAAGGGGGACACCCCCGGCCCCGGGTGCCGGGACTCAACCGCTCCTCGACGGGTTCAGCCTGCGGATCCGGCCCGGTGAACGGGTGGCCCTGGTCGGGCCGTCGGGATCGGGCAAGTCCACCGTGGCCCTGCTCCTGCCCCGCTTCTACGACGTCGACGCCGGCGCCGTCACGCTCGACGGGGTGGACGTGGCCGACCTGCGCCTCGACGATCTGCGCCGCAGCATCGGGGTGGTCTTCGAAGACCCCTTCCTGTTCTCCGCCTCCATCCGGGACAACATCGCCTACGGCCGCCCGGACGCCACCGACGAGCAGGTGCGGGCGGCGGCGGAGGCGGCCGAAGCCGACGAGTTCATCGAGGTGCTGCCGTCGGGTTACGACACGGTGGTGGGGGAGCGGGGCCTCACGCTTTCGGGAGGCCAGCGCCAGCGCATCACCCTGGCCCGCGCCCTGCTCACCGACCCCAGGATCCTGGTGCTCGACGACGCCACGTCGTCCGTCGATCCGACCGTGGAGGCCGGCATCCACGCCACCCTCCGCCGGCTCATGGCCGGACGAACCACGATCATCGTGGCCCACCGTCCGTCCACCGTCGCCCTGGCCGACCGGGTGGTGATGGTGGACGGCGGCCGGGTGGTGGCCGACGGCACCCACGCCGACCTGATGGCTGGGAATGCGCCGTACCGCGAGCTGTTCGGCGGGGGCGTGGTGGGCGCCGGGGGCGTGGGGGGCGTCGGCCGGGGGGGACTCGGTGCGGCTGGCCAAGCCCCTCCCTACCCCAGCCGCCCCGAGTCCCCCCCGGCCTCCTTCACCTCGGGCCGTCCCCAGGCCGCCGCGTTGTCCTGGGGCGCGGGTCGGGGCGGTGGCGGGGGGGCGGGGATGGGGATCCGTGGAGGTCACGGCTTCATGGAGGCGATGGTGGCCGACGAGAAGCTCGTTGCCCAGGTGGCGGCGCTCCCGCCCGCCACGGACGAGCCGGACATCGACCCGGTTGCCGCGGCCGCGCCCGACCCCTGTTTCCGCCTCTCCCGCTTCGTGCGGCCCTGGCGGGGCGCCCTGGCCGTGGGGGTGGCGCTGGCCGCGCTCGACGCTCTGGCCGGCCTGGCCGGTCCAGCCCTGGTCCGGGCCGGCGTGGCTGGTGGCGTCCAGGACGGTCGACGCGGGGCGCTGGTGGCGGCCAGTGCCGCCTTCGCCCTGGTGGCGCTGGCCGACTGGTGGGCCCTGTGGGCCGGCGCTCGCTGGACGGGCCGGTTGTCCGAGCGCCTGCTCTACGTCCTGCGGATCAAGGTGTTCGCCCATCTGGGCCGGCTCGGGCTCGACTTCTACGAGCGGGAGATGGCCGGCCGGATCATGACCCGCATGACGAGCGACATCGAGGCCCTGGCCCAACTGTTCCAGCAGGGACTCGTCACCCTGGTGGTGGCCGGGCTCACTGCCCTCGGGGTGGCCGTCGCCCTCTTCGTGCTCGACTGGCGCCTGGCCGCCGCGGCCATGACCGTGGTGCCGCCCCTGGCCGTCCTCACCTGGTGGTTCCGGCGCACCTCCGACGCCGCCTACGCCCTGGTGCGGGACAAGGTGGCCGGGGTCATGGCCAGCCTCCAGGAAGGGCTCTCCGGGGTGCGGGTCACCCAGGCCTTCGCCCGCCAAGACCGCAACTACTCCGAGTTCCGTCAGGTGGCGGGCGAGCACCTCGACGCCCGCCTGGAGGGGAACCGGCTGTCCGCCACCTACTTCCCGGCCGTCGAGCTGCTCGGCCAGGTGGCCACCGCGGTGGTGGTCGGCTACGGCGCCGGCCTCGTGCGGACGGGGTCGCTGACTCCCGCCGATCTCATCGCCTTCGTGCTCTACCTGAACCTCTTCTTCGCCCCCGTGACCCAGCTCTCCCAGGTGTTCGACATGGCCCAGCAGGCCAAGGCGGCGGCGGAGAAGCTGTCCGAGCTGCTCGCCACCCCGGTGTCGGTGCCGGACCGACCCGGGGCCGGCGCCCCGGCGGCGCTGACCGGGGCCCTGCGCCTGGAGGGCGTGCGGTTCCGCTACCCGGGCGAGCGGGCGTGGGCGCTGGACGGCGTCGACCTCGCCCTCGCCCCCGGCGAGACGGTGGCCCTCGTGGGGCGGACCGGGGCGGGAAAGTCGACGGTGGTGAAGCTCCTGGCCCGCTTCTACGACCCGACCGAGGGCCGGGTGACGGCCGACGGGGTGGCGCTCGTCGACCTCTCCGCCGCCGGGTACCGCCGGCAACTCGGCCTGGTCCCCCAGGAGGCCCACCTGTTCTCCGGCACTGTGTATGACAACATCGCCTACGGCCGCCCGGAGGCGAGCCCGGCGGAGGTCGAGGCAGCGGCCCGGGCCGTGGGGGCCCACGAGTTCGTGGCCTCGCTGCCCGACGGGTACGCCACGATGGTCTCGGAGCGGGGCCGGTCGCTGTCATCGGGGCAGCGCCAACTCCTGGCCCTGGCCCGGGCCCGCCTGGTCGATCCCGCTGTGCTGCTCCTCGACGAGGCCACCTCCAACCTCGACCTGGCCACCGAGGCCCGGGTGCAGGCGGCCATGGGGGCGCTGTCCCAGGGTCGGACCACGGTGATCGTCGCCCACCGCCTGGCCACGGCGGCCCGGGCCGGCCGGATCGTCGTCCTCGACGGGGGCCGCGTGGCCGAGGAGGGCACCCACACCGAACTGCTGGCCCGGGGCGGCCTCTACGCCGCCATGTGGCGCGCCGGCGACCCCGAAGCCGAACCTCCCGGCGACGACGTCCTCGAGCCCACCGGGTGAGCGCCCGGGGCGGGTGTCCCTGTCAACGCCCGGGGTTCGGCCAGCCCATGGGTCAGTTCGGCGGGCGCAGGTCCACCCGCAGGACCAGGAATCCGTCCTCGATGGCACCCACCGCGTCGCCGATCATGGCGAAGTCCATGAAGTCGGTCTGGGCCCGCTCGATGAAGCGCTTCTTCTCCGGCCCGGCCACCGGCGGCAAGGGACGGTTGCGCACCGCCTGAGCCCGTTCCCGGAACCGGGCGAGCATCGCGTCCACGTCGAGTTCGTCGGCCATGAGCGCAGGTTACCGAAGGCTCCGCGGGCCGGCGGGCGGCGTACACTTTGCGGCACCATGGCCGCCCCGGAGCGTGTCGGCTCCCGCATCCTCACCGTACCCAACGTGGTCACCGTCGCTCGGCTGCTATTTGTCCCTGTGTTCTGCTGGCTGCTCTTCGGCCGGGACGACCGGACCGCCGCGGCCTGGCTCCTCGCCGCCCTCGGGTGCACCGACTGGGTGGACGGTTACCTGGCCCGCCGGCTGGGACAGGTGAGCGAGCTGGGCAAGGTGCTCGACCCCACCGCCGACCGGATCCTCCTCGGCACCGTCGTCATCTCCCTCCTCATCGACGGCAGTGTCCCGGTGGCCGTCGGGGTCGCCCTCCTCGTCCGTGAGGTGCTCGTCTCCGCCGCCGTGCTGGCCCTGGCCGCGGCCGGTGCCCGGAGAATCGATGTGCAGTGGGCGGGCAAGGCGGGAACACTCGCACTGATGGTGTCCCTGCCCCTGTTCATGATGGGCGACCCCGGTCCGTGGGGCTGGCCCGCCGACGTGATCGCGTGGGCCTTCGCCATCGGCGGCCTGGCTCTCATGTGGTACGCCGCCTTCACCTACGTGCCCGTCGCCCGCCAGGCGCTGGCCGATGGGCGCGCCGCCCGGCTGCAGGGGCGGTTGTCGTGACCGGAGGGAAGGGGGTGTCCAAGTCATGAAGGCCGTGGTGATGGCCGGCGGTGAGGGCACCCGGCTGCGGCCGCTGACCTCCAACCTGCCCAAGCCCATGGTGCCCATGGCCAACCAGCCGCTCATGGAGCATGTCCTGCGCCGCCTGGCCGAGCACGGTTTCGACGACATCGTGGTCACCGTCGCCTACCTGGCCAATCACATCCGCAACTACTTCGGCGACGGCTCGGAGCTCGGGGTGCGGATGCGCTACGCCACCGAAGAGAGCCCGCTGGGGACGGCGGGGTCGGTCCGCAACGCGGCGGCCGAGTTGGACGACACCTTCATGGTCATCTCCGGCGATGTCCTCTCCGACGTGGACCTCTCCGAGGTCATCAAGGCCCACCGGGATGCCGGGGCGCTGGCCACCATCGCCCTCAAGCGGGTGGAGAACCCCGTCGACTTCGGCATCGTCATCACCCGGGACGACGGCACGGTCGAACGATTCCTGGAGAAGCCGACCTGGGGCCAGGTGTTCTCCGACACCATCAACACCGGCATCTACGTCCTCGAACCCGAGATCTTCGACCTGATCGAAGCGGACCGGGCGGTGGACTTCTCCGAGGAGGTCTTCCCCGCCGCTCTGGAGCAGGGCCGCATCCTGCGGGGGGTGGTGGTCGACGGCTACTGGGAGGACGTCGGCACCGTCGAGGCCTACCACCGGGCCCACGAGGACATCCTCGACTCGCGGGTCAACGTGGAGGTCCCCGGCTTCGCCGTGGGAGAGGGGGTCTGGCTGGGCGAAGGCGCCGATGTGGACCCGGGTGCCGAGATCGTCGGCCCGGCCATCATCGGGGACAACTGCCGGGTGGAGGCCGGAGCCCGCATCGGCGAGTACACGGTCCTGGGTTCGGACGTGGTGGTCAAGCGGGACGCCTTCGTGCAGCGCTGCGTCGTCCACGACCACGCCTACATCGGCCCCGGTGTCCGCCTGCGGGGGGCGGTCATCGGCCGGTCCTGCGACCTGCGCCAGGGGGCCCGGGCCGAGGAGGGCGTGGTGCTCGGCGAGGAGTGCTTCGTCGGGGAGCACGCCGTGGTCAACCCGGGCGTCAAGGTCTACCCGTTCAAGACGGTGGAGCCCGGCGCGGTGGTCAACTCCTCCATCGTGTGGGAGAGCCGCGGGGCCCGCACCCTTTTCGGTCGCCGGGGCGTGCGGGGCCTGGCCAACGTGGACATCACCGCCGAGCTGGCCGTCCGCCTCGCCTCCGCCTACGGCACCACGCTCAAGAAGGGTTCGGTGGTCTGCGCCAGCCGGGACACGTCCCGCGTGGGCCGGACCATCAAGCGGGCCCTCATGGCCGGCCTGAACCTGACCGGGGTGCACATCGACGACCTCGAGCTGGCCCCCGTGCCCCTCACCCGCTTCCAGGTGCGCTCCGAGCGGGCCCAGGGGGGAATGACGGTCAGGCTCATGCCCGGCGACCCGTCCAGCGTGGAGATCCGCTTCTTCGACGCCTCCGGGGCCGACATCGACGAGGGCACCCAGCGCAAGATCGAGCGCCTGCTCGGCCGGGAGGACTTCCGGCGGGCCTTCGCCGGCGACATCGGCGACATCGTGTACCCGCCCCGGGTCATCGAGTACTACACCGCCGCCCTGGAGCGCTCCATCGACGCCGCCCGGGTCCAGGAGGCGAAGTTCAAGGTCGTGCTCGACTACTCCTTCGGGTCGGCGTCGGTGGTGCTCCCCAGCGTGCTGGCCAAGATCGGCGCCGAGGTGCTCTCCGTGAACCCCTTCGCCGCCACCCAGGGGGCGGCGGCCTACGACGACGCCTGGTCCCGGGTGGCCCGGATCGAGGACCTGGTGCGGACCTCGGGCAGCGCCCTCGGGGTGGTGTTCGATCCCGACGGAGAGACGCTGGTCATCGTGGACGACGAGGGTCGGGCCCTGAACCACGACCAGGCCCTCCTCACACTCGTGTCCCTCCTGGGGGAGGCGCAGCCAGGGGCGACCATCGCCCTGCCGGTGGCGGCCAGCGGGCAGGCCGAGCGCATCGCCCGGGCGGCCAACTGCGAGATTGTCTGGACGAAGCTGTCCGCCGCCCACCTCATGGAGGTGTGCAACCGCGGCGGGGTCGACTTCGCCGCCTCCCAGGAAGGGGGCTACATCTGGCCCGACTTCCTGCCCGCTTACGACGCCGTGGCCACCCTGGCCAAGCTGCTGGACCTGCTGGCGGCCACCGGCCGGCGGTTGTCATCGGTCACCCGTGAGCTGCCCCGGGTCCACATGGCCCATGAGATGGTGGCCACCCCCTGGGAACGCAAGGGCGCGGTGATGCGTACCACCGTGGAGCAGGCCAAGGACCGCGAAGTGGTGCTGGTCGACGGCATCAAGGTCTTCCACCCGGACGGGTGGGCCCTGGTGCTCCCCGACCCCGAGGAGCCCCTCACCCACGTGTGGGCCGAGGCCGGCAGCGACCACGGCGCGCGCCAGCTGGCTCAGGAATACGCTCGCCGGATACGCCACGCCCTCCGCTAGTACCACCCCCGCTAGTACCATTCGGGCCTCGGAACCAGGAGCGGGGAGGAGCCGAAAAGCGTTGCGCATCAGGGCGTCCCTGGCCGCCGTGCTCGCGGTGGTGGGCTTCCTCACCCTCGTCGCGGCCCGGGGCATGGAGGACGCGCGCCGGGGGACGGAGTCCCGTCGGGCGGGACTGGTGGGCCTCATCCGGGACCGTCAGGGCGAGGTCGACGACCTCGGGCAGACCCTGGTGGCGCTGCGCTCCGAGGTGCTTTCCGCCCGCCGGCGTCTCTCCGACCGGGCCGCCTCCGACACCCGTCGCGTGCGGGGCGTCCAGTTGCAGGCGGGCACGGTGCCCATGACCGGACCCGGCCTCGAGGTCGAGCTCTCCGACAGCGAGCGGGAGACCGACGACCCGGCCGACCGGACCGCCCTCGCCATCCATGACGTCGACCTCCAACTCGTGGTGAATGCGTTGTGGGCGGCGGGTGCCGAGGCCGTGGCGGTGAACGGGCAGCGGCTGGTGGCCACGTCGCCGATCCGGGCCGCCGGCGAGACGATCACCGTCAATTTCCGGCCCCTGGTCCCGCCCTATGAGATCGCCGCCATCGGCGCCGCCAAGAAGGCGTTCGAGCGCACCGAGGTGGGGGAGCGCTACCGGCGCTTCGCCTCCGACCTGGGTCTGGGTTTCTCGGTCAAGGCCCGCCGGTCCCTGTCGGTCCCCGCCTTCCTGGGCACCCTGCAGCTCTCGGCCGCCCGGGCCGGGAGCGACGCGACCCCCGGTGCACCGGGGGCCAGCGAACCGGCCGGAAGCGACGACTGACATGCTGGCCCTGATCAGCCTCGTGCTCGGGGCGGTGGTCGCCCTGGTGCTGCGACCCACCGTGTCGGAAGACCAGTCCCGCTACCTGGCCATGGCCGTCGTCGCCGCCCTCGACTCCAGCTTCGGGGGCCTGCGGGCCCACCTGGAGCAGACCTTCTCCGACCGGCTCTTCGTGCTCGCCTTCGTCTCCAACGCGGCGGTGGCCGTCGTCCTGGTCTGGATCGGCGACCAGTTGGGGGCCGACCTGGCCACCGCGGTGGCCGTCGTGTTCGGCGTGCGCATCTTCCAGAACGTCGCCGCCGTCCGCCGCCAGGTCTTCGGTGGCTGAGGCGACGGGCCTCAACCCGCTGCCGTCGGCGCCCGTCCGCCAACTCGGGGCCCGGGCCCTGGTGGCCCTGTCGGTGGGTCTGGTCGGCTTCCTCCTCACCGCCCAGTTCCGTGCCACCCAGGGCGTGACGGCCCAACTCGAGGCGGAGAGCGAGCAGGACCTCACCCGCATCTTCGCCTCGCTCAACGAGGAGAGCGCGGCCCTGCGGGACGAGATCGCCGACCTGCGCCTGGAGTTGGCCGCCCTCGAAACCTCGGCCGCCCGCGACGAGCTGGCCCGGGAGGCCGGCGCCCGCCAGCTGGAGGAGCTGGAGATCCTGGCCGGCCTCGTCCCCGCCCGGGGCCCAGGGGTCGGTGTGCGCATCGCCGACCCGTCGGGTTCCTTCGAGTACGAGCTGCTGCTCGACCTCGTCCAGGAGCTGCGCGACGCCGGGGCCGAAGCCATCAGCGTCAACGGCCGCCGGGTGGGCGCCAGCACCGCCTTCTCCTCCCGGCGGGGGGAGGTGACCGTCGATGGCCGGCCCGTGTCGGCGCCGTACGAGGTGGTGGCCATCGGTGACCCTGCCACCCTGGAGGTGGGCTTGAGGATTCCCGGCGGGGCGGCCGACACCCTGGCCGCCCTGGACGGGGTGGCTGTGGAGGTGGAGCGGCGCAGCGACGTCCGGGTGCCGGCGCTGGAGGAGCCCCCGTCGTTCAAGGTGGCAACTCCCGTAGAGTAGGCCGCCGCATGAGCACGGAGGGCTAGATGAACGTTCCCGAGGACCTGCGCTACACCAGCGAGCACGAGTGGGTCCGGGTCGAGGGCGACCTGGCCCGGGTGGGCATCACCGACTATGCCCAAGACGCCCTGGGTGACGTCGTGTACGTCTCGCTCCCGGCCCTGGAGTCGAGCGTGGCGGCCATGGCGACGTGCTGCGAGGTGGAGTCCACCAAGTCGGTGTCCGAGATCTTCGCCCCGGTGTCGGGGCGGGTCGCGGAGGTCAACACCGACCTGGCCGACGCCCCCCAGACGGTCAACGAGGACCCCTACGGCAAGGGGTGGATCTTCGCCGTGGAGATGGCCGACGCGGCCGAGATCCACGGGTTGATGGACGCCGCCGCCTACCGCGCTCTGATCGAAAAGCTCTGAAGTTTTAGTTCACGTCGAGGCTTTGTTTGTAAGCCGGGAGGCGCGCCGTTACCCTTGCCGGCGGAATGTTCTGCAACCAGTGCGGTCACCGCAACGCTCCCGGCTCAAACTTCTGCTCTTCGTGCGGCGCGGCGCTGGCCATGGCCCCGGTCGACGACACCACCGACACCATCGTCTTCAATCCCTCGGAGGAGCGCGAGCTCGAAGACGACCTCGGCGTGTCCCTGGACGAGCTGCCCGAGGGCATCGGGATGCTGCTGGTCCGGAAGGGCCCCAACGCCGGGAGTCGCTATGTCCTCGACGCCGAGGTGACCCAGGCCGGGCGCCATCCCGATTCCGACATCTTCCTCGACGACATCACGGTGTCCCGCCGCCACGCCGAGATCACGCGGCGGGCCGACGGCTACGTCCTGCGCGATGTCGGCTCGCTCAACGGCACCTACGTCAACCGGGACCGGGTCGAGGAGTCGAAACTGGCCCACGGCGACGAGCTCCAGATCGGCAAGTTCAAGCTCGTCTTCCTCACGGGGCGCTGAACCTTGCCCGGGGGAGGCTGACCTTGTCGGGGGAAGGCAGGGCCCGCTCCATCGGCGAGGTCCTCGAGGAGCTGGTGGAGGACTTTCCCGATGTCAGCGTGTCCAAGATCCGCTTTCTGGAGGCGCAGGGCCTGATCACGCCTGGTCGGACCCCGTCGGGCTACCGGCAGTTCTCCGAGTCCGATGTCGCCCTGCTGCGCTGGATCCTGGCTCAGCAACGCGAGCACTACCTGCCCCTCAAGGTGATCCGCCGTCGCTTGCGGGACGGCGACGGGCCGGGCGCCGAGGCTGCCGTCGACGCCGCGCCGGCCGCCGCGCCGGCTGCCTCCGAGGCGCCGCCCGCTCCCGAGGCGCCCCCGGCCGACGCCACGCCGGTGGCGTGGTACCTGGAGGAGGAGGGGCCCGGGTTCGAGCCGCTCCCCGCTCCCGTGGCGACCCGGCCCGTACCTCCGGTACCGGCGATCGTCGGGGATCTGTGGTCGGTCGCGCCTCCGGGCCGGACCTGGACGGCGGGCGAGCTGGCCAAAGAGGTCGGCCTGGACGAGGGAGCCGTGACCGAGCTGGCCGCCTTCGGTCTGCTTCCCGAGGAGGACGGGCGCCTGGGGGAGGAGTCGCTGCGCGCCGCCCGGGCCGCGGCCGGGTTCTTCCGTTATGGCATCGAGGCCCGTCACCTGCGCATGTACAAGACCTTCGCCGAACGCGAGGCGGCTCTCTTCGAGCAGGTCATCCTGCCCATGGCCAGCACGCGCCAGGAGGACTCCGGGCCCCGGGCCCGGGAGGCCCTGGCCGAACTGGCCCAGCTCGGCCAGGCCCTGCGGCTCTCGATGCTCCGGACCGCGCTCGGTCCCCTGCCGGGGAGCCACCCATGACCGCCTCGGTGTGGATGGGCCCCGAGGAGCTGGCCGAGACCGTGTCCCGCCTGGCGGCGGAGATCGACCGGGACCATCCGGAGGGCGTCCTCCTCATCGGGGTGCTCAAGGGTTCGCTGTTCTTCCTCGCCGACCTGGTCCGGGCGCTCACGGTTCCCTGCGAGGTCGACTTCATCGCCATCTCCCACTTCGGCCCCGGTTCGGGGCGGGTGCGCATCGTGATGGACCTCGACGTCGACATCACCGGGCGCGACGTGGTGGTAGTGGAGGACATCGTCGACACCGGGCTCACCCTCTCCTACCTGCTCGGCCAGCTCGCCGCCCGTAGCCCCGCCAGCCTCACCGTATGCGCCCTCCTCGACCGGGCCCGCCGGCGCATCGTGCCCCTGCCCACCCGCTACGCCGGGGTGGCCATCGACGACGAGTTCGTGCTCGGCTACGGCCTTGATTACGCGGAGCGTTACCGCAACGTCTCCGCCCTCGCCATCGGCGACCTGCGGGTCCTGGAGCGGGATCCTGACGCCTACGTGTCGAACTTCTACGGGCGCGCGGATCCCGCCCCGTGAGGGTCGGGCTCCGGGTGGCGGATGCTAGGGTGGCCTTCGGACTGGAGGCAGGCGCGTGATCCGTCTTTCCCTTGTGGGCGTTCGAGTTGAGGTCCCGAGCAACCAGCCCATCGTGCTCCTCAGGGAAGAGGCTCCGGGGCGCCGCTACCTGCCGATCTTCATCGGCCAACCCGAGGCCACGGCCATCGTCTACGCCCTCCAGGGCATGGAGAGCCCCCGGCCGATGACCCACGACCTGTTCAAGAACACCCTCGAGACGCTGGCCGCCCGCATCGACAAGATCGTCATCACCGAGCTGCGCGACGGCACCTTCTACGCCGAGCTCGAGGTGCTCCAGAACGGGGGCCGGCACCGCATCTCCTCCCGCCCGTCCGACGCGATCGCCCTGGCCGTCCGCTACGAGGAGCCGGTCCCCATCTACGCCCACGACGGCGTGTTGGAGGAGGCGGGCGTCGTCTTCGAGAGCGACGACGAGGAGGAGCAGGTCGAGCAGTTCCGGGAATTCCTGGAGCGGGTGCGACCCGAGGACTTTGCTCCGTAAACACCGCAGGTCACCTGGGGTTCGTTGACTGGCTACTCTTCGCAGGTATAGTTGACACTTGCGTAACTACGCCTCTGTGAGTCGCGGGAAGGTCCCAGCGACAGGGGGCACGAGGAGGCCGAACACCGATGGCCATGACCGGGTTCCGGGGACCCCAGGTGTGCAAGATCGTGGGCATTACGTACCGACAGCTCGACTACTGGGCGCGCACCGATCTCATCCGACCCTCGGTGGCCGACGCCCGGGGGAGTGGTACCCAGCGGCTGTACTCCTACCGTGACCTCGTCGAGCTGAAGGTGATCAAGAACCTGCTCGACGCCGGGATCTCGCTGCGGACGGCCCGCACGGCCATCGAGTACCTGCGCCAGCACCTGGGGGAGGAGCTGGCGTCGGCCAGCCTGGTGATCGACGGCAGCCGCTCCGTGCTGGCCCGTACCGGCGAGGAGGTCATCGACCTCGTCCGCCAGGGCCAGGGTGTCCTGAACATTCTGCCGATGGCGGGCATGCTCGAGGAGCTGGACGGAAAGATCCACGAGCTGGCGCCAACCACCGTCAACGTCCCCGACTCCGGGGTCGCGGTCGGTGGCCGGCACGCGGCCGAGGGAGGGTAGCCATCACGGAGGAGCCCCTGCCCCACGAGCAGGTCCGGTTCGCGCACAACTCCGAGCGCCAGTTCGCCCGGTTGCTCGACTTCTACGGCATCACGTGGGACTACGAGCCGAGAACCTTCACCCTCGAGCGGGACAAAGAGGGGAACCCCGTCCAGGCTTTCACCCCTGACTTCTACCTTCCCGCCTACGACCTCTACATCGAGATCACCACGCTCAACCAGAAGCTGGTGACGAAGAAGAACCGCAAGGCCCGGCGGCTCAAGGAGCTCCACCCGGAGATCAACATCCGGGTCTTCTACCAGCGGGACTACCTGAGCTTGCTCATGAAGTACGGCCTTGAGCCGCCCTCGCAGCTGGTGGGGGAAGCCGACGCCCCGCCCTTCTGGCTGGCCGAGCCCAACCTCCCGCCGCCGCCCGAGCCCGACATCGCTCCGGCCGAGCCGGACGACGCCGGTCAGCAACCGCGCCGCCGCCGCTCCAAGAGCGCCTAACTCCGCCCGGTTCCGGTTCTCGTCCGCGTTTTGCCGCCCACAGCGGCGTTTTGCAGACGAGAATCGCGGCCTAGGCTCGCCCGGCTATGGCCGAAGACGATTCGCTCCGCCACAGCCTCCTCGACGCCGAGCACCGGGCCCTGGACGGGCGGCTGGTGCCCTTCGGGGGCTGGGACATGCCGCTGCGCTACGGCTCCATTCTCGAGGAGCACCGGGCCTGCCGGGAGGCGGCGGTGGTCTTCGACGTGTCGCACCTGGGGTCGGTGTGGGTCCAGGGCGCCGGGTCCTTCGAGGCCCTGCAGGGCCTGCTGACCAACGATCTGCGGCGCATCGAGCCGGGGAAGGCCCAGTACACGCATCTTCTCGACGCCGACGACGCCCACGTTGTCGACGACATCATCGTGTGGTGGTTGGGGGAGGAGGAGTTCGTCGTGATCCCCAACGCCTCCAACACCGCTCCGGCTCTCGACGCCCTGGCCCAAGCGGCGGCCGCCGCCGGCGGCGCCGAGGTGAACGACGTCACCACGCGGCGGTCGTTCCTGGCCGTCCAGGGACCCGGAGCCCGGGCCCGCCTGGCCCGGGTGTCGCCCGCGGCGGCCGCGGTCGGCCATTTCGAGGTGGCCCGCTGCCCGGTGCCCGGCGGTGAAGCGATCGCCGGCGGCACCGGCTACACGGGCGAGGACGGTGTCGAGCTGTTCCTTCCCGCCGAGGTGGCGGTGCCCGTGTGGCGGGCACTGTTGGAGGCGGGATGTGCTCCGGCCGGGCTCGGGGCCCGCGACACCCTGCGCCTGGAGATGGGCTATCCCCTGCACGGCCACGAGCTCGGTCCCGGGATCACCCCCCTCCAGGCCGGCCTGGGCTGGGCGGTGGGCTGGGACAAGCCGGGCTTCCGGGGGCGGGAGGCGCTGGCCGCCGAGCGGGAGCGGGGCGTGGCCCGGCGGCTGACCGGCGTCGTCATGGAGGGTCGCCAGATCCCCCGGGGTGGCTGCGCGGTGCTGGTCGAGGGCGAGCCTGTGGGTGAGGTCACCAGCGGGAACCTGTCGCCCACCCTGGAGCGGGGCATCGGCCTCGCCTTCCTGCCCCCGGGAACTCCGCCGGGCACGCCGGTCGAGGTCGACATCCGGGGCCGGACGGCTCCCGGGGTGGTGGCGAAGCCGCCCTTCGTGGCCACGTCCTGAGGCACCCGCAGAGGGGGCGGCTCACCCGGTCCGGCGCCGCTGGCACCCTCGGGTAGCCTGCGGCCGAGGGGTGCGGTCAGCCCCGGAAAGGGCTTGAAGCGTGGGTCATTTCGTGCCGCACACCGACACCGAGATCGAAGCCATGCTCGGCTTCCTCGGGCTGGCCAGCCTCGACGAGCTCTTCGATCACATCCCGGCCGCCGTCCGGCTGGCCGGAGGGCTGGCGTTGGCCGACGGACGATCCGAGGCCGACGTGATCGCCGACCTGTCGAAGCTCGCCGGCCGGAACCAGGCCACGACGTCGGGAGCCGGGGGGAGCCTCGTCTGCTTCGCCGGCGGGGGTGCCTACGAGCACGACATCCCCTCCGCCGTGCCGGCCCTGGCCGGGCGCTCCGAGTTCCTTACCTCCTACACGCCGTATCAGCCGGAGCTGGCCCAGGGGGTCCTCCAGGCCCTCTTCGAGTACCAGAGCATGCTCTGCGCCGTCACCGGGATGGATGTGGCCAACGCCTCCCTCTACGACGGTGCCTCGGCCGCGGTGGAGGGCCTCAACCTGGCCGCGGCGGCCACCGGCCGGCGACTGGTGTGGGTGTCGCGGGGCGTCCGACCGGCGGTGCGGGCCGTCATCGGGACCCTGTGCGGGCCGAGGCTCGAGGTGCGGGAGGCGCCGCTCCGCGACGGAGTGACGGCCTGGCCCGACGACCTGGGCGACGCGGCCGCCGTCCTGGTCGCCCAGCCCAACCACCTGGGCGTCCTGGAGGACGTGGCTGGGGCCGCCGAGCGGGCCCACGCCATCGGCGCCCTGTGCGTGGCCGCCGTTGATCCGGTGGCCGCCGGCCTGCTCCGGGCGGTGGGCGCGGCCGGGGCCGACGTGGCCGTGGGAGAGGGGCAGGCGCTCGGAACCCCGCTCGCCTTCGGGGGTCCCTACGTGGGTCTCTTCGCCTGCAAGCAAGCCCCCTTCGTGCGGCGCTGGCTCCCGGGCCGGCTGGTGGGGGAGACGACCGACACCGAAGGCCGGCGGGCTTACGTCCTCACCCTCTCCACCCGCGAGCAGCACATCCGCCGGGCCCAGGCCTCTTCGAACGTGTGCACCAACCAGACCCTCATCGCCATCACCACCGCCCTGCACATGGCCTGGCTCGGACCGGCCGGCCTCCGGGAGCTGGCCCTGCGCTGCGCCCGGGGGGCCCGCTACGCCCGGGAGGCCTTGTGCCGGATCCCCGGTGTGGAGCCCGCCACTCCGGCCGCCACCCTCTACGAGTTCGTGCTGCGCACGCCGGAACCGGCCGCGGTGATCCTCGAGCGACTGGCGGAAGTCGGCTTCCTGGGCGGGCTCGATCTGTCGGTGGACTACCCGGAGCTGGGGGAGGCCCTGCTCGTGACCGTGACCGAGACCCGGACCCGGGCCGAGATCGACGCCTTCGCCGCCGCCTTCGAGAAGGCGGTGGCCTGATGCCCCCCGGGGCCCGGGGTGTCCCCGAAAGAGCTGTTCCCGAGATCCTGGCCCGACCCAGCGGCGGACGGGCGGCCTCCATGCCCCTCATGGGCCGGGAGGCGGAGCCCACACTTTTCGAGCTGTCCTCACCCGGACGGCGGGGCTTCTCCTTCCGGGACACCGGCGTGCCCGACTGGCCGGCGGAGGAGCTGGTCCCGGCGCAGCATCTGGCCGCCGACCCCCCTGCCCTCCCCGAGGTCTCCGAGCGCGACCTGGTGGCCCACGCGTCCCGCCTCACCCACCGCAACTACTCGGTGGACCACGGCGCCTACCCGCTCGGGTCCTGCACCATGAAGTACAACCCCAAGCTGTGCGACGCGGTGGCGGCCCTGCCCGGACTGACCGGTTGCCACCCCGCCCAGCCACCCGAGCAGGTCCAGGGTTGGCTGGCTCTCCTGTACCAGTTGGAGCAGGCCCTCTGCGCGGCCACGGGCACGGCCGCGGCCACGCTCCAGCCCGCCGCCGGAGCAGCCGGGGAGTTGACCGGGCTGCTCTTGATGCGGGCCTGGCACGGGGCCCAGGGTCGGGCGCCCACCAAGGTGCTCATCCCGGACTCGGCCCATGGCACCAACCCGGCGTCGTGCACACTGGCCGGCTACCAGGCCGTCGAGGTCCCCTCCGACGCCCGCGGCCTGACTGACCTGGAGGCCCTGCGAGGCCTGGTCGACGCCGACACGGCCGGTCTCATGCTCACCAACCCGAACACCCTGGGGCTGTTCGAGACGGACATCGTCGCCATCGCCCGGGCCATCCATGAGGTGAAGGGCCTCCTCTACTACGACGGGGCCAACCTCAACGCCATCCTCGGCAAGGTCCGTCCCGGCGACATGGGCTTCGACATCGTGCACCTGAACCTGCACAAGACCTTCGCCACCCCGCACGGGGGCGGTGGTCCGGGAGCCGGGCCGGTGGCCGTGTCCGAGCGCCTGGCCCCCTTCCTCCCCGGCCCCCTGCCCCGGCCGGCGCCGGAGGAGCCCGACCGCTTCGCCTGGGTCACCCCGGAGCGCTCCATCGGCCGGATCCACGGCTGGCACGGCAACGCCATGGTGCTTGCTCGGGCCTACGCCTACATCCTGGCCAACGGGGGCGACGGGCTGGGACGGGTGGGGGAGTGCGCCGTGCTCAACGCCCGCTACCTGAAGGAGCGGCTGCGGGGCGTCTACGACTTCCCCTACGACGCCCCCTGCATGCACGAGTTCGTGGCCTCCTCGGCCCGGCTCCGCAAGGAGCACGGGGCCAAGGCCCTCGACCTGGCCAAGCGCCTGATCGAAGAGGGCTTCCACCCTCCGACCATGTACTTCCCTCTCATCGTGGACGAGGCCCTGATGGTGGAGCCCACCGAGACGGAGAGCCCCCAGACGGTCGAGGCCCTGGCCCAGGCCATGTTGGGTGTGGCGGCCGAAGCCGAGGCCGACGGCGGCGCCGCGGCCCGGGCCGCGCCCCGGACCACCCCCGTCGGACGGGTGGACGAGGCCGCCGCCGGCCGCCGCCTGCGACTCGTCTGGACCCCGGAAGAGTAGGAGCAGGTCGTGGTGGACGAGTTCGTGGCCGTCGACGGCTGGGCCGGCCGGTTGTTCGCCGCCTGGAACCGGCAGGGGGCCTCCTTCGTCACCCTCACCGACGACGTGTCCGTCTTCGCCGAACGCTTCGCCGATCATTTCGACCGCCCCCTGCGGGCCGGCGCCCGCCCGCCCGCCGATCTGGTGCGGGCCTTGGAGACCGGCCGGGTGCCGGCCTCACTGCGCCTCGATCTGGACCACCTGCGGCCCTTCGCCCGAGCCGTGCTGGAGGCGACGCGGCGCATTCCCTACGGCGAGGTGCGCACCTACGCCTGGGTGGCGAAGGAGGCGGGCCACCCCGCCGCCGTGCGGGCCGCCGGGACGGCCCTGAGTCGCAACCCGGTTGCCTTCCTGGTGCCCTGCCACCGGGTCATCCGCTCGGACGGCACCGTCGGCCACTACGGCTTCGGGCCCGACATCAAGCGGGGCCTGCTCATGGCCGAGGGTGTCGACGTCCTCGGACTGAGATTGGAACGAGGACCGGCCGGCCGGGTGTAGCGGTCCCCAGCGCGAGGGCGAGGAGGACGACGGCGCACATTTCCGCCGCAAGCGTCTGCAGTGCCGGTCCGGTCCAGCCTTCCATGAACCCGAAGAGGCCGACGGTCCGGCCGATCAGGAGGGCCAGCACCGATCCGGCGGAGAAGGCGACGCCGGCGAGGGCGGTGGTTCGCCGGGTCCCGGTCGCCACCACCAGACCGATCGCGGCGGAGCCGATCACGTTGGCGAAGAACATCGGTCCGATATAAGGGATTCCCCGGTAACCGGCGACCCAGAGATTCAGATGGATGGCTCCGCCGATCAGAATCATCGCTGCGGCCAGTACTCGGATCGCACGTCGCATTTGATTCACTCCGGTTCGCGGTGTCTGCTGAATTTCGCGATGTCGGCACTGAATACGGAACGGGCACGGGGACCAGATTCAGTCATCCGCTTTGACTGGCGCTCCGAATACCAGGCAGACCGACAACCAGGAGTGAGTGCAGTGAAGCCAGACATGCAGTTCCGGCCAGGTCGTCTGACCCGTATCGGAGTCGTCGTTTTGAGTGTCGTCGGTCTCGTCTTTGTCGCCTGCGGCAAGGACGCGGAAACCGCCGCACCGGCAAAGAAGGCTGACGTCCAGGACGGGCGGGAAGTTCAAGACGGTACGGCCGTCCTCATCAAAGGCTTCATCTTCAAGCCGTCGCCGCTCGATGTGAAGGCCGGAACCAAGGTGACGTGGACCAACGAGGACCAGATCCTCCACACCGTGACCGCCGGAGTACCCGGTACCAAGTCCGGGATCTTCGACCAACCGATGCCGGAGCGGGGAGCGGTCTTCAGCTTCACCTTCAACGACCCCGGCACCTATCAGTACTTCTGCGACCGGCACAACTCGATGACCGGCACGGTCGTCGTCAGTTAGCCGGACCTCCGCCGCAACACCCACCCGAAGCAAACCACCCGAGAAGGAGCTCCATCACCATGAACCGATCGCGTCCTCGCGCCCTCAAGTTGGTCGCCCCGCTCGTCGCCCTGGCTCTCGCCGGCGTGGCTTGCGGCAGCGACGACAACGAGGCGGCACCCAAGGCCCAGACCGAGCAGACCAACAAGCAGGCCGGCACCGAAGCAGCCATGACCTCCAGCGGTCCCGACAGTCCGGCGGCCCAGCTGCGGGCGACCCTGACCGGGGCTTTCCAGGAGCATGTCGTGCTCGCTTCCGCCGCCACCGGCGCCGCTCTGGGCGGACGCTCGGACGAGTTCACGGCTGCGGCCGCCGCCCTCGACGCCAACTCCAACTCCCTGACCGAGGCCATCAGCAGCGTCTTCGGGGCCGAGGCGGGCAAGGCGTTCGACCCGCTGTGGAAGAAGCACATCGGCTTCGTGGTGGACTACACCCAGGGCCTGGCGGCCAAGGACCAGGCCAAGCAAGACAAGGCCGTCACCGACCTCGTCAACTACACCAAGGACTTCGGCGCCTTCCTCAACTCGGCCCTGCCCGAGCTCCCGGCCGACGCCGTGGCCGACCTGGTCAAGACGCACATCCTCACCCTGAAGGACGTCATCGACGCCCAGGCGGCCGGTGACCAGGTCAAGGCCTACACCAATCTGCGGTCCGCCGCCCACCACATGGGCATGATCGCCGAGCCCCTGGCCGGTGCCATCGCCAAGCAGTTCCCGGACAAGTTCGGGGGCGACCCCGCCAGCGCCGGCGCCGGCCTGGTCGTCACCCTCAACTCGGCCCTCTCCGAGCATGTGACCCTGGCCTCCGCCGCCACCGGTGCCGCCCTGGGCGGACGCCAGGACGAGTTCACCGCCGCGGCCGGAGCCCTCGAGGCCAACTCCAACGACATCACGGCGGCTATCGCCAGTGTCTATGGTCCGGAAGCCGGCAAGGCCTTCGACCCGCTGTGGAAGAAGCACATCGGCTTCGTCGTGGACTACACCCAGGGTCTGGGCACCAACGACAAGGCCAAGCAGGACAAGGCCGTGGCCGACCTGGTGGCCTACACCAACGACTTCGGCGCCTTCCTCAACTCGGCCAGCCCTGAGCTGCCCCCGGCCACCGTGGCCGAGCTGGTCAAGAACCACATCCTCACCCTCAAGGACGTCATCGACGCCCAGGCGGCCAAGGACTACACGAAGGCCTACACCAACCTGCGGTCCTCGGCCCACCACATGTCCATGATCGCCAACCCGCTGGCCAACACCATCGTCAAGCAATTCCCCGACAAGTTCTGACCGACGCCGACCCACACGTAGCAGCCAGAGGGCCCCGGGCGAACCCCGGGGCCCTCGTTCCGCAACGAGGAGATGTGATGTCCCGAACGGCAGGTACCACCTGGCTGGCCTTGACCCTGGCCGGAGCCGCCGGCGTGCATGCGGTGGTGGCCGCTGCGCATGTTCCGCAACCAGGCCATGTCGGGGCGGACGCCGTCCACGGCACCTTCTTCGTCGTCCTGGCCGGGCTGGAGCTGGCCCTGGCCCTGGCTCTCGTCGTCGACCCCCGCCGATGGGTGTTGCGGGCGTCGGTGGCCCTCAACACCGGCACCCTCCTGCTCTGGGTGCTCACCCGGACCTCGGGACTCCCGGGGCAGGGTCCGGAGCCGGTGGCGGGTGCCGATTTGTTCACCGCCGGACTCGAGATCGCCGCCGCCGTCCTCGCCGCCCGGCTGCTGGCCACGACCCGGCGCAGGGCCGGTGAATCCGTCCGGCTCCGTCCCATCGTCTCCACGCGCGTCTTCCTGCTGGTCGCCGGAACGCTGGCCACGGCCATGGTCGGCGCATCTGCTCTCGGGGCTTCGGCCGGACACGACCACCACGGTCCGGTGCCCGACTTCGGCATGGTCGGGCACCTCCACCCCGCCGGCCACCTGGGTGGTGACGGTCACCCCGGGCACGCCGGGACGTCGTGACGTCCCGGTACGCTCATGGGATGGCCAGCGCGCGACCGCTCATCGCCGTCACCGGCGTCCCCATCACCGCCGGGGGAGTGCTCGGGTGGCGCCAGGGGGCGATCGCCGCCCCCGCCTCCTACTTCACCGCCCTCGACCGGGCCGGGGCCGACGGCGCCGTCCTCATGCCCGTGGACCTGGACGAGGCCGAAGCGGCCCGGCTGCTCGCACGCTTCGAAGGCCTGGTGGTGGTGGGTGGTGGCGACGTGGACCCGGCCCGCTACGGCGCCGAGGCCCACCCCGAGGTGGCCCATGTGAATGCCGCCCGGGACGGGTTCGAGATCCCGCTGCTCCGGGCCGCGGTCGAGGGCGGTGTGCCCACCCTGGCCATCTGCCGGGGAATCCAAGTACTCAACGTGGCTTTGGGCGGAACGCTGCACCAGCACATCAGCGACTGGGAGCACCTCACCGCCCACCGCAGCTCCGACGGGAGCGATTCCGCCCTTCACGACGTCCGGATCGAAGCCGGCACCCGCCTGCGCAAGGCGATGGGCGCCGACCGGGCCGAGACCTTTTCCCACCACCACCAGGCTCTCGACCGCGTGGCCGACGGGCTGGTGCCGGTGGCGTGGGCCGACGACGGCCTGTTGGAGGCGGTCGAGCACGAGGACGGCTGGGTGGTCGGCATCCAGTGGCACGCCGAGGCCACCGCCGCCGCCGATCCGGTCCAGCAGGCCCTCTTCGCCGCCTTCGTCGCCGAAGCCAGAGGTCGCTGACCCCTTTACGGCGGCGCCCCGGGGAGGGAAGCTCCGGGAGTGCAGTGGCGTGCCCTGACCCGCCGGCTCTTCTGTGCCGATCCGGATGCCATGCACGCCGCTCAGATCGGCCGGCCGCCGGAGCTGGCCTCCCCCCGGTCCCGGGCCGTGGCCGCCGCCATCGATGTCGGACTCATGATCATCGCCCTCCACTGGGTCGGCGCCCTGGGCCATGACCCGGCCTTCGGAGGGGGAGGGGGGCCGTTGTCGGTCGTCGCCCGGCTGCTGGCCTGGACCGCGGTCCTGGGGCATGTCGTCCTGCTCGAGGGGGAGAACGGACAGACGTTCGGCAAACGTATGGTCGGTATCCGGGTGGTGAAGGAGGAGACGGGCGGAACGATCGGCTACTCCGTGGCTGCCCACCGGGCGGGGGCGCGCGCCGTCTTCGGGTTCACCTCCTTCCTGGCCCTGGCCGACCCGTTGCTCCAGACCCTGCATGACCGGTCGGCGGGAACGGTGGTGGTGAAGGACCCGTCGCTTCGCCACGATGCCCGGTCCGAGACCATCGAGTACGAGACCACCGACGACGCCTGATCGGCCTTCCGGCGCCGCCTTGGTTGGGCGCGCTCGCTCAGGAGGGGAGGGCTCCAGCGACGAACGCATCGACGGCGGCGGTGAAGGCGACGCGGCTGGCCGCCCGGGCGTAGAACATGTGCCCGCCGGCGAAATGACGCACGCTCACGCGGTCGGCCACCCCGGGGGCGAGCCGCATGAGCTGGCGGAGCCGGTCGCTTCCGTAGAACGGGGTCACCAGGTCGTGATGGCCGTGGGTGATGAAGGCCTTGAGATGCGGGTTGAGAGTCATCCCGTAGCGGAAGTCATCGGTGGCGCCGGGGATGGGCGAGTCGAAGGCGTGGTGCTTGGCGTCGTTCTTCCAAGCCACGCTTACTTCCTCGCTGAGCAGGATGTATTCCCGGTCCGTGGCGACGCCGATCTCCGACCGGAGCATCCGGTTGACAGCCATGGTGTACGCGGGGCTGACACCCGACAGGGTGGGGTCCGGCCAGCTGAAGGCGTCGCGGTCGGGGAACGGGTCGGTGACGGTCACGGTGGTGTCGTAGAGGCCCACGACCTTGCCCTCGTCGCGCAGAAGCTGGCGGACGAACCGCTCGATGGGGATGCGTCCCTCGGCGCGAACGACCAGGTCGACGGGAAGCCCGACGATGTCGGCCAAGCGGGCCAGGATCCGCTCCCGTTCGGCCGGCGGCGTGGCGCCCCCCCGGATCAGGACGGTGGCGTACTCGCCCGTGGCGAACTCGGCGGCGGCGGTCAGCACGGTCTCCAAGGGGGTGTCGGCGGGGAAGGCCCGGGAGCGCCCGTGGTGGACGGCGGAGACCGCCATCGTGGGGATCCGGTCGACCCATCCGAGAACGTCGTAGTCGTTGGGGATCAACCCGCTGATCTCCAACGCGGGAGAGATGAGAATGGCGCCGTTCAGCCCGACTCCCGCACTTTCCTGCAGGAGGCGGACCAGTCGTCCTACCCGGTAGCCGCCGTAGCTCTCGCCGGCCAGGAACACCGGCGACCCCCAGCGTCCGTGCAGTGAGAGCCATCGCCCCACGAACTCGCACAGCGATTCCAGGTCGCGCTTCTGCCCGAAGTACTCCTTCGGGTCGGGCGGCTCGTCCCCGCTGGCGTCCTTGCCGGACTCCTTCTCGGATTTCTTGGGCGGGTCGATCACCCGGCTGAAGCCGGTTCCGATGGGGTCGACGAAGACGAGATCGCTGAACGCCAGCCACGACGACTCGTTCTCGACTAGGCGGGGGGGCACGGCCGGCACGGAGCCGTCGGCCGGGAAGTCGACCCGCTTGGGCCCGACAGCCCCGAGGTGCAGATAGGCCGACGACGCTCCCGGCCCACCGTTGAACACGAACGTGACCGGCCGGGAGATGGTGTCACCGGCGGCCACGTAGGAAACCGAGAACATCTCGGCCGACGGCTTCTCCTTCTTGCGCAGCACCAGCCAGTGTCCGCTGGCCGTGTACTCGACGGGCGTGCTCCCTCCCGTCCACGTCGCCTGGACCTCGGCCCCGGCCGGCGGTTCGTGATCGACGGCTGGCTTCTTCTGCTCGTCGTCTGCCACGGCGGGGATGCTACCGGCGGACACCCACCCGGCGGGGCAGCGGATCCACGACCGGGTTGATCAGGCGTGGTCGGCGTATTGGGCGAAGGCCTCGGATGGGGACCACCGACTGTAGGTGGGCGACTGCGGCCAACCTTCGGGCGAGTCCTGCCATTCTTCCTGGCGTCCGTAGGGCAGAAGGTCGATCAGGGGGAAGGTGTGGCTGAGCTGCTCGGTGCCGCGGCCTTGGGTGTTGTAGGTCCGGTACACGGCGTCGCCGACCCGCAGCAAGACGTTCACTTGGAAGCCGCCGCCGGGTGGTGCGCCCATATCGGTACCGAAGGAGCTGTTCATCGTGGAGTACCACGCCAGCTTGTTGCCCACCCGGGCCTTGTAGGCGAGTGCCTCATCGAGAGGACCCTGGGTGACGATGACGAAGCGGGCGTCGTAGCTGTCCAGGAACTCCAGCCGGGTGAACTGGCTGGTGAACCCGGTGCAGCCCGGGCATTGCCATTCCTCGCCTGGGGACCACATGTGGTTGTAGACGATGAGCTGACGCTTGCCCTCGAAGACCTCCACCAGCCGGACCGGGCCATCGGCTCCCTCGAGCGTGTAGTCAGGCAACTCCACCATCGGCAGGCGCCGGCGAGCAGCGGCGATGGCGTCGAGCTCGCGAGTCGCCGCCTTCTCTCGGGAGCGCAACTCGGCCAACGCAGCCTCCCAGCTGTGCTGGTCGACAATCGGCGGGACGGCGACGGACCCGAGTCCGTCATCTACATCGTGTGCTGACATCATCTTTTCCTCCAGGACGGCACGGCGAACTCTCCGATCACAGATGGAGACGACCGCCGAATCGCAAACTCATCGGATGGTCCTCACCCGCCAGTTCACCACGGCAAAGTGCAGCTCGCGCAGAGATGTACGAGTGCCTTTGGCCGTCGTCCGCTTCGCCCGCGCTGATGGTCAGGTTGGCGCGTTCGCGGCTCGCCTGGCGGTGAGATGAGCGATGCCAAGGATCAGGCCGGCGGCAAGTGTCACCAGCGAGCCGACCATGAGGATCATCATGGGCAACCACAAACTGTCGTCGACCTCGCCGATGATGGTGGCGGCGACGATCACCGCGCCCAGGACACCAGCGCCCGCGACGAGGAACTTCCACCAGTTGGCGGTGCGGGCGACCGTACTCACGCGACTGCGTCGCCGTGCGACGACTGCTCGGATCCGTTGGCGCGCTCGAACTTCGCTGCGTTCACTTGGGTGATAGCTGTCATCGATTGCTCCTCATTTATCCGCTGCATTGTCCACCATCGTGGGCGAGCTATCCGCCCTGCTCATGCCGGGTTCGACTGTCCAGCGGGAGCAGACCCGACCTCAGGCCGCGTGGCGGGCGTCGGCGGCTCGTCCCCGTGCCTGCATCTCACTGGTCACCACGCCGATGATCACGATGATCGCGACGACCGGCAGTACGAGCGTCCAGAACCAGAATGCGGCCATGAGCGCGCCGACGACGATGAGCGCGTTGCTAAGCCCGCGAGCTTGGGGTCGTCGCCACAGGCCGGCGGCGAGTAGGAGCGCACCACCCAGGCAAATGATGACTCCGACCATCTTGGACTCGCCGTCTTCGCTCCCGGTGCCGCTGATCACCGCGAGAGCGAGCTGCGCCAAGATGAGCAGCCCCACGAGTGGAGCCCACCAGGCCTGCTTGAGTGCTTGCGACACAGGGCCGACCTTCCGTTACAGGCGGCGCCCGAACGGACGCCAGGCCATCCTACGCACGGGTTGAAACATCGCCTTCCCGCAATCCGGTCAATTCGGGGCAGAAAGCAGGGCGGGCCGACACCGGCCGTATCCCGATGGCTTTCGTCGTTGGCCGGCGGAGGGACAAAGGCGCGGGAGTTCGAGGGACGACACTGGAGTTTGCATGGCCGGGAGGACGCCATGCGCCCGGGCTCCGCCGCCCGCCGGGCGCCACGGTAGGGAGGCGTGGAGGCCGACGCCCCTGAATTAGGGCAGTTTACATAACGAGGATTATGGGCGGCTGGGGGAGCAGGGCCTCGATCAACAGGCGGGGCTTTTTCAACTGGCACGCCGAAGCGTCGAGACAATCCAGCTGATTCGACACACCGGCAGACAGCGCCTCGCTAAAGGGGCAACTGGCGCGAACGGCGTCAAAGGGAGCAGCGCGGACTGTTGGGGGAGCGTTTGGATGCCGGCGGCGAGGACGTCGCGGGCGGCACGTTCGCCAGAGCTGATGACGCCGTCGATGTGGACGCGCCAGAACGGTTCTTCGTAACAACAAGAGGTTCCAGCCGCTCCTGGCCGAGCTTGACGCTTTCGACCGTAAGAACTGCGGGGTGAACCCCTAAGGCTTCACCGCAGGTCAGCAGGGCACTCCGCCGGAGCTTCGGCGTCGAGGCGGCTTGGCTCGCCTTTGGGCACGTTGAAGTAGACCGTCGTCAGTTCGAGCGGCGCGGTCCCCTGGTTGAGCACCAGGTGCGGGTGGTGCGGGTGCGGGGGAACCGAGTAGGCGTTGCCGACTTCGACGACGACCCCCTCGCAGGCCGGTCCGTCCAGGCCGTAGGTGGTCATCGTGCCCGACATCACCAGGAAGACCCCGCCATCATGATGACTGTGCCACCCGCTGCTGCCGCCCGGGGCGATCGTCACGTGGTGGACGGTCGTCTCCTTACCCGGCTGGATGTCCATCAGCCCGCCGGTGGCCATCACCCCCCGGGTGATGTCGGTGCGGGTGGCGTCCTTGGGAGGAGTAGCCACGGCGGCAACCCCCAGAGCGCTCACCATCACGGCACACATGGCAAGAACAACGATCCGGCGCATGGCTCCCCCTCATCACCCGTCGGCAGCAGCTTACGGCCAGAACGCGCGCAGCGGTGATTAGGGGAACACGCCCCGGAAGCGGATGGCGGCGCCGACCCGTTCCAACGCCAGGGCGTGGGCGCCGCGGCGGAGGTTGACGTCGAGGGCTTCGGAGCGGTCGCAGACGGCGTGGAAGGCGGTCTGCATCCGGTCCCGGAGGCGCTCGGCGGTCAGGCTCGGGTCCCAGGGGAAGCCCTCGCGGGCCTGGACCCATTCGAAGTAGGAGGCGGTCACCCCGCCGGCATTGGCCAGGATGTCGGGCACGACCAGCACGCCCCGGTCGGACAGCACCTCGTCGCCTTCGGTGGTGGTCGGGCCGTTGGCGCCTTCCACGACGACCTTGGCGGTGAGGGCGGCGGCTTCGGTGGCGTCGATGGCGCCGGCCAGGGCGGCGGGAACGAAGGCCTCGCAGGGCACCGAGAACAAGTCGCCGGGGCCGAGGGGGTCCGCCACCGGGAAGCCAACCACCGTGCCCTCGCTGCGGACGTGGCTGGCCAGGGCGGCCACGTCGAGGCCGGCGGCGTTGGCCACCGCCCCCGCGTAATCCCCCACGGCTACCACCCGGATACCGAGGCTGGAGAGCAGGTAGGCCAGCGGACCGCCCACCTTGCCGAAGCCCTGGAGGGCGACCCGGGAGCCGGCCACCGGGATCCCGAGCCGGGAGAAGGCCTCGCGCACCATGATGGTGAGGCCTTCGGCCGTTGCACCGTGGTGGCCGTGGACGCCGCCGACGGCGAGAGGCTTGCCCGTCACCCCGGCGGGGACGGCCTCGCCCCGGGCCATGGCCATGGTGTCCATCATCCAGGCCATGACCCGCTCGTCGGTGTTCACATCGGGAGCGGGCACGTCCTTGTCGGGGCCCAGCATGGGGAGGATCTCCCAGGTGAAGCGCCGGGTCAGACGCTCCAGCTCCATGATGGACAACTTGCTCGGGTCGCAGCGCACCCCGCCCTTCCCGCCCCCGAAGGGCAGGTCGAGCACGGCGCATTTCCACGTCATGGCGATCGCTAGCGCCTGGACGTCCTCCCGGGTGAGGGCGGGGTGGAAGCGCAGGCCGCCCTTGGCCGGACCCCGGGCGGTGTCATGGTGGACCCGCCAGCCCACGTACACCTCCACCCGGCCGTCGTCACCGCGCACCGGGACGGAGACTTCCAGGACCCGCTTGGGCCGGGACAGCATCTTGAGGATGTCGTCCTCCAGGCCGATGAGCTCGGCTGCGTCCATCAGCCGGATGACCTCGGCCTCCCACGGGTCGAAGCTCTCCCCGGCCGGAACCCGCGCCAAAGGTGTCGCCGGCCCCGGGTCGGCTACGTCCCCGGCCGGTGTGACAGGGTCGATCGAAGCTGTCATGGCGGCGCAGATCACCCTATCTGTCGCGGCTCCGTAGGTGGCCGACCCACGCTCTTCATAGGTTGGAGCTTCGGCGCGGACGGAGGGTTACCGCCTCCAGCCGGTGACCACCTCGACGTGGGGGGTGTGGGGGAACAGGTCCACCAGGCAGAGGGAGTCGAGGCTCCAGCCCGCGGTGCGGAGCAGGCCGGCGTCGCGTCCCAGGGCGGCGGCGTCACAGGAGACCAGGGCCAGGGCGCCGGCCCCGGTCGAGCCGATGCGTTCGACGACGGCGGCGCCGAGGCCCTGGCGGGACGGGTCGGCAACCACCACCGCGGCGGCCGATGGGCGCCAGCGTCGCACGTCGGCGCCCAGGATGCGGACGTCGGGCAGGTCGGCCAGGTTCACCCGGGCGTCGGCCACCGCGGAACGGTTGTTGTCCACCACCACCACCCGCGCCTCGGTGCCGGCACCGAGCGTGCCGGCGAAGAGGCCGACCCCGCCGTAGAGGTCGACGAGGCGGGCGCCGGGAACGAGGGCGTCGCCGACGGCGGCCCGCACCGCGTCCACCAGGGCCTCGGCGCCGTCCGGGCGACCCTGGAAGAAGCTCTCGGCCGATACCCGCCACCGCCGCCCGGCGGCCTCCTCGTGGATCCACGCCCGGCGACCCGCGGCCAGCTCGTCGGTGCCCACCAGCAGGGTGTCGGCGGGGACGTCGCAGCCGGCGGCGCCCGGCCGGGCCAGGACCAGGCGTTCTCCGGTCGCCGCCCCTGCCCGGACCACGACTTCGCCCACCGGGGCGGGGAAATGGCCGGTGCGGAGGATCTCGTCGACCAGCGGGTGGGCCACCAGGCAGCCGCCCTCGAGGGACACGGTGTCGTGGCTCCGGTAGCCGCGGAAACCGGCCCGGCCGTCGTCGTCGATCGCGGCCCGGACCGTCGTCCGCCAACCGGTCGGCGCCAGGGCGGGCCCGGGTCGGGGCTCCGGAGGTTCGATCCCCCCGCTGCGGCGCAGGGCGTCGACGACGATGGTCTCCTTCATGCGGCGCTGGGCTTCGGGAACGACGTGCTGCCAGCCGCAGCCGCCGCAGCCGGCTTCGACGAGGGGGCAGGGTGGCGTCAGCCGGTCCGCCGACGGGTCGGTGACATCGACGGTGGTGGCCCGCAGGAAACGGGGGCGCTCCTCGGTGACGACGGCGGTCAGCCGCTCGCCCGGAAGGCCGCCCCGGACGAAGACGACCCGCCCGTCCTCCAGGCGAGCGACGCCCTCACCCCCGGCCGCGACGCCGGACACCTCGAGGTCGATCTGGGCGGGCATGCGACGAGGGTGGCACATCGGAGCGCCGCATCGCTGGTCCACAGTGTTCGACGTCGCCCCCGACGCCTGGACAGACTGCCGGGATGCCACCCGCCCGCCGCCTGGTGCTCGCCTCCGCCTCACCCGCCCGGCTCCGGTTGCTCCAGCAAGCCGGGTTCGATCCCGAGGTGGTGGTGTCGGGCGTCGATGAGGAGGGTGTCGTCGCCCCGGACGGCACTCCCCTGGCGCTGGCCCGGGCCGTGGCCAAAGCCCAGGCCGTCGGCGCCCGCCCCGAGGTGGCCGGTGCGGTGGTCGTGGGCTGCGACTCGCTCCTCGACGTCGACGGGGAGAGCTTCGGCAAGCCGGCCACCGTGGCCGAGGCCCGGGCGCGCCTCACCGCCCTGCGGGGGCGACCGGCCGTGCTGCGCACCGGGCACTGCGTGCTCGACAGCGTCGGCGGGCGGCGGGCCAGCGCCATGGCCGCCACCGAGGTCCGCTTCGCCGTCTTCACCGACCCCGAGCTGGAGGCCTACCTCCGCACCGGCGAAGCCCTCCGGGTGGCCGGCAGCTTCACGCTCGACGGCTGGTTCGCCCCGTTCGTGGACGGCATCGTGGGTGATCACGGCACTGTGATCGGCTTGTCACTGCCGCTGCTGCGCCGCCTCCTGGCCGACCTCGGGCTGACTGTCATGGATCTGTGGCGGGACGGGCCGTAGCCAGGGCTCCTTGACCAGATGCCCCGCTCCTCGGCTGATCAGTCCAGGGCGCCGGTATCGGTGAGGAACTCGTAGAGGCCGGCGACGAGGCCCACCTCGGGGAGTTCGGAGCACGGAAACCAGGCCGCGTCGTCGGCGTCGTCGCCGGCCCGTAGGGGGGCCTGGGGATCGAGCGGGGTGGCCGCGAAGTCGAGGATGACGTAGTGGTAGGGAAAGGGGTCGGTGCCCATCCGTTCAGCCCAACCGACGAAGCCGCCCACCGTGATCTTGACGCCGGTCTCCTCGGCCACCTCCCGGGCGACGGCGGCGACGAGCGTCTCACCGAACTCCACCCTCCCGCCGGGCAGGGACCACTGCCCCACCCCTGCCCCTCTCCCCCGGCGGACCAGGAGGATCTCCTGGCCGCGACGCACCACCGCGCCGACGGCCACCTCGACGAGGCCGTCACCCACCGGTCAGGCCGGGATCTCCGGCGGAACCGAAGGTTCCGGTGCGGGGAGCAGCCGGTGATGCATGACGATGCCCCGGGCGGTGAAGGCCGACTCCTCGAAGAAGTTCTTGGCCGCCCGGTGGCCGGGAAGGGCCCAGGCGTCGATGCCCACACATCCGGCCGCGGTGCAGAACTCGACGAGGGCACCGAGCATGGCCTCCCCCACCCCGACCGCCCGGGCTTCGGGATCCACGAACAGCTCGGACACCACGCCGAGGCAGGTGCCGTCCTGGAGCGTCTCGATCTCCGCCACCCCGAAGCCCACCGGGGTGTCGTCGATGGTCCCCACCACCACCAGGGCGTCGTCCCGGTCGAGCAGCGCTTTGTAGGCCGCCTCCAGGGGCTCGGGACGGGCTTCGCGCACGATCCAGATCATCCCGCCCCGCATGGGGGTCAACTCGGTTCGCAGCGCGGCGGCCAGCTCCAGGATGGCGGGGACGTCAGCCCCCCGGGCGGGGCGGACGCCCTCCTCGGCCACGAGAGGGTCCACGAATTAGGACCGGAGCCGGTCGAGGGCGCCGAGCACCGTCTTGCGGGCCCGGCCGGCGGCTTCGTAGGCCGCTACCGCGTCGAGCTCCTCGGGGGTGAGGCCCGACAGTCGCGACACCACCTGGGAAGCGGAGAGCCCGTCATATTGCGGGATGGGCAGATCGGAGGCCGGCGGGCCGGGCGCGGCTGGGGCCCGAGCCGGCGCCGGATCGGTTACCGCCGGAGCGGGCGCCGGCGACGGGGCGGAGGTCTGACCGGCCAGCGGCTCGGCCAGGAGATCTTCGTCCTCGTCGTCGTCGTTGCGCAGCCCCGGGATGTAGCCGGCCAGGAACTCGGCCTTCCGGCACGCGTCCTCCAGGCGGCTGTCGAGGTCCCGGCGGATCTGACGGCTCCCGTAGGTCACCGCCACCTGGCCGATCATCTTGGCCTGATTCATGCGGGCCTCGGCCTCGCCCAGCTGGGTCATGCCCCGGGCCACGATCCCGCTGACGAAGGACGGGGCGCGCTGGTAGGCCATGAGGGCGAAGCCCACCGGGGCGTAGAGGAAGACGTCGAGGACCCGGTGCACCGGATCTTTGCCGTTGCTGGTCACGCCGCGGAGTTTACGGTGCGTCTCCGGAGGGCGCGCCCGGACGCCCCCAGCACCAGCACCGCAGCCAGGATCACGGCCCACTCCCCCACGGCCACGTATGGGGTGCGTCCCGTCGTCGTGTTCACCTCTCCGGTGAGCACGGTGGGCTCGAACAGTGACGTGCCGGCCAGGAGATCACCCCGGCCGTCGATGATGCCGGACAGGCCCGAGATGCCGGCGTGGAGCACCGGGCGGCCCGTCTCCGCCGCCCGCCACTGGCTCATGGCCAGGTGCTGGGCCGAGTTGGCCGAATGCCGGTAGGAACGGTTGTTGGTGGACACCACGATGGCCTCCGCACCCTGGCGGGCATAGCCCCTCGCCAGCGGACCGAAGGCGGAGTCGAAGCAGATGAGGGCACCGACCTCGACCTCGGCGGGGCCGCCCCGGATCCCGGTGGCCCGGACGGGAAAACGCGTGGCCTGTCGCCCGGGAGCGAAGTCCCGGGGGATCTGCTGCAGCTCCTCGATGAAGGACAGCGCCTCCCGCCAGGGTACGTACTCGCCGAAGGGCACCAGGTGGCGCTTGCGGTACAGGAGGGGCGCCCGGCCCTGCGCCGTGTACATGAATGTCGTGTTGTAGATGCGCCCGCCGGGAGCGTCGGTGTTGCCGCCGGCCAGCACGGCGGCATCGGTGCGCGCCGCCAGGGTGGTGAGTGCCTCGTCGAGGAAGGGGTCTGTGCGGGGATCGGCGTCCAGGACGGACTCCGGGAGGACCACCAGGTCGACGGGCTTCCGGATGCTCTCGGCCAGGCGCAGGTGGTTGGTGGGCAGGTAGCGCGCCGCCAACTCCCCGGGGGTCAGCTCGCGGTCCTTGTCGTTGCCCTGGACCAGCGCCACCCGCAGTGAGCCGGTGGTGGTGGTGGCCGGGAGCAGCACCTGGGCGGCCAGGACCGCCGCTCCGACGGCGGCCATGCCCACGAGGGCGCGCCGCCGTCCGCCAGACCCGGGGAGGGCGTCGGCCACGAAGCCGTTGACTGACACCGCGGCCAGCGACACGAGCGCCACGCCCCCCCAGGCGGCCAATGAGCGGCCCGGCGTGAGGTCGTGGAAGGCGTAGCCCACCTCACCCCAGGAGAAGCCCCCGAAGGGAACCCGGGAGCGGCCCGCCTCGGCCAGGACCCAGACCGACGCCACCACCGGAGCCGGTGCCATGCCCCGGCCGTCGAGCCAGCCCACCACGGCGCCGGCCAGCGCCCACCAGCTGGAGAGGAACAGAACGAAGGGCAGGAAGGCGACGGCCCCGAAGTACCACGACCACGACACCAGCACCCCGAAGAAGGCGATCCCGGCCAGCGCGCCGCACGCCGCGCCCAGCCGCACTCCCCCACCGCGCCAGGCCTGGACGAGCGGGACGAGCGCCACCAGGGCCAGCGGACCCAGGTCGAGCGGTGGGAAGGCGGCGGCCAGCAGCAGCCCGGACGTGGCGGCGGCGGCGAGGCGGAGGCGACGGCTCAGGGGCGGTGCGGCCCGGGGTGAGAGGTGATCAGACGCAGTCTGCGCACAGGACCCGCTCGTTGTCGGCGAGCTGGCTGGGATGCTTGACGAGGAAGCACGACCGGCAGACGAATTCACCGGGTCGCTTGGGCGGGATGCGTGAGCCGGGTTCGGCGCGCTCGTCGATGTCGGTGTCGTCTTCGTCCTCGTCGTACTCGTCCTCATCCAGCAGCCCGCTGGAAGTGCGCTCCAGGAGCAGCACATCGAGGGGCTCTTCCACGTCGTCGGGATGGACATCCTCTTCGAGGTCGAGGCTCTCGTCCTCGTCGTCGTCGCCTTCGCCCTCGGCCTCCGCTACGACTTCCTCCACGTCGCCGACGAGAATGTCGTCCTCGTCGTCGATGGACGGGGAGGCGAACTCGTCGTCCTCGTCGAGTTCCTCCTCGTCGAGCTCGGGCTCCGCCGGCTCTTCTTCCTCTTCTTCTTCGAACTCGTCGTCGACCACGGCCGCTTTCTCTCCTCGAAGGGTGCCGGAGTATACGCCGAGGCCGTCGGAGGAACGCGCGACGCGGGGGAAGAAAACACCCGGAAATTACGGGAGTCCAGGAGACCGTTGGGGCCACTGTTTGGCCCGACCCGCACCGGCGCGGATGGGTTATTCCAGCGTTCTCTACTGGGTCTCCTGGACTCCACCCCGACCTACGCCTCTTCCGGGAACCCAGCGGACCCTCGGAAGCCCACGACCTTGGCGAATACGAATCGGGACGCCGCTAAGTACGCCAGAGGGGGTAGATGGTGTCAAGTCCGTCCAAAGCGAAAAATATGCCGCTCACCTGCGGTGTTGCGTATCACCGCAGGTCAGGGAAATGAAAAAAAACTTGCAGGGGCGACGGTGCGCGGTCGCCGGGGTTACTAGTTGGTGACGGTCGGCAGCAGCGGGTGGTGAATGTCGGTTCAGCCGACCTCGGCCAGGCGCAGGACCGACCCCGCCAGCCGGGCCGTGGACCGCCCACGGGTCAGGGGCACAACCTCGATCGCCTCAGGCAGACGCTCCTTCACGTCGACGGCATGCGTGACGACGAAGATCTGGTGGAAGCGGCCCGACAGACGGGTGAGGGCGCCGAGGAGACGGTCGCGGTGCTCGGCGTCGAGCGAGCCCAGAACCTCATCGAGGACGAGCACACCCACCTGGCCTCCGGACAGGAGGTTGACCTGTTCGCCGATGGCGATGCGCAGCGACAGGTTGGCCAGGTCGGTTTCCGAACCCGAGTGCCGGTCCAGGGGATGACCCCCGCCGGCCACGCCGATACGCAACTCGAAGGTGTCGGGGTCCACCTCGAGGGACTCGAACCGGGCGTCGGTGAGTTCCCGGAACAGCGCCGTGGTGTGGGCGGAGAGCGCCGGTCCGACCTGGCCCACCAGGCTGTTGCGGAACTCGCCCAGGAGCTCGGCCAGACGCCCGAGGTGACGGGCCTCGTCCTCGAGGCCGGCCAGGTCGCCCCGCCGCTGGCGTTCGACCTCCAGGCGCTCCCGACGTTCGGTCAGCCGTTCGGCCAGGCCCCGTTCCGCCAGACGGGCGTCGACCAGGGCCTCCCGAGCCGCCTCCGCCGCCACCCGGGCCCTCCCATGAACGGCCAGGATCTCCGCGTGGGAAGCGGCGTCGAAACCCAGCGCCCGCCCTTCCTCCACGAGCCCGGCGACCTCGGCTTCCGCCTCGGCCCGGGCGATCCGTTCCGCAGCGATCTCCTCCTCCAGGCGACCGGCCCGCGCCACCCGCTCGGCCAGGCGCACGGCCTCGTCCCGGGCCGCCTCACATTCGATGACGATGGCGCGCTGGGCTTCGACGTCGCCCGGCCCGTGGCCGCGGCTGCCGGCGCCGGCGACCGCCAGCCCGGCTTCGGCTTCGGCCAGGACCTGCCGGGCTGACTCCAGCTCGAGGCGGGCGGCCAACAGATGGTCGGCCCGGGCCCGGACCGCCACCCGGTTGGCCTCGGCCGCCGCTGCCCGTTGCTCGGCGGCCACCTGTGCCGCCTTGGCCTCCTCGAGCTCGGTGGTGGCCCGCTCCCAGGCCGCGTGCGCCTCGGCCATGGCCGCGGCTCGGGCCGAGGCCACGTCCTCGAAGCAGGTGCCGAGCTCCTGGCCGCAGAGTGGACACGGGGCGTCGGGATCGAGGAGGGCAGCGGACTCCATCTCGGCGGCGGCGGCCCCCCGGTTGGCCTCCGCCGCGGCCAGGGTGGCCTCCCGGCCCCGGACCCGGCCGCCGGCCTCGCCCGCCTCCCGGGCCCGTCGCGCCGCCTCTTCGTCGGCATCGATGGTGGAAGCATCGACGGGGCCGGCAGTGTCGCCGTTTCCGACCGCGGCCTCGGCCCGCGCCAGCCGCCGTCGGGCCTCCTCCAGGACCTCCAGCGAGCGCAGGCCGGCCCGGGCCGCTTCCAGCGCCACCGCCGAGGCTTGCAGGTCCGGCAGACGGACCGCGGCTTCGGTCAGGGCGCCGAGCTCTTCCTCGTGGCCGGCCAGGCGAGCGGCCAGTTCCTGGCGGCGCCGGCTCGCCTCTTCCCACCGGGCCCGTAACCGGTCGCGCTCCTGGCGGGCGGCTTCCGCGGCCTGGGCCGCCGTCTCCGCCGCGGTCGCCATCCGGGCCGCGTCCTGCGCCCGAGCCTCGGCGCCGGCGCGGGCTCCGGCGGCCTCGGCGTGAGCCGCTTCCAGGACAGCCACCTCGTCGGCCAGGGTGTCGAGGTCGCCCAGCACGAGACGTGCGGCCTCCACCGCCTCCGCCGCCGCCCGGGCCCGGGCCCGGGCGGCATCCCGGGCCCGGTCGAGTGGAGTGATGCCCAGCAGGTCGAGGACGAGGCGGCGGCGTTCCTCGGGCCGGCGCCCGGAGAAGGCGTCGACCTGCTTCTGCTCGCAGCACACCGACGCCCGGAAGGCGTCGGCGCTCATGCCCAGCACCTGGTGGACGTACTGCCGTACCGAGGTGGCTCCCGCCGCCAGTCGCAATCCGTCGCACGAGGCCTCGGCCGACACGTTGGCCGTGGAGCCCGAGAGGGCCCGGGTCACCTCGTAGCGGTGGCCGTCGTGGTCGAACTCCACCACCACCCGGCACTCGCCCTCCGAACCGTCGGCCCGCAGGGCGTCCTTGCCCGTCCGGGCCACGCCGAACAGGGCCCACGTGATCGCCTCCACCAGCGTCGACTTGCCGGAACCGTTGGGTCCGAAGATGCCGACCACCCCGTCGGGCAGGTTGAGGTCGAGGTCGGCGAAGACCCGGAAGTTGCGGAGCGACAGGCGCGTGATGCGCACCGGTCAGCCCGCCTCGTCGACGGCGGTGCGGATGAGCTCGTCGCCCAGGGTCCGCAGGCGGGGGCCGTCGTAGCCGCACAGGTCCTGGTGTTCGAGGAACCTGGCCCACCGGGCGCCGATGGCGTCGCGGGTGGGGAGATCGGTGACCCGGGCGGCGTCGTCCAGGAAGCTCGGCTCCAGCCGGAACGACAGGGCGTGGGCGAAGGCGTCGGCGAGCCGGGTGTGGTCGAGCAGCCGCCAGGCCTGGGGGTCAGCCCCGTCGACGAAGAGACGGGCCACCGCCCCGGCCGGTACCTGCTCGGCCCGATCGGCGATGGCCGCTTCCAGTTCGTCCGGGGACAGGCCGGCGGCCGCGATGGGATCCGGACTGGAGAGTGGCCGCTGGCCGGGCACCCGGTGGTGGGTGCAGGTGCCGGTGTCGGTGTCGAGGCAGACCAGCCCCTTGGGGCGGGAGGGATCGTCGCCGAAGGAGAACGTGTCGGTCGATCCGGCGTACCACACGCCCTCCCGGACCCGGGTGTGGACGTGGTAGTGGCCGAGCAGGACCAGGTCGCTGCGCAGGGCGGCGGCGTCGACCTCGATCTCGTTGACGTCCCGGCAGCGCGGCTCGACCTGGGGCACCCGGGGGTGGGTGAGGAGCAGGTTCACCCGGTCCGTGGAGTGGTTGCCGCAAGCCACGTCGAGGGCCTCGAGGGTCTCCCCCACGGTGAGCATCTGGGGGACGGCGTGAACCCGGAGCCCGGGCAGGTCGAAGGCGGCGTACGCGCCCTGGTAGGCCAGGTGGAACTCGGGGAAGGTGTCGTGGAGCGGGGCGTAGGGCGAGCCGGTGCCGGGCAGGCGGGGCGTGTCGTGGTTGCCGGAAATGGCCACCAGGGGGATGCCCTGGTCGCGGATCCGCCGCAGCGCCCGCTGGGCCACCCGGAAGGCCCGGTAGCCGGGCCGGGGCTGGTCGAAGATGTCGCCCAGCCAGACGAAGACGTCGGGGTCCAGCGCCAGGCCGAGGTCGACGGCCGCCTCGAAGGAGGCTTCGAAGTCCGCCTCCCGCTGGTTGGTGCCCTCGGGCGTGGTGCGGGAGTGGTACTGGCGGCCCAGATGGGCGTCGCCCAGAGCTACGACCCGGGCCACGGTGAAGGTCCCCTCGCGAATGACATGCATGTGACTATAAGCCAGGGGTGTGACAGTCAGGGCGCCAGGCAGGCACCGCCGCAGGTGAAACCCGCGGGCGGAGCGAATCTCCGACCGTGCTCGTGACCAACCACGTTCTTGCCGGTGCCGTGATCGGAGCTGCTCTCCGGCGGCGACCCGCCCTGGCCTTCGGGCTGGGTGTCGCCTCCCACCTGGCCATGGACGCCCTGCCGCACTGGGGACTTCCCCGCGGGCCGGAGTCCCACGCCCGGTTCCTGCAGGTCGCCTACCGGGACGGCACGGTCGGCCTGGCCGCCCTGTGCGTCCTGGGCGCCCGGGCGACGGGAGGTCGCCGGCGGGTCGTGCTGGCCGGGATGGCGGGCGCCGCGCTCCTCGACATCGACAAGCCGGCCCGCCACTTCTTCGGCTGTAACCCCGTCCCCGACCGTATCCAGCGGTTCCACGAGGACATCCAGCGGGAAGCACCCCACCGCATGCCGGGTGAGTTCCTGGCCGCCGCCGCCCTCCTGACGGTGGCCGCCGTGCTGCTCCGCCAATCCCGCGCCTGAGCATCCCCAGGCTGTTTAGCCGATCCGGGGGAGGGGGTAGCGCCCACATAAGTCGGCGCGGCCGAGCTTGGGTGTGAAGGGATCCCGGGAGGTCAGCTGTCATGAGGTCCACGCAGTACCCGCCTCCGCGGCGTCGCGCGGAGAGCGAGTCTCCGCCCGCGGGGTCGTCGTCGGTGAGCATCGAAAGTATCGACGAGCTGCTCGACGAGATCGACGCGCTCCTGGAGGACCAGGCGGTGCTCGTCAACTTCCGGCAGCTTTCCGGGCAATGAACTTCGTCGCCCAGGCCTCCAACGGGACACTCAACCTCCAGTCGACGCTGTCGGCGTCGAGCGCCACCGGACCGTGGGACACGTTCATCGTCCCGCACCACCCCATCACCTGCGGCGGTGAGCTCCGGTACGACTCCGAGGGGCGGCTCGCCTGCGATCACGCCACCGCGCCGCCCGATGACGTGCGGACGCAGTTCTGCCTCGATCACAGCGTGGCCCTGCTGCTCATCGAGCTGTCGGCCGAGCTCTAGCCGAGCTGCCGCGTCCGGGGCTCAGAACCGGGGGCGCAGCGCCTTCACGTTGGCCACGAAGCGCTGGGTCTCGGGGAAGACGCCCCGCTCCCGCACCGAACGCAGGCCTTGATAGTAGGAGGCCAGGGCGGTGTCCACGTTGCCCCCGTTGCGGTCCAGGAGGTAGCGCAGGAACCGGGTGCCCATGCGGATGTTGGCCACCGGGTCATGCGGGTCGAGGTTCTGGCGCTGGCGGAGCAGGATGCCGGAGACGAACTCAACCGTGTCGGGCATCAGCTGCATGACTCCCACCGCCCGGGTGGAGGACACCTTGTGGACCTGCCAGCCGGACTCCTGCCAGGCCAGCGCCATGGCCAGGTCGGCGGGCACGCCGGCCGTCTTGGCGAACTGGGCGAAGACCGGCCGGAGGCCGGAGCGGGAGGGTGGAACGGCGATGGGGCGCGCCTTGGACGTGGGCGCGGCGGGGGCGGGGGTCACCCTGGCCACCGGCTGGGTCGTGATCCGCGCCTCGGGCAATGCAGGGACGCCCGGGGCCGGGAGCGTGAGCTTGGAGCCGGCCAGGATGTGGTCGGGGTTGGCGATGGCGTTGGCCTGAGCCAGCGCCGGGATCGGGACGCCGTAGCGCCGGGACAGGCCGTCGAGGGTGTCCCCCGCTTTCACCGTGTGGATGCGCCCCGCCGCCGAGCCCGAGGCAACGACCGCAATGAGGGAAGCGACGCCGAGCACCGCCTGTCGTCCCCGCAACCGGCGTGTCTGAGCGCCTATATCCGGCGGTGAGAAGCGCCGGTTCATGCTTTGTCGCCCCATAGACCTCAGACAATAACAGGCGCAACACCAGCAACGACGGCGAAACGCGCTCCTCGCCCCCTTTGTTGCGCTTTTTGCCGTTTAGGCGCCTGAGTCGCCCCGCCGCGACTCGGCCTGCCGCTCCCCCGCCAGCCGCCCCAGCTCATGGTCCTCCAGGTCCACGAACCGCATCGCCTCGGCCAGATGGTGGTGCCCGGCCCGGTCGCGGATGAGGCGCCACATGTCCTGGCAGACGGCCCGGTAGGCGGGATGGCCCTGGGGTGTGGTGCGCAGCTCGATGACGTGCATGGCCTCCCGGGCGTTCATCTGCATGGTGAAGCGGATCCGGTAGGCCAGGGCCACGGCGTACGCGGCCTGAGCCGGGAACTGCCCGGCCAGGTCGTCATAGAGGGCGGCGGAGCGCTCCATCGTCTCGGTGAACAGCGAACCCGCTCCGGCCTCCGTCACCGCCTCGGGCATCTCGTAGCCGTGCCGGGGACTGAGCGGCTGCCACTCGATGGTCAGCAGTCGGTGGCGCTGCAGGTCCCGGAAGGCGCCGTAGTCGGCCAGGACGTCGAAGCGGTAGCCGGTCCGCTCGAAGGCGCGGCCGGGCTTGTGGCGCCGGTTGCTCCGCTCCCCCACATAGGCGTCGAAGAGGGCGAAGCGCTCCTCGGGGGCCAGCTTGGCCACCCGCTCGAGCAGCTGGTCCTCGGGCAGGTCGCTGGCGGCGTAGAGGATGGCGGCCAGCACCTTGTCCTCGCCGTCGGGGTCCCAGTCGACCAGGGTCACCAGGGGCCGGGGCTCGGGCTCGGCGTCGCCGAGCAGGTGGGCGGTCATCGCCTCGGTGGCCGTGCGGCGCTCCTCCAGATAGGTGCTCCAGACCACGCCGCGGTCCTCCCGGTCGACCCGCTTCAGGAACGCCGGGATGACGAGGCGCAGTTCCTCCAGCATCATCTGGGCGTAGCGGCGGACCTCGGGCAGGGGGTGGGCCCGCATGCGCAGCAGGAGGGCCTCGTAGCCCTGGCCCGTCCCGTAGATGCCGACGTTGGAGAGGCTGGCGGCGGGCAGCATGCCCCGCACCGCGTCGCAGGCGGCCGCCTTGACGGTCTGGCGCCACACGAAGTCGGAGTCCCCCGGCTGCTGGGGGTGGACGGCCCGGGCCCACTCGGTGACCTTGGCCAGGGCGGCGGAGTAGGCGTTGAACATCTCGTCCATCTCGGCCACGTAGCGGGCGCCGAGGGGCGAGTCGAGCACCTGGGGGTCGCGCCAGTAACGGAAGCGCCCGTCCAGGCGGGCGTCGTAGGCGATGTAGCGGGTCGACTGCTCCAGGTAGGCCATGAGCCGGCCCCACTCCAGCACCTTGGTCAGGAGGTTGGACGACTGCTCGCAGGCCAGGTGGACGCCGCCGAGCTGGGCCACCGAGTCGTCGCCGTACTCGAAGAAGACCCGGTCGTAGATGGCTTCGGCCCGGCCCAGACCGGCCACGGCCTCGTCGGGCCCGGCGGCGGCCGACTCCACGTCCTCGGCGAACTCGTCGAGGAAGAGGCGCCGCAGGCTCTTGTGGGTGCGCGAGTAGCGGGCGAAGAGGGCGCCCTTGACCACCTCGGGCAAGTTCACCAAGGCGAACACGGGCCGGTCCAGGTTGGTGAAGTACCGGTCGAGGATCTCGGCCTCGTCGGAGCTGAACGTCTCGCTGGCGTAGAGCATGGGTTGGTGGATCGTAGCCCCGGGGACTGGTTCAGATCAGGAGCCGGAAGGCGGCCGGGACCACCTCGACCGACACGGCCCTCGTTCCTTTCGCCGTGGCCTTCCCGTCCACCTCGAGCGGAACCCCCCGCCCGCAGCGCACCGATACGCTCCGCCCCCGCCGCGTCGTGATCTGCGGGTGGGGCAGATGCGACCCCGACCGCAGCCGGGCCCGCATGAGCCGCCGCTGCCCCGGCGCCAGCGCGTAGACCTGCACCTCACACCACCCGTCGCCCGGATGGCCCCGCGGGCTCACGTCCACCCCCCGGAGGAACTGACCGGTGGCGACCACCACGGAGGTGGCCCGGGCGGTCAGCCCGGTCCCGTCGATCACCACCTCCACCGGGAAGGGTCGGTGCCACCACCGGAGGCGGTCCGGGGGGACCCCCACCACCACGGCGTTGACCGCCACGTCCCCATCGCCCAGGCGCAGGAGGTCCAGGGGCAGGGCGAGAGCGCCGGTTCCCGCCCCGGCCAGGCCGACGGCCCGGGCGAGATCCGAAGCCGGCGCCGGTGAGAACCGCACCAGCGGGTCAGGGCCGGCCCGGGACAGCGCTGCGGCCAGCGAGGCGTCGTCGCCGGCCACGTCCAGGTCGGGCCGGGAGTCCCCCGCCGGCGCCCCCCACTCGTCGCCTTTGCGGATCACGCGCCGACGGCTGAGGAGGCGGCCACCACGCCCCGGAAGAGGGCCTCGGCCGCAGCTCGGGCCGTGGCCGCCGTCTCCGGAACCGGTGCCACGTCACCGACCTGGCGGAGCAGGTCGATGAGCTGCTTGATGTTGCGGACGAAGTCGCCGCCGGTCAGCTCGTCGTCGGCCAGCACGTCTTCGAGGTCCTCACCCGAGGCCCAGGCGTGGGCGTGGCGGGTGAAGCCGGCGTCGGGCGCCCGGGTCTCGGGCAGCCCGGCCTCGTCCTCCACCGTGTGCAGGTCCCGCCAGATGCGCTCCACCTCCAGCACCCGTTCCCGCACCCTGCGGTTGGGGACGCGGGCCCGGGCCGCGGCGGCCACCTCGGCCGCCGGCCCCCGGGTCTCGTAGCTGAAGGCGGAGCAGACGGCGGCCAGGGACGGCGGGTCGAGGCCGTCGAGGAGACCGTCGCCCATCGATTCGGCCACCAGCAGGTCCGTTTCGGTGTAGAGCCGGGAGAGGAGCTCGCCGGCCTCGGTGAGGGACCACCCGTCGATGTAACCCCACGCTTCGAGCACCCGCAGCACCCGGTCGAACTGGCGGGCGAGACTCTCGGCCCGGCCCCGGATGCGCCGTTCCAGACGGTCCGCGTCGCGGGCGAGCCGGTCGGCCCGCTCGGCGTAGCGGAGATGGTCGGCCAGGTCGGGACAGGAGGCGACGGGATGGCGGCGGGCCGAGTCCCGTCCGGCGTCCCGTCCTGACTCCGACGTGTCCGCGGCCGCGGGCTCGGCGTCCTTCCCCCGCGACCGGGGCCGCATGGTGCGCAGGGATTCCATCACCGCCCGGCGGAAGGCCGGGCTGCGGGGGGCGTAGGGACGGGGCAGCTCGATGGTGCCCACCGGCGTCGTCCCGGCGGGGAGGTCGGCGGCTCCCAGGCGCACCACCCCCCGGTCCGGGGTGAGAGCCAGCACCTTGACGTCACCGCCCCGGCCCCGGGTGCGCTGCAGGACCACGGTCTTCGCGCCCCGGCGCATGAGCACATCGCCCGGCTTGAGGTGGTCGAGGCCCCCGCCGCCCGCCGCCGCCCGCCGCCGCTCGCTCCGGTTGGCCAGGAGCCGGCGGTATTCCTCGACGTCGCCCCGCTCGCAGGCGACGCCCTGCCGGTGGCTGGCCAGCAGATCCTTCGTGCGTTCCAGCTGGCGCTCCAGGCGCACGATCTCCTTGTCCGTCCCGTACTGGGCGAAGGACAGGTTGAGGAGGTGGTGGGCCACGTCGGACGGGTAGCGGCGCACCAGGTTGGCGGCCATGTTGTAGGTGGGCCGGAACGAGCTGCGCAGGGCATAGGAGCGGGTGGAGGCCAGCGCCGCCACCTGGTCGAAGGGGACGAACGGGTTCCACAGCACCACGGCGTAGCCGAGGTCGTCGATCCCCCGGCGCCCCGCCCGTCCGGTGAGCTGGGTGTACTCCCCGGGGGTGAGGAACTCGTGGCGTTCCCCCGTGAACTTCGAGAGCTTCTCGATGACCACCGAGCGGGCCGGCATGTTGATTCCGAGGGAGAGGGTCTCGGTGGCGAAGACGGCCTTCACCAGACCCCGGGAGAACGCCTCCTCCACCGCTTCCTTCATGGGGGGGACCATGCCGGCGTGGTGGGCGGCCAGGCCCGCCTCCAGACCCGCGATCCAGGTCGGGTAGCGCAGCACCTCCAGGTCCGTGTCGGACAGCGACCCGACCTTGGCCTCGGCGATCGCCCGGATGGCCTCCCGCTCCTCGGGGCTGGTGAGACGGATCCCCGCCGCCAGGGTCTGCTCCACGGCCTGGTCGCAGGCCGCCCGGCTGAAGATGAAATAGATGGCGGGCAGCATCCCCTCGTTGTCGAGGAGGTCGACGACCTCGAAGCGGCGGGGCGTGTAGAGCCTGCCCTTGGGGCGGCCCCCGTGCCCGGGGCCGGGCCGGCGCACGGACCTCGAGTCGAGGCGGTGCGCCTCCGGGTTGGGTCTCAGTTCCGCGGCGGCGACAGGCCCGCTCTCGGCCGGCTCCGGATACTCCACGAAGGTGGGGAGGAGGTGGAGCCTCTCCGACTCCCGGTCGCCGGCCAGGTAGAGGTGGCGGAGACGCACCGGCCGGCGCTCCTCGATGACGGCGGTGGTCTCGCCCCGCACGGTCTGGATCCAGTCGGCGAACTCCTCGGCGTTGGACACCGTGGCCGACAGGCACACCAGGTCGACGGTCGGGTCGAGGTGGATGATCACCTCTTCCCACACCGCGCCCCGGTAGGGGTTCTGGAGGTAGTGGACCTCGTCGAGGACGACGTAGCGCAGCCCCTCCAGGGTCGATGAGGCGCTGTAGATCATGTTGCGGAGCACCTCGGTGGTCATCACCACCACGGGCGCGTCGCCGTTGATGGAGTTGTCACCGGTGAGGAGCCCGACCCGGTGGGCCCCGTGGGCCCGGACGAGGTCGCCGAACTTCTGGTTCGACAGGGCCTTGAGCGGCGTCGTGTAGAACGCCTTGCGCCCCTCTTCCAGCGCCCGCTCGATGGCGTATTCGGCCACCACCGTCTTGCCCGAGCCGGTGGGGGCGGCCACCAGCACCGAGCGCCCGGCGTCCAGTGCGTCGAGGGCTTCGTGCTGGAAGGGGTCGAGCGGGAAGCCGTGGGCGGCCTCGAAGGCGCCGCGCCGTTCCCGGTCCGGAGTCAGGGGCAGCGCGCTCACCGCGAGCCCAGCCCGCCGGGGCCGACCCCGGGCACCGGCTGCGGCTCCAGTCCGGCGCGGTCGAAGGCGGAGCGGGGATGCTCAGGGAGCTCACCCCCCAGGCGTTCGGGGGCGGCCCGCCACAGATCCTCTCCCAGGAGGGCCAACCGCCGGGCCCGGGCCTCGTGCCGGTCACGCAGGGGCCCGGTGGAGGTCGAGGCGGCGGCGAAAGCGGCGACCGCCTCGTCGTCGACCAGCACCGCCATCCGGGCCAGGCTGGGCTCCCAATGGGTGGGAGCCGCCACCTTGGGGCGGGCGGCCGCGGTGAAGGTGCTCAGTGTCTGTGCCCATCCCTCGGACGCCACCGGCGGGGCGCCGGGCGCGAGGCCCTGGCGGCCCCAGTCCGGCGTCTCGCGGATGACGGGCAGGCCCGGGTCGGCCATCACCGTGCCCCGGTCGTAGACGTGATTGGACAGCACCTTGAGCCGTTGGGCCTGGCGGACGAGCTCGGCCCGGCCGGGATCGCCGGACTCCACCCCCGCCCGCAGTGCCCACAGGGCCTCGGCGTAGAGGAGGGCGGAACGAAGATAGAGCCGGCGGGGATCGGGCAGGCCGGGGAGGTCGGCGGACGCACCCACGAGGTCACGGGTACCTTCCACCCGGCGCAGGGAAGCGTCGAGGGCGGCGGTCAGCTCGGCCGCCGGGCGGTTCCCGCCGGCGACCTCGGCGACCCGCTGGTCGAAGGTGGCGGCGTCGGCCAGGACGCCGGTGAAGGCCAGGCGCATGACCTCGAAGAAGCGGGTCACCTCGGCGGGCGCAGGGGCCGGCGACTGCTCGTCGCGGCCCTCCGCCTTCCCGGGGCCCGGGGCGCTCCCGGAGGTGCTGGACCCCCCGCCCTGCGTCATGGCGATTCCGCTCACCAGGGCTCCTGTCGCCACCAGCGCTCCCACCACCAGGAGGGTACGCCGGGGGCGTGGGCCCCTCATCGTTTCATGAACCGGCCCACGAGGATGGCGCCCTCATACAGGAAGTACATGGGCAGGGCCAGAGCGAAGAGCGTGATCGGGTCCTGGCTGGGGGTGACGACGGCGGCGATGATCACGATGACCAGGAAGGCGTAGCGCCGCCAGTGCCGCAGCTGGGCGGTGGTGAGGATCCGGGCCAGGAGCAGGAACACCACCAGGATGGGGAACTCGAAGGCGAACCCGAAGCTGATGGCCATGAGGAACACGAGCGACAGGTAGCTGCCAGCGGAGAGCAGCGGTCGCAGGTTGTCGCCCCCCACCCCCAGCAGGAACTCGAGGGCCCGGGGAAATGTCAACAGGGAGAGGATCGAGCCCCCCACGAAGAGCACCACCGAGCTGACCACGAAGGGGATGGCGTAGCGCTTCTCCTTGGAATAGAGCCCGGGGGTGATGAAGCGCCACAGGTGCCAGAACACCACGGGCGAGGCGATGACCAGGCCGCCGTAGGCCGCGACCTTGAGGCGGGTCATGAACGCCTCGAGCGGCTGGGTGAAGATCAGCCCCTCCTGGCCGGTGATGTCCTTGTAGGGCTCGACCATGAAGCCGATGATCCGGTCGAAGAGCACGAAGCAGATGACCGCCCCCACCGCCACCGCGATCATCATGTACAACAGGCGGTCGCGCAGCTCGGTGAGGTGCTGGACGACCGTCATGCTGGCCGGCTCCGGCTTGGCCTTGTCCTTCTTGGCCCTCTCCAGGATTCGCCAGGCCATCAGGCCTCGGCCGGCGGACTGGCGACCCCGTCGCCGTTCCCCGAGGGTGGCGTCTCGTCGCCGATGACCGGCCGGAGCGGGACGGCGGGTCCGGACGACGCCGGCGTCGGCCCTGGCGCCACGGTCGAGGACGGCTCCGCCTGGCTCTCGGCCACCTGCTCAGCGACCGGCGGCGTCGCCTGCGGGATGACGGGCCCGGGCGGCGGATCCTCCAGGAGGTCCTTGAAGTCGTTCTGGAACGAGCTCTGGAACCGGCGGAACTCGCGCACGGCCTTACCGACCTGACGGCCGATCTCGGGGAGCTTCGTCGGCCCGAAGACGAGCAGGGCCACGACGAAGATGATCATGACTTCCATGGGTCCGATGTTCATCAGGCGCCCTGTTCTGGAGATTGCGCCTGAAAATGCTACCGCCTCCCCTCGAAGGCCCTCAGTCGGGGCTGCGATGGGAGGCGGTACCGGAGGAAATCAGCGGGGCCGGCGGGGCGAACCGGCCGGAGGACCAGCTACTTCTCGGGAGCGTCGGCGATCGTCTCGGCCAGCTGCTCGAACCAGCTGTCGTCCTGGAGCATCAGGTGGAAGTCGAGGAGGTCGTCGTAGGACACCGGGGCGCCGGTGGGACGGGGCTCCCACAGCTCGGAGGGGAGGTGCCACACGTCCATGCGCACGCCCGAGGACGCCAGCAGGTCGACGATGCGGGAGTCGGCCGACTTCGTCACCCGCAAACCACAGCTCGGGCAACGGAAGCAGTAGGAGCCCTTGTTGTCGTTGGCGCACACACGCACCACGACATCGGCCGCCTTCAGTCGCACGTCCCCACAAGACGGGCAGGTCGCTCGGATGGTGGTCATTCCTCGTCCTCCTTGGCCCCTTTGAGTCATGCCCATCCCATCGGCGCATTCGCGCTTCAGGTTGAGTGCTCTTTTTCTGAACGTCGCACCGGGCAACTCATGACGCCTGACCAACCGCAGCGTCAGTATCGTGCGCATCTCGGCTCACGTGGTGGACCCTCGGCTCGTCGGCGCCGAGTCGTGCGACCATGGGCTGTGCCGCCGATCACCTTCGCTCACCGCGGTGGGCGGGCCGAGGCCCCCGAGAACACTCTGGACGCCTTTGCCCGCGCCCTGAAGCAGGGGGCCCGGGGCCTGGAGTCGGACGTCCGCCTCTCCGGCGACGGCGAGGCCGTCCTGGTCCACGGCGCCCACCTCCGCCAGGGGCTGCGTCGCCTGGAAGTGGCTTCCACCCCGGCGGCCCGGCTGGCCGAGGCCGGCATCCCCCGCCTGGCCGACCTCTACGCCACGGTGGGGCGCGACTTCGAACTGTCCCTCGACCTGAAGGACCCGCGGGCGGTGGAGGCGATCCTGGCCGCGGCCCGGGATGCCGACACCGTCGATCGCCTCTGGCTGTGCGCCACCGACGTCGAGGTGCTCGCCGGGGTCCGGGCCGCCGATTCCGAGGTGCGCCTGGTCCACTCCATGGGCCGGCGCCGCTACGGCGACACGCTCGAGCCCCACGCCGCCGCCCTCGCCCGCCAGGGCGTGGCCGCCCTCAACCTGCAGGAACGCGAATGGTCAGCCGGTCTGGTGGCCCTGACCCATCGTTTCGGGCTGGCCGCCTTCGCCTGGGACGTGCAGGAGACCCGGCGCCTGCGGGCGCTGCTGGCCATGGACATCGACGCCGTCTACTCGGACCACGTGGATCGGATGGTGGCCGCCGTCGGGGAATGGACGGCCGGGCCCTGACGGCCCAGCTCAGGCGTCAGAGCAGACCCAGGGCGCCCAGGGGCCAGATGCGGACGAAGGCGCGACCGACGATGGTGTCCTCGTCGATCGACTTGAAGAAGGTGGAGTCCTTGGAATCCTGGCGGTTGTCACCCAGGACCCAGAGCCGGTGGGGTGGCACCTTCTCGGCCGGGAACTCCCGGGAGCGCACCTCGTTCGGCAGGTACGGCTCGTTGAGGGGCTTGCCGTCGATGTAGATCTCGCCCCCGCGGCCCTCGATCGTCTCCCCGGGGAGGCCCACCACCCGCTTGATCAGGTCCTTGACCTCGGAGGTGCTCGCCCCCTCGGGCGCTTCAAACACGATCACGTCGCCGCGGTGCACGTCGTGGAGCCGGTAGGAGAGCTTGTTCACCAGGACCCGGTCGTCCTTGTGGAGGGTGGGGAGCATCGACTCGGAGGGGATGTAGAAGGCCTGGATGAGGAAGGCCCGGACCACGAGGGCGACGGCCAGGGAGGCGACCACCAGCACGATCCATTCGAGGCCCTGCCGCCGGCGCTTCGGCTCCGGGGCTCCGTCCACGGCCAGCGCTTCCACGGGGACCGGCTGCTCGGGGGGTACGCCGAAGGGAGGGGCTCCGACGGGAGCCTCCGGGGCGGGGGTCGGCACAGGCTCGGTCTCGGGGCGCTCCACGGCTTTCCATCCTGGCACGTTGGCGGGTCGATCCGGCTGCGGCGCAGGGGTTCGGTTCAGCTGCGCTGGCCGTACACGGTGAGCAGGCGGGCGGCCGCCTCCGCGCCCACCCCGGCCAGTGTAGGGGGAGCCATCACCTCGGCCGCCGGGCCCAGCCGGAGGAGCAGGCGCTCCAGCCAGGCCCGCTCGCTGACGGCCAGGATGACCCGCAGCCGGCCGTCGGCTTCCGTCTCGACCGATTCCACGGGGTACGACTCGGTGACCCAGGCCGCCTCGGGGGCGAGGATCAGGGTGACCCGGGGGTCGCTGTCCCGGGGATGGAAGACGGACCGGCGGTCGCCGGCCCGGTCCGGATCGGGGACGAAGTGCTCGCCGGTGGCCCGCACGTCCCGCACCCGGTCCACCCGGAAGAGCCGGTCGTCGGCCGCCGAGTGGCACCAGGCGTCGACGTACCAGCCGCCGGCGGCGGCGAAGACGGCATGGGGGTCGATGACCCGGGTGGTGAGGGCGTCGCGGCCGAAGGCGTAGTAGTCGATCTCCACCTGCTCTCCCGCTTCGGCCGCCGTCCGCAGGGCGTCGAGGAAGCGGCCGGGGCCGAGTTCGATGGTCATCCCCCCGGCGCCGCCCAGCACGCCGGCCAGCTTGTCCAGGGCCGAGGCCAGCGACCCGTCCCGGTCGCCGCCCGGCACCCCGAGGAGAGCCCGGCCGGCGGCCAGGAGGCCGAAACCCTCGGCCGGCGTGAGACTCAACGGCCGGGCGAAGTACTCGGCGAAACGGAGGAACACCCGGCCGTCGACGACCTCGCAGTCGATGAGCCGGTCGGGGCTGTAAGGGGGCAGGCCGCAGAACGGAATGAGCTCCAGATCCCGTTCCAGCTCCGGCACCGACAGGCCGAAGCGGGCGGCGATCTCCGACAGCGAAGAGCCCTGGTGGTCGAGCATCCAGGGAATGACGGAGAGCAGCCGGCGAAGGCGGGCGGCCGAGTCCGGCCGGGTCATGGCCGTCGTTTCGGGTCAGCCATCGATTCCAGCCACCCCACCGCCTCGTCCCGGAGTTCGGGCGGGCCGAGCACCTCGGCGGAGTCGAGCAGGCCGAGCACGAAGGACCGGAAGGCGGCGCGGTTCGTGACCGCCATCCGCACCACCACCGAGCCGTCGTCGCCGCGCTCGGCCACCGCCTGCTCCCCCACCTCGGCCACCACCCAGGCCGCCTGGGGGGCGACGACCCGGACCCGGGCCTCGACGGGCTCCTCATCGCCGAAGCGCCACGGCTCGTCACGGAGCGCGGCAGACGGATCGAAGCCGGCCGGCGGTTCGAAGCGGGCGGGTGGGCCCACAGTCATCACTTCGGGGACACCCCGAACCCCGGGCTCGATGCGGTCGGCCCGGAAGGCGCGGATGGCGTCGCGGTCGGGGTCGTGCCCCACGGCGTACCAGTGGCCGTTGCGGAACACGATCCCGTAGGGCCACAGGCGCCGGGGCTCGCTGCGGTAGGAGAAACCCACCTCGGCCCGCCGGCGGTAGGCGTCGAAGAGGAAGGGCAGGGCCGGCACCGACGGGAGGGCGGCCAGCGGCGGGGCCGGGTCTCCCTCGGCTCCGCCCAGCTTCCAGAGGGCGTGGCGCCCTTCGCCGCCGTCGAGACCGACGGCGGTGACGGCCAGGTGGAGGGCCACGAGTTCGTCGGCCTTGAGGTCGAGGGCGGGAAGCTCGTAGTCCTGGCGGTGGATGCGGTAGCCCGTCTCCTGGTCGAAGGCGTAGAGGGCCTCGAGCGAGATCGGGACACCGATGTCCCGGAGCGTGGCTTTGTCCCGTTCGAACTGGCGCCGCCGGGTGGCGGGGTCGTCGGGATAGCCGGGAACCCGCTCGCCGATCTCCTCCAGGGTGAGGGGCCGGCCGGTGTCGAGCAGGACGGCGATCAGATTGGTGAGGCGCTCCAGCCGGTCGGCCATCAGACCCCGGAGGCCGATGCTGGAGGGCCCCGCCGCATGGTGATGGCCGTCAGGCGAAGAGCCAACCGCCGGTCTGGTGTCCGGTCGGGACGCCGGCGCCAGGTCGCGCCCGTGCGGCAGGTAGGCCACGGTCGTCTCCGCCGGAGCCCCGGTGTCGCTGGCCAGCTCCTCCCAGGCCGCCAGGGCCTGCCGGTGCTCGGTCTCGGCCGCGGCCACGGCTTCGGGCGACGGCTGGGCGAAGAGCGCTGTCGACCCGGCGCAGCTGCAGTCCGAGCCAGCTGTCGTAACCATGGGCGGCGAGGATCTGCTGCTCCGCCTCCCGGGCCTTGCGGAGCCGCTGCCGGGCTCGGACGGCCAGAGAGGGGATGCGGGCGGCGACCATACGGCGCTCGGCCGCCTCGACGGCGGCGTGGGCCTGCTCGATCTCGGCCAGCAGCTCGAGGCCGGCCGAGCCTCGCGACAGCTCAGCCAATGCCTTTCGGGCCGCCATCAGCCGTGCCTCGCGCCGCTCGAGCTCTGTTTCCACGGTGTTGGCATCGGTGTCCCGGACGCACGACTTGAGCGAAAAAAGCCCGGGACGTCGTTTCGGCCGGTGGATCAGGAATGTGAGCCTTTGAGCCGGGCGGCCGAGAGAATTCCCGCCGCCCCACCGCAGGCGAAGAGGACCGGGTCGGCGGCCGCGGGCCGGCCCATGGAGGAGACCTCGAGGCCATGGCGGGCGAACAGGGCGACGACGTCGGGCGGGTCGATCTCCACGACCTCGTGGAGGCGGTCGAGGCCGGCGGCGGCCAGGTCGGCCCGCAAGCGCTCCTCCTCGGGCCCGCCGACCCGGGGCAGGGCGATCGAGACCCGCTCCCGGCAAGCCAGGCGCAGAGCGGTGGCGGAGTGGTGGGACAGACCCCGGTGGCGTTCCCTCGGGTCGGCGAAAGAGGCCCGCAGGCAGGCCACAGGCTGGCCGCCGAGGGCGACGGCGGCGTCCAGCGTGGGCCCGACCTCGAGGCCGGAGAACCCCAGCCGGGTACCGGTCCCGACCACGCCGGGGCCCATGGCCACCACGGCGGCGTCGGCGCCGGCCAGGTGGCGGGCCACGGTCAGGGCCGAGAACACCGATACCGCCTCGTGGTCGCCGCCGAAGGCGTGCCCGCAGGTCACGGTGGCGTCCACCAGCTTGCGCTCCCGCAGGGCCGCCACCAGATCGGACATGGCCAGCGGCAGCCCGGCGCCGTCGGTCATGACGTAGACCAGCCGGGCCTCGGGGGCGGCCTCCTTGAAGGCGACGGCGATCGCCGGGAGCTGGCTGTGCAGACCCGCGGCCACCACCGGCATCCCGGCGATCGATTCCACCTCGGCCAGGGTGGTGACGTGCTCCTCGGTGGAGCCCACGTCGGCCTGGAGGCTGGTGTAGCGGGCCTTGATGACGTGCCCCGGCCCCCGCTCGCTCCAGGTGTCCCGCTCCAGGTTCCAGTGGATGACGTGCCAGCCCCCGGTGCCGAGGCCGAGCTCCACCGCGGTGGTGTTCACCACCACCCGGTCCCCCACCGCCACGGGCCCCGTCAGCTGGGTGAGCCCGTAGGCGCGCTCAGGTCCGTCGCCGAGGTCCACCTCGACCCGCTGGAGGCCGGGGCGTTCCTCCAAGAAGCGCACGACGACACCGCTGCGGAAGGACGGCATGGGCGGAGACTACGGCGTCAGCCGGAGGAACCACCGGGTCCGGCTGTCAGTTACGGCGGCGATCCCGGCGGGCCAGGCGCTCCCGGATGACGGCGCGCCGGGCCTGGAGGTCGCGGTAGGTGAGGCGCTCGGTGGCAGGGTCGACACCGAAGGACGCCTTCATGCCGGAGAGGTCGATCTCTCGCTGGGCCGCCTCGCCGACGTCGCCGAAGATCCGGGCGCCGTGGGCGGTGGAGAAATAGGCCGCGATGTGGGCGATCTCGGCGAACAGGTCGAGATCGGGAGCGAGCGTGGCGATGGCTCCGTCCAGAAAGACCATGTTCTTCACGAACAGCATCAGTTCCTTGGGCATCCGGGCGCCGTAGCCCAGCAGGGCCTTGACCATCCGCTGGATCTCGCCCACCAGCTCCTCGGGCGTGAGCGTCGTCGGGTCCACCGGGGGCCGGTCGAGGCCGAGCTCGGCGATGACCGCGGAGATGTCGGTATCGGAGGGCAGGGCCCCGAGGTCGCGCAGGGCCTCGAGCTGGCCCTTGACGTCGTTGACGGTGGCGCCCACCAGCAGGCGGAGGAAGGCCCGCCGGCGGGTTTCGTCGAGCCGCCCGGTGATGCCGAAGTCGAGCAGGGCGGTGCGCCCGTCGGGCAGGACGAACAGGTTCCCGGCGTGGAGGTCGCCGTGGAAGATCCCGTTGAGCATGGCCCCCTCCAGGAACCCGATCATCCCGGAGCGGACCAGCTCGGCCGTGTCCACTCCCGCTGCCTTCATGCCCTCGACATCGTCGAAGGCGAAGCCCGAGAGGCGTTCCATCACCAGGACCCGGTGGGTCACGAGCTCCGGGTGGGGGCGGGGGACGACGTAGCGGGTCTGGCCCAGCTCGACCATGGAGCGGGCGACGTCGAGCATGTTCTCGGCTTCGAGGCGGAAGTCGAGCTCCTCGACGATGGTCTCGGCGAAGAGCTCCACCAGCGCGGGCGGATTGGCCAGGGCCGCGACCGGGATGCGCCCGACCAGCCGGGGCGCGATCCAGGCCATGACGGCGAGGTCGGCGCGGACCAGCCGGGCCACCGCCGGCCGCTGAACCTTGACCACCACGGACTCGCCGCTGTGCAGGCGGGCGGCGTGGACCTGGGCGACCGAGGCGGCGGCCAGCGGGACGGGATCGAACACGGCGAACACATCTTCCAGGGACCGGCCCAGGTCCTCTTCCACCACCTGGCGCACGTCGGCGAAGGATTCGGGCGGCACCTGGTCCCGGCACAGCTTGAACTCGGCCACCAGCGGCTCGGGGAAGACGCCGTCCCCGGCGGAGATGATCTGTCCCAGCTTGATGTAGGCGGGGCCGAGCCGTTCAGCCGCCTTCCGCAGGCGGCGGGAGAGATCGGCCACCGAATCCGGCCGGCCCCGGCGCTTGCCCAGCCACCAGACGACAAAGGCGAAACCGAGGTATCGCAGCGTGATCAGGAGACGCCCGACCGGAGGGATCTTTCTCGGGGTGACGAGGCGGGGTACCTCGGCCCGGACCGCCACCCGCACCCGGTCGAGCCCCGGCCGCCAAGCCAGGCGCTCGAGGTCGACGACCCACGGGCCCTGGTCGGAGAAGGCTCCGACGCTCAGGTCGGAAGGGGGCCCTTCTACAGGCAAGCGATGAGCTTCTCGACCCGCTCGTCCACGGACTTGAACGGGTCCTTGCACAGGACCGTGCGCTGGGCCTGGTCGTTGAGCTTGAGGTGCACCCAGTCGACCGTGTAGTCGCGCTTGCGCTCTTTGGCCCGCTTGATGAAGGCGCCCCGCAGCTTGGCCCGGGTCGTCTCCGGCGGGTTGGTGGTGGCGGCCAGGATGTCGGCGTCGTTGGCGATGCGCTGGGCCACCCCCTTGCGCTCCAGCACGTAGAACAGCGACCGGCGGGTGTTCACGTCGTGGTAGGCCAGGTCCACCAGGGCCACCTTGGGGTGGGTGAGGGGGATCTGGTGGCGGTTCCGGTAGTTCTCGATCAGGTGGTACTTGATCACCCAGTCGATCTCGGACGAGAGCGTGAGGGGGTCCTCCTCGATGCTGGCCATGACGTGCTCCCACATGGCCAGCGCCTTGGTCTCCTGCTCGCCGAGGCCCTTGCGGGCGGCGAACTTCTGCGCCCGGGTGAGGAACTCGGACTGGATCTCGAAGGCGGACAGCTCCCGGCCGTTGGCCAGCCGCACGCGTCGCCGGCAGGTGATGTCGTGGGAGATCTCCCGGATGGCCCGGATGGGGTTCTCCAGCGTCAGGTCGCGCCACACCCCCTTGTCCTCCTCCAGCATGCGCAACACGATCGAGCTGGTCCCGATCTTGAGGAAGTTCGTGTACTCGCTCATGTTGGAGTCGCCCACGATCACGTGGAGCCGGCGGAAGCGTTCGGCGTCGGCGTGGGGCTCGTCCCGGGTGTTGATGATCGGCCGGGAGCGCGTGGTGGCCGACGACACGCCCTCCCAGATGTGCTCGGCCCGCTGGGAGACGCAGTACATGGCGCCCCGGGCGGTCTGGAGGACCTTGCCCGCGCCGGCGTAGATCTGGCGGGAGACGAGGAAGGGGATGAGCACGTCGGTGAAGCGGGCGAAGTCGCCCTCCCGCTCCACCAGGTAGTTCTCGTGACAGCCGTAGGAGTTGCCGGCCGAGTCGGTGTTGTTCTTGAACAGGTAGACCTCGCCCCGGATGCCCTCCTCCCGCAGGCGCTGCTCGGCCGACATGAGCAGCGATTCGAGGATGCGTTCCCCCGCCTTGTCGTGGACCACCACGTCGTAGATGGAGTCGCACTCGGGAGTGGCGTATTCGGGGTGGGAACCGACATCGAGGTAGAGGCGGGCGCCGTTCTCGAGGAAGACGTTGGAGGACCGGCCCCAGGACACGACCCGCCGGAAGAGGTAGCGCGCCACCTCGTCGGGAGACAGGCGCCGTTGCCCACGGAGGGTGCAGGTCACGCCGTATTCGTTCTCGAGGCCGAAGATGCGTCGCTCCACACGTCGAGTGTACGGCCCGGTGCGCGCAGTTGCGGTCGCTTGCGCCGAGCACGGTGCGGTTTGCCCCCGTACATTGGTGCTGTGATGCATGCCGGGGTGCGGATGGCCCGCCTCACCACCGTGGGCGGATCCTTCGCCGCCCACGTCATCGCCGCCCGGCTGGGGGCCGAGGGCATCAGGGTCAAGCTCCGCGGGGCCATCGACAGCCCGTACCAGTTCACCGTGGGTGACATGAGCCGGGTCGAGGTGTTCGTGCCCGAGGACGATCTCGACGACGCCAAGCTGGTCCTCCTCGTCGACGAGGTCGACTTCGTTCTTGACCTTCCCCCCGAGCGCGACGCCCCCTCCGATCCATTGCTCTGGGGCGGACGGGCCCGGTGGGTGGTGCTGGTGGCCATCGTCCTGCTGGGTGTGTTTCCCCTGGTCGAGCTGGCCTTCTCCGGCTGAGGGCCGGCGCCGGCGCTCAGGCCCGGGCGGTGACGAGCGGCTGGAAGAAGCCGGTCTCTTCGGGGTTGGATCGTCAGCTGGTGCCGGCGGAATCGGTGGCCTCGGCCAGGTAGCGGTCGACCTCTTCGTCCTCCAGGCGGCGGAAGCGGCGCCGGGGCCGGGTGCGGTCGAGGATGGCCACCTCGAGCGCATCGGCAGTGAGGTTGCGGGCGTCGGGGGCGCCGAGCACCTGGGTGCCGAGGCGCACGGCCGCGGCCAGATCGAGGCCCTCGGTGTAGCTGGTGCCCAGCTCCTCGCTGATGGCGTCGGCCTGGCCGCCCAGCACCGTGTAGCGGTGCTCGTCCATCACCGTGCCGTCGTAGAGGATGTGGAACAGCTCGTTGGGTTCGCCGGGGCGGTCCCCCACCTGGGCCACCAGGATCTCGACCTCGTAGGGCTTCATCTCGTGGGTGAAGACCTGGCCCAGCGTCTGGGCGTAGGCGTTGGCCAGGGCCCGGGCGGTGACGTCCTCCCGGGAGTAGGAGTAGCCGCGGAGGTCGGCGTGGCGCACCCCGGCGATCTTGAGCATCTCGAACTCGTTGTACTTGCCGACCCCGGCGAAGGCGATGCGGTCGTAGATCTCCGAGATCTTGTACAGCGTCCCCGAGGGGTTCTCGGCCACGATGGCGATCCCGTCGGCGTACTCCAGGGCGACCAGGCTCCGACCCCGGGCGATGCCCTTGCGGGCGTAGTCGGCCCGGTCCTTCATGACCTGTTCAGGCGAGACGTAGAAGGGCATGCTCATGTGGTGGCCCTCCCCTGGAGCAGTTCGGTGGTCCGGGCCTCGACGGCGTCGTCGGTCATGAGCACGAACCCGTTGCTGTCGATGGTGGCCACCGACGGGTAGATGCGCCGGACCAGGTCGGGGCCGCCGGTGGCGGAGTCCTCGTCGGCCGCCTGGAACAGAGCCAGGAGGGCCAGGTCGACGGCTTCGCCGGACTCCATCCCGGGGCGGTAACCCGCCTTGATCCAGTTGCGGGCGTGGACGCCGCCGGAGCCGGTGGTGGCGTAGTCGGCCTCCTCGTAGCGGCCCCCGGTGACGTCGTACTTGAACAGCCGTCCGTCCTCCCGCCGCAGGTCGTAGCCGGCGAAGAGCGGCACCACCACCATGCCCTGCATGGCGGCGGGGAGGTTGGCCCGGATCATCTGGGAGAGCTTGTTGGCCTTGCCCTCCAAGGAGAGGGGTTCGCCTTCGACCTTCTCGTAGTGCTCGAGCTCGGTCTGGAGGAGCTTGACCATCTCCATGGCCGGCCCCGCCGCCCCGGCGATGGCCACCCCGGACCAGTGATCAGCGGGCATGACCTTGTCCATCCGCCGGCTGGCGATGGTGTAGCCCTCGGTGGCCCGCCGGTCGCCGGCCATGACCACGCCGCCCGTGTAGCGCACGCAGGCGATGGTGGTCCCGTGGGGGACGTCGAAGCGGCTGGATGCGGGGCCGCCCGGGCCCTCGGATCGGTTCAGGGCCGGTGGCCAGGCGTCGGGCGCGATGCGCCGGAGGAATTCGGAGAACGAAGGGCCCGGGTCAGACCCGGACGCGAAGGAAGGAAGCGAAAGGTCGCTCATGGACCGGCGAGCCTACAACGAGCCCGCGGGCTTGCGCCGGAGCGCGAGAACCTCCTACGTCACTCTCCGCCTTTCTGGACGTAGTTGCGGACGAACTCCTCCGCGTTCTCCTCGAGGACGGAGTCGATCTCGTCGAGGAGCTCGTCGAGCTCCTCCTTGATCTTCTCGCCCTGCTTGACCGGGGCATCGACCTCGGCGGTCTCGGTCTCCCGGGGCTTGGGGATCGGCTTCTGCTTTCGCTCCCGCTCAGGCATTTCGTCCCTATCCTGCTACGCCGATAGCCGAGCTACCAGTTCAGCCGGCGAGGCGCAGTCTTCTAGAAGTTCATCGACGTGGGCCTTGGTCCCTCTGAGAGGTTCCATCATTGGGATTCTTTTGAGGGGATCTGCGCCCAGGTCGAAGATCAAACTGTCCCAGTTGGCCGCTACGACCGAATTCGACCATAGCGAGAGGCACTTGCCTCGGAAGTATGCCCGCGTCGTCTCCGGGGGTTCGGTCATGGCCGACAGCACGTCTTCCTCATCCAGCATCCGCTCGACCTTGCCCGCCTTCACCAGGCGTTCGTAGAGGGAGCGCTCCGGCCGCACGTCGTGGTACTGCAGGTCCATGAGGGCCAGCTTAGGGTCGCCCCACTCGAGACCGTTCTTGGCCGCGTAGGCGTCGAGCAGGTTGTACTTGGTCACCCAGTCGAGGACGCCGTCGAGGCGCCGGGGTTCCTCCTCCAGTGCGGTCAGCACATGCTCCCAGCGTTCCAGCAACTGCCCCCCGCCGTCCTCCTCGCCGCAGTTTTCCAACCCGGTCTCGTCGGCGTACTTCTCCGCCATCCGGAAGAACTCCCACTGCAGCTCCACGGCCGTCAGCGAGGACCCGTCGGCCAGGGACAGGGTCGTCCGGCACTCCGGGTCGTGGGACACCTTGCGCATGGTGGGCACGGGGGTGGCCAGGGACAGGTCCTTGTCGATGAAGCCGTCCTCGATCATCGACAGCACCACCGCGGTGGTGGCGACCTTCAGGTAGGTGGCCACCTCGCACAGGTTGGCGTCGCCCACGATCACGTGGAGCCGGCGGTACTTCTGAGGGTCGGCGTGCGGCTCGTCCCGGGTGTTCACGATGGGCCGCTTGAGGGTGGTCTCCAGGCCGACCTCCTCCTCGAAGAAGTCGGCCCGCTGCGACAGCTGGAAGAGCACCTCACCGGCGCCGTGCTCCGACCCCACCTTGCCTGCCCCGGTGAAGACCTGGCGGGTCACGAACCACGGGATGAGGTGCCGGACCAGCGTGGAGAAGGGGACGGCGCGGTCGAGCAGGTAGTTCTCGTGGCAGCCGTAGGAGTTGCCCTTGCCGTCGGAGTTGTTCTTGTAGACGACGATCTCCTGGCCGGGCGGCAGGAGGCGCCCCGCGGCCTGCATCGAGCGGGCCAGGATCCGCTCCCCCGCCTTGTCGTAGCGGGTGAGCTGGAGCGCGCCGGTGCACTCGGGGGTGGAGAACTCCGGGTGGGCGTGGTCCACGTAGTAGCGGGCCCCGTTGGTGAGCACGGTGTTGACCAGGTGTGTCTCCACCTCGGGCGGCGAGGCGTCCTCCCGGGCGAAGCCCCGGGCGTCCCGTCCCGGCGACTCGTCCTCGAAGTCCCAGCCCACCTTGCGGTGCTCGACGTAGGCGTTGACCAGCATCGAGGAGGCGACCACCGGGTTCCCGTCGGCGCTGCCGCGGAAGGCGATGCCATACTCGGTCTCGATCCCGAACACCTTGGGCAGGGCCACAGCGGCCAGACTACAGGCACCGCAAGGGGCCAGCGCTCCAGGAGTGGGCGGGGTGAGTCAGTCCTCCGGGGGCTTCAGGTCCACCCCCACCACCGCGGGCGACTCGAGGAGCCGGGACCGCAGGCGACGGCGGTTCTCCTCGGACATGTCCCGGCTGACCCCGACCCGGATCTCGAGGGTGTCGTAGTGGGCTTCGGTAACCTCCACCCCGTCGACGAGGATCAGATCCGTGGTGATCTGGCGCACCTCCGGCCGTGGTGCCCCGGCAGCCAGGCGGACCACGAAATCGGTCTTGGCGGGCAGCGGGAACCGCCGGTCGACGTCGGCCATCTCCGGCCCCCCGGAGCCCTGGCAGGCCAGGCCGCCGGAGGCGAGAACCGACAGCACCACCGCCAGGCCGGCCCAGCGCCGCGATCGCACGGCTACCGGACCCATGCCTCGATGGTGAGCCGGACCGGCATCCCCGTACCCCGGGCGACCGACCAGCGGGTGACGCCGCCGACCGCAGCCGTCCGGCAACAGTCCTTCCCCGAGACCGGCGTCCGGACCCATGAGACGTGGTACAGGTCGTCGTCGGCATAGGACTGCAGGCGCCCGGCCGGCGCCTCGAAGCGGACGGGCGCAACCGTGCCCGGGAGGCCGGCGGTCACCGGGTTGCCGTCGACGGGGCGGCGGCCCTGAGGTTCCCAGTCGTCGAGCGCCTCCCTTCCCCCGGCCAAGCGGACCTTCAGCCGCTCCAGCCGGCGCCCCTCGGTGGCCGTGGCCCGGGCGCTGAACCGCCAGGTGAAGTGGTCGTCAGCGGGGTCGGGACCGGTGGTGACGGAGACGTCGAAGCAGGCCGCTCCGGCCGCCTCGGGGACGTCGAGATGCAGGCAGCCGGTCCGGGCGCCGGGCGCGGCGATGAACTCGGCCACCTGCACCGGGTCCGCCTCCTCGGGAACGGACCCGGTTCCACCCTGGCCAACCACGAGCAGGGCGATGAGCAGCCCTGACGCCAGGCGCACCGACTAGAGGTACTGGCCGGTGGCGACCCGCTCGATGGAGCGACCGCCCTCCGCCTCCTTGCCCTTGGCGATGAGGGTTCGGACGTAGACGATCCGCTCGCCCTTCTTGCCCGAAATCTTGGCCCAGTCGTCGGGGTTGGTGGTGTTGGGCAGGTCCTCGTGCTCCTTGAACTCCTGGCGGGTGGAGTCGACGAGGTCCTGGGTGCTGATCCCCTTCTTCCCCCCGGCGATGAGTCGCTTGATGGAGAGCTTCTTGGCCCGCCGGACGATGTTCTCGATCATGGCGCCGGAGGAGAAGTCCTTGAAGAACATGATCTCCTTGTCGCCGTTCTGGTACGTCACCTCGAGGAACCGGTTGTCGTCCTCGGTCGAGTACATGTAGTCGACCGTGGCCGTGATCATCTTCTTGATGGCCGCGTCCCGGTCACCCTTGGCCTTGCCCACCTCGTCTTCGGCCAGCGGCAGGTTGGGGGTGAGGTAGCAGCCGAAGATGTGGGCGGCGCCAGCCTCGTCGGGGCGCTCGATCTTGATCTTCACGTCCAGACGGCCGGGGCGGAGGATGGCCGGGTCGATCAGGTCCTCCCGGTTGGAGGCGCCGATCACGATCACGTTCTTGAGGCTCTCCACGCCGTCGATCTCGGCCAGGAGCTGGGGGACGATCGTCGACTCGATGTCGGAGGAGATACCCGTCCCCCGGGTACGGAACAGGGAGTCCATCTCGTCGAAGAAGACGATGACGGGCACACCCTCTTCGCTCTTCTCCCGGGCCCGCTGGAAGATGAGCCGGATCTGGCGTTCGGTCTCACCCACGTACTTGTTGAGCAGCTCGGGGCCCTTGATGTTGAGGAAGTAGGACCGCGTGTTGCGGTTGCCCGTCTTCTCCGACACCCGCTTGGCCAGGGAGTTGGCCACCGCCTTGGCGATGAGCGTCTTGCCGCAGCCCGGGGGGCCGTAGAGGAGGATGCCCTTCGGCGGGGGCAGCTCGTGCTCGAGGAAGTGGTCGGCGTAGAGGTAGGGCAGCTCGACGGCGTCCTGGATCATCTCGATCTGCTCGTTGAGCCCGCCGATGTCGTCGTAGGAGATGTCGGGGACCTCTTCGAGGATGAGCTCCTCGACCTCGGGTCGGGGCAGCTTCTCGATCAGGAGCCCGGAGCGCCCCTCCATGAGGATGGTGTCGCCGGCCCGGAGCTTCTCGCCCATGAGCTCCTCGGACAGCTCGACGACGCGCTCCTCGTCGGCCCGGCCGACGACCAGCGCCCGCCGGCCGTCCTCCAGGACCTCTTTGAGGGTGACAACCTCACCGTTCAGGTCGACGCCGCGGGCGAGGACCACGTTGAACGAGTCGTTGAGGACCACTTCCTGGCCCTTGCGCAGCTCGGTGGCTTCGATCTGGGGGTGCAGGGCGACGCGCATCTTGCGCCCGGCGGTGAACACGTCGATGCTGCCGTCGTCGTTGGTGGCGAGGTAGGTCCCGTACCCCGACGGCGGCATGGTGAGCTTCTCGACCTCCTCCCGGAGGGCGGCGATGTGCTCGCGCGCCTCCCGCAGGGTGGCGGAGAGCTTCTCGTTCTGTGACAGGGCCTGGGCCAGCTGCCCCTTCGTCTCGAGGAGACGCTCCTCGAGGGTCCGGACCCGCTTGGGCGCGTCCTGGAGCCGGCGGCGCAGCCCGACGACCTCCTCCTCCAGACTCTTGAGCTGGGTCTGGAGGTCGGTCACTTCCCGCTCGTACTCGCCCAGACGCTTCTCGTGCTCGGAAGCCGCGGGGACCACCCCCTCAATTCGTGTGGCCATAAAGTGAGGCCCGTTGGTCGAGAATACACGCGAGTCGCTGCCGTTTCGCGGTGCCCCGGTTCCATTTCACCGGTGAAGACCGGTTAAACTGATCGACGTAACGGCCCGAACCTAGGCGGGGAAGACAGCTGATGAAGGTATGGATCGATCAGGACCTGTGCACGGGTGATGGCCTTTGCGAAGAGATCGCGCCCGAGGTCTTCACCCTGCTCGACGACGGTCTCGCCTATGTGAAGGAAGGCGCCAAGATCTTCAACAACCCCGGCGGGGCCGACGGACTGGCCAGCTTTCCGGACAGCATGCTGGACGCCGTGATCGAATCGGCCGAGGAATGCCCCGGGGAGTGCATCTTCATCGAAGCCGACTGACCGAATCGAGCGGGTTTGAATCGCTGACGGGCCCCTCCGGGGGCCCGTCGCCGCGTCGATCAGGGCTTCTCGCCGGTGGTGGCCGGCCGGTCCTCGTCCGCGCTCCAGCCCGACCAGGAGGCCACGAAGAGGCGCCCCGGGCCCAGACCCGCGACCTCCAGGGCCAGGAGGTCGTGGCAGGCGTTGATCCCCGAGCCGCAGTAGGCCACCACGTCGGTCCCCGCCGCGATGCCGGCGGTGGCGAAGCGCTCCCGGAGCTGCTCGGGGCTCAGGAACCGCCCCGTGTCCGAATCGACGTTTTCGGCGAAGGGGAGGCTCCGGGCTCCGGGGACGTGGCCGGGTCGGTCGTCGAGGGGGTGAGGGTCACCCCGGTAGCGGGCGGCCGAACGGGCGTCGATGACCACGGGACCGTCGTCCTCTTCCGCCCGGCCGACGTCGTCGAAGCCGGCGAGATGCGCCTGGGGCCATGACCCGGCGGTGAAGGTGGCCCGGGGTCGATCGCCAGGCGCTGATTCCAGCGTCCCCTCCCAGGCGGCGAGGCCGCCGTCGAGGAGGGCGGCGTCGTGGCCCGTCACCCGCAGCATCCACACCAGCCGGGCGGCCATGGCTCCCCCGGCGTCGTCATAGGCCACCACCGTGTCGCCGTCGCCGATGCCGAGGGAGCCCATGGTGGCGGCGAAGGCGTCCGGGGTGGGCAGCGGATGGCGTCCCTGACCGGGGCGCGTCGGCGGAGCCGAGAGGTGGGTGTCGACGTCGACGTGGACGGCGCCCGGGATGTGGCCGGAGTCGTAGGCGTCCCGGCCGGACCGGCCGTCGAGGTACCAGCGGACGTCGGCCACCACGACGTCGTCGAGATGCTGCGCCAGCCAGGCGGCGTCGACCAAAGGGGATCGCAGAGTCATCGGACCACAATGTAGGCCCATGACCCCGCGAAACCTCCCGCCGGGAATCAGGCCGTGAGTGGGCTCGACCACGAGCTGGAGGCCCTCGAGGTGGGTCCGCGTCCGCCGCCTCGCCCGCCCGCCAGGCCTGACCGGCGGGCCCGGGGGCCGGTGGCGGTGGGTCTTGCGGTGGCCGTCGTGCTCGTGGCCCTGACCGCCGTGGCGCGGGATCGTTGGCGCGGGTCCGACGCCTCCTCGGCCGGCGTGGACGAGGCCGCCAGGGGGGTCCGTTCGCCGGTCGCGGGAGGCGCGCCGGGGGACGAGGCCGCCCCGCCCGGCTGGCGCCGGGGCGACCCGGGACCGATACCGAGCCGGGACGGCCAGGTGGTGGTCTGGACCGGCTCCGAACTGCTGGTCTGGGGTGGCGACCCGGCTGGTGAGGGAGCGCCCGAGGGCGCCGCCTACCACCGCGACGACGACCGGTGGCGGGCCCTGACGCCGGCTCCGTTCCCCGTCCGGACCCAGGCCGTCGCCGCCTGGACCGGCGTCGAGATGCTGATCTGGGGTGGGCAGGAACCGGGCCCGAAGGCGACGGCCACCGGCGGCGCCTACTCCCCCCTGGCTGACCGGTGGCGGACGCTCGCCCCGTCGCCCCTGGCCGCCCGGGTGCCGCTGGTCGGCGTGTGGACCGGAGCCGAGCTGGTGATCGCCGGGGGCACGGCCGACGGCCGCCGGGATGCGTCTCCGGAGGCGGCCGCCTATGACCCGGCGGCCGACGCCTGGCGGACGCTGCCCGCCATGCCGGTGGCGCTGACCGACGCCGTCGGACTGTGGACCGGGAGCGAGGTCGTGGTGGTCGGCGCCGCGCTGGACCCGGACAACGCCTCCCTCGATCCCGACGGCCGGCCCCGGGCCGCCGCCTACGACCCGGTCCGGAACCTGTGGCGGATGCTTCCCCCGCTCCCGCTCTCCCCCCAGGCGGTCACCGCCGTGTGGGGCGGGGACCGGGTCGTGGCCTGGGACTACGAGCTGCACGCGGTTGCTCTGGTCCCGTCAACCGGCCCGCACGCCCGCTGGTACGGGCTCCCCGACCTCCCCCTCGACATCGCCGACTGCTCCCCGAAAGGGGCGGGGGGGCGTCGGCCCCGGGGGTCCGGGGTGTCCCCGGAGAGTTCACGGTCTTCGCCGGGCACTGCGGGCAGGGAGCGGTCTACCGCCCGTCGACCGGGGACTGGACCCGCCTGCCCCATCCCCGCCAGCTCGATGCCCAGCCGGTGTGGACCGGCGACGAGCTGCTCTTCTGGGTGGGTCGCTTCGTGGGCTCGGCCGACGGCCTGTGGCGGTTCCGCCTGCCTTAGGCGTCCAGGCACCGGCCGGTGCCCACCGACGATGTGGCCGTGCCCGCGGTGGTGAGGACCGGGCGCAGCTCGTCGTCAGTGAGGGCGTAGCTGGTCCCCGGCTTGTCCGGGGCGATGGCGAAGGCCACCCCCACCACCGACCCGGCCTTGTCGATGAGCGCCCCGCCCGAGTCGCCGGGCCGGAGGTTGGAGCCCAGCACGAAGATGTTGCGGCGGGTCTCCTCCCGGTCGTAGATGTCCCGGCCGACGGCGATCAGCTTCTGGCTGATGACGGCCGGGGCGGCCCGCAGGTCGGCGCCGCCGGGATGGCCGTACACGGCGCCGGTGTCCCCCTCCTTGGCCTTCCCCACCTTGAGCGGCTCCTGGCCGAGTCCCGGGACCCGCAGGACGGCCAGGTCGCGCCGGGGGTCGAAGAGGACCACAGTGGCGTCGAGTCGCTTGCCCTCCAGGGTCACCACCCGCGGCGCCTTCTCCCCCGCCACCACGTGGGCGTTGGTGACCACCATGTTGGGCAGGGCCGTGAACCCGCTCCCCTCCTGGATGCGCCGGCAGGCCTCGCCCGTGATCTTCACCGTCGAGCGCACCACCCGCTCGTGCACCTCGGCCGGGAGACCCTCGATGGGCGGGGGCCCGGGATCGGGAGAGGCCCGCAACTCGTTGAAGACCGACGGGAAGGCGCCGTCGGCCACGAAGCGGCGCAGGGCCTGCATGGTGTCGGGCGGGTCGGGGGCGAAGGAGCCGATGGCCTCGACCACGGCCGAGTCGCGGGTCTCCCTGGCTGTCCAGCCGGGTACCGCGGCCAGGGACGGGGTGAGCACCCAGACCGCGGCCAGCACACCGATGCCGCCGACCACGCTGCCCGCCACCCGGTCTCCCTGGCGCAGCCCGGCCCCGAACGGGAGGGCGGCGTGGAGCAGGCTGCCCACCGCCAGGCCCAGACCCTGACCGAGCATGGCCGCGCCGACGAGGAAGGCGACGGCGGCCAGGAGCCGGATCTGGGGGTCGGAGGAGGAGAAGAACCCGACCACGTCGGGCAGGAAACGGTCGGCCACCAGGGCGCCCACGGCCAGGCCGGCCCAGGAGAAGATGCGGGCCAGAAACCCGAGGCGGTACCCGCCGTAGGCGGCCATGCCCAGCATGGCCAGGATGATGACGTCCAGCAGGTTCATGCGGGTACCGGGGCGGGGCCGGAGCTCGGGCTCAGCAGCCGGGCCACGGTGAGGAAACCGGTGTGGCCGACCATCCGATGATCAGGGCGGACCGACGGACCTTCGATGTGCCACGAACGTTGCAGGACCTCGAGCGTCTCAGCCAGGCCGAAGGAGGAGCCGTCCAGTTCCTCCCGCAGGCGGGCCACCTGGCCGATGGTGGGCAGGTACGAGCACAGGATCCCCCCGGGATGGAGGGAGTGCTCGGCATGCTTGACCACCCGCCAGGGCTCGGGCAGGTCGAGCACCACCCGGTCCAGGTCGGTCTCGTCGATCCCCTCGTAGACGTCCCGGATCTCGACGGTGAAGGGTGCGTCGGAGCCGACGAAGGAGGCGACGTTGGCCTGGGCCTTGGCCGCGAAGTCCTCCCTCAGCTCGTAGCCGATGACCGACCCGGCGGGACCCACGGCCCGCAGCAGGGCCATGCTCAGCGCGCCCGATCCGACCCCCGCCTCCAGTATCCGGGCGCCGGGGAAGATGTCGGCCAGGATCAGGATCGGGCCGATGTCCTTGGGATAGATGACCTGGGCGCCCCGGGGCATCTTGAGGATGAACTCGGAGAGGGTGGGGCGCACGGCCAGGAGGCGGGCGCCGTGGCTGGTGCGCAACCCGACCCCCTCGTCGGCTCCGATGATCTCGTCGTGGGCCAGCGTCCCGGCGTGGGTCGAGAAGGCCCCTCCCGGGCTCAGCGTGATCAGGTAGCGCCGGCCCTTGGAATCGACCAGCAGCACCCGCTCCCCGGGCCCGAACGGCCGACCCACTCAGGCGCTCCGGGGGCGGGCGTGACGGCGTACCCGCTCTCCCAGGCGGCAGAAAGCGCACACCTCCCCGGTGGTGGGCGATCCGCACTCGACGCAGGGCGTCAGTTCGGCGCGTTCCCCCTCGGCCTCCGCCGCGAAGTGGGCATGGCCCCGCTCCCAGAAACTGAAGAGGAAGGCGGCCTTGGCCCCGGGGGAGGTGGCCTCGAGGCCGTTGAGCATCTCCTTGTAGGCGAGATGGCGGTTCCCCTCCGCCATGGGGCACTCCTCGATGATGTAGTCGATGCCCGCCAGCACGCAGTACGCCGCCATCTCCCGCTCCGACAGGCGGACCAGTGGCTTCACCTTGCGCACGAAGCCGGGAGCGGCGGGCAGGACCGGGTACTGCCGGCCCAGGTAGGAGCCGTCCCAGCGCAGCGTGTTCCCCAGCAGCACGGCGGCCTCGTCGTCGAGGTTGTGTCCGGTGGCCACCACGTCGTAGCCGCCCTCCAGGGCGTGACGGTTGAACAGGTGCCGCTTGGACAGGCCGCAGGCCCCGCACGGAGAGCGTCCGGCCCCGGTGGCGGCCGAGGGGATGTCGAAGCCGAAGTCGGTCGGGAGGTCCACCTCGATGAGGCGGAACCCGCGGGTAGTGGCGAAGTCACGGGCGTAGGCCCGGGAGGACGCCGAATAGTCCTCGATGCCGAGACCGAGATACAGGCCGTCGCACTCGTAGCCCAACCCGGTGAGGAGATCCCAGGCGGCCAGGGAGTCCTTGCCCCCCGAGACCGCCATCAGGACCCGCTCGCCGGGGGCGATCATGTCGAAGTGGTCGATGGCCCGCCGTACCTGCTCGGTGCAGTGGCGCAGGAAGCAGTCCCGGCAGAAGGCGGCGTTGTGGCGCCGGACATCGATCACGGCGGGGGCTTTGCAGCGCCGGCACTTCATGGAATGTGCTCAGCCTCCGGAGATGACCGGCCGGATCTCGACGACGTCAGGCTCGTCGAGGCGCTCGTCGTGGGTGACCAGGGTGTCGTTGCGGATCACGAGCACGCTCTCGGGGTTGATACCGAGGTGCTCGAGCAGCTTGGAGACGCGGACCGGGCCGGGCATCTCCACTTCGCGTTTCGGGTTGCGCAACACGACCTTCACCGCCGTAGAGGCTACCGCTCCGGGTGCGGCTCCCCTGAGCGCTACCCGAGGGAGCGGGGATCGTAGACGGAGATGCGGATCGATTCGCCGGGTTCCAGGACCTCCCGGTGGATGACCGGCGGCGGCTCGTCGGACTTGCGCCGGGCCCGGGACCAGAGGGAGGTGAGCACCCACAGGACGGCCCACTCCCGGGACCCGCCGACCACCCCCTTGCGGAAGGCGAGACGGGCGAGCGTGCGGAGCAGCTTGGTCATATTCGGCGGATCTCGATGACCGCCCGGCGCTTGTGGCCCTTGCGTTTCCCGGCCAGGTAGGCGGCCATCACCACCACCGCCACCACGACCGGGAGGATGGCCATGGCGCCCGTTTTGGCCTGCTCCCCCACCGGCTCGAGGCCATCGCGGATGGCCCGCAGCTTGGCCTCGATGTCGTCCCGGGTGATGGTGCCGGACCCGTTGGTTTTCACCTTCACCGCGAACTCTCCTTGCCGTCCTTGCTGCCGGGCCCGAGAACCGACCAGCTCACGATGGCCATCACCACCAGCAGAGCGGCCACGATGCCATAAGGCACCCAGGAGAGGTTGTCCTCGAAGGTGTCGGTCTCGGTCTGGAGGGCCCGCAGCGCCGACAGGGCCAGGAACAACGTTCCCGTTCCCACGAGCACGGCGCCCAGCACTCCGAAGGCGACCGTTTTGCCCAGCCGCTTGAGGGGGTCGAGGGTCTCCTGCTTGGCGTAGCCGACAACGAGGTCGACGAGTTCTTTGGCTTCCGTCGGGACCGATTCCGCCTTGGCCACGGCGGGGGAGCGTAGTCCGCCGGCCCCCTAATCGTCTGACCCGGGCTGGGGTCCGGGGTAGTCGGCCATGACCGCCACGACGCGGTCGCCGAGGACGCGGCCCTCCGCATCGCTGAAGCCGCCGGCGGCCAGGAGAGCGAAGGACAGCCGCCGGCGCCCGTCCAGGAATCCGGTCAGGCCGGTGACGCCCTTGAGCGTCCCGGTCTTGGCCACCAGCTTCCCATCCAGGGGGGTATCGGCCAGCCGGCGGGCCAGGGTCCCCGAACGCCCGGCCACGGGCAGGGTGGCGCGGAGCCCCTTGACGTTGCGCACGGCGGCCTCCAGCAGCCCGCACGTGACGGTGTTGGTCGCTTCCAACCCGGAGCCGTCGCCCAGACGGACCCCGGCCATCGGGAGTCCCAGACCCTCCAGTTCGGCGACCACCGCGGCCGTGCCCGCGGGCGTGGACCCCTCCCCCGCCTTGCGCCGTCCCACCTCCCGGGCGATGAGCTCGGCGGCGGTGTTGTCGCTCTCGCGCACCATGGCCGCCACCACCTCGGAGAAGGGCGCCGAGCGGATGGTGGCCAGGGGCACCGCCCCTTCGGGGGCCGCCCCGGCTTCCGCCCGGTCCGGCAGCGACACGCCCCGGGCGGCGAGGAGCGGCGGCCAGTTCGCCGGCGGCGTGGGCGGCCGGGTCGTCGGCGCGGACCTCGGGATATTTGAAGACGGAAAAGCCGGAGTCGACGAGCAGGGCGCCGAGAGGGCCGACTTCGTTGTCGGTGAGGTAGTTCGGCTTCCAGGTGGGCACCACCCGGGTGCGGTCGTAGTAGGAGTCGTCACCCCGGATCCCGCCGGTCACCGTCCGCACGCCGGCCGTCACCAGGTCGTCAGCCAGGGCGGCCAGCGGGGTCACGAGATGGCCCAGGTTCCGGGGGCTCTCGGCCAGGAAGGTGGCGTACTCGGGTGTGGCCAGGTGGGGGTCCCCCGAGCCCACCAGCCACAGCGGGCCCACCACTCCGTCACGGGGTGGATGTTCGGCCACCACTCTCGTCTCGAACCGGAAGTCGGGTCCGAGGACGGACAGGGCGGCGGCCGCCGTCAGTACCTTCTGGGTGGATGCGGGGGTGAGGGGAAGCTCCGGGCGGCGGACCAGGACGGGCCGGTCCCCCTCGTACACCACGAGGCAGGTGGACAGCCCTCCGAGCAGACCGTCGACCGCCCCCTCCAACGCCACCGTTCCCGACGTCTCGGCCAGCAGGGAGGGGACCCGTCCGGGCGACCACAGAGCCACGGGGGCCGGGGCGGGACGGGCGGCGGGCGCGGGCTCGGGACGCAGCGCCAGCCAGGCCGACCCCAGCGCCAGGGCGGCGAGGGCGGCGCCCGTCAGCCGCCGGCTGAGCAGCATCACAGACCCCGGTGCCGGCGCCACCGGGCATGGCGCCACAGGTGGCCGAGCGCCGTCACCGCCCGCTCGGCCGAGGGGTAGCAGAGCTGTCCCGAAGCCCGGACCCCGGCCACCGCCGGGTTGGCCGCGTCGCCCAGGGCCAGTTCGGTGGCGGACAGCACCGGTTTGCCCGTGGCCCGGGCCAGGGCGGCCGCCGTCTCGGCATAACGGCGTTCCTGCCGGTCGTGGTAGGCGACGATCCGGTCGAGGCCGTGCCCGGGGAAGAACGGGCCCTCCCGTTCCAAGCGCCCCTGGTTGCCTTGGATCCCCAGGCCCAGGAAGACGACGGCGTCGACTCCGGGGTGGTGGGTCACCAGCTCGAGGACGTGGGGGACGGTGTCCTTGGACTCGCCCCCGGCCAGGTCGATCGGGTTGTTGTGGCTCCAGCGGGGCGGAAGCTCGGCGTCGAGGGCGGCCCGCAGGTCGTCGGCCAGCGGGGCCAGCTCCAGGCCCGGCGTACAGGACAGCGCGTCGGCGGTGACCACCCCCCACCCCCCGGCGGTGGTGACCACGGCCACCCGGGGGCCGCCCGGGAGCGGCTGGGTGGCGAAGGTGGCGGCCGCCTCGTAGGCCTCCTCGATGCCGCCCGCCCGGATGGCACCCGCCTGGCGGCAGGCACCCTCGAAGATCCGGTCGTTGCTGGCCAGGCTGCCGGTGTGGCTGGCCGCGGCCCGGGCCCCGGCGGCGGAGGCGCCGCCCTTCATGACCACCACCGGCATCCGCTCGCACACGGCCCGGAGACGGGAGAAGAACTCCCGGCCGTCGCCCACCTCCTCGACGTAGACCAGCCCCACCGCGGTGTGGGGGTCGTCGGCGTAGTACTCGAGGTAGTCGGGGACGGTCACGGCGGCGGCGTTGCCGGCCGACACCGCCCGGCTCACCCCCACGCCGTGATGGCAGGCCAGGTTCATCAGGCTGGAGGTGAGGTTGCCGGACTGGCTGACGATGCCGATGGCGCCCGCGGGCGGGTAGGGCGCCACCACCTGGGCGCACAGGGCGCTGGGGGTGCTGATCACCCCCTGGCCGTTGGGCCCGGCCAGCAGGATGCCGTGCTCGGCCGCCACCTCCACCAGCTCGTCCTGAGCCCGACGTCCCTCGGGGCCGGCCTCGGCGTAGCCGCCGGTGAAGACGAAGGCAGCCCGGATCCCCTTGGCCGCGCAGGCCTTGAGCAGGTCGGGGTTGGCCGCCACCGGGGTGCACGCGAACACGAGGTCTGCCTGCCCGTCGGGGAGCTCCGACGGGTGCCGGACGGCGTCCACGCCGAGGACCGGGGCGCCCTCCAGGTTGGTGGCGAAGACCCGGCCGCGGTAGCCGCCGGCCAGCAGGTTGTGGAGGGCGGTGAACCCGAACTTGCCCGGGTGCGATGACGCCCCGGCCACGAGGACCCCGGCCGGGTCGAAGAGCGCCCGGAACTGCTCGGTGGTGTACCGGTGCCGGGTGGAGGCGGACGGCGGTGCTCCGGTCACGCCGTCTCGACCAGGGCGGTCTCTACCAGGGCATCGACGGCGACCGGCCGGCCGTCCACCACGATGAGCGGGTTGACGTCGGCGGAGACGATCTCCGGGTGGGCCTCAGCGGCAGCCGACAGTCCGAGCACCACTGCGGCCAGGGCTTCGCGGTCGACGGCTGGCTGACCCCGGAACGGACCCAGCAGCGACCGGGTGGCGAGGTCGTCGATGAGTTCGTGGGCGTCGACCGGCTCCAGGGGCACCAGCCGGAAGGCGACATCGCCCAGGGCCTCGGCCATGACGCCACCGATACCGAGCATGACCGTCATGCCGAACTGGACGTCGCGGTGCAGACCTGCGATCAGCTCCCGGGTGCCGGACACCATCGGCGCCACCAGCAGTTCGACGTCGCCGTCCTCGGGGCGGACGGCGGCCAGGAGCTCCGCGGCCGCCCGGCCGACGGCGGCTCCCTCGACGCCCAGACGGACCAGGCCGCGTTCCGTCTTGTGGGCGATGGCCGGCCCGCACAGCTTGACCGCCACGGGGCCACCGAATCCGGTGGCGGCGGCCATCGCCTCCTCGGGGCCGGCCGCCCGCCGGTCCGGCACCACCGGCACCCCGAAGGCGGCGAGCAGGGCTTTGGACTCCGCCTCGGACAGGGTCGGCACCCTGCCATGTTGGGCCATGGCCACCGGCTCCGCCCAATCACCTCCGGGGGCGCGGGGCATCGGTACCCTGGATGGGGTGCCCCTCGAGGTGACCGTCGTCCTTCCCGCCCACAACGAGGCCGATCTCCTCGAGGAGGCGGTGAACGAGGTGGCGGAAGGTTTGCGGACCCGGGGGATGAGCTTCGAGGTCGTGGTGGTGGAGAACGGCTCCACCGACGACACCGCCGCCATCGCCCGACGCCTGGCCGGCGAGGTCACCGAACTGCGCTGCCTGTCGCTGCCCCTGGCCGACTATGGCCGGGCACTGCGGGCCGGGCTGCTGGCGGCGGAGGGCGAGGTCGTCGTCAACTTCGACGTGGACTGGTGCGATCTGGGGTTCCTGGACCGGGCGCTGCCCATGGTCAAGGCTGAGGGCGGTCCCGCGGTGGTGGTCGGATCCAAGCGGGCGGAGGGCTCGAGCGACACCCGTAGCCCGGCCCGGCGCCTGGTCACCGCCGGCTTCGCCGGGCTGTTGCATTACGGCTTCGGCCTGTCCGTCTCCGACACCCATGGTGTGAAGGCGCTGCGCCGGGCGGCTGTCGTACCGCTGGCGGAGCGGTGCCGCTTCGGTCAGGACCTCTTCGACACCGAGCTCGTGCTCCGGACGGAACGGGCCGGCCTGGGCAGCGCGGAGATTCCCGTCGAGGTGGTGGAGCGCCGTCCGGCGCGCAGCACCATGCTGTCCCGCATCCCCCGCACCGTTCGGGGTCTGGGCCGTCTCCGGATCGCCCTGTGGGGGGAGACGCTCACCCACCCCGGCGGATGGAAGATCTTCCATCCCAGCCGCTGGCGGAGGAGGCAGGATTAGGCTCCTTAGTCGTGCTGGCGCTGCATAACACGCTGACGCGCCGGGTCGAGCCGGTCCGGCCCCTGCAGGCGGCCCGGGTGACGATGTACAGCTGCGGGCCGACCGTCTACCGGCCGGTGCACGTCGGCAACCTCCGGTCCTTCCTCCTGAGCGACCTGATCCGCCGCGCCCTGGCCTGGGAGGGAATCGCCACCTACCAGGTCATGAACATCACCGACGTCGGTCACATGACCGACGAGGTCCACGACCGGGGCGAGGACAAGATGCTGCTGGCGGCGGCCGACGAGGGGCTCTCCGCCGGCGAGGTGGCGGCCAAGTACGAGGCCGCCTTCCACCGGGACGTGGCCCGGATGGCCATCCTGCCCGCCGAGGTCTACCCGCGGGCCTCCGACCATCTGCCCCAGATGATGGATCTCATCGAACGGCTCCTGCGCCGGGGCCACGCCTACGTGGACGGCGGGACGGTCTATTACGACGTGTCCAGCTTCCCGGGCTACGGAGCCCTGTCGCGCAACACGCTCGAGCATCTGAGGGCCGGGCACCGGCTCGACGCCGTCGACCACCACAAGCGCCACCCCGCCGACTTCATCCTCTGGAAGGCGGCCGGGCCCCGCCGGGTGGTCCGCTTCGACAGCCCGTGGGGTGAGGGGTATCCGGGCTGGCACATCGAGTGCTCGGCCATGTCCCTCGCCTACCTGGGGGACCGTTTCGATCTGCACACCGGAGGCGTCGACCTGACCTTCCCCCACCACGAGGACGAGATCGCCCAGAGCGAAGGCGCCCTCGGCCACCAGGTGGTGACCCACTGGGTGCACGGCGACCACGTGCTGTTCTCGGGTCAGAAGATGGCCAAGTCGGCGGGCAACGTGTGGACGCTGGATACCGTCGAGGAGCTGGGCGCCGAGCCGCTCGACTTCCGCTACCTGTGCCTGACCAGCCGCTACCGCCGGCAGCTCCGGTTTTCGCCCGACGCTCTGATGGCCGCGGCCCGGGCCCGCACCCGTCTGCGCCACTCGCTGGAGGGATGGGGTGAGCCGGCAGCCGGGCTGGGGGCGGTGGCCAAGGAGTGGGCCGAGCGGTTCCGGGGGGCGGTCCTCGACGATCTCGACTTCCCCCGGGCCCTCACCGTGGTGTGGGCGCTGGCCGGTGAGGATGGCTCCGGCCTGCCCGCCGGCGAGCGGGCCGCCCTGCTGGGTGACTGGGACTCGGTCCTCGGGCTCGGTTTGGCCGGAGCGGCGGACGAACCGGCGCCGGAGCTACCAACCGGCGCGGCGGAACTGCTCGAGGTCCGGGAACAGGCCCGGACCGGGCGGGACTGGGCCACCAGTGACCGTCTGCGTGACGAACTGGCCGCCCTGGGAGTTGAAGTGGCCGACACCCCGGAGGGCCAGACCTGGCGCCTGGCCTGACTCTGTTGATGGTCTACGGCTCCAGGGCGTTGCGGAAGAGCTCGACGAGATGGCGCCGCCGCAGCTCGAGTGCCTCCCGGCCCAACGGGTCGCCGTCGAGCAGGGCCGAGATCAGCGGGGCATCGGAGAAGTAGGACAGGATGGCGCCGTAGGCGGTGAGCAGCAGCTGGCGGGTGTCGTAGCGCCGCAGCCGGCCGGCGTCCATCTCCCGTTCGAAGAAGCCGGCGGCCCGGTCGAAGAGAGGGCGCAGGGCGGCGCCCAGCTCCTCCCGCAGGATGGGTCCGCCCTCGATCGCCTCCCGGCGCACCAGCCGTACGAACTCGGGATGCTCCTCGAAGAAGCGGAAACCGGCCGCGAATACCCGCTCCACCTGGGGCCAGCCTTCGCGGGGGCCGGTGACGGCCTCCTCCACCAGTGCGCTCCAGTCGGAGAAGGAGTGCATGAGGACGGCCCGGTAGAGGGCGTCCTTGGACGGGAAGTGGTGGAGCAGGCTCGGGCGGCGGATGCCGACCGCGTCGGCGATGTCGTTCAGGCTGGTGCCGGCGTAGCCGTGGTCGGCGAAGCAGCGCAGAGCGACGCCCAGGATCATCTCGCGGGTGCTGAGAGCCGGGCTCGGCAGGGCGGTCACGCGGCCGGCCAGGCTAGGACTGAGCTCATCCGGCGGGCTTTCATGGGCCACGGTTCCCCCCGGGCCGGCGAGGATTGCCTACCGACCTGTCGGTAGGATAGCGTCCCGCCGATGCAGCTGGGCCTCGCCCTTGTGGCCGCCGCTTTCGTCACCCAGGCGGCTGTGTTTGCCACCACCGTCTACATGCACCGGGCCCTCGCGCATCGGGCCCTCACCGTTTCTCCGAGGGTGGCCCTGGTGTTCCGCTTGATCCTGTGGATCACCACCGGCGTGGCTCCCCGGGCGTGGGTGGCGGTACACCGGAGGCACCACGCCTTCTCCGACACCCCCCAGGATCCGCACAGTCCCGTCATCCTCGGGTTCTGGGCCGTGCAGCTGGGGAACGTGAAGCTGTACCGGCAGACCATCCGCGACGGCGTGACGGTCACGAAGTACTCCCGCGACCTGCCCCCCGACCGGCTCGACCGGGCTCTGTTCGACCACGCCCTCCCCGGGCTGAGCATCGGCATCGGCTTCCTGATCCTGGTCTTCGGCTGGCAGACGGGCCTGCTGGCGGCGGGCATCCACACCGTCGCCTATCTGGGGATCAGCGCGGCGGTGAACGCGGTGGGCCACACCTTCGGCAAGCGGCCCTACGCCAACCTGGCCACCAACAACCAGTGGCTGGCCTGGATCTCGGGCGGTGAGGGGCTGCACAACAACCACCACGCGGCGCCGACCTCGGCCCGTTTCTGCCTCGGCCCGGGCCAGCGCGATCCCGGCTGGTGGATGGTCCGCCTGCTGGTGCGGACCAAGGCCGCCTCGATCCGCCACGACGAGCTGAAGTTCAAGCAACCCGTCAGCTGACGCTGAGGTCGACCGCCCGGTCGGCGAAGCGGTCGAGGATCCGGCGCATGTTCCTGCGGCTGAGCCGTTCCCGTTCGTCCGGGTCGGTCTCCTCCCAGGCCCGATGGGCGTGGCGCCGGCAGTGCTCCGCCCCGACCGCCACCGCCCGGCGAACCTCGTTCCCGGCGGTGCGCAGGCGCAGCGACAGGTCGATGTCCGCGTTGCGGTAGAAGGCGAAGCTCTCCCGGAACCCAGCCACCGCCAGGAGATCGGCGCGCCGGGCGGCGAGGCAGTAGCCCTGTATCGCCACAACGTCGCCGGCGGTGCGCTCTTCGTAGTCGCGGAGGTCCAGGCTGACCAGCCCGAAGGGTCCGGCCACCGCCACCGTCGGGTCGTCGAGGGCGGCGATGAGTGCGCCGATGAGGTCACCGGTCAGCTCCAGTGAGGTGTCCACGAAGATCACGATGTCGGCGTCGGCCTGGGACAGGGCGGCGTTGCGGTCCCAGGCGAAGCCAGACGTGGGCACGAGCTCGATGATCTCGAACTGCCCATTTGGTGGTGACTGGGCGGTGAGCGAGGCGAAGAAGCGCTCGCCGTCGTCCGGCCAGCTGTGGAGGTCGGCCACCACGGAGACGGCCGGGGGCAACCGCACCGGCACCAGCTCGAACCCGTCGGGGGTGTCCAGGACCTGCCAGCCGGCGGCGGCGATCTCGTCCCGGAACCCGTCGGCGGCGGCGAAGTCCCGCTGCCGGCGGGCCTCGGCCCGGCGCTCGGCCAAACGGGCCACGTCTTCGGGAGCAGCACCCACGAAGCCGGGATGGTACGCCGGTAGGCTCGGGGATGATGTCGGCTTTCCGCCTGGCGGCTCATCGGTGATGCCCGAGGTCGCTCTGTTCGTCACCTGCCTCGTCGACCAGTTCGCCCCCGAGGCCGGCGTCGGAGCGGTGCGCCTACTGGAGGCGGCCGGATGCCAGGTGGCCTTCCCCGACGGCCAGACGTGCTGCGGCCAGCCTGCGGTCAACACCGGCGAGCCGGAGGCGGCCGTGGTGCTCGCCCGCCGCTTCGTCGAGGTCTTCGAGCCCTACCCGGCGGTGGTGTCCCCGTCGGGATCGTGCGTGGCCATGGTCCACCACTGGTACCCCCAGCTCCTGGAGGGTTCGTGGCGCGACCGGGCGCAGGCGGTGGCGGAGCGGACCCACGAGCTGTCCGGCTACCTCGCCGGCGTGCTCGGCCACGCCGACCTCGGCGCCCGGGTGCCGGAGCGGGTCACCTTCCACGACGCCTGTCACGGCCTGCGGGTGCTGGGCACCAAGGACGGGCCCCGGCGGCTGCTGGCCGAGGCGGGCGCCGAGCTGGTGGAGATGGCCGAGCCGGAGATCTGCTGTGGCTTCGGAGGCACGTTCGCGGCCAAGCACCCCGAGATGTCCGTCCCCATGGCCGACGACAAGCTGGCCCAGGCTGAAGCCACCGGGGCCCGCTGGCTGGTGGCCTGTGACTCCGGGTGCCTCCTCCACCTGGCCGGCCGGCGGCGCCGCACGGGCACGGGCCCCGAACCCGTGCACCTGGCCGAGCTCCTGGCCCGGGGGCTGTAGCCCTGTCCTCCCGGGCCACCGTCCCCGCCGCCCCCGGCCTGGAGGAGCGGGCCACCCGCGCCATCGCCGACCCCGACCTCCAGGCCGCTCTGGGCAACATCACCGCCACGCTGGGCCGGGGCCTGCGCCAGATCCGCACCGACCCGGACCTGGTCGAGGCCCGCCACCGGGCGGCAGCCATCCGCCGCGAGGTGCTCGGCGACCTCGACGGCTGGCTCGACCGGGCCCAGGCCCGCCTCGAGGCCCTGGGCGTCACCGTGCACCGGGCGGCCGGTCCCGAGGAAGCCCGCCGGGTGGTGGTCGACATCGCCCGGGCCGAGGGGGTGCGCCTGGCGGTCAAGTCCAAGTCGATGGCCACCGAGGAGATCCACCTCAACGACGCCCTCGAAGCCGAAGGCGTCCAAGTGGTCGAGACCGACCTGGGCGAGTACATCATCCAGCTGGCCAAGGAGATGCCGAGCCACATCATCGCCCCCGCCATCCACAAGACCGTCTCCCAGGTGGCGCGGCTGTTCTCCCACGTGGCCGGCCACGACCTGCCGGCCGACCGCACCACCCTGTGTGCTTTCGCCCGGGCCCGGCTCCGGGAGGTGTTCCTGGCCGCCGACATGGGGATCACGGGCGCCAACTTCGTGGCCGCCGACACCGGGACCATCGTCCTCGTCACCAACGAGGGCAACGGCCGCATGTGCACCTCGCTCCCCCGGGTCCACGTCGCCGTCGTCCCCGTGGAGAAGGTGGTGCCCCGCCTGGTCGACCTCGGTGTGGTGCTCCCGTTACTCACCCGCAGTGCCACCGGCCAGCCGCTGTCGACGTACGTGTCGATGGTCACAGGGCCGCGCCGGCCCGGCGAGATCGACGGTCCCGAGCGCATGCACGTGGTCCTGCTCGACCACAACCGCCGCTCGCTGGTCGGCACCCCCTACGAAGAGATGCTGGCCTGCGTGCGCTGCGGCGCCTGTCTCAACGTGTGCCCCGTCTACCGCCGCATCGGGGGCCACGCCTACGGGGCCGTCTACAGCGGGCCCATGGGCGCCATCCTCACCCCGCTGCTGTCCGGCGGGGAGGAGGGCCGCGACCTGCCCTACGCCTCGTCCCTGTGCGGCGCCTGCTCGGAGGCCTGCCCGGTGATGATCCCCCTGGCCGACCTCCTGGTCCGCTTGCGGGCCGATCTGCGCCGGCCCGGACCTCCGGTGCCGCCGGCTTCGGGCTGGCCGGCTCCCCTGGCTTCGGGCTGGCCGGCTCCTCTGGCATCGGGCTGGCGCTCCCTCGGGCTGGCCGGCTCCGCCGGAGGGGCGGCCGACCCCCCGCCGGGCCGGCTTCGCCCTCTGGGCCCGCCTCTGGGCCTCCCCCGCCGGCTACCGGGCCTCCACGGCCACGCTCCGCCGGCTCGCCCGGCTCGTACCGGGGCCCCTGTACGGCCGTCTCCCGGGCGTGTCGGGCTGGGCCCGGGGGCGGGACGTCCCCTTGCCTGCCGCCCGGTCGTTCCGTCAACGCCTGGCGAGCCGGGCCGAGGAGGGATGGTGAGCCGGGACGACCGCCTGGTGCGCTTTGCCGCCGCCCTGGAGGCCAACTCGGCCACGGTGGTCGGGCCCCTCGATTGGGAGGCGGCGGCCGGGGTGGCATCCGCCCTGGCCCTGGAGCGGGCGGCCGGGGCGGCCGTGGCCGTGGCCGTCGGCGATCCCGTCCTGGGCCGGCTCGGGTTCGCCGCACGCCTCGAAGAGGCCGGGGCCAAGGTGCTCCTACCTACGGACCCGGCGTGGGGTGACCTGCTGGCGTCCGCCGGCGCCGGGGTGACGGGCGCGGCGTTCGGGGTGGCCGCCACCGGCACCGTGGCCGTCCCCTGTGGGGTGGGGTCACCTCGGGGGGTGAGCCTGGTTCCGCCCGCCCACATCTGCCTGGTGCGGGCCTCGGATGTGGTCGAGGACCTCTCCGAGGCCCTCGGTCTGCTCTCCTCCATGCCGTCGGGCGTGGCCTGGATCAGCGGACCGTCGCGCTCGGCCGACCTGGAGATGACCCTGACGCTGGGCGTCCATGGCCCGGCTTCGGTCGACGTGGTTGTGATCGATGACGGCAGCTGAGGAGGAACTACGGCCCCGGCAGGAGAACCAATCGGACAATCCGGGCGTTTGGCCGTCATATAGGACGGGGACCGTCGTTACTAAGGGTGAGATGACTGCTCGAACGGGGAGGAGACGGTCTTTCGTAGGGCGGCACCGGGGGATTCCGGTGCTGGCTCTGATCGTCCTCGCCTTCCCCGTGGGCGGCGCGTGGGCGGACCACACCGGCTACACGAACCCGGAGAACAAGCTCGCCTACAGCGCCTGCACCTGGTCGGCGGCCAGGGTGGTGACCGTGGGGATCGATCCCGCCTTCCCCTTTCCGGACCAGACCTACGTCGACCGGCTCGACGAGGCCATCGCCCGCTGGAACGCGGTGCTGACCACCTCCAACCTGCACAACGGAATGGCCCGGGTGGAGGGTGGCGTGGCCGACGTGGTGGTCCAGTACCGCCAGACCGGGACGACCATGGACCATGGCGTGCTGGCCGAGACCTTTCTCCAGCGAGAGGGCGACCTCGAGCTCAGCCCCGACAGCGGGCGCTGCCCCGACCGCCAGCCCCGCAGCCAGACGATGAAGGCGGCCCAGATCCTCATCAACCCCAGGGACGACTGGTACACCGCCCCCGACGCCCAGGTCAGCATGTGGCAGATGTGCGATCAAGAGGGATTCCGGTCCACCAACCCCTCCCTGTGCGCCTACCAGGTCGACTTCGGCTCGACCATGATCCACGAACTGGGCCACACCCTGGTCTTCCTCCACCCCCAGACCCTCGACGACGTCGACGGCATCCCCCTCAACGCGCCCAACTCGGCCTCGTCGGCGGCCCGCTGCGTGGAGGCCACCGGCAGCTTCCCGGAGCAGGCCACGATGTGCTCCGGCCAGGGGCTGTGGCGGGGCGAGCAGCGGGACCTGGAAACCTGGGACATCGAGACCACCCACAAGCACTACAGCTGAACGACCTCGGGCCCCGTCGCCCTCAGCCCCGGCGGGTAGTCTCCGGGGCGTGAGCGTCTTCGCCTGTGGCCTGTCGGAACACCCCGTGCCTTCCCAGGCCGTGGGTGAGGCCGTGGGTCAGGTGCTGGAAGCACTCGAGGACGAGCGCCCCGACCTCGTGCTGCTCTTCGCCTCACCTGACCATGTCGGTGCCTTCGAGGACATCGCCGCCGCGGTCCGGGCCCTGCTCGAACCGGCGGTCCTGCTCGGAGGTTCCGCGGTGGCCGTCATCGGCGGCCCCCGCGAGGTGGAGGACCGCCCCGCCCTGTCGATCTTCGCCGCCCGGCTCCCGGCCACGGTCCTCACGCCCGTGCATCTCGAGGTGGTGCCGACTCCGGACGGCCCCTCCATGGTGGGCTGGCCCGACGATCCTGAGGGCACGCTGCTCCTCTTCGCCGACCCGTTCAGCTTTCCCGCCGACACCTTCCTGGAGCGCGTCAACGAGGATCTTCCCGGCCTTCAGGTCATCGGCGGTCTGGCGTCGGCGGCGACGCAGCCCGGTGGCAACCGGCTGGTCATCGACGACCAGATCATCACCAGCGGCGCGGTGGGGGCGCTGGTCAACGGAGGGATCGAGGTACGCACCCTCGTCTCCCAGGGTTGCCGGCCGGTGGGCAAGCCCTACGTCGTCACCAAGGCGGAGCGGAACTTCATCTTCGAGCTGGGAGGCAAGACCGCCCTCGAACGCCTCCAGGAGACGGCGGTGGCCGCCACCGACGAGGAGCGGGAGCTCATGCGCCGCGGTCTGCAGATCGGCTGCGTGGTCGACGAGGCCCGGCTCGAGTTCGGCCGGGGGGACTTCCTCGTCCGGGGGGTGGTGGGAGCCGACCAGCGCAGCGGCGCCATCGCCGTCGGCGACGTGGTGTCGGTGGGTCGCACGGTGCAGTTCCAGGTGCGCGACGCCAACTCCGCCGACGAGGATCTGCGCCTCCTGCTGGCCGAGGCCGATGCCGACGCCGCCCTGCTCTTCACCTGCAACGGCCGGGGTCAGCGCCTTTTCGGCGAAGCCGACCACGACGCGGGGCTCGTCGACAAGCTCATCGGTCCCCTCCCCGTGGCCGGATGTTTCTGCGCCGGCGAGCTGGGGCCGGTCGGAGCCCGGAACTTCCTCCACGGCTTCACGGCCAGCCTCGCTCTGTTCCGCGATTAGTGCCCGCTGGTCGGGGATCAGGGGCCGCCCCGATCCCCCCGGGTCTCCCCCCGAAAGGTGTTCCGCCGGACGGGGCACGCGGGTACCCCTAGAGGGGAGAAGGCGGCGGGGCCACGGGTAGGCTGGCCAGGCCGCGTCACGGCAAAAGAGAGGTGCGATGACCAAGGACGTCGAGTCCCGGGCGATCAACGTGGTGCGGGGGCTGGCCATGGACGCGGTCCAGGCGGCCAACTCCGGCCACCCGGGGACCCCCATGGCCCTCGCCCCTCTGGCCCATGTGCTGTACACGCGCATCCTGCGCTACGACGCGGGCGATCCGGGGTGGCCCGACCGGGACCGGTTCATCCTCTCCGCCGGGCACGCCTCGATGCTGCTCTACGCCATGCTCCATCTCACCGGGCAGGGCCTCACTCTCGACGACCTGCGGGCCTTCCGGCAGTGGGGCTCGCGCACCCCCGGTCACCCGGAGCTCGGGCATGCTCCCGGCATCGAGACCACCACCGGTCCGCTCGGCCAGGGCTTCGGCAACGGCGTGGGGATGGCCATCGCCGAAGAGCACCTACGGGCACGTTTCGGGCCCGAGGTGTGCGACCACCGGACCTTCGCCATCTGCTCCGACGGGGACCTCATGGAGGGGATCAGCCACGAGGCCGCCTCCCTGGCCGGTCACCAGAAGCTGGGGCGCCTCGTCTACGTCTACGACGACAACCACATCACCATCGACGGGACGACCGAGCTGTCGCTCTCCGACGAGGCCGGCCGGCGCTTCGAGGCCTACGGCTGGCATGTTCTGCGCCTCGGCGAGGTGGCCGAGGATCTCGACGCCCTCGAGCAGGGCCTGCGGGAGGCCATGGCCGAAGAGGACCGGCCCTCGCTGGTCATCCTGCGCAGCCACATCGGCTACCCCTCGCCCAAGTTCACCGACACCCCCGAGGCGCACGGGGCGCCGTTGGGGGCCGACGAGGTGGCCAAGGTCAAAGAGATCCTGGGAATGCCGGCGGACGAGACATTCTGGGTGCCCGACGACGTGGCCGCCCTCTACCGGGAGGCGGGCCTGAGGGGCGTAATCGAGCGTGAAGCCTGGTCGCAGCGGGTCGTAGCCCTGCGCTCGACGCAGCCGGAGCTGGCCGAGGAGTTCGAGGCCTGCCTGGCCGGGCGGGGACGGCTGGGCTGGGAGGCCAAGCTGCCCTCCTGGCCGGCGGGGGAATCCGTGGCCACCCGGGTGGCGTGTTCAGACGTCCTGGGCGCCATCGCCGACCTCGTGCCCGGTCTCTTCGGCGGGGGCGCCGACCTGACCGGCAACACCGGCACCAAGCTCAAGGGCCTCGGGGTGTTCTCCCCCGAGGACCGCAAGGGCCGTCAGATGTACTTCGGCGTCCGGGAGCACGGGATGGGGTCGTCCATGAATGGGATGGCCGTCCACGGCGGCCTGCTGCCCTTCGGGGGGACCTTCCTCATCTTCTCGGACTACATGCGCCCCGCCGTGCGCCTGGCCGCGCTGATGTCGGCCCGCACGGCCTTCGTGTGGTCCCACGACTCCGTCGGCCTGGGGGAGGACGGTCCCACCCACCAGCCCATCGAGCACCTCGCCTCGCTGCGGGCCATGCCCGGCTTGCGGGTCATCCGCCCGGCCGATGCCAACGAGACCGCCGAAGCCTGGCGGGTCCACCTCAACTCCGACGGACCGAGCGCCATCATCCTGTCGCGCCAGAAGCTCCCGGTGCTGGAGGGCACGTCCGAACGGGCTCAGGAAGGCGTCGCCCAGGGTGCCTACGTGCTGGTGGACGAGGAAGACGGCCTCGACATGATCCTCCTGGGCACGGGCTCGGAGGTCTCCGTGTGCGTCGCGGCCCAGCGCCTTCTGGCCGGTACCGGGATGTCAGCCCGGGTGGTGTCCATGCCGTGCTGGGAGCTGTTCATGGCCCTGCCGGCCGAGGCCCGGGCTGAGGTGCTGCCTCCCGGGGTGCCGGTTCTGGCCGTCGAGGCGGGCGCCAGCTTCGGCTGGGAGCGTTTCGCCGACGACGTGGTCGCCATCGACCGCTTCGGCGCCTCCGCCCCCGGCGAGGTCGCGCTGGCCCGCCTGGGCTTCACGCCCGAGAATGTGGCCGGCCGGGCCCGCGACCTGCTGGAGCGGGGCGGCCACCGTCCCGTGCCCGCGGCCGGAGGTGCCCCGGGCGCCGGCGGCGCCACCGGAGAGAGGAGCGAGCAACCTTGAGTCCCGACGCCAGCCCCATCTGCCGCCTGCTCGAATACGGCCAGAGCCCTTGGTACGACAACCTGCGGCGCAAGCTCATCTCCGACGGGAACCTGGCCCGCATGGCGGCGGACGACTGCCTCCGGGGCGTGACCTCCAACCCCACCATCTTCGAGAAGGCCGTCTCCGCCGGTGAGGACTATGACTCGGCGGTGGCCGATCTGGCCGCCCAGGGCCTTTCCACCGAGGACATCGGCTGGAAGATCGTGACTGAGGACGTCGCCGCCGCCTGCGAGGTGTTCCGGCCCGCCTTCGAGGAGAGTGGCGGCGGGGACGGGTTCGTCTCCCTGGAGGTCGACCCCACTCTGGCCCACGACACCGAGGGGACCATCGCCCAGGCCCGACAGCTCCACGAGCAGTTGGGTCTCGCCAACCTGATGGTGAAGATCCCGGCCACCGCCGAAGGCGTTCCCGCCATCGAGGCGATGATCGCCGAGGGCCGCAAGATCAACGTCACGCTGATCTTCTCCCTGGAACGCCACGCCGAGGTCATCGAGGCCTACCTGAGCGGCCTGGAGCGGTTCGTGTCCGGTGGAGGCGACCCCGCCCAGGTGGCGTCGGTGGCGTCGTTCTTCGTGTCCCGGGTCGACACCGAGGCCGACCGGCGCCTCCCCGAGGGCCACCCGCTGCGGGGCAAGGTGGCCGTAGCCAACGCCAAGCTGGCCTACCAGCTCTTCCGCCAGCGGTTCTCGGGCGACCGCTGGGACCGGCTGGCGGCGGCCGGTGCCCGTCTCCAGCGGCCGCTGTGGGCGTCCACGTCGACCAAGAACCCGGCCTACTCCGACACCCTCTACGTCGACGAGCTGGTGGGACCCGACACCGTCAACACGCTGGCACCTGCCTCCATCGAAGCGCTGCGGGACCACGGCGACCCGAAGCCCGACACCATCGAGGGTGACCTCGATGCCGCCCGGACTGTCATGGACGAGCTGGCTGCGGCCGGCATCGACTACGACGACCTCACGGCCACGCTGGAACGCGAAGGTGTGGACGCCTTCGCCCGCTCGTACCAGGACTTCCTCGCCGCCCTGGACAAGCGCAAGAAGGAGCTCGTGGCCTAGGGCCCCGGATAATCGGTGGCCGGTCCCCGGCGGCCTACGTAGCCTTTCGGGCCGATGCCACCCTGTCTTCATTGCGGCCGCGAGGTTTCGCCCCGGGCCGCCTGTTGTCCCGCCTGCGGTGAGCCGGGAGCGGTCACCCCTCGCCCCGGGAGCGCGGCCAGCGCCATGGCGGCCGTGGCCCGCACCGACGGCTACGCCATCGCCTCCATCGCCTGCTCGGCCGTCGCCTTCTTCGGTGCCTTCATCATCGGTTCCATCCTCGGCATCGTCTTCGGGAAGATGGCCCAGACGCGCCTCGCCGCCGATCCCACCGTCGGGGGTGAGGGCCTGGCCCAGGCCGGGATCATCCTCGGGTGGGTGGGCCTGGCCATCGGCGCCGTGTTCCTGATGCTGTTCCTCACCGCGTTCAGCGGCTTTCTCTTCTTCTAACCGGGGGGAACCCTGTTCTTCTGACCCAGGGAAACAACGTGTGAATATTCCGGCTCGTCCCGTCATGGACGAAATGTCCCTCGGGGTGACGATGTTCGCCTCCGTCACCCGGTCGACGGGCGGACCGATCCGCATCGGCTTCTGACCCCGCGGCCCGGGGGCGCGGGGGTGTCCCCCGATCCGACTAGCGTCCGCGGCCGTGGAACAGCGCCCGTACGACGTCCTCGCTGTCGGCCACGCCATCGTCGACGTGCTCAGCCACTGCGACGATGACTTCGTCGCCGGCCATGGACTCCAGAAGGGGACCATGACCCTGGTCGATCGGGAGCGCTCCGCCGCCGTCTACGCCTCCATGGGTCCCGGCGTGGAGGTGTCGGGCGGTTCGGCGGCCAACACCGCCGCCGGGGTCGCCTCCCTGGGCGGGGCGGCTGCGTTCGTGGGCAAGGTGGCCGACGACGAGCTGGGCCGGATCTTCACCCACGACCTGCGGGCCACCGGGGTGACGTACGGCACCGAGCCGGTCGCCTCCACGGTGGGTACTGCCCGCTGCCTCGTCCTGGTCACTCCCGACGCCGAGCGCACCATGAACACCTTCCTGGGGGTGGCCGGCGAGCTGGGCGCCGCGGACATCGACGAAGCCTTGGTGGCCGCGTCCCGGATCGCCTATGTGGAGGGCTACCTGGTCGGCCTGGAGGCAGCCGAGGCGGCACTGGAACGGACGGTCGTCCTGGCCCGGGCCGCCGGGACCACCGTGGCCCTCACCCTCTCAGACCCGCTGTGGGTGCGGCTCAACCACGACGCCTTCTCGGCGCTGCTGCCCGGCGTCGACGTGCTGCTGGCCAACGAGGAGGAGGCCCTCGAGCTCACCGGAGCTCCGGACCTGGAGGCCGCCCTGGTCAAGCTGTCAGATCTTGTGTCCAAGGGAACAGGCACCTGCCCGGTGGTGGCCGTCACCCGCGGCGCCCGGGGCGTGCTGGCCACCGACGGCAAGGAGACCGTGACCGTGCCCGCCGACCCCGTCGACCACGTCATCGACACCACCGGAGCCGGCGACCTGTTCGCCGCGGGCTTCCTCTTCGGCCTGGCCCGGGACCTGCCCCTGGCGACCTGCTGCCGCCTCGGCACCCTGGCCGCGGCCGAGGTCATCACCCACGTCGGCGCCCGCCCCCAGACCCCCCTCGCCGTCCTGGCCGAGAGCGCCGGCCGGCTCTAGGGGGCAGAATCCGGGCATGGCCGACTGGAAGGCGCTGGGCGACGAGGCGGTGGAGATCACCCGGGAGTACCTGCGGATCGACACCACCAACCCGCCCGGCAACGAGCGTCCCGCCGCCGACCTCCTCGGCAAGATCCTGGAGGACGCCGGGCTGGAGACGACCATCGTCGAGAGCGACGCCGGGCGGGCCAGCCTGGTGGCCCGGCTCCCGGGGCGACCCGGGGCTCGGGGTGTCCCCGACGGTGCCGGGAAGGGACTGGCGCTCCTCCACCACCTCGACGTGGTGCCGGCCGAGGCGTCGGAGTGGTCGGTCGATCCCTTCGGCGCTGAGATCAGGGACGGCTACCTGTGGGGCCGGGGCGCCATCGACATGAAGAGCGTGGGGGTCATGCAGCTCATGACCGTCCTGGCTCTGGCCCGGGAGCGCACCGCTCTGGCCCGTGATGTCGTGTACATCGCCGTGGCCGACGAGGAGGCCGGCGGGCTCATGGGCGCCGCCTACCTCACTCAGCAGCATCCGGACCTGGTGGCCTGCACCGACGTGATCAACGAGGGGGGCTACGGGCTGGCCGAGACGAGGCCTCCGGTCATGGCCTGCGCCCTGTCCGAGAAAGCCCTCCTGTGGGTGCGGCTGTGCGCCCGGGGGACGCCCGGGCACGGGTCCATGCCCCCGGACGACCAGGCCATCGGCAAGCTGCTGGCCGCCCTCTCCGACCTGGCCGCCCATCCGCCCCCGCTGCACATCTCGCCCCTGGTGGAGCGCACCTTCCGGGCCATGGCGGCCGGCTCCGGCCCGGCCCGGCGCCGCGTCATCGAGGGGCTGCTGCGGCCCCAGGCCCGGCCGCTGCTCCCCCGCCTGGCCCGCCGGATGCCCCGCCACCAGCGGGCGCTCCTGGGGGATGTCATCTCCATCACCCGGGTCACCTCGGGGTACAAGGAGAACGTGGTGCCCGGCAGCGCCGAAGCCACCCTCGACTGCCGGCTGCTGCCGGAGACCGACCCGGACGAGTTCTTCGCCGCCCTCACCGCCCGCATGGCCGGCCACGGCGTCAGCACCGAGGTCGCCTTCTCCGACGGCCCCCATGGCGTGTCGGAGGGCCCGCTGCTGCCGCTGCTGGAGGAGGTGTGTTCCGGCGCCTTTCCCGACGCCGTCTTCGCCCCGGTCCTCTGCCCCGCCTTCACCGACTCCCGCTACTTCCGCCAGATGGGAGCCGACGCCTACGGCCTGGTGCCCGTCATGCTCAGCAACGACGAGCTGGCCACCTTCCACGGCATCGACGAGCGGATCCCCCTCGACGGTCTGCGCCGGGGGTGCGAGGTGATGTACGAGATCGTCACCCGGGCCTGCCGGGCCCGTTGAGGGACCCTGCCTACGCGCGCTGCCCCGTCGACTTCGGGCGCAGACCGGCTCGGACCAGGGCGCAATGGGTGCACAGACTCCCGATGCGGCGGACCTGCACCCGGCAGGGCTCACATGTCGGGCGCTGGCAGTCCCGGCAGAGTGCCACGGCCAGTTCCCCGAAGTGATTGTCGCAGTGACCCATGGCTCTCCTATCGGCGGTCCGTTAAAGCCGCGTTACGGCCGAGGAAGCTTCTGCCCCATTTGCCCGGATAAAAAAGGCGGATACTGACGGCATGGAACGACTCCCCCGCTACCGCACCGGCGATCCCGAGCTGGACGCCGCCATCGCCGAACTGGTGACCAAGGCCGGCGCCGACGAACATCCCGACCTCGTGTTCGAGTTGGTCGTCTCCGCGCTGCGCCTGGCCCGTGACCAGGCCAACCGGGGTGACCTCAAGATCGCCAACTCGGCCCTCAAGGAGATGCGCTACGCCTTCCACGTCTTCGCCCCCTACCGGGGCCAGCGGAAGGTGGCCATCTTCGGGTCGGCCCGGACCATGCCCGAGGACCCGCTCTACGAACAGGCCCGCAGCTTCGCCGAGGCCATGGCGGCGCGGGACTGGATGGTGATCACCGGCGCGGGGCCGGGGATCATGTCGGCGGGGATCGAAGGGGCGGGGACGGAGAACTCCTTCGGGGTCAACATCCGCCTGCCCTTCGAGGCGGCCACCAGCCAGTTCATCGCCGACGACCCCAAGCTGATCAACTTCCGCTACTTCTTCACCCGCAAGCTGGCCTTCATGAAGGAGTCGCACGGCTTCGTGCTCCTCCCCGGGGGCTTCGGCACCATGGACGAGGCCTTCGAGCTCCTCACCCTGGTCCAGACGGGCAAGTCGCTGCCCGCCCCCATCGTGCTCCTTGACGTCCCCGGCGGCACCTACTGGGTCAGCTGGCGGGACTTCGTGTGCAACGAGCTGGCCGAACGCCGTCTCATCTCCCCCGACGACCTCGGCCTGGTGCGGATCACCGACGACGTGCTCGACGCGGTGGCCGAGATCGAGGGCTTCTACGCCAACTACCACTCGCTGCGCTTCGTCGACCGGGCGCTGGTCATCCGCCTGCGGGTCCTCCCCTCGCAGGAGGAGCTCGAGCGGCTGAACGCCGAGTTCAGCGACATCGTGACCTCCGGGCGCATCGAGGTGGCCCAGCCCTCGCCGGCCGAGGTGGCCGATCACGACCAGGTCGAGCTAGCGCGGCTCCGGTTCCGCTTCGATCGCACCCACTGGGCCCGTTTGCGCCGGCTCATCGACGCCCTGAACGCCCTGGCGCAAGAACCCGCGTCATAGGCGGGGTCGAGCGGCGTTCACTCTACGTGGCGCCTCTTCCCCACTCGCCGGGCGCCACTGGGAGTTCGGCTATCACCGGATCCCAAACCTGAGGACGGTACGCCACCCCGTCCTCATTTCTCAAAGCTCCGCAGGGGCCGGCCGCAGCTGGGGGACGGCCGGCCCGGCGGAGCTTTTTGTTGCGTTCGCTCTGCTTCCTGCCGGCTACTCCACCGGCGGTGCGACCGGCTGGCCGGGTCGCTCGATGGGGGTTCGCACCGAGTTGCCCCACTCGGTCCACGACCCGTCGTAGTTGCGGACGTTCGGGTAGCCGAGCAGATGGGTGAGCACGAACCAGGTGTGGCTCGAGCGCTCCCCGATCCGGCAGTAGGCCACGATGTCGTCATCGGGTGAAAGGCCCTGTTCGTCGGCGTAGATGGCCCGCAGATCCTCGGCCGACTTGAACGTCCCGTCCTCGTTGGCCGCCCGCTTCCAGGGCACGCTGGCCGCCCCGGGGATGTGACCGCCCCGCAACACGCCCTCCTGGGGGTACTCGGGCATGTGGGTCCGCTCCCCCCGGTACTCCTCCGGGGAGCGCACGTCGACAAGGGGCTTCTTGGCCCGCACGTGCGGCAGGACGTCCTCCTTGTAGGCGCGGATCTTCGTGTCGTCGCGCTCCACCATCGGGTACTCGGTCTTGGCCCGGCTGGACACGTCGGTGGTCATCGGCCGGCCATCGGCCACCCACTTCTGGCGCCCACCGTTGAGGAGGCGGACATCGGGGTGCTCGAAGAGGCTGAAGACCCACAGGGCGTAGGCCGCCCACCAGTTGAAGTTGTCGCCGTAGAAGACGACGGTGTGGTCCCTCGAGATGCCCTTCTCCGACATGAGGCTGGCGAAGCCCTCGCCGTCGAGGTAGTCGCGGGCCACCTGGTGGTTGAGCTCGGTGTGCCAGTCCACCTTGACGGCTCCGGGGATGTGACCGGTGTCGTAGAGGAGCACGTCCTCGTCGGATTCGACGATCACCACGTCGGGGTCGTCGAGGTGCTCGGCCAGCCAGTCGGCCGTCACCAGCTTGCCGGGGTCGGCATAGTCGGAGAGGACCTCCGCGGGGTCAGAGACAGCTGCCATGTGAAGCTCCTTCTGGGCGGGGAGAGCCCGAGGCACGGTTACCATAACGGCGCCATGGCCACCCCGGAGAAGCTCCAGAGGATCGTCGACCTGTTCGCCGGGGCACCCAAGGATCTGCGCCTCCAGGCCCTGCTGGAGTACTCCCGCAAGGTCCCGGCTCTGCCCGAGCACCTGGCCGGCCACCGGGAGGACATGGAGCAGGTGGTGGAGTGCCAGACCCCCTTCTTCCTGGCCACCGAGGTCGAACCCGACCACACGGTGAAGGTGTGGTTCGACGTGCCCGCCGAGGCGCCCACCACCCGGGGCTTCGCCGGCATCCTCGCCTCCGGGTTCGAAGGCGAGCGGGCCGACGACATCCTGGCCACCCCGGACGACTTCTACGAGGACATGGGTCTGGCCGAGGTGATCTCCGGCCTGCGCCTGCGGGGCATGTCGGCCATCCTGTTCCGGCTCAAGCGCCAGGTGCGCGACGGCCTGGCGGCCCTTCCGGCTGCGTGACCCAACCTTCGTATCCGTTTCTGGACTGGCCCCATCCCATCCCGCTCGCCCACCGGGGCGGGGCGGCCGAGGTGGGGGGCGAGAACACGCTGGCCGCCTTCGAACGGGCCCGAGCCCTCGGCTATCGCTACCTGGAGACGGACGGGCGGGTCACCTCCGACGGGGTACTGCTGGCCTTCCACGACGAGGTCCTCGACCGGGTCACCGATCAGACCGGGCGCCTCGAGGACCGGCCCTGGTCGGAGGTGCGCCACGCCCGGGTGGGGGGCGAGCCCATCGCCACCATGGAGGAGCTGCTCGACGCCTTCCCCGACGCCCGTTTCAACATCGACCCGAAGATGGACCGGGCCGTCGAGCCGCTGGTCGAGGTGTTGCGGCGCACCAACGCCTGGGACCGGGTCAACCTGGCCGCCTTCTCCGACTCCCGGCTGATCCAGCTCCGGCGGCTCGCCGGCCGGCCGGTGAGCACGGCCATGGGGCCCATCGCCATCGGCCGGCTGCGCCTGGCCTCCTACGGGGTGCCGCCCGGACCCTTTGCCGCCGCCTGTGTCCAGGTCCCGATGCGCTACCGGCGGGCAGCGCTGGTCGACGCCCGCTTCCTGCGGGCCGCCCACCGCTGCGGGATCCCCGTGCACGTGTGGACCATCGACACGCCCGAGGAGATCAACCGGCTCCTCGACCTCGGGGTGGACGGGATCTTCACCGACCGGCCCAGCATCCTCAAAGAGGTGTTGGTGACCCGGGGCCAGTGGGCAGAGTAGAGCCGTGAACGGGACCCGGAACTGCCCTGCTACCAGCACCATGGTCCTGCGCGGGATACGCCGGCGCTGCCCCCGCTGCGGAGGCGGCAAGCTCTTCCGGGGCTACTTCCGCATGGTGCCCGAGTGCCCGAACTGCGGGCACTGTTTCGAGCCCCGGGCCGAGGAGGGGTTCTTCCTGGGGGCGCTCACCGTCAACCTCGGGGTCACGCAGGGCCTGATCCTTCTCGGCCTGTTCGTCTACATCATCGTCCTGGCCGGCGGCGGCGACGGCATACCGGTGGTGCCGTTGCTGGCCGTCTCGTCGGTGCTGGTGATCGCGCTCCCGATCCTCTTCTACCCCTTCGCCCGCACCATCTGGGCCGCCTGCGACCTGGCCCTCCATTGCATGGACCCGAACCGCGAGCGGTGACCCTCAACCCTCCTGGTTGTCGAGGAGATCGAGGATCCGTTCCGGGGGCCGGGCGACCACAGCCCGGTCGCCGCGGATGGCGATGGGCCGCTCGATGAGGATGGGGTGGGCGGCGAGGGCGTCGAGGAGAGCGTCCCGGCCGGCGCCTTCCAGACCGAGCTCGGCGTAGAGCGGCTCGCCGGTGCGGGTGATGGCCTGGGGATCGTCGGTGGCGAGCAGGGCAAGGACCCGCTCCAGGTCAGCCCGGGTGGGCGCCTCCTCGAGGTAGCGGACGTAGTCGGCCGTCACCCCCCGCTCGGCGAGAATCCCGTGGGCCGTCCGGCACTTGGAGCAGTCGGGGTTGAACCAGACGGTGAGGTCTGGACTCACGAACTGGGGGGTGTGGCCGCGGTGGTGGCGGTCGTGTCGGGCGGGGCCGGGGCCGGGGCCGTGGTCGTGGTGGACGGGTCGCCTTCCCCGGGAAGTGCCTCGGCCTTGCTGGCGCACTTGTCGAGGTCCAGATCCCGGGCCATCTCGTCGAAGTCGTCGAAGGGGTCGGGGCCCTTGGTGTTCAGGTAGGTCTCCGGATCCTCCTTCAGGCCGTCGGCCACCTCGTCGATCGCCTCCTGCCCGGCGGTCAGCATGTCCTTGACCGCGGCCCGCTTGTCGGCCGGCGGGTTGAGAGCCTCGATCTGGTCGAGCTTCCGGCGGGCGATGGGCACGGCCTTGTCCAGGAAGAAATCGGCGATCTCCTGGGTCTTGGGCTGACCGCCCTGGACCAGGTCCTCACCCGCCTTCTCCAGTTCCGCGTCGCCGGCAACGCACGCCGCATTGGCCTGCTTGACGAACTCCTCCGCCGACAGGGCCGGGCCCTGGTCGTCACCGCCGCATGCTGCCGCCCCACCCAGGAGGGAGAGGACGGCCAGGGTTCCCACGATCCGTCTTATCCGTCGCACGGGCGGAACGTTAGCGGTCACGGCGTCCATGGCCCGGTAGGCTGCCCGCCCCGATGCCCGAACGTGACGAGCTGCGGCACTTCGAGGACTTCTCCCCCGGCGAGGTCATCGACCTGGGAACCTTTCCAGTTCTGACCGAGGACGACATCATCTCCTTCGCCCGGCAGTGGGATCCGCAGCCCTTCCACGTCGACCCCGACCGGGCGCGGGACACCATGTGGGGGGGCATCATCGCCAGCGGCTGGCACACCGGGGCCATCGCCATGCGCCTCCTGGTCGACGGGTTGCTGTCCCGCTGCGCCACCCAGGGATCGCCCGGCGTCGACCACGTCCGGTTCCGGGTTCCCGTCCGTCCCGGGGACGTGCTCTCGGCCCGGCACACCATCCTGGAGACGTCGCCGTCGGCCAGCCGTCCCGCCATGGGCAAGATCCGGGCCCTGACCGAGCTGGTCAACCAGCGGGGCGAGACGGTGATGTCCATGGACGGCATCGGGTTCTACGACCGCCGCGAGGCACCATTGGAACGAGCCTCCGAATCCCAGTGATGTAATTTGTCGTTCCGGCTAGGTATCGTGGGCTGATGGACGTCCAGGTGATCCGCAGCGCCCGACGGCGCAAGACGGTGTCGGCCCGCCGGGTGGACGGCGTGGTCCGGGTCTCGATCCCGGCCACCATGAGCCGGGCCGACGAGGAACGTTGGGTGGCGGAGATGGTCCGGCGCCTGGACCGCACGGCCGCCACCGAGGGAATCGAGCTCGGGGCCCGGGCCGCCCAGCTGGCGGACCGCTACGGGCTGCCCCGTCCGAACTCGATCCGCTTCGTCGACAACCAGGAGCTCCGCTGGGGCAGCTGCACCCCATCGGAGTCGTCCATCCGGATCTCCTCGAAGCTGGTCACCGAACCGGCGTGGGTCCTCGACTACGTGATCGTCCACGAGCTGGCCCACCTGGTGGTGCACGGGCACGGCCGGAAGTTCTGGGACATCGTCGCCCGCTACCCGCGCACGGAGCGGGCCCGGGGCTGGCTGGCCTGCCGGGAGGCGGGACCGCCCGCCGGCTGACGGCCTGACAGAGAGATCTCTCTTAGGCCATGGTCAGGCCGCCACTGACGGAGAGGGTCTGACCGGTGATGTAGGCGGCGTCATCCGACGCCAGGAAGGCCACCACCCCGGCGATGTCGTCGGGGCGGCCCAGCCGCTTCATCGGGATCGACCGCTTGAGGGAGTCGATCAGCCGCTCGTTGCCCTCGCCGATGAGCTCGTCCAGCAGCCGCGTGTCGGTGGGGCCCGGGCAGATCACGTTGGCGGTGATGGTGAAGCGGGCCATCTCCCGGGCCAGCGTCTTGGTGAAGCCGATGATGCCGGCCTTGGCCGCGGAGTAGACCGACTCCCCCGTGGAGCCGACCCGGGCGGCGTCGGAGCTGATGTTGATGACCCGCCCGGCCTGGCGCTCCACCATGCCGGGCAGGACGGCGTGGGCACAGCGCAGCGGGCCTTTGAGGTTGATGTCGATGAGCCGGTCCCAGAGGTCCTCGTCGGTGTCGAGGAAGGGAGCCATGCGCTCCCAGCCGGCGTTGTTGACCAGGACATCGATGGGGCCGAGGGCCTTCTCGGCCTGGCTCACCCCGCTCCTGACGCTGTCCGCATCGGTGATGTCCACCCGCAGGCCGGCCGCCGCCGCGCCAAGGGCAGCGGCGGTGCTCTCCGCCGTCGCCCCGTCGATGTCGGTGACCGCCACCCGGGCGCCCTCCTCCACGAGCCGGGTGGCGATGGCGGCGCCCATGCCCCGCCCGGCACCGGTCACGAAGGCCACCTTCCCCGACAGACCCCTCATGGCTCACCTCGCTCACCCCATCCCCGAGTGTGGACGCGCGGAATGCTGCCACGGCGTCTGTCGTTGTCAGGACACATGGAAGTCAAAGAACTCGGCCACATCGTCCTGTACGTCTCCGACCTCGCACGGTCCCGCAACTTCTACAGCGGGGTCCTGGGCTGGCAGGAGATCGCCACCTTCGGCACCCAGGGCGCGGTGTACTCGTCCGGGCGTACCCACCACGAGCTGCTCCTCCTCGAGGTTGGTCCGGGGGCGGACCCCATCCCCAAGGGTCGGCGGGTCGGCATGTACCACTTCGGGCTCAAGATCGGCACCACCGACGACGAGCTGCGAGCCGCCCTGGCCGAGCTGGAGGCGGCGGGCGTCCCGTTGGTGGGCACCTCCGACCACGGGGTGACGCACAGCGCCTACATCGTCGACCCCGACGGCAACGAGATCGAGCTGTACATCGACGTCCAGCCCGAGGCCTGGCGGGACGACCCCCGGGCGGTGATCGCGCCCATCAAACCCCTGGCGCTCTAGCTCCTCTACGCTCCCGGGCGTGGTGACGATCGCGAGCTTCCCCCGTGTTCTGGCTGATGTTCTGTCGGCGCGGCCGTCGGCGCTGACCGGCGCCCCCCGGGTCCGCCTGGCGACGCTGCCCACGCCCTTGCAGTCCGCCCCGCGGCTGTCCGAAGCGCTCGGGGTGGAGGTGTGGATCAAACGCGACGACCTCACCGGCGTGGGGCTGGGCGGCAACAAGGCCCGCAAGCTCGAGTACCTCCTGGGCGACGCCCAGTCCTGGGGCGCCGACGTGGTGGTGACGGGCGGCGGCCCGGCATCCAACCACATCCAGATCACCGCCACCGCCGCCGCCCGCCTCGGCCTCGGGTGTGTGCTGGTGCTCTACGGCGACCGGCCCCGGCCCGAGCCGCTCAACCTCCACCTGGCCCGCCTGGCCGGGGCCCAGGTGCGCTTCACCGGCGACCCGGAGCGGGCCAGCGTGGACGCCGGCATCGACACCACGGTCGAACGGCTCGAACGCAGCGGCCGCCGGCCGTACCGCATCGGGCGGGGCGGGGCTACCGCGGTGGGATGCCTGGGCTACGTGGAGGCTGCCTTCGAGCTCGAGGAACAGCTGACCGGGACCGGGCTGGCGCCCGAAGTGGTGGTCCTGGCCACCGGATCGTGCGGCACCCAGGCCGGCCTGGCGCTGGGTACGGCCCTGACCGGAGCGTCATGGCGCCCCTACGGTGTGTCGGTGAGCCGGCCGGTGGCCGAGTGCCGGGAGCGGATCGCCACCCTGGCCCGGGGGGCGGCCAACGTCCTCGGGGTCGGCGCCTCGTTGGCCACCATCGAAGTCACCGACGGGATCGGTCCGGGCTATGGCCGCCCGTCCCGGGCGGGGCAGGCCGCGGCCGTCCTGGCCGCCCGGACCGAGGGCCTGTTCCTCGACCCGGTGTTCACCGCCAAGGCCCTGGCCGCGCTGATGACGGGGGCGAAAGCCGGCTCCCTGGCCGGTCCCGTCGTCTTCCTCCACACCGGTGGCGCCGGAAGTCTGGCCGGCGGGGGCCAGGCCTAGGCGGCCCTGGGTGGCAAGGGCCAGCCCTAGGTCGGCAGGCTCCCTGCGCGCCATCCGGGCCGGATCGGTTCGGTCAAGGTCGTGGTCACCCGCTCGTCGCTGCACCGGCAGATGCCTTGGCCGGGGCGCGCCGGGTGCGGGGCCTCGGGGCTGGCCGGGCCAGGGCCCGGGCCAGGTCCGTTCGGGCGGCGATGGCCTCCTCCGCCCGGGCTCGCTCGGCGTCGGCCCGGCGGGCGGCGGCCTCACCCAGGGCCTCGGCGGCCCGCGCCCGCTCGGCAGCCACCTCGGCGGCCAGCTTCGCCTCAGCCGCGTCGGCCCGGGCCCGGGTGAGGGCTGACTCGGCCGCCTTCAGCGCCTTCCGGGCCTCGTTGCGCTCCGCCCGGACCCGCTCCGTCTCGGTCCGGGCCCGTTCCGCCTCGCCTTCGGATCGCAACAGGGCGCGTTCCAGCTCGGCCCGGCCGGTGTGGGCCGCTTCCGCTTCCCGGTGCGCGTCGTCGCGCTCTTCCTCTGCGTGGCGGGCGGCCTCCAGGGCGCCGTCGCGGGCCGCCTCGGCGGCCTCGGCCCGGTCGCCGGCCCGCTCGGCGGCGGTCACCGACGTCTCGGCCATCTCCCGGAAGCCGGCTGCCGCCATCCGCTCCCGGTCCCGCTCGGCGCCAGCCGCCACGGCCCGGGCCTCGGCCTCGGTGGCCCGCAGACGGGCGTCCTGCAGGTCGCGGGCCACACGGTCGGCGTCACCCAGGGCCAGCGCCCCGCCCACCTCGGCGCTCAGGCGGCCCAGCTCGTCGGCCAGTGCCGCCAGCCGGGCGGCCACCTCGCTGGGCGGCCCGCCCGCGCCGGGTACCGGGCCGACACCGGGTGCGGTCAGCGGTCGCCGCTGCCGGGTGCGGTGGGCGGCGATGCGGTGCCGGTCCGAGCAGTACTCGCGCAGGTTCCCGCCCCGGATGGGCTGCACCAGCGGGGCGGGCCCGCCATCGGGTCCGAGGGTGCAGGCGTCGTAGCGGCAGAAGGTGGGGGCGGCGTCGAGATCCATGGGCGGATTCTCCACATCCCAGGGCCTCGTTACAACGATCGTTGCGTTACAGGTCGATCACCACCACCAAAGCAACGAGAGGTGGTCGCGATCGACCCCCTGCTAGGGGGTCAAGCGCAACCACCTCTCGGAAGAGGAGAACTGCTTAGGCGGCCTGGGCTCCGGCCAGCTCGGGGCTCTCGGCCAGGAGGGTCAGGGCCCTGGCCTCGATGTCGCGCAGCCGGCGCCGGGACATGTGCAGCTTGGCGGCGGCCGCCGTGACCCCCACGGGGGCCTCACCGGCCATGCCGAAGCGGACTTCGACCACTTCCCGCTCCAGTGCGGGGAGGCGGCGCACGGCCCGGTGAAGCTCGTCGGTGGAGACGCCTTCGAGGACGAGGTCCTCCACCGCCGCGCTCGGGCTGTGGTCGGCGGCGGCCAGCTCGCCCAGGGTGGTTTCGCCGCCGGTGCGGGCCGGCTGATCGAGGCTGGCTACCACTTGGGCGACATCGAAGGCGCCTTCAACCTGCTCGACCGACAGGCCGGTCTCGGCGGCCAGTTCGGCTTCGGTGGGCGGACGGCCTAGACGCTCCTCTAGGTCCTCCTCCACCTTTTCCAGGGCGCGACGCCGGTCGGCGGCGTCGGCCGGCACGTAGATGGTGGAACGGGTCCGCTGGATGCCGCGCTGGAGCGCCTGGCGGATCCACCAGGTGGCGTAGGTGGAGAACTGGTAGCCCTTGGTCCAGTCGAACTTCTCGACGGCCCGGACGAGACCGATGGTCCCTTCCTGGACGAGGTCGAGGAAATCCATGCCGGAACGCTGGTAGCGCTTGGCCCAGTAGACGACGAGGCGCAGGTTGGCCTCGACCATCTGCCACTTGGCGTCTTCATCGCCCTCGGCCACACGGCGGCCCAGTTCGAGCTGCTCAGCCGGACCCGGTACGGCCCGGGTTCCGATATCCTCAAGGTACAGACGAGCCAGGTCGAGTTCCGCGCCGCTGCGCCCCGGTCGGGGCTGGGTCGCTGCCTCTCGGTGGCGAGTAGTGGTGGTGATGGTGCTCACTCCTTCAAACTTCGAAAAATGTCGGGCATCGGTACAACGCCACGACAGGGCGCCGTGTTCCAGGATCGACGCGCGTTTTTTCCTTTCGATTCCCTTTCGGTGCCGGTCGCTCCCTCGGATCAGTCCCGTATTGGGCTGGTCGGCAGGACGGGGGGCATCCTTGAGCCGCCCAAGTGTGCAGGTGGGACTGAACCGGGGCCAATTGAATAACTCATCCAGTCTGCTGCCCAATGACGGTCTTATGCGAACCGCAGGGTCCCGACGGAGGTCGGCGCGGGGGCGGTGACCTGGGGCTTCAGTGGCGGGCGGGGATGTCGATCCGGTCCAGATCGGCCGCCACCACCACCTCGGGAAACACCGCCCCTGCTTCGGCCGCGAAGGCGGCCGGATCGAGGTAGCGCTGGGAGAAATGGGTCAGAACCAGCCGGCGGACCCCGGATTCGGCGGCGATACGGGCTGCCTGGGCGGCGGTGAGGTGCCCATAGTCGGCGGCCAGGCCGGCGTCGGCGCTCAGGTAGGTCGACTCACAGACGAGCAGGTCAGCGCCCTCGGCCAGGGCGAATGCCCCGTCGCACAGCCGGGTGTCCATCACGAAGGCGAACCGCTGGCCGCGGCGGTGCTCGCTCATCTCCTCCAGGGTGACCTGCCCCCCGCCGGGAAGCACCAGGACGCCCTCGCGCTGCAGGCGGCCGATGTCGGGACCGACCACTCCGGCCGCGGCCAGGCGTTCGGGGAGCATGCGGCGCCCGTCCGGCTCCACCAGGCGGTACCCGTAGGTGTCGGCCCGGTGGTCGAGGTGGGCCGCTTCCAGGCGGAACGGATCGGGGCCGGGGTCGATCACTCCAGGCCCGGTGAGGGGATGGGGGACCACCGACACGGTGTCGTCGTAGAGGGCGCAGGTCCGCAGTCGCTCGAAGAACTCCTGGCCCGAGGCCGGGTAGTAGGCGGCCACCGGGTGGGGGACGCGGTCGAGCGAGAGACGCTGGAGCACGCCCGGAAGCCCCAGGCAGTGGTCGCCGTGGAAGTGGGTCAGACAGATACGGGTCACGGCCGACGAGGCGACGCCGGCCAGCAGCATCTGGCGCTGGGTCCCCTCGCCCGGGTCGAACAGGATCCCTTCCGCGTCCCAACGCAGCAGGTAGCCGTTGTGGTTGCGGTAACGGGTGGGGGCCTGGCTGGCGGTGCCGAGGACGACCAGCTCCCGGGCGGACATGGCTGATGTTCGCTAGTTGTGGGCCACCGCGTCCAGCCGGCACCGGAAGGTGCCTGCCCCGAGGACGCGGGCACCGTGGGCCTCGACCCGCCGGGCCAGCTCCGCATCGCTGGTCACCACCACCAGCGAGGCCGGATCGGGGTCGGCCGCCACCCGGTGGGTGATCTCGTCGTCGGCGCTCCGGCCCCGCCCGGCGAACACCACCTTCACCACCCGCTCGTCGTCGCTCAGCTTGGCGGGACGGTCCCCGTCGAAGACCACGGTCACCGGCTCCCCGACGCTGGCGGCCCACTCCTCCAGCTGGTCGACCAGGCGCACCACGGCCAGCTGGCGGTCCCGCCACCACCCGTCGGGTCGGGACCCGATCACGTTCATGCCGTCCACCACCCACCGGGTCATCTCGGGACCTGACGCTACCCTCCGGTGGCGTGACCGAAGCGCGAGCCGTGTTCCTGGCCGCGGTGGCAGCTGCCGTCCCGTTCCTGGAGGCGCCGGAACTGGCCGCCCGCTGGGAGGAGGAGAGCGCCCTGGCCCGCTTCAGCGTGCGGGGGCTGGCCGGACACCTGCTGCGGGCCACCACGTCCGTGGAGGCCTACCTTGACCGCCCCGAACCCGGGAGCGACGAGGAGGTGCTCACCGCCGCCGCCTACTACGCCGCCGCCATCTACAGCGACCTTCCTTTGCCCCAGGGAGGGCAGGCAGCCCGTTACACCGGGCCCGACCTGGAGAGCGATCTGCACACCTCGGTCCGGGCCCGGGGCGAGGACGCGGCCGCCGGCGGTCCGGAGGCGCTGGCCCGGGAGTGGTCGGAGGCCGCCGGGCGGCTGAGCGCCCGTCTGGCCGCCGAGGGCCCGGACCGGCGGATGCGGGTGTTCAACAATCTGGTCATCGGCCTCGACGACTACCTCGCCACCCGTCTGGTGGAGCTCTGCATCCACACCGACGACCTGGCCGTGAGCCTGGGGATCGCTCCCCCGGCGTTGCCGGCGACGGCCACCGGAGTGGCCGTGGCCACGCTCGTGGAACTGGCGCGCTTCCGTCACGGCGACAACGCCGTGCTGCGGGCCCTGGCTCGCCGCGAGCGCGACGTGGCCGCCGCCCTGCGCGTGCTGTGAGCCCGCCGGAGGCGCCGGAGGGCCCCAAAGTTGCCCTCGCCCCCATCCCCGTCACCGACCCCGACCACCCCGGACTCGAGGAGTACCGCCACCTGGCCGACGCCCGGGCCCGCCGCCGGCTCGAAGCCCCCGATCCGGCCCGTGGCGAGCCGGGGTTCTTCGTGGCCGAGGGACCCACGGTCATCGCCCGGCTCCTCACCTCGGGCCGGCGCGTGCGCTCGGTGCTGGTCGACCCGGCCCGGCTGGAGCGTCTGGCACCCCGACTGGCGGTCATCGACGCCCCCGTCTACGTGGCCGAGCGTCCTGTCCTGGCCGCGGTGTGCGGGTTCGACGTCCACCGGGGTGCCCTGGCCGTCGCCGACCGCTGGCCGCTCCCTACTCTGGGCGCCCTCCTGGACGGGGCCCGGCGGGTGGCCGTTCTGGAGGGCATCAACGACCACGAGAACCTGGGCGCGTTGTTCCGCAACGCCGCCGCGCTGGGCATTGATGCTGTGCTGCTCTGCCCCCGGTGCGCCGACCCGCTCTACCGGCGGTCGGTGCGGGTCTCGATGGGCCATGTGCTCTCCGTCCCCTGGGGCCGCATCGAGCCCTGGCCCGAGGCCCTGGCCGACATCCGGCAGGCCGGCTTCACCATCGTCGCCCTCACGCCGGCGGCGGACGCCGAGCCCCTGGTCCCGACCGGTGCGGACGACCGCCTGGCCCTGGTGCTGGGCGCCGAAGGACCCGGCCTGTCGGCCGCAGTGGTGGCGGCCGCCGACCGGCGCTGCTGCATCCCCATGACGGCTGGAGCCGATTCGCTCAACGTGGCCAGCGCGGCGGCCGTCGCCTTCTACGTCACATCAGCCACATTGTCAACTTAAAACACACTGGAAAACTTTTCTTGCGTAAGGCACACCAGGCACGGCAAGATCAGAACTTCCATGAACGGACGGAAGCGGGAACCGAGGCACAGGCCGGACCGGATGCGCACGCGCCGGTCCGGCCTGGGTCTCGGGGACACCCCGTACCCCGGGGTCTCCGGGGACACCCCGCACCCCGGGGTCTCCGGATCGTTCTGGTGCTGGCCGGTGTGGCCCAGGTGTTCGGGCCGGTCGGCGGGTCGGTCCCGGCCCGGGCCCAGACGGGCTGCGGAGCCTCGCTGCGGGAGGTGCAGCGGACCCCCGGGGGTCTGCCCCATGACTCGGCCGAGGCTTCGGGCGTCGTGTCGTCGCCCCAGTACCCCGGGGTGGCCTGGATGATCCGGGACTCGGGTCATCCCGCCAGCCTCTACGCCTTGTGGTTCGGACCTGACGGGGTGGCGGACGCCCGTGAGATCCCGGTGTCGGGCGCCACCAACAACGACTGGGAGGACATCACCTACACCACTGCGGCCGACGGCACCGGCCGGCTGTGGGTGGTGGAGAGTGGCCAGGGCGGAGGCGGAGGCCGGGTGGTCTACGAGATCGCCGAGCCCGACCCGAACACGGCGACTTCGGTGCGTCCCCTGGCCCGCTACAGCTACGCCTACCCCGACCGCTCGTCCAACACCGAGGCCGCCTTCACGTGGGACAACCACCTGGTGCTGGTGAGCAAGAACTTCCCGGCCCACGTGTACCTCTTCGACCAGATGAGCCCCAACGGGGTCAACAAGCCCCGCTACGTCGGCGACCTGTCCGACGCCAACGGCATCTCGGTGGCCAAGCCGTCGCCGGACGGCCGCTGGCTGGTCACGGCCACCCATGACACGGTGTCGCTGTACCGCAACGCGGGGAAGCCGGGCACGCTCGAGGGTTTCCTGAACCAGGAGCCCTTCCACGTCATCATGGCCGCCCCCGACGACAACGTGGAGGCCGGCGACTTCTATCCCGCCGGCGAGTGCCAGCTGATGCTCGTCTCCGAGACCCGCAACACCTACCGCATCACCTCTGAGTAGACCCCCGCCGTCACTCCAGGACGGGGGCACCGGAGACGGCGGGCTGGCGGCCGGAGAGCACCACCAGCACCACGCCGGCGGCGATGAGCACGGCCGCGGGATAGGCGCCGGCGGGCGGCGCCTCCCCGAAGGCCGCCCAGGCCAGGAAGCTCGAACCGACGATCTCGAAGAGGATGGCCACCGACACCACGGTGGCGCTGGTGGTGCGCAGCACCCGGTTGACGATCGAGTGGCCGAGGAGCTGGGGCCCGGCGGTGAGCGCCAGCCAGGGCTGCCCAGGTATCGGCGTCGTAGCCGCTCAGAGGCTGCCCGCCGGCCAGGCACATCAGGGCCAGCAGGGATGCGGCGGTGGCGTAGCAGATGGTGGTGTACACGGTGGTCGACACCGACTGGCGCACCCCGGAGCCGACCGTGACGTAGGCCGCGGCCAGCACCCCGCCGGCCAGGGCCAGGGCGTCGCCGAACAGCGCCCGGGCGGAGATGGAGAGGTCCACCCCGGAGAGCACCACGGCGCCGGTCACGGCCAGAGCGATCCCGGCCCAGGCCCGGCCGGGCACCTGTTCCCCCCGGGCCCGGGCCATGAGCGCGGCCCAGACCGGCTGGGTGGCCACCAGGGCCACCGACGACGCCACCGTGGTGAAGGACAGGCTCGGCACCCAGGTGGCGAAGTGGGCGGCCAGGAACACCCCCGCCAGCAGGGTGCCCCGGCGCTGGGAGGGCGGCCAGCCCGGCCACCTCGGCCCGCCGGCGGACGGCGGTCACGGGGACCAGGACGGCCACGGCCAGGGCGTTGCGCCAGAAGGCCACGGCCAGGGAGGGGGCGTCGGCTCCCCGGATCAGGGGGGCGGCGGTGGACACCGCCAGCGACCGCCACCGCGATCAGCCCCAGGTCCCCCGCCGGCGGCCGACCCACCACCGGCGGCCCTCCCGAGAGAGAGAAGTCGCCCACCCTCCCTGGTTAGCACGCCGGCGGCCCGGCCCCGCCTGCCCATCCGCATCCCATCCGACAATCGATGACAGCTAATTCGGCACCGAGTGCCGCCGGCGTCCGCCACACTGGGGGATGGGACGGGTGCTCGAAGCTCGCGGCCTGCGCAAGGCCTACCGCCGGGTGACGGCAGTGGACGGCGTCGACCTGGAGGTCGGCGTGGGCGAACGCGTCGCCTTGCTGGGACCCAACGGGGCGGGCAAGACGACCACCCTGCTCATGGTCCTGGGGGCCATCACCCCCGACTCCGGCAGCGTGGACCTGCTCGGCCACCGGCTGCCCGCCGGGCGCAGCGCGGCCATGGAGGGCGTCGGCTTCGCCGCCGGCTACCTGCCCCTCCCCGACCGCCTGCGGGTCCGGGAGGTGCTGACCGTCTTCGCCAACCTGCACGGCATGGCCGACCCTGCCGCCGCCATCGACGCCGGGCTCGAGCGGTTCCGCATCCCCCATCTGGCCGGAGCCATGGCCACCGAGCTGTCCAGCGGCCAGCGCACCCTGGTCGGCATCGTCAAGGCCACCCTGCACCGCCCCGCGCTCCTCGTCCTCGACGAGCCCACCGCCTCGCTCGACCCCGACGTGGCCCAGCGGGTGCGGGCCGGGGTGGAGCGGATCTGCGAGGAGGACGAGCACGGCTCTGCTGGTCACGTCCCACAACATGGACGACGTGGACCGCATCTGCGAGCGGGTCGTGTTCCTGTCCGCCGGCAAGGTGGTGGCCGACGGGTCGCCGGCCGAGGTGGCCCGCTCCTTCGGGCGGGCCAACCTGGAAGAGGTCTTCCTCCACCTGGCCGAGCAGGAGGAAGGCAGCGCACTGTGAACCGGTTCTCGGGCCTCCGGGTGCGGGCCATCATGCGCCGCCAGGCCCTCGTGCAGCTGCGCGCCCCGCAGCGCTGGTTCGACATCGCCGTCTGGCCCCTGGTCGACACGGTCATCTGGGGCTCCATCGGCCTGTTCGTCGACCAGCAGGGCGGAGCGGCGCGGGCCGGGCTGCCCTACATGCTCTCGGGCATCCTGCTCATGCACGTCATCTATCAGGCCAACGTGTCCATGGCCGTGGGGTTCATGGACGAGACCTGGTCCCGCAACCTCCTCAACCTGATGGTCACCCCGCTGCGGGAGATCGAGTTCCTGACCGGGCTGGTGGTGATGAGCGCGGCGCGCCTGGTCGGGGGCCTCTCGATGGTGGCGCTGGCCGCCTTCGGCCTCTACTCCTTCAACGTCACCACCGCGGGCTGGGGGCTCATCCCGGTGGTGGCCGTGCTCATGCTGGTGGGCTGGTCCATCTCGTTGTTCGTCATGGCCCTGGTGCTGCGCTTCGGCAACGGCGCCGAGATCCTGTGCTGGGGACTGCTGTTCGTGGTCGTCGCCGTCTCCGGCGCCTTCTATCCCGTCGAGGCCATGCCCGGCGCCCTCCAGCCTGTGGCCGGATTCCTCCCCTCCACCCACGCCTTCGAGGCGGCCCGGCGTCTCCTCGACGGGGACCCGATGCCCTGGGACCTCATCGGTCGCTCGGTGGCCGGGCTGGCCGTCGTGCTGCCCGTGTCGATGTGGACCCTGTGGAGGATGCTCGGCCTCTTCCGGGCCCGGGGCTACGTCACCCGCTATTCGTAAGTTGAAGGCTCATATTGCGGTTCCGTGACGAACGGAATTCCATGATATGACGGGTGGCACTTTCTGGACATGGCTATGACGCCAACTTTTCCACGCCGCCACAGTGATGCCCGACTTTGGGCAGGTGGTCCGGAATGTCAATGCAGGGTGAGCGCTATCCAACGCAGAACTTTGGCGATCGTGACGGCGGGTTGGTGGAAGCCTCGAACACGGAGCGGCCGGGCAGGTTCCGCCGTCAACGGCAGGCCAAAGAGGCAAGGATCATTTGATGTTTAAGCTGGTTGTCTTCTCCGGGGGATCTCACCGGTGTCCAGCCGGTGTTGGGGGGTCAGCGTCGGTCCCGCTTGTGGCGAGCGGGACCGACGCGGTCAGATCGCCGCTCAGGTGACCTGCTGACAAACGCGCCCCGTCAGCGTCTGAGCGTGCCAGCCGCCGCGTCCCGGTTCTGCGCCCGGGACGCGGTGGCTTTTTTTCCGGGGACACCCCCCGCCCCCCGACCCCCGGGGCTCACACCAGGCGGCCGGTCTCGCCCACGTCATAGACGAGGCCACCGTCGTCCACCCGGGCCGCCTCTGTGGGGCGGTGGGGAGCGAGGCGTCCGTCGGGCATGAGGTGCTCCACGGTCAGGCCGTGGACGAGGGTGAGCATGTCGGCCAGCAGGCGCCGGTGGCACTGCCACCACAGGCTCTCGGCGCACATGATCGCCACTCCCCCGTCGGGCCGGCCGGCGGCCAGGTCCAGCAGCGCGGCGACACCGCTGGCGAACTCGGCACTCTCCATGTGGTCGGCGTAGGCCCGGAAAGCCTCATGGGTGAGACCCGGGTGGCGGGAGCCCGGCTGCGGTTTCCGGCGCCCCCCGAGGCGGGGATCCCAGGAGTAGGTCACCCCGGCGGCCGGGAGCCACGCCTCCAGGGCCGGCCGTCCGAAATGGGGGTGGCGCCGGCTGCCGGGGTAGGAGCGCACGTCGACCACGTGGCCGACGCCGGCGCCGGTCACCAGGGTGATGAACGCCTCGGCCGGCTGCGCCCCGTGCCCCACGGTGCGGACGGTGACGGGCATGGCTCCCATACTGCTGCAATGCGCACGGAGGATGGGGCCAAGCGGGTGCGGGCGTTCCTCGGCGGGCGGGCCGTGGCCGACAGCCACCGGCCGAAGCTGGCCTGGGAGGTGCCCTGGTACCCGTCCTACTGGCTCCCTGAGGGCGACGTGGATCTGGCCGCCATCCCGGAGGCCGCCATCCGGCGCCCGCCGCCGGCCGCCGCGGCGCTGGCCGGCCACGTCCACCTCGACTGGGGCGCCATGGACGCCTGGTTCGAGGAGGACGAGGAGGTCTACGTCCACCCCCGTGACCCCTACACCCGGGTGGACATCCTGGCCAGCTCGCGCCACGTCGAGGTGGTGGTCGACGGCGTCACGGTGGCCGACAGCCACCGACCCACGATCCTGTTCGAGACGCGCCTGCCGCCCCGTTGGTACCTGCCGCCGACCCACGTCCGCCTCGACCTGCTCCGCCCGTCGGCCACCACCAGCCAGTGCCCCTACAAGGGCACGGCCGGCTACTGGTCGGTGGAGGCCGGAGGGCGCCTGCACCCGGACCTGGCCTGGACCTACCGCACCCCGCTCCCCGAGAGCGTCAAGATCGCCGGGCTGGTGTGCTTCTTCAACGAGAAGGTCGATCTCGTCGTCGACGGCGAGCTCCAGGTCCGCCCCCGCACGAAGTTCAGCTGATTTCAGCTGACTACGGAGGAATACTTCAGCAAGCTAATTAGTTATCTGAAATAATGACCGCCGTGGCGACCTCCGAGAGCACCGGGACGACCCGGGACACCGCCGAACTGGCGGGACGTCTGCGGCTGGCCGTCACCCGCCTGGCCCGCCAGATGCGCCAGCAGACCGACACCGGGCTCTCCCCCACCATGCTGGCCACGCTGGCCACCGTCGAATCCGCCGGCCCCCTGACTCTGGGTGACCTGGCCGCCCGGGAGAAGGTGGCCCCGCCCACCATCACCCGGGCGGTGACCGCCCTGGAGGCGGACGGCCTGGTCATCCGCCGGATCGACCCGACAGACCGCCGGGTGGCTCGGGTGGAGGTGACCGCCGCTGGCCGGCGCCTGCTGGAACGGGCCCGCACGCTCAAGAACGCCTGGCTGGCCCGCCGCCTGCGAGGCGCCGCCCCCGAGGACCTGGAGCGCCTGGCCGAGGCCGTCGCCGCCCTCGAACGCCTGGCCGGCAACCCCGAGTGACCCGGCTGCGACTGGCCACCGCCGAGACGTTCCGGTCGTTGCGGGTGCGGAACTTCAGGCTCTTCTTTCTGGGGCAGGGCGTGTCCATGGTGGGCACCTGGATGCAGTCGGTGGCCCTGGTTTGGCTGGTGCTCGACCGCACCGGGAGCGGGGTGGCGCTGGGGGTCACCACCGCCCTCCAGTTCGCGCCCATCCTGCTGTTGGGTTCCTTCACCGGCCTGGTGGCCGACCGCCTCGACAAGCGCCGGCTCTTCCTCTTCACCCAGGCCGCGGCCGGCGTCCAGGCCGCGGCCATGGCTGTGCTCGTGCTCACCGGCACCGAGACCCTCCCCCTCATCTACGCCCTGACGCTGGTCTTCGGCGTGGTCACCGCCCTCGACCAACCGGTCCGGCGGGCCCTGGTGGTGGAACTGGTCGACGAGGCCCATGTTCCCAACGCCGTCGGTCTCAACAGTGCCCTCATGACCGGATCCCGCATCCTGGGCCCGGCGGTGGCCGGCGTGCTCATCGCCGGAGCCGGCGTGGGCTGGTGCTTCGCCGTCAACGCGGCCAGCTACGTGGCTGTCCTGACCGCTCTCGCGCGATGGACCGCCTCCCCCTCGATGGCCGGGCTCCGGTCGTCACCCGGTCCCGGGGCCAGGTGCGGGAAGGGTTCGTCTACGCCTGGCGCACTCCGGAGGTGCGCCTCGCCATCCTCCTCGTGGCTGTGGTGAGCACCTTCGGGTTCAACTTCCCCGTCCTCCTGCCCCTGCTCGCCGACCGGACCCTCCACGGCGGCGCCTCGACGTTCTCGCTGCTCTATTCCGTCATGAGCGTGGGCTCCCTCACCGGCGCCCTGGTGGTGGCCCGGCGACGCCGGATCGGCGGGCGGTGGCTGGCCTGGGCCGCCCTCGCCTACGGCGGAGCCCTCGCCCTGCTAGCCGCCGCCCCCACTCTCCCCCTGGCCGTGGCCGCCACCGTGCCCGTCGGTCTCACCGCCGTCCTGCTGCTCTCGGGGGCGAATTCCTCCATCCAGCTGTCCGCCGCGCCGGCCATGCGGGGGCGGGTCAACGCCCTCTTCGCCATGGTGTTCCTGGGCAGCACGCCGCTGGGCGGGCCGCTGGCGGGCTGGGTGGCCGAGCACTTCGGCGCCCGGGCCGGACTCCTGCTCGGCGCCGTGGCCGCCGCGGGTGCAGGCGGCGCCGCCCTGGCCTGGCGGCGGCGGTCGCTCCGTTCCGGAACCATCGCCCAGGATCCGGTGCCTGAAGCGGCCGAGGTGGCCTCCGCCGCCTGATCCCCTGACACGTCATCCCTGATCCCCTGACAAAGGCCCTCATACCGGGCGATAATTGCCTGCAGGCGTTCGTCGTGGAACGCTAACGAACTACAGCTGGTTCGGTGGCTGGGGAAAGAGGGGGCGGGAGATGGCTCGGGCGCGGCGGTGGGCAGCGGTTTCCGGACTGGTGGTGGCGATGACGGCCGGATTCACGGCCATGGTGGGGGCCCAGACCGTTCCCGACCTCGATCTCGGCCAGGCGCCCAAGGATCTGTGCCGCACCGTTTTCGCGGCTGGCGCCTTCGAGGGCTTCCTCCCCGAGGCTGAGGTGGCGGCGGGCGAGCCGATCAGCGTGGCCGTGGAGTGGCAGCCGAGCAACGTCACCGCCGAGAAGGTGGACCTCCTCGGCTGCATGAGTGTCGACGGCCAGCCCGCCGACGGCGTCGCCACCCTCGGTCGCCAGGTCGCCAACGACGGGGAGCACCACCTCTCGTTCCTCCTGCCTGACGACGTCGGCCTCGGGGCGAAGGTGTGCGAGCGCTCGGCGGTGATCGGACCCGAGGCCGACATCACCCGCACGCCCGCCACCTGCTTCGCCGTGGCCTCGGCCAAGGACGGGCTGCCGGCGGCGCCGCCGGCGCGCCAGGAGGCCGCCGCGAGTCCGGCCAAGCCGGCCCCCGCGGAGTCCAAGGCCGCCCCCGCCGCCCCGGAAGTCAAGCCCGAGGCCGGACCGGCAGTTCCCGTCGTGGCCGGCGCCACCGAGGAGAAGGCTTCGGCGGCTGCTCCCGACACCCTGGCCCGCACCGGGTCCGGCTCCCGGCCTCTGGGGGCGCTGGCCGGGCTGGTCATCGTCCTCGGCGGTCTCGCCGTGGCCGTGGGCGGACCTCGGGTGGCGGCCAACCGGGCCGGCCGGCCCCGCCAGTAGCCGGCTGAGCTGGCTGCTGAAAAAAGGTTTTAGAGGGCAGTGACAGGGTTCAGCCGGTGGCCGACAGCGGCGCCCGGGAGGTGGGATTCTGTCGCCCCTCGAGCCGGGCGAGGATGACCCAGAGCCGGTCCGCCACCCGGGCCAGGACGGCGAGTTGGGCCTGTTCCCGGGCCCGGAAGGTGTTCCCCGTCCGGCCCACCAGGACGACCAGACCGGGGACGGCCAGGGTGGCCGAGGCCAGGTGTCCGGGTCCTGAGGCGGCCATGACCACGTCGGCGTGCAGCACACCGGCGGCCAGGGCGACGAGGCGGTCCTCGGGGGGAGGCGCCCCCCAGGTCTCCGCCACCCGTTCGCTGTCCATCACCGCCACCCAGTCGGCCAGGAGCGCCCGGCCCACGTAGGTGGCCAGGGTGGCGCACAGGTGTGAGGCGTCGGGCGCCTCGCACAGCAGCACGGCGGCGGCGAGGGCGTCGAGCCGGGGGTCGGGGAAATGCTCGACCACCCGGGCCTCCTCGACCCAGGCACCGTCGACCTCCTCCACCTCCCGGATGAGCAGGGGCAGCACGGCGGGCGAGGGCAGGATGACGCCGAACTCGTCGATGACCTGCCCGTCACTGCGCTCGAGGACGTCGATGCCGAGGATGTCACCGCGCACCGCCCCGATGCGCGACGCCACCGCCCCCAGGGCGCCGGGCCGGTCGGGCAGCCAGACACGGAGCAGGACGGACACGCCATCCGGCACCACGGGTCCTGTCCCCGGCAGCACCAGTCTCGCCTCCTCGCTCGCCCGTCCTGGCGAAGGTAGGGACGTTGTGTTGCCGGAAAGTGTCCGATCCGTGAAGGCCCGGAGAAAGAAGCGTCGTGTCCGTGTTTCAGGACGGCGACGTCCGGATGGTTGAGCCGGGTTCATCGGCGGGCGCCAGCATCCAGCCCCGCTGGCGGACGGTGGTGACGACCAGCCCCAGGGGTGCCAACCGGCGCCGGAGGCGATGGATCCGGACGTCGAGCTTGCCCCGGCTGGGCGCCTCCCCGGGCCAGCCCGCCCGCATAAGGCTGGCGCCGCCCACCACCCGCCCGAACCGGCCGAGCAACGCTTCGGCCAGCCGGGCCTCGACCGGGGGCAGGTAGACCTGGCGGGTACCGAAGCGGAGGAATCCTTCCTCGTCCAGCTCGGGCACGACCTGGCGGTGACAACTGACCCGGAGCCGGAGGGCCTCGAGCCGGGCATGCATCTCGGCTTCGTCCACGGGCGCGCGGACCCAGTCCTCCAGGCAGTCGAGGAGGGGGGGCGGAGAGGTGCCCTGGTCCAGTACCAGCAGGCGGGGGCTGCCCTCGGCGGCCAGGGCGACCCGCCGGGCCGCTTCGGCCGGCCAGGGAACCACGGCCAGGCTGTTCCCGCCATCCGCGAGAGGCATAACGGCGACGTTAGAAGGACAAGGTTGCCGGTGGTTTCGGGCCGGATTTCGGGAGCGAGTCGGCTTCCTTCTAGAACCTTTCTGAAGGGCAGCCCGCGCCGCCAACGCGCGAAAGAAACGCTTCGCGAGCGTGACATTTCTCCACAAAGGTGCAGTAACCACCCCCCCTTAGCGTCCCCGATGGGTTGCACGCCGGTGAACGAGGAGGGTGCCTCCCGGGCCGTACACACATCGCACTCCGGGGTCACGCCGTACCCCGGGCCCACTCGATGGAGCAGCGCTCCAGGAGGAGCAGCATGAGACCCAGAGTCATTGCCCGTGCGGGCCCCCGACGATCTGCCCGACCTGCCCGACAATCTGCCCGGACATGGTTGATGCAGGCGGCGGTCGCAGTTCCCGCGGTCTTCCTCGTTGCCGCCTTGGCTGGTGGTGCGGGCGCCCAATCGGGCCCTGCCAAGCTCCAGCCGCCGAAGGTGGCGGAGGGCACCAACAAGGTCGCCATCCCGAATTTCGACGCCAAGACCTGGAAGCCGACGGCGGAGATGCCGCTGCCGGCCCTCCAGTCGCCCATCACCTTTCACCTGAGCGACGAACCTTCCTATTGGTACGACACCGGGCTGACGGAACTGGAGCCGATTCTCCACAGCCGGTCGGTGGCGGCTGGTTCGGGACCCACCACCATCAAGTTCGACATCGGCGAGCCCTTCACGTCCGAGAACCACACCGTGTCCAGCATCATCTGGCCGGAAGGGGCCAAGGGGATGCCCTTCGTCCAGCAGGGCGCCCAACAGGGTGAACTGTCGGTCGACCTGTCCACCCCGGGCCTCTACGCCTTCCAGTGCCGGGTGCACCCGTACATGCTGGGCGCAGTGGCCATCGACGATCCGGCCACGACCGGCGCCGACATCGGCCAGAACCTCCGGTGGATCGACGGCACGATCATGCCCAGCTTCTCCGACGAGATCCTGAAGATCGTCCGGTCATTCTTCATCGTGACCGAGCCGGCCAACTACCAGCACTACGGCACCGAAGACACCCAGTGGGACCCGAGCTACCCGGCGGCGCCGCTGCTCTTCGGCAACCCGGACGGCACACCCCACCTGATTCCTGACCTGGACGCCTTCTACCAGGAGATGTTCAAGGAGCCGATCACCCTCAAGGCACCCGTCAAGCCGACGGAGCCCGGCATCGGTGAGGCCTACGTGGGCACCCAGTGGGAGAAGTCGGCGGGCAAGACCAAGCCCGGGGCCATCACCGCCTTCGACACCGAGACATGGGAGATGAGCAAGAAGTTCGCCCTGCCCTCGGTGAACCTCAACAACCCGCACAACTTCTGGAGCGACAAGGACGGCAAGTTCCTCTACGCCAACAACTGGTTCTCCAACAAGCTGACCACCATCGACCGGGACTCAGGGGCGGTGCTCCACAACCTCGAGGTCGGGCCCTCGCCGTCCCACGTCATGACCAGGCCAGGCAACGACAACCTCATCATTCCGAACAACGGTGGGAACCGGATCGTGGAGGTCGCCCCCGGCGGCACCGAAGTGATCAAGTCGTACCTGACCCAGAAGCCGGGTGAGAGCCCCGCTCTCCCCCACGCCCACTGGATCAGCTACGACGGCAAGCTGCGTGGTCACTCCGAACTCCAACGAGACCATGGCCTCGATCTTCGATCTGGACGTCCCGTCCATGGTCAAGCCGGAGTCGGGCGGGTTCCCGGTCGCCACGTCGATGACCAACGACGGGAAGCGGTCCTACGTCTCCAACCTGCTCGACCACACGGTCACCTGTATCTCGAATACCGCTGAGGCGGCCTGTCCGCAGGAGGACGGGAGCATGGTGCCCACCATGAAGATCGACCTGCGGAAGAACTACGACAAGGTGACGGGTGAATCGACCGGGCCCTTCGCCCTGTCGCCGATCCAGACGCCGGTGAGCCCCGACGACAGCTACATGCTCGGCGTCGGCACCTTCACCTCGAACATCACCGTGTTCGACATGAAGACCAACAAGCTGGTCAAGACGCTGCCGTGCGGCCCCGGCTGCCACGGCATCAACTTCGGCCTGAAGAAGGGAGGCGGCTGGTACGGCTACGTGTCGGTCAAGTTCGCCAACAAGTTCATCGTCGTCGACGGTGACCCCAACGGTGACGGGAATCCCGAAGACGCCAAGATCGCCGGCGAGGTGCTCACCGACGTGATCCCGGCCAGTGCCAAGTCTGACGACACAATCACCGCCAACTTCGGCCAGGGCGGGAACGGCGTGTTCGCCTACCCCATTCCCTACAACGGCTGGGTGCAGGAGATGCCCGAACCGTGGCAGTCCATGATGACCTGCAAGCAGCGGGCGCCCATCAGCGCCGCTCTCTGCTAGCGGGGCAGTCCCCTCTGGGCGGCGGGTCGGGGCTGTGCTCCCCGACCCGCCGTCATCCCCTGTCGCAGGTCGCTCGCACCCCCTTCCTCAACAAGGGAAGGTCGCACCATCGAGCCGCGTCATCAAGAAGAGAGGACCATGTTCCGTCGCACCTCCCTGCGTCTGCTGGCTGTCGCGGTCCTGGCCGTGGGCGCGCTGGTCGGCGGCGCCGGTCCCGCCTTCGCCCACGCCGACCTGGTGAGCACCGAACCCCGCTACGGGGCCGCCCTGGCACCGGGCGCCGACCGGGCGTTGCTCCGCTTCAACTACCCGGTCGAGGTGGCTGGCGCCATCCTGAAGCTCGAGCGTTCGGCCATGTCGGGGACATTGGCAGTCGGGAAGCCGGCGCATACGTCCCCGGACCACAAGGAGGTGTCGGTTCCCCTCAAGCGCCTGAGCGCGGGGCGCTACGTCCTCAGCTGGTTCCTGTTCGGCAACGACGGCGACGTGATGGGCGGAGAGCTGGCCTTCCAAGTGTCTGCCGGCCCCGGCGCGGCCACCGCCGGCTCCGGTCAGGCCGCCGCCGCCACCGGCCAGGTCATCGCCGGCGCCGGGTCGGTTGCCGCCGCGGGCTCCACGGCGGACGGCCTGCGTTCCTCTACGCCGCTGGGCACCGCCCAGGACACGGCCCGGCTGTTGAGCTTCCTGGCGCTGGCTGTTCTTTTGGGGGGGTTGACGTTCGTGGCCGTCCTGTGGCGGGCCGGCGCCGGGCTGCGGCCCACCCGGATGCTGCTGTGGGGTTCGCTGACGGTCGCTTTCATTGCGAATGTGGCTTCGCTCGGGCTGAAGGGCGCCGCTGTGCAGGGCCGCTCGGCGCTGGCCGCCCTCTCCCCCTCCGCCCTCACCGCTCTCGACGGCACCCACATCGGCCGGGTGCTGGTCCTGCGACTGGGATTCCTGCTGCTGGCCGTTCCGGTGGTGGCCTACCTCACCCTGGCCCCGGAACGGGCCGTCCGGTCACACCGTTTCGTACTGGGCGGCGCCGGCGCCGGCCTGGGTGCCCTCGCCACCCACGGCATGTTGAGCCACGCCTTCTCCCGCGGCCTCCTGGCTTCGGCCGTCGGTGTGATCCACGTTGGGGCGGTGGCGGTCTGGCTCGGCGGGCTGACCGTGCTAGCGGTCGTGGTTCTCCCCCGCCGGCGGGCCGAGGAGCTCTCCCTCCTCGTGCCCCGCTGGTCGCGGCTGGCCTTCGCCTCGATGGCCACTGCGGTGGCCGCCGGTCCCGTGTTGCTCATTCTGATCTCGCCCCGCTGGACGGCCCTGCCCACCAGCGCCTACGGCCGGTTCCTGCTGCTCAAGATGGTCGGCGTGACCGTCCTCCTCTTGGCGGCCTACCGCGCGCGGGACTTCGCCCGGCAGCGCCTCCCCAGACTGCTGGACCTCTTGCCCGACGTCGATCTTGTCCGCGTGAAAGCGCCGGTTGACGCGTTGCGCCGGCAAGAGGCGCCTGTCCGCGTGGAGTCGCCCGCCCGTGTGGAGTCGCCGGTGGGGGCGCGGGTCCCCGTGGCGGTCGGAGTTGGTAGGAGCCCCGGCTCGTCGCCCGCTGATGGAAGCCCGGCCTCGTCGTCCCCGCTGCTTGAGACGTTGGACTTCGAGCCCGAGTTGGAGATCGAGGTCCCATCGTCCTCCACCACCACGGTGGAGCCCGCCGCCCTGCGGCCCTTCGTGAACGCGGTCGCCCTCGAGCTCACCATCGCCGCATCCATCCTCGCCACTACCGCCATCCTCGTCGGCCGGCCTCCGCCGGTCTGATCGCACCCCTGGGAGAACGAGACATGAGATTGCAACTGAGGTACGCCCTGGCCTTCGGGACCGGCACCGTGCTGACCGTCGGCGGGCTCCTGCTGGGACCGGCCGGTGCCGCCGACCACACGGTGGAGATCAAAGGGCTGAGCTTCATCCCCGAGGAGATCAACGTGGCCGTAGGCGACCAGGTGACGTGGGTCAACGAGGACGACGACAAGCACGACCTGCAGAGCGACGTCTTCGACGCGCCGCCCATGGCGAAGGGGGAGTCGTTCTCCTTCAGCTTTGGTGAGAACCAGACGATCCCCTACCGCTGCCAGATCCACACCTACATGCAGGGCAAGATCACGGTGGGCGACGGCCAGCCGCCAGGCTCCGGCGGGGGAACTCCCCCACCCACGGAGACCCCCACCACCGAGGCTCCGACCCCCACCACGAAACCGCCGGCCGGCCCGCTCGGGCTGCCCCTCCCCATCGGGGCCGGCTGATGAGGGCCCTCCTCTCCATCCCGCCGCCGCGCCGTGGTACGCCGGTGGTCCGGCGGGCGCTGCTGGCCGCCGCCGTCCTGGTGAACGGAGCCGGCGTGGCCGGCGCGCTCGACCGCGCCGGCGGCGCCGAACGCGCCGAGGTCACGGCGGCAGCCTTCATGCCCGCCATGGCCTCCGAGCGCTACGTCCCGGCGGAGGTGCCGGGAACAGGCCGGCCCGCCGACTTCGTCTCCGGCGGCCCCCGCGGGGACGGAACCGTCTTCGCTCCCTTCGTGGCCGGCGAGGACGGCGTCAAGGAGTTCCGTCTCACCGTCGCGCCCATCGAATGGGAGGTGGCCCCCGGGCAGAGGAAGGACGGCTTCGCCTTCAACGGTTCGATCCCCGGGCCCACCATCCGGGTCAACCAGGGTGACCACCTCCGGATCATCGTGCAGAACAACCTGCCCGAGGCGACCGTCGTCCACTGGCACGGGATGATCCTCCCCCACGCCATGGACGGCGTACCGCCCTTCACCCAGCACCCCATCCCGCCCGGCGGCAACTTCAGCTACGAGTACACCGCCGACGCCCCCGGTACCCACTGGTACCACTCCCACATCGACGGCGATCAGGTGGGGAAGGGCCTGTACGGATCCCTGGAGGTCGTCCCCCGCACCGGCGAATACCCGGTGGACCGCGACTACCGCCTGTTCGTGGGCGACACCAACCTGGGCCTGGTCATCAACGGCAAGACGTTCCCGTTCACCGCCCCCCTCAAGACGAAGGTCGGCGAGCGGGTCCGCATCCGCCTCACCGCCACCGGCGAAATGCAGCATCCCTTCCACCTCCACGGTCAGCCCTTCCAGCTGGTGGCTCAGGACGGCTTCCCCCTGGCCCAGCCCCAGTGGATGGACACCCTGCTCATCGCCACGGCCCAGACCTTCGACATCATCGCCCCCGCCCTCGCCCCCGGACCCTGGGTGTTCCACTGCCACATCTTCAGTCACATGCACAAAGCCGGCGGCGCCCACGAGATGTCCGGCCTCGTCACCGTCTTCGACGTCGCCCCCGCCGACCTCCCCGCGTCGGCCCCACCCTCCCCACCCCCCGGAGTCCAGGTCCCTCCCCTCGCTCCCGTCCTGCCCCCGGGCCCCGGCGCCCCGGCGCCGCCCCCTGGCGCCCCGGCGCCCCCCGGTTCGCCGGCGCCGCCCCCCGGTTCGCCGGCGCCACCGGGCCAACCCCAGCCACCGCCTAGCGACCCGGGCAGCCCGCACTGAGCGCGGCGCCCGGTCCTTCCAAGGCGCAGCCCGCCCGTATCCGCTAGGGCTCAGCTCTCCAGGGTTTCCTCCATTCGGGTGCCTCCCACGGCTGGGTGATGTAGATCGTCTCCCGGGCGACCTTGTCGCCCCGAAACTCGAGGATGCTGACCGTCAGGTTCCACGGTCCGCCGTCGTAGCTGATCGAGTTCTCCGCCACCCAGAGGTCCTCCCGGCCTCGGATGTTCCGGATCTCGAAGGCCAGCACCGCGGGATACGCCCGCCGCCATTCCCGAAAGTTCTCCACGCCGACGAAGCGCTCGCCGGACTGCGGGAACTCGAGGACGGCATCGTCGTGGTAGATCTCGTGAGCGATGTCCTGATCGCTCCCCGCGTACTCCCAATGCCGCTCCAGTTGCGCTCTCACCATCGCCTCGTCCATGCGCTCAGCTCCCGTTGGTTCTCACCCTCGCCCCGCCCATGCAGTCAGATTGCCCGCTGGCCGCACCCGCGCACCTATGCGGCAGGGGCGGGACGAGTTCACGGTGGGTCGGGTCCTTGCCGGTTGCGGTGGAGGAGGCCGGCTCTGCGGTCCCGGGCGGTCTTTTCCTGATGGTGCGGATAGCAGCGAGGTTCGAGGTTGTTGAAGGAGGTCGGCCCCCAGTTGGCGCGGGGGTCGACGTGGTCCCATTCCAGGTGGAAACGCCGGTCGCAGCCCGCTTCGATGCAGGTGACCGCGTCGAAGTCGGGCACCGGGCCCAGTTCCAGGGCCGTGCGCAGCTCGGCTTTGATGTGCCTGCCGTAGTGGACCACGGTCTCGATGCGGGTCCCGTCATGAAGAACCGCCTTGAGGAAGGCGTCCTCGGAGAGGTCCCGCACGAGTGACACCGGGATCGGCCCGCCCCCCACCAGGTGACACGGCTCGCTCGGGTGGGCATGGCCCCGTCGGTAGGCCCGCAAATCACAGACGATGACCAGATCGGCCGAGTGGGCCTTGCCCCGGCCGGCACCGTCGGCCAGCTTCAACAGCGCGTCAGCGGCAAGGGCCTCGCGTGACTCCCGGAGCCCGGCGCGCTTCGCGGCGCGCCAGAGGCGGTCGGTTTCGGCCTCGAGCCGGCTCACGAAGGGCAACCCCACCTCGGGCGGCACCGCCCCGGCGAACCCGACCATCCCCAGATCGGTGCGCCAATGCCGGTAGAACCGGTCGTGGTGCTGACGGGAGTGGAGCTCCTCAGGATCGATGGCGCCGAGCCGGCGTTTCCTTGCCTGGTCCCTGAGGGTCCTGAGACTCCCGTCCTTGGCCACCGCCAGCAGCTCGGCCTCCGACCCGGGGCACTCCGCCTCCGCCTTGGCCACTTCGTGCGCCTGGGCCAAGGACAGCTCGCCCGTCGCCACCGCCGCCCGGGTGTCAGGCATGTCCCGCAGTGCCCGAGCGGTCTCCAACGCGGTCTTGGCCTCCACGGTCGACGTTCCCGCCGCCCGCGCCAGCCAGTCCGCCGTGTCGGCGAACCCCTTCCGGCGGTGCGCCCCACACTCTCCCGCCCGAGCCGCGGCGAGCGCACCGGCGGCCGCACATGCCTTCTGTGTGGCGGTGAGTTCCTCGACCACCACGGCACAGTCCTCACCCGAAGACAACGCAGGATCGAAGGTGGTCAGCGCCGCACGAAACAAGCGAGCTGCAGCAACGAGACTGGGGAAACTGGTCGGCATGACACCTCCTCTGGTCGCCAGGTGCGCATCCGCACCGATCGTGATTCCGAGAGGAGGTCCGTTATGCCCGGTCCTCGAGGCAGCCGTCATCTTATCGAACATGCGTACGTTGTCAAGGCATTTTCCGAACGGCTGTTCGTGGCGGTTGGCCGTCCCGTCAGGCCACGAGAGCGGCGGCGAGGAAGTCGAAGGCGGCCGGAGTCACACGGTTCCAGTAGCGCCGCGTGTGACGCCCGTCCGCGTAGCCGCCGGCCTGCGGTGGCTCCGGCAGGGCCTCCGACAGGCGGACCACGTTGTCGTACAAGGGATCCTGGCGACCACACCACAAGCCGATCCTGGTCCCCCGCAATACCCCAGAGGCTTCGAACACGCGGTCACCGGGCGAGACCGCCGGGGAAAAGGCGGCGATGGCCCGTAGGAAGCCCGGATAGGTCTCGCCCAGGCGGAGGACGCCGTACCCCCCCGCCGACCAGCCCCACGCCACCAACCGTTCCGGGTCGAACCCGCGCTCGGCGCACCACCGGGGCAGCTCGTCGTGCACCATCCGCGCCGGGTTGTCGCTGCCGGATCCCTCCCAGCCGGACGGGCCACCGTCGGCGCCGGCCAGCACGAACGGGGCGGCGCCCCGAACCACGGCGTCGGTCAGGAACCGCCCGAACCCGAACCCGGGGTAGTCGGCCGCCGTGGCCGACGCCCCGTGCAGGATGACGCAGACGGGCAGGCCCCGCCCGTCCCCATGGCCGGCAGGGACGGCGGTGTAGAAGTCGACGGCCCGGCCTCGGGCGTCCGATCGCCGGCGCTCCACCCGCTCGTCACCGACGGCTGCGTCGGGTACCGGGCCCGGCATCTCGCCGTCCCCGGGGAACAGCTTGTGCCGCAACGGACCGGCGCCGGCGGCCACGACCCCGACGGCCAGCACACCCCCAGCTCCACGGCGGAGCAACGCCCGCCTGGAGATCGGACTTCCCACCCGGCCATCATCCCATCGCCCGTCTGGACCAGACCGGGGCCCGTTCACTGCGTCGATCGTCAATCGCGAGCGGTGTCGCCGCAGGTGTGGAAGACGTCGAGGGGACCGGAGCGGCACGCCTTCTGCTCCGCCATGCATGCGGCGTACGTTGCCGGGGCGCGCTGGCCGTCGTTCATCCCGCACCACGAGCGTTCATTCCAGTCCCGGGCGGTCGGACCGACTGCTGCTGCGCCGCCGGCGAGAGCGAGCGCGACTGCCATCGCGCGGGCGACTCTGCGCGGTGTCCAGGGCTTGCGTTCTCTCGGCATCACGTAGTGGCCTTCGCCGAACCGGTCCATGTCCACTCCAGGGCATTCTCGATGTCATCGGTTGCCCTCATGATCTGCCTCCCGGCCGCCTGGTGGTATCGGGGAAGACCCTGGGCGAACCCTGAAAACACCCTCGGCCGGTGAGAGGTCCGGGGCGTTGCCTAGGGTTCGAGGTGGGACAGCCCGGAGCGGACGAAATCGGCGCCGCATACCGGGCAGGGCCTCATCGTGTGCCGGCGCTGGTCACCCCCGAGCCAGATGTGGGAGAGGATGGAGAGGCCTTCGACGACCGCGCCACAGGATCGGCACGGACCACTGCGGGGTTGGACGAACTGCACCGCGTCGCGCCGGAGAGACGCCTCGAGGGACTCCGGTGTCAGCTCGGGGGGCGGACTGTCCTTCGGCCAGACCGCCAGCGCCGGCACTTTCCCGATATGGGGTGCCGAGACGAGCGAAGGAAACGTCCGCGCGGCATCCGGCAGCTGGGATTTCCAGGCATCAAGGGGGGCAGGCAGGTCCTCCTCGGTGCTGAACAATCTGACGGTGATGCCGTCCACGGTGGCGACGAGGGGCACGGATTCAGGATGCCCGCAGCCGGTTGAGCCGTCCACTGCGTAGCCTGACCGCCATGAGCGACAGTGACTTCACCGACCTTCGCGGCAAGGAGTTCGAGCGCACCGACATGACGGCGGCGCGGTTCACCATGGTGAGGCTCGACGGAGTGACGTTCCGGGCCTGCGAGCTCAACCGGGTGGTGATGCGCGGTGTCGAGATCGTCGACACGACCATTGACGGCGAGATTCGGGGCCTCGTCATCAACGGGGTCGATATCGCGCCGTTGGTGGAGGCCGAACTGGACCGCCGGCACCCCGACCTCCCCAAGTTCCGGCCGACCACGCCCGAGGGGTTCCGGGAGGCCTGGGACCTCAACGAGCGGCTGTGGGATTCGACCGTGGCGCGGGCGCGCCGCCTGCCCCCGGAGATGCTGCACGAGTCGGTCGACGGCGAGTGGTCCTTCCTCCAGACCCTGCGCCACCTGGCGTTCGCGACCGAGTCGTGGGTCGGCCGCTGCATCCTGGGCGATCCCAGCCCATGGCACCCGCTGTCCCTGCCGTGGGATCAGATGCGTCCCCGGCCGGGAGTGCCGCACGACCGTGACGCGCGCCCGTCGCTCGACCAGGTGCTCGCCTTGCGGCTGGAGGCGATGGCGCTGATGAGGCGGGTGGTCGACGGCCTGACCGGCGAGCAGCTCGACCGCCGGACCGAGCCGCTCGTGGGTCCCGGCTGGCCGGACGAGGGCGAGACCTTCCCCCTCCGCGAGTGCCTGCTAATCGTCCTCAACGAGGAGTGGTGCCACCGCATGTTCGCCGAGCGCGACCTGGCTGTCCTCGAGCAACCAGACTGACCTCGTGGAGTTCGTCTTCGCCGGCCAGGTGATCGAATGGCGCGGGCCGTCGCCGTACTACTTCGTCCCCGTGCCCGACGAGGAGTCCGCCGACATCCGCGAGGTGGCCGCCATGGCCACGTACGGCTGGGGCGTGATCCCGGTCGAGGCCCGGATCGGCGAGGTCGCCTTCGAGACGTCGCTCTTCCCCAAGGACGGCGCCTACCTGCTGCCGCTCAAGGACGCTGTGCGCAAGCCGCAGGGCCTCTCGGCCGGTGACGACGTGACCGTGGAGATGACCGTCCGCCTCTCGAGCTCTGGGCAGTGAGTGCTGCGGGTGTCGGTCACGGCCCCACAGCCTGGCTGTCTCATGGCCTTCACGGACAGCACTGAATCGACACTCAGTTGGCCCGCTCGAAGCGCACCAGCCGCCCGTCGGAGCAGGCGTAGGTGTAGTGGTGATCCCCGACCTGTGTGGTGCCCGAGAACTGGCCGCCAGCAACGCCGGTCCCAGACCCCGACGAACTGGACGGGGAGGGAACCCACCATGGCCCACTACTCGACGAGACGCTCGATTCCCGGCATTCGACGGCAGGTCCTTGCATCACGACGGCCAGCACCATCGTCGCGGCCACGGTCATGGCCGTGCCGGCGGCGATGCCACGGGCGCCGACCGCGAGAGCGGCGAGGCCGACGAGCACACCGGCCACCACCGTGACCGGCGCCGCCGGGAGCACATAGGCCACCATCAAACCTGGCAGCACACCGGCTGTGAGCAGCCCCGGCCGGTCGAGCCCGACCCATACCCCCACCAGCGCAACCGTGGCCGCGAGAAGGGTGAACACCACGATCGGCCACGTCACAAACCGGGCCGTCCCGCCGACACGCCCAGCCACCACGACGACGGCAGCCAGCAGCGGCAGCCCGAGCAGCACTCCGCCAGCGAACTTCCTCCTTTGCCGGGAACCATGAGGCACCTGCACATAGTGCGCACGCCGGCGGCCAAATCACACACGCGGCTGGGGCAGGCAGCGCACGTCCGGGACTGCCGGACCTCGGGCGCGGTCAGGTAGAACGGAGATCGTGGCCTTCGACCCCGGCCACGGCCTATCCCGCAGGGAGCCGCATGTCACCGGTAACACTTTTGGGGGGCCGACCAAGGAGGGATCGATGGCCGATGTCAACGCCGACGCCCTGTTGGAGGAGGCCCACGCCGCGGCGCGCACCGTGTACGTGCCGTACTCGCGGTTCCGGGTGGGGGCGGCGGTGGCCTGTGCCGACGGGACGGTGGTCCGCGGCTGCAACGTCGAGAACGCCTCCTACGGCCTCTCCATGTGCGCCGAGCGCACCGCCCTCTTCGCCGCCGTGGCCGCCGGGCACAGCCCCCGCCGTGACCTGGTCGGGCTGGCGGTCAGCTTCCCCGACGCGGACCCGGGCGCCACGGCGACGCTGATGCCGTGCGGCGCATGCCGCCAGGTGATCCACGAACTGCTGGGCCCTGACGCACCGGTCGTGGTGGACGGCGCCGGGACGTACCGGGTCGCCGACCTCCTCCCGCAGCCGTTCACCTTCACTCCCCCACCGGCCTGACGTCAGCCGAAGAGATCCGTCTCCCAGTCGCCGGGTGGGCGCTCGCCGCCGGCGTCGCGGCGGCGGTACCACTCGCTGGAGAAGGCGGCGACGAAGGCCTCGGGAGGCATGGCCAGGAAGAACGAGGTCTCGCCGATCTGGCTGGCGTGGGCGGCCATGGCCGCCCGCTTGACGTCGAGGTAGTCGGAGACGTCCACCACCGTGGTCAGCTCCGCCTCGGGCAGGCCCATGTCGGCCCCGACGCCGTCGATGTCGGGGATCTCGAGCAGGCCCTGCTCCGCCGCCTGGCTCAACAGACGCACGAAGGCGTCGCGGTTGACGGTGGCCTCGTAGACCCGGGGCACCCTGGCCAGCTCGGCGGCCCGGACCCCGACCCGGTGGACCTGGACATGGTCGGGATGGCCGTAGTTGCCGTGGTCGTCGTAGATGGTGAGGACGTCGGCCTCTTCCTCGGTGAGGATGGCGGCCAGGCGGGCGGCGGCCTCCTCCAGGTCGGCCTGCCAGAAGGAGGCCGGGTCCTCGTTGGCCGGCGTGCCGACCATGCCTGAGTCGCGGTAGCCGAGGATCTCGGTGCGGGCCACGCCCAGGATCTCCGCCGCCGCCTTCAGTTCCGCCGTGCGGCGCTCGGCCAGGGTCTCACCCGGGGCCAGGAAGCCGTCGGCGACCTCGCCGAGATCTCCGGCGGTGGCGGTGACGAGCACGACCCGGTGGCCGGCGGCGGCGGCCCGGGCCATGGTGCCGCCGGTGGCGATGGCCTCGTCGTCGGGGTGGGCGTGGAAGGTCACCAACGTCGCCATGGAGGCGACAGGTTAACCAGCCCCTACGGGCTTACTCCCACGCTTCGGGGCAGGAGACCTCCACGGCACAGTGCTTGTAGGAGGGCTGGCGGGATGACGGATCGAACGACGGCTGGGTGAGCAGGTTGGTCTCGGGCCAGTGCATGGACAGGAACACCTGGCCCTCGGCGATGGTGGGGGTGACGCAGGCCCGGACCTTCACCGCACCCCGGGCGGAGCGCACCACCACCCGGTCGCCGGAAGCGACGCCGATCCGGACGCCGTCGGCGGGGGCGATCTCGACGTAGGGCTCGCCGGGGCTGAGGGCCCGCAGCAGGGGCGACTTGGCCGTGCGGGTCTGGGTGTGCCACTGGGCCGCAGATCCCCGGCCGGTGAGCAGCACCAGCGGGTAACGGCGGCTGGTGGCCTCGGCCGGAGGGCGTGGCGTCGCCGCACACGAACCGGGCCCGACCGTCGGGATGGTAGAAGCGCCCGTCTTCGAACAGCCGCCGTTCCGGCTCAGGACGGGTCTCGGCTGCCGCTCGGGAAGGGCCACTGGATGCCGCCGAGATCGTCGAGCATCCCGTAGCCGTCGATGCCGGTGATGTCGCAGGGCCTGCCCGGCGGAGAGACGCTGGAGGATCCGGAACACCGCCTCGGGCGTGTCCCACTCGCCTGAACAGGTCGCCGCAGCCCCAGGCGTCGGCCAGGAGCCGGAAGATGTGGAAGTCGGCCAGGGCCTGGCCCGGCGCGCCCGCCACCCGCTTGATCGAGCCCGACGCGCCGCTCGGAGTTGATGAAGGTCCCCTCCTTCTCGCCCCAGCCGGCGGCGGGCAGGACAAGGTCGGCCTTGCGGGCGGTCTCGGTGGTGGCGTACATGTCCTGGACGACCAGGAAGTCGAGGCGGTCGAGGACGTCGTCGAGGTGCGAACGGTTGATCCAGGAGTGGGCCGGGTTGGTGGCGACCACCCACAGGCCCCGGATCCGGCCCGACGACGATCCCCTCGATGATCTGGTCGTAGGCCAGGCTGCGCTCGGCGGGGATGCAGCGCGGCGTCGATGCCGAGGATCCCGGCCACCTCGTCCCGGTGGGCGGGGTCGGTGAAGTCGCGGCCGCCGAACAGGTTGGTGGTGTTGGCGAACAGGCGGCTGCCCATGGCGTTGCACTGGCCGGTGATGGAGTTGGCGCCGGTGCCGGGCCGGCCGATGTTGCCGGTCATGAGGGCGAGGTCGATGATGGCCTGGGCGGTCCGGACCGCCTCGTGGCTCTGGTTGACGCCCATCGTCCACCAGAACGACACCCGCTCGCCGCGTCCGATCAGCCGCGGCCAGAGCCAGCGAGCGTCGGCCGCAGGGATGCCGGTCTCGGCCGCCACCCGCTCCGGCGGGAAGGCCGCCACGTGCGCCGGCGAACTCGTCGAAGCCCGACGGTGTGGGCGTCGACGAAGTCGCGGTCGACGTAGCCGGCCCGGATGAGGAGGTGGGCGAGGCCGTAGACCAGGGCCAGGTCGGACTTCGGCCGCAGGGCGTACGTGGTGGGTGGCCGCCACCGCCGTCTCGGTCCGTCGGGGGTCGACGACGACGATCTCGGGCCGGTGCGGGTTGCGGCAGATGCGCTCCCACAGGATCGGGTGGGCGATGCACAGGTTCGAGCCCAACAGCACGATGACGTCGGACTCCTCGAAGTCGGCGTAGGTGTAGGGCGGAGCGTCGAAGCCGAACGTCTGCTTGTAGGCGACGACGGACGTGGCCATGCACTGGCGGGTGTTGCCGTCGCCGTGGACCATGCCCATGCCGAACTTGGCCAGGGCGCCGAAGAAGGCCATCTCCTCGGTGGGGATCTGGCCGGTGCCGAGGAAGGCCACCGACGCCGGGCCGTGGGCCTCCTGGATGGCCCGGAACCGGTCGACGAAATGACGCCAGCGCCTCGTCCCAGCCCACCGGCTCGAGGTGGCCCCGGCGGTTGCGCCAGCAACGGGGTGGTGGCCCGGTCCGGCGCCGACAGCGGCGTGAGCGCCTCCCAGCCCTTGGGGCAGGCCATGCCGAGGTTGACCGGGTACGACGGCGGTGGGCGAGAGGTTGACCGGCACGCCGTCGCGCAGGTGCACGTCGAGCGAGCAGCCCGTCGAGCAGAAGCCGCAGACCATGGAGGTGGTGGCGGTCGGGCTTGAGGCGGGCGGGCACCTGCCCGAGCCCGAAGCCGCCGGGCTCCCGGCGGAGCTCGGCGGTGAGGTGCCCGTCGCGCCGGCGGAGGCGGCCGGCCCGGCCGGTGTCGCCGGGGGCGGTGGTGGTCACGGCAGTTCGCCGGGCATGGACGGGGAGGTGACGGCAGCGAAGAAGCCCACCCGTTCGCACAGCTCGGCGGCGACCACCAGCGCGGCCGCCAGCCGGCGAGAGCGGCGGCCAGACCGAGCGGTGGGCCGGCCGAAGCGCAGAGGGCGGCCACCGCCAGCGGGAGGACGACGCCACCGACGAGGCCGAGGCCGAAACGCCAGCGGGTGATGCCGCCCAGCTCCCGACCCTGCAGCAGGCGGGCACTGCGCCGGAGATCCCCATGGTGAGCCTCCAACCCCGGGGGCCCGGGTGTGCCCCCGTGAACCGGGCCAGGAAGGCGATCTCCCAGGCCAGCTTCACGGCGACGGCGCCCGCCACCAGCAGGGCGAGGGGAACCGCCGACGTCGGTGGCCACGCGGGCGCCGTCACCGCGGGCCAGGGCGCTGACCAGCGTGGAAGCGAGCGTGGTGGCCAGCCCGCAGGCGGCCGTGGTGAGGGTGAAACGGATGGCCGTGCGCCCCGTGCTCCACCACGACCGGCCGGTGACGGCGTAGATCATGACCGAGCACGCCGACCCCGGCCGCGCCGGCCAGCGCCACCAGGTAGCCCAGTCCGTCCACCACCGCGCCGGGCCGCGCCGAGCCGAACCGCAGGGTGCCGGCGTACAGCGAAGGCGAGGCCGGCGAAGGCGCCGAAGGCGACGATCTCCCGGGACAGCCAGGAGTGGCGGAGGCCGATCACCGCCCGCCAGGCCTGGAGCGGCCGGCCGAGGTGGAGGATGCTGGCGGCCAGCGCCACCAGGCCCAGGCCGAGGGCCACCAGGGCGTTGGCGGGTCGCAGGGTGACGGCCACCCCCTCGCCGGCCAGGGCCCGCAGGGCCAGGTCGGCGGCGAACGCGCCGACCGAGAGCTGGGTGAGCACGAGCATCACGGCCAGCGGGAGGTGCCGCGGCGACGGGCGCAGCGGCGAAGTTTCCGGCCGGCGCCAGGCCGGCGGGCAGGCCCCGGGCCGAGCGGTAGCGGGTGGTCGGCACGGTGAGCGCCGACGGCGGCGCCCCGGGAACGAGCCCGCCGTCGGCCACGGCCCGCTGGCGGGCCTCCTCGACGTCGACCACCACGATCCGGATGGCGCCGTTGGGGCAGGCCTGCACGCAGCCGGCGCCTCCCCCGCGGCCAGGCGGCCCGAGCACATGTCGCACTTGCGGACGATCCCCCGGGCGGGGTTGTAACGGGGCACCTCGTAGGGGCACGTCAAGGTGCAGTAGCCGCAGCCGATGCACTGGTCGTCGAGGTGGAGGACGATGCCGGTGACCGGGTCCTTCTCGTAGGCGTCCACCGGGCAGCCCGTCAGGCAGGCGGGGTCGACGCAGTGATGACAGGCGGTCGTCACCGTCTGCAGATGGGATCCGCTGAGCCATGCGGGGGTTCCGCCGTGGAGCAGGCCGACCGTGCGCCACGACTCGTCCTCGTCGAGGCCGTTGAGGCTGTGGCAGGCGGTGACGCACGCCTTGCACCCGGTGCAGGCGTCGAGGTCGACCTCGAAGCCGTACTGCTGGCCGGGGCCGGGTCCGGTGGCGGGGAGGAGGTCCCGCCACCGGCCGGCTTCCGGGAGCAGGCCGGCGTCGTGCCGGCTGGAGAAACGCTCGACCGCGGTGAGGTCGGCCTGGTCAGCCAGGCACTCGTCGATCAGGGTGAGGAGGCTCAACGTCACGAGCGACCTCCACCCGGCCGTCCCGGCGCCGGATCGCCCAGGTCGGCACCGACACGTCGGGCTCGTCGAGGCAGTTCCCGGTGCGCAGGTCGAAGGTCTGCTTGTACACGGGCGACGCCACCTTCGGGACGTCGCCCTTCGAGCCGACGATCCCCCGGGACAGCACGAAGGCGTCGCTGAACGGGTCGTGGTTGGAGAGGGCGTAGAGCTCGTCGGTGGGCGAGACCCGGAAGATCGCCACCTGCTCGCCGTCCACCAGAGCGCACACCCCGCGGTCGGGGATCAGATCGTCGAGGGCGCACACGTCGACCCACACCTCGGTGTCCACCGTTGTGGTCATCGTCTCGTCTCCCCGAGCAGCACCGGGACTCCGAGTCCCTGCTCGCGTTCCTCGGCCGTGGCGGGCCGGGGCTGGCCCCGCTCCGTCCACGAACACCACGCTCGGGTCGCGCTCGTCGGCGTTCACGAAGGGGCGGAAGCGGGCCATGCGCACCGGGTCCTCGATGGTGGCCTTCCACTCGCACTCGTAGGTGTCGACGTGGCGGGCCATGTCGGCTTCGAGCTCGGCGCAGATGCCGAGCGCGTCGTCGATGATGACCCGGCGCAGGTAGTCGATGCCGCCCTCGAGCTTGTTGAACCAGGTGGCGGTGCGCTCCAGACGGTCGGCGGTGCGGATGTAGAACATGAGGAACCGGTCGATGTAGCGGATGAGCGTGTCGTCGTCGAGGTCGGCGGCGAGCAGGACGGCGTGCTGGGGCCGCATCCCGCCGTTGCCGCACACGTAGAGGTTCCAGCCCTTCTCGGTGGCGATGACGCCGAAGTCCTTGCTCTGGGCCTCGGCGCACTCCCGCGCGCAGCCCGACACCGCGCGACTTGACCTTGTGGGGCGCCCGCAGGCCCCGGTAGCGGAGCTCGAGCTTGATGGCCATGGCTGGTCGAGTCCTGCACGCCGTAGCGGCACCAGGTGGTGCCCACGCACGACTTCACCGTCCGCAGGGCCTTGCCGTAGGCGTGGCCCGACTCCATGCCGGCGTCGACCAGCGCGCCGCCAGATGCGGGGCAGCTGCTCGACCCGGGCGCCGAACAGGTCGATGCGCTGGCCGCCGGTGATCTTGGTGTAGAGGCCGAACTCCTTGGCCACCTCGCCCAGGGCGATGAGCTGGTCCGGGGTGATCTCGCCGCCGGGCACCCGGGGCACCACCGAGTAGGTGCCGTTCTGCTGCAGGTTGGCCAGGAAGTGGTCGTTGGTGTCCTGGAGGGTGGCCTGCTCGCCGTCGAGGATGTGGCCGTGCCAGGGAGAGCGAGGCGATCGAGCGGCCACCGCCGGCTTGCAGATCTCGCAGCCCCGGCCCGTGCCGTGGGAGGCCAGCAGCTCGGAGAAGCGTCGAGATCCGGTGGACGCCGCACGATGTCGAACAGCTCCTGGCGGGTGTAGGCGAAGTGCTCGCACAGGTTGTTGCTGACCTCGACGCCGGCCTTGCTTCAGCTCGTCCTTGAGGATCTCGGTGACCAGCGGCACGCAGCCGCCGCAGCCGGTCCCCGCCTTGGTGCACGCCTTGAGTGCCGGCGATGTCGGTCGTGCCGTCGGCGATGGCGGCGACAGATCGCGTCCTTGGTGACGTTGTTGCAGGAGCAGACGGTGGCGGCGCCGGCCAGGCCGTCCGACGCCCGATCGGTGGCCCGCCGCCGGTCGCCGGCGAGGATGAGCGTCCCGGGTGCTCCGGGGTGGGCATGTCGCCCCGGGCCATCGGCCGAGAACGTCCCGTAGAGGGCGGCGTCGCCCACCAGGATCCCGCCGGTGACCTGCGCCGTCCACCACGACCAGCTTCTTGTAGACACCGCTCCACCGGGTCGGTGAAGATGATCGACTCGGAGCCGGCGGCGGCGCCGAAGGCGTCGCCGAAGCTGGCCACGTCGACGCCCATGAGCTTGAGCTTGGTGGACATGTCCGCCCCGGTGAAGGTGGCGTCGCCGCCGCAGAGGCGGTCGGCCAGCACCCGGGCCATCTGGTAGCCCGGCGCCACCAGGCCGTAGATCCGCCCGCCGACCAGGGCGCACTCGCCGATGGCGCAGATGGACGGGTCCGAGGTGCGGCAGCCCTCGTCGACCACGATCCCGCCCCGCTCGCCGACCTCGAGCCCGGCCGCCCGGGCCAGCTCGTCGCGGGGGCGGATGCCGGCGGAGAAGACGACGATGTCGACGTCGAGGTCCTCGTCGTCGGCGAACCGCAGGCCCCGGGCCCGCCCCTTCTTGTCGGCGAGGACCTTGGTGGTCTGCATGCCGGTGTGGACGTCGACGCCGAGCTCCTCGATGCGCCGGCGCAGCACGGCGCCGCCGCCGTCGTCGACCTGGACCGGCATCAAGCGGGGGGCGAACTCGACCACGTGGGTCTCGAGCCCGAGGCTGCGCAGGGCGTTCGCCGCCTCGAGGCCGAGGAGGCCGCCACCGACGACCGCGCCCCGGCGGCAGCCGGCGGCGCATTCCTCGATGGCGTCGAGGTCGTCGAGGGTGCGGTAGACGAAGCAGCCGGGGGCTCGTTGCCCGGGATGGGCGGCACGAAGGGGTACGAGCCGGTGGCCAGGACCAGGGCGTCGTAGAACTCCTCGATGCCCGAGGCCGAGGTGACCTGGCGGGCCTTGCGGTCGATGGAGGCGACCCGGTCGCCGACGTGGAGAGCACGGATCTCGGGAGTCTCGGGGGCGAAGAAGTCGGGAGGGACGAGGGAGAGGTCCTCGGCGGTGCGACCCTGGAAGTAGGAGGAGAGCCCGACCCGGTCGTAGGCGGCGTGAGGTTCCTCGGAGAACACGACGATGCGCCAGTGCTCGCGCGGCGTCCCGCTCGGCCAGTTGCTCCAGGAGGCGCTGGGCGACCATGCCGTGGCCGGCCACCACCAAGGTCTTGCGGGGAGTCACGCCGCCACCTCCAGCTGGGGGGAGATCATCTGCCCCCAACCTCAGCGCGCCCTCCTTCCGGGGGCGTTGCTGTCCTGTTAACGGCGTGAGAAAGGTTGCTCACCTCAAGTTCGACATCAGGCCCAGCGCGTCATCGCGGCGGTAAAGCGTCTCTTCGCACTGACGAAACATTGGCGAAAACGAAGGCGGTACAAAGGTTCTCTAGGTTCGTCGGTCATGAGCCAGACGCTGGATACCACCATCACCGCACCGGCACCGGAGCGGACCAGGCCTGCCCGCCGGGACCCGTGGATCGACCACTGGGAGCCCGAGGACACCGTCTTCTGGGAGACCACCGGCAAGAAGGTCGCCCAGCGGAACCTGATCTGGTCGATCTTCGCCGAGCACCTCGGCTTCAGCGTCTGGGTGCTGTGGACGATCGTCGTCATCAACCTCGGGAACATCGGCATCGCCATGTCGGTGCCCGAGCTGTTCTGGCTGACGGCGGTTCCGAACCTGGTCGGATCGACCCTGCGGCTGCCCTACACGTTCGCCGTGCCGAGGTTCGGCGGCCGGACGTGGACCAGCATCAGCGCGGGCCTGCTCCTGATCCCCACCCTGCTCCTGGCCGTGGTGGTGCCGAGCGGCTGGCTGGCAGGCCAGAGCCACGCCGTCCAGCTGTGGGTGCTGCTGTTCTGCGCCGCCACGGCCGGGCTCGGCGGGGGCAACTTCTCTTCTTCGATGTTCAACATCTCCTTCTTCTATCCCGAGCGCAAGAAGGGCTTCGCCCTCGGCCTGAACGCCGCCGGGGGCAACCTGGGGGTGGCCGCCGCCCAGCTGCTGGTGCCCCTGGTCATCATCGTCGGCGTGCCGGCCGCGGCGGTGAAGCTGCCCCAGCACCAGGTGCACATGGCCAACGCCGGCCTGATGTGGCTGCCGCTCATCGCCATCGCCGCCCTCGGCGCCTGGCTGTACATGGACAGCCTCACCCAGGCCAAGGCCGACAAGAGGCCCTACATCACGGCGCTGAAGAACAGCCAGACCTGGGTCATGTCGTTCCTCTACATCGGCACGTTCGGTTCGTTCATCGGCTACTCGTTCGCCCTGCCGCTGGTCATCAAGACCACCTTCCCCGAGTTCCTGGCCGGCCACCCGTTCATCGCCACCTACCTGGCCGGGCTGGGCTTCCTGGGCGCGCTGATCGGTTCGATCTCCCGGCCGCTGGGGGGCTGGCTGTCCGACAAGGTGGGCGGCGCCAAGGTCACCCTGGGGGTGTTCATCGGCGCCGCGGTGTTCACCGCCCTCGCCATCAATGGGGTCCAGAACCGCAGCTTCCCCGTATTCTTCAGCTCCTACATGGTGATCTTCCTGCTGGTGGGCATGGGCAACGGGTCGACCTACAAGATGATCCCGGCCATCTTCGCCACCCTCGGACGGCGCGAAGCGGAGGCGAACCACGTCGACCCCAAGCTCCTGGCCGTGAACTTCAAGCAGCAGGCGGCGGCGGTCATCGGCATCGCCGGGGCCATCGGTGCCTTCGGCGGCTTCCTGATCCAGGTCATCCTCCGCCAGGCCAACCTGGAAGTGTCCGGCCTCATCAAGGCGGCCGCCACCCCGGTGGAGAAGGTGGCCATCGCCGCCCAGCATGCCGACTGGTCGGTCCCCGCCCTGCAGATCTTCCTCGCCTCCTATGTGGTCTTCGCCGCCACCACCTGGTTCTTCTACCTGCGCCGGAGCTTCGCCACCGACAAGATCCCGAGCCTGGCGGACGCCTCCGTTTGACGCCCACGCTTCCGCCCCTGGCTGGCTACACGGTCGGAGTGACCGCGGACCGCCGGTGGGAGGAGTTGGCCGGGCTTCTCAGCCGGCGCGGGGCCCGGATCGTTCACGGTCCCAGTCTTTCGACCGAGTACCTCCACGACGACGCCACACTGCAAGCCGCCACCGCCGATCTGATCCGCCGGCCGCCCCAAGTGGTCGTGGCCGTCACCGGGATCGGTATCCGGGCCTGGTTCCAGGCCGCCGACACCTGGGGTTCCGGAGACGGCCTGCGCTTGGCGCTGGCCTCGGCCCGCGTCCTGGCCCGGGGGCCCAAGGCGGCCGCCGCCATCAGTGCCGGCGGCCTCACCGTGGCCTACCAGGCGCAGACCGAGCAGCTCGAGGAGTTCAGGGCGGCCCTGTTGGAGGAGGGCGTCGCCGGCAAGCGGGTGGCGGTCCAGCTTCACGGCGACGACGGCCTCGACCTGTGCGCCGCGCTACGTGACGCCGGGGCCGAAATCGTCGAGGTCTCCGTCTACCGGTGGCTGCCTCCGGCCGACCCGGGCCCGGCCCTGCGCCTCGTGGCGGCCGCCTGTGACCGGCGCCTCGATGCCGTCGTGTTCACCAGCGCACCCGCCGTGCGGGGGCTGTTCACCCTGGCCGCCGGCGTCGGCAGCGACGAGACGTTGCGAGCCGCGTTCCGCGCCGACCTGGTGGCCGCCTGCGTCGGGCCGGTGTGTGCCAAGGCGGCCCGGGAGGAAGGTGTGGAGGCGCCCGTGTGGCCGGCCGTCGGGCGCCTCGGCACCTTGGTGCGGGCGCTCTCCGACCATCTGTCGGGACGGCGCCGGGAGTTTATGCTGGCCGGTGTGCCCGTGACCCTGCAGGGGTCCCTGGCCGTGGTGGACGGCCGTGCGGTCGATCTCCCGGCCCGCGAACGCGCCGTCCTGGCCGCGCTGGCCGGCGAGCCCGGGGAGCTCGTCGCTCGGGACGTCCTGCTCGAACAGGTGTGGGCCCCGGCCGCCACCGACCCCCACACCCTGGAGACCACCGTGGCTCGCCTGCGCGGACGGCTGGGAGCCGCCGGTCGTGGGGTCGTCTCCTGTCGCGGCCGGGGTTACCGCCTCGACCCGGGGAGCTAGTCCGGCCCACGCTCCTGGCGGCCCGGCGCGCCAGACTGTGCGGCCGTGAACCCCGTCGAGAGCGCCGTCTTCGTCGCAGGAGCTTCGATCGTGGTGGCCGTGTTCCTCTCGGCGGTCACCACCGTGGTGGTTCCCCGGGGGGTGCCCGTGCGGCTCACCCGGGCGGTGTTCCTGACCATGCGCCGCCTGTTCGAGGTCCGAGCCCGTGTCGCTCGCAGCTACGAGGACCGCGACCGGGCCTACGCCCTGTATGCCCCGCTCACGCTGGTCACGCTGCCGGCGGTCTGGCTGGCTCTGGTCCTGGTCGGTTACACCGGGGTGTTCTGGGCTCTGGGCTCGCATCCCCTGCGGGAGGCCTTCATCACCAGCGGATCGTCGCTGCTCACCCTCGGCTTCGCCAGTGTGCATGACCTCCCCAGCACGGTGGCGGCCTTCACTGAGGCTGTCTTCGGTCTCATCCTCCTGGCCCTGGTCATCACCTACCTGCCCTCCATGTACGGCGCCTTCTCCCGCCGGGAGGTGCAGGTGGCCCTGGTGTCGGTCTTCGGCGGCTCCCCACCCTGGTGCGTCCCCCTGCTCGAGCGGTTCCACCGGATCGACGGCCTCGACCAGCTCGAGCCGCAGGTGTGGCTGCCCTGGACGGAGTGGTTCGTGGAGGTGGAGGAGACCCACACCTCCCTCTCCGCCCTGCCCTTCTTCCGTTCCCCCCAAGCCGATCGCTCCTGGGTGACGGCCGCCGGGGTGGTGCTTGACAGCGCCGCCCTGTACTCCAGCACCCTGGACGTGCCCCGCTCGCCGTCCGCCGAGCTCTGCATCCGCACCGGCTACATCTCGCTGCGGACCATCGCCGACCTCTTTGCCATTCCCCACGACCGGGAACCCGCGCCCGACGATCCCATCTCCATCGCCCGGGACGAGTTCGACGAGGCCTGGGAGCGGCTGGCGGCCAGCGGTGTGCCCATGCGGGCCGACCGTGAGCAGGCTTGGCGGGACTTCGCCGGCTGGCGGGTCAATTACGACACCGTCCTCGTCATGCTGGCCGGCATGGTGCGGGCGCCCTACGCGCCCTGGTCGTCGGACCGTTCCGCGACCCGGTCGTACCGTCCACCGATGCGCCGGCGGCGAGGCTAAGCGAGGAGCTCCGTCGCCTGCTGTTCGTAATTGGTGAGACCGAATTCCCGGGCCGTGACCAGGGCCTGCTCGACCAGTTCCCGGGCGCGTCCCTCGTCGCCGGGCATGCCGCGGCCCAGGAGCATCCGCGCCCATTCCACCCGCGTCCAGGTCGACAGGCGAGGCGCGCCAAGCCGGTCGTGCATGGCGAGGGCGGTGGCGAAGCGCTCCTCGGCCTCGTCGAAACGGCCGAGGGTGCGGGCCAGGAGGCCGACGTAATGCGACACCGACCCCAGCACGGCACCGCCCGTGGTCGATATCTGCTCCGGCCAGTCGCAGAGGAGACCGTGCAGTGCTGCCACCCGGGGCACGTCGCCCAGGTGGTCCGCCACCGCGGCCCACGTCAGGGTCGCCCCGAGCCACAGGTGGTTCTGGGGCGGGCGGGCGAAGTCGGCCTTCTCGGCCCCGGACAGGAGCTCTCTCGCCGCCTCGTTCTGTCCTGTCGCGCAGTAAAGGAGGGCGAGCACCGCCGGCGCGTTCTGCAGGCCCGGAAGGTCCACCTGGGCCCGGTGCAAGGACTCTTCGGCGTCGCCGGGGTCTCCGGCTCCCAACCGCAACAACGTGAGGTTCACGGCAAACGCCGAGGTCGCTTCCGGCTGCGCCGCCGACAGCCCCAGCTCGAGCAGCTGGTGGCAGAGGCGCTCGGCCTCCTCCCCCGGCGCCACCGCCACCTGAAAACCAGTTCCGTACATGGCGTCGAACCAGCGGAGGATCGACTTCCGGACGTCGGTGGTCAGGACGTGCGCCCGGTCGAGGAAGGTGTCGGCGGCCGCCCGGTCGGCCCGTTCGATCCCCATCCGGCCGCGCAGGTGATAGGCCCAACAGCGGACCACCGGATCACCGAGGCGATCGGCCACCCCGACGAGTTCCAAGAGCTCATCGTCACGTTGCTCACGCCCTTCGGGACCCCAGATGGCGAAGTGGCGGGTGAGGAGGACTCGGGCCAGCGTCTCTGGATCCGTGTCCTCCCGCGCCAGCTGCAGCGCCTCGTCCGAATACCGCTCGCAGCGGTCGCGGTCGCCGGTGTAGACCAGCTCGGCCGCCAGTGCCGCCAGCAGACGGGCCCGGTAATGACCGTCCCCCACCGCCTCGAGGGCGGACTCCAGTGCGGCCACCCGTTCGTGGTCGACCGATCCCGAGATGGACCAGTAGGCCGTGCGGGTGTTGGCCAGGGCCGCCGTGGCCAGGGCATCGGGGTCACCCAGCTGCTTGGCCAGGCCGGCCGCGTCCAGCAACGTCGTCCGATAGGCAGCATCGCCGGCACCGTGCAGGGCTTCACCCAGGCCAACCAGCAGGTCGAGTCGCTGCTGCTCGTCGGTGGTGCCCCCGAGCGCTTGCCGGTAATAGACGACGGCCTCGTCGTGAGCGAGCTGGGCGAGGGCGCGGTCCCCGGCGCGCTTGGCGTAGTCGACCGCTCTGGGGATGTCGGCCGACCGGGCGCAGTGGTGGGCGAGGGCGGGAAGGTATTCGTCGAGGTTCGACCGGTGAACGGCCTCGATGGCGTCGGCGACCCGGCGGTGGACCGCCGCCCGTCGGGGGGCCGACAATTGGCCATAGAGGGCGTCGCGGACGAGGGCGTGGGCGAAGCGGTAGCGCTCGGCGCTGGCCACGATGAGGCGAGCGGAAGTCCCTTCGTCGAGCGCGGCGAGGAGCGGGTCCTCGTCGAGGCCGCTGGCGACGTGCACGACGGGTAGCTCGAACTCCGAGCCGACGACGGCCGCGATGCGCAGGACCTGATTCGCTTCCTCGGACAGCCGGGACAGCCGGCGCCCGACCACCTCGCGGACGCTGTCGGGGATGCCGAGCTCTTCGACGGGCAGGTTGCTGCCCCAGCGGCCGTCCCGACGCACGATGGCGCCGGTCTCGATGAGGTGGCGGAGCAGTTCCCGGACGAAGAACGGGTTTCCCTCCGTCTCCTCGTGGATGGCCCGGCCCAGAGGCAGGTCTTCCTCCCCCATGGCCTGGCCCGCGGCCTGGGCCATGAAGGCCGCCACCCCGGAGGAGTCGAGGCCGCTGAGGGAGATCCGTTCCACCCCGTCCTGGCGGTGGAGGTCGGCCAGGATCTCGGCCAGGTCACGGCCGACTTCGGTGTCGCGGTAGGTGCCGAGAACGAGCACCTCATTGCCGTCGGGCGAACGGACGACGTGGCGGAGCAGGAGCAGGGTCGGCTTGGCCGCCCACTGCAGGTCGTCGAGGATCAACAGCAGGGGCTGCGCCGCGGCCGTGGCCGACAGCCAGGCCGCAACCGCATCGAAGAGCCGGTAGCGCTCGGTCTCGGGGTCGGAGGTGAGGGGCGGGGGCAGGCCACCGACCTGCTCGGCCAGCTCGGGGACGAGGCGCACCAACTCGCCGCCGTACCGGCCGAGCTGCTCCCGGGATTGGTGCACCGGCGTGTGGTCCACGAAGTGGCGCAGTGCCTCGACGAAGGGTTGGTAGGGAACGCCCAGGTCCTCGTCGCAGCGCCCGGCCAGGACCAGGGCGCCTTCCTCGTGGGCCCGGGCGGCCAGCTCGGCGGCCAGACGGGTCTTGCCGATCCCGGGCTCCCCGGACACCAGCGCCACCCGCCGCGCTCCGGCCGCCGCCTCCTTCCACAGCCGTTCCAGGCGCTCGAACTCACCGTCGCGCCCCACGAAGATACGGCCCATGTCGGTCAGGAGGGCAGGCAGGGGATGTGACGGGACGGGCAGCGGCTGCCAGGCGACCTCCCAGGCGGAGACCGGGTCGGGCAGGCCCTTCAGGCTCAAGGGTCCGAGTGGCGTGAAGGCATGGCCGCCGCCCGACCCGGCCAGGAGACGCACGATGTCGCTGGCGATGGCCTGTCCTCCGGCGGCGGCCGCGCACAGCCGGGCGGCCTCGATGACCGGCGTGCCGAAGCAGTCCGCCTGCTCGAGGGTGACGTCGCCGGCACTGATCCCGACGCGGACCTCGACGAGCGGACCCAGGTGGCGGTCGACGGCCTGCTGGATCGAGGCGGCGGCGCCGACGGCGTCGGAGGCGCCGGCAAAGGTGGCCATCATCCCGTCGCCGAGGTGTTTCACCACCCGGCCCCGGTTCGCCTCGATCGCCGCGGCCACCAGGGTGTCGTGTCTGCGCCGGAGCTCCTCGGCCGCGTCCTCGCCCAGGCGGGCGCGGAGCTCGGTCGATCCGACCAGGTCGGTGAACAGGACGACGGCAACGGCGCGGGTCCCGCCACCAGCACTTTCTCCCCCGACCACGGACCCATGGTAGGAACGAGATAGGACGCCCGCCATGGGCACGGCGGGAGAGGCCCAGGTTTGCCGGTGGGTGCGCGTCTGGTAGACCGGAGGGTCCGCGACGGGAGGACGTGGACGCGTGCGTGACGACGAGCTGGCGGTCGATCTGGCCAACGCGGCGGGGCGGGTGCTCATGGAACTGCGGGGCCAGGCAGCGGATCTGGGACTCGACCAGTCGCAGCTGAAGAAGGAGGGGGACCGGCGCTCGCATGAGCTGCTCATGCGCCGTCTGGCCGAGGACCGGCCCGATGACGCCGTGCTCTCCGAGGAGGGCGCCGACGACGAGGCCCGCCTGTCCGCCGCCCGCACCTGGATCGTGGATCCGCTCGACGGCACCCGGGAGTACTCCGAGGGCAGGGACGACTGGGCCGTGCATGTGGCGCTGGCCACCCCGGAGGGGCTGGCGGAGGGGGCGGTGGCCCTGCCTGCCGTCGGCCTCACCCTGTCCAGCGCCTCGCCGCCGGCCCCACCTCAACCCTGGGAGGGAGGCGCGCCGCGGCTGGTCGTGAGCCGGACCCGCCCGCCGGCCGAGGCCGACCGGGTGGCCGAGCGATTGGGCTGCATCAAGGTGGAGATGGGCTCGGCCGGGGCCAAGGCCATGGCCGTCGTCCGGGGCGAAGCCGACATCTACCTCCACGCCGGCGGCCAGTACGAGTGGGACTCGGCCGCCCCGGTGGCGGTGGCCCTGGCCGCCGGCTTCCACGCCACCCGCATCGACGGCTCGCCCCTGCTCTACAACCAGGCGCCGCCCTACCTGCCCGACCTGATCATCTGCCGGCCTGAGCTGGCCGAGGCGATCATCGCCGCCGCCGGCCGTGATTCTGGCGGCTTCGCCGCCCCGGCTGGGGCCCCAACCCCAGCCTCCTCCAGAGCATGGGGCCCCTGCCCCATGCCCGGCCGTAGCGCCGTAGCGCCGTAGGTTAGGCCGTGCGGGTGCGGCCGGCCGGAGAACCGGCGGCGGCGAGGTCGGCGGCCAAGGTTCGCGACTCATCGGGTGTCAGGGTCGAGATGGTGATCCGGATGCCGGCTCCGGCCCGGCGCCGGTAGGGCTCCCCCGCCGCCACCGCCCAGCCGGCGGCCAGCAGGGCCCGCACCGTGGACTGCTCCTCGGGCACCGGCACCCACATGTTCAACCCGGACAGGCCGGTGGTGGTCAGGCCCTGGGCGGCGAGGGCCTCGACCAGACCGCGCCGGTTCCGGGCGTAGCGGCACGACGCCCGCTGGAGCAGGCGGTCGGTGGCGGGATCGGTGAGCAGGCGGGCCACGGTCTGCTGGAGGAGATGGCTGACCCAGCCCGTCCCCAGCGCCTGGCGGCCTTCCACCCGCGCGACGGTGGTGGGGTCACCACGCAGGACCGCCACCCTCAGGTCGGGACCCAGCGACTTGGCGTAGGAGCGGACCACCGCCCAGCACCGCAGACCTCCGCAGATGCTGTGGTGGGCGACGCCGGCGACCGGCCCGGCGTGGTCGTCCTCCACCACGAGCACGCCCCGGTGGTGGTTGAGCACCCGGCGCAGCGCCCGGGCGCGTGCCGCGTCGAAGGCGGCCCCCGTTGGGTTGTGGGCCCGGGGCGTGACCACCGCCGCGCTGGCCCCGGCGGCCAGGGCCTGTTCCAGCTCCCCGGGCACCATCCCCGCCCCGTCCACGGGGACGGGCACGGCCCGGAAGCCCAGCGCCGGCAGCAGGTCGAGGACCCCGGCGTAGCCCGGATCCTCCACCACCACCCGGTCGCCGGGTCGCAGATGGGCGGTGAGCACGCGCTCGACGCCGTCCATGGCGCCACCAACAACCGCCAGCGGGCCAGGGGGGATGCCGTCGGCGTCGAGCTGGTGGGCGGCGGCCGACACCAGGTCGGGAAATTTGGCCGCGTCGCCGTAGAGAGCGGGCGCCGGGTCGAGGGTGGCCAGGACGGAGGACAGGTCGGGCAACAGCGCCGGGTCGGGGTTGCCGTCGGCCAGGTTCCTGACCCCGGCGGGCAGCACGAAACGGGGACGTGCGGGCAGCGGCGGCCGTCCCGCCACCAGCGTTCCCCGGCGGCCCTGACCCTCGAGCAGGCCCCGGTCGGCGAGGCGCTGGTAGGCGGCCGCCACCGTGCCCGGGCTCAGCCCCAGGCGGGTGGCGAGGGCCCGGACGGCCGGGAGGCGGTCGCCGGGCTGGAGCCGCCCGTCCCGGATCGCCCCCTCGACGTCGGATGCGATCGACTCGGCATTCGTTCCCCGCGGATGATATTGTATTGACACTGAGACAGGATTGTAACAGTACATAGGGCGGAGGGCCAGTGTTTCAGCAGACGGCCCGCACCACGGTCCGGCGCCGGCCGGAGCGGGGTGAGTACGGGCGGGCGGCGGTGGAGGCCATCCTCGACGAGGGGCTGGTGGCTCATGTCGGTGTGGCCGTGGACGGCCAGCCCTTCGTCATCCCGATGGTCTACGCCCGGGTGGGCGACGACCTCTACCTGCACGGCTCGGCGGCCAGCCGGCTGTTGCGGGCGCTGGCCGCCAGCGCCCCGGTGTGCGTCACCGTGACGCTGCTCGACGGAATCGTCCTGGCCCGCTCAGCGTTCCACCATTCAATGAATTACCGCTCGGTGGTCATCCTCGGCTCCGCCATCCCCGTCACCGACGGCGCCGAGCGGGAGCGGGCCCTGGCCGCCATGGTCGATCACGCGGTCCCGGGCCGCTCGGATGAGGTTCGCCCACCTGACCGGAAGGAGCTGGCGGCCACGCTGCTCGTCCGGGTGGCCCTGGACGAGGTGTCGGCCAAGGTGCGCGGCGGCCCGCCCATCGACGACGAGCGGGACCTCGACGTTCCCGTGTGGGCCGGCGTCCTGCCCCTGCGCCTGGTAGCCGGCGACCCTTGTCCCGACGGGCCCTCCGATCGTCCGGTGCCGCCCGCCGTGGCGACGTGGCGACCGTTGGCCCCCGTGGAAAAGGAGGGGTGATGTTCGCCGTCTGGTGTCCACGCCATCGTTCCCGGGTGCTGCTCTTCCCGGCCTGCATCCGCTCGCTGGAGACGACCCCCGAAGGGATCCGCATCCGCTACCGGTGCACCTGCGGCCACGAAGGGGTGTCCCCGCCCAGCCAGCCGGGACGGGTCGCGGCGTGATTGCAGCGGCCTCGCAACAACATTTCGGGTGCAACTAGGCTCGGTGGCGATGGACGCCGCCACCCCGACCCCGGCCGGCCCCGTCGCCCTGGTCGGGAGTGGGGAGTTCACGCCGGCCATGGCCGAAGTCGACCGGTTGCTGCTCGCGGGCCGGCCGCCGCGGGCTGTGTTCCTGCCCACCGCCGCCGCGCAGGAGGGGACCGAACGGGTCGACTACTGGGTGCGCCTGGGCCGTGACCACTACCACGACCTCGGAGTGGAGCCCGTTCCCCTCCTGGTGCTCGACCGCCCGTCGGCCGACGACCCGGCCCTGGCCGCCGAGGTGGCCGGGGCCGGGCTGATCTACCTGTCCGGCGGCGACCCCGCCTACCTGGCCGAGACCCTGGCCGGGACCCGGGTCTTCGCCGCCATCCGTGCCGCCTGGGAGGGCGGGGCCGCCCTCGCCGGGTGCTCGGCGGGGGCGTGCGCCCTCACCACCGTCACGTTCGGGGTCTTGCCGCCCTTGGGACGCCGGCCCGGCCTGGGCCTCGTCCCCGGGTTGGTGGTACTCCCCCACTTCGATGCCATCGAACGCTGGTGGCCGGGGATCGTGGACCGCTGGCGGGATGAGCTCGAACCCGGAGAGCTCCTGGTGGGCATCGACGAGAACACCGCCCTGGTGGGTGGGTCCGGGCGCTTCGTGGTCCACGGGCCTGGCGCCGCCTGGGTGATCGACGGGGAGCGCCGGCGCTACCCGGCCGGCGCGGAGATCGACCTGTCCCTGGCCACCCCCCACTCCTGAGCCGGGTCCGGCTCAGGCCGTGTCGAGGGGCTCCGGACCGGCCGGGGGCGGGAAGGCCCGGTCCAGCTCGGCGAGATCCGCAGGAGTCAGGGTGAGGTCGAGCGCTCCCCGGTTCTCCCGCACGTGGCGGACCGTGCCCGCCTTGGGAATGGCGATGATCCCCTCGTGGCGCAGGACCCAGGCCAACGCCACCTGGGCCGGCGTGGCCTCGTGCCGGAGGGCCACGGCGCGCACGACGGGATGGGTGAGCAGCCCGCCCTGCCCGAGTGGTGTGTAGGCCATGATCGGGATGCTCCGGTCCTGACAGAAGGTCAGGAGAGAGGCGTCGATACTCCGGCGCCTGAGGTTGTAGAGCACCTGGTCGGCGGCCACCGCTGATCCCCCGGGGAGTCCCAGGACCTCGGCCATGGCGGCGACGTCGAAATTGCTCACCCCCCAGGAGCGGATCTTGCCCGTCCGGGTCAGGTCGTCGAAGGCTTCGAGCGTCTCGGCCAGGGGTGTGGGAGCCGGCCAGTGCAACAGGTACAGGTCGATGGTGTCGGTCCCCAGCCGGCCCAGGCTGTCCTCGCAGGCGGCGATGGTGTCCCGCCGGCGGGCATGGGACGGGAGCACCTTGGTGACCAGGAAGACCTCGTCCCGTCGCCCTTGGATGGCCTCGCCGACCAGCGCCTCGGCTTGGCCGGAGCCGTACATCTCGGCGGTGTCGATGAGCGTCATCCCGAGATCGAGCCCGAGCCGGAGGGCATCGAGCTCCTCCGCTCGCCGCGCCGGATCCGAGGCCATCTGCCAGGTCCCCATCCCGAGCGCGGGCACCAGTTCGCCGGAGGGAAACCGCATGGTGCGCATCCTGGCGGACGGCACCCGGCGCGGCAGCATCGGCCGGGGCGGCGGCGGCCGGTAGCGTCAGCGCCCGTGGACGGGGACGAATCAGATCCGGAGGAGTTCACCACCGCCTTTGCCGAGTGGGTGGAGGCCTGCTGGTTCGACGAGCGCGAGGCAACCGAGCGGCGCCTCGACGCCGTGCTCGGGTTTCCTCCCGACGTCGTGCTGGTCGGGTCGCTGGCCCTGCTCGCCCGGCTGGTGGCGGCCACCGGCTCCGGCGGCGAAGCCGTGGCCGCCGCCCTGGCCCAGCACCTGATCGTTCCTGGCCCGGACCCGGAGCGCGAGGCGTTGATCCGCGACGTGGTCCTCGCCGCCGGCTCACCCGCCCCGGCGCGGCGCCCGCTCTTCGGGCGCCACGATCCCGGTTCCATCATCCGCACCGCCCTGGAGTGCGCCTCCTACCTCACCCAGGTGCTGGCCGAGCGCGAGGGCGTGGTGCCCTCCAGCATCGTCCGGGACCTCTGAGCTCTGTTCATGGCTCTTCACCTGGCGGCTCATCGCAGCGTCGGTGGGGGCCCCTGCCCCACCTCCTGGCGCCACTGCGTGGCGCCCCTATGCGGGGCCGCGCACGAAGAGATGCCAGCCCAGCCACAGCCAGGCGATGAGGACGAGGGTTCGCGGCGCCGGCCTCCGGACGAGGACCAGCATCGCCTCGACGAGCGTGGGGGTCCGGCGCCAGAGCCGGCCGGCCAGCTCGTAGCCGACGCCGGCCACGGCCAGGAGGACGTAGCCGGCCAGCGTGAGGGTCCGGGAGGTCATTGCCGGTGCGGGGACGGTCGGGCTCGGCGGCGGGCCAGGCGGGCGGCGATGACCAGCCACCCGGCCAGGGCCAGGGCCCGCACGGGCTGGGGTTCGAGGACGGTGTTGGCCAGCGAGCTGAGCGTGGGATGGTCGGCGCGGGGGTGTTGTACGAAGGCCGCCACCTGCCAGCCGGCCAGGGCGGCGGTCAGCGCCACCCATCCGAGGAGCCCGGCCGCCGGCCAGGTGCGCGCCGGGGGACGGGGACCGAGGCGGGCCGCGCCCCATGCCATGGCGACAACCCCGGAGCCCACCACCACGGCGTAGGCGACGCCGGTGAAGGGGGCCAACCCCGTGGCCCACCAGGAGAAGACGAGCAGCGCGGTGCCCCAGGTGGCCGGCATTCAGTCCGTCGTCGTAGGCGCCGGCGGCTGCGCCCGGGGACCCGACTTGGCTTCGGCCCGGCGGCGTTCCATCTCGGCCACGGCCTCCCAGTGGGCGTCGTCGGCCCACACCCGGGCGAAGGAGGCGGTAGCGGCGGCGGCCAGCTCGGGGCGCACGGCCGGCCGGGCCGCTTCCACAGTGGCTTTGATGCCCACCAGCGCGGCCCGGGGGGCCCGGGCGATGCACTCGACCAGTTCGAAGAGCCGGCCCTCGAACTCGGCCCGGGGCACGACCACCTCCACCAGCCCCCAGGCCGCGGCGGTGGCGGCGTCGACGGGCAGGCCGGTGGTGAGGAGGTAGAGGGCCCGCGCCCGCCCCACCACCGCTTCCAGGCGTTCGATCCCACCCCAGGCCGGGGTGATGGCCAGGTCGACCTGGTTGAAGGCGAGGCGGATGTCGTCGGCGGCCAGGCGGAAGTCGCAGGCGATGGCCACCTCCCCGCCGCCGCCGATGACGTGGCCGTTGAGGGCGCCGAGCACGGGGACGGGCAGGCCTGCCACCCGGTCGAGGAGGTCCCGCATCCGCTGCGCCATGGCCAGAGCGTCGGCCTCCGTGCGCACCGCAGCCAGGTCCTTGAGATCGCCGCCGGAGACGAAGACCCGCTCCCCCGCGCCCCGGATGGCCAGCACCCGGGTGTCCGAGCCGGCCACCTCGGTGAGCGCGGCGTCGAGCTCGGCCATGACGGAGCGGCTGATGGCGTTGTGGGCCGACGGGCGGTCGATGGTGAGGATCGTGGCCTCGCCCACGCGCTCCAGGATCACCTCGGCCAAGTCGACCTCCGGGTCAGTAGGGGATGCGGTTCGGGCTACGGGCCCAGGCCTGGAACGGACGGGCCCCCTCCTCCGCCAGGGCCTGCACCAGAGGCAGGCGGCGGGCGTCGAGGGGCGCGGCCACCTCGTCGTAGAGGAGCGTGTCGTCGAAGCCGGCGGCGCTGGCCGCCGCCCGCCCGGCGGCGAACACCACCCGGGCGATGCGGGCCCACCAGGCCGCGGCCAGGCACATGGGGCAGGGCTCGGCGCTGGCCACCAGCACCGCCCCGGACAGGTCGTGGGTGCCCCGGGCCTTGGCCGCGGCCCGTATGGCTGTCATCTCGGCATGGGCCGTCGGGTCACCGCTGGCCACCACCTCGTTGCGGGCCAGGGCCAGCAGCTCGCCGTCGAGGGTGACGGCGGCCGCGAAGGGCCCGCCCCCGCCCGACTCCGCCCACTCCTCCGCCTCGGCCAGGACACGGCGCAGCACCGCCAGCTCGGCTTCGCCGACTTCTGGGCTGGCCGGCCGGGCAGGCGGGGGTCCCTCCACGGCCCGCCAGTGTGGCGCAGCCGGGCGCCGATCGCCTGCCTGGGCCGAGTTCAACTGCGTCCACCTTCGATGGCGGAGACGATGCGCGCCGCCACTTCAGCCCAGGCGCCCGACGTCGGGTCGATGAGGTCGAAGTGCCCGCCGGTGCGCAGCTCGAGCAGCTCGGCCGCATCACCCGCCTTCTGGGCCGCGCTCACGTAGCGCCGGCTCTGGTCGACGGGCACGTGCCGGTCGTCGACGGCGTGGACGAGCAGCTGGGCCACGCCCAGCGGTAGATGCTCGATGGGCGACGCATCCCGTAGCGCCGCCATCGGGTCGGGCGCGGTGGCCACCAGATGGTCCACCGACCGGCCGCCGACCAGCCGGCGCCGGGCCCGGGCCAGGTCGCAGAGGGCGGCCAGGCCCACCACCCGGCGCGGGCGGACCGCGGCATCCGGGCGGGCGGCCGCCCACAGGGCGAGCTGAGCCCCGCTCGAGTGGCCGACCACCACCACCTGCTCGAGGTCGAGCCCGTGGTCGGCAGCCAGGGCAGCCAGGTGATCGAAGCCGGCGGCCATGTCCGCCCCGGTGGCGGGCCACCCACCGCCTGCCCCCACCCGCCGGTACTCCAGATTCCAGGCGGCCACGCCCCGGCGGGCCAGGTCGGCGGCCAGGCCGTCCATGAGGTCCCGCTCCCAGGCGTGGTACCAGAACCCGCCGTGGACCAGAACTGCCACCGGGGTCGCGCCCGTCGTCGGAGCGGGGGCCCCTGCGGAGGGCCACAGGTCGCCCACCTGGTCGCGGCCGTCGCCGTAGGCGAACGTCGACCACGAGCCCGTCGCCCGGTGGACCAGGTGGGCGACGGCGTAACGGGCGGTGTCGTCACCGCGGCCGTAGATCACCCGGGCGCACGCCCGGCCCACGGGACTGGCCGCGGGATCCAGCGCTTTGCGCAGGTTGGCGGGGTCCACGGCCACCACCGGCACGCCGGCGCCCGCCACCGCCGCCGCCAGCCCGGCATCCCCGAAGGCGGCTGCACCCGGGGCCATCACCACCGCCTCCGCTCCTGCCGCCGAGACGAGAGCCGCCGTCGGGTCCCCTTCGCCCAGATCGACCTCGACGCCCAGGGCTGCGCCCCACGTCCGGCAGCGCTCGTCGACCCCGGGCCCCCGCACGGCCAGGATCCGCACCGGCCGCCTCAGTCCCGGGGGCGGGAACCGCCCGGGCCGGCGAGCAGAGCCCGGGCGATGATGGTCCGCTGGATCTCCGAGGTGCCTTCGTAGATGCGGGGGGCCCGGACCTCGCGGTACAGGTGCTCGAGGGGATGGCCCACGACCAGGGCCCGGGCGCCGTGGATCTGCACGGCGGCGTCCACCACGAAGGCGGCCGTCTCCGTGGCGTGGACCTTGGCCATGGCCGAACGGCGGGTGATCTCCTCGGCGGGCACGCCCCCGTCTCCGCCGGCCCGCCGGTCGTAGGCCCCGGCTGCCTCCCGGACCAGCAGCCGGGAGGCCTCGATGCGGATGGCCATGTCGGCCAGGGTGTGGGACACCGCCTGGAACTCGGCGATGGGCCGGCCGAACGCCTCCCGGTCGCGGGCGTGGGCCACGGCCAGGTCGAGGGCAGCCTGGGCCATACCCACGGCGAAGGCGCCCACGCTGGGCCGGAACAGGTCGAGAGTGGCCATCGCCACCCGGAACCCACCGCCCTCCTCACCCAGCAGGTCGCCGGCGGCCACCGGCACCCCGTCGAAAGTGAGCCGGCCGATGGCGTGAGGGGCGAGCATGTCGATGGGCTCGCCGGAGAGTCCGGGGGCGTCGCCGGCCACGACGAAGGCGCTCACGCCCCGGGCTCCGGCGCCCGGAGTGGTGCGGGCGAACACGGTGTAGACGTCGGCGTCGGGGGCGTTGGAGATCCAGGTCTTCTCGCCGGTGAGACGCCACCCGTCCCCGTCGGGTTCGGCAGCCAGGGACAGGGCGGCGGCGTCGGAGCCGGCGCCCGGCTCGGACAGAGCGAAGGCGGCGATCACCTCGCCCCGGGCCACGCCCGGGATCCAGCGCCCGGCCAGAGCGTCCGAACCCGACTGGATGATGGGATACGAACCCAGGCCCTGGAGGGCGAGGGCGGTTTCCGCCTCGGTGCACTCCCGGCCGAGGGCCTCCCGCAGCCGGCAGAGCTCGGTGGCCGACACCCCGGCCGGGTTCGAGCCACCCAGGGCCACGGGAAAGAGGCGGGCCAGCAGGCCGTGCTCGCCCAGGGCCCGGACCAGCGGGCGATTCACCCGTCCGTGGGGACCGGATTCCACCAGCGGCCGGAGCACGTCCCGGGCCAGCGCCGGGATATCGGGGTTCTGGCCACCGTCCATCCGGACGGAGGCTACTGCCCGGTGGGCGCGCTTTCGGCCCTCTCAGGGCCCGGATCGCACCCGCCTTATGGGCTGGGGTCGCGCCGGGGGCGGAGCCGGAAGGTGACGACGGCAAGGCCGCCGGCGAGGGGCAGGCCGGCAACGAACCACCACGGCGACGGGCCGGAGTCGGGCCGCAGGGGCGCCCCCGCCTCGCCGTCCGGCGGCGCCGCCCCGTCCTCGAGTGCCTTCGTCGTGGTCGTGGACGTCTCCGGGACGGTGGTGGTCGTGGTCGGCGCCGACGTGGTGGTCGGTGCAGCCGTGGTCGTCGATGTCGGCCGCGGCCGGGTGGTCGTCGGCGGGGGCGCGGTGGTGGTCGGAGCCGGCGGTGCCGTGGTCGTGGTCGGCGCCGCGGTGGTCGTCGTCGTCACCGGGGCCTGCGCCGCGGAGGACACCAAGCCCGAGTTGGGGTCAGCCATGAGCGAGGAGGCGTCGACCGCATCGAAGGCCCCGGCCGGGATGCTCTTCAGCTCGTCGAGCAGGTCGGTGTCCCAACCCGGCTCCGAGGTGCCGGTGAAGTACCAGTTGGAGCCGTTGTCGGCCAGGATCATGCCGTGGCGCTGCATGGCCCGCAGCACCACCTGGGTATCGGGGCGGAACCCGGCCAGGCTGAAGTCCGCCCGGAGCCGGAACCAGGCGCCCATGGGCGGGAGGTTCGGGTCGCTGCGGGCGCCGGCCTGGTGGCGGGCGGGCCATACGAAGCTGCGGTCCGTGCTGGAGGCGGTGAGGCGGATGGCGTGATCCACCACGCCGGCGTCCACCTCGTCCTTGCGCAGCAGGCCCGGGAGGATGGGCAGTCCGGCCGCGTCCGCCGACGTCCACCCCGGCGGGCGCAGGGCGTGCGAGCGGAGATCCCAGACGGCACCCGACCCGGCCGCCGGCGCTTCGGAGTCCCATACGGCGGCGTAGAGCTCGTAGAGGGTGCAGGTGCTGCGGTCCACCATCAGGGCGTGGCGGTCAGAGCCGCCCTCCAAGGGCGTGTCGGGACCGAAGGGGTACGGACCGGGGTCGCTTTCGTCGTCGTACTGGAACGTGACCTCGACTTTGGTGTGATTGCCGTCCACCACCACGTAGGGGATGCCGTAAGGCTGTTCGCCGGCGCCCGCCGGTCCGAAGTCGGGGTGGAGCCGGCGGTTCGGGCCGCCCATGGAGGCCTGCCAGGCGGCCGACCGGGGGTGGACGGGCAGGCGACTCACGTCGGCGTGCCAGACGTTGTCGGCCGGGAACAGCGGGCAGTCCGGGCGCCCGGCAGGCGCCGCCCCGGCGGGCACGGCGGCGGCCAGCACGGCGGCGGCCGCGGCCAGTCGGACGAGTGCGGTCCTCATCGGGGAAGTATCGACGTTTCCGGTGCCGGCCCGGAGCGCGCCCCGGTCGATTGGTGCAGAACGCTCCCGCCGCCGGGTCGGTGCGAGCGGCGTGGCACCATGGCACCCCGTTCCCCTGCCTGTGGAGGGCCGACATGCGCATCGGGGTGGGCCTACCGACCAGCACCCCGGGACAGCGCGGGCCCGAGTTGGTGGAGTGGGCCCGTCGGGCCGAGGCGGGGCCCTACACCAGCCTCGGGGTCGTGGACCGCCTCGTCTACGACGCCACCGACCCGCTGGTGGCCCTGGCGGCCGCCGCCGCCGTCACCACCCGGGTCCGGCTCGTGACCATGGTGGTGATCGGCCCGATCCGGCCGCCCGCGGTTCTGGCCGCCCAGGCCGCCTCCGTGGACGCTCTCTCCGGGGGCCGCCTCACTCTGGGCGTGTCCCTGGGAGCCCGGCGGGACGACTACGTCGCCGCCGGCGCGGAGTGGGCGGATCGGGGCCGGCGCCTGTCCGATCAGCTGGCGGTCATGCGGGAGATCTGGGAGGACGGGCGGATCGGGCCCAGGCCGGTCACCCCCGGCGGTCCTCCCCTCCTCGTCGGTGGGGGCAGCGGGCCCGCGTTCGCCCGGGCGGCCCGCTACGCCGACGGCTACGTCCACGGCGGGGGGCCGCCCCGGGCCTTCGCCACCGCCGCGGGCCGGGCCCGGGCGGCGTGGACCGACGCCGGCCGGCCCGGCCAGCCCGAGCTATGGGGCCAGTCCTACTTCTCCCTCACCGACCCGGGGGCGGGCGCCGCCTACCTGCGCCACTACTACGCCTTCACCGGTGTCTTCGCCGAGCGGGTGGCCGCCGGCCTCCTCGACACCCCCAAGGCCATCCGGGAGCACCTCGCCGGCTACGGCGACGCCGGCTGCGACGAGCTGGTTCTCCTCCCCGCCACCTCCGACCCGGCCGAGCTCGACCGACTGGCCGACGTCCTCGCCGGATGAACTTCGCCGGATGAACTTCTCGGTCTGCGGAGCGGGTCCGGGCGGCCTGTACCTGGGCATCCTCCTCAAGCGGGCCGCCCCCGGTACTGGCGTGGTCATCTCGGAGCGGAACCCGCCCGGCGCCACCTACGGCTGGGGGGTGGTGTTCTCCGACGAGTCCCTGGCTGAGCTGCGCGACGCCGACTATGAGACCTACCTGGCCATCGACGAGGCGCTGGTGCGCTGGAGCGCCATCGACATCCACTACGCCGGGCGCTGCATCCGGGCCTACGGCCACGGCTTCGCCGCCATCGCCCGCACCGAACTCCTGCGCATCCTGACGGAGCGGGCCGTCGCCCTCGGGGTCGACGTCCGCTACGAGCACGAGGTCCCCGACCTGGAGGTCCTCCTGGCCGGTGACGGGGGCCCGGCCCCCGACGTGGTCGTCGGCGCCGACGGGGTCCGCTCCATGGTGCGGGCCGCGCTGACCGAGCCGCTCGGCACGACCCTCACCCCCACCGCCAGCCGTTACGTCTGGTACGGCGCGCCGCTCGCCCTCCCCGTCTTCACGTTCATCTTCCTGCCCACCTCCTACGGCCTCTTCCAGGTCCACGCCTATCCCTACGACGCCTCGTCGTCGACCTTCATCGTCGAGTGCTCGGAGGAGACCTGGCGGACGGCCGGCCTCGACACCATGAGCGAGGAGGAGAGCCTGGTCTTCTGCTCCAACCTCTTCGCCCCCTGGCTCGAGGGCCGCAAGCTCCGGTCCAACAAATCGCTGTGGGGCACCTTCGTGACCGTGCGCAACCGGTCCTGGCACCACGGCCGGGCCGTCCTGCTCGGGGACGCGGCCCACACCGCCCACTTCTCGATCGGATCGGGGACGCGCCTGGCCATGGATGACTCCATCGCCCTGGCCAAGGCGTTCGTGGCCCACCCCGGTGATCCCACCGCCGCCTTCGCCGAGTACGAAGGGGAACGCCAGCCGGTGGTGGAGCGCTTCCAGGAGGTGGCCACCGACTCGGCCCGGTACTTCGAATCGGTGGTCCGCTACATCCGCTTCGCCCCGGAGCAGTTCGCCTTCAACCTCCTGACCCGCAGCGGGCGGATCACCCACGGCACGCTGACCCAGCGCGACCCGGTCCTGGTCAACGAGGTCGACGCCTGGTTCGGGGACGACCCCGGGCGGCTGGTGGTCCCCCCACCGTTGCTGGCCCCCCTGCCCCTCACCCCGGCCATGACCCTGCCCAACCGGGTGGCGCTGGCGCCGCCGGCACCGGACGATGCCGACGACGGGAGTCCCAACGCCGCCCACCTCGGAGTCCTGACCGGGGCTGCCGCCAGCGGGGCCGGCCTGGTCGTCACCGAAGCGGTGGCCCCCGCCCCCGAGGGCCGGGTGACGTCGGGTTCAGCCGGGATCTGGAACCACACCCAGGCCGAGACGTGGTCGGGAATCGTGGACGCGGTCCAGGGGGCCGGGGCCCGGGTGGCGCTGCGCCTCACCCACGCCGGGCGCCGGGGCGCGACCCGCCCCCGCCAGCGGGGCATCGACCGGCCCTTGCGGGCGGGTTGGTCCCTGCCCGCCGCCTCCGCCATCCCCTACGGACCCCGCAGCCGCACCCCGTGGGCCATCGACCGGGGCGCGATGGCGGCGCTCACCCGGGCCTACGCGGCGGCCACCGCCCGGGCCGCCGAGGCCGGCTTCGACGTCCTGGTGCTGGACATGTCCGACGGCTACCTCCTGGCCGGGTTCCTCTCTCCCCTGGCCAACCGCCGCGCCGACGACCGGGGCGGCGACCTCGACGCCCGGGCCGCCTTCCCCCTCGAGGTCCTCGACGCCGTCACCGGCGCCTGGCCGGCAGAACGGCCTCTCGGGGTGCGCCTCCTGGCCGACGATCGGGTGGCCGGAGGTCTGACGGCCGACGAGGGGGTCGAACTGGCCCGGCTCCTGGTGGGGGCCGGCGTGAGCCTGGTGGACGTGGCCGCCGGGGGTTCGACCGGGGACGAGCGTTCCGCCCCCGACTACCGGCGGCTGTACAACACCGGTCTGGCCGACCGGGTCCGCAACGAGGCCGGGGCCAGCGTGATGGTGGGCGGCCACATCACCCGGCTGGACGAAGTCAACACGATCCTGGCCGCGGGCCGGGCCGACCTGTGCCTGGTCGACCCCGGTGCATACCTGAGACGAGGAGGGCGGGAATGAGCCTGGCCGTGGTCACCGGCGGCAGCAGCGGCATCGGGAAGGCGGTGGCGGCCCGGCTGTTGGGGGCCGGGCACCGGGTCGTCATCACCGGCCGCCGGAAGGAGGCGCTGGAGGAGACCGTCGCCGCCCTCGGCGCCCGCCGGCGACCCCGGCACCGGCACGGTCGAAGCCCTCGCCTTCGACGTCACCGACGAGGCGGCCGTCAACGCCGCGCTGGCCGATCTCCCCGTCGACATCCTGGTCAACAGCGCCGGCTACGGGACGTCCGCCCCCTTGGAGCGGACCACCCTGGACGACTGGTCGGCCATGCTCGCCGTCCACGCCACCGGGCCGTTCCTGTGCACCCGGGCCGTGCTCGGCGGGATGAAGGAACGGAACTTCGGCCGGATCGTCACCGTGTCGTCCGTTGCCGGCCTGGTCGGCGCCCGCTACATCGCCCCCTACGTGGCCGGCAAGCACGCCTCCATCGGCCTCATGCGGGCCACCGCGGCCGAGGTGGCCGGCACCGGCGTGACCGCCAACGCCGTCTGCCCCGGCTACGTCGACACCCCCATGACCGACACCTCGGTGGCCAGCATCGCCGCCACCACCGGCCGGGGCGAGGACGCCGCCCGCTCCTACCTGGCCAAGACCAGCCCGCTCGGGCGGCTCGTCACCGCCGACGAGGTGGCGGCCGCCGTGGCCTACCTCGCTTCGGCGGAAGCGGCCGCCGTGAACGGCCAGACCCTTGTGCTCGACGGAGGAGGGATCTTCGGTTGACGTACCGCGCCTCTGCCCCCATCACCCGGGAGTGGCCCCACTTCCGTTTCGCCGTGGAGGACGGGGTGGCCACCGTCACCTTCAACCGGCCCGACCGGCTCAATGCCCTGACCCTCGACGTCTACGCCGACCTGCGGGATCTCATGACCGAGTTGGAGCACCACGACGACGTGGCCGTGGTCGTCGTCACCGGCACGGGGCGGGGGTTCTGCTCGGGCGGGGACGTGGAGGACATCATCGGCAAGCTCCTGGCCGGCGGTGACCAGCGCGACGTGCTCGAGTTCACCCGCATGACCGGGGCGGTGGTCCAGCGCATGCGGGAGCTGCCCAAGCCCATCATCGCCTCGGTGAACGGGGTGGCGGCCGGGGCGGGAGCGGTCATCGCCCTGGCCTCCGACTTCCGCCTGCTGGCCGTGTCGTCGTCGTTCCGTTTCCTGTTCACCTCGGTGGGACTGGCCGGCGCCGACATGGGCTGCGCCTGGATGCTGCCCCGCCTGGTGGGCCTGGGTCGGGCCACCGAGATCCTCATGCTGGGCGAGAAGCTGCTCGCCTCCGACGCCGCCAGCTACGGCCTGGGCCGGCTCGTCGACGACGAGCACCTGGCCGCCGAGACCGCCGCCCTGGCCCGGCGCCTGGCCGACGGTCCCACCTTCGCTTACGCCGCCACCAAGCTGCTCCTCACCCGGGAGGCGGATATGAGCCTCCAGTCCGCCATCGAGCTGGAGGCCTGGACCCAGGCCTACCTCATGCGCTCGGCCGACCACGCCGAGTTCCACAAGGCCTTCGCCGAGGGCCGCCAGGCGAACTGGAGCGGACGGTGAGTGGGGGGCACGAGTTCTTCAACCCGGAGAGCCTGGGCCCGCCCACCGGCTTCTCTCACGCGGTCTTGGCCGCCCCGGGCCGGGTCGCCTTCCTGGCGGGCCAGATCGCATCGGGTTCCCCGGAGTCGCTGGCGACCATGGACATCGCCGAGCAGTTCGCCGGTGCCGCCCGCTGCCTGGCCACCGCGCTGGAAGAGGCGGGGGGGCAGCGTGAGGACCTGATGTGGTTGCAGATCTTCGTCACCGACGTCGCCGCCTACCAGGCGTCATTGAAGGAGGCGGGCGCCGGCTGGCGTGAGGTCTTCGGCCGCCACTATCCGGCGATGGGACTCTTCGGCGTCACCGGGTTGTTCGTGCCCGAGGCCAAGGTCGAGCTGATGGGGATCGCCGTCATCCCGAATTGAGCCCTCAGGTCAGATCAGGACCCGCGACCACCGTCAGGCCAGGGTGGCGGCGCAGCCAGGTGGCGGGACAGTCGGCGTCCTCGGGACCGGACAAGAGGTGTTCCAGCGCGGCCCGTTTGCCGGGACCGTCGGCAATGACGATCACGGCGGAGGCGGCGAGGATCGTGGCGATTCCCATGGTGAGGGCGGCGCGGGCGGGCTCGACGCCTTCGAGGCGGGCCAGGTTGTCCGGGTGGAGGTCGACGACCCGGCTGGGAGCGTCGACGGGGGTCGGCGGCTGGTTGAAGCCGACGTGGCCGTCCGGGCCGAGGCCGAGGACGGTGATGGCGAGGCCCTCGTCCCGCAGGCGAGCATCGAACTCGGCCGCCCGGACTTCGGGTGCTCCCGAAACGTCCAGCGGTACCAGCAGATGCCGGAGGCCGGGTGGGAGGGCGGAGGCGAGCTGGACCGCGAAGCGCCGGTCCGTTGCCGCCGGAGGCGGGAGGAGCTCGTCGACCGGGGTGATGACACGTCCGGCCCACCCGGGATGAGCCGGGTCGAGGCCGGCATAGACCGGAAGCGTGGTCCCGCCCACGGCCAGCGCCACGAACCGGCCGGCGGACGAGGTCAGCGCGTCGTGGATGCCGGCGCAGACCGCCTGGCGCAGGGAGGCGGAATCACGGTGCTGGGTCAAGTGGGGTGACCCGCTCATCCCGCCTTGATCTGGGCCCAGCGGTGGCAGAGCTCGTCGACGGAGTTCTCGTCGTGGTAGAGGCCGAAGCCGATCCGGAGGCGGTCGTGCCGGAAGTCGGTGACCACGCCGGCGGCGTGGAGGCGCTGGTACAGGTCGCCGGCGTCGGGCCGGCGGAAGGTGAGGAAATGGCCCCGGTCTTCCACCTCGTCGACGCCGGGCACCAGCATCGGCCGCCCCTCGTCGTTGAGGCGGTCGATCAGCAGCTTCTGGAGTGCGCCCACATGGGCGTGGATGGTGTCCACCGTCACGCCCATCCCGTCCAGCCAGCGCTGCACGGCGTTGAGCCGGTACAGCGGGGCCGGGTCGAGGGTGGCGCCCAGGAACCGGGAGCCGTCGGCGGCGTAGGGCACCGGGCCGCCCTGGGCGTCGGTCATGGCCTCGAAGCCGGCGAACCAGCCCGTGTCCCGGGGGCGGGGGCACCAGCCCGGCGGGCAGTGGAGGAAGCACGCCCCCTCCCCCGCCATGGCGTACTTGTAGCCGCCGGCCAGGTAGAAGGCCCGCTCCTCGATGCCGGACAGGTCGGTGGGGACGGCCATGAAGCCGTGGTACCCGTCCACCACGACGAGGGCGTCGGGGGGGACGGCCGAGATCACCTCGCCGAGGTCGGGCGTGACGTAGCCGGAGTTGTAGTGGACGTGGGACAGGTACACGAGGTCGTGCCCACCCCAGGCGGCGGCTTCGGCGAAGCGGGCCGGGAAGGTTCCGAACGGCTCGGCCGCCACGCGGGTCACCACCGCCAGGCGGTCCTCTTCCAGGCGGCGCATCTGGCGGGTGAAGCTGTGGAACTCGGCGTCGGTGGTGAGGACGTGGAGCGGCTGGGGCAGGCAGGACAGGAGCCGCATCAGCAGGGTGTGGGTCGACGGGGCGAAGGCGATGGTGGTGGGGTCGGACAGGCCCAGACGCCCGGCCACGTGGCGCTGGGCCTCGGGGACGATCTCGCCGAACACCTTGTCCCACTTGTCGTCGGCCAGCTCGGCGGCGTCGAACCAGGCCGCCATATGGCCGTTGTAGCTGACGTCGGGCCAGGGGTGGTGGCTGTGGGCGGCCAGGTGGAGCCGGTCGGGCTCGGCGGAGAGGAACCGGGAGAAGTGGGCCCGGTACACGGTCACTTCTCTCCCCAGCGGAAGCCCATGGCCTGGGCCACCTCGGGCGGGAGCGGCGGGAGGGCGGAGCGGGGGATGAAGAAGGTGGGCAGGTCGAAGAGGTCGGTGAAGACCCGGTGGCGCCGGGCTGCTGCCTCGAGGTACTCGTGTCCGGCCGTGCCCCCGGTCCCGATGCGGCTGCCGATCATCCGGTGGGCCAGCAGGGCGTGGCGGTGGCGCCAGGTGGTGAAGGACTCGTCGATGTCGACCAGGGTGGTGAGGAACCGGAACGGGAGCTGAAAGATCGGCTCGTCCCGGTACAGGTTGATGAGCAGGGCGGCGGAGAAGGCCCGGTGCGACAGGCGCCGCTTCCCCTGGGCCACCAGCTCGTCCCAGGCGGGCGGGTCGAAGAGGGCCTCGAAGCCGGCCACGGTGTGCTCGAAGGTGGCCAGCTGCTCGGTCCGGGCGGCGTCGTCAAGCGTGGGATGGGTCTCGATCACCCGGCGGTCGCGGGCCAGCATGTCGGTGACGGCCGTGCGGTAGGCCGACCAGAAGTCGAAGCCGGGCACGGAGAGGAACGGGGTCCGTTCCAGCCACTGCTCGACGTGGTCGGCCAGGGACGGCTCCTGCTCGGAAGCCTCGAGGAGGGCCTGGTGCTCCTCCGAGAGGACGCTGGTGTACGGCGACCCCTTGATCTTCAAGCGGTGGCGGGCGGCGAGGCCCAGGCGGTTCTCCACCAGGCGGAACTGGACGCTCTGGAAGCCCGAGGCGGGGATGAGCTGGTCCCGGAAGTCCAGGAAATCCAATGGGGTCATCGTCTCCAGCACGTCGACCTGGCTGATCAGGAGCCGCTGGATGACGGTGATCCGTTCGAGATGGGACAGGACCCCGCCCATCTCCTTCTCGGCCACCGTCTCCCGGCCCATCACGGCCAGGATGGCGTCGAGCTCGGTGAGGACCTGCTTGAACCACAGCTCGAAGGCCTGGTGGACGACGATGAACAGCATCTCGTCGTGGGCGTCGCTGCGGGGGGCCTGGGCCGAGAGCAGCGCGTCCAGGCCCAGGTAGTCCCAGTAGTAGAGGGGTTCTGCGGGCTGACCTGCACCGGAGGAGGAGTCGAAAGTGTCCCTTTCCGGGGGTTCCACTCAGCGTGTCCCCTGGGCACGACGACGCAAGGAGAAGGACGGATGCGCCACCTCAACGACGGGCTGCTGCTCTCGACCCTCATCGAGCGGTACTGCGCCGAGAACCCCGACGGCAACAAGCCGGCGACCAAGCGGCTCTCCGACGGCCCGGCCGCCGCCGACGTGAGCGGCCGTTACTGCCTCGACTGGTGCCTGCGAGACGCCGACGGCGGGGCCCGCACCGCCAGCACGGCCAGGGCCTACAAGACGGCGCTCATCGCCGTGTTCACCTGGGCGACGGACCCCGACGCCCAGTGCCACTGCGGTGAGGACCCCACATGTCAGCTCTCCCACCGGGCCCTCCTTTCGCTCGACCTGACCTCCCGCCTGTCCAAGAAGGTCAAGTTGCTGCCCTTGGAGGAGGTGGACGAGAAGCACAGGCTGACGGCTGACCAGCGTGACTCTATCTTCGCCGCCTACGACACCGGCACGCCCTCGGAGGGCGGCCGGGTGGGATGACCTGCGCATCCACCCAGCAGAGCCGTGATCTGGTCACGACGGGCCATATCTATCCGAATGGTGACCGGCGCATGGTGAGGGGTGTGAAACTTCTCGACCGCTTCCGCGCGCGCGCCACGCTTCCCCCCGGCCGACACCAGGCCCAGCCGAGACACCTGGGTGGAGCGGCCGGCGCCTTCCCAGGTCCCGAACTACGTCGGCCCTGCATCTGCCCACGACATCTCTCCAACCTGGCTCCAGCTACCCACCTTGCGCAGTGCAGGTTGGTTGGTCAACGTCGTCGGGGAGTCTTTCCACCAGGACAACCTTGCAATGGTCAGCGGTGGCCGCACCGAGGACGGCCCCGCTATCACGCTGGTCACCGCGCAACTGGTCCGTGAGCCAGCGAACCCGTTTGACGCCAACGCGGTGAGAGTAGACATCGATGGGCGTCCCTGCGGCCACCTCGCCCGCCAGGAAGCATCCGATTACCACGCCACCCTGGATGCCTTGGCCGCCATTGGACGTCCCGCCACCTGTCGAGCGTGGCTCACCGGGGGATGGCAAAGAGGTGTGCTCGACAAGGGCAGCTTCGGGGTTCGCCTTGACGTGCATCCCAACCTTGATCTCGCCGAGCGGGCAGCGATGCTGCCCTTCGGCGACGGACGTGTCTCCATCATTGGGGAGCAACACGCCCAGGACCATCTGGCGGCGCTCCTCGGTGGCGCCGACCGGGTCGAGATCATCGCCGTGTTGGGCGAGCCCGCTGAGAAGATCGGCGTCTGGGTTCACGCCCAGCTCGTCGGTACGTTGACAGCAAAGATGAGCGAGCGGTATGGGCCGTGGGTCGGGGAGGTGCAGGCGGCCCTCCTCCCGGCTTCCTGCGAGGCGCGGATCATTCGTGGGCCGAAGAAGATCGAGGTGTTCCTCAAGCTCGCCACACCGGGTGAGCGGGCACCGTCGCTTAGCGACTGGCGCGACCGGTCGTCCTAGCTGGCCAGTTGTCCTCGCTCGTAGCGCCAGCGGCCCGGAGGGCCTCGGGCGAAAGTAATCGCGCGAGAGGCCCCCAGGCGGGCCTGACAGGCCCGCCCGCAGGATCGTTGAGCATCCCCTCCCCGTGTACGCCCAGAGGCTTAGATCGCGACTGAGAGGGTCTCTTCTTTGTGTCACCGCCACCGCCGTCTACTTCGTCAACATGGACGCTCCCGCTCGGGACCAATTGGCTATCCGCATCCCGTTCAGCGACGTCGCCCATGCTGAGAGTCGGACGCAGGGAGCCTGGTTCGCCGTCCAGACGTACAAGGGGGCGGCGGTGATAATCGACTTCGGCCGGGGCGCGAAGGGAGCGGGCGACGTGGCCATGAACCAGCTCGACGCTTTCCAGCGGGCAACGCAGGGGGGCGTCGACGCTTAGGAGAGCCATCCCAACGTTCTTCGGACCTTCGAGTAGAGAAAGAAGCAGGTAGGGACCTCGCCGCTTCTCCTTGGGTCAGGCCGCCCCCACTACCTCGGATGCCCGGCCTTCACAACTGGGACAGCGCGAACCTTGGGCAGCGAGCAGAGCCTCCATGGCGGCCAGTCGGGTGATGATCTCGTTGAGCTGCTCACCGTCGTCGTTCTGCTGGTCCGCCGCTGGTGTCCCGTCCTCTAGGAAGAACGCAGCCACGTTGGCGGTCAGCACGCCGAACAAGGCGATGCCCATGATCATGAGGAAGACGGCGATGCCCCGCCCGGCGGGCGTCACGGGGAACATGTCGCCGTAGCCCACGGTGGTCACCGTGGTGGCGGCCCACCACAGGGCGTCACCGAAGGAGTCGATGGCGCCGCCGTGGCCGTCCTCGACCACCAGAGCCAGGCCGGCCGCACCGAACACCACTCCGCCCGTGACCAGCAGGGCGTAGTGCAGCTTGTGGCGGACGAAAAGCCTCTTGGCCCCTTGGCCGGCTTCGCCCAGGAAGGCGAACAGCCTGAGCAGCTTGAGGAGTCGCAGGGCCCTCGCCGACCGGACCACCCGCAGCGGCCGGAGGAAGGGCAGGACGATGATCAGCAGGTCGGGCCACTCCCGACGGACGAACCGCCAGCGCTGGTCGGTGAGGGAGAGACGGACCACATACTCGAAGGCGAACACCGCCCAGATGAACCACTCGACTGCCGTGAAGAGCGACTCGACACCGGAGGAGAGGTCGACCAGGAACGGGGCCAGGATCAACGGGACCATCGTCAGGGCGAGGACGAGGAGGGGCAGCTCCACGGCGCCCTCGAAGCGTTCAAGCGCCTCGTGCCGGCGGTCGGCTGAGAGTTTCACGTCCGGGCTCAGCCGGTCCCTGCGGCCAGCGCAGCCGGGGCGCCAGCACCCGGATAGGGCGGCATCTCGGCACGGTGCTCGGCCAGGTCGCCGTCCATCTCGGCGACGAGCTGGTCGATGTTGCCGGTGAAGTGCGCCATGGCGAGGGCGAGGCGGAACCGGATGAGGGCCGTGTTGGTTTCGTCGTAGAGGAACCCGGAAGTCTTCTGGCGGTTGGACACCTGGATGGCGGTCCACGGCAGGTTCGGGTCGTGCTGGACGCCGATCATCTTGGCGTAGGCCCATTCCCTGGTCTGCTTCATGCCCTGGAACACGACCCGCTGGTTCGTGACGGTGACGGTCCCCTCGTCGATGGGGGTGGGGCGTTCCTCACCCGGGACGAAGGTGCCCCGGGAGCTGCCGGTGTGGAACCGCACGCCCTTGACGATCTTGAATGAGAAGCCGGCGTAGCCGCCGACGTACTGCCCCGGCCCCCGTCGTGGCTCGATGAGCTGGGCGCCTTGGCCGACGAGGTATGCCCGTTCGCCCTTCTTCAGCACCATCGAACATTCGGGAAGCTCGGCCGCCGTGAAGCCATCGAATTCCCTCACCTCGGCGACGAGAGACTTGACCTCCTCGTACTCGCCATACCAGGCGGCGTAGACGCGCTGCGCCTCCTGCTCGGCGAGTTCGAGGCGGTCCTCCTCGGCCTTCTGGCGGCGGTTCTCGAAGAAGCCCATTCGTGTCTGCTCCGTGTCGGCTTAGGAGTCGTGGTGGATCGCGCCGAAGAGAAGGGCGGCGGCCCCGGCGGTGCACACGTAGAGCCCGGCGCCCTGACGAGCCAACACGTACGTGGAGTCGACATCCGCGAAGGAATCCTGCAGATGGACCCAGTAGCCCCCGAGGGCGAGAAGGCTGAGCCCAGCTCCGACGCCGAGCAGTACCCGCACCGTGTCGGTGGAGAGATGCAAACCCGGCCGGAGGAGGAGCACGGCGAGGGGAAGGATGGCCACCAGCCAGGCGAGGCCGAGGATCTGCCCCAGGTCGACTTCGAGGCCGGAGAAGGAGATCGTCCCGACGAAGGGTGCGGTCATGGTCGCCCAGGGGAGGACGAGCCCGAGGGCGAAGGCGGTGAGGCCACCAACAACGAGGGCGATCTGGAGCGGGGGTGTCGGCTTGGCCAGAGCGGTGGCCTGAGGTGCCATCTCCAGGTGGTGCTGGCCGGCGAGCGTCATGGCCAGCAGGTCGGTGTAGGTCGGGTCGGAGTGCCACCCGCAGGTGCGGCAGGTCGCATACCAAGCGCCGTCGGAGTGGGCCTGGGTGGTGACGTCATGGCCCGAGGGCGGCGCCATGGTCTGGGTCATGCCGGGCGCCGTTGGAACACCATGACGGTGTTGCCGTTCTGCTCGAAGATGGAGTGGAGATTGAACCCGGCGCCGTACGCCCGGTTCAGGTAATCGGTGTGGCGTTCGACGTCGAGGCCGCCCTTGTTAACGTGGGTGACGTACTGGTCGCCGTTGTTCCAGGCGCGGGTGAATGCTTCGGCGGCGTGGTCGGTGCGGGCCATGAGAGCCATCTGGGGGGGTGCCTCCTGACGATGGGCGCGGCCAGGGTCCCGGGCCGCTACCTCCCCACCGTGCGCTTGTTGCCACCCGGATAGCCATGGCCCGTCGTGACCATTTCGGGACATCTCGGGCGCCCGGCATCACACCCGCCCCGCTGAGATACTTGCTTCTGCGGGTGGGCCCATGACGAGCGACTTCAAGCGCATCACCCGCAGGGTGTGGAGCCTGTTCCGACTGGCGACGATGACCGGGCCCCGGCCGGGGAGCGGACGGCGGCCAGGAACCTGGCCGACAGGCTCATGGGACCGGCATCGGCTCTGCTGGGACGACGTCATTGAGGATGACTCGCAGACCCGTGGGCCCTGGTACGACGAATGGAGAGCCGCTAGGCCTGGAGCGGTACCGGGGGGACCCACGTCCACCCTTGGGCCGGCGACCAGCGCCACCCTCGGCCGGCGGCCTCATGAACCAGCCACACGTCGGTGATCTCCGGGGGCAGCGACGGCGGCCGCGACGGGAGCCCCCAGTCCTCTTCGAGCGGGCGACGCACCCTCCCCGGGGTGTCGCCATCGGTCCAGACCCAGGCGTGGCGCTCCGCAGCGCCCGACTCCCCGAGCTTCCGACGAACATCGTCGGTGAGCTTGGCGGCCAGGAAGTCATCGAGTTCCTCAACCGCACCGTCGGGACCGTCCGACGTCCATCCCCCGGACGGGGACAGGTGGATCTGGGACCCCGGCAGCTTCGTCGGGATCGGCCTCGCCTGCTCGACGTTGGCTGCCCGGAGCAACGCCAATGGCTCCCGGAGTGTTGGCTCCCGCCGCATCGACCAGTCCATGTCGACGGTGTACTCGTCCAAGTCATGCCGCTCCAGCGCAGCGAGAGCGGCTTCAAGCCGCCCATGCAGTCGCCGGTACCTGGGGTACCCCGCCGTCGTGACCCACCACGATCGGCGGAGTGACGGCGCCTCGTACATCTGGTTGCCGTCCACCCAAGCGGCCTTCCCCTCCTTGACGGTCGGGTCGGTCAGTCGGACCACCTCCAGGGCACCCTGCCGGCCGTCCCGCTCGAACCGGTAGTCCACGCCCCCGGTGAGGTCGGCGAACAGCAGCGGGATGCCCAGCACCAACTCGACCCGGTCCCGGGCCGCAATCTCGTCGGAGCGCTCCTGTTGGGGCATGCCCCGAGTATCTCAGGAGGAGCCGCCCACCTCGGTGCCCCGCCATGCGGGGTCAGCGTCGGCAGGCTGAGCCAGTTGGGTTACCCCGGCTCAGGCCGCCAGGTCCCCAAGTCCTCCCACCCGGCCGTCTGGCTCCACCGCCAGATGTTGGCTGGCTCGAAGGCGGTGGCCAGCCACACGGCGTCGACCTCACCCGGAAGCTGCGGAGCACTCTCGGGGAGCCACTCACCATTGATCGCCGCCACGGCGTGGTCCCGAGAGCCTTCCACCCAGATGAAGAGATGTCGCTCGGTGGCGTCCGCTGCCGCGGAGCTTGGCGAGGTTGTCGGGCAACCAGGCGACATCTGTCACCACCTGGATGGCCACGTCCGCACTGGAGTTCCCGATGGCTGGCGGCTCGTTCATCAGGATCTCTCCGATCCCGTCGTCCCCTGGTCCGATGTTGCAGATTCGAAGGACACCCAGGGACCACAGAGCCTCCGCATCAGATCGGTCTACGGGCGCAGTTGCCTCCTCGCCCTCGGGGTCCTCGGGGTCACGGGAGTGGTGGGGCGAAAGCAGGTCTCGGATGTCCAGCCTCATCACGCCCCGTCGTTCGAAACCTTCAAGAAGCAACGGCAGGTCCCGGTGGGCCGCCTTCACTGACCGGCCCGACACGAACGTCACAAGCCACCGCGCCTGGAGGTTCGGGAAACGCCAGGACCGCTTCTGGATCTCAGTCCAGCTCTGCACCTGTTCCTGGACGTTGAAGCGAGTGACTTCGACGGCGATGCTCGTTCCGTCGGGGAGGACCAGGTCGAAGTCATGCGTTTGGCTGGCGCCACCCCCAGGATCTCGGACGTGATGGCTGACACCCAGGAAGGTAACCATCACCTCTCCGGCTGCCCGTTCAGAGTCCCAGGGCGACCCCATGGCGGCAGCTTGTCAGGACCGGCCGCCCGAAGCCGTCACACCCCCTCGTTACGATTCGGCTCATGCCGTCTGTTGAAGAGCGCCGGGAGGAGAGGAGGGCCTTCCTCTTGGCGTTGTACGAGCTGACCGACGGCAACACGATGGAGTGGGTCGACAACAAGGACGTCGCCAGGCGTCTCGGTGTGAGCGATGCCATAGGGGACCGGCTGGGCCAATCGGTGGTCGACCACGGCTATGCCGAGTGGAGGGCGTTGCAGGGTCTCATGGCGATCACCACCTACGGCATCGACACCGCCGAGGATGCGCTTAGCAGCGGTGCTTCCACTCCCCTGTCGATCCTCGTGCTTGATGCCGAGGAGCAGGCTGCCGTCGAGGCCTTCCTCACGGCGTATCGGCGCTCAGAGGATCAGGGCGAGCTTGACCTGGTGGGCGAGGATCGCGCCGAGGCGGACGCCGAGGTCCGAACCCTCGAAGTGCAGATCAAGTCGCCGAGGCCCAAGCGGCGCATCGTTCGTGAGTCTGTCCGGGTACTGCGTCAGGTGCTGACCGACGGAGCGGGCAGTGCCCTTGGCATTGGCATCGTGGAGCTGGCGAGGCGCCTCAACCTGTAGGAGGCGGTACCGCAGGCGTCATGTCGCCGGACGCTCCGAAGGCGGCCCGTATCGACTGGCCAGGTGCTCCATCTCGTAGGTGAGCCGGAGCAGTTCTGCCGTGAACATGACGGTGCTTTCGGCCCGCTGGGCATCGGGGGGGTCCAGCTCGTGAGTGGAGTCGTTGCCGTGCTGGCGGATCAGGTCCACCCACGGCTTCATCGGAGGGGTGACGTAGCCGGCGGCTTCGAGGTGGGTGATGTAGGAGGCGAAGGACTTGCCTTCCTTGGCTCCCTTCTCGACGGCTACGTGCATGAGGATCTTGCGGCACACCAGCTCAGCGGCGGTGAAGCCGCCAACGGACATGCACCTCCGAGCTTCCTCGTAGGCCGACTCGACGTCAGCGGGGAGCCCTTCGATCCTCGGGCCGAAGGCGACGCCCGGATAGATGACCCCTGAATGAGTCCCAACTGACCCATCGCCACAGCTCGTGCAATAAAGCCAGCGGATGGGTGGGTCATACCCGGACCTGATAGCGACGACGGCACCCGACACCTGCGTGTTGCAATGGCCGCAGACGTACGTGAGCCAGCCTTCGGCACTACCTGCGTCGGGCCTTCCGACCCCGTGGTGTCCAACGAAGGGAATCACTGGCGACTCCTCCCGCAAGGGCCCGCTTGCGTCCGTCAGGCCCAAGCCTGACACAGACCCAAGCCGCTGGGTCTCCGCCGTCCCGCCCTGGTCGGAGTGCGACCCGGCCCCCTACGGCGGCTGCTATTAGCCGACTTCGCTCAGCAGGTGGCCGACGACGGTGCCCAGCTCGCCGGCCGAAGCTACGAGCACCGGCTCGTAGCGCCGGGCCAGGTCCCGGTGCAGGGCCTCAACGGGGAACACCTCGGCGCTTACCAGCAGGTCGTCGAAGAACCCGAGGCTGTCCCGGCACCCGGCATCGAGATGAGCCTGCGTGCCAAGCGAGCAGATGCTGTACACCCAGGCGAACGAGTGGAACAGCCGGGTCACGGGGTGCGGGCACGGCCAGAACAGGCATCGGACCTGGGTGCTGACGCCCACCACCTGGGCGTGCTCCGCCCGCCAGCCCCGCTCGTGTTCGGCCACCGTCCCCCACAGCCGCACGATGCCGGCGAGGTACCGGTGCGCCTGAGTGTCCAGGTCGGCGAGATCCTTCACTGCGTAGAAGCCGGGGGCCTGGTCGCCTGCCCGCCACGCATCGCCTGTGGTGGTGGTCAACGGGGCCACGTCTCCGGCTCGGTTCCGGGCGGGGCCCATCACCGGGGACGTCCACGACAGGCCGCTGAGCGACTGGAGGACGAAGCCTCGATCGTCCCGGCTGAGGTCCCAGCACCGGTAGCCGTACACGGGACGAACACTCATGCCGGAGCCGGCTCCAGCTCAGGATCGACGACGGCGGGTTCCGCCTCGGGCCAGTCGACCGGGACGCCCTCGGGTGCGGGCACCTCGACAACCTCGATCACGTCGCCCAGACCCAGGTTGCGGGGCCCGGGGTGATCGTCGATCAGCATGCCCACCTACTTCGACACCACCGCCAGCCGGCCCCTGCCGGGCGCAGGGAGGAACCCTCGGTAGCGAGTCGAACCTGTCGGGGTGTCCCCCTGATTTGAAGAAATTAAGGTGCAGGTGGCCCCTCAGAACCCACGATCCCAGTAGTAGAGGGGTTCGTCCGGCACCCGCGGGACTCTATCTTCGACGAGCTGGAGACCTGAGCGCCGCCGAGCTGGCCCATTTTGTCATATTGATACGACAAAGAGGGCCTGTCTGTCCTATCCTCCTGGTATGTCTGTTGCGTGCGCGGCTCCAGCCGGTATCGACGGGTCGTTGGCCCGGTGGATCAAGGTGCTCGATCAGAGTGCCTGCATCGGCTGCCACGCCTGCACGACCGCCTGCAAGTCGGAAAACGCCGTGCCCCTGGGCGTCACCCGCACCTACGTGAAGTACGTCGACGTGGGGACGTTCCCCCAGGCCCGGCGGGCCTTCCAGGTGACCCGGTGCAACCAGTGTGAGGACGCCCCGTGCGTGGCCGCCTGCCCGACCTCGGCCATGTACCAGCGTCCCGACGGCATCGTGGACTTCGACAAGCGGATCTGCATCGGCTGCAAGGCCTGCATGGCCGCCTGCCCCTACGACGCCATCTTCATCAACCCGGAGGACCACTTCGCCGAGAAGTGCAACTTCTGCGCCCACCGTCTCGACATCGGACTCGAACCGGCGTGCGTCACCGTCTGCCCCACCCAGGCCATCCTCGTCGGTGACATGAACGACCCGACCTCGAGGGTGGCGCAGATCGTGGGCCGCTCTCCGGTGGCGGTGCGCCGGCCCGAGAAGGAGACCCGTCCCAAGGTGTTCTACCGGGGTGCCCACCAGGCCACCCTCGACCCCCTCGCCGCTCGCCGCCCCACCGGGGGCATCTACATGTGGTCCGAGCAGCCGGGCGGGAAGGGCCAGGTCGGCTCGGGCCATCCGGGGCCCCAGAACGGCCAGAAGAACGGTCACAACTCCTCGGCCGCCGCCGTCCTGTCCTACGACGTCTCCCACCGCGCCCCCTGGGACTGGCGGGTCAGCCTCTACACGTGGACCAAGGGCATCGCCGCCGGGGTCTGGCTCCTGGCTGTCGTGCTCGCCCTGACGGGCACCCTGGAGTGGAGCGACTCCGTGGTGCGCTGGGCCGCCCCCCTGACCGCCGTGGCCTTCCTCGCCGCCACCGGCGGGCTGCTCATCTGGGACCTCGAGCATCCCGAGCGGTTCTACTTCATCTTCACCAAGCCGCAGTGGCGCTCCTGGCTGGTCCGGGGCGGGGTCATCATCGGCGGCTACGGGGCGATCCTGGGCCTCCACCTGGCCGCCAGCCTCCTCGGGCGTCCGGGTGCCGTCGGGGCCCTGGCCGTGCCCGGCATCCCGCTGGCGGTCATGACCGCCGTCTACACCGCCTACCTCTTCGCCCAGTCGAAGGGCCGCGACCTGTGGCAGAGCCCGCTGCTGCCGCCCCACATGGCCGTCCAGGCCGTCCTGGCCGGAGCCGGGGCCCTGCTCCTCCTCGACACGGTCTTCGCCACCGGCGCCCGCGACACCCTGGCCTGGGTGCTGGCCGGGGCCTGCGCCGCCCACCTGCTCCTCGTCGCCGGCGAGGTGACCCTCACCCACCCCACCGCCCACGCCCACCTCGCCGCCTGGGAGATGACCCGGGGTACCTACGCCCGCTGGTTCTGGGCCGGCGTCGCCCTGGTCGTGCTCGGACTTCTCGCCCCGGTGGTCGGGGCCGGAGCCGGCGTCCTCGCCCTGGCCGGGCTGCTGGCCCACGAGCACGCCTACGTCCAGGCCGCCCAGGCCGTCCCGCTGGCATGACCGACCCCGGAGGGCAGCCGATGCAGAAGGATCTGGAGCAGCTGGGTCAGCGGGTGAGCGCGGCCCGGAGCGAGGTCGAAGCCCGGGGCGAGACGTTCTACCCCGGCCCCAGCCGGATCCACCTGGCCGCCTTTCCGCCCAAGGAGCGCTGGGACAACTGGGTGGAACTCGACAGCCGGGCCTGGCCCGAGCGGGTCGAGCGCCGGTCGATGCTCGTCCCCACCACCTGTTTCAACTGCGAGTCGGCCTGCGGCCTGCTGGCCTACGTCGACCGGGACACCCTCCAGGTCCGCAAGTTCGAAGGCAATCCCGAGCACCCGGGTTCCCGGGGCCGCAACTGCGCCAAAGGCCCGGCCACCATCAACCAGATCACCGACCCGGACCGCGTGCTCTACCCCTTGCGGCGCGTCGGGGCGCGGGGCGGCGGCGGTTGGGAGCGGGTGAGCTGGGACGAGGCCCTCGACGACATCGCCGGGCGCATCCGAAAGGCCTTCATCGAGGAGCGCCACAACGAGGTGATGTACCACGTGGGCCGCCCCGGTGAGGACGGCTACACCGAGCGGGTCCTCGCCTCCTGGGGCGTCGACGGGCACAACTCGCACACCAACGTCTGCTCCAGCGGGGCCCGCACCGGCTACGCCTTCTGGATGGGCATCGACCGGCCCAGCCCCGACCACGCCAACGCCTCGGTGATCTACCTCATCAGCGCCCACCTGGAAGCAGGCCACTACTTCAACCCCCACGCCCAACGGGTCATGGAGGCCAAGGAGCGCGGCGCCAAGCTGATCGTGGCCGACACCCGGCTCTCCAACACCGCCACCCACGCCGACTGGTGGATCGCGCCCTATCCGGGCAGCGAGGCGGCCATCAACCTGGCCATCGCCAACCACATCATCGCCACGGCGCGCTACGACCGCGAGTTCGTGCGGCGGTGGTGGAACTGGGAGGAGTACCTGAACGTCGAGCATCCCGAGCTGGAGCCCAGCTTCGAGGCCTTCGAGACGGTGCTGGCCGGTCTCTACGCCGAGTTCACCTTCGAGTTCGCCGCCGCCGAGTCGGGCGTGGCCGTCGCCACCCTGATGGAGGTGGCCGAGGCGGTGGCGGGAGCCGGCAGCCGGCTCTCCACCCACAACTGGCGGGCGGCGGCGGCGGGGAACCTGGGCGGATGGCAGGTGTCGCGCACCCTGTTCCTCCTCAACGCCCTCCTCGGGGCGGTGGCCACCCCCGGGGGCGTCTTCCCCAACGCCTGGAACAAGTTCCTTCCCCGACCCATGCACTGGCCCCCCCACCGCCACCACTGGAACGAGCTGACCTGGCCCCTGGAATACCCCTTGGCCCAGAACGAGTTGTCGTTCCTCCTCCCCCACTTCCTGAAGGAGGGTCGGGGCAAGCTCGACGTGTACTTCACCCGGGTCTACAACCCGGTGTGGACCAACCCCGACGGGTTCTCCTGGATCGAGGCGCTCACCGACGAGGCCAAGGTCGGCCTGCACGTCGCCCTCACCCCCACCTGGAGCGAGACCGCCTACTTCGCCGACTACGTGCTGCCCATGGGCCACGGCTCGGAGCGCCACGACCTGCACTCCTACGAGACCCACGACGGCCAGTGGCTCGGGTTCCGCCAGCCCGTCCTGCGCGAGGCCCGCCGGCGCCTCGGCGAGGACATCGGCGACACCCGCCAGGTGAACCCGGGCGAGGTGTGGGAGGAGAACGAGTTCTGGGTCGACCTGTCGTGGCGGATCGACCCGGACGGGAGCCTCGGCATCCGCGCCTTCCACGAGTCGGAGACCCACCCGGGCGAGAAGCTCGGCGTCGACGAGTACTACGGCTGGATCTTCGAGCATTCGGTCCCCGGGCTCCCGGAGGCGGCGGCGGAACGAAGGGCTCAGCCCCATCGACTACATGCGGCGCTACGGCGCCTTCGAGATCGCCCGGGGCGTGGGGCCCCGCCACGAGGAGGCGGTGCCCGACCGGCGTCTCCTCGACTCGGTGGAGGACCCCACGGGCCGGGTCTACTGCCCGCACCCGGGGCTGCCGCTGCGCAACGCCGTTCCCCTGCCCTCCCCCGATCCCGACCCGGACGGGCGCCGGCGCGTGGGCGTGCGGGTCGACGGCGTCGTCCGGCGCGGCTTCCCCACCCCCTCCGGGCGCCTCGAGTTCTGGTCCTCGACGCTGGCCCGGTGGGGCTGGCCCGAGCACGCCCTGCCCGGCTACATCCGCAGCCACATCCACCCCGACCACCTCGAGGCGGGGCAGATGCCCCTCATCTCCACCTTCCGCCTGCCCGTCCAGGTCCACACCCGCTCGGCCAACTCCAAGTGGCTGGACGAGATCGCCCACACCAACCCCCTGTGGCTCCATCCGACCGACGCCGCTCCCCTCGAGGTGGCCACCGGCGACTTGGTGCGGTGGAGACCGAGATCGGCTCGTTCGTGCTCAAGGCCTGGGTGACCGAAGGCATCCGGCCCGGGGTGGTGGCCTGCAGCCACCACATGGGGCGCTGGAAGCCGGAGCGCCAGCCGGAGGGTCAGGGGCACATGATGGCCACGGTGGCGCTGGAGCAGAACGCGACGGGGTGGGCCATGCGGCGCCGGGCCGGGGTGTCGCCGCACGAGTCCTCCGACCCTGACACCCAGCGCATCTGGTGGACCGACGTCGGCGTCCATCAGAACCTCACCTTCGCCGTGCATCCCGATCCCATCTCCGGCCAGCACTGCTGGCACCAGGCGGTGCGGGTCCGCAAGGCGGAGCCGGGCGAGCAGGCGGGGGACATCGAGGTGGACACGGATGGCGGCCCACGCGGCCTACCGCCGCTGGCTCGATCTCACCCGCGGCGGCGATGTCGTCTCCCCCGACGGGAACCGGCGACCCTACTGGTTGCTCCGTCCGCTCAAGCCGGGCCGGGACGTCTACCGGCTCGACCCCGTCCCGGTGGTGACACCCTGAGCCTCCCCGACCTGTTCCGGGCGCTCGCCGTCGTCACCGAGGGCACCTCGCCCGACCACGGCCGGGTGGCGGCCAGTCTCGGCCTGCCCGGCGAACTCGACGTCGCCTCCCACACCGACCTGTTCTGCTTCCAGCTGCCCCCCTACGCCGCCATCCACCTCGGCGCCGAGGGGATGCTGGGGGGAGAGCCGGTCGAGCGGGTGGCCGGCTTCTGGCGGGCCCTCGGCCTCGTCCCTCCCGCGGAACCCGACCACCTCGCCGTCCTCCTCGGCCTCTACGCCGATCTCATCGAGACGGAAGCGGCCGAGGGCGATGCCGCCCGGCGACGCCTGCTGGGGGAGGCCCGCCGCGCCCTGCTCTGGGAGCACCTGGTCCCGTGGGTGCCGACCTACGCGCTCGCCGCCGCCCGCGCCGCCGCCGACCCCACCTACCGGGCCTGGGCGGAGACCCTCGGGTCTGGCCCTCCGGGCCGAAGCCGCGGCCGCTCCCTGGGCCGGGGGGCCGTTGCCCCTCCACCTCCGGGAGGCGCCCGAGCGGGCGCGTGCCCGGGGACGACGGGAGCGACGCCTTCCTGGGCCGGGTGCTGGCTCCGGCCCGCTCCGGCATGGTGATCACCCGGCACGACCTGGCCCGGGCCGCGGAGCAACTCGGGCTGGGACTGCGCATCGGTGAACGGCGCTACATCCTTTCCGCCCTCATGGCCCAGGCCCCCGACGCCATGCTCACCTGGTTGGCGGACGAGGCCGGGCGCTCGGCGGCGCGGCTGGCCGGGCTGCGGCCCGTCCTCGACCCGGTGGCGGGGTTCTGGGAGACCAGAGCGCGGGCCATGGAGACCTGCCTGCGCCAGATCGGCGAAGCCCCGGAGAAGACGCCATGCCGGCCGACGAGCCGGCAGGCCGGTCTGACGGACCTCGTCGGCGTCGAAGGCCGGCACCGGATCGCTTACCCTGGCGGCCGATGGCCGAAGGGCACTGGTTGAACATCGCCGATCTCTTCCTGGTCGACCGCCTGCGGGAGGGCCGGGGCGGGCGGGTGGCGCTGCGCCTGGGAGACCGTGAGTACACCTACGACGAGGTGGACCGCCTGGCCAACCGCTTCGGGAACGCCCTCCTGGCCCGCGACGTCCGCCCCGAGGAGCGGGTCATCGTCGCCCTGCCCGACGGCGCCGAGTATGCGGCCGCCCTCTTCGGCATCCTCAAGGTGGGGGCGGTGGCCGTCATGGTGAACCCCGGCCTGGCCGCCGACGGGATGGCGGCCATGGTCGACCTGACCCGGGCCCGGGTGGCGGTGGCCGACCCGGCGGTGACGGTACCCGTCCCCCAGCCGCTGGTGGCCGGGCCGGGAGACGGGGAGCGTCTGGAGCACCCCGACACGCTGACGACCGTCCGCACCCACCGGGACGATCCCGCCATCTGGCTCTTCACCGGGGGCACCACCGGACTGCCCAAGGCCGCGGTCCAGACCCACGGCAGCTTCGCCAACACCACCCACTGCTACGCGCAGGCGGCCATGGGCTGGCAGGAGGACGACATCACGCTGGCCGTGCCGAAGCTCTACTTCGGTTACGCCACCGGCTCCAACCTCTTCTTCCCCTTCTCGGTGGGGGCGTCGGCGGCCCTGTTCCCCGAGCATCCCACCGCCGAGGTCGTCTTCGAGCGGATCGCCCGGCACCGGCCGACCATCCTCGTCAACGTGCCCAAGATGGTGGCCGAGATGGTGGCCCACCCTGCCGCCGGGGACCAGGACCTGTCCTCCCTGCGCTTCGCCACCTCGGCCGGGGAGGCGCTGCCGCCCTCGCTCCACCAGCGCTGGAACGACACCTTCGGGGTGCCCCTCTACGACGGCCTGGGGACGGCCGAGATGTGGCACATCTTCGTCTCCAATCAGCCGGGGGCGGTCCGCCCCGGCAGCCTGGGCCGGGCCGTGCCCGGCTTCGACGTCCGGGTGTGCGACGACGTCGGCAACGAGATGCGCATCGGTGAGGTGGGCCGCCTCTGGGTGCGGGGCGACTCCCGGGCGTTGGGCTACTGGCAGGACGCCGAGAAGTCGGCCGAGGCGTTCCGGGGCGAGTGGTTCGCCGCCTCGGACATGGTGCGCAAGGACACCGACGGGTACTTCCACTACGTGGGCCGGGCGGACGACGCCCTCAAGGTGGGCGGCAAGTGGCTCCTGCCCGCCGAGGTGGAGGACTGCCTGCTGGCCCACCCGGCCGTCTCCGAGGCGGCGGTGGTGGGCGTGCCCGACGCCGGCGGGTTGACGAAGCCGGTGGCCTTCGTGGTGGCCGGTGGCCCGGCGGGCGAGGGTGCGGAAGATCTCGCGGGCGAGCTGCGGGACCATTGCCTGCTGGCCCTCGACCCCTACAAGGCGCCCCGCCGGGTGTTCGTCGTCGACGGACTGCCCCGCACCCACCTCGGCAAGGTGGACCGGGGCGCGCTGCGCCGCCAGGGCACGGGAAAGCTTCCCTAGTAGCGCAGGCAGCGGGCCCGGCCGCCGCCCGCCGCGGCCAGCGCGTGGGCGAAGACCACGTCGGCCCGGTCGTCGGGATAGACGACCGAGACGGTGATCCCGAACCGCCGGGCCCGCAGGACGGCCAGGAGCGCCCCCCGGTGGGCGGCCTCGACGGCGGCGCCCTGGTAGAGGCGGGTGACGCTCTCGATACCCCGGGGGGCACCCGCCGGCCCCCAGGCCTCGTCGGAGCCGGAGTGGCTGGTGGCCTCGGCGTCGGTCACCAGCACCAGGTGGGGGCGGGCGTCGGGGTCGGCCTGGCGGTGGAGCAGGGCCCGACCGGCGTCGATACCGGCCTCGAGGTTGGTGGCGTGGGCGAAGGCGTAACCGTCCGCCGGCAGCGGGTCGGGCGCCCGGGAGATGGCCCGGGCCACCACCGCCTCCTCGGAGAAGGCGACGGCCCCGACCCGGTGACCGGCCCGGACCAGGACACGGGCCAGGGCGGTGACGGCCGGCGCCACCACCGGGCGTTCCGCCGCCCCCATGGAGGCGGAGGCGTCGAGCACCACCACCACGTCGTAGGCGGCCACCGGCTGGCGGGGCGCCACCCGGAGGTGCGCCAAGGTGATCGGCCCGCCGGCCCGTACCGCGGCCCGCACACTGGCCCGGACGGACAGCTCCCGGGCCCGGTCGCCGGGCCGGACCCGGCGGGGCGCCAGGGCCTCGTCCCCCATCCCCCGCCGCCCGGGACGGGTCGGCACCACCCCGGGACCGGCCGGTTCCGCGGGACCGGGGTCGAACAGCTCGTCGACGAGCCGGCGGGCCTCGTCGTCGCTGAAGGAGCGGGCCTCCAGAGGCACTTCGGGGGCTTCGGGCGTGTGGCCCCGGGAGTGCATGGCCACCAGGGCCGCCATCTCCTCCTCCCGGGAGCCGCCTCCGGCGCGACGGACCGCCTCCGGTGGGGTCGGATCGCCGGCCCCCGACGTCTCCAGCAGGGCGAGGCGGACGAGGTCGTCGGCGTCGGTTCCCGGCCGGACGCGCATCCGGTGGGAGAGGGCCATGAGTGCGGGCGGGAGCAGATCGTCGCGGCCGGTCAGCTCCTGCCAGCGGCCGGCCAGGTCGGCGAAGGCGATGCTGGCCCTGACGCTGGGTCCCGCTTGGACATCGGGATGGGCGCGCAGCCAGCTGGCCACGGCCACCGCCCGGTCCTGGAGGGATCGTGGCGATCCGGGGTGGAGGTCGCCGTTCACCAGGCCAGTCGGGTGACGGCTTCGTCCACAAAGGCCTCGGGGTGGGCGGCCAGGCGGTGGGTGGGACGGAGCGTGAGCCGGCCCCGGAGGGCGACCCGCAGCCCGGCCCGGATCGCCTCTGGCCACTCGGCCCCGGCCAGGCTCCGCCGGGACAGGGCCAGGTCGAAGGCGGCCAGGGTGGCCCGCACGCTGGGGCCCGCCTCCACGTCGGGTTCGGCCCGCAGCTCGTTGGCGAAGGCCACGATGGCGCCGGCGGCCTGGTGGCCGTTGGTGTCCTCGGCGGGAAGCCCGGCCCGCGACACCAGGATCTCCACCTCGTCGGCCGGCGCCGGGTAGTTGAGACGGACCCGTTCGAAGCGGTCCCGCAGTGCCTCCGACAAGCGGCCCACGCCCACGTATTCGTCCGGGTTCATGGTGGCCACGACGACGGTGTCGACCGGGAAGCGGGCCTCGTAGCCGCCCACGGTGATCGCCCCTTCGGCCAGGAGCTCCAGGAACAGGTTCTGGAGTCGCTCGGAGAGGCGGTTCATCTCGTCGACGAAGCACAGCCGGCGATGGGCCCGCACCAGGCGCCCGGGGCGGAAGGCCCGCGGGTCGAGGACGCCGTGGGTCAGGGCGGCGGCCGGGTCGATGTCGCCCACCAGGTCCTCGGGGAACAGGTCGGGCGATCCCTGGATGCGTACGAAGCGTTCTGGGCCCGACAGCTCCACCTCGCCAAGCGGGGTGAGGCCGGCCCGGCACTGGGGACAGGCCCCTTCGCCGGGAAGGCAGTTGAACCAGCAGCCGGCCAGGAGGATCGGGCCCAGCGCCCCGGCGATCTGTTCGCCCAGCAGGGTTTTGCCCGAGCCGACCGGGCCCTCGAGGAGCAGGTTCCGTCCCGCGGCCAGCACCGAGAGGATCTCGAGCTTGACCTCCTCGGGGCCGAGCCAGGCGTCGAGCAGAGTCAGGCCCCGCAGCCGGACCGCCTCGGCCAGTTCGGCCCGAACGCCTTCAGGCACGGACGCCTCCTCGCCGCGGTTGGCCCCAACGTCCCTCGAAGTACACCTCGTCGACCGTTGGTTTCGGCGCCCCGGCAGACGGCGGCGCCGCCGATTCGGCGGGCCAGCCCAGGGCGAGTACTCCCCACTGGCAGACGACCGCGTCCTTGGGCACCCCCAGGGTCCGGGCCAGGAGACCGGGTATGCAGGCGGTGACGGTGGCTCCCAGCCCGGCGTCCATGGCCACCAGCATGGCCGCGGTCACGCCCATCATCGCCTCCCCCACCAGGCCGGTGGTGAGGGCGCCAGTGTCGGGCCCGCCTTCGATGACGGCCAGGAGATCACCGGCCCGTTCCGGCTCGATGAGCCCTCGACGCAGCAGCTCGCCCACGTTGTCGCGGTAACGCTCCGCCCACCACCCGGGCTGGACGGACCAGGCGATGAGGATGGCCGCTTCCTCGACATAGCTCTGCCGCATGAGGGCGTCGAACACCGCCGGCCACGTCTCCGGGTCCCGCTCCGACCGGCGCAGCACGATCCCCCGCCAGTCATAGGTGTTCCCGGCATGGGGCATGGTCAGCGGCGCGGCCAGCACCCGCTCCAGCACCTCATCGGGGACGTCCCTGGACGGGTCGAAGCGCCGCGTGCTGCGACGGGAGGCCAGGAGCTCGGCGAGTTCCACGGAGACTGTCACACCTCCTGGGTACGGTCGGCGGCGGTTACCATCTCAACGAGGAGTGGTCACGTGAGCGAGCCGGTCATCACCGCGGTCATCACTGGTTTTATCAGTGCCCTCGGCACGTTTATCAGCGTCGCCGCGTTCGTCGGACGCCGCATCGACCGTGTCGACGATGACATCCACGCCCTGGACGAGAAGTTTGACCGGAAGTTCGACATCTTGATGCTCGAGTTGCTCCGACATGTGCGGGAGGGCCACCCACCCAACCAGGCGGCCTGATCACAGACCGGCCCGGAGGCGGCCGAGGGCGAGGTGGTGGGCGGCGTCGTCGCCCCAGGCGAAGCGCAGGGTGCGCAGGCGCTTGGTCAGGCGCTGGAGGCCGTACTCCTCGGTGAAGCCGATGGCACCGTGGAGCTGGTGGGCCAGCGCCGCCGCTTCCACCGACGCCCGCGAGATCCAGCCCTTGGCGGCGTGGGTGACATCGGGTTCGGCGGCCCGGCAGGCGGACCGGGCGATCCACGTGGCCCCTTCGGCCAGGGTGGCGAGCCGGGCGGCGCCGTGCGCCACGACCTGGAAGGCGGCGATGGGCCGGCCGAACTGCTGGCGCTCGGCCACATAGCCGGCGGTCATCTCCGCCATCCGGCGCATGGCACCGGCCATCTCGGCGCCGGCTACTGCGGCCGCCCGCCGGCGGGCTTCGTCCACCAGGGAGGGGTCGTCGCAGCGGGCTTCCGTCGGCCCGTCGTCCTCCACCCGGGCCAGGCCGTCGCCATCCAGGGCGCCGACCGGGGCCACCAGGAACTCCTCGTGGGCGGTGGCCGTCCCCTCATCCAGCACCACCAGACACTCGGCGCTACGACCGTCCTCAGCCAGGTCGTCGCCCACCAGGCGGTCGGCCACCGCCACCCGGCGGTCGCCGGCGGAAGCGCCGAACAAGGTCGGGAAGACCACGGCGCTCCCCACCAGCGGTACCGAAGTCCCGGCGGCGCCGAGACCCTCGGCCACCAGGCCGAGGTAACCCAGGCCGTGGCCCGGGTCCTCCAGGAGGAGATCGACCCAGCCCCCGTCCACCAGCGCCATCCACGGGTTGTTGTCGCCGGCCACCTGCGCGGCGGCTTCGACCACGGCCAGCTCCTCGTCGTTCAACGTGAAATCCATGCCTATCCCAGTCCCAGGCCCCGGCGGGCCACGATGCCGCGGAGGATCTCGTTGGTGCCGCCCCGGATGGAGAAGCTGGGGGCGGCCAGCCAGGCCGGGAACAGGTGGCCGGCGAAGGCTCCGCCCAATCTCGGCTCCACCCGGGACGAGCGCCCCGCCCAGCGGGAGGCGACCTCGACCATGTGCTGCTCCACGTCGGTGGCGAACACCTTGGCCAGGGCGGCCTCGTGGTCGGGGGGCCGGCCCGAGTCGCCCACCGCCGCGGCCCGGAAGGCCAGCTGGCGGGCCACCAACGCCTCCGCCTCCAGCCGGCCCAGTTCCTCCAGGCGGCGCTCGTCGTCACCCGCCTCGACCCGCATGACCAGGAGCAGCGGCCACACACTCATGACCCGCTCCAGGCCGGCCCGCTCGTAGCCCAGCTGGCCCGTGATCTGGCGCCAGCCGGCGCCCTCGGTACCGATCAGGGCGTCGGGCGGCACCACCACGTCGTCGAAGAACACCTCGTTGAAGTGGTGCGCCCCGGCCATGTCGTTGATGGGGGTGATCGTGACCCCGGCGGTCCGGAGCGGGACGATGAACTCACTCAGCCCGTCGTGGCGGGTCGACTCCGGGTCGCTGCGGGCCAGCAGGTAGATGTACTCCGAGTGGTGGGCCAGGCTGGTCCAGATCTTGTGCCCGTTGATGCACCAGCCGTCGTCCGTCTTGACCGCCTTGGTGCGGACCCCGGCCAGGTCGCTGCCGGCCTGGGGCTCGGACATCCCGATGCAGTAGGTCGCCTCCCCGGCCAGGATCTCGGGCAGGTAGCGCTCCTTCTGGGCCTCGGTGCCGTGGGCCAGGATGGACGGGGCCATCTGCCGGTCGGCGATCCAGTGGCCTGCCACCGGCGCCCCGGCAGCCAGGAACAGCTCGGTGAGCGCCATCCGGTCGACATAACCCAGCCCGCGACCGCCGTACTGCTCGGGCCAGGTGAGGCCGATCCAGCCCCGGGCCGCCACCTTCTGGGAGAAGTCACGGTCGAAGCCGGTCAGCCAGGCATTGACGGTGGGGGTGAAGGAACCGGCTTCGGCTTCGGCGGCCAGAAAGGCTGACGCCTTCTCCCGGAGGGCGACCTGCGCGTCGGTGAAGGCGAAGTCCACTCCGGGCAGACTAGGACCGGGGAACGTCGCGCCAGGGCAGGTCCTTGTCCACCCGGGGGTCGCCGGGCAGACCGAGGACCCGCTCGGCCAGGATGTTGCGCAGGACCTCCGACGTGCCTCCCTCGATGGAATTGGCCCGGGTGCGCAGGAAGAGGTGGCGGGGATCGCCGGCCGTGAGGCTCACCTCTTCGGGCCGGCGCATCTCGTAGCCGGACGGGAACAGGGCGCCCTCGGGACCCATGAGGTTCACGCAGAAGTTGGTGATGCGCTGGTTGAGCTCGGCCCAGGCCAGCTTGGACACCGAACCCTCGGGGCCCGGTGTCCCCCGCTTGCGCATCTCCGAGGCTCGCAGCTGCGTGAGGCGCAGCACCTCCGCCTCGACCCACACCCGCATGAGGCCGTCCCGCCGGATCGGGTCGGTGGTCGCGTGTTCCGCGTAGAGGCGCACGGCGTTGGCGATGGCGCCGCTCCCCCGCGTGGGCTGGCTCCCGGCGCCCACCGCCACCCGCTCGTGCATGAGCGTGGTCATGGACACCCGCCACCCGTCGCCCACGTCCCCCAGGCGGAGATGGTCGGGCAGGCGCACGTCGGTCAGGTAGACCTCGTTGAACTCGGCCTCGCCGGTGAGCTGGCGCAGGGGCCGGACCTCCACGCCTTCCGCCTGCATGTCGCAGATGAAGTAGGTCAGGCCCCGGTGCTTGGGAACGTCGGGGTCGGTGCGGGCCACCAGCAGGCCCCACCGGGCGGCGTGGGCCAGGGTCGTCCATACCTTCTGGCCGTTGACCACCCACTCGTCGCCGTCCCGTACCGCCCGGGTGGCCAGTCCGGCCAGGTCGGAGCCGGACCCCGGCTCGGAGAAGAGCTGGCACCAGATCTCCCCGGCGTAGAGGGGGCGCAGGAAATCGCGGTGCTGCTCGGGGGTGCCGTGGGTGGCCAGCGTGGGGGCCGCCATGCCGAGGCCGATGATGTTGCGGCCCATGTCGGGTCGGGGCGCCCCGGCCGCGTGGAGGGCGGCCTCCACCCCCCGTTGCAGCTGGGCGTCGAGGCCCAGGCCGCCGGCGCCGGGCGGGTAGTGGACCCAGGCCAGGCCGGCGTCGAAGCGGGCCTCCAGGAAGGACCGGCGGTCCGTCGTCTTCGGGTCGTGGGTGGCGAGCAGCTCCTCGACGGCCTGCTGCACCTGGTCGGCTCCGGGGATCGTCCCCAGAGAAGCGGTGACCACGGTGACCTCCTCGAGCGGTACGTACGCAGCGAGAAAGTTACCGGCTCGTCAGCTCTTGGCCCGCAAAAGCTCCCGGGCCGTGGTCCGCCCGCTCCAGCCGTTCAGGGTCCCCAGGGGGTGGGCCCCCGCTCCCGTGTGCCACAGGCCGGGCACCGGGGTGCGGTAGCCGGCCAGGGACGGGACCGGGCGCCAAGGTCCGAACTGGGACAGGGTCATGTCCACGTGGAACAGGTTGCCCTTGTGGACGGGCGAGAAGCGGGCCAGGTCCTGGGGGCTGGTGGCGTGGGCGCCGATGACCGACTCGCCCAGGCCCGGGGCGTAGTCCTCCAGGATGTGGAGGCAGCGCTCGAGGTGCTTGTCCTTCTCGACCGCCCAGTCCCCCTCCCGCAGCTCATACGGCACGGCGGGCAGGTAGATGTAGAGCGAGTCGCCCTCGCTGTCCGGCGGCACCAGGGACCGGTCGTACACCGTGGGGGTCGACACCCACAGGGGGATCTCCGGGGCCAGGTCGCCCCGCATGGTGGCGGTCAGCGAACGGCGGACGTAGTCGATGTCGGGGGCGAGCAGGATCACGCTGCCGAGCAGGGCGTCGTCGGGCTCACGACGGGCCAGCCGGGGCCGGCGGGCCAGGGCCACGTCGCCCTTGAACCCGGAGATGTTGTTGTGGAGCACGCTCATGCCCCGCAGCTCGTCGCGCACCGAGTCGGGCACGGCCGCCGCCGGCACCAGGCGGTTGAGGAGGGTCCACGGGTCGAGGGCGGCCACGACCTCGCCGGCCCGCACCACCTCGCCCGCCAGCGTGGTCACGCCCACGGCCCGGTCGCCCTCCAGGACCACGTCGGTGACCGGAGTGGCCGTGCGGATCTCGCCGCCGTGGTGGCGCACGCAGTCGGCCAGGGCGGCGGTGAACATGCCGTTGCCGCCCACCGGCCGGCGGGCGCCCCACTGGTGCATCACGGCCATGACCGACAGCACGATGCCGGTGCCGGGCTCGTCGAGGGAACCCATGGACGCCACCGAGTAGCAACCCAGGGCCGCCTTGAGCTCCTCGCGCTCGAACCATTCCTCGATGACGGCCCCGGGGGACGACAGGAGGATGCGGGCCGCCGTGCCCAGGTTCTTGCGGGCCTTGAACCCCCGGCGGGCCAGCGTGGCCAGCGGTGCGGGGCGCCACCCGCTTGGGGTGACCCTGCAGGTAGGGGGCGGCCGTGTGCCAGAAATCCCGCATGGTGGTGGTGAAGCGGTCGTAGCGCAGGGCATCACGCCGGGACAGCTTGCGGATCTCTTCCACCGTGCGGGTGTGGTCGCGCCAGAACCGGATCGTGGCCCCCGACGGCGACAGGTAGCTGTAGAAGGGGTCGGGAACGATCCAGCGCAGCCCGAAGCGGGCCAGGTCGAGGTCGTCCACCACCGACGGAGGGATGTTGGTGACGACGCAGTCCATCGAGGTGGCGTTCATCTTGAAGCCGGGCGCCTCGGGGACCGTCTCCTCGGTAGTGCAGAACCCGCCGACCAGGTCGCGGGACTCGAGCACCACCACCCGCTTGCCCGCCCGGGCCAGGTAGGCGGCGCACACCAGACCGTTGTGCCCGCCGCCGATGATGGCCACGTCGTAGGTCCCCGCGGTCCGGGGTGCGTGCGTATCCATGGCGGCAGTATCGCGCCGAGCTGCCGATCCTGTCGACTGACTGCTCATTCGGTATTATCATCGCCAAAATATGGCCAGCACCGCCGCGGTCCGCATCTTCGAACTGGTGTGCCTCGGGCTGTGGCTCTACGGGATCTTCTGGGTGCACCGGTCCAAGAACCCCGTGTACGTGGGGGTCTACATCGGCTCCACCGGGCTCATCGGCTTCGACTGGATCTTCAACTCCAACTGGTTCTTCCGGGTGGAGTTCGACGAGAAGTTCATCGACCTGTTCCGCATCCAGGGCGTGAGCGAGCCCCTGGCCATGGCGCTGAACTACGCCTTCTACTTCGGGCTCCCGGTCCTGCTGCTCGTCCACCACCGGGAGGCCATCGACCGGCGCTTCGGGACCAAGGGGTACCTGTACGTCTTCCTCGTCGCCTGCGCCATCCTCCCCACGTTCGAGATCCCCGCCGTCAGCTGGCTCCACCTGTGGACCTACTACCAGAAGCCGGCGTTCGAGCTGGGCGGCGTGACCTGGTCGAACATCTGGTACTCGGGGATGCTCACCACGTCGACCTACGCCGCGGCGCGCCTGGCCGTACGCTGGGCGGCCGTCCCTCTGCCGGTCCCCGGTGGGGTCCCGAAACGGGAACGGGCATCGGCCGGCGTCGGCGCCCGGGGGCCGGGCACCGCCGGCCCCACTCTGACGACGGAAGAACGCTGGCGGGCCATCGCCCTCGGCGCCGCCTCGGTGTGGACCGCCTTCTACCTCTCCTGGTCCGTCCAGCTCCTCTGGTACACGCTCGCCCAGCCCTGGGTGGAGACGCCCCGACCCTTCTGACGCAGGAGGTTCTGCCGTGCCCTTCCTGTCGACCATCCTCCAGCCGCCCACCGGGTTGGAGACGAATGCCCTGGGGCAGACGATCTTCACCATCGGAGTGACGATCCCGTGGGTGGTGGCCATCGTGCTCGCCATCCGCTATTGGCGGCGGGAGGGAACTCCGATCGCCCTGCTGTTCCTCGTCGGGGGGACCATCTGCATCCTCTTCGAGCCGATCGTCGACGTGCTCGGCATGGTGCTGTTCCCCCGGGAGAACCAGTGGATCGGCATCGAGACCTTCGGCCGGCCCATCCCGATCTTCATGTACCCGGTGTACAGCTGGTTCGTCGGGGGCCAGGCCTTCCTGGTCTGGTACCTGCTACGCCGCGGCATGACCCGGGGGCAGCTGTGGAAGTTCTGGCTCACCGTCATGGCCGTCAACGTGGTGCTGGAGACGCCGGGGATCCTGATGGACGTCTACACCTACTACGGCGCCCAGCCCTTCAACCCGTGGGGTCTGCCCCTGTGGTGGCCGCCAGTCAACTCCACCATGCCCATCGTGGCCGGCTACGCCGTCTACAGGATGACGCCGCACCTCACCGGCTGGAAAATGCTGGCCGTGATCCCCATGGTGCCCATGGCCGACGGTGCCGCCAACGGTGCCATCGCCTGGCCGGTGTGGACCGCCCTCAACACCAACCTGGGAATGGTCGCCACCTACCCGGCGGCGGTGGCGGTCTTCGGGCTGGCCGCCCTGGCCGTGTGGATCATGGGCACGGGCCTGCCGGCTGACGCCCCGGCCGTCGCCTCGTCCACGGTCCCGGAGCCCGCCCTGACCGGCCAAGCCGAGGCAATGGCCACGACCTAGCGTCCGGGTCGCCGAGGTGGGTGCGATCGAGGCCCTACCAGGGCACCAAACGCACCCACCGAGAGGGAGCCGAGCGCCACGGTTTCCGTTGGTCACCCTCCGACTCGGCCAGACTGCGGAGGTGGACGATGTTGAGCTGATCGGTGGTCCCGAGAAACGGGACATCGTGATCGAGCCGTACGACCCGGCGTGGCCAGACTGCTTCGAGACGCACCGCCGCCGTATCAGCGAGGCGCTGGGTGCTGTCGCTCGGCGAGTCGAACACGTCGGTTCCACTGCCGTGACGGGCCTGGCTGCCAAGCCCATAGTTGACATCCAGATCAGCGTGCTCGATGTCGAAGACGAAGCGTCATATGTCGAGCCCCTTGTCGCCGCCGATTACCAGCTCAGGGTTCGGGAACAAGGTCACCGGATGTTCCGGACCTCAGCCTTGGATGTCCACGTCCATGTGTGCGACGCCGGCAGCGATTGGGAACGCCGCCATCTCCTCCTCCGCGACTGGCTCCGTCGGTCGGCGGATGACCGTGAGGCGTATGCGGACCTCAAGATGCGGCTCCAGCAGCAGGATTGGGACACGATGAATCACTATGCACACGCGAAATCTGCGCTCATCACTGAGATGACAGTTCGGGCCGACCAATGGGCGCTGGCCACCGACTGGTCCCCGTAGCAGCGATGCACACAAACGGGCCGTTCTGAGAGCGGTGTCCATAAAGGGTCCGACGCCGCGGGGCGGCAGCAATACTTCTGGGGATGGCAGCCGTGAGTGTCCGCCTACGGGCCCGGATCGACCGGGACTTTCCAGACCCGGGGAGCGCCGACGAGGTTGCCCGGCTCGTAGCTCAGGCCAGCGACTCAGAACGGGTACAGGCGGCGATCGTGTTGTGGGCACGTGGGAGCCTGCACCGACTCCTCGACTCGGTCGACCTCACCGCGGTGGACTGGCGCGACACCTTGGTGCGAGGCGGCCTGGAACACGAGGATTGGCCAAACCGGCTCGACGCCGAGCTAGGTCCCGTCTGACTTGAAGTCAGTGGCCGGTGAAAGTCGGCTTGCGCTTGTCGAGGAAGGCCCGCACGCCCTCGTTGTGGTCCTTGGAGTCCATGAGGACGTTCTGGGCGATCATCTCGAGGGTGTGACCGGTGGTCATGTCGGTGTCGACACAGGCCCGCAGGACGGCTTTGGCCATTCCCAGAGCTAGGGGCGCCTTCTTGGCCAGCTTGGCACCCAGCGCCACCGCCTCGGTGATCAGCTGATCGTCGTCGACCACCTTCCAGAGCAGCCCGTAACGCTGCGCCTCCTCGGCCGGCATGAGCTCGCCCAGCAGCACCATCTCCTTGGCCCGGGCCAGGCCGACCAGCTTGACGATGCGCGAGCACCCCCCGGAGGCGGGGATGAGGCCGATGTTGGCTTCGGGGAAGCCGAGGCGGGCGGAGCGGGCGGCGAGGCGGAAGTCGGAGGCCATGGCGATCTCCAGGCCCTCCCCCACCGCCGTGCCGTTGATGGCGGAGATGACCGGCTTGGGCAGGGTCTCCAGCGCCAGCAGGTCGGCCTTGTTGGCGAAGCGGAAGTACATGGGAGGCAGGTCGGCGGCCTGCTCGAACTCCCGCTCGAACTGTTCCATGTCGGCGCCGGCGGAGAATGCCTTGGTGCCCGCGCCGGTGAAGATCACGGCCCGCAGGTCAGGGTTGCCCGCCACCTCGGCCATGGCCTCCCGGATCTCGTCGAGCATGGCGATGGTGACCGGGTTCATGGGCGGCCGGTTGAGCGTGATGAGCACGATCCCGGGCTCGGGCTCGTCCCACAGCAGCGTCTCGAACTTGGCGTCCATGGCCGGCCTCCTTGAGGGTCTCGGGCATTCTCGTCCGCGAAATGCCGCTGTGGACGGCAAAACGCCGACGAAATAGGCGAGCCCTCGCCCTTCTAGCCCGGGGGGATGTAGTCGAGTATGTGCTCGGTGGGGGCGTACTCCAGGTCGGCCCGGGTGTCGACGCCGATGATGGGATTGGTCACCACCATCTGGCCCCAGGCGTACCGCTCGCCCACGGAGGAGAACTTGAGGTTGAACCGGCCCCGGGTCGGATCCCGCAGCGCCCAGGCCCGGTTGACCTGGACCAGGCGGACGGGGTCATCGGACGGCTCGACCGTGCACCGGGGCGGAATCCGCACCGTGAGCTCGCCATCGATGACGATGCGCTCGGCTTCGTGCGCCCTCGATGCCGGTCAGGTCGAACACGGCCAGCTCCTCGCCCGAGGGCGCGGTCACCGTTCCCCGGACGGAACGCTCGGCAGGATCGTCGAGGAGCTCGACGAAGCCGGGGGCGGCGGGGTAGGCCCACACCTCGCGGCAGGGCGGCCAGGGCGACGGGGTTGTCGACGACGGCCTGGAGGACGTAGGTGCGGGCGAAGTTGCGGTAGCGGCAGGCCAGGGTCTGGGCCGCCAGCCGGAAGGGGCCGAAGGGGCTCTCGGGCACGTCGGTGACCACCAGCGTTCCGTACGGCGGCGTCGGCCGGGCCAGGCCGGCGGGGAGGACCCGGCGGGTGAAGTCGAGGTCGACCTCGAAGGCGAGCTTGACCAGCCGGGCGCCGGGCAGGGCCCAGGGCAGCGCCGGGTACAGCGGAGCGAGCTGGGGGGTGGTGGTCGGGAGGTCTCCGGCCGCCACCGTTCCATGGTCGGGCATCGTCTGCGGCTCCCTACTTGGCGGTGGCGACGACGGGTTCGGACACGGCCGGGCCGCTGCCGTTGACGTTGTGGGTTCCCCGCAGGTCCACGGCCGTCTCCTTGGTCTGGAACTTGGGCATGACCTCGGTGGCGAACAGGCGCAGCGAGTTGAGGACGTCGGCCTGGTCGATCGTCTGCTTGGAGTTGATGAGGAACATCACCCCGTCGCAGCCGATCGATTCCCAGCGCCGCAGAGACGAGATCACGTCGTCCGGGTCGCCGATGCAGAACCCGTCCTTGATGAGCGCCTTGGAGCCGGCCATGGAGTCTTTGCGCAGGGCGAAGAGCAGGCCGGGCGTGTTGTAGGCGTGGGCCGGATAGACCTGGTTGATCCCCACCGTCTTGGTGGCCAGCTCGTTGAAGCTGGCGATCAGCTTCTCGCCGATCTTCCGTCCCCGCTCCCGGTCCTCGTCGACGTAGAGCCAGTTCAGGTTGTTGGCCTGCTCGTTGACGAAGTCCCCCACCGGGTCGCAGTTGGCGATGATCCGGTGGTACTCGGCGATGCGGGCTTCCTGGTCGGCCGGGGTCCCGATGGACACGCCCAGCATCCCGATGCCCCGCTCGGCGGCCTGGATGGCCGTCTCCGGGGAGGACACCGCCACCCACAGGGGTGGGTGGGGCTTCTGCAGCGGCTTGGGCACGATCATCCGGGGCGGGATCTTGAAGAACTCCGAGTCCCAGGAGAACTCCTCCTGGGTCCACATCTTGGGGATGGCCCGCAGCGAGTCGTCCCACATGTCCTTGGTCTGGTCGGGGTCGATCCCGAAGCCGCCCAGCTCGGTCCAGGTCGTGGACCGGCCCGTGCCGAACTCCAGGCGCCCGTTGGAGATGATGTCCAGCCACGCCGCCCGCTCCGCCGCCCGTACCGGGTGGTTGTACTTCGGCAGCAGGGTGCAGATCCCGTGGCCGATGCGGATGTTCTTGGTGTGGCAGGCCACCGCCGTCAGCCACAGCTCGGGCGCCGAGGAGTGCGAGTACTCCTCCAGGAAGTGGTGCTCGACCGTCCACATCTGGTCGAAGCCGAGCTCGTCGGCCAGCTTCACCTGCTCGAGCGCCAGCTCATACATCCGCCGGTCGGCCGCCGACGTGAGCGGACGGGGAACCGAGAGCTCGAAGAAGATGCCGAACTTCATGTGCGGAGGCCTCCGAAGAGCGGGCGACTGAATCCTCATTCAAGCAGTAAGATGGGTCTTGGTCAAGCCACGTGCGGCGTTGACACCGAATGACCGTTCAGTGTAGGTATGGTGCTCAGCCCCGGTTTCCGGGGGGTTCACCGTCGATCAGGAGCGCGGATCTGTGGCTCTCGACACTATCTATGACGCCAGCTGCCTGATCGCCGGGTCGCCGGTCGAGGGCCGGCGGCGGGGTGAGATCCGCAACCCGGCCGACACCTCCGAGATGGTCGGCACCTATCCCCTGCTGGAACCCGGCGACGTCGACGCCGCCGTGGAGGGTGCCCTCAAGGCCCAGCTGGCCTGGGCCGAGGTCCCCGCCGTGGAGCGGGCCGCGTTGGTCTCGGCCGCCGCCGACCGCGTCGCGGCCCTCGAGGGTCTCGACGAGCTGCTCATCCGGGAGCAGGGCAAGGTCCGCTGGGAGGCGTCCTTCGAGGTTGGCTTCATGGAAGCCATTGCGAGTTACTACGGCGAGTTGGCGCCGGCGCTGGACGCCGGAGTCACGGCGGTCGACGACGGGCTCGGCGTGCTGCGCATCTACCACGAACCGGTCGGTGTGGTGGGCGCCATCACGCCGTGGAACTGGCCCCTGGCCCTCTCTGCCATCAAGGTTGTTGCCGCTCTGGTGGCGGGGAACGCCATCGTCGTCAAGCCGGCCAGCTTCACGCCCCTCACCGTCCTCCGGGCGTTCGGTGAGATCGCCGACCTTTTTCCTCCCGGTCTGATCTCGGTGGTGACGGGGCCGGGCGGCACTGTCGGCCGGCGCCTGCTGGAACACCCGGCGGTGCGCATGGTCGCGCTCACCGGTTCCACGGAGACGGGCCGCGAGGTGGCCTCCGTGGCCGGCCAGACCATCAAGAAGGTCACCCTGGAGCTGGGCGGGAACGACGCCGCCCTGATCCTCGACGACGCCACCGTCGACGAGCACCTGTGCGGCGGCCTGGTCTCGGGGGCGTTCACCGCCACCGGGCAGCTGTGCTTCGGTACCAAACGGGTCTACGCCCCCACGCGCCTGGCCGGGGCGGTGGCCGAGGGGATGGCCGAGATCCTCGACCAGTACGTGATCGGCGACGGGCTGGAGCCGGAGACGTCGATGGGTCCGCTCAACAACGCCGCCCAGCGGGACTTCGTCACCGGGCTGGTGGACGAGGCCGAAGCGCTCGGCGGTCACGTGCGGACGTGCGGCGAACTGCGGGGCGACCCCGAGCGCGGCTTCTTTCTCCTGCCGTCGGTTGTTACCGGCCTCGACGACTCAGCCCGCCTCGTGCGCGAGGAGCAGTTCGGCCCCGCCCTCCCCGTCCTCGCCTACGACGACCTCGATGACGCCATCGCCCGGGTCAACGACACCGAGTTCGGCCTGGCCAGCTCTATCTGGAGCGCCGACGAGGACCGGGCCGCCCGCCTGGCCCGGCGCATCCAGGCCGGCGCCACGTTTGTCAACAACAGCGGCCTGTTCGCCATCGACATCAAAGGCCCCATGGGAGGGGTGAAGCAGAGCGGCATCGGCCGGGAGTTGGCCGCCGACGGGCTCTACTCCTACACCGAACCCCACACCGTCTCCACCCGCCACCTCTAGCCGCCGCCACCACCTACAAGGGAGGACGTCCAGTGGCCACCTTCGCCAACGCCCAGCAGGTCTACGACAACATCGGGGCCTTCCTGGACAAGATCACCAAGGACGAGGAGCTGGGACCGAAGTTCGTGGCCGCCGACACCTCGTTCCTCGTCAAGTACACCGATCCCGAGTCCTCCATGCTGGTGGACGCCACCGTCGACCCCCCGACGGTCGTCATGGAGCCCGGACCCGTTGAGTCCGAGATCACGCTGGAGATGGCGGCCGACGACGGGCACGCCTTCTGGATGGGCGAGCTCAACATGGCCCTGGCCCTGGCCAAGGGCAAGGTCAAGGTGCAGGGGCCGATCTCCAAGATCATGAAGCTGCTCCCGGCCATGCGGCCCGCCTTCCCCAAGTACAAGGCCTTCCTCGACGAGAAGGGTGGGGTGTAGGCACATGGCTCGTTTTGACGGCAAGGTCGCCATCGTCACCGGCGCCGGCCAGGGCCTGGGCCGGGCCTACGCCGAGGCGCTGGCGGCCGAGGGGGCCAAGGTGGTCATCGCCGAGATCGCTGAGGGGAAGGCCAAGGAGGTGGCTGAGGCCATCACCGCCGCCGGTGGTGACGCCATTGCGGTGACGACCGACGTCACCGACCCGGCCAGCTGCGAGGCCATGGCGGCGGCGGCGTTGGAGCACTACGGCGGGATCGACATCCTCATCAACAACGCCGCCATCTACGACGGGCTGCATATGGAAGCGTTCGAGGACTTCGACGTGGCGGAGTTCGACCGGGTGATGGCCGTCAACGTGAAAGGCGTGTGGCTGGCCAGCCGGGCCGTCACCCCCCACATGCGGGCCAAGCGCTACGGCAAGATCGTCAACGTCTCATCGACGGTGGCCTACGTCGGCCCTCCCCTGCTGCTTCACTACGTCGCCTCCAAGGGGGCGGTGGTGGCCATGACGAAGGCGATGGCCAAGGAGCTGGGCGAGGTCGGGATCCGGGTGACGGGTGTCGCCCCCGGGATGACCTTCACCGACGCCACGAAGCACCTGCTGCCCGACCCGATCATGGGCGACATGTTCATGGAGATGCAGGCCATCAAGGAGAAGGTGCAGCCCGAGCACATCGTGCCCACCGTGCTCTTCCTCTGCTCACCGGAGAGCGACTTCGTTGTCGGCCAGAACTGGATTGTCGACGGCGGCATGGCGATGCAGTGATGAGCGAGCGGGTGGTCGTCGTGGGGGCGCGGCATCGCCGGGCTGACGGCCGGGTTCCGCCTCCAGCAGGCGGGGTTCGACGTCACCGTGCTTGAAGGCGAGGACCACGTCGGCGGAAAGATGTCCACCATCGAGCGGGACGGGTATCTGGTCGACACCGCCGCCGCCATCCTGCCCACGACCTACAAGCAGATGGTGAAGCTCATCGCCGACGCCGGTCTGGCCGGTGAGGTCCAGCCGACCTCCGACCTCGTCGGGTTCCTGCGGGAAGGCACCGTCCACCGGGTCCACAGCGGCAGCCCCGTGGGCGACGCCGCCCGGACCGGCCTCCTCTCCCCCGCCGCCAAGCTGAAGGCCACCAGGCTGGTCGTCGACCTGATCCGGGCCGGGAAGCGTCTCGACTGGTACGACCTCGGAAAGGCCGCCGACCTCGACGTGGAGACGGCTCGGGGCTACGCCGACCGCCGCCTCGGCGACGAGATCCTGGAGTGGGTCGTGGCACCGGCGCTGGGCAGCCTGTTCGTGGCCTCGCCCGAGCGCCTGTCGGCCGTCGACTTCCTCTTCGCGGTCAAGAACATCCTGGGCGGGGCGTTCTTCAACTCCGCCACCGGCAGCGCCTTCCTGCCCCGGGGTCTGGCCCGCCACCTGAAGGTGGAGCTCTCCGCCCGGGTCACCTCGGTGGAGGACCAAGGCGGCTCGGTGGCGGTGACCTGGGAGCGGCCCGGCGAGGCCGAGCGGGTCGAGGAGGCGTCGGCCGCCGTCATCGCCCTGTCGGCCCCCCAGATGGCTGCCGTGTATCCCCAGCTCGACCCCGTCCGCCGGGAGGTGGTGGAGGCCATCGACTACTCCACCTGTGTCACCGTCCATCTCGGGCTGTCCCGGCCACCCGACGAGCCGGCCATGCTCATGCCCATCCCCCGCCTCGAGCAGCCAGATCTGTGCGCCATCGTCCTCGACCACAACCGGGCCCCGGGCCGGGCGCCGGCGGGCAAGGGCCTGCTGTCGTCCTACTGGCACACCGCCTGGGGCGACGAGTACTGGGACCGGGACGACGACGACGTGGTCAAGGCGGCGCTGCCGGCGCTGGAGCACGTCTTCCCCCGTCTCGGCGACGACGTCGAGATGGTCCACGTGGGCCGTTGGCGCCCGGCGGTGGTCATGAGCCGCCCGGGCACCTACCGCGACCTGGTGCGGTTCACGGCCGCCACCGACGAGCGGGCCCGGGTCCAGCTGTGCGGCGACTACCTGTCGGCCTCGACCACCAACGCCAGCCTGTGTTCCGGCGAGCTCGCCGCCCGCCGGGTCTCTGCCGCCCTGGGGAGGTAGCACCATGACCGACAACCCGCTTCACCACCACAGCCGCGCGGACACGGCCTGGAGCCGGGTCAACACCGCCGAAGCGCTGCCCGGGGTGCTCACCCCCCTGGGGTGGACCTTCTGGATGGAGCCACTCGAGCTGGCGATGCGGGGCGCCTTCGCCGACATCGGCGTGCTCCGTCCGTCCGAGGTCCGGGTGGCGCCGGCCGTCGACGACCGTTACTCGGCCATCTTCTACGGCCGCTTCTCCGGCAACATCAACGAGATGCGCCGGATGGCGGACCAGATGCCGGGCACGTCCGGCGATGCCCTGGAGCTGCAGCTCTTCGGGGCCCTGCGCCCGGGCGTGGTGAGCCGACGGTCCTTCCGGCGCTATCCCGTGGTGGCCGGGAAGATGCCCCGGGCCGCCCTCACCATTCCCAAGGTCCTGGCCCGCAAGCGGGCCGAGAACGACGCCTGGTGGCGGGCGTGCACCTCGCCGGCCCTCGCGTCCGACGTGGCCGGCGCCCGGGCCCGGTTCCGGGAGGCCATGGCCCGCTTCGAGGGTGTGATGCGGCCCCACGCCGTCGTCACCATGCTGGGCCAGGCCCTGAGCGAGCAGGTCCAGAAGCTGGCCGCCGCCGCCGGGCGCCCCGATCTGGAATCCAACCTCATGACCGGCTTCGGCGGCATGGAGGAGACGACGCTCATGGCCGACCTCTGGGCCGTGTCCCGGGGCCGGACAACGCTCGAGGCGTTCGTGGCCGACCACGGGTATCACGGCCCCTCGGAAGGCGAGCTATCCACCCGGTCGTGGCGCGAGGAGCCGGCGCCGGTGGTGGCGCTGCTCGAGAGCTACCGGGGGATGGACGAAGGCTCCGATCCCCGGAGGCTGGAGTCGCTGCGGGCCCGGGAGCGTGAGTCGGCCACTGCCGAGCTCATGCGGGCCCTTCCCAAGGTGCGCCAGGGCGGGGCCAAGGTCCTGCTGGCGGCGGCCAAGCGTTACGTCCCCCTGCGGGAGGTGGGCAAGGCCGCCTTCCTCCAGACGCTCGACGTGGGCCGGGCGGCGGCCCGGACCCTGGGTGAGGACCTGGCCCGGGCCGGGCACCTCGGCGATCCCGAGGACGTCTTCTACTTGACCACCGACGAGCTCCTGGGCGAACTGCCGCCCGAGGCGAAGCACGTGGTGTCCTCCCGCCGCGCACAGCGGGAGGAGTACCAGCACCTCCGGCTCCCCGACCTGTGGGAGGGGATGCCCGAGCCGCTCCCGCTCGAGACGGAGGCTGTCGGCGACGACGTGACCGAGGTCACCGGGGTGGCGGTGAGCCCGGGGATCGTGGAGGGCCGCGTGCGGGTCGTGCTCGACCCCACCCAGCCGCTGGAGCCGGGCGAGATCCTGGTATGCGAGACGACCGACCCGTCGTGGACGTCGATGTTCCTGGTGGCCGCCGGCCTCGTCATCGACATCGGCGGGACGCTGTCCCACGGGGCCATCGTGGCCCGGGAGCTCGGCGTCCCCTGCGTCATCAACACCCGGGTCGGCACCCGGACCCTGCGCACCGGCGACCTCGTCCGGGTCAACGGCAGCGCCGGCCGGGTCGACATCCTCGAGCGCGTCTCCCGACGTCAAACGCCTCGGGCGGTCGAGTCGACGATGTCCGTGAAGAGCACCGTGGCCAGCACGAGGTCGACGGGTCGTTCGGGTCGGAAGGCGGTCAGAAACTGCTCGATTTCGTCAACCACCGGCTCCCATTCCCCCATGGTGAACGTGTAGTCGATGCCCGGAAGCTCCACCAGCTTAGCGCTCGGGATCCGCTCAGCCATGTAGCGCACGGCTTCGACCTTGGCCACCCGTTCGCCTGTCCGGTGCGGATCAGGGTAGGGACGAGAATAGACGAAAGTACGTCGCGGCAGTCGACCTCGCAGAGAGCCTCGTAGACGGCGTGTCCCATGACAGAGCTGGCTCCTGTCCGTTGAAACGAGCCCAAACCTGCCGGGCCGCCTCGTCGTGCGCTCGGCTGTCGGAAGAGGTCGATAGCGCGTCTCGCTGCAATCGCGCTCGAGCTCAGCGAGGCGGTGGGCTATCTCCTCGGGGCTGAGAAGGCCCCCTAGGCCCGCCCAGCACCAGCCCGAACCGGCGTTTCTCAGCGCCGCATATAGGCGCTGAACAGCGCCGGTTGGGGAGTACGAGCGGCTTACGGGCGTTCGATGAAGGTGAGGCGCTCGGTGACGATGACGGCGCCGGAGGCGTCGGAGAAGGTGGCCTCCAGGGTGGCGAAGGTCATCACACCCTTGGGGGTCTCCTTCTGCTTGACGTCGGCCACCCGGCCCCGGCACACGAGCGTCTCCCCCACCACCGGCGGGCGGACGATCTCGTAGGCCGCGCTGCCCATCACCGCCTTCTCGAAGCTGGTTCCCATCAGGGCAAGGGGGTCGGGATAGCCGGGCCGGGCGGGCCCGAAGAGGCTGGTGGGCGGGGCGGCCAGGCCGGGAAGGCCCGCCGCCCGGCTGACCTTCTCCTCCAGGTAGAGCGGCTCGCTCTCGCCCGTGGCGGTGAGGAAGTACTGGTTGAGCGGGCCTTCGATGCGGACCTCGAATGGCTCGATCTCGGTACCGAGCAGGTCGTCGCGCATGTCTCTCCGCCTCCTAACCGATCTCGGCCTGGCCGCTGCCGACGACCACGACCTCGTCGACCCCCCGTACCACCCGCAGGTCGCACACCACCCGGCGTCCGGTGGGTGAATCCACCACCTCGGTCACCGTGCCCTCCACCCGGAGGGTGTCGCCCGGGAGCACCGGGGCCCGGAACTGGGCGGTGACAGCCCGCACGTTCTCCGCCCCGAAGTTGTGGCCCAGGGCCTGGACGAGGAAGGCGAGCGGCAACGGGCCGTGTGCGATGACCGAAGGGAAGCCCACCTTCTGGGCGAAGGCCTCGTCACAGTGGATGGGATTGAAGTCGCCGGTGGCGGCGGCGAAGCGGGCGATCTGGGGCCGTTGGATCGGGCCCCGCTCGATGGGATCAAGCACCGCTCCCGGCTCCGCCTTCAACTGATTCATGCCTGCCTCCTCGCCCGGGGCGCGGGGTCCCCCATGCACGCCTTGACTGAGCATTCAATCACGTCCGGGTGGTGCCTGTCAGGCCCGGCGGCGCTCCCAGGACTTGCGGCCGGCGGCGGTGGCCCAGCCGGCGACGGCGGTGTCCACCACGACGGCGGCGTAGGCCGCCGGGGTGTGATCCTTGCGCAGCAGGTAGCCCTTGAGGACGTAGCCGTGGGTCAGCAGGATCAGGCTGGTGGCCAGCACCAAGGTGTCGGTGTCGGGTCGCAGGAGCCCCTCGGTGACCGCGTCGTTGATCGGGCCCAGCAGCTGCTCGAGCATCTGACGTTCGGCGGTCTTGGCCAGCTCCCGGCCGTGGTCGGCGAGGTTGCCGCCCTCGCGGTAGTACAGGTGGGTGACGTCGGCGTGCTTGTCCGAGATGCGGACGAGGAAGTTGACCGCCGCCTCGATGCGCTCCAGCGGATCGCCCGGCTGGGCCAGCGCCTTGGCCAGCCCGTCGCCCCACACGGCGGCCCAGTACTCGTAGATGAGAAAGAGGATGTCCTCCTTGGAGCGCACGTACTCGTAGACCAGCCCCACTGAGATGTTGGCCTCGTCGGCGATGTCGCGTACCACGGTCTTGGCGAATCCCTGGCGGGCCACCAGGCGGGTGGCGGCCTCGATGATCTGGGCTCGACGGCGCTCCACCAGGTCGGCGTCCCCGACGCGGGCGTACGGACGGGTGGGGGAACTCTTGGTGGTCCTGGCCCTGGCCATTGGAATGAACCGTCCCTTCTTGCCGTCTCCGCTCCAGAAAAGTGTACGTGTCCGAGGCGCCGGTGGGAATGAGCAGTCAGTCAGCCCGCATTGCGACTGAACATTCGATCAGTTAGCATCGCCCGCATGCGCAAGATCTACGCCCGCCCCCAAGAGCCGCACACCTGGTTCGACGCCTTCGAGACCCCCGAGGAACGCGACTTCCGGGCCTACATCCGGGAGTTCGCCTGGACCAATTTCGAGCACCTGCGGGACGAGATCGACGCCAAGCTCCGCTGCAAGCACCTCATGCCCATGCTCGGGGAGCACGGCCTCATCGGCACCCTGGTCAAGAAGGAGAACGGGGGCGAGGGCCAGGGGCTCGGGCACAGCGTGATCATCGGCCAGGAGCTGGGCGGCGTGATCCCCTCCCTGGCCGCTTTCCGCTCCGTCAACGGCAACTTCGTGGTAAAGCCGGTCGAGGAGTTCGGTACCCCGGAGCAGATCGACCGGTTCGTGCGGCCGGTGATGACCGGCGAGTGGACCACCGCCCTGGCCATCAGCGAGCCAAATGCCGGCTCTGACGTGGGCGGCATCGAGACCCGGGCCGTGCGCGACGGCAGCACCTGGGTGATCAACGGCTTCAAGCACCACATCAGCGGCGGCGCGGAGAGCGACTTCATCCTCGTCTACGCCGTCACCGACTCCGACGCCTCGCTCTCCACTCGCCTGACCGCCTTCCTCATCCCGACCTCGACTCCCGGGATGGACGCCTCCGAGCCGGAAGCCACCATGGGGGTGAAGGGGCTCTCCCACTCCCGGGTCCGGCTCGAGGATGTGAGACTGGACGACGGCCTGCGCCTCGGCCAGGTGGGCGAAGGACTGCGGATCATGTTCTTCGGGCTGTCGGCCGAGCGCGTCGACATCGCCTCCCGGGCCCTGGGCTGCGCCACCCGGTCCTTCGAGGAGGCGCGGGCCTACGCCGCCGAGCGCCACCAGTTCGGCAAGCCGCTGCGCTCCCTCCAGGCCGTATCCCACAAGATCGCCCAGATGCGGACCACCATCGACGCCGGCCGCCTCCTCGTGCTCCGGGCCGCCCGCCTCTACGACGAGGTGCTGGCAGCCAAGGGCCCCGAGGAGGCGAGCGAGGCCTGCAACGAGGAATCCTCCATCGCCAAGCTGTTTTGCGGCGAGCAGTGCTTCTGGGTGTGCGACACGGCCATGCAGGTCTTCGGCGGGCTCGGCTACGAGCAGGGCACGGCGGTGGAGGCCATGTTCCGGGACTCCCGCGTGTTCCGCTTCGGCGGCGGCACGGACGAGATCCAGCGCCACATCATCCAGCGTGACGAATACAAGCGGCTCTCAGCCTCCCGGGAAGCCGAGGAGCCGACACTGGCTCCCGGTCCCGCCTGAGCGGCCACGCCCCCATGCAACTGCGGGCCGACCTGGCCGGCACCCCCGAACTGCAGGCCCTCCGGGATGAGCTGTCCGCCTGGCTGACCGCGCACCTGACCGATGACTTCAGAGACCACTCCCTCGTAGACCCCACCGGAGCCGAAGGCGAGGACTTCGAGCGGCGCAGGGCCTGGCAGCGGGAGCTCCACTCGGGCGGGTGGGTCGGGATCCACTGGCCCGCGGCCCACGGGGGCCGGTCGGCGGGGCTCATGGAGCATGCCGTCTTCCTGTTGGAGTGCGCCTCCGCCGGCGCGCCCGAGCCGGTCAACACCATCGGCATCAACATGGTCGGACCCACCCTGATCGAGCACGGGACCGACGAGCAGCTCGAGCTCCTCCCCGGCATCCTCTCGGCCGACGCCATCTGGTCCCAGCTGTTCAGCGAGCCGGAAGCGGGTTCGGACCTCGGAGCCATCAATACCCGGGCCCGCCCCAACGCCGACGGAGGCTGGATCGTCTCCGGACAGAAGGTGTGGACCTCATGGGGGATGGTGGCCGACCTCGGCCTGCTGGTGGCCCGTACCGGCGAGAAGGGGTTCCGCGGCCTGTCCTGTTTCGTGATGGACATGCGGGCGCCGGGGGTCACCGTCCGGGGCCTGCGCCAGATGAGCGACAACGTCCACTTCGCCGAGGTCTTCCTCGACGACGTCGCCCTCCCGCCCGGCTCCCTGGTGGGCAAGGAGAACGAGGGGTGGACGGTGGCCAGCACCACGCTGGCCCACGAGCGCACGACCGCCATCCTCTCCCGCCATGCCACCACGCGGGCGGCCGCGGGCCGGATGCTGGACCTGGCCCGCCGGCCGGGCACGCCGGCGTCGCTCCGGGACCAGGCCCTGTCGGTGTGGAGCGAGGCCCAGATCTTCTGCCTCAACGGCTACCGGGGCGTGGCCGAGGCTTCCAACGGTTCTGCCTCCTCCGCGGCTTGGCTCCAACGGATGCAGTGGGGTCTCGTCAGCCGCCGGATCTTCGAGACGGCGCAGGCGCTGCGGGGCAGCGCCGCGCTCCTGGCCGAGGACCCCGACGACCCCGACGCGGCCGACTGGAACCGCCTCCTGCTCGCCTCCCGGGGCTGGACCATCGGGGGCGGCACCACCGAGATCCAGCGCAACATGTTGGGCGAGAAGGTGCTCGGTCTCCCCCGCGAGCCCAAAAGGTGACTTCCATGCGTTCTGCCCTGATCGTCGACGGCGTCCGCACGCCCCGGGGGAAAGGCAAGGAGAGCGGTGCCCTCCATCACATCCATCCCCAGGAGCTTCTGGCCCAGTGCCTGAACGCCCTGGTCGACCGGACCGGGGTGGATCCGGCCCTGGTGGAGGACGTGGTGGTGGGCAACGGCATCAACGCCGGCGACCACGGCGACTGCATCGGGCGCCTGGCCGTGCTGGCGGCCGGCTGGCCGGTGGAGACGCCCGGCTTCACCCTCAACCGCTTCTGCGGCTCCGGCCAGCAGGCGGTGACACTGGCCGCCATGGGCGTGATCTCCGGCATGCAGGAAGCGGTGGTGGGTGCCGGGGTCGAGTCGATGTCGCGCTGGACCCGGGGCGGCGGCGTGAGCACCATCGACGGTGGCAACCCGGCGCTGCGCGAGCGCTACCCGGTTGTTCCCCAGGGCATCTCGGCCGATCTCATCGCCACCCTCGAGGGCTTCACCCGGGACGATCTCGACCGCTACGCCCTCCAGAGCCAGGAGAGGGCGGCCAAGGCGGCGGCGGAGGGCCGCTTCGACCACAGCATCATCCCGGTCGCCAACCCGGACGGCAGCCTGGCCCTGGACCGCGACGAGCACCCCCGGCCGGGCACCACCTTGGAGGGGCTGGCGGGCCTGGAACCGTCCTTCGAGCGTTTCGGCCAGCGGGTCTTCGACGGCTACGACCGCTCCTTCGACCAGATGTGCCTCGACACCTATCCGGGCCTGGACCGCATCGTGCACGTCCACCATGCCGGGAACTCCTCGGGGGTGGTGGACGGCGCCTCCGCCATCCTGGTCGCCTCCGACGACTTCGTGGCCGCCCACGGGCTGCGGCCCCGGGCCCGGGTGCTGGCCACCGCCGCCGCCGGCGCGGAACCGGTGATCATGCTCACCGCGCCGGCGCCCGCCTCCCAACGTGCCCTGGACAAGGCCGGCATGACCCCGGACGACATCGACCTGTGGGAGATCAACGAGGCCTTCGCCTCGGTGGTCCTCAAGGCCATGCGGGAGCTCGACCTCGACCCTGAGCGGGTGAACGTCAACGGTGGGGCCATCGCCCTCGGCCATCCCATTGGCGGCACGGGGCCGATGCTCATCCAGACGGCGCTCGACGAGCTGGAACGGACGGACCGCTCGACCGCCCTCATCACCATGTGCACCGGCGGCGGCATGGGGACCGCCACCATCATCGAACGCCTCTGAAACGGGCCACGAGCCGGTCACCCCTCCGTAACCGGCCGGAAGCCTGCCGGCGCGATGCTGTCGGACATGCCCCCCAACGAGCCGGGCGCGGCCCTTCCCGCCTCCGAGGACGCCCTCGTGGTCCATGACGTCGGCGGCTTGGCCGTACCCGGCGGACACGTCCGACCGGCCCTGCTCTTCCGTTTCTCCGGGGCCCTGCTCGGACCCGCCGATCTTGACGCCCTCATCCACCACGACGTGCGCCTGGTGGTCGACCTGAGAGGCGACGACGAAGACCGCGACCCGCTCGTCCGGTGGGCGGCCACCCACGGCGTGGCCTACCACCACGAGCCCATCGAAGTGGCGCGCCCCGACCTACTGGCCGCCTGGGGCTCGGGGCTCAGCCCGGAGGATGCGGAAGGCTGGCTCCGTGAGATCTACCGCCACCTGGTCGATCACCACGGACGGCAGTTCGCCGCCGCCATCGGCGCCCTGAGCGGAACGCTGCCCGCCGCCTTCGGCTGCTCGGCGGGCAAGGACCGCACCGGCCTGCTGGACGCCCTTATCCAGACCCTCCTCGGTGCCGATGCCGGCGACGTCGTGCGTCAGTACGCCGCCGTCCCGCCCCGGCCCGAGCGCCTGGCCCCCGTGGTCCGCCGCTGGCGGGGCCATGCTGGTGTCCTGTCGCCGGGAACCCGCACCATGCTGGGCGCCCCGCCCGAGGTGATCACGGCCACGCTCGACTACATCACCGGCCAGTTCGGCGGCGTCGAGCCCTACCTCCTAAGAGCCGGGCTCGAGGCCCGGGCCATCCGGTCGCTGCGCCAGGCGCTGGTCGCCTCCGGGTAACAGCCGTCCCATCGGGCAATACCGTCGCCTTGTCATACAAGTCTTGATATTTGTCCGACCTGATGGCAGGCTGGCGGCATGGTCCTCGGGGCTCTCGGCAACCTCGCCACCATCCGCGCATTCGAGGTGGTCAGCGTCATCCTGTTCGCCGTGGCGCTGCGCTGGGTGTGGCAGCAGCGCAACCCCTTGTACCTGGGCGCTTTCCTCGGCGGTGCCGGGGTCTTCGTCCACGACTGGTTCTGGGCCACCAACGGGTTTTTCCGGGTCACCTTCAACCAGCATCTGATCGGCATTCCCGGCATCGGCATCGGAGGCCAGATCGAACCCCTGGCCGTCCCCTTGAACTACGCCTTCGGTTTCGGGATCCCCGCCATCCTCTACGCCGGCAACAAGAAGTGGATGGATCAGAAGTTCGGCCGCTGGCAGTACCCGCTGCTGTGGTTGGGCGGGGCCGTCGGCGTCGGGATCTACGAGATTCCCGTCGTCCACATCCTCGGCATCTGGGAGTACCACCAGACCCCGGGCTTCGAGCTGCTGGGGTTCCCGTGGTCCAACTTCTGGCTGGCGGCCAACCTGATCGGCGGCTCGTGCGTAGCCGTGGCCTTCATGGCCAGGTGGGCCAACCTCCCCGACCGGGTCGGGTTCGGGCTGCGCGACGAGACCACCTGGAAGGGCATCGTGATGGGCAGCTTCGCCGTCATGACCGCCTTCTACCTGACCGGGATGCTGCAGCTGTGGTGGTACAGCGCGGCCACGCCGTGGGCCGGCCCCTCGCCCCGTCCCTTCTAGGACCTTGAAGGAGTGGCCGTGACTGAAGTGCCGGTCTATGTCGTAGGGGCGGGGCCCTCGGGGCTGGCCGCCGCCTGGCGCCTCCAGCAGCTGGGCCGGCCGGTCGTCGTGCTCGAGGCCAACGACGTCCCCGGCGGCAAGATCCGGACCCGGGTGGAGGACGGGTTCCTCCTGGAGGAGGGGGCCAGCATCCTCCCCGGCGCCTACGAGCACGTGCTGCGCATCGTGGACGAGGCCGGCCTGACTCCCGACCTCCAACCGGGCGGCTCGGTGGTCGGCTTCGCCCGGGAGGGCAGGATCCACTACCTCGACTCCTCCCGCCTGTTCGTCGACGCCATCAGGACTCCGCTGCTGTCGTGGCGTTCGAAGCTGGCCGCCACCCGTCTCGCCCTCGACAACGTCAAGATCGCCAAGCACCTGAACTACGAGGACCTGTCCACCGCCGCCGCCTTCGACACCGAGACAGCCGAGGGCTACTGCCACCGCCGGCTGAACCGCGAGATCTACGACTACGTGGTGGACTCCACCCTGCGGGGCCTCCTCGGCACCCGGGGCGACGAGGTCTCGGTGCTCGACTTCTTCTTCTCCATCAACAAGGTGATCGGCACCAAGCTCTTCGGGTTCCGGGGCGGCATGTCGACCTATGTCGACCGCCTGACCGGCAAGCTCGACGTCCGCACGGGGGCCAGGGTCAAGGAAGTGGTCGAGGCCGGCGAGGGCGTCCGGATCACCTGGGAGGACTCCGCCGGGACCACCCGCACCGAGGACGGCGCGGGCTGCATCCTGGCCATCTGGGGCACCCAGGTGCCCGACCTCCTCCCCGGCCTCCACCCCGACGCCGCCGGCTTCCTCCGCCGCCTGCGCTACACGACCAGCGTCAACCTCAACGTGGCCCTGTCGAAGCCACCTCCGGGGGTGGGGGCCTTCGTGGTGCAGGTGCCCCGCCCCACGCACGAGGGGCTCTTCGGTATCACCCTGGAGCACAACAAGGCGCCCGGCCGGGTGCCGGACGGCAAGGGTGCGCTCGGGCTCTACACCATGTCGGACTGGTCGGAGGAGCTGATGGACCTCGACGACGACACGGTCATCGAGCGGGTGGTGGCCGCCGCCGACCAGGTCATCCCCGGTGTCGCCGGCGACGTGGAGTTCGCCCGGGTCAATCGCTGGTACCCGGTCATCGTCTACTCCCGCCCCGGCCTCTACCGGGAGCTGGGGGACTTCCACAAGGTCCGGCCCCGGGGCCGGATCGCCCTGGCCGGCGACTACTTCTCCTGCTCCAACCTCAACACCGCCACCGCCGGCGGGGAGCGGGCCGTCCGCGAGCTCCTGGCCGTACTTGCGGGGCGTTAGTCCGGCCCCGCCGTCACTCGCGCCAGGCCGGGTGCCGGGCGATGTCCCAGCACCCGTCATTGTCGTGTTCGAAGTAGTCGTCGTGGCCCGGATCGAGGACCTTCTCGGGCCCCGGAGCCGCATCCTGCCCGACGTACATCAGGTCGGTCCGGTCGTCCATCACGTGGCCGTCGCCACCGTGGTTGGGAGCGCAGCTCTCCACGGCCCCGAGGGCGTGCATGAGCTCGTGGGCGATGATGGTGGTGGTCCCGTCCCCGAACTCGTCGATGTCGGCGGAAGGGTCCACGTCGCAGGACCCGACCCAGACGATGACGAGCGTTCCCGACGTCTCGCCGCACCGCTTGTCGGGGAACCGCACCGGGGCGAAGACGAGCCGGATGACATCGTCGCCCCCTTCACCGTGGCGGAGCTCGTCCCGGATCGATACGGCGGCGTCCGTCCGCGCCGCCAGCTCGGCGGAGGTGACGGACAGGCGCTGCTCGGCGATGGCCACCTCGGCGCCTTCCTCGGCGAAGCGCAGCGTCCGCCCGCCCGTCTGTGAGGCCAGCCAGCGGGAGGCGATGTCGATCTCGGTGCGGATGGTGTCGACGGTGAGGGGAGTGGACTGCACATCAGCGGGGATGGCGTGGGTGACCCGGAGGGTGGCCGGTCGCGGGTCCGCTTCCTGCTCAGTTCGTTCGGCTTGATCTGCGTCCTCCGACGGCTCGCCGCCCCGTCCGAGAAGCCAGGCGACGAGCACGACGGCGCCGAAGAGGCCGAAGGCGAGGGCGCGGCGCCGGCCTCCGAAGCGGGACGCCAGCTTCTGGCGCTTCTCCTGTTGCTCCCGGCGGCGCTCCTCCCGGCGCTCCTCAGCCGCCCGGGCCGCCCGTTGGGCGGCGGTCTCCTCCTGGAACTGCGCACCGGCGACGAAGAGCTCGTCGAACAACGACGAGTCGTCGGCCGGGCCGTCGGGGGGAGGATCGTCGTCGTACCCGGCCGGCGCCATGGCGGCGAAAGTAGCGCTTCCGTTCTCCGCCCGGTTCCGGACGTTTCGCCCCGGCCTACCCGAGGCAGCGGTGCACGAAGTCGGTCCAGGTGGCGGTCTGGCTGTCGCCCCAGGCCGTCCGGCCCTCGCACTCCCAGCGGCAGAGGCTGATCAGCATGTTGGCGTTGGACCAGGGACTCCAGCAGCACGAAGCCGTGATCGTCCCCGTCGAGTGACAGTTCCCGGCCGTTGGTGTCGGTGATCTGCAGGGTGTGGGCCACGGGATAGCCGGTCTCGGGGTTCCACCGGGTGGCCAGGCACGTCGACGCCAGGCCGGTGAGCTCGCCGTCGCGCCACACCCAGCCCCGGTTGATGGCCGTCAGCGCCCCGCCCTCCGGGAAGGCGTCCTGCCAGATCGGGCCGGTGGACGGATCCTCGACGCCCATCATGTGGAAGGCGAAGTCGTCGCTGAACACTCCGGTCACCCAGTGGAGCGCGGGCACCGGCCGGGGTTCCTCGGGCCGGACCTCGCCCCAGGAGCGGTCCCGCACGGTGTAGCCGTCCACCCGGTGGCGCCGGCCCCGCAGCACGACCTCGCCCTCCGTGCGCATGGCCTGGTCGAAATGCCGGCCCGAGGCGGTCATGGCCGGGGGCATGATGGCGGTGAGGGTGACGTCGAAGGCGTTGCCCCGGGCGGGGTCGTCGTAGGCGATGTGGATCTTCTCCAGGGGCTGGAGCACCTTCACCCGGTAGCCCATGGGCAGCTCGTAGTCGGCCAGGTCGCCCTTGTGGATGGGCTCGTCCTCCATGAACTGGCGCATGTCGAACAGCTCGGCCGAGAGCTGGCTGCGCTTGATGCCCTGCCAGGCCCAGACCCCACCCGTGAGCAGTTCCCGGTTGGGGTGGACCCACAGGTAGTTGAGGGCGTGGATGTCAGCCTCGGGCACGCTGAAGCCCAGGAACTGCGTCTCGGTGAGCGCCGGGTCGCTGACCTGGCTGTTCATCTCCCGGTGGAGCAGGTCGTCGGCTTCCGTGTACGGCCCGAAACCGGCGGCGTGGGGAACCATGAAGAACGACGTGCTCCTGTCGGTGCCGGCCACCGGGGCCACCTCCTGGTCTGCGGAGTGATTCAGCGGGAGCGGCGGCGCTTGGGCGGTGCGGCGGCAGGCGCCTCCACCGACAGCGACGGCAACAGGAAGCGCTGGAGGATCTCCCGCTCCCGGTCGGCGTCCATGTCGTCGCGCAGGATCAACATGAGGTACACGCCGCGGATCCACTCGACGAGGTCGGCGTCGCTGACATCGCCCCGCAGCTCACCACTGCGCCGGGCCCGCTCGAACCAAGGCCGCCAGAACTCCTCCACCAGGTCGGCCACCGGGGCGTTGGGGCCGGCCAGCACGTGGTGGAGCCGGATCCCGTTGGTGTTCTCGAACAGCCCCTGGAGCTCGTCGTCGTGGCGGGCCGCCTCGATGGTGGCGAGGGACGACTCGACCATGGCCTCGGCGAAGGTCTTGTAGTGGTCCAGCCCTTTCGCCAGCACCGCGGCCAGCTCGCGGATGCGCTCCACGATGGCGGCTTCGACGATCTCGCCCCGGCCGGAGAAGAAGCGGTACAGGACCTGCCGGGAGGTTCCCGCCGCCTGGGCGACGTCCTCCATGGTGGTCTTCTGCACGCCGTTGGTTCTGAAGCAGTCCCGGGCGGCCCCCAGGATGCGGGCTCTCGTCTCCTCCCGCTCAGCCAGCGGGGAGAGAGCGGAGCGGCGGGTGCGGGCCGGCGCTCGTGTGGCCATCCGACCACCGTAGCCCTTGCCCTGTGTTGTTGACAGCATGCTTCATTTGACCGACAAAAGGCTTCGTTTGTCAATAAGGTTGGTTTGATACCAGCGGCGCCGCTCTGCTGAACTCATCAACTTCTCGTCACCCGTCATCAAGAGTCCGCGAGGAGGTGGTCAATGGGACGGGGCCGTCGTGGTGCTCTGGTGTTGGTGGCGACGGCGGCGCTGCTCGTCGCGGGTCCGGTGGGGCCCACTGGCGGCGACCGGAACGGGGGTCACTCCGACACCTACTCGGTGGGGATCGACCGGAGGGCGTTCACGACCGACATCGACAATCCCTTCCTTCCCCTGAAGCCGGGGAATCGCTGGGTGTACGAAGGAACCGGGGACGGCGGGCAGGCCATGCGCAGTGACGTCGAGGTGACGTCCACCACGCGGGAGGTCATGGGCGTCACGTGCGTCGTCGTACGGGACAAGACCACGGTCGACGGCCAGGTGGTCGAGGACACCTTCGACTGGTACGCCCAGGACGTCGAGGGCAACGTCTGGCATTTCGGCCAGAACAGTCTGGAGTACGCCCACGGTCGGCTGGTGAGCGCTCCGGGCAACTGGGAGGCCGGAGTGTCCGGCGCCCGGGCCGGCATGGTCATGATGGCCAACGCCCGGGTCGGCGACCGGTACGACCAGGAGTTCCACCCCGGTGAGGACTTGGAGGTCGGCGAGGTGCTCAGCCTCGACGAGCGCATGGTGGGCCAGTACGGGATGATCTTCGACGGGGTGCTGGAGATCCGCGACTACGCGCCGCTCGGGACCGGATCGGTCGAGCACCGCTACTTCGCACGTGACGTGGGCATGGTCCGGGAGGTCACCACCAGGGGCGGGTCGGCCACCTCCGAGCTGGTGGGGATGAACCGGGCCTGATCCCCCGCTACCGGGCTACCGGGGCTCCCGGCCTCCCCACGGCCACACAGAACCCTCCGAGGCAGAGCAGGAACCCGGCGAGCAAGCCGGCGGTCGCCCCCGGGCCCGTCCGGGGGAGCGCGGGCACGGCCTCGCGGGTGGGAGCCGGCGCCGGCTGGGATGCCGGCCGCCGGGGTCTGGGAAGCCGGGGTGGAAGCGGCGGATTTCAGGGCCGCGTCCAGTACCGACGCCGGCGTCGAGAGTGGGGTGGGTGGCCCCGTCGGGGCGGGGGCGACGGCCGGAGCCGGAGCGATGGGAGCTACCGGTGCAGGGGCGGGAGCCACCGGAATCGGAGGCGACGCCGCCGGGGAGGCGACGGGCCGGGGCGCCGGACCGTCCACCAGTTGGGGCCCGGAGGCCAGTCCGCGTCCGAGGCTCAGCCCGTGCTTGTACGACCCGGAATCAGGAGCCTCGTCCACCTCGCCGGCACCGCCCACTCCGTCGCCGTCGAGGTCGGTCACGGCCGTGACGTGGTAACCGTACGCACCGCTCTCCCCCAGGGCCGACGTGGGGAAGGAGACCCGCAGGGCGTTGGGGGCCGGCCTCCCGGCGGTGGCCTCCGCGACCGGCTTCCCGGTCCCGTCGGTGACCGCGGCCACCAGCCCGCCCACCCACCGGACGGAGACGATCAGGCCGGGCGCCGCGGCCCCGCTGCGGACGAGCGCCCACCGGAAGTTGGCCTGCTGGTCGGGGAAGGACTGCCAGGTCTCCACCGTGTAGGTGACGCGCCGTTCGTCGTTGGTATGGCTCATCGCCTTGAGGTCCAGAGCCAGAGGAACATCATCGGCATCGGTGAAGCCACCCTGGGTGGCGCCGGCGGGCAGCGATGCCACCGCCAGCATCAGGGCACCGGCCAAGGGCAGGACGGCAGTGATGCGCCGGAACGGTGCCCGGCGGGCCCAGGTTGTCATGACGTCGCCTCCTGAAGTCGCAGCCTCCGGCTCTTGCCGAACCGGAGGTACAGCGATGGCACCACGAACAGGTTGAGCAGAGTCGAGGCAATCAGGCCGCCCATGATGACCACGGCCATGGGGTGCTCGATTTCCTTGCCGGGCTCGCCGCCGCCGATGAGGAGGGGGATGAGGGCCAGCCCGGTGGTGGCCACGGTCATGAGGATGGGGGCCAGCCGCTCCCGCGCCCCCCGCAGGACAAGCTCGGGGCCGAACACCATGCCCTCGTGCCGCTCGAGATGCTGATAGTGGCTGATCAGCATGATGTTGTTCCGAGCCACGATGCCGAGCACGGTCAGGAAGCCGACGAGCGACCCCAGCGAGAGGATGCCGCCACTCGTGTAGGCGGCCAGCGCCCCGCCCACCGCCGCCATGGGCAGGAGCGAGAACGAAAGGAGGGCCAGGCGCCAGCTGTTGTACGAGGCCTGCAGCAGAAGCAGAATCCCGAGGGCGGCGACGATGGCCAGGGTCTGGACCTTCCGGGAGGCGGCCTTGCGCTCCGAGTACTCCCCGAGCAGTTCGGCGCGGTATTCGAGCGGGAAGTCGACGGTTTTCACGGCGGCCTCGACGTCACGCACGACGGAGCCGAGGTCCCGTCCCTTCACATTGGCGCTGACGTCGATGCGGCGGGCGGAGTTCTCCCGCTTGACGATGTTGTTGGCCGGGGCGATGCGGACGTCGGCCACCTCCTGCAGCGCCACGTGCCCGCCGCCCGGGATGTCGATGGGGAGCGTCTTGATGCTGCTCAAGCTGTTGCGGGTCTCGGGGGTGCTCCACACCCGCACGTCGTAGACCCGGGCGTTCCAGAGGTCGCTGACCTCCTCACTGGCCAGCAGGGCGGCGGCCGCCCGACGGACGTCACCGGGCTTGATCCCGTACTGCTGGGCCTTCTCCAGGTTGACCTCGACATCCACCTGGGGGATCTCGGTCTGCAGCTCCATGTGGAGGTCGACGACACCCTTCACACCTGACAGGGCGTGCTCCACCTCCTTCGCCTTGGTGCGCAACACCTCGAGGTCCTGACCGAAGATGCGCAGCACGATGGCCTGGCTGGAGCCGGTGAGGACCTCTCGGATCCGCTCTTTCAGATAGGTCTGCACGTCCCGGTACAGGCCGGGATATCCATCCACCGTCTCTTGCACCGCGGCCAGCGTCTTGTCGTAGTCCGCCTTGGGATCGACGCTGATCCAGTTCTCTCCGAAGTAGACGCCGTAGGGCTCGTCGGAGTGGAGGGCCTGGCCGATGTGGGCCCCGAAGTTGCGGACCCCGGGGATCTCGGAAAGCTCCTTGGCCGAAGCGGTGGTGATACGGACCTCCTCGGGCAGCGACGTCCCCGGCTTGGTCAGCCAGTGCATGAGGAAGTCCCGCTCCTTGAATTCGGGCAGGAGGTTCTGGCCCAGGCCGGGGACCACGGCCACGCCGGCGATGACGAGGACCGCCACCGCCCCCATGGCCGGACGGGGCGAGGTGATGATGCGGGCCACCACCCGCTCGTAGCCCCGCTGCAGGAAGCGGGTGAGGGGCGGCTCCCCCTCCTGGAGGGGGGCCCGGCGCAGCATGATGTAGGCCAGCGCCGGGGTCACGGTCAGGGCGACGACCATCGACACCAGCAGGGCCAGGGCGTAGGAAATGGCCAGGGGCCGGAAGAAGGCGCCCGACAGACCGGAGAGGAAGAACACCGGCATGACGGCCAGCACCTCGATCAGGGTGGCGTAGACGATGGCCCCCCGAACCTCCAACGATGCGTCGAGGATGATCCTGGCTCTCGAGGTCTGTTTCCCCTCGGCGCGATCGAGCCGCAGGCGGCGGACCACGTTCTCGATGTCGATGATGGCGTCGTCGACGATGTCGCCCAGGGCGATGGCGAATCCGGCCAGGACCATGGTGTTGATGGTGGTGCCCCGCCAGTAGAGCACCATGGCCGCGGCCACCAGGGACAGCGGGATGGCCACCACGCTGATCAGGGCCACCCGCCAGGACCACAGGAAGGCGCCCAGCATGAAGATCATGAGCAGGCAGCCGATGAGCAGCGCCTTGCCCAGGTTGTCGATGGCGGACGTGATGAAGTTGGCCGGCCGGAAGATGGTGGCGTCGATCTCCACCCCGTCCAGACCCGGCTCCAGGGCCTCGAGCGCCTCGTCGACCCCCCGGGTCACCTCCAGGGTGTTGGCCCAGGGCAGCTTCTCCACGATGAGCATGAGCCCGGGACCGCCGTTGATGACGGCGTCGCCGATGAGCGGCTGGTGGCCGACCTCCACGTCGGCCACGTCGCTGATGCGCAACGTGCGGCCGCCGCGCTCCTCGAGGACCACCGAGCCCATGTGCTCGGGATCGACGATCGTCTGCTTGTGGCGGACGGGCATCCGCTGGTTGGGTGTGTCGACGAACCCCCCGCTGCCGATCACCGCCCCGTTGGAGTAGCGCAGCAGCCCGGCGTCCAGGGAGTCGGCGGTGACCGTCATCAGCTGCTGGAGCGAGACGGCCTCGGTCGCCATGCGCCCGGGATCGGCGTTGACGAACAGCATCTGCTTGCGCTCGCCCCAGATGGGGGTGTTGGCCACCCCGGGGACGCGCAGCAGGCGCTGGCGGATCTTCCAGTTGGCGATCATGGACAGCTCGACCATCGAGTGCTTGTCGGAGGACACCCCGATCTTCATGACCCGGCTGGTCGACGACAGGGGCTGGATGATCATGGGTGGCTTCGACCAGCTCGGCAGCGTCGGCGTCACCGTGGTGATGCGCTCCGACACCAGCTGCCGGGCCTTGATGACGTCGGTGCCGCGCTCGAAGAGGAGCACGATCTGCGAGACCTGCTCGGCCGACCCCGAGCGGATGACATCGAGCCCTGGGATGCCCTGGAGGGCGTGCTCCAGCGGCACGGTGATCAGGGACTCCACCTCGGTGGAGTTGAGCCCGAGCGCCGGAGTCTGGATCTCGACCTTGGGCGGCGAGAACTCGGGGAAGACGTCGACGGGCATCTTGCGGACCTCGCCCACGCCCACGAAGACGAGGGCGGTGGCGAAACCCACGACCAGGAACCGGTACTTGATGCTCGAACCGACGATCCACCGCATCATGGCTGTCGACGTCCTGGGGTGGTCATCGGGTGGGCTGGGCTTCCGTGTCCGGCGAATCTCCCGCGCCGTTGGTGGCGGTCACTGTGACCGCCGCCAGCCGCGGTTCAGAAGCCGACGGGCCGGTCGCGAACGAGTACGGCTGTTCCCGCAGATCGATCTCGAGCAGGTCGGGAGCTGCGCCGGAACCGAGCCGGAGGTAGAGGGCGGGGAGGACGAAGAGGCTCACCAGGGTGGTGGTGACGAGGCCGCCCAGGACGACCACGGCCATCGGCTGGACGAGCTCCTGGCCGGGGATGAGCCCCCGTCAGGGCGAAGGGGGCGAAGGCCAGGGCCACCGTCGCCGCCGTGGTCAGGATGGGGGCCGCCCGCTCGCGCGCGCCCCGGAGGACGAGCTCGACACCGAAGTGCTCTCCCTCGACGTGCTGGAGGTGCTGGTAATGGCGGAGCAGCAGGACCCCGTTGCGGGCCGCCAACCCGAGCACGGCCAGGAAGCCGATCAGCGACCCGAGCGAGATCTCCCGGCCGCCGGCCGCGAAGGCGGCCACGGCCCCGCCGGTCAGGCCCAGTGGCAGCGTCAGGAAGAGCAGCCCGGCCAGGCGCCAGCTGGACAACGCGGCCTGCAGGAGGAAGAACATCGCCAGCGCGCTGGCCGCAGCCACGATCAGTGTGCGTTGCTGGGTGGTCTGGCCGTCTTTGAAGTCCCCCAGTACCTCGGCGTGATACTCGACGGGGAAGTCGATGGCGCCGAGCCGGCGGTTGACATCGGCCAGGACGGCGTCGGAGTCGCGCCCGCTGACGCCGGCGGCGACCTGGACGTAGCGGGAAACGGCATCCCGCCGGATGACGTTGGGCGCTCCCACGGTGCGTACGTAGGCCACGTCGCCCAGGCGGACGCCGTCGCCGTTGGGCTTGTCGACCAGGAGATCGGCGATGTTGGTCACGCTGTTGCGGGTTTCCGGCGTGCCCACCACGACGACGTCGAAGACCTTCTGCTCCTCGAAGAGGTTGCCGACCTCGAGGCCCTGCATCAGGGTGGCCGCCGCCCGGCGGACGTCGCCGGGCTTGATGCCGGCCCGCTGGGCGGCGGGCAGGTCGACTTCGATCTCGACGGTGGGCTCGGCCGGGGGCAGGTCGATGCGGGTGCCGACCACGCCGTCGATGCCCGAGAGCGCCTTGCGGACCTCGCCGGCCTTGGCGCCGAGCACCTCGGCGTCGTCGCCGTAGATGCGCACCACCACGGGATCGGGGGTGGTGTCGAGTAGCTCTGCGATCCGGTGGTTCGGGTAGGTGAGGACGTTGGTGACGATGCCGCGGTAGCCGTCGATCACGCCCTGAACGGAGGCCACGGCGGCGTCGTAGTCGGCATCGGGTTCGAGGCTGACCCACAGCTCAGCGGAGTTGGCCCCCGCCACCTCGTCGGACATGATCGCCCGGCCGACGTGGGCACCGACGTTGCGGACACCAGGCAGAGACCGCAGGTCCTTCCCGGCGGCCGTCGTCATCCGTTCCATGGACTGCAGGGAGGTCCCCGGGGCGGCCTCGAACTCGACCAGGAGGTCCGTCTCCTTGAACTCGGGCACGGTCGTCTGGCGGAGGAAGGGCAGGACGGCGACGCCGGCCACCACGAGCACCGCGCCGGCCAGTACCACCGGCCGCGGGGAGCGGACGAACCGCGTGGCCAGGCCCTCGTAGCGCCGCTGGAGCCAGCCGAGGGCGGGCGAACCGTCCCCCGCCCGCGGGCCGCTCCGCAGGACCAGCAGGCCGAGGGCCGGGGTCACGGTGAGCGCCACGGCGAAGGAGGCGAAGAGGGCCAGAGCGTAGGAGGTGGCCGCCGGCCGCAGCAGCGAACCGGTCAGGCTGTCCATGAAGAAGAGGGGTACGACCGGGGCGACGATGACCAGGGTGGCGAAGAGCAGGGCTCCCCGGGCTTCGACGGCAGCCTCCAGGATGACGGCCGAATTTCCCCGCGGCCTGGGGACTGTTCCCCGTGATGGCGGTCCCGGCCCCGTCGGACGGTTGCTCCCGGAGGCGGCGGGCCATGGCATGGACGGCGGTGACGGCGTCATCCACGACGGCGCCGGTGGCGACCACGAGACCGGCGAAAACGAAGGCGTTGAACGTCGTGCCCCGCAGGTGGAGGACGAGCGCGGCCGCCAGCAGCGACAAGGGGATCGTCACCAGGACGACGAGCGCCGTGCGCCAGCGGAAGAGCAGGGCGGCGAGGGCGAGGACGATCAGTCCGAGGGCGACCAGGGCGGTGACGGCGAGGTTGTCCACGGCCCGGTCGATGAAGCCGGCCGGCCGGAAGATGGTGGGATCGAACTCCACCCCTTCGAGGCCCGGCTGGAGAGCGGCCAGGGCGGATTCGACTTCCCGGGTGACGTCCGTCGTGTTGGCCCAGGGCAGCTTCTCCACCACGAGCAGGAGACCCTTGCCGTCGTTCACCACCGCGTCACCGATGAGCGGCTGGTGGTCCTCGACCACCGTGGCGACCTCGCCGAGCCGCGGGGCCGGCGTGCCGTCCGGCCGCAGAGGTCCGCCTGCCGGAGTGGTCAACGCTCCGGTGTTGGCGTTGACAACCGTGCCCGCCGGCGGACCGCCGGCCGGTGGCGCCGGGCAGTTGGCGTCGACGTGCCGGGGAGGCCTGGTCCCGCCCGTGCAGCCTTCGAGGGCCACCTTGGCGAGGTCTTCCGGTGTCCTGATCGGGGACACATGCCGGATGCCGAGCCGCTGGTTGGGGCTGTCGATGAACCCCCCGGCCCCGGGGGTGGAGGCCTCGAGGAAGGTCAAGGGGGAGACGGAGAGGGCGTTCCCCGTGGTCTCGATGATCTGGTCGAGGGAGACGCCCGCCGCCCGCAACCGGGCCGTATCCACCTGCACCTGCAGCTGCCGGTCCCGCGCCCCCCAGACCGACACGGTGGCCACTCCGGGCAGGCCCATCAGGCGGGGCTTGATGTTCCAGCGGGCCAGGACGCCCATGTCGATGAGAGACACCGTCTCCGACGACATTCCGATGACCATGGCCCGGCTGGTCGACGAGATCGGCTGGAGCATGACCGGCGCCTTGGACACCCGGGGCAGGAAGGAGGCCTGGGTGAGGCGCTCCTGCACCATCTGGCGGGCCCGCATGAGGTCGGTACCGGGCTCGAAGACGAGCACGATGGACGACAGGCCGGAGACCGATTCGGAGCGGATCGTCTCCAGCCACGCCACCCCGTTGAGCATGTAGGACTCGAACGGGACGGTGATGAACTGCTCCACCTCGGCGGCCGAAAGCCCGAGAGCTTCCGTCTGAACCTCGATGTAGGTGGGCGCGAACTCGGGATAGACGTCCCGGGGGGCGTCACGAAGTTGCATCACCCCGAACGCCATGAGCCCAGCGGCGACGGCTACCACCACCAGCCGGAACCGCAGACTCGCACCGACGACTCTCCGCATCATGGCGCCCCTCTTGGTCGCTGGTTACTTCACTTGCCGATGCCGAACTCAATGCCGAACAGCTCCGGCCCGCCCACGGTCACCACTTTGGTGCCGGCTTCCGGGCCGTCGAAGAGAAAGGCCACGTCCCCGTCGATCCGGTCCACGGTGATGGGGTGCCGGATGAAGACCAGGGGTTCCCGTTGGCTGTAGATCAGGGTCTCGCCCTTGGTGTCGTAGATCACGGCGGCATAGGGGACGACTTTGCGCGGTACCGCGCTGCCGGGGACGGCGAGGTCACTGACCTCCCCCGTCTTGATGCCGATCCGCTCCACGGCCTTGGCGGTCAGGACGATCCGGTTGAGGCTGGTCCCTTCCAGGGGCTCAACCTTGGCCGGTTCGATCTTCTCGCTAACCGCCTCCGAGCTCTTGGCGCAGCCCGAGAAGGCGACGGCGGCGGCGAGCAGAAGTACAGCGATCCAGCGGCCGGTGCGCTTCATGTGGCCCCACTTTCAAGAGGTGGGCGCGCCCACGTCTTCAGCGTGCTTTCAGGTCTGCCCCCGTAGCCTCGAATAAGGCTAGAGACGAATTGATGAATGAAACTCACGAACGCCTCCAGATAGCTCAAAGAACGCTGGCGCGTTTAGACCAGAGTGCCCTTGGTCCAGCCAGTTATGCGATCTCGGTGGATATTGATCCGCCGCAGGTCGTCCGTTGATCTATCAGCTTTTCGTGTATGTGGTCCCAGCACTTCGTCTCGGAGCCCAGCTTCGAGAGACAATGTGCTCATAGGGTACCAAAAGGGACGACAAAGCGTCCATGCCCGCTCCCCACGGAGCTTCGGCGATCCCCTCCTCCCCAATCGCCAACCATCCGCACCCCCGACGTTCCCTGGCGCCAACAAGCCGCGGCCGGACCGTCAAAGGTAAGCGGAAAGTAACACTGCACCCAACGGAGCACAAACAAAATTCCGCGTCGCGTTTAGGCGCGCCGAAGGGAAATGCGAAGGGTGTGTTAAGGAAAAGGGCCTGCGCTCAGCTGACGAAAACGTTTTCCAGCTCGTCGACGAGGTCGAGGCCGTGCTGAGCCTCCTTGGCCAGCGCGGAGAAGTCTGACCCCGTGGCGAGCTTCTCCATGGCGGCGACATGGGCGTCGAAGTCGTCAGCCGGCCCCGACCCCCCGCGCTGGGACCGGACCGCGTCGTCCAGGCCCAACCAGGTCTCCGCCATCCGGTCGACGGTGGCCCGGACCTTCGTCATGTCGTGGGCCAGGGCCTGCAGCTTGGCCTCGAAGTCGTAGTAGTCGAGGAGCAGCACCTCACCCGGCGTCTTGGTCTCGTAGCGTCCGAAGAAGCCGGCGATGAGCTCGAAGGCTCGGTTGGCGGCCAGGGCGACGGCCACCGGTTCCCCGTCCGGGGCGATGCGAACAAACTCGGCGGTCCGGGACTGCAGGTCCTTGATTTCTTCGGCACTGGCGACGTCTTGCAGGTCACGGGGCAGATCGTTGTTGGCCAGATCGTCCAGCCTCTGGGCCATCTTCACGACCTTCTCCCGCTTGCCGGCCAGAACGAGGTCGATGCTGTTTTCGGCGGCGGATTCGGCTCGTGGCAGGCTCTGGGGTACACCAGATGCGCCGCCGTCCTCCTTCGCGCCGCCGCTGTTCCCGCCGCAGCCGGCGGCCAGAACCGCCACAAGCGTCAACGACACGAAGCGAACTTGAGTCTTGATGTTGACCACCATCCATTCCCAGAGGACCGAGCGGCATCCGGACAAGGTCACACCCTAGACATACCGACAATGTCGGGCCGCGATATCTCTCCAGATTACCGAATACCGGCCTCCTCAGGCCAGGGGTGATCAGGTCTTGCGGCGGGGGGGCGAGGCGGGCAGGACGGCCGCTCCCACGATGGGACGGGTCAGCTTCAGGTCGCCGGTGGAGCCCAGGAACTCGGCCTCCCCGAAGCTGAACACACCACCATCGGAGGCCACCAGCCAGTAACCGTCGGCATCGGTGTTCCGGGCCATGCCGATGATCGGGCTGTTCAGCTTCATGGCGCCGGTCGAGCCCATGAATGTGGCGTCGCCGAAGGTGAACACGCCACCATCGGAGGCCACCAGCCAGTAGCCGCGCCCGGTCGGGGTCGGGACCATGCCCACGATGGGGCGCTGCAGGCGGATGCCTCCGGTCGACCCGAGGAAGGGAGCGTCGCCGAAGCTGAAGATGCCGCCGTCGGAGGCCACCATCCAGTAGCCGTTGCCGGCCGGGTTGGCGGCCATGCCCACGATGGGACGGTTGAGCTTGTAGCCCCCGGTCGACCCGCGGAAGGGAGCCTCGCCGAAGCTGAAGATGCCGCCGTCGGCCGCCACCATCCAGTAGCCGTTGCCGGCCGGGTTGGCGGCCATGCCCACGATGGGACGGTTGAGCTTGAGTCCCCCGGTCGACCCGAGGAAGGGAGCGTCGCCGAAGCTGAAGATGCCGCCGTCGGCGGCCACCATCCAGTAGCCGTTGCCCTTGACCGTGGGAGCCATGCCGACGACCGGTGAGTTGAGCGGGATGTCACCGGTCGACCCCAGGAAGTCGGTGTCCCCGAAGGCGAAGACGCCGCCGTCGGACGCCACCATCCAGTAGCCCCGGTCGCTGGCCTCGATGGTCGCCTCCGCTTCGTCGCGGTCGAGCCGGGCGTTCACCGGATCGGACAGCTCGAGCAGGAAGCTCTCTTCCGGCTCGTCCTCGAGATCGGCGAAGACGGGGACCGCGATCTCGGCCTCCACCTCACCCGGCGGGAAGACGACGGTGTCGTCGACGGCTTCGTAGTCCTCGTCGGCCACGGCCGAACCATCGCCTGTGCGGTAGCTGACCTCCACCGCCCGTCCGCTCTCCGAGGACAGGCGCAGGGTGAAGACGGCGTCGACCTCCTCCTCGTCCTCCTCGGCGACCTCCGCATCCTCGATGGTGATGGTGAGGTCGTCATCGAAGATCTCGGCTTCGGCCCGGGTATCGGCCACTCTGGCGCCGCGGGGGTTGGAGAGGTCGATGAAGAAGATCTCCGGGTCGGCCGCGCCCTCGTCGACATCGTCGTCCACGATGCGGACCTCGATGCTCCGGCTCACCTGACCGGGGGCGAAGGTGACGGTCCCGCTGGCCTCCTCGTAGTCGTCCGGTTCCGTGGCGGTGCCGTCCACGGTGCGCCATTCCACCGTCACCGTGTCAGGGCTCGGGGCGGAGAGGATCACGGGGAAGGAGGCCTCGAGGCCCCGGGAATCACCCTCGGTGATGACGACGTCCTCGATACCGATGAGATCCTCGTTGTCGAGGAGGGTGATCTCCGATTGTCCGTCGAGCACCTTGGCGCCCGAGGGGCTCGACAGCTCCAGGTAGAAGATCTCCTCTTCCTCGGCGATCTTGTCGTCCTCGATGTCGATCAGGATGCGCTTGCCGGCCTCCCCGGGCGAGAAGGTGAGCGTGCCGCTCTGCTCCGTGTAGTCGTCGGGCTCGACGGCCGAGCCGTCCCGGGTGGTGTAGCGGACCCGGACCGTCTCGTCGACGGGCTTGTTGAGCTTCACCTCGACGATCGCTTGGTCGGCCCCTTCCATGACGGCGACGTCCTCGACCTCGATGGTGACGTCGGCGTCGACGATCTTGCCCTCGCCCACGCCGTCCCCGATCTCGGCCCCGGAGGCATCGAAGAGCTCGACGTAGAAGAGCTCGTCTTCCTCCTCCGCGTCGCGGACGGCGTCGCTCTTGACCGGCACCGAGACGGTTTTGCTGGCCTCGCCGGGCGAGAAGGTGAGCGTCCCCGACCTGGACTCGAAGTCCTCACCGGCGCGGGCGGATCCCTCCACCGTCCGGTAGCGGACCGTGACGTGGTTGGTGGCGGGGGCGGACAGGTTGACCTCGAAGAGGGCATCGGTGGTCCCCGAGTCGGGCTCGGCCACGGCCGCGTCCCCGATCTCGATGGTGGCGTCGTCGTCCAGGATGGCGACGACACCGTGGGAGGCGGCGATGTCGGCATGGGAGGCGTCATTGAGCAGGACGGTGAATTCCTCCAGCCCCTCCTCGCCACCCTCGGCGAAGGTGTCGCCCTTGACGTCGATGGTGATGATCTCGCTCAACTCCCCGGGCGAGAAGGTCAGGGTGCCGCTCTCGCTGACATAGTCGGAGCCGGCCCGGGCCGTCCCGTCCACCGTCCGGTAGTCGACGGTGACGTGCCTTGAACTGACCGAGGACAGGGCCACCGCCAGCGTGGCCTCGGTGGTACCGGAGTCATTTTCGAAGACGGATGTGCCCTCGATCTCGAGGGTCTGGTCGTCGCCCACGATGAGACCGACGGCGGTGTCCCGGTCGATCTCGATGGCCAGCGCGTTCTCGTCCACGGCGTCCGCCAGCACGACGAAGAAGTCTTCATCGCCCGTCTCCTCGTCGACCACGTCGCTGCGGACGTCCACCGTGATGGTCTCGACGGTGTCCCCGGGCGCGAAGGTGACCGTGCCTTCGTCGGACTCGTAGTCCAACGGTGCCTCGGCCTCGCCGTCCTCGGTGGCGTATTCCACCGTGATCTCGAAGGGCCAGGGCTCGGACAACTCGACGGTGAACTCGGCGTGGCTGGTCCCGCTGTCCCCTTCGACCACTTCGGCGTCGTGGATCGTGATCGTCGGGTCGGGAGCGGCGCCGGCCGTCCCCAGGGGCAGGACAAAGCTGACCATGAGCCCGGCCAGCCCCGCGGTCCCGAACCGGAACGCGTGCCGGCGTGTCCACGCCTCGGCACGCGCGAAGAGGTAGAAAGAGCGCACTTTATCCCCAACCTTCTAGACGCAATGGCACCGCAAACGTACGAAGAGTTTACGAAGAGTTCGCTCTCATCTAGGCAATTCCTTTAGACGCAGAAGGGACGAAAGGGAGCCGCAAACGCAGACCTGGCAAAGGGAGTAGCGGGTATGGAAGCGCCGGAAGGGCGCGCAATCAGCGCAAAGGTGTCCAGGCAGAACCCGCCATAACGGCAGAAACCGGACCCGCTCTTGTGGTCGCGGCTAGACATCCCACGCCTCTAACTCGTCAAGCCGCTTGTTGTTGCCGGTGGCCCCAGGCCGTGTGCTCGTCGTAGAGGGTGTGGTGGCGGAGGCAGCCGTGGAGGAGGCCGACGAGCCGGTTGGCGAGGGCTCGGAGGGCGCGTTGGTGGGTGTCGCCGTTGCGGCGTCGTTGGTCGTAGTAGGCCCGGGCTCCGGGGCTGGCAGTGATGGCGCAGAAGGCCCACTGCTGGCAGGCGTCGGCGAGGCGGCGGTTGCGGGCGTAGCGGGCGAGGACGACGTGACTGCGCCCGGAGGCTTTGGTGATAGGTGACGTGCCGGCATAGTTCTTGCGAGACTTGGTGTCGGCATAGCGGTTCGGGTCATCCCCGAACTCGCCGAGCACCCGGGCGCCCAGGGTCATCCCCAGTCCTGGCAGGGAGCGGATGATCTTGGCGTCCGGGTGCTGCTCAAAACGGTCGGCCAGCTCGGCTTCGAGCCGGCTGATCTGGGTGGACAGCTCGACGATGACGGCCACGAGGGCCGATGACGAGCTGCCCATGGCACCAGCGATGATGTCCGGGGCTTGGAGCTGCGCCGCCCGCAGGGCCATCTGGATCTCACCGGCGCGTTCCTCGATCCGGCGTTGCCGGCCCGCCCGGCGCAGCCCGGCGGCGATCTTGGAGCGGGACAGGCCCCGGCCCAGCGCCGGGGTCGGGGCCATCGACAGCACCGCCAGCGCCTCGGCCGACCCGAGCTCGGGAAAGGCCTCGAGGGCCGCCGGGTAGAACTCCCGCAGCGTCGAGCGCAGCTGGTTCAGCTGCCGCTGCCGGCTCCAGATCAGGCTCTGGTGCGCCCGGGCCAGGACCTTGACCGCCTCGGCCAGGTCGCTGTCCCCGGCCACCCGCCGGTGGTTGTGGCGGTCCGTACGGGCCAGGTCGGCCAGCACCTTGGCGTCACCCGGGTCCGACTTTGCCCCCGAGGTGGAGTGCCGCTCCCGATAGCGGGCCACGGACATCGGGTTCACCGCGATGACCGTGTAGCCAGCGGCGACCAGTGCCCCCACGAACAGACCCCGGTCCGTCTCGGTGGCCACCACCACCTCGTCCGGGGCATCCACATGCGAGGCGACCAACTCGTGGAACCGGGCGACCCCTTCGATCCCTTCGGGCAGCCGGGCCCGGGCCAAGCGCTGCCCGGCACCATCCTCGACGAACACGTCATGATGCGTCTCGGCCCAGTCATGGCCGACAAACACCTCTCCCACCAGCACCTCCGATCGCACCAAGGGTCCGGACCGAGCCCGAGGCGACCAGCAGCTCCCTAATGGTTCAGTGCTCGAAGCACGTCATCCCACCAGCCATCCGAGGTCGACCTCACCAGCCGGCAGGCGCACGATCTAGCCGTAGGGCTCAACGCCCTGGAGACCGCAGTGCTGACCTGCCAGCCGGCTCAGCCACCAGCCTCACCCACTCAACCGGGGAGGTGGTCGATCCCCATTAGGAGATCTCCATGGGAAGGCTGGCCAGGCCCCGGGTGGTGCTGTGGGCTTCGTGGACCGCCTCACCGCACTCCAGGGTGGTCACCTGGTTGACCAGGGCTGTGAGGATGGCGTGGGCCTCGACCCGGGCCAGCGGCGCCCCCACGCAGGAGTGGATGCCGTGCCCGAAACCGACGTGGTCGGCGGGGTTGCGGCGGACGTCGTAGTGGTCGGGGTCGGGGTAGTGGCGCTCGTCGCGGTTGGCCGACCCGAGGATGATGGCCATCCGGCTCCCGGGGGGGATCTCGATCCCGTCGATCTCGGCGCCGTCGCGGCAGCCCCGGCCCCAGATCTGGATGGGCGCCTCCATCCTCAGCCCTTCGTTGAAGGCGGCGGGGATGAGCGACGGGTCGTCCCGCAACGTCTTCCATTGTTCGGGATCCTGGGCCAGGTACCAGATCGTGCTGCCGATGCCGTTGATGGTGGTGTCGAAGGCCGGGCCGAGGTAGTTCCAGATGTGCATGGTGGCGCTGTCGGCCGGGGTCACGCCCCGCTCCTCGGCGTCGAAGAGCGACCAGCCCATGCTCCCGGGCGCCATGTCCTCCTTGGTCAGGCGGCCGATGACCTGGAGCAGCTCCAGGGCGATGGGGAACGCCTCGTAGACCCGCTCTCCCTCCGGACCGGCGGTGTCGAAGAAGTACGGCCCGGCCGGGCCGAACTGGTCGAGAAGCTCGCCCGAGATCCCGATCTGCTCCCCCACGACCTCCACGACGAAGCGCTGGGCCAGGTCGGTGACGAGGTCGAAGGACCGGCGTTCGAGCAGCTCGGCGATCAGGGCATCGGCGCGGGCCTGGATCGGGGCGTGCAGCTCCTTCACCTCGGAGAGCCGGAGACGCTCGAGCAAGGCGGCCCGGATCTGGTCGTGCTCGGGCGGGTCGGACCCGGGGGCGGTGCCCAGCTCGGCCTCGTTCATGAGGTCGTTGAAGGCGACCCCGTCAGCTGAGGTGAAGGTGTGCCAGTCCCGCAGGGCGGCCCGGACATCGGCGAAGCGGCCGACGGCGTAGAAGTTGTGGAGCTCCAGGTGGACGGCCGGCGCCGCGTCCCGGATCGCCCGGTAGTGCGGCCAAGGGTCGATGAGGACCTCGTCGGACCACAGGTCGAGGTCGGACGTGGGCGCTTGGGTCGACATCGAGTCCCTCCGCTGTTGTGACCAAACCTAGGCGCGGTTCTCACCAGATCGAGGCGCTGTTCTGACCGACTATTCAGTCATCGTAGTCGGCCGTCAGGCCAGCCGGTAGAGACGGAACTGGGGGTGCTCGACGTCGAGTACCTCGACCTGGGCAAACCCGGCGTCGGCGGCGTAGCGGCGGACGTCGTCAGCCCGGATGACGGTGCCGGTGCCCGCGCCGCCGTCCTGGAGGCTGACGGCCAGGCAGTGCAGCGTGCTGAAGGTGTAGAAGAACCGTTCCATCTCGGTGGTGGGCACGGTGAAGGCGTCCTCGGTGCGCTCGTCGACCACCAGCACGGTGCCGGCTTCGCCGGCCAGCTTCTTCATCGTCCGCAGGATGCCTACCGGGTCGGGCATGTCGTGGAGCATCTCGATGGCCATCACCAGGTCGTAGTCGCCGGTGATGGCGGGGTCGGCGGCGTCGCGCACCTGGAACCGCACCCGGTCGGACACCCCGGCGGCTTCCGCTTCCCTGTGGGCCACGGCGATGGAGGCCTCGTCGAGGTCGTAACCGTCGATCTCGGCGTTGGGATAGGCCCGGGCGATGACGACCGCCGCCAGCCCCTCGCCGCAGCCGACCTCGGCGATCCGCACCCGCTCCCCCGCCGTCAGCCTGGCCTGCACCTCGGGCAGGGCCGGGAGCCAGTTCTGGGTCAGGTGGTTGACGAACACGGGCCGGGTGAAGGCGGCCTGGACGTCGTGCAGGTCGAAGAGACCGAAGGCGGCCCCGTCGCCCCGGCGGAACTCCTCCACCATGATGTCGAGCGCCTTTCCGAGCCAGGGAACGACGGCCGAGCACGGCTTCATGCACGCCTCGCTGTCGTCGTCGGTGAGCACGTGGGCGTGGGCGTTGGGCAAGGTGAAGCGACGGGCGGCAGCCGGCTCGGCCGCGTTCTCCACTTCGACCACGCCGGCGGTGGCCTGCTGCTCCAGCCACTCCTGGGCGTAGCGCTCGGCGATGCCCGCCGACTTGGCCAGGTCCCCGGCGGTCACCGGCCCGACGCCGGCCATCGCCTCGTAGAGGCCGAGCCGGACACCCAGCTCGACGTTGGCCAGCTCCATGGTGGCCAGGCACGCCATGAACAGGTTCCCGGCGAACTCCTCCACCCGGGCCTCGTCGTCAGCGCTCAGTTCGATCGTGATCACCGGTCCTCCTTGTCCCCCACGGCTGCTCTCATCATGGTCGTTGCAGTTTGGCTTCCGTTACGCCCGGTGTCGCCGGAGCGTTCACACCCGGGCGGGGGTGGACGGTACCCTCCCAGACCCATGCCCCGCCGGACGAAGATCGTCGCCACCATCGGCCCCGCCTGCGAGGACCGGTCCACCCTGGACGCTATGGCGGCCGCCGGCATGGACGTCGCCCGGCTGTCCCTGGCCCATGGTCCCCTGGAGGAGACCCTGGACCGGCTCGCCCGCATCCGGTCCGTCGATCCCGCGCTCGGGGTGCTCGCCGACCTGCCCGGCCCGAAGCTCCGTGCCGGCGTCTTTCCCGAGGGCGGTGTCCACCTGGCCAACGGCGCCTCGCTGGACCTCGTGCCCGGTGTCGACGGCGAGGGGAGCACGGAGCACCGGGTCGTGGTCGACGATCCCGGCCTCCTGGTCGACCTCGTCCCCGGCGATCGGGTCCGCCTGGGCGACGGCGCCATCCAGCTTGAGGTCCGCGACGTCGATCGCAACCGGGCCCGGGCCGAGGTGACGGTGGGCGGATGGGCCCGGGGGCGACCCGGCGTCGCCCTTCCCGCCGGCCGCCTGTCGATGTCCTCTCCCACTCCGACCGACCTGCGCCTCCTCGAGGCCCTGGCCGAAGCCGGAGTCGAAGCGGTGGCCATCTCCTTCGTCCGGTCGGCGGCCGACGTCGAAAAGGCCCGGGCCGCCATCTCGGGCGGCGGGCCCATGCTGGTGGCCAAGATCGAGACGCAGGAGGCCGTCGACGCAGTCGAGGACGTGATCGCCACCGCCGATGGCGTCATGGTGGCCCGGGGCGATCTGGGCATCCGCTGCGCCCTGGAGGACGTTCCCCACTACCAGAAGCGCATCATCCGCGCCGGTGTCGCCTACGGCCGGCCGGTCATCACCGCCACCCAGATGCTGGAATCCATGGTGGCGTCGCCCGTCCCCACCCGGGCTGAGGTCTCCGACGTGGCCAACGCCGTCTTCGACGGCACCAGCGCCCTGATGCTCTCGGCCGAGACGGCCATCGGCGTCGATCCGGTGGCGGCGGTCGAAACCATGTCCCGGGTGGCCGTGCGGGCGGAGGCCGAGTTCGACTACTACGGCTGGGGCAGCAGCCTGGGCCGCCAGCAACAGGCCGGCGCCCAGGGTGCATCGGCCACGTCCCGCATCACCACCGCCATCTCGGCCGCCGCCTGGCGGGCCGCCATCGACGCCGACGTGGCGGCCATCCTCGCCTGTACGGCGTCGGGCCGGACCGCCCGGGCCGTGTCCCGCTTCCGGCCCACCATGCCGCTCCTGGCCGTCACCCCCTCGCTCCGAACCGCCCGCCAACTGCGGATGGCCTGGGGTATCACGCCGGTGCTCGACCAGCAGCGGGCCACCACGGACGACACCGTCTGGTTCGCGGTGGAGGCGGCCGCCCGCCTGGGAGTGGTGAAGCCGGGCGACGTGGTGGCGGTGGTGGTCGGCTCCCCCACCGAAGCAGAGCCGCTCACCGACACCCTCCGCCTCGTCCGGGTCCACTGATCCCCGCCGGCGGGCGGTACGTCGAGTCTGGAAAGCCGGGCTGCGCGCCGTTAGAGTGCGACTGACCGATCGCTCATTCACAAGGACCCGGCCGATGCCCACGCTCACCCCGGAGCAGGAACTCTTCGCCGAAACGGTGCAGCGGGTGGCGGAGGAACGCATCGCCCCCATCGGCGCCCGCATGGAGGAAGAGGACCGGTTCCCCTACGACCTCATCGAGCTGTACCGGGAGCTCGGCTGGCTGTCCCTCATGACGCCCGAGAAGTACGGCGGAGCCGAAGCCGGCTCCACCGAGTGGGTCATCCTGGCCGAGGCCATCGCCAAGGTGAACGCCGCCGCGGCCCAGATGTTCGAGAACTTCGGTCCCGCCATCCCCCTGCGCTTCCTGGGCAGCCAGGAGCAGCAGGACCGGCTCTTTCCCCTCCTGGAGGAGCGGATCGGGTGCTTCGCCGCCACCGAACCCGAGGCGGGCAGCGACCTGGGCGGGATCCGCACCCACGCCGTCGACAAGGGCGGCTACTACCTCGTCAACGGCGAGAAGTGCTTCATCACCAACGGCGGGGTGGCCAACTTCTTCGCCCTCGTCACCACGGTCGAGCCCGGCTCGGGGTGGGCCGGCCTGCGTCTGTTCATGGTCGACGCCGTCGAGTCGCCCGGGACGGTGAGCGTCCTGCGGGAGGAGCGCAAGATGGGACTGCGGGGCAGCTCCCTGGCCGCGCTGTCCTTCGAGAACGTGGAGGTCCCGGCCGAGAACATGATCGGGGGCGAGACGGGCCTGCGGGCGGCCCAGCAGCTGCTCGACTTCGCCCGGCCCAACGTGGCCGGCATGGCCTGCGGGCTGGCCGCCGCAGCCATGGAGTACGCCCTGGCCTACACGCTCGAACGGCGCGCCTTCGGCCGGCCCGTCTATGAGTTTCAAGGCGTGTCGTTTCCCATCGCCGACATGGCCATCCGCATCGAGGCGGGGCGGGAGCTGGCCTACAAGGCGGCGGCTGAGGTGGACCGCGGCGGCCCCCGGGCGGGTGAGCTGGCCTCGATGGCCAAGGTCTTCTGCACCGACATGGCCATGGCCGTGACCACCGACGCCGTCCAGTGCCTCGGCGGTCACGGCTACCTGAAGGACCACCCGGTGGAGCGCATGATCCGCGACGCCAAGGTCATGCAGATCTACATCGGGACCAACCAGATTCAGCGCCTGCTCATCTCCGAAGCCCTGGCCCGGCGGGTACGCGGCGCGGCGCGGACGTAGACCGTGCGCTTCGGGATCGCCCTCCCCCAGTACGGCCCGGCCACCGCCGAGGGGCTTACCCGGGCCGCCCGCCAGGCCGAGGACCTGGGCTTCGCCGACGTGTGGGTGGCCGACCACATCGCCGTCCCCGACGGGGTTCCCTACCCCCCGTCGTTTCTGCTCGAGTCCATGTCCACGCTTTCCTTCGTGGCCGCCGTGACCAGCAGGGTCGCCCTCGGCACCAGCGTCCTCGTCCTGCCCCTGCGCCGCCCGGTGGTGGCGGCCAAGCAACTGGCCACCATCGACTTCCTGTCGGGCGGCCGGCTCGTGCTGGGCATCGGCGTAGGGTGGCTGGAGGCCGAGTTCGACGCTTGCGGCGTCCCCTTCCGGCGCCGGGGGGACCTGACCGACGAAGCCGTCGACGTCCTCCGCACCTGCTGGGCGGCCGCCCCGACCAGCTTCGAGGGGCCCACCGTCCGTTTCACGGACATGAAGGTCAAGCCCCTGCCCGCCCGACCGATCCCGATCTGGGTCGGTGGCACCGGGGAGCGGGCGCTGCGCCGGGCCGTCGCCAAGGGCGATGGCTGGCAGGGCGTGGGCGTGCCCCTCCGCCAGCTGGCCAACCCGGATCGGCGTCGCTACCTCGTCCTCGACGACGTGGACGCCACGGTCAAGCGGCTCCGGGAAGAACGCCCGGAGCCCGAATACGCCGTGTCCATGCGCCTCGATGTCGACGGCCTCTCTGGTGACCTCGACGAGCTCCGCCGCCACCTCGACGTCTACGCCGGCGCGGGCGTCGGCCACGTCCTGTCTTCCCCGACCCAGCGCGACCTCGACCCCTGGCTGGCCTCGGTCGAGGCGTTGTGGCGTGTCTTTGAGGGGTACGGGGAGCCCCCGGGGATCGGAGGGTACACCTGATGAAGAACTTCCCGTGGACCACCATGCCGACGGGTTGGTTCCAGATCGCCTGGGCCGACGAGCTGGTGCCGGGCGAGATCAGGACCATGCACTACTTCGGCCGGGACCTCATCGCCTACCGGGGTGCCTCGGGCCAGGTCCATGTCCTCGACGCCCACTGCGCCCACCTCGGCGCCCACCTGGGCTACGGCGGCGAGGTGGTCGGCGACGACGTCATCTGCCCGTTCCACCACTGGCGCTGGAACTGCGAGGGATGCACCGTCGACATCCCCTACAGCGAGCGGAAGACCCAGGCCAAGCGGATCGGGACGTGGCCCGTCCGCGAGGTCGAGCCCTTCGTCCTGGTGTGGCACGACGCCGCCGGACAGCCGCCGTCGTGGGAGCCGGAGAAGTTCCAGCTCCCCTTCCCCCTCGACGACTACCACCCGGTCTGGCCCGCCGGTGCCCGGCGTTTCGAGGGCGTGGAGATGCAACCCCAGCTCCTGATCGAGAACCTGCCCGATATCTTCCACTTCCGCTATGTGCACGGCACCGTGCGGGTCCCCGTCTTCCTCGAGTTCTCCACCGACGGGCATCGGATCCACAGCGTCCAGCGCTTCACCGAGCCGCTCGATGCCCGGGAGGAGGAGATCCCGGCCACGGCGGCGTCGGGTGAGTTCGACGTCTTCGTCCAGGGCCTCGGCCTCCTTCTGACCAACATCAAGGGCCTGGGCGACACGTCGCAGACGGCCTGCATCACCCCCATCGACGGCCAGCGCAGCGACTTCCACTTCACCGTCTTCGTGCCCCGGTCGATGCCCGAGCGCCAGCGCGACGCCCTCTACGCCCTCCAGTACAAGCTGGTGGTGGAGGACTTCCCCATCTGGGAGCACCTCGCCTACCAGGACCGCCCGCCGTTCGTGCCCGAGGAGGCGGGGCCCTACAAGGCCGTCCGCAACTGGGTGCCCCAGTTCCACCCCCACGAACCTTCCCGCCCCGGGGTTCGGGGTGTCCCTGAATAGACAGCCGGAGGCCGTATGGACTTCACCCACCTCCCTGAACACGAGGAACTCCTCGCCGTGGCGAGACGGGTGGCCAAGGAGCTGGCCCCCGGCTACGTCGAGCGGGACCGGGCCGGGGTCTTTCCCTGGGAGACGATGAAGCTGCTCGCTAACTCGGGCCTTCTCGGGATCCATGTTCCTACCGAGGCGGGCGGGCAAGGTGCCGGCGAGCTGGCCGCCGGGCTGGTGTGCGAGGAGCTGGGTGGGGCCGACTACACCACCGCCCTCATGATCATCCAGGCCGGGACAGCCGGGAAGCTGTTATGGCGCCTGGGCTCCGAGCGGCTGCAGGCGGAGTGGCTACCCCGGGTCACCACCGGTGACACCACCTTCGGCCTGGCCTTCACGGAGCCCGGGACCGGTTCGGACATCGCTGCCCTGGCGGCCACGGCCAAGGCGACGGATGGCGGGTGGGTGCTGCGGGGGGAGAAGTCGTCGATGAGCTTCTCCGAGTCGCAGGTGGCCTTCGTGCTGGCCCGCACCGACGCCGGCCCGGCGCTGTTCTTCGTGCCCATGGACGCGCCCGGGATCACCGTGGCGCCCTTCGACGACATGGGCAGCCGCCCGCTGGGCCGGGCCATCGTCACCTTCGACGACGTCGAGGTCCCCGCCGACGCGCTCCTGGGGGAGCCGGGCAGCGGGCTGCGCAGCGCCCTCGGGTCCCTGGCCTCGTCCAAAGTGCTCGTCTGCTGCGTGTGCCTGGGCGTGGCCCGGGCGGCAGTGGACGATGCCGTGGACTGGGCCAAGGACAGAGTCACCTTCGGGGCGCCGCTGGCCACCCGCCAGGGCATCGCCTTCCCCCTGGCCGACGCCGTCACCCAGCTGGAGGCGGCCCGGCTCCTGGCCTACAAGGCGCTGTGGAAGACCGACCAGGGTGAGGACTTCCGCCAGGAGGCGGCCATGGCCAAGTCGTGGATCCCCCGGCTGGCCTCCTCGATCTGCCACGAGGCGATCCTCGTCATCGGGCACGTGGCCTACAGCCGGGAGCACCCCGCCCAGGTCCGCCTGCGCGACGTCCTGGCCACGGAGCTGGGTGAGGGGCCGGCCAACACCCAGCGCATGCTCATCGCCCGCCACATCTTCGGCACCACGCCGGGCTGAGACAACCGATGCCCACCCTCACCCCGGAGCAGCAGCTCTTCGCCGACACCGTCCGGCGGGTGGCTGACGAGCAGATCGCCCCCATCGGGGCCCGCATGGAAGCCACCGACGAGTTCCCCCACGACCTGCTGCAGCTCTACCGGGACCAGGGCTGGCTCTCCATCCTCACGCCCGCCGCCCACGGTGGTGCCGAGGCCGGCTCCACCGAGTGGGTCATCCTGGCCGAGGAGATCTCCCGGGTGTCGACGGCCGCCTGCCAGCTGTTCCAGCACTTCGGCGCCGTCCTCACCCTGCGCTTCGCGGGCACGCCCGAGCAGCAGGAGCGGCTCTTCCCCCGGCTGGAAGAGCGGGTCTCGTGCCTGGCCAGCACCGAACCGGAGGCAGGGAGCGACCTGGGGGCCATCCGCACCCAGGCCGTGGACAAGGGCGGCTACTACGTCGTCAACGGGGCCAAGTGCTTCATCACCAACGGCGACGTGTCCGACGTCTACACCACCCTGGTCACGGTGGAACCGGGTTCGGGTCCTGCCGGCGTGCGCCTGCTGCTCATCGACGGGCGGGAGTCACCCGGGGTGACCGTCACCGGGCGGGAGCGGAAGATGGGTCTGCGGGGCTCCACCATCGTCGGCCTGTCCTTCGAGAACGTCGAGGTCCCGGCCGAGAACCTCATCGGCGGCGACCTTGGCTTCGGCGCCCTGATGGCCATGTTCGTCTTCGCCCGCCCCAACGTGGCCGCCCAGGGCGTGGGCCTGGCCACCGGGGCCATGGAGTACGCCTTGAACTACACGCTGGAGCGCAAGGCTTTCGGGAGGCCCGTCTACGAGTTCCAGGGCGTGTCGTTCATGATCGCCGACATGGCCATCCAGATCGAAGCCGCCCGCGAGCTGCTCTACGCGGCGGCGGCCGAGATCGACCGGGGTGGTCCGCGGGCCGCCGAGCTGTCGGCCATGGCCAAGACACTCTGCACCGACACGGCCATGAAGGTGGCGACAGATGCCGTCCAGTGCCTGGGCGGCCACGGCTACCTGGCCGACCACCCCGTCGAGCGCATGATGCGCGACGCCAAGGTGCTCCAGATCTACGAAGGCACGAACCAGATCCAGCGGGTCATCCTCAGCCGGTTGCTGGCCCAGAGGACAGGGGGGACGAGATGACGGCTCTCGACGGAAGCGCGCCCGCCGACCTGGTCAAGGACTTCGACCCCACCCACCCACAGGTGGTGCAGGACCCCTACCCCGTCTACGCCATCATGCGGAAAGAGTGCCCGATCGGTCACGGCAGCCGCTTCGGTGGCTTCCACGTGGTCTCCCGCTTCGCCGACGTATGCGCCGCCGCCCACGACACCGGGCTGTTCAGCTCGGCCCAGGGCGTGAGCGTCCCCGACTTCGGGAATCCGCTCAATGCCATCCCCCTCGAGGTCGACCCGCCCGACCACACGCGCTGGCGCCACCTCATCCAGGCCTGGTTCTCGCCCCAGTACTGCGCCGGCTTGGAGCCGATGATCCGGTCGATCGTGGGTGGGCTCATCGACAAGTTCGCCGCCAACGGTCACGCCGACCTGGCCCAGGAGCTGGCCGTGCCGGTGCCGCCCATGGTCATCGCCCACATGATCGGCCTCCCCGAGGAGGACTGGTCGTACTACCGCGAGATCACCGAGCTGATGCTGACGGCGGCCGCCGCCGAGGACAGCCAGGTCAACGCCGAGCAGGCCCTCCAGCTCTTCAGCTACCTCTACGAGCAGCTGGAGGACCGGCGCGACCATCCCCGCGACGACCTGCTCAGCAAGATCGTCCAGCTGCGCTACGAAGGTCGGGAGCTCACCGAGGAGGAGATCCTGGGCATCACCTTCCTGCTGGTGGTGGCCGGGCACGAGACGACCACCGGTGGCATCGGCCTGCTGCTGTGGCAGCTGGCCCAGCATCCCGAGTGCCAGGACCGGCTCCGAAACGACGCCGGTCTAAGGTTCAGCACCATCGAGGAGTCCCTGCGGCTCGACCCCCCGGTCCAGTACTTCTCCCGCACCGTCACCCGTGACACCACCTTCGCCGGCACGCCCATGGCCGAAGGCGAGAAGATCCTGCTGTCGTGGGCGTCGGCCAACCGCGACTCCGACGCCTTCGACCGGCCGGACGACTTCGTCTACGACCGCCCCAACAACCGCCACCTGGCGTTCGGGTCAGGACCGCACCGTTGCATCGGGGCCCACCTGGCCCGCCTCGAGATCCGGGTCGCCCTCGAGGAGGTCCTGAGCCGCCTCCCCACCTTCCGCCTCGAGGATCCCGAGGCCGTGGTCATGGCCGGGGTGATCACCCGCTGGGCCAAGCACCTGCCGGTGGTGTGGTGACGGGCATCCGGTTAGACTAACCGACTGACTGCTCATTCGGATTCCGCCGGTCGGGGGGTATATGGACACTTCGGATCTCGTGCCCGCCGAGCTGAGGGCCCAGTGGGTGGCGGACGGCCACTGCCCCGGCGTCGACCTGATGACCCTGTTCTCCCGCCAGTTGGAGCGCCATCCCGACAAGACCGCCTTGATCGACGACGACGGGAGCGTGACCTATGCCGCGCTAGGCGCCGCCAGCGCGCCGTATCGGCGCCTACCTCCACCAGGCGGGTATCGGTCCGGGCGACGTCGTCGCCATCCAGTTCGCCAACACCCATCACGCCTGCGCCGCCGACCTGGCCGTCGCCAGCGTGGGGGCGACCTGCCTCGCCTACCCCATCCTCTACCGGCACAAGGAGGTCCGCTCCCTGCTCACCCGCTCGGGGGCAGTGGCGTGCCTGTTCTCCGCGGCGCTTCCGGGACTTCGACTTCGCCGACATGATGGTGGAGCTGCGCCAGGAGCTCCCCGCCCTGCGGCACCTCGCCGTCCTGGGCGAACCCCACAAGGAATGCGACTCCCTCGACGAGGTCCTGGGTGGCCCGGACCCCGGCACCCGACCGCCGGTGGAGGTGCGACCGTCCGACCCCGCCCGCATCATCGTCACCTCGGGGACCGAGGGCGAGCCCAAGATGGTGCTCTTCTCCCACGACGGCATCGGGGGCGGCGTCGCCAATGTCCTCGGTGCCATCCGACCCGACGACGACACCCGCTTCCTGCTGCTGCCGCCGCTGTCCACCGGCTTCGGCGCGCTCGGCACCTACGCCGCCATCTCCCGCTTCGGCGTCACCCTGGTGGTCACCTCGGTGTTCGACCCGGCGGGGATGTTCAAGCTGATCGAGCGGGAGCGGATCACCCACCTCTTCGGGGTGCCCACCATGCTGGCCATGATGCTGGAGGCCAAGCCGGAGGGCGTCGACCTGTCGTCGTTGCGGGTGGTGGGGAGCTTCGGGGCGGCCATGAGCGAGGACCGGGTCCGGCGCACCATCGACGTCTTCGGGGCCCGGTTCGTGAACGGCTACGGCTGCTCCGACGGGGCCGTCTGCATGACGGGCTGGGACGACCCGCCAGAGAAGATCGCCGCCACCGTAGGGCGGCCCTCGCCGGCCATCAGCCACATCCGGATCCTCGACGACCACGGGAACGAGCTCCCCGTCGGCGACGTCGGCGAGGTGTGCGCCCGGGGCCCCATGTCACCGCTGCGCTACTTCAACAGCCCCGATCTCGACGCCCGCTACCGCTTCGACGGCGGCTGGGCGCGTACCGGCGACCTCGGTGCCATCGACGACGACGGCTACCTCCGGATCGCCGGCCGCAAGAAGGACATCATCATCCGGGGCGGTTACAACATCAGCCCGGCCGAGACCGAAGCTGCCCTGCTCACCCATCCCGCGGTGGCCGAGGCGGCCTGCGTGGGCATGCCCGACGAGCGCCTCGGTGAGCGGATGTGCGCCTTCTTGGTCTTGCGGGACGGCCACCGCCAGCCCACCCTGACCGAGGTCGAAGCGCACCTGACCGGCGTCGGACTGGCCCGCATCAAGTACCCCGAGCGAATCGAGGTCATCGACGCCATGCCCCTCAACCCGACGGGCAAGATCCTCAAGCGCGTGCTCCGGGACCGGATCAGCCAGATCGTCACCGCTCCGGAGCCGTGACCAGCGCCTGGTGGAGCGCCTGACGGACACCGGCGGGGCGGTTGCCTATCCGCATCCCGGGACGATAACGTTTGAATGAGCCGTCGTTCAACGCGGGAGTTCCCATGATCCGAGCAGGTGCAGTCCGACGAATCGGCGCCGTCCTGGCGTTGACGCTGCTCGTCGGCACCGCCTGTGGTTCCCGGGTGGATCGGGCCAGTCTGGAAGCGGCCAACGGCGTCCTCCAGGCACCGGTGGCGTCCACGGCCCTGGCGTCGGCCGGCTCGGCTGCCGGTTCCGACGGGGGCGCCGGCCCGGCGGCGGCCGATCTGACCGCGGGCGTCGGGAGCTCAGGAGCGGCCGCCGTCGGCCCGTCCTCGGGCCCGGGCTCTTCCCCGACGGGCGCGGCGTCACCGGCGGCGCGCTCGGCTGCCGGGGCCCCGAGTTCCGCCGGGTCGTCCTCCCCCACCGCCTCCGGGACGGTGACCGGCGGCTCCGTTCCGTCCAACGCACCGGGCGCGGCTCCAGGCCCCGCGGCCCCAGTGGCACCCGTGGCGGGCAAGGCCGAGATGATCTTCGGCTCGCTCGGCACCGCCAGCGGCGTCATCGGCGCCGCCACCCAACCCATCGTGGCCGCCACCAAGGCGTGGGCGGCCGACGTCAACTCCCGGGGCGGCCTGAAGGGCCACCCGGTGCGGGTCGTCTTCGGGGACGACGGTGGCGACCCGGCCCGGGCCGCCGCCCTGGCCCGGAAGATGGTGGAGCAGGACAAGGTGGTCGCCTTCGTGGGGACCTACCTGGTCATCACCACCAACGCCGTCACCCCGTACCTGGACCAGGTCAAGGTCCCCATGATCGGCGGCCCGGGGGGCAACGAGGTCGAAGACACCAGCCCCATGGTGTTCAACCCCCAGATGGGGGCGGACGAGGCCCTGGGCCACGGACTGCTCCACAACATCGTCGTCCAGTCCGACGCCCGCAAGGTGGCGACCCTCTACTGCCGGGAGGCGTCCTCCTGCGGCGCCCAGGCCAAGCGGGTCCGGGAGTTCGCCGGCCAGTACGGCGTCGAGGTCGTCTTCGAGGCCCAGGTGTCCATCGCCCAGCCCGACTACACCGGCGAGGTGCTCGCCGCCCGCAACGCCGGCGCCGACGCCATCATCACCACCGTCGACGAGGCCAGCATCGTGCGCATCGCCCGCTCGGCCAAGCGCCAGAGCTACAACCCGGTCCTCGCCGGCAGCTACACGGTCAACAACGACGTCCTGCTCAACTCCGGCGAGGACGCGGTGGGCATCCTCGGCTTCTCCGCCACCGCTCCCTACGGGAGCTCGCCCCTGCTCAAGCCCTACCGGGAGGCGGTCGCCCGCTTCGTGCCCGGGGCCCGCCTGGCCGGGTACGGATCCACCGCCTGGGTGCAGGGGAAGCTGGTGGAGCGGCTGGCCGACTTCTTCGGCGACAAGCCCAACCCGGGCACCGCCGACATCCTCGACAGCCTTGTATTCCCTCAAGGACGAGACGCTCGGCGGCCTCGTCCCGCCCATCACCTTCAACGAGGGCCCCCACGGCCGGGTCAACCGCTGCATGGTGCCCATCAAGATCGCCAAGGGCGCCATCGTGGCCCCGCTGGGCGACGACGAGTTCGTCTGCGCCCGCAGCTAGTAGCCGTGGGGTAAGGAAGGGAGCGACATGGTGGCCGTCCGCCTGGTGGAGCTGTTCTTCCTCGCCGCCTGGGTGCTCGGGTTCTGGCTGGTGTGGACACGCACCCGCCACACCCTGCTGCTCGGCGTCTACCTGGGGTGCACGCTGTCGTGGACGCATGACTGGGTGCTGGCCAGCCCCGAGATCTGGCGGATGGACTTCCACCCCGACACGATCTGGATCGCCAGCTGGGGGTCCAGGAACGAAGGCCTGTGGGCGCCGCTCTCCTACGGTGCCTTCTTCGGGATCGGCGCCTTCGTGTGGCTCAAGTACCTCGAGGCCCCGCTGCGCCGCAAGCTCGGGGCCTGGCGTTACCTGGTCATCTTCCCGGCCGTCTTCGCCGGCAACGTGATCGTGGAAGGCGCCATCATCGAGTGGGCCGACACCAACCGCTACCACCAGGCCGGGAGCTGGCTGCTGTTCAACATCCCCTGGCTGCACCTCGTCACCACTGGCGTGATGCTGGGCGGCATCATCTTCTTCACCGTGGAGGCCATGAGGCTCCTCGAGCACTTCGGCTGGCACGAAATGGAGCGGGCGCCGGCGGCCTCCCGCCGCCAGGAGCGCGTGCTCGTCTCGCCCTCCGGGGCGGAGGCCCAGTCCATCCCGGCTCCGACGTCGGTCACTGGAGAGCAGCCGGTGCCCCGCCGCATCCGCACCGCCATCTTCGTCGTCGGCCTGGCTCTCCCCCACGCCGCCTTCACCGCCGCCACCATGGTCGGCCTCTACCTCTACGACTGGATCGGCGTCCCGTCCTAGCTCTGCCGTGCCCCAAGCCTTCCGCTCTGAATCCGGCCTTCTGAGCGGGTCGCCGGGGTGGATGCGATCGAGGCCCTGCCAGGGCACCAAACGCAACCACCTTTCGCGTGGCGCTCGGAAATGCCGTACTGGGCGGGGGCTGCAGCCGCCCGTCGGAGACTGGCCAGCCCTGGACCGAGTGCGTCGCTCCCGGCATCTAGTAGCGGGTGGCGCCGGTTACTTCCGAGGCATCATGGCGCCGTGAGGCCGATTCTGATCGGGCCGGTCGCGGCCGGCAAGAGCACCCTGCTGCCCCTTGTGGCGCAGCGTCTCGGCCTCGCCACAGTTGACCTGGACGCGGTGGCGCAGCACTACTACGCCGAGGTGAGGGATGGGCGGGAAGGCTCCCCGGGGACCCGGTTGGTGGGAACCGGGTCATGTTCACGCCGTGCGTCGCGTCCTGGCTGAGCATCTGGATCATGTGGTCGCCCTCGGCGCCGGCCACACCGTCTACCAGGACGCCGGGCTCTTTTCGGCTGTCGCCGCCCTCCTCGCAGCGGAGTTCCCAATCCTCGTTCTGCCATCAAGGGATCCGGCCAAGTCCGTCGAGGTCTTACGCTCCCGGTCCCTAACCATCCATGGTCACGCCTGGATCAGGGACGGGACCGACCACATCGACGCTTGGGTTCGAAGTGACCAGAACCGTGCCTTGGCGCGCCACACCGTGCACACCGAGGATCGTTCGCCCGACGAGGTGGCTGACGAGATCACGGCGGTATACCGCAGTCTCGGTTGATCAGGTGCACAGGCTTCATCACGGGATCGGCATGCGCTCAACGCTACCGGCGTGCCTACGCTCGCCCGTGATGCCGAACGCGCTGGTGAACGGGACCGAGCTGTTCCACGAGGTCGACGGTGAGGGCGCGCCGTGTCTCGTCCTGCACGGCGGACTCGGGGTCGACCACACGATGTACCGGCGCACACTCAGCCCCCTCGCGCCGCCGATGCAGCTCGTCTACCTCGACCATCGGTGCAACGGCCGCTCGGGTCGGCCATCGCTCACCACGCTGACGATGGAACAGCTCACCGACGACGCTGTCGGGCTCGCTGATCACCTCGGTCTCGACCGCTTCCACGTGCTCGGCCACTCCTACGGCGGGTTTGTCGCCCAGGAGCTCGCCATCAGGCACCCGGACCGCGTCGCCGCTCTCCTGCTCGTCGCCACGACACCCGGTCAGCTCGGGACTGACGAATCGCCCGACGACACCGAGCAGGGTCCGCCACCGCCGTCCGAGGTCATCGAGCTGATGAGCGCCGAGCTGGCAACGGACGACGACCTCGCGACGACCATGGACCGGATGCTCCCGTACTACCTCCACCAGCGGCACATCGACGAGGTTCGCCCGCTCATGGCGGACACGGTGTGGAGCGCGGACGCGATGATGCGCGGCTTCGAGGTGCTCGCGACGTGGAGCAGCGTCGACCGGCTCGAGAACATCTCGTGTCCGACGCTCGTCATCGCGGGCCGGCACGACGTCTTCACGTCGTTCCCCCAGGCGCACCGCATCGGCCGGCGCATCCGCGGGGCGACGGTCGAGGTGCTCGAGCACAGCGGCCACTTCCCGTGGCTCGACGAGCCCGACGTGTTCTTTCCAGTGGTTCTCGACTGGCTGGCGCGGATCTGAAGAGCGCGAGAATGACGAGCATGGACGCCGGCCTCAGCGGGGTGAGCAGACCGAGTCGTGTCGCCGAGTCCTCCGAGGGCATCACGCAGGAAGAACTGGCTCTGGCGGCTCGCAATCACGGTCTGCCCTTGGAGGCCCTGCGCTACGACGTCACCCCGCCCGGACTGCACTATGTGCTCATTCACTTCGACATCCCCGCCGCGGAGGCCGACGAGTGGCGGCTCACCATCGGCGGCAAGGTGCGTCGGCCGTTGACCTTGGATCTCAACTCGCTCCGATCGCTTCCCGCGTCCACGGTTCGAGTCACGTTGGAGTGCGCGGGGAACGGGCGCGCCTTGCTCACGCCACGCCCCGTGAGCCAGCCCTGGCTGATCGAAGCGGTCGGCACAGCCGAGTGGACTGGCACACCTCTTCGGAGCCTGCTCGCGGAGGCCGGGATAGAGCCTGATGCCGTTGACGCCGTGTTCACCGGGGCCGACCACGGCGTGGAGCGAGGTGTCGAGCAGGACTACCAATGGAGCCTCCCGGTCGGTGTGGCTGCCGGGACGGATCCCGAGGTTCTTGTCGCCTACGCGATGAACGGTGCGCCCCTACCACCACAACATGGCTATCCGCTCCGACTGGTCGTGCCGGGCTGGTACGGGATGGCCCACGTGAAGTGGCTGCGTGACATCACGCTCACAAGCACCCAGTTCGATGGCTACCAGCAGGCAGTCGCGTATCGCTTCCGCCAGCACGCCGACGAGATCGGCGAGCCCGTCGACCGGATTGCACCGCGCGCCCTGCTGATCCCGCCCGGCTTCCCGGACTTCATGTCGCGCACCCGGGTCGTCCGTCCGGGCCCGGTCCGACTCGCGGGACGTGCCTGGTCAGGGCGCGCTCCGGTGACCGCGGTTGACGTGACCGACGATGGCGGCCGCAGTTGGCGCCCGGCCGAGCTCGAACCGTCGAGTTCCCACCCGTGGGCGTGGCGGCGGTGGGACGCGACATGGACCGCGACACCCGGCAACCACGTCCTCGGTGCGCGGGCCACCGATGCCGGAGGCAACACCCAACCGCTCGACCAACCCTGGAATCGCGGAGGGTTCGCCAACAACCTGGTGCAACAGGTAATTGTCGTCTGCCTCGACGAAGACTCCTGACCCTCCATGAAGACCCAGGCTTCGCTGGTGATAGGGCTCGCCGTGACCCGCTACCGTGGCGCTGTGAGCAGCCCGCGAGTGCCCGGTGGGGTGGTGCACAAGCTTCCAGGGGACCTGCGCGAGGCGCTGATTGCCAACCCCACGGCACTCGATGCCTGGAAGGACATCTCGCCTCTGGCCCGCAACGAGTTCATCTGCTGGGTCGAAGATGCAAAGCAGGAGATGACCCGGGAACGCCGCATTCGCCGGACCGAGGAGGAGCTCGAGGAAGGCCAGCGTCGTCCATGCTGCTGGCCAGGGTGCAAGCACCGCGAGCGCACCGGCAGATAGCAGTCGGCTGGGTGCCCCCTATCGCAGGGACAGAGGCATCTCCTTCTCCTGGTTAGGTCACCTCCCGCAGGGTGCCCTTCTCGACCTCGTACACGAAGCCCCTGACCGAGTCTTTTTGGGGGATGAAGGGGCTGGCTTGGATGCGCTGGATCGACTGGCGCACGTCCTCATCGGCGTCGGGAAAGGCCTCCAGGGCGAAGGGCGGCCGGATCCCGGTGTCCGCCCGAATCTGCTCCTTCACGTCGTCGTCGTTGAACGTGAGCATGCCGCAATCGCTGTGATGGATGAGGATGATCTCCCGGGTGCCGAGCAGGCGCTGGGAGATCGTGAGGGAGCGGATCACATCGTCGCTCACGACGCCCCCCGCGTTGCGGATGACGTGGGCATCGCCCTCCTGCAGGCCGAGGAGGCCGTAGGGGTTGAGACGGGCGTCCATGCAGGCCACAACGGCCACGTGCTTCCCCGGGGGCATGGGCAGCCCCCCTTTGTCGAACCCTTCGGCGTAGCGCTGGGCGTTCTCGAGCAATCCGTCAGTGACGCTCATGGCGAACTCCCTTCTCGGGTGCCAATCGGTGACTCGCACGTTAGGACGGCCACCTTCCGGTCGCAACGCCCCGTCAGGACACTGGGCCTGCCCCCGAACGCCGGTATGGAAGCGTCCGCTGGGCCATCAAGATGCGGATGTCTATTGACGGGTGCTCCGCTTCACTGCCAGGGGCTCGGGGTGCCATGCTGGGCGCGGGCGGCGGCTGGGGGAGGCACCATGGGAGCCAGGACTTCAGGCCTCGGTAGCTGGGCGGTCGCGCTGGTGGCGGCTGCGTGTCTGGGGACGACGGCCGCGGATGCGATCGAAAAGGACCCGAGGTGTGGAGCCGGCCCTTACGCGGGCGGCAGCGAGGAGTACGTGCCGGAGGGAAGCGCGAGTTCGACCGACCCAGCCATCATCCGCATGGGTGGGCACGTCATCGACATGGTCCTGACGGACGACTTCGTCTACGTCCTCCACTATGTGACGAAGGCCTTCGCTCCCGGAAGCTATCGAACCGAGAACGCTGCCGTCAGCCGAGTCGACCGCCGGTCTCAGGAGGTCCTGCGTGGAGGCCTCTTGCCGGTCACCCTCGATCTGGCGCACGCCGGTGGATGGCTGTGGGTGTACGTCGTCGATTACGACGAGGCCGGCAGCCACTGTGCCGTGCTCTACCGGATCGATCCCCAGACGATGCGTGTGGTCGACGAGGTGCGCCTCCCTGAGCCGCCGCCACTGCGAACGGGCGATGTGGCGGCGGCGACGGTCGACGAGCCGACCCCCTACGACAGCTCGGCGATGGGGGAGGGACCCGACGGCCGCCACCTGTGGGTCACCTTGGGACGACACCTTCACCGCCTCGATGCCCGCAAAGGCCGGATCGTGGAAACCGAGGTGTCGAACGAGATGATCGATGCCGTCGCGGTCGATCCCAAGGGGCGGCATTTCTACTCGTTCTCCTACGACGACTACCGGGTCACCAAGCGGCACATCAATCACGGAACGGTCCTTCGCCGGTCGGCCATCCTCTCAGGGCGCGCCTTTCAGTTGACAGCATCGAGGCAAGGCGTCTGGGTGGGCGACGTGGGAGACGACGAGCTGCCCGAGCTCCGCCTCATCGACGGCGACGACCTCGAATCTCGGGGCCGCGCCGGAATACCCGGCAGGGAGTACCACTCCGCCGCGGTCAGCGGCGAAACGCTGTGGTTCTCAGGTTTCGAGCCACCCGATGGAAGTGGCAGGACGACCGGCCGGCTCTACTGCGCCGACGCCGCTACCGGAGCGCTCCGTACGGAGGAACCGCAGGGGCCCGGTGGAGGCGCCATCGTCGCCGACGACGAGGCGGTCTACCTGAACTCCCACGATCAGCTACCAGACGAAGAGGGCATCATCGTTCTCCATCCCGCGCCCGTCTGCTTGGAATGATCGCCGGGCGATGCCGGCGGTCGGGCCGATGAGTTTCGGCATGCGGCGGCGTCTGAACCGGGCAGGGCGGTTACGCATCCCCCAGAGGTGACGCAACGATGAAGTTGATCCTGATGGAGTTCCTTTCGCTCGACGGTGTGGCGCAGGGTCCTGGGTCCCCGGACGAGGACACCAGCGACGGGTTTACGCAGGGAGGCTGGCTCGTGCCGCACATGGACGAAGAGTTCGTGCGGCTGGTCGTGACCTGGCTTGATGAGGTGGACGCGTTCCTGTTCGGCCGTCGTACCTACGAGAACTTTTCGAGAGACTGGCCGAAGGTCACCGATCCGGACGATCCGTTCGCTGGCAAGCTGAACGGCCTACCAAAGTACGTGGCCTCCAACACGCTGGCGAAGGCTGACTGGGCGCCGACCACAATCTTGTCTGGGGACGTCCCAGCCCAGGTCGCGGAGTTGAAGCGGCAGCCCGGCCGTGAGCTACAGATCCACGGCAGCGCCCGGCTGGCCCAGTCCCTGCTGGCCGCGGGGTTGATCGACGAGTTGCGGCTGGCGATCGCCCCGGTGGTGGTGGGCAATGGCCGGCGACTGTTCCCGGAGGGCGGCGCCCCGGCCGGGCTGCGACTGCTACGCAACGAGACCACACCCGGCGGAATCGCGGTCCACGTCTACGAGTCGACAGGCCTTCCCGAGTATGGAACCTACGGGGCCAGCGCGTAAACAAACCACACCGCCACCCTGACAGGAACGGCGGCGACAACGGTCCCGTCAGTCGAAGTCGTCGAACACCAGCAGTTGGCAGGCGCGCCGATGCCAGAGCGTGCCGTGAAATGGCAATCCTCCCGGGGTCGAAGTCGCCGTCCCCGCGTCGGCAGGGTCGTGGAAGTTCGGCTCGATCTCCTCCCGCCAAATACGCTCGCGTTCGCCATCCGGGATCCAGCGCAACCTCGCCCGCCCGGCGTGCACGCCGACGCGAACCGCGGGATCGGCTAGGAGCCGCGCAATCGCAGTGCGGCGAAGACCCTTGTTGACGAGATACCACTGATTACCGAAGTCATCGACAAGCGAGTCGCCCATGATGCGGTTGGGGCTACGTCTCGACCGTGGCACCCGACGATGATGACATTCCCGGTCGCCGAACCCGAAGGGTGCTCATGATCTCACGATGAGTGGTTGAACTGACATCGGCTCGGGTACACCCCCGATATGCCAACCGAGCTCCAGGATCTGCTCGCCGACCTTGAACTCTCCATAGTCGACACCGTGGAGCGCATCAACGAAGCCGAGCTCAACCTCTTGTATGTGGCCGTGCTCGATCTGGAACAGCGCATCGAGACCCTCCACGACGCCCTTGCACTGGTGGCCGATCGCATCGCGGTCGATGGCCCTACCTCCCGCTCGCGCACGCCTCTGACATAGGGCGCGATTCACACGCAGGTGTGGCCGGGCTCGCCCCCTCTGCGAGTGCGACCGAACCTCTCCGAGCGACTAGGTGCCGCCGAGCGCATGACCGGGACCCAGCAGGCAGACTGACGCGGATGAGCGCTGAACGGGTGGATATCGTCCGGCGATCCTGGAACGAAATCGTCGGCTGGTGTGCCGCGCATGCACCCGCCACCGCCGCGGTGTTGCAGGCACCGGCCGACGAGGCGGCCCTGGCCGACGCCGAGGCGGCGACCGAGGTGGCATGGCCGGAAGAGCTGGTTGCCTGGCTGCGGATGAGCGATGGAGCCGACCGTTCGTTGGAAGGCGATGTGATCCCCTTCGGGTTCGTTCCCCTGGGGGTCGAGCACATCGTCGAGGACTGGAAGATGCTCACCGGGATCTCGGATGAGGTGGTCGGCGCCGAAGAGATGGCCAGTGGCGAGGTGCTGCCAGCCGGGACGATCACTCCCGGCTTTCTTCGGTCTTGGGTACCGTTCGCCGCCGACTTCGGGGGCAGCTTCCTGTTTGCCGATCTGCGCTCCGGTCCCCGACACGGGTGCGTGTGTGAGTACGAGGATGGCGCCTACATTCGCGCCCCCATCTGGAACGACATCGCCCACCTGCTCGACACCATCGCGGCCGCGCTCCGCGATGGCCGGTGGGTACACCCCGGCGACGCCGACCATGACCTGGTGCCGACGGTGGAGGACAGCCGCCTGGGGTGGCGCGATGGGCCGTCGACGCAGTGGAAGAGGGCCAATCCGCCTGTGCTCTCGCCGGAGAAGCTCCGCACCCAGGCGTTTCTGCTGGCCCACAGCGGATGGCCTGATAACGACGTGGCCACTCACCTTGGACTGTCCGCCGAGCAGATGGCCGAGTTCCGAGCCGAGTGGACCCGACAGGCCGAGGAGCGGCCCCGCCCGCCCCCGGACCAGCCAGAGGCACCCGACAACTGATCGTGGAAGGCTGGAGCGGTGGCGGTTGCGGACTCGATCGTTTGCGTCGACTGCGGCGGTGTCTGCCATCGCAGTCCCTTCGAACCTCCCGAGCTCGGCTGGGAGCCGGGTGACATCGTGACCTACCGCTGCCGGGACTGCGCTGACGTCTGGTACCTCGAGGTCGACAAAGACGATCTCCTCGACGAACGGCTGGGGAATGGTTCCTAGCGGAGTCGGGCGTGGAACAGCACGCGCTTGAACGTATAAAAGTAGGGCGACTGGTCGCCGATCACGTCGAGGAGCCGGCCGCGATAGCGGTCGAGGAACTGGTCGTACAACTCGGGCGACAGTCCGCCCTCGTAGCGTGTGAGCGTCGTGCCCTTCGTCCATTCGACGACGTCGGCGGTGGACGCCAGGTGGTGGCCGTAGACCTGAAGCCGGACGTGCTGGTCGCCGAAGCCGAGCTCCTCGAGCACGGTGGCGTAGACCTCGGGCGCGAGCACGGGGGTTGCCTGGTCGCCCAAGGGGTCGTCGTGCCAGGCGTGGCGGAACGGCGCCTCGTGGGCGATCTCGAAGGCCAGGGCGTGCGAGGGATGATCACCGTTGGCCGGGACCTGGATCGCGAGCTGTCCTCCCGGGCGCAACGCATCGCGCAGTCGTTGCAGCAGGCCTGGATGGTCCGGCACCCAGTGCAGCGCCGCGTTGCTGAACACGACGTCGAACTCGGCGCGTGCGTCGAAGCCCGCGATGTCGCCGAGCTCGAAGCGAAGGCTTGCCGTCTCAAGGGGCTCTGCCTTTTCGAGCATCGCCGCCGAGCTGTCGATACCCACCGTCATGGTGGCGCCCAGGTGGGCGTGGAGGCGGGCGGTCAACGCCCCGGTACCGCAGCCGAGGTCGACGACACGCTCGACGGGCCGGCCGGCCGCCGCGGGCTCGACCAGGGCGAGTAGATCCTCGAACGGACGGGACCGCTCGGCTCCGAACATGTCGTACTGGGCCGGTTTCCACGTGTCCCGCTCCATTATGTTCCCCTCACCGTTCCTCGACCGGTCCTAGAACGGTAGGCAGGTGGTCGCGATCGACCCCTACCGGGGGTTAACCGCAACCACCTCCGGTATCGGGGATGTCCCCGAACGGTCGTCGAGGTGCCAAGCTCTCCGGATGCCGGGACCCCTCCGACGGTGACAGCGGTGCTGGCGGCGGTGAGCGTCGCCCTCGGCGCCGTCGCGCAGCTGGCCACGGGGTTCGGGTTCTCCGTGGTCTGCGCGCCGTTCCTCATCGCCGCCTACCGGGCTCCCACCGGGGTGCAGCTCTCCCTGGTGCTGTCGGTGGTGGTGAACCTGACCCTGCTGGCCCGCGAGCACCGGGCGATCGACTTCCGGGCTGCCGGCCTCCTGTTCCTGCCGGGGATGGCCGCCGCCGTGGCGGTGGGCTACGCCGTCCGGCACTCCGATCCGGGGCCCCTCACCGTCGTCGCCGGCGTGATCTGCCTGGCCGGGGTCGTGGTCCTGGCTGGCGGGCGTCAGTTCAGCCGCGTGAGCGGCCGGGCCGGTACCCTCGTGACGGGTGCCCTCAGCGGTGGCATGAACGCCATCGCCGGCGTCAGCGGCCCGCCCGTCGTGCTCTTCGCCCTCAACGCCGGTTGGCCGCCCAACCGGGCCCGCCCGACCATGCAGCTGATCTTCCTCGGGCTCAACGTGGTCACGCTGGCTGCCCTCGGGTGGCCCGACCGTCTGCCCCTCGGCCTGATCGGCGCCTTCGCCGCCGGAATCGTGGCCGGAGTGCTTCTGGCCGGACGGCTGCCCGCCGCGGTGGTGCGTCCCGCCACCCTGGGCCTGGCAGCCGTGGGCAGCGTGGTGGCTATTGTCCGGGGCGTCGCCGGCTGATCGGAGTTACCTATGGCGTCCGACACCCTGCGCATCGACCGGTTGGCCGGGCCGGACGTGGCCGCGGTGGTGGAGCCGTTGTTCCGGGAGTACGGCATCTGGGTCATCGGGCGGCTGCAGGCGGATCTCGGCCTGCACTTCGAGGAGGCGGATGCGGAGCGCCACCACCAGGAGTTCCGGGCCGAGCTCCCCCGGCTGGTCGGTCCGGGTGGACGGCTGCTCCTGGCCCGGGCCGGCGAGGACCCGATCGGGGTCGCCGCCCTCAAGCCGGTCGACACGGTCACGGCGGAGATCAAGCGCATGTATGTCCGACCCCAGGGCCGGGGGCGCGGCGTGGGTCGGGCCCTGCTCCAGCGGCTTCTCGACGACGCCCGGAGCGAGGGCTACCGGACGGCCCGGTTGGAGTCCCTGCGGTTCATGACCGAGGCCCACGCCCTGTACCGGTCCTTCGGCTTCGTCGACACCGCCATGTTCGACGGCTGTGAGACGGCCATGTCCGGTCTGGAGAGCGTGACCTACTTCATGGAGCTGTCGCTGTAGCCCAGGCTGAGCAGCAAAGGCCCGAGGCCGGTCCTCCAGCGGTCGGCCAGCGGCTCCGGGCTCGGGCGGAGCCCGTCGAGGTCCTCGAGCCAACGCCCCGTGGCGGGCACCAGCCGGGCCAGGTGCTCCTCCGCCGCGCCGGCGTCGGTGAACGTTCCCCGGCGCAGCTCCAGGTAGCCCAGGGCGGCATGGCCGGCGCAGTCCCGGGCCGGGCGGTCGAAGCCTCGCCGGGTGGCGTCGTCCCCCAGGCGGGCGAGTTCCGCAAAAAGGAGAGCCTGGGCCCGGCCCACGCTGAGCAGCACCGCCATGAGGCCGGTCCAGTCCGAGGCGGCCAGCGCCAGGCCGAGCGGCTCGGCCGGTGCGACGGCGGGCGGCGGTTCGTCGATGTCGGTGCCGAGCCGATCGGACAGCCACTTCCACGACTGGTAGGCGGCCGCCACCTGCTGGGCGTAGGTGTCGCCCACGTAGCGGCGACGGAGCGGGTCGGGACCGAGGTCGATCCAGTCGTCGATGGCGTGCTCGAAGAGCACGGCCCGAACCCAGCCCTCGTCGATCCCCGGCGTTGTTGTCATGGTGACCGGCACCGGGTCAGACACCCCAGTGCCACATGGCCCGCATGGCCTCGAAGTCACCCGGACCGGGCGCCGGTCCGCCGCTCGCGTCGAAGCCCTCGAGCTGCTCGGCCAGCGCCCGGAGGGCCCCGTCGTCGAGGGCCCGGGGGTCGACCCGGGGGTTGGCGTCGCGCAGGGCGTCCACCAGGGAGTCGAGGTCCTGCCATCCGACGGTCATGGGTGTCACCGTGCCTTCGCAGCTAGAGGAAGTGGCGATTGAACAGATATTCCGGCGGCTCCAGACCGAGCTGGGTGAGGAGCGGATTGACCTCGTCCACATAGCGCCGGCGCAGCTCCTCGTTCCCCGAGCGCTTGATCCCCCAAGCCACGTAGCGCCACTGCCGCTCGGACTCCGAGCGCCCGAACATGTCGAGGGACATCGGGTACCACTTCTCCAGGTAGCGCTGGGCGTCGTCGAGCTTGCCGTGGTTCAGGACCTGGTCCCGCAGGTTGGAGTAGCCCAACGCAGTGTGGCCGACCTCGTCCCGGGCCACGGCCATCGACACCTGGGCCCAGGGCCGGTAGGAGCACTCCTCCATGTCCTTGAACACGAAGACGCCCATGCGGTCGGTGAGCGTGTTGACGATGGCCAGCTCGGTCCAGTCCTGGACGGAGCCGATGTGCTCGAAGACCTCCTGGCGCTTGCGCTTCGCCTCCCGGAAGTACCGGGGGGTGAGCTCCACGCCGAGACCCTTGGCGATCCGCCAGAAGGTGTAGCCGTGGTTCACCTCCTCGGCGAAGAACTTGGCCATCCGCATCCGGCCCCGGGGGTCGGGGGCGGCCAGGATGTGGGAGCGCAGCAGGCTGGAGTCGAAAACGAGCTCGCTCTCCAGGTCGGCCTGGACCATCACCACCTGGATGACGAGCTGGCGGTACTCCTCGGGCAGCTCGTCGCCCTCGTCGTAGCCCTTGACCCCGATGCGCTCCAGCTCGCTGCCGAACCAGACGCCCGCGGGCGGTTCGATCGCCGTCACCGGCATGCTCATGGACCCTCCTGGTTCACGGGTACACCACCTGGCCATCCTCGCGCTCGAGGATGATGGCCGCCCACGGGCACGCCTTGGCCGCGTCCCAGAGCTCGTCCTCGCTGGCCTCGCCCCCGGGAATGGCCTCGGCGAAGGTTTCCTGGCCGTCCTGGGCCAGCCGGAACACCCCGGGCAGCAGGCGGACGCACGTCCCCGTCCCACTGCAGGCGTCCCGGTCGATGTGAGCCGTGAGAGTCATCACGGCACCCAGGGGATCTTGCCGTAGTCGTCGATCTCACCGAGCACGGCCCGCACGTCACGCCGGGCCGGGTCATCGACGCCGAGATCGGGTTCATCCCGGGAGAAGACCGCCACGTTCCGTTCCAGCCAGCCGGCCAGGATCATCTCCTGAGCCATGAGGTCGGGGCCGAGCAGATCGAGGGAAGGAATGATGATCCGGCCCACGGCCCCGGCGTAGACGGCGTCCTGCAGGGCGTCGAGGGCGTCGTCGTCACCGGTGTCGACCATGACCTCGTCCACGGCCTCCTCGCTCACCTGAGCGGCCAGGGCCAGCGCAGGCACATCGGCCTTGTCGGCCACATAGGCGACGGTGCGGCGCTCGGGGGTCATCACGCTCCTTCCGGCCGGGCGGCAGAGGTCAGGCGGCGCCGCCGAGGTAGCGCTCGAAGACGGCCCCGGACACGCACTGGGCCGGTTCGCCGACGAACACCACCGTGCCCTTGTTCATGATGTAGACGTAGTCGGCCAGCGCCACGGCCCGCTCGACGTACTGCTCGACCAGCAGCATCGAACGGCCTTCGGACTCCAGCACGGCGATCGCTTCGAGGATCTCGTCCACCACCACCGGCGCCAGGCCCACCGACAGCTCGTCGGCCAGGATCACGGTCGGGTCCTGGATCAGGGCCCGGGCCAGGGCCAGCATCTGCTGCTCGCCACCCGAGAGGGTGCCGGCCTGCTGGGAGAGGCGCTCCCCGAGTTTGGGGAACCGGGCCACCGACCGGTCGATGGCCTCGCCGAGGCTGCGCCGGCCGGCGTGCATGATCAGGTTCTCCTTCACGCTGAGCCGCCGGAAGATTCCCCGGCCCTCGGGAATCAGGCAGATCCCTTTCTGCGCCCGGCGGTGGGCGGGGCGGCGTTCCACCGGCTCCTCCCGCAGCCGGATGCTGCCCGATCGGGTGGGAACCAGCCCGGCGATGGTGCGCAGCAGCGTGGACTTGCCCGCCCCGTTGGGTCCGAGCAGCACCACGGCCTTCCCCGCCGGGACCCGGACGTCCACTCCGTGGAGCACCTCGGTGCGGCCGTAGCCTGACCGCAGCCCGGCGATGTCGAGCGTCAGCATCAGCTCGCCATCCTCTCTTCGAGGCGCCGGCTGCCGGTGCGCCACGCGCTCTCCCGGGCCAGGGCGGAGAAGTCCGGCTTGCGGAAGAGCCCGACGAGGCCGTTGGGCGCCTGGGCCAGGAGGATGGCGGCCGCCCCGAAGAACACCGGCTGGAGCTCGATGACCGTCCTGCCGGTGAAGACGGCGGGCACGGTCACCAACAGGACAGCGGCCAGCACCGCGCCGCCCAGGGTGGACGGCCCCGCCGTCACCAGCACGGTGACCCACAGCAGGGACTGGAAGAAGCCGAAGCTCTCGGGGTTGACGACCTGGGTGAGGGTGCCGAGCAGCCCGCCGGCGATGGCGGCCAGGAAGCCGCCGACGCAGAAGACGATCACCCGGGCGGCCGTCGGGTTGATGCCGAGGCTCTCGGTGGCGGTGGGCGAATCGGCCAGCCCCCGCAGCACGCGCCCGAGCCGGGTCACCCGGACCAGCTCCACCGCAGCCACGCCGACCACCACCACGCCGAGGACGAAGTAATAGAAGGTCTTGTCGCCTGACAGCGAGATCCCGAACAGCTCCGGCCGGCTGATCCGGGCCAGGGCGTCGGATCCGAAGACGATCGAGGTTCCGAAGAGCAGGTTCTGGGCCAGGATGCCGAACCCGAAGGTGGCCAGGGCCAGGAACAGCCCCGATAGGCGGATGGCGGGGATGGCGAGCAGGGCGGCGGCCGGCATCAGGATCAGCCCGGCCAGGAGCAGGGCGGGGAGGTAGGGCACCCCGGCCTCCTGGAGCTGGGACAGCGTGGTGGCTCCGAACACCACGAAGACGGCGTGGCACAGCGACACCTGGCGGGAGGTCCCGATGAGGAGGGAGAGGCTGGCGAAGACGAGCACGAAGCCCACCGTCTGGGTGGCGGTGAGCAGCTGCGAGCCGTTGAGCCGGGCGGGGATCAGCACGGCGAGGGCGGTCAGGACGGCGAGGGTCGGCAGCGGGAACCGGCGGGCCGCGGCCCGACCCCGGGTGCTGCGGACGGCGGCGGTGGAGCGCACCACCTCGACGAAGCGGCCCTTGGGCGACAGCACCAGTACGGCGAAGAGGATGATGAAGGGCAGGCTGGTGGGGAGCCCGGCCAGGCTGAGCTTGCCCGCCACCAGCTTGGTGGCCATGGCCTGGCCGATGCCGATGAGCATGGCGCCGAGATAGGTCAGCGGCAGGCTGGTGAGGCGCCCGACGACCGCGGCTCCGAACACCTGAATGGCCAGCAGGGTGAGCAGGACGGCGTCGACTCCGAGCACGGGGCCGAGGAGCACGCCGGCCAGGGAGGCGAAGGAGCAGCCGAGCATCCAGGAGAAGGTGGTGATCCGTCCCGAGTCGAGCCCCTCCAACTCGGTCAAGCCGGGGTCGTCGACCACGGCCCGGGTCTGGACGCCGAGCCGGCTGTAGCGGAAGAAGCCGGCCAGGACGAGGCCGGCGGCCAGGGCGATGGCCACCAGGATCACCTGTTCGTAGCTCACGTTGACGCCCGGGAGCCGGAACGTGGTTTGGGGGAAGATCGGATCCAGGTTCCGGGTCACGGGCCCGTAGATGAAGATGGCCAGACCCTGGAGGCCGACCAGGAGACCGAGGGACACCACCACGTAGGTGGCGGCGGTGGCCCCGTGGAGGCGGCGGAGCAGGACGCGGTCGACCACGATCCCGATGGCCGGTCCCACCCCGAGGACGGCGATGGCCATGGCCAGGACAGTGGGGACCCCGAGGTCGACCCGCAGTGTGTAGAAGATGAAGGTGGCGATCATCCCGACGGCCCCGTGGGCGAAGTTGAAGACCCCCGAGGTCGTATACGTGACGGTGAGCCCCATCGCCGCGATGGCGTACACCGAGCCGGTGGCCAGCCCGATGACGAGGAACGGGAGGTAGTCGCTCACACCGCGCCCCGGCTCGCGGTGGCTGGGGCCTCCTGACGGCGGGCCGACACCGACGATCCGTTGTGCTCAGGCTCCGGGAGTGCGATCTCCGGCACCGGCGGCGGGATCGGCTCGCCCGCCCGGAGGGCCTCCTCGACCCGGTCGAGCTTGCGCCATTCGTCGTGGAGGTCGGCCGAGATGAGCAGCGTCGCTCCCGCGCCCAGCATGAACAACCCGCCGATGCCCCCGGACATGATGTACGACAACCCCTCGGCCACGTAAGGCGACCCGCTCACCCCGGCGTAGCCGAGGACCAGGAGCAGGGCGCCGAGAGCGATGAGGATGTAGCCCGCGACGCGATCCCACTCCGCCCGCAGCCAGCTCTTTCCGTCCATGTGGCTTCCACCCCTCTGCCCACCGGCGGCGGATCGGCAACCCTCGCCACTTGACTGATCCGTCATTCAGTATAGGGAAGAGGCAAGATGGAGGTCAATCTCTGGAAGGCCAGATCACTCTCTGCAAGGGAGGGCACGGTGAGCTACCTCGATGCTCATGTCGACCGGGGCCCGTCGGGAGAACGGGCGGACGCCAAAGCCGTCGGCGCCCTCCCCGGCGTGGTGGCCGTGGTGGACATCGAAGAGGACCGGGTCATCGACCACCATGGGGTCGACGACGACGACACCCGGGAGGTGGTGGCCCACTTCACCAGTACCTGGTGGGAGCTGCTCAACGCCCTGCTCCCCGTACTCGGCGACGCCACCGACCTGGCCTGGACCCCGGGACGATGGTGGGGGTGCGGCGGTGGGGATCACATGGCGTTGGGACGGGCCGGCCGGGCGCTGGTGGTGACCCGGGAGACGGCGACTCCCTTCCTCACCGCGGTGGCGAACGGAGGGGCGGTGGAAGGCGTCCAGGTCTGGTGACGCGGTCGTTCGGATGCGGTGGCGCTGGCGACTTCGCTCGGGCTCAGGCGGTGGCCAGGACGGCGACCACGCCGGTGTCGCCGTCCACCCGCAGGAGATCGCCGGTGCGCAGGCGCGACGTTCCGGTCCGGGTGTTGATGACACAGGGCACCCCGAGCTCGCGGGCCACGATGGCGCCGTGGCTCAAGGCCCCACCGATGTCGATGACGAGCCCCCCGGCCACCAGCATGAGCGACGCCCACGACGGGTCGGTCGTCTCGCACACCAGGATCTCGCCCTCTTCGAGTACGTCGCCGGGATCGATCACCACCCGGGCCCGGCCCTCGACCACTCCCGGGCTGACGGCCAGGCCGGTGATCTCCTCGCCCGGCCGGGCGGCCACGCCCGCCTGGATCGGCACGGGGACGGGCTGACCCGTCCAGGAGTCGGGCAGGCGCAGCCCCAGATACTCCTCCCGGCGCTCGCGGCGGAAGGCCACCACCGCCTTGGTCTCGGGCGGTGATTGGCCCAGGAGCTCATTCACGGTCAGATAGAAGACGTCGTCGGGATCGGCCAGCACCCCGCGGAGGGCGAGGTCCTCCCCCATCACCCGGGCCGCCCCCCGGGCGGCGTCGACGGCTTGGAGGAAAGCCGTCTTGCCCACTTCCCGCAAGGGGATGTAGCGGCTGGCCACGTTGACCAGCAGGCGGGCCGCGGCCCGCCGGGGTCCGTTCAGGGCACCGACGAGCTCGGCCGTGGCCGCCTCCCGCTCCCGGCGCTGGCGGCCCTCGACGGCCAGGGGGGAGGCGGAATCGGCCATCCCCCGGTAGGTCTCCACCAGGGCGGTGAGCGGCGACGGGTCCTCCCGCCACGACCGGCTCGAGATCTCCCCCTCGGCCGGACCGTGGTAGCCGTGGGTGGCGAGGAAGACATCCATGCCCTGGGTGTCGCGGGACACGGCCCACAGGTCGGCCATCAGCCGGGTCTCCTCGAAGGAGGCGCCGTAGCCCGTCATCAGCCGGGTCTCCAGCCCCGGCCGGCCCGCCGGCTGAGCACAGCTTGCGCAGCTGCTCGTAGATCCCCTGGGCCAGCATGGCGGCCAGGGTGTGGGGCTGCATGACCGCCTCGAAGCGGGTCAACGCCTCGGTGAAGCGGGCCCGGGCGTCGGCCGTGCCCGCCGAAGCCGGCCGGCGCCAGAAGGCCTCGATGTCCGCCCGGTGCCGGGCCAGTACCCGGGGGAGGCGCACCGCCGCCGCCGGCATCCGCACCGCCGCCACCGGGTAGCGGCGCCGGGACGGCCGGCTGGCGGCGTCGGGCCGCACGGTGCCGAAGATCTGCTCCTCCAGCGCGTCGCCCGAGGTGCCCGGAGTCAGGTCGGCCAGACGGCGGAAGGTGTCGAGGTTGGCCGCCGCCCGTCCGAAGAACACGCCCCACAGCCGGTCGTCGAGCGACGCCGGAACCCCCACCGTGGCCCGCGGGATGACCCCCATGTCGGCGAAGGTCCCCCGGAAGGCACGCTCCACCCGGGTCCCGAACACGGTCCAGTTCAGCGGGGTCGACACCCCGGGCAGGGCCTCGGCGGCGTTGACCGTCGTCCAGAAGGTGGACGGCCCGCTCTGGTCGTGGGTCGGATCGGTGAGGGGTTCGTTCAGCTGCCGACCGGCTTCCAGTTCGGAGCGCACACGAACTTCGGATGGGCCACGAACTTCCCGCCCGTGAACTTCACCGGGATGATGCACTGGTTGGTGTCCACGTGCTCGGCGTCGCGTTTGAACCCGACGCCCGGGAGGAGGCCACCGAGGGTCTCGTTCTTGAGCGAGTAGAGGCCTTCGAGAATCTGGTCGGTGGTGGGTGGCTCCTGGATGAACGGCGCGATCTTTTCCGAGAGCAGCTTCCCGGCCACGAACACGCCCGCCCCGAGGTCGCCCCGTGCCCCCTTGGGCTGGTAGCGGGCCATGGCGTCGCGGTAGGGCTGGTTGAGGGGCGAGGTGTCCCAGGGCCCCATGCGGGAGGTGAGGAAGATCCCCTCCAGGTTCTCCCCGAAGTTGTAGATCAGGTCCTGGTTGAGGTTGTAGGTCCCCACGAAAGCCGCGTCGTAGTTCTGGCGCCGGGCCGCGCTGACCACACGGTTCAGGGCGGCGGTGTCGATGAGGGGCAGGATGACCTCCGCCCCGGCCCGCTGGGCCTGGATGATCTCCCCGGTGTAGTCGGGCTGGGCCAGGGAGACGAAGGCCTCGTAGACGACCTCCAGGCCCTCGTAGGGCAGGAGCTTCTTGAAGCTGTCCTTCAGGATCCCGCAGATGCTGGCCTCCCGGCAGTACAGGATGCCGATCTTCTTCTTGCCCTGCGCCTGGGTCAGGGTGTTGAGGATGAACCCCCAGGCCTGGCCGACGTCGGGGCCCAGCAGCGGGTTGAACATCATCGGCGAGTGGTCCCCGGCGGGGTGGCCACCGATGCTGCCGACGATGGGGATCTTCTTCTGCTCCAGGTACGGCATCACCGAGTCGAGGGTGAAGGAGTACTCGTTGATGAAGGCGACCACCTTGTCCTGCTCGACCATCTGGCGGACGATCGCCTGGCTGCGCGCCGGGTTGGCGTTGTCGTCGCCCAGGATCACCCGGACGGGGTGGCCGTTCACGCCCCCCTGGGTGTTGATGGATGCGGCCCAGGCCCGGATGGCGGGCGGGGCGGGACCGCTGACGGCCCCGAGGATGCCCGACTCCGCCCCGAAGGAGCCGAGGAGCAGCTCCGACTTCGGGCCGGCCGAAGACGGCGCGCCCGGCTGGGGCGCGCCGGGGACGGGAGTACCAGGTGCCGGCGCGCCGGCGGCGGGGGCGGCCCCCGAGGCGGCGGCGTTCGGCGCGGTGGCGGTGGGCGCGCCGCCGGTGCCGGCGGAGCCCGCGGCCCGGGTGGACGACCCGGCGGAGGCCGGGGCGGCAACGGAACTGCCGGCCGCCGGCATCCCGGGACCGCTGGAGGCGGCCGGTGTTCCGCCGAGATCGGTCGTGCCCGCCCCATAGTTGGAGTCCTCGAAGCTCAGCTGGCCCGCTCCGGGCTCGGCCGGCGCGGCGCTGGAGTCGGAGGCCCGTTGGAAGGCCCCGTTGGCCGCCTCGAGCGCCTGGGTGTCCAGGCGCGACCCGCACGCCGCCCCCGACGTCAGGGCCAGGCCGGCCAGGACGGCCGATGCCGCTCGGAATCGTCGATTCATCGGAACTCCCCCTGTGGCCCTGATCGTGCCGGCACGTTCATTCCGCCTCACACAGCTCGCACGGTTCCAGCTCATCGGGAAGCTGGCCCCGGTTGATCTCCCGGGTCTGCATCCCAGCCACCGCCGGGCAGCCGGCCAGGTGGAACCGGGAGAGCCCTGTCGCCACCAGGACCCGGCCGTTGCGGGCCGCCCGCGGCGCGGCCGTCTCGTGGAACCACGGGGCGAACAGCCGGCTCTTGCGGATCTGGATGCGGCGCTTCAGCCCCAGCGTGGCCAACGCGGCCAGAACGCTGCCGATGACGAGACCGATGATCCCGGTGCCGATGGCCTGCAACCCCGGCTCCGGGTCGGCCTCGCCCGAGGCCCGGACCCAGGCGAAGACGAGGAAAATCAGGGTAATCAACATCCCGACGCCGGCCAGCAGCCGGCCCCGCCGGACCAGCACCTCGGCGCTCGGCTCGGGCTCAGTTCCCGGCGGCGTCCGGGGTGTCCCCGAAGCAGTGACCAGGGCGCGCTCCACCCGGTCCAGCTTGCGCCACTCGTCGGACAGCCCAGCGGTGATCAACAGTGTGGCCCCCGCCCCCAGCAGGAGGAGCCCTCCGAGGCCGCCGGAGACGATGTAGGCGAGTTGGTCGCTGGCGAAGCGCGATCCGCTCACGCCCACGGAGCCGACCACCACCAGGACCGCCCCCAGACCCACCAGGGCGAAGCCGGCCGCCCAGTCCCAACGGGCCCGGAGAGGGGTCACTGCTTCCACAGGGCCGCCACGGCCCCGAAGCGCCACAGGGCGCCCGACGACACCAGCAGGGCCCCGGCCACGGCCAGGATGCCGAAGAGGGCCTTGGTCGTATCGGAGAAGTCACGGGCCAGGACCACGGGCTGAGCCGTTCCCCCACCGGAGGCGCCACTCCCGCAGCGGCGGACGAGCCCGCGCTGGTGCCGCCGGTCACCGGCACGGCGCTGCCGTAAGCCGGGCCCGCGGCGAGAGCCAGCGCGCCGTTGTTGAGGGTCAGGGGGAAGGGCTCGCCGGCCACGCCGGGGGGCAGAGCCGGCACCGTGTCCTGCGCCGGTCCCGTGTCGCCGGTGACCGGAAGGGAGCCGGAGTCCCCGGAGGACGGCGGCGGGGACGACGCCTCCGATGGCAGCGGCAGATCGCCGATCGGCAGTGCCGGGCCGCCCTCACCGAAGGCGACATAGGAAGTGGCGCCGCCCATTTGGTACACCAGGGTCCCCTGGACGTTCTCCGCCCCGGGGATGGGGTGCTTCACCGTGATCTCGAGGGCGTCACCAGCGGCGCCGCCCTCGATGTCGGTCGCCTTGATCGTCTTGACCGTGATGCCGGCCTGGGCCAGCGCCTCGTTCATGCTGTCGGCGCCACTGCCGATGGGTACGGGGATCGTCTGGTCAGCCGGATGCACGCCGTCGGGCCCGATGGTGACGGCCTGGTCGCCGACCTTGGCGCCCTGGATGATCAGCTCCGTCTTGGTCTCCGGCTTGTCCTGCCCGGCCGCGTAGGTGGTGACCGACCGGCTGGTGACGGAGCCGATCTTGAGCATGCCCTCACCCAGCGACAGCGCTTGACTGACCGACACCGCCTCGACCGTGACCCCGTTGGCGTCCAGGACACCGGAGGCGTCGGAGGAAGCCCCCGACACGGGCGCTTCGGGCCCGCCGAAGAGGAAGTCGGCCGCGCCGGCCGCCTTGCCCTGATCGGCTGTGGCCACCAGGGCGTAGGTCCCGCTCGGGTCCTTCACCTCCTGGCTGGCCTGCACCGGGTGGTCGGCCCGGGCATAGAAGGGATAGTTGGGGACCGGGACTCCGGTCGCGAACGAGGCCAGGCCCGTGGCGGTCACCGCGTTCTCCCCCGGGTAGGGCAGGGAGGCGAAGCTGATGGCCCGGCCAGTGGAGTCGACGGTGGCCTGCGCCACCGGGCCGCCGCCGTCGATGAACTCCGTCACCACGAACAGGTCGGGAACGGTGTAGGTGACCCGGATGCCCTGGGCCGAAGCCGCGGCCACCAGGCTGCGCGCTTCGGAAGCGTTCTCGGTCTGGGCCGACACCTGAGTGCCCGGCCACACGGTGAAGGTTCCGCCCAGGATGAGGAGGAAAGCGGCGGCCCCGCGTCCCCAACGTCCGCCTCCCGTGGAGCAGCGTCCAGCCATGCGTCCCCCTCCTATTCCGGTTCGGGCTCGTCCGCCCGGTCCGCCCCGATGGCACCCAGGAGATCCTCGTGCATCTGCATCCAGACGGTGTGGTAGGAGTCGCACCGGGGCGACGCCATCCACTGCCGGTCCTTGTCGATCTTCTCCAGGGCGGAGGCCAGGCGCGCCGGGTAGTCCGAGAAACGGGGCACCGCTTCGCCCAGGCGGTTCACCAGCGGAGCGATCCGCTCGTGGAGCTTGTCCAGACGCTCCAGCACCTGGAAGTCGTAGGCCCGGTCGGCGTGGTCATTGGGGGTGCCGTCGTCGCGCAGCTGCCAGGCGGTGCAGATCTTGAGCAGCTCCGTGTTCATAGGCATGAACCGGTCGTAGGTGGAGCGGGCGACGGTCTCTTCGGCCGACCCCTCGGGGAGGCGGGCCCACACGGCGTGCGCATCCCGACCCGCCGGGGTCAGGGCCACATTGGTGCCCCGGAGCGCCACCAGCCCGGCTTCGGCCAGCTCGCCCTCCACCGCGTTATTGGCGGCGGGCACGAACCCCCGCAGCCTCACCTGGTGCAGCAGGTCGTACGCCTTGTCGCTGAGCTCGGACGTCATCCATCCCCCCGTCGGTGCTCCTGGTGCCGATGCTAGTTGACTGAACCGTCATTCGCAAGAGATGGTAGGGTTCCCCGCCGACCCTGGCCCGGCGAGATCGGAGGGCGAAGTTGGACGTGATCCGAGTGGAGGACAACGGTCCCCACCAGCCCGGGCCCGGAGCCGATCCCCGCTGGCAGGAGAGCTGGTTCCTGTCCTGGTACGACCCGGCCGCCCGGGCCGGCGGCTTCCATCACGTGGGCCTGCAGCGCCCGGCAGGGCGGGCCGACGTGTGGAGCTGGCTGGCCCTCGACGGCGCGGTGGTGGGGAAGTTCCAGTCCCTCGACCTGGCGCTGCCCGAGGATGACCTGCCCGACCTTGCCATCGGCGGGATGCAGGTGGTCACCAAGACCCCGCTGCGGTCCCTGGCCCTGTTCGCCGAATACCCGGGGGCTCGGTCTGAGGTGGTCTACGAAGCCTTCTCCGAACCGTTCTCCTACTCCCTGGACGTTCCGGGAGCCGACGTGGGGAAAGGCCACTACGAGTCCGTGGGCCGGGTATCGGGCACGGTGACCGCCGGGACACGGGAGGCGACGGTGGCGGGCTTCGCCTTCCAGGACCACTCCTGGGGACCCCGGAACTACGGCGCCGTGCTCACCCACCGCTGGCTGTGGGCCACCTTCTCGGAGGATCTGTTCTGTTCCATCTTCACCATGACCACGGCCGCCGGGCGCCAGGACTTCGGCTACGTCCACGACGCCGGGACCTTCCACCGGGTGACCCGCATGGACACCGGCGCCCGGGTGGCGGACGACGGCCACTCCCCCACCGGGTGCGACGCCCGCATCCAGACCGAGGGTGGTCGCAGCTACCGCATCACCGGCACCGTCGACGTGGCCAGCGTCAGCAGCCACGACGCCATCTTCTTCACCGACGGCATGAGCGTCTTCGAGTGCGGAGGCCGGCTCGGCAGCGGGATCTTCGAGGTCCACGAACTCACCGGGCCCGCCCCCTGGCATCGCCAGGCTGTGGGGCTCTGACCCCAGAGCATCGGTCCTCGTTCCCGGACGGTCGGGCTACTTCCCGATGGGCTTCGTGCCGGAGAGCTCGTCGATGACGCCGCGGCGGGCCAGCTCGAGCGCTTCCAGATAGGTCACGTTCTGTTCGTCCTGGGCCACCATGGCCAGATGGTGGCGGAGGCGCTCCTGCACTTCGGCCGCAGTGGGGCGCTTGACTCCCTCCTGCCACCGGGCACGCAGCAGCTGGGCCGCGGTCCCCTCCATCCACGACGAGACGCGTCCGAGGAACTCCGAACCCGAGGCAGGAGAACCTTCCGCCTGCTCCCATGCCGTCCAAGCCGATCCGACGCTCATCTTCGGAGGTGAGGCGCTGGTCAAGACATCTCTCCTGACGTAGACACCTACTGACGGTACACCCTCCACCGCAGAATCAGACGTCGGTGTCGTCGAGCAACGAGGGATCGATGCCGCTGGCGCGGCCCCGCAGTTCGGGTTCGAGCAGCCGCTCGCCGATGAGGGCCAGCCGGCGGGCGACGGTCGACAGGCGCTCGCGCGCCGGGCCGGCGGGCAGGGCGGCGGCAGCCTGGCCCACCCGGGCCGACTCGGCGTCGACCAGGAAGCTGAGGGCGGCCACCGCCCCCCGCACCCGGCCGCGAGAGCCACTGTCATCGGCGGGGTCGGGGGCCAGCCGCAGGGCGGCCGCCGTGGCCAGGTAGGTCTCGGCCAGCTCGCCGAGCCGCTTCCCGTCGCCGTCGGTGATGGCGGCGCCCAGGTCGGCGCCGGCGGGAAAGTTCGCCTTCCGCACCCGGGCCCGCCACTTGTCCTGTGATTCTTGAGGGCGCGCCGCCTCCTGGGCAGGAGGCACCTCCGGAGGTGGAGGGGGCGCCTCGGCCAGGGGCGGCCCGGCGGCCAGGCCCTCGGCGTCCCAGTCCGGCACCTCGGGCCCGCGGCGGATCTCCACGCTCTCGTCGCCCGGGGACTGGCTCGACGGGTCGACGAGGGCGTGACCCTGGTCGTAGAGCTTGTCGGCCAGCATCCGGAGCCGGCGGGCGGCGAGGTCGAGCTGGGTCCGCACCGGCTCCGAGGCCGCGTCGCCGGCGGCCATGTAGATGCGGCCGAAGTCGATGTACAGGCCGATGGCGTCCCGGTAGAGGTCCCGGGCCTGCGGTGCCTCCTTCAACGGCGGGATGGCGGCCACGGCCTGTCGGGCCTTGACCGCTTCGGGCACGTAGAGGCTCAGCTCGCCAGTCAGGCTCTCCGCGGTGGCCTTGCCCTGCACCCAGTCGGCGGCGACCCGGATGACCGGGGGGAGGCGGTCGGCGGCGAAGCTGCGCAGGGCATCGTCGACGCGGGTCTGGAACGCCTTCCCTTCCGCCGACGCGGGCCGGAGCGTGGTCGTGGTGGTGGACACCACCGGGTCGTCGTCGCCGACGTCCGAGGTGGGGGCGATCAGGCCGATGAGGGCCACGGCGATGATCAGCGGCACGCCGATGGCGGCGGCCAGCTTGGCCTGCTGCCGGTTCTTCCGCGCCGGCGCCCGGCTCGGCCCGGGACGTCGGGTGCTGGACCGGCGGCGGTTACTCATCCGGCCGGATCGAGCCCGGATCGGAGAGCGTCGAGTGAGCAAGCCCCGACGACCCCCGCAGCTGCATCTCGACCCGGTCGAGCTTGCGCCATTCGTCGTGCAGGTCGGCCAGGAGGATGAAGGTGGCTCCCGTTCCGAGCAGGAACAGCCCGACGATGCCGCCCGACATCAGGTAGGAGAGCTGGTCGGCCACGAACGGCGTGCCGCTCACGCCGGCGTAGCCGGAGAAGACCACCACGGCACCCAGGACCACCAGCGAGAACCCCAGGAACCGGTCCCACTCCGCCCGCAGCCAGATGAGGAACGCCACCCCCTGAGGTTACCGGTCAACCGTCCAGATGGACGTCGCCGGCCGAGCCGTCAACGGTGACCGTCGATCCGCTCACCGCCATCTCGGTGCCCACCTTGACGTTGACCACACAGGGAATGCCGAGCTCGCGGGCGACCACCGCGCCGTGGGATAGGACACCGCCGATGTCGAGCACGACCGCCCCGGCGCAGGCCAGGATCGGAGCCCAGCCCGGATCGACGGTACGGGCGAAGAGGATGTCCCCGGCGTCGAACTCGCCGTAGGGATCCTCCAGCACCCGGGCGGTGCCGGTGAGTGTGCCGGGGGCGGCGGCGATGCCGTGGAGCCGGGCGGTGCCCACCTCCACCTTCTCGGGCGGCAGGAGACCCCGCTCCCGGATGAAGCCGTCGTCCAGCGGTCGGATCCAGCCCGGTCCCGCCTCCACCAGTTCGGGCAGGTCCAGGGTCAGGCAGCGTTGGTGGGCCTGGTGACGGCGCTCGATCTCGTCGGTTCCCGGCCCCACCTCTCCGGCCAGGACGGCGTGGAGCTCGGTGTGGCGCAGGTAGAACACGCGCTCCGGTGCCGGGAGCACGCCCCGCTCCACCAGGGAGGGGGCGGCCGCGGCCAGGAGCCGCCGGAGTTCGTCCCACAGGCGGACGGCGGGGATCTTCCCGTTCTCCCGTAAGGCCATCTGGCTCTGCGAGCGGCGCAGCACCGGCGCCACCGCCCGCCGCTTGACCGGACCCAGTCGCCGGGCCAGCTCGGCCTCGGCCTCCCGGCGCAGGGTGGAGGTGTCCTCGCCCGCGGCGGCGCGGCCCAGCTCGGCCCGGACGATGTCGAGCAGCTGAGCGGGATCGGCCCGGAAACTCGGGTTGGCCAGCTCCAGCTCGGCCGGGCCCCGGTGACCGAAGCGGGCGAGCACTGAGTCGAGTTCCGCCGCGCACACCGGGCTGGCGGCCCGCAGGGCGGCTTCGGGGTCCGCCTCGTCGAGGGCGGCGGCGGCGCCCTCCTTGCGCACGACCCCGGCCAGATGACGCACGGCCCGGCCCGACTCGGCACTCTCGTTGCCACCCAGGCCGACGTGAAGGCGGTTGGTGAGATCGCCCGTCGCGTCGCCGGCCCAGGCGGCCAGGAGCTTGCGGGCGATCTCGAAGAAGGCACCGGCCAGTCCGGCGCCGGTCATGAGCGTGTACCAGGCGTCCACCTGCAGGTGGTCGAGGCGCCGGAGCCAGGCGCCCAGCTCCGCCTCGGACAGCACCGAGAGTTCGCGGGACGGGCGGGCGGCGAGCACCCGGGCCGACTGGCGCTCGATGTCGGCGGCCACGCCTTTGGCCAGGCGCAGCATGCGGGGTCCCACCTTGGCGCCGGTGACGCCCTCCGCGGCCCGCACCTTGAGGGGGACGGGGGGCGGGCGGTAGGCGGGGTCGGCGTCGAGCCCGAAGAACTGCTGGTACATGGCCTGGCGGGAACTGCCCGGCGTGGCCTCCCCCAGCGTGCCCATCTGGTCGGCGTTGAGGTAGACGAGGCCGTAGAACGCCTGCATGAACGGCTCGGGCACCTGCTCGGGCGTGAGCACCCCGAGACCGCGGAAGTAGAAGCGCCGGACGGCCTGCTCCTCGTAGGTCAGGATGAGGTCCTGGCTGAGCGGGGTGAGCGGCCGGGGATAGCCGTCGGCGGCGTTGGCCCGGGTGCAGGCCACGGGCGCCTTGGGCCAGTCGTTCATCCAGTAGTCCCAGTCGACCAGCGATTCGCTCATGTTCCGTCCCCCTCCAGTTGCGCCCGCAGAGTCTTCTTCTCCACCTTGCCGATGGACGTCCGCGGCAGGGCCTCCACCACCCGGTACTCCTCCGGAACCTTGAACCGGGCCAGGCCGGCCCGGCAGTGGGCGTCGAGGGCGGCGACATCCAGTTCGGACCCGGCGGCCGGGACCACGAAGGCGACGACGGCCTCGTCCCGGACCGGATCGTGGCGCCCGACCACGGCCACCTCGGCCACGCCGGGAAACTCGCCCACCACCATCTCCACCTCCGAGGCGGAGACGTTCTCCCCCGCCCGCTTGATCATGTCCTTGCCCCGGTCGACGAAGGTGAGATAACCGTCGGCGTCGAGGGTTCCGATGTCGCCGGTACACAACCACCCGTCCTGGAGGGCGCCGGCCGTCTCCTCGGGGCGGTTGTGGTAGCCGAGCATCAGGGAGACGCCCGGCTCGCCCCGGATGCGGATCTCCCCTTCGGTGCCGGGGGGAAGCTCGGTGCCGTCCTCGGCGAAGATGCCGATCGTCTTGCCCCGGGCGGGCCGGCCGACACTGGGGATGCGCCGGTCCCCATAGAGGGGGGCGGCACTGGCGATGGCCACCGCCTCGGTGAGGCCGTAGATGTTGCACAGCGGGGCTCCGAAGCGCTGCTCGAAGGCGGCCCACATGTCCAGGGGGACGTTGAGGCCATAGGGGATGCAGCGCAACCGGTTGTCGGCGTCGGTAGGGCGCTCGGGAGTGGCCATCAGCATGCGCACCTGGGTGCCGACCATGGAGCTGATGGTCACCCCGTGGGTGCGGACAAGGTCGATCCAGCCCCGGGCCGAGAACCCCCGGGCGACCACCAGCCGGGCCCCGGCAGCCACCGCGGGCAGCAGCGTCACCAGCTGGGCGTTGATGTGGAAGAGCGGGAGTACGGCCAGGAAGACGTCGTCGGGGCGGGCGGCCCAGTAGGACGCCACGTTGTCGGCTTCGGCGGCCAGAGACCGGTGGGTGAGCATCACCCCCTTGGGGTGGCCGGTGGTGCCCGACGTGTAGAGGATCTCGAAGACGTCGGCGGGCCCCGGTGGGGGGAGGTCGGAGGTGCCGGCCCCGGGCGGTACCTCCCAACCGTCGGCCTCGCCCCGCAGGCTCAGGCGCGGCCCGCGGAAGCCGGTGGCGGCCGCCGCCTCGTCCATGCGTTTGGTGCCCTCCACCTCGGCCACCAGCGCCACCGCTCCGGCGTCGGCCAGCTGCCAGGCGATCTCCCGGGGGGTGAGCAGGGCATTGAGGGGCACGGCCACGGCGCCGAGGCGGGCCAGGCCGGCGAGGGCGACGATGTAGTCGGCGCTGTTGAGCCCGAACAGCGCCACCGCCTGGCCGGGAGCGACCCCCAGTTCGGCCAGGCGGGCGGCCATCCCCCCGGCCCGCCCCACGATCTCGGGCCAGGACCAGGACACGTCGGGCCGGCCGTCCTCCACAAAGGTGACGAGCGGCTCGTCCCCCGACAGGTCGGCCCGGCGGGCGACGAGGTCCCACACCGTGTCAGTCGGAACCCGCCCCTCGAACCCCGGGGCCCGGGGTGTCCCCGAAAAAGACATGGACGTATCCCTAGCGGTGGGACAGGCCGTCGTCCATGGCCGCGCCCACCATCACGGTCACCGGTTCCTCCCCGCCGCGGCTGTTGTGCGTAGTCTCGAAATCGCAGAACCCGCTCCGGCCGTCGGCCAGGCGCACCCGGGAGATGGAGTCCACGCAGGCCACGTTGCGGTGCAGGGTCAGGAACCCGTCGATCCGGTCGGCTTCGAAGGCCACCTCGGTGCCGTCGGTCAGGTCCATGCGGACCCGGCCGCCCCGGCACGACAGTCCGTCGATCTCCACGTAGGCCAACACGTCGATGGCCCGGGCGGTGTTGGTCTCCCCGTGACGGTTGACGTAGCCCTCGGTGACGAGGGTCCCGTCGTTGGCCAACCAGGACAGGCCCATGAAGGAGAGGTCGGGGCCGACCGTGCCCGCCACCCAGCGGTGGGTGCGGATGGTGTTCCAGCGCCGGGAGCCCCAGGAGTGGTCACGATGATGGAGCCCGTCGACGTCGAAGCGCCGGTCGCCGACGCGGGCCGTCCCCGTGACCCGGCCGGAGGCCTCCCAGTGCTCGGGCGCGAACTCCTTGGCCAGGCTGGTCTCCGCCCCCAGATGCCACAGGTTGGTCATGGGATAGAAGTCGGCCACGACCAGGTCGCATTCGAACTCCGGCTGGCTGACCCGCCAGCGCAGCTGACCGTTCTCGAGAGCGGCGGTCACCCCGCCGGCCTCGACCCCGAAGGCGTCGCCGGTCCGGTCGCCGGCGGCCAGGGGCAGGGCTCCCCGGTACCACCGGAAGCGCTCCCCCGCATCCGTCAGCGCCCCGAGCCACACCGTGGCCGAGCCCTGGCCCACCTCGTGACCCACCCGGAAGAGGCCACCCATCCCGGCGTGCTCGTCCCAGAAGGTGAGGACCAGGCTCTCCTGCCACCACGGGTCCTCGTCCGCCTCGTGGCTCAGCTCGTCCTTCTCCTCGTAGCTGCTCGACATGGGTGGGGGCCTCCCCGGAATCGGCGCGCACAGCGCGGTGAACGAACATTCAGTCTTCGACGGGACGGCCCCCGTGTCAAGCCGGGAACTAGCTTTGGGGCGTGAGCCTGGTCGGCGTCGAACGGCACGAGAAGTCCGTGGCCCTCGTGCGCCTGGGCCGTCCTGAGGCGTTGTGCGTCATCGACGAGCGCCACACCGCCGACCTGCTGGCCGCCGTCGAAGGGGTCGGGCGGGACCCCGAGGTGCGGGCCGTGGTCATCACCGGTCAGGGTCGGGCCTTCTGCGCCGGGGGTGACCTGCGCTGGATGGCGGGCTACGACGGGCCGGACAGCGGCGAGCCCATGCGCCAGCTGACCAAGCACTTCCACGCCCTGATGGTGGAGCTGCGCCGGATGCCCAAGCCGGTGGTGGCGGCCGTCAACGGGGTGGCGGCGGGCGGTGGCCTCAGCCTGGCGCTGGGCGCCGACCTGAGGGTGGCGGCCCGCAGTGCCTTCTTCCGGGTGGCCTACCTGTCGGCCGGTCTCACCCCCGACGGCGGCCTGACCTGGCTCCTGCCCCGGGTGGTGGGCCGGCCCCGGGCCGTCCGCATGATCCTGCGGGGCGACGACGTCACCGCCGAGGACGCCCTGGCCTGGGGCCTGGTCGACGAACTGGTGGACGACGACCGGGTGACCGACGTTGCCCTGGCCCTCGCCGCCCGGCTGGCGGACTGGCCGGGCGAGGTGGCCGGCGCCACCAAACGGCTCCTCGACCTCTCCTCCACCTCGACCTTCGAGGCCCACCTGGAGGAGGAGCGGGTTGCCATCACGGCCATGGGCCGCACCGCCGCCCACCGTGAAGCGCTGGCCCGCTTCCTGCGCCGGAGCTAGGTGCGGCAGGAAGGTGAGACAGTGGTGCCTAAATCGGCGCCGGCATCGCCTGTCCTGTCGTACCGGCCGCCGTTGCCAGCGGCCCGTCCAGGTCTGATGTTGCTCTCCAAGTGAGGGCTGCCTGGTTCTGCCGTTCAAGCGACCGCTGCCAGGTCGGCTCGCGCTTTCCTGGTCTTCTGCGGTCTCCGGTCAGCGTTTAGCGTCTCGCGGTCGTAGCCCGGCGACGTGGTGCTGGTCTGCTGGTCGAGAAGCCGTCTGGCTTCGTGGGCGATGCTGTGCGCGGCGTTGACGTCGCGGTCGGCGACGTGGCCGCACCATTCGCATCGGAAGACCCGTTCGGAAAGGGACAGCTTGGTTTTCGCTGTGCGGCACACCGAGCAGGTCTTCGATGACGGGTAGGTCCGGCCGACGGCCACGAGGGTGTGGCCGCGGTCGGCGGTCTTGTAGGTGAGCTGGCGGCGCAGCTCGCCGAGGGAGGCATCGGCCAGGGCCCGGCCGAGACGGCGTTTCTTGTTGGCCATGCCTTTCAGGTTGAGGTCCTCGACGGCGACCACGTCGTAAGCGCCGGCCAGGGTGGTGGTGATCCGGTGGAGCTGCAGGGCCCGGGTCTTGGTGATCCGGCCGTGGAGGCGGGCCCGCCGCCGGACCAGCTTGCGGTGGTTCTTCGACCCCCGCCGGGCCCGGGACACGGCCCGGTCAAGGCGCCGGAGGCGTCGCACGTGGCTGCCGAGGACCTTCGGGTTGGGAACGTGGCCGTCGCCGTCGGTGAGTCCGGGGACCGGCTCCGAGGTCGTGACCAGGTGTTTCACCCCGGCGTCGACGGCGACGAGCCCGCCACGGCGTTTGACGGGCCGCTGTGCCGGGGCGATCTGGTACCGGAGCTGGAACGACGCCTGCCACCGGCCTCCCCGGGAGGCGATGGTCACCTTCTGGATGGTGGCCTCACCCGATTCCACCAGGCGGTGCAGCTTGCCGGTCGATTCGGTGGTGTGGAGCCAGCCGAGCCGGTTCCGCCGCCGGCGCACCTCAGGGTCAGGGGTCGACTGGGGCAGCATGAGCCGCACGTGGTGGCGGTCGGGGTGCAGCCATGACAGTTGATGGTTGATCTCCACGAAGTTGACCGACGGGACACTGCGGCCCTTCTTCTTCCGTTTCGGGAACTCCACCTTCGGGCCTTTGCGTTTCCCCGACTTCGACTCCGACCAGTTCTTCAGGGCCGTGGCGGCATCGGAGATCCCGGAGCGGAAAGCGTGCATGGAGACTTCCCGCCACCATGGAGCCACCTCGTCACGGACCCTGTGCCAGCGCCGGTCGAGGCTCTGATACGACCACGACACCGCCGGGGTCAGCCGGTCCTCGGGCACCCCGGCGGCCCGCTCGGCCCGTCGGACCGCCAGGTTCTCCGACACTGTCGAAATCACCCAGTTGTAGGCGAAGCGGCGGGATCCGCAGTACGACAGCAGCAGCCGCTCCTCCGACGGCGACACGTCAAGGGGCACCACCACCGCCCTCGTCACCAAGCCGCCTTCGCCCACGCGCCATAGTTTGCGGGGCGGGTGTGACATCTAAGAGGTGCACCCGCTTCGGGGTGGGGGCCGGGAGGATGTTGTCGGTGTTCGGGAAGCCTGGTCTGACCCGGGGTGTGACCGGCTTCGTGCCTGTTTAGTGATCCGTCGGCCAGGCGTCCTGAGCACCGATCGCGGCACCAGCCGGTCCGGACGGACGTGACCTCATAGGAGCTTGGCCGTTCCTCTAGATGTCTTGTCCGCCGTCCCGGCCGGCGCGTGCCATCCGCTCGACCATGGAGGGATGACATGATCAGCCTGGCAGACCGGGCCCCGACCGTCACGGGAGGGGTCGACACCCACCGGGACGTCAACGTGGCCGCGGCGGTGGACCACACGGGTCGCATTCTCGGGACGGCGGAGTTCTCAACGACCGCCGCTGGCCACCGGAAGCTGCTCCGATAGCTGCAGCGTCACGGGCACGCCGCGGCCGTGGGCGTGGAAGGCACCGGCGCTTGGGGTGCGGGCCTGGCCCGGTTCCTGACCCGGGAAGGCGTCCGGATCGTCGAGGTTGACCGCCGGCAGCACCGCCGCCGCCGAGGAAAGTCCGATCCGGCCGACGCTGAAGCGGCCGCCCGAGCGGCGCTCAGTGGGGAGGCGGCCGGCACACCCAAGAGCCGCACCGGCCAGGTCGAAGCGATCCGAGCGCTGCGGGTGGCCCGCCGGTCGGCGCTGAAGGCCCGCACCCAGGCCGCCAACCAGCTTCATGCCCTGGTCGTCACTGCTCCTGAGGACCTCCGAGCCCGACTTGGTGCACTCCGGGTGGACGAACTCGCCGCCACCGCCGTGCGCTTCCGGCCAGGTCCTCCGACATCCCCGACCGCGGCCACCAAGCTCGCCCTCGCCGAGATCGCCCGCCGCTGGACTCGCCTCAGCGAAGAAATCGCACGACTCGACAGCCACCTCGCCGTCCTGGTCAACCAGGTCGCGCCAGCTCTCCTCGCCCACCACGGGGTCGGCATCGACACCGCCGGAGCACTCCTCGTCGCCGCTGGCGACAACCCCGAACGGCTCCGCACGGAACAGGCCCTCGCCGCCCTCTGCGGAGTCAGCCCCCTGGACGCCTCCTCCGGCCTCCAGCGACGACACCGCCTCAACCGCGGAGGCGACCGAACAGCCAACAACGCCCTGTGGCGCATCGCCCTCGTCCGCATGAGCTCATGCCCACGAACCAAGGCCTACGTCAACCGCCGCACCACCGAAGGCCGCACAAAACCCGAGATCATCCGTTGCCTCAAGCGCTACATCGCCCGAGAAATCTTCACCGACTTGCGGAATCTCGCCCTATAGGAGCATCACCTATTTAGGAACCTCTATCACAACCGTCCTGCCGAACGGGACCGGAGCTGACCCGCCTCAGACTCCGGCGGCGATGATGGCGCCCCCGAAGGCGATGGCGGTGACGACGACGGCGAAGAGCAGGCCCTCGGACAACGGGCGGGGCTCGTTCGGAGAACGCAACATCACCCAGCCCACCACGATCCCGCCGATCAGGCCGCCGACGTGGCCGCCGATGGACACCCCGGGGATGGCGAAGGTGAAGATCAGGTTCACGGCCAGGAGGGGCCCGACACCGGACTGCCAGACGTTGATGCCCCGGTGGCGCAGCCCCACCGCCGTCGCCCCCACCAGGCCGAACACCGCCCCCGAGGCCCCGGCGGTCACGCCGTTGGGCTGGAGCAGCACGACCCCGAAAGATCCGGTCATGAGGGCGGCGGTGTACAGGGCCAGCATCCGGACCTTCCCCAGCGCCGGCTCCAGCAGCGTTCCGAAGCGGTACAGGATCAGCATGTTGAAGGCGATGTGCAGCAGGCCGAAGTGCACGAAGCCGGAGGTCACCAGCCGGTACCAGTCGCCCTGTGCCACCGCCGGGCCGAAGAGGGCGAGGCGCAACTGGATGTCGCCACCCCGGCCCACGGCGCCCCCGGTGACGGCCGTGAGCAGGAACACAGCCAGGTTGGCCCCGATGATGGCCTTGGTGACGACGGCTTCGGAGGTGGCGTTCCAGCGGCGGATCCGCTCCCCGGCCGGCGGCTGGGCGGCCCGGATGCACTCCCAGCAGTGGGAACCCACCGGCGCGTCCCGGAGGCAGTCCGAGCAGGCGGGACGCCCGCAGCGGGTGCACGACCGGCCCGTCTGACGATCCCGGTGGTGGAAGCACGTCGCCTGTTCTATGGGTTCGATGGACGTGGAATATACGGGCCGGGGTGGGTCAAAAGGTTCGCTCCTCCCGTCCCGGGACGGGACCTCCCGGCACCTTGGTCCCTTTGCAGGGGAACTGCCGGACCGAGCGTCGAAGGTTCGGAATCGGAACCCGGATGCGCAGAAGGGGGTACACCAGTCTTGTCCCGTCGGTGGAAGCTCGCCGTGGCGGTGGCCGTCGCTCTCGCCGCGCCGTCCTTGGCCGCGCCGGTGTCCCCGGCCAGCGCCCGCGGCACGACCCCGCGCCCGCCCGTGCCGTCCGCTTCACCGGCCGACGGGTCGTCGCTGCTCGTGCGCTTCCGCTCGCCCATCTCCCTGGCCGGCGCCCGGGATGTCGCCGCCCGCCACAGCGCCCGCCTGGAGGAAATGGTGGAGGGTACCGGCTTCGCCGTCCTCTCCACCCCGGCGGGGGCCGCCGCCGACGTGCTAGGCGACCTGGTCGGCGCCCCTGAGGTGGCGACGGCCGAGCCGAACTATCTGCGCCAGGCTGCCGGTACCCCTTCCGACCCGCACTACGCCGCCAACCAGACGGCCTACCTGGAGGCCCTCCACCTGCCCGCGGCCTGGGATCTGACCACCGGGGCGGAAGACCGGATCCTGGCCGTGGTGGACAGCGGCGTCACCCTCGATCTTCCTGAACTCGCCGGCCGGCTGCTCCCCGGGCGGGACGTGGCCAACGACGACAACGATCCCGACGACTTCTACGGCCATGGCACCCAGGTGGCCACGGTCGCCGCCGCCACCGGCGACAACGGCGCCGGCATGGCCGGGATCGACTGGCGGGGCAGGGTCCTCCCGGTCAAGGTGCTCGACTCCCGAGGCACCGGGCGCGACTCCGACATCGCCGCCGGGATCGTGTGGGCCGCCGACCAGGGCGCCGACGTCATCAACCTTTCGCTCTTCGGGCGCTCCTCCAGTTCGACCGTCCGGGCCGCCATCGAATACGCCCAGGAAGAGGACGCCCTGATCATCGCCGCCGCCGGCAACGACCACAGCACCTCGAAGATGTACCCGGCGGCCTATGACGGGGTCATCGCCGTGGGAGCCGTGAACGGGGCCGGGGACCTGGCGTCCTTCTCCAACTATGGGCCCTGGATCGACCTGGCCGCCCCCGGGGTGGACGTGCTGGCCGGCTGGGCCGACGGCACCTACCGGAAGGTGGAGGGGACGTCGTTCGCCGCTCCCCTGGTGGCCGGCGTGGCCATGCTGGCCCGGGCCCGCTTCCCGGACGAGGACGCCTCCGCCATCGCCCGCCGGCTCCAGACCGGCGCCCGCGACGCCGGACTGGTCGGCCGCGACGACCTCTTCGGCTACGGGATCCTCGACGCCCTGGGCGCCCTCGGCGGCCCCCGGCCGCCCGCCCCCCGCCTCACCCCCACCGCCGCCGCGGGCGAGCCCGACAACACCCCGGACCGGGCCTCGCCCGTCTCCGATCCGGCGCCGGCCACGGCCGCCCTGGCGCCCGGGGGCGACGTCGACTGGTTCGCCGTCGATGTCGCCCAGCCCACCACCCTGACCGTCACCCTGGCCCCGCCCTCGGGTCCGTCATCGGCCGAGCACTCGCTCGAGGTCTTCGACCCGGGCCTCTTCTCCCTCGCCTCGGCCACCGCCGTCTCGTCGCCGGCGGCCGTGACGGTCAACGCCGGGCCCGGGCGCTACGCCATCCGGGTCCGGGGTGCCTCCCCCTTCACCTCCCAGGAGCCCTACCAGCTCACGGTCTCCTCCGACCCGGTGCCTCTGCCGCCCGTCGACGGGCCCGGTGAGCGGCTGTGGGTGCGCGACACGACCCCCGCGGACGGGACCTGGACGGGGACCCCGGGGGCGGCGCCGGCGCTGCACTTCGCCCGGCCCCTCGACCCCGACTCGCTGGCCGGCGCCGACGTCACCCTGACCGACGGCGCCTCGGGCGAGGAGATCCCGGGCGACGCCCGCTACGAGGCGCAGTCCAACTCGGTGGTGTTCCAACCCGCGGCCGCGCTCCTCTTCGACCGGCCCTACCTGCTGCGGGTCACCGGCGTGCAGGACACCGGGGGCGAGGTCCTGCCGGCCGGGGACTGCTGCCTGCGGTTCGGCGTCCCTGCTCCCCCGCCGGTCCCCGTGTCCCCGCCGGAACCGCCGTCGCCTCCGGTGCCCGACCCCGGCACCGGGCCCGCCCCCTCCGGCTACTGGATGCTGGGCGCCGCCGGTGCCGTCTACCCCTTCGGGGCCGCCGTCGCCGCGGGCGACGCCTCCGGCTTCCTGGCCCACTCCCAGCAGCAGGCGGCCGACATCGAGCCGGTGCCCGGAGGTGGCGGCTACTGGCTGGTGGACACCGCCGGCGCCGTCTTCGCCTTCGATGCCCCCTATCTCGGTGGCGTCGACCGGGCGGATCTGCGGTCGGGTGAATCGGTCACCAGCCTCTCGGCCACGCCCGGCGGGCAGGGCTACTGGGTCTTCACCACCCGGGGCCGGGTTTTCGCCTTCGGGGATGCCGAGACGTTCGGCGGCCTCGGGGACCTGACCCTCAACGGGCCCGTCCTGGATTCGATCCCCACCCCCTCAGGCCGGGGCTACTACATGGTGGCGGCCGACGGCGGCATCTTCTCCTTCGGCGATGCCCGCTTCTTCGGCTCCATGGGCGGCGTCACCCTCAACGCCCCGGTGCAGTCCCTCGTGCCCGATCCCGACGGCACGGGCTACTGGCTCGTCGCCGCCGACGGCGGCGTGTTCTCCTTCGAGGCCGGGTTCCGGGGTTCCATGGGCGGCGTCCGCCTCAATGCTCCCGTCACCGGCATGGTCCCGTTCGGGGACGGCTACCTGATGGTGGCCGCCGACGGCGGCATCTTCAACTTCTCCGACCGCCCCTTCTCCGGGTCGCTGGGCAACCACCCGCCGGCCCATCCCATCGTGGCCGTCGCCGCCCTGTAACCCGGTGCCTCGAACGGTCAGGTGATGCGGGTGACGGCGGCCACGTCGCCCGTGCTGATCGAGCGGACGGCCCAGACCGACTCGTCCTCCTGGGAGCGGCACACCTCGAGCAGGCTGGCGGCCGGCACGGGCCGGCGGAACCACGTCTCGGCCCGTCCCGACGGGCCCACGCCGGCGAAGTGGAGCTGGGTGATGGCCAGGACGTGGCCCTGCACGAGGATGTTGGGGTAGCCCCGGGCCCAGGCGTAGCGCACGTCGGTGTGCACCGGGTACCGGGTCCCGGCCAGCTCGGCGAAGGTCCGCACGTGGCTCTCGTCGATGACCAGCGAGCGCCGGCGCTCCAGCGTGCCCACCTCGGGTACGGGGGGGACGTCCCGGTCGCCCCACGATCCCGCCTCGCCCCGGGTGCGCATCACCAGGAGGTTGGTGGCCAGCTCGACGCCGTCGCGCACCGCCCGGCTGCGCACCCCCACCTCCAGCGACCCCTCCCGCGAGGACACCCAGGCGACCTCGGCGCTCACGGTGAAGGCGTCAGCGGGGACGGGGGCCGACCAGGTCACCCGGAGGTAGATCTGGAGCGCGTCCTCCCAGGCCCGGAAGCGACGGTCGATCACCTCGGGAATCAGCACCATGGGCCAGCCGATGGCCCCCAGGGCACCGATGCGGCACTGCAGCCAGAGGCAGAGCTGGTTGAACCAGGCCCCGGACAGCTGCAGCGGAGCTTCCACGGCCAGGGCAGGCTGGCGGACGATCTCCATGGTGGACACCGGGGAGCTCATGGGCGGGGCCGATGGTAGCTGACCGAGCGTTCATTCGACAACCGGTTGATCACTTGGGCGCTACGGAACCCGCAGGCCCACCATTCCGCCACGAGGGCGCTCAGACCTCTTGAGGGCTGGGTGCTACTGCGGCCTGTTCGGATGGCGACGTCGACACCGAAGCTGGCGAGGCGACAACCTCGACCGTTGCTGCCTCGGACCCCTCGTGCTGGGACCTGATCGGTAAGACGATCGAACCGGTACCGAACTACTGCGTGACCGAGACCGGCACGGATACCAAGACCGGCCACGGTTTCGAGTCCATCACCTGCGAGGCGGGGCCGGACCTGGCGTTCATCGGTGGCCAACACGACCCGATCCTCCTCTACGGCCGGATGGGCGAGAAGTGGCGGCGCTTCGAAGGAACGGCGGACTTCCCGGAGAGATCGGGGAGCCCTACCGGGCATGCCGACCCAGCGAGCCGCCGTGCCGAGCGGATGCGCCGCCCGGCACGCCCGACGCCTGCCCCGGCAGCTAAGGGGTGGGTCAACACGACCCCAGGACGTAGACGCCCTAGGCGACGAGGTCGGACAGATGCTGCAGCGAGTTGTCGAGGTGGTCCTGCCCGAACGGGGGGAACTGGATGTACTCGCGCACCTGGGGCGGGACCGCTGACCAGTCGTACGTCAGCGTCACCTTCGTACGCGACGGGCCGGTCGCCTCGAGGTCGTAGCGCCAGATCCAGCCGCCGAAGCTGAGTTCCCCCGTCTCGGGCGACTCCTGCCCGGGCTGCCACGCGATGGCCCTCGGCTCGTCGAACACCTCGACCCGGTTGGCCATCTTGTAGTCCTTGTCCGGGTGGTTCTCGTGGTACATCGCCATCCGGAACACCTGGCCGGCGGTGGTAATGCGATCGCCGTCCAGGGACTCGCGCACCCAGCCGGTGCCGTCGATGTCGCCGTGGGCCGACGGGTCGGCCAGGACCGCGAACACCGCCTCCGGGGCGGCCTCGATCGTCGTGGAAGCGGTAACACGCTCGGTTTCCATACCAGTGAGACGGTTCGCCGGGTCCGAACTCATCGCCGGTGAGAAATGGCGGCGGCGCCGGTCTGATTATGGTCCGCCAGGTACCTGCGACCGCAGTAAGGGGAGAGCAACCTATGAGACCGCTCCGATACTCGATCAACGTCACCCTTGACGGCTGCTGCGATCACCAGGTGATGATCCCGGACGAGGAGCAGCATCGCTATTGGGCCGCCGAGCTGGAACGAGCCGATGCCCTGCTCTTTGGCCGGGTGGTCTACGAGATGATGGAGGCGGCGTGGCGGCCGTCGGCGACGGGAACGTGGCCTGAATGGATGGCTGATTGGATGGTCCCCTTCGCCCGGTCGATCGACGGGGCAAAGAAGTACGTCGTGTCGGGCACCCTGGACCAGGTCGATTGGAATGCGGAGCTCGTGCGGGGTGACCTGGAGAGAGCCGTTCAGCAGCTCAAGCAGGAGCCTGGCAAAGGTCTGTTCGTGGGTGGCGTGACCCTCCCGCTGGCCTTGGCGGATCTGGGATTGATCGACGAGTACGAGTTCGTCGTGCAGCCCATCCTGGCGGGCCACGGGCCGACGTTGTTCGCCGGCCTGAGCGAGCGGCTCGAGTTGAGGCTCGTGGGGCGCCAGGAGTTCCGGTCGGGGGCAGTGGCTCTGCGTTACCAACCCAGTCGAGTCACGGCTTGAAGGTCGGCTGCCCCTGGGCGCCGTGCCCCACCCGGGAGGCGCGGCGCCTTCCTCGCCCGAGGCTTCCGCCCGGCCGGCGTGGCGCCAGGCATGGATGCGCCGATCGGTCTCACTCGAAGACCCAGTGCCGCCGGCCGGTCCCCGGCAGGAGGCGGCCGAAACGCAGGCCGGGGAAATGGGCTGCGGCCACGGGCACGTCGGTGCCTTCCAGCTCCCGGGCCAGGGACAGGCGGGTACGGGCGGCGAGGGCGGGGTCGACATCCATGACCGCCTCCCAGTCGTCCTCCAGAAGCTCGACGGGGCAGTGGACGGCATCGCCAAGGAGGACGGCCCGCGCCTCGCCGTCGGAGATGACCACCACGGCCGAGCCGGGGGTGTGGCCGGGGGCGTGGCGGACGTTCACGCCGGGAGCGACGGCGGTGTCGCCGGTGAAGGGTTCCAGGCGCCCGGCGATGGGCGACAGCTTGCGGACCGACCCTGCCTCGGGGTCCGGGCCGGCCACGAAATGGTCCCAGTCGGCCGCATGGCAGCGGTAGGTGGCGTGCTCGAAGACGACCTCCCCCTGCTGGGTGGCCCACCCCACATGGTCGAAGTGGAGGTGGGTGAGAACGACGTCGGTGACCTCGGTGGGGGCTACCCCGGCTCCGGTCAGCGCGCTCAGGAACTCCCCGCCGCGGTAGACACCGTTGTCGATGCGACCCACTCCGGTGTCGATGAGGACGACGCGCCCGGCGGTGCGGACCAGGAAGCCGCCCATGGTCAGCGCCAGGCTCCCGTCGGGCTCAAGGATTCCCTGGTGGGGCCCCCAGGGGTCGTCCCGGGGACCGGTGAAGCGCAGGAGCTGGTCGGCGGGCAGCCGGGCGGACCCGTCCAGCAGCGGCACGATCTCGAGCCCACCGACCTTCATGCTCACCCCTTCGCCTCGCTGGCTCTGCTCAACCACTGGTGGATCCGGGCCGGGGTGACGGGCAGGTGGTTCACCTCGACGCCGAGCGCATCGGCCACCGCGTTGGCCACCGCCGCGCCAGGCCCCAGTGTCCCGGCTTCCCCCACCCCCCGCACGCCGTAGGGGTTGGTGGCCGAAGGGCTGTCGCAGTGGTGGACCTCGTAGGAGGGGAGGTCGGCGGCGGAGGGCATCAGGTAGTCGATCAGCGTGGCGGTGGTCAGCTGGCCGTCGTCGTCATAGCGCAGGTGCTCGTAGAGCGCCCCGGCCAGGCCCTGGGCCACGGCCCCGTGGATCTGGCCTTCCACCACCACGGGATTCAGGGCCCGGCCCGCGTCCTCGGCGCAGACCACCCGGAGCAGCGCCACCGCGCCCGTCTCGACGTCGACCTCCACCATCACAGCCAGGGCCCCGGCGGCGAAGGTGCCCTGCTCGGGATCGAAGAAGCGCGTCGCCTCCAGCCCGGCTTCCACCCCGGGAGGGAGCCGGTGGGCCTCGTGGTAGGCCACCCCGGCCACGTCGGCCACGGTGACGGAACGGGCCGGGGTACCCCGCACCGCCACCCGCCCGTCCGTGATCTCCAGATCGCCGGGCGCCGCCTCCAGCAGGTGGGCGGCGATGACGAGCACCTTGTCCCGCACGTCCCGGGCGGCCAGCGCCGCCGCCCCGGCACCGATCACGCCCTGGCGGCTGGCGAACGCACCGAAGCCGAACAGGGCGCTGTCCGTGTCGCCCTGGCGCACGTCCACGTCGTCGATGTCCACGCCCAGTTCCCCCGCCACCACCTGGGCCAGGGTGGTCTCGGTGCCCTGCCCCTGGGAGGTCGTCCCGGCCAGCAGGGCGACCCCGCCCGAGGGGTCGACCCGGACGGTGGCCCCCTCGTGCCCCGTCCGGTAGACGATGCGGGGACCAGCCGAGGCGGCCCGGCCCATCCCGGTCAGCTCGTTGTAGACGGCGAAACCCAGTCCGAGGTACCGGCCCTCGGCCCGGGCCGCCTCGGCCAGCTTGGGAAATCCTTCGTAGTCCACCGACTCCAGGACCCGATCGAGCACCACCGGATAGCTGGGGCTGTCGTGCACGAGGCGGGTGGCGGCCACGTAGGGAAGGTCAGCGGGGCCGACCAGGTTCCGCCGGCGGAGATCGGCCCGGTCCACACCGAGTTCGGCGGCGGCCATGTCCATGATGCGCTCCATCACGAACACGGTGGCGGGCCGGGCCACCCCCCGGTAGGGCCCGGCGGGTGCCTTGTTGGTGGCGGCGGCCACCACCTCGGCCCGGTAGTTGGCCACCCGGTAGGGACCGGGCAGCAGCCCACCGGCCATGAGCGGCTCCAGCGCCGCCGTCCACGGAAACATCGAATAGGCGCCGGTGTCGCAGTGGATGGTGGCGTCGACGGCCAGCAGCACCCCGCCGGCGTCGAAGGCGGCGGCCACGTCGTAGTGGTGGTCGCGGGCGTGGGCGGCGGCGGTCAGGTTCTCGCTGCGGGTCTCCACCCATTTCACCGGCCGGCCGAGCCGGCAGGCCAGCAGGCACACGGCCAGGTCCTCCGGGTACAGGCCCGCCTTCTGTCCGAACCCGCCGCCGACGTCAGGGGCCACCACCCGGATGCGGCGCTCGGGCAACCCCAGGAACTCGGACAGGCCGTGGCGGGTGATGTGGGGCGCCTGGGCGCCGGTCCACACCATGAGCCGGCCGCTGGCTGCGTCCCATCGGGCCAACGTGGCCCGGCCCTCCAGGGGCGCGGCGCACTGGCGGTTGGTGGTGAAGGTGCGCCGCACGACCAGGGCGGCGGCGGCCAGGGCTCCGTCGACGTCGCCGGCCTCGAATCGCCGCCGGAGGAAGGCGTGGCTGGCGGTGAACGGGTCGAGTTCCGCGGCCGAGGGCTCGTAGGCCACGTCGACGGTTTCGGCGCCGTCCACCGCCTGGGGCAGCGACTCGGCCACCACCACCGCCACCGCCTCGCCGGCGAAGCGCACCCGACGGGCCAGCACCGGCTGGGGAGAGGCGTCATAGGACGACACGGAGGAACGGGCTTCGAGGGCCACCGCCGCGAACTGGGCGTCCCGGCCGTCGACCACGGCCACGACCCCGGGGTGGGCGGCGGCGATGGCGCCGTCGACCTCGAGCACCTCGGCGTGGGCCCAGGGGCTGCGCACGAACACGGCATGGACCATGCGGGGAAGCACCATGTCGCTCACGTACTCGCCCCGTCCGGTCAGCAGCCGGCCGTCCTCCCGGCGGAGGACCGGGGCGCCGATCAGGGGGTTGTCGTGCGGTTCGGGCACGCCCCTACACCATCGCGTAGCCGCCGTTGACGCTCAGCACCTGGCCCGTGACCCAGCTGGTGAGCGGTGAGGCCAGCAGCAGGACGACGGGCGGCACGTCCTCGGGGCGGCCCAGGCGGCGGAGGGGGTAGGCGGCGGTCAGCTTGGCCAGGCGCTCCGGGTCGGTGCCGCCGGCGTGGGCGTCGAAGTTCTCGGTCTCGACCAGGCCGAGCGAGACGGCGTTGGCCCGGATGTTGAACCGGGCCAGCTCCTTGGCGATGGAGCGGGTGAACCCCAGCATGGCCGCCCGGGCGGTGGCGGTGACGGCCAGCCCCGACTCCCCCACCCGGCCGGAGTCGCCCAGGATCCCGACGACCACGCCCCGGCCCCGCTCGGCCATACCCGTCAGCGCCGCGTGCGAGACGGCCAGCATGCCGAAGACGGTGACGTCGAGCTGGGGCCGCCAGCTGTCCGGCGTGGACTCCAGGAAGCGCTGGCGGACCCCCACCGCGGCGTTGTTGATCAGCACGTCGAGCGGACCGAGACCGGCCTCGACGGAGGCCACCAGGTCCTGGGCGGCGCCGGCGTCGGAGATGTCGGCCTGGACGGCCAGCGCCCGCACCCCCAGCGCCTCGGCCTCCTTGGCCGCGGCCTGCGCGCCTTCGGCGGACGAGTGGTAGTGGAAGGCGACGTGGGCGCCCTCGGCGGCGAAGGCGAGGCCGATCTGACGGCCGATCCCCTGCCCCGCCCCGGTGACGAGCACGACCTGTCCGGCGAGTCCGAGGTCCACGGTCCTCCTTCCCCGAGAAGTCTCGGGGAACGTTAACGTGGCCCGTCGACCACCGGACAAGGAGGACACCATGCCCGCAGCACGCACGGCAACGGCCCGCTGGGAAGGCGGCCTCAAAGACGGCAAGGGATCGATGCAGTTCGGGAGCGGAGCCTTCGAGGGTCAGTACTCGTTCTCGTCCCGGTTCGAGGAGGGAGTGGGCACCAACCCCGAGGAGCTGATCGGAGCGGCCCACGCCGGCTGCTTCTCGATGGCGTTCTCCGCCGGGCTCGAGAAGGCCGGGTACACCCCGAACTCGGTGGAGACGACGGCCAACGTCCACCTGAGCCCGGGCGACGGCGGCTTCCGCATCTCCCGTATCGACCTCATCACCACCGCTCAAGTCCCCGGCATTGACGCCACCACCTTCACCGAGCAGGCCGAGGCGGCGAAGCAGGGCTGCCCGGTGTCGAAGGCCCTGACCGGCGTCGACATCACCGTCGACGCCACCTTGGAGTCATCCTGACCGCCTGACTCTCACGTCACGGTGAAGACGGTGCTTCGGCGCCGACCATCCAGGGCGTCCCGAACTGATCGACGCACATGCCGAAGGCGGGCGACCAGGAGGTCTCGCCGATCGGCAACGTGACTTTGCCGCCGTCCGCCAGCGCCTCGAACACCTGCGTTGCCTCGTCGACGGCGGCGACGGCGTAGTGGACCTGCATGCCCTGCACCGGGCCGAAGCTGTCGCTCGTCGGGTCGTCGGAACCCATCAGGAGCGTGCCGTCGACCATCAAGGCCGCATGCATGATCAGTTCGGCGTCAGCGTCGGGGATCTGCTCGTCCGACGGCATGTCCTTCATCGTGATCAGGACGAGCTCGCCACCGAAGATCTCCTGGTACCGGGTGAACGCTTCTCGGCAGTTGCGTCCGAAGAACAGGTACGGGTGAAAGGCCATGGGTTCCTCCTGGAGAAGCAGGTGGGGTGAGTCTCTCAGTAGGCTCGCTCCCCCGTCGACCGTCGAAGGAGGCCCGCCATGAGGACGCTGGAGAGCTACCTGGCCGGAAGCTGGTACGCCCCTGCCGAGGGCGGTTCGGTGGTGCGCGACGCCACCACTGGCGACGACGTGGCCCGGGTGTCGAGCGAGGGGGCCGACCTGGCCGCCGCCCTCGAGCATGCCCGCCGGGTGGGCGGGCCGGCGTTGCGCCGTCTCACCTTCCACCAGCGGGCGCAGATGCTCAAAGCGCTGGGGAAGTACCTCACCGAGCACAAGGAGGAGCTCTACGAGCTGTCAACGCCGAGCGGCGCCACCCGGGCCGACGCCTGGCTCGACGTCGAGGGCGGCATCGGGACGGTCATGGTCTACGCCTCCAAGGGCCTGAAGGAACTGCCCAACGAGACGTTCGTGCTCGACGGCGACCCCGAGGTGCTGGCCAAGGACGGCTCCTTCGCCGCCGTGCACGTCTCCGTGCCCCGCCAGGGCGTGGCCGTGCTCATCAACGCCTTCAACTTCCCGTGCTGGGGCATGCTGGAGAAGCTGGCGCCGGCCATCCTGGCCGGGGTTCCGGTGCTGTCCAAGCCGGCCACCCCGACCGCCTATGTGGCCGAGGGGGCGGCCCGGCAGATCGTCGAATCGGGCATCCTCCCCGAGGGCGCCTTCCAGTTCCTCTGTGGCTCGGTGAACGACCTCTTCGACCACCTGGACGGCCAGGACTCGGTGGGCTTCACCGGTTCGGCGTCCACGGCCGGCCGCCTGCGCTCCCACCCGACGGTGGTGGCCCACTCCGTGCGCTTCAACGCCGAGGCCGACTCGCTCAACGCCTCCATCCTGGGTCCGGCGGCCACGCCCGGAACGGCGGAGTTCGATCTCTACGTCAAGGAGGTGGCCCGGGAGATGACCACCAAGGCGGGGCAGCGCTGCACCGCCATCCGCCGGGCCCTGGTGCCCACCGGCCACGTCGACGCCGTGATCGAGGCCCTCACCGCCCGCCTGGCCAAGACCACCATCGGCGACCCCCGCAACGAGGAGGTCCGCATGGGGCCCCTGGCCAGCCTCGACCAGCGCGACGAGGTCGGCCGGGCGCTGTCCAAGCTGGCGGACGGGGCTGAGGTCGTCACCGACACCAAGCTGGACCCGGTGGGGGCCGACGCCGAGCGCGGCGCCTTCCTGGCCCCCACCCTGCTCCTGGCCCGGGACCCCGCCCATCCCTCCATCCACGACGTGGAGGCGTTCGGCCCCGTGTCGACCGTCATCGGCTACGCCAACGTCGACGAGGCCATCGACCTGGCCCGCCTGGGGGGCGGCAGCCTGGTGGCCTCCGTGTTCACCCCCGATGCGGCCGAAGCCCGCACCCTGGCGCTGGGGCTGGCCGCCCATCACGGGCGGGTGCTGGTGGTCGACGAGCGGTGTGGCAAGACGCAGACAGGGCACGGCTCGCCCATGCCCCACCTCGTCCACGGCGGCCCGGGCCGGGCCGGCGGCGGCGAAGAGCTGGGCGGGGTGCGCGCCGTGCACCACCACCTGCAGCGCACCGCCGTCCAAGGCTCACCCGACGTGCTCACCGCGGTGACCGGACAGTTCATGCCCGGCGCCACCCGCACGGAGGGCGACGCCCACCCCTTCACCCGACACTTCGAGGACCTGGCCGTGGGGGACACCCTCGTCACTGGGGAGCGCACCGTCACCCTGGACGACATCGACCGCTTCGCCGACCTGACCGGCGACCGGTTCTACGCCCACACCGACGAGGAGGCGGCCAAGGCCAGCCCTATCTTCAAGGGCCGGGTGGCCCACGGCTACTTCGTCATCTCCGCCGCCGCCGGCCTGTTCGTGTGGCCCGACCCGGGTCCCGTCCTGGCCAACTACGGCCTCGAGCGCCTGCGCTTCACCACCCCCGTCTATCCCGGCGACACCCTGCACGTGGTCTTCACGTGCAAGGCCAAGTCACCCCGCCAGGGGGCCGACTACGGCGAGGTGCGCTGGGACACCGAGGTGATCAACCAGGACGGCGCGGTGGTGGCGGCCTACGACGTGCTCACCATGGTGGCGACCCTCCCCGGCTGAGGCGGCGGCCGACCAGGAGACCGAAGAACCCGCCCAGCCCGACGGCGATCAGGACCCACACGGCCAGCGGGGCACCGTCGAGGCCCCTCCAGGCGAGTGTGGCCGCCGTATAGCCGGCCAGGAACACGGCTGAGCCGATGGGTATGGCGAGGAAGATGAGGAGGAAAGCGATCGGCCCCACGGCCGGTCAGGATGGCGCATGGACGGCCATTTCGCCACCCGCAGTCCAAAGTCAACAGAACCCAAAACCCGGCGCCACAGGCAGGATTCGGGCATTCGAGCGCAGTACCTGATGGGGAACTGATCGTTCAGCCCCCCGCCTTGCCGCGTTCACCGGAGGATCCTGTGCCGCAGCTACTCCCCCAGCTGTATCCCCAGCGTCGCCTGTTCGCGTTCGTGGCCGCCCTGGTGGCCGCCCTGCTGTTGTCGACGGCGGCCGGCGTGCCGTCCCTCCGGCGCGCCGAGGCGGCCGACTCGGCTTCCGGCTACTGGCTGGTCGCCTCCGACGGGGGCATCTTCAGCTTCGGCGATGCGGCATTTTTCGGGTCCACCGGTGGCGTCAAGCTGAACAAGCCCATCGTCGGGATGGCCCCCACCGGCTCGGGCAAGGGCTACTGGCTCGTCGCCTCCGACGGCGGCATGTTCACCTTCGGCGACGCCGGCTTCTTCGGATCCACCGGCTCCCTCAGGCTCAACAAGCCCATCGTCGGGATGGCCCCCACCGCCTCCGGCAAGGGCTACTGGCTCGTCGCCTCCGACGGCGGCATGTTCACCTTCGGGGACGCCGGCTTCTTCGGGTCGACCGGTTCCATGAAGCTCAACAAGCCGATCGTCGGGATGGCCCCCACCGCCTCGGGCAAGGGCTACTGGCTCGTCGCCTCCGACGGCGGGATCTTCAGCTTCGGGGACGCCGCCTTCTACGGCACGGCGCAGCCCACGGGCAAGGCATTTGTGGCCATGGCTCCCACCATCACCGGGCGGGGCTACTGGCAGGCGGCCGCCACCGGCGAGGTGTTCGCCTTCGGCGACGCCTCCGATCTCGGCTCGGGCCGGGTGAACGCCCCCGTGGTGGGCATGGCCCGCACGGCCAGCGGGGCCGGCTACTGGCTGGTGGGATCCGACGGTGGCATCTTCAGCTTCGGCGACGCCCGCTTCCTGGGGTCCACCGGCGGCACCCGCCTCAACCAGCCCGTCGTGGGTCTTGCCGTCCCCAGCCCGGCGGGCTCGGGGCCCGCCCGGCCGGCGGCGCCCGCCAACCCGGGCCCGGCCACTCCCGGTCCCACCTCCCCGCCCCCGGCCGACCCGTCCGACCCGCCGCCCACCCAGTACGAGATGGAGCAGATCAGCCCGCCGATGGAGTCACCCAGCGGTGGCACCAACACCGCTGACATCCCCACCAGCGGGACGAACTGCGGCTTCCCCTCGGCGCCCCAGATGACGGCCTTCCCCGACCAGGACTACGTCGGAGAGGCCTCGGGCATGGTCGCCTCCCAGCGGTACCCGGGCTTCTACTGGATGATCCGCGACGGCGCCAGCAACCCCCGCCGGGACGAGATGTACGCCGTGCAGGTCGACTCGTCCGGAAACGTCGCCTCCCGGCCGGTGCCCATCCCCGGCGCCTTCAACGGCGACTGGGAGGAGATCAACTACAGCATCGGGTCGGACGGCCGGGCCCGCCTGTGGATCACCGAGAGCGGGCAGAACACCTCCATGGGGGTGTTCGACGAGATCTACGAAGTGCTCGAGCCGGACCCGGCCACGGCCACCAGTGCCCAGCTGCTCAACACCTACGAGTACCAGTATCCCGACCGGAGCTACAACACCGAGGCGGCCTTCATCCACCGGGGCCTGCTGGTGATGGTGGCCAAGGTGACGCCCCACGCCCGGGTCTACCGCTTCGCCTCGCTCACCCCGGTCCCGGCCGGCGTCGACCCGCTCGATCACAACCCACGGCAGAAGAACATCCCCACCTACATCGGCGAGTTCGGCAACAGCAAGGACGTCTCGGTGGTGCGCCAGTCGCCCGACGGGAAGCTGCTCGTCACCGCCTCGCACACCGTGGTCCACCTCTACCGCTCGACCGACGGCTCCGGCTCGCTGCGCAGCCTTCTCGGCCGCCTGCCGGACTGCGAGCTCAAGGCCTTCCCCGAGGGAAATGTGGAGGCCGGCGAGTTCTCGTCCAACTCCAAGATGGTCTTCCTCGACGAGCTGAAGAAGAGCTACCGCCTGAATTTGGCTCCCTGACATCGGGTTGGTGCCCCGCGGGCGGACAAAAGGTCCGTTCGACTAGCGGGTTTTTTCCTTCTCGCGTTCAAAAAGGGCCGCCGGCAGGGTACAAATGGTGTAGCTAGGGGGAAGGGCTGGCCGCGCTGCCGGCCCTGAAAGACATGCAGATCTTCTTCAGACTGGGGGGAAGGGTCTTCGCGCCGGGCAGGACACTGCCGCGGCCACCGGTCACCACGCCCGCCGATCCCAGGAGCGCGCCGCCCCCCCGATGGTCGCCGTGGCGGGCGTTCAAACGGACGGTGCGCCGGGTGGTGATGGCGGTGTTCGTCACGCCCGTGGTCGCCGGGGCCACGGCGGTGACGGCTGTGGCCACCTACGTGTTCATGCCCCTCCCCGCCACCCTGCCCGAGGAACGCTCCCAGCCCGAAGCCCGGGCATCGACCGTCTACGCCATCGACGGCACCCCCATCGGCCAGTTCCGGGGCGCCGAGCAGCAGACGGCGGTGTCCCCCGACAACATTCCCGACACCATCCGCCGGGCGGTGGTGGCGGCGGAGGACCGCCGCTTCTTCGCCCACAACGGCCTCGACTGGCTGGGTGTCGGGCGGGCTCTGGTGGCCGACGTGCAGGCCGGAGAGATCGTCCAGGGCGGCTCGACCATCACCCAGCAACTGGTCAAGAGCCTCTACACCGGCGCTGAGCGCAGCTGGGGCCGCAAAGCCCGGGAAGCGCTGCTCGCCGTCCGCCTCGAGCGCGCCTATCCCAAAGAGGAGATCCTGGCCCGCTACCTGAACCTCGTGTACCTGGGCGATTCCACCTTCGGGGTGGAGGCGGCCAGCCAGAGCTACTTCCGCAAGCCGGCCAAGGAGCTCACCCTCTCCGAAGCCGCCCTGCTGGCCGGGGTCATTCCCGCCCCCAGCTTGTATTCACCCCGGACCCACCCCGAGGTGGCCGAGCAGCGCCGCCTCCAGACGCTGGACAAGCTCGAGCAGTACGGCATGGCCACTCCCCGCGGAACTGGCTCAGGCGAGGGCCGAGAAGCCCGCCGTCCACCCGCCGCCCAAGCCGGAGAGCCGCTTCCCGTACTTCATGGACTACCTGCGGGTCTACCTCCTGCACGTGAAGGGGTACCCGCCCGATCTCGTGTACCAGGGCGGGCTACGCATCGAGACCACCATCGACCCCCGGCTCCAGGCCGCGGCGGAAGCGTCGGTGGCCCGCCTCGACCAGCCCAACGATCCCGAGGCGACACTGGTCGCCCTCGAGCCCCAGACCGGTTTCGTCCGGGCCCTGGTGGGCGGGCGCGACTGGAGCACCTCCCAGGTCAACCTGGCGCTGGGCCGTCTGGGCGGCGGCACCGGGCGCCAGGCCGGCTCCGCCTTCAAGCCCTTCGTCCTGGCCGCCGGCTTCCAGGAGGGGATCGGGCCGGACAAGCGGTACCGGGCCCCGTCCGCCATCCGGCCCCGGGGCTTCGACAAGCCGGTCCGCAACTATGGCGGGGCGTCCTACGGCACCGTCGACCTGCGCACGGCGACCTGGAAGTCGATCAACACCGTCTTCGTCCAGCTCATCGTCGACGTCGGCATCCGGGAGACGGCCGAGATGGCGAAGCGGCTCGGCATCAACGGCATCAATCTCGACGAGAAGCTCTACGGGGTCATGGCCATCGGCACCCAGGAGACCTCGGCCCTGGAGATGGCCTCGGCCTACGGGGTGTTCGCCAACCGGGGCATCAAGGTCGCGGCCACTCCGGTGCTGACCATCACCGATCGTCAGGGGAAAAGGGTCGAGGACAACCGGGAACGGGTCGGGGATCGCGTCCTCGACGAGGTGGTGGCCGACAACATCACCAACGTGATGGAGGGCGTGATCGCCAAGGGCACGGCCCGCCGGGCCGACATCGGGCGCCCGGCGGCGGGCAAGACGGGCACCTCCCAGAACTGGGAGAACGCCTGGTTCGTGGGCTACACCCCCACATTGTCGACCGCGGTGTGGATGGGCCAGCCCAAGGGCAACGTGGCCATGCACAACGTGCACGGCGTGGCCAGCGTCACCGGGGGGACGCTGCCGGCCATGATCTGGCACGACTTCATGGCCGAGGCGGTCAAGGACGTCGAGCCCCTCCCCTTCGCCCAGCCGGGCAAGCTGGCCAGCGTGGCCAAGAAGACGGCCGCCGCCATCAAGAAGGACAACGAGCGCCGCCTGGAGCGAGGCGGATTCGAGATCTCCGAGCGCCGGGTCCCTGACGAGCTGGGCCCCGACCCCGTGTGGTGGGCGCCCACCCCGCTCCCCAAGGCCAAGGCCCCGCCGGCGCCGGCCACCACCACCCCGACGGCACCCGCCGAGAGCCCGTCGTCGACGTCGCCGTCCACGGCTCCGCCGCAGCAGGGGAAACCGTCGCCGTCCTCCACCACCACGACGCGTCCGCCGTCCGAGGAGTCGCCGGTGCCCGACGTCCTCCCTGTCCCCCGCCGCTGACCTCAGCCCCCACCGAGCTGGGCTTCGGTCCGGGCCAGTTCCTCGCTGGCCGCCTCCCACGCGTCCATGGCCGCCGCCGCTTCCTTTCGGGCCGCGCCGTGGCGGGCGGCGAGGTCGCCGATGCGGCTGTGGTCGCCGTAGGTGGCGGGGTCGGCCAGCTCACGCTCGAGTGCGGCCACCACCTTCTCCGCCTTCTCCCATTGCCGTTCTGCGGCCTGCACCGCCTTCTTCAGGTCCCGGGTGGCCCGGAGCCGGGCATCGCGGGCCTCGGCGCCGATGCGGCGGTCGTCCCGCCGCGTCGGCTTCGACGACCCGGGGCGCCGGCTCGGGAGCGACGACGACGCCGGCGTGGGAACTCCGGCCGGGTTGAGTACGGCTTCGTCGACCCCGTCGTACCAGCGGGCCCGCCCATGGCGCACCTCGATCAGGCTGGTGGCCACGGACCGGATCAGGTGGCGGTCGTGGGTGACGAGGAGCACGGTCCCGGCATAGGCCCGCAGTGCGTCCTCCAGTACGTCACAGCTGGGGAGATCCAGGTGGTTGGTGGGCTCGTCCAGGACGAGCAGGTTGTGGGGCTCCACCATCAGCTTGCCCAAGGCGAGGCGGGTCCGCTCCCCGCCCGAGAGCTCGCCCACCTTGCGCTCCGTGGCGTCGCCCGAGAAGCCGAAGGCGCCCAGGTAGGAACGCAGGTTGCGCCCGGCGGCTTCGGGCACGCTGGCCCGGAACTCGTCCACCACCGAACGGTCGAGGCGCAGCACCTCCACCTGGTGCTGGGCGAAACGGCCGATCTCGACGTTGGCGCCCAGGGCCACTCGCCCCGAGAGGGCGGGAATCTCACCCAGCAGCAGGCGCAAGAGCGTGGTCTTCCCCGCCCCGTTGGGCCCGACGAGACCGATGCGCATGCCCCGTTCCACCACCAGGTTGACTCCCCGGAGCACCACTTCGTCGCCGTAGCCGGCGGTGACATCATCGAGTTCGGCCACCACCCGGGAGGCCCGGGGCGGGTCAGGGAAGGCGAACTTGGCCCGCACGTCGGAGAGGGTCGGGACCGGGATGGCGTCCAGTTTCTCCAGCGCCTTGATCCGGCTCTGTACCTGGCGGGCCTTGGTCGCCTTGTAGCGGAAGCGCTCCACGAACTTCTCGGTGGCCGCCACCTGGCGGGCCTGGTTGGCGGCGGCGGCCTCGGCCTGGGCCAGGCGCTCCTCCCGCTGGGCCACGAACTCCACGAAGCCGCCCACGAACTCGCTCAGCCGACCACCGGACAGCTCCAGGACCCGGTTGGCCACGCCGTCGATGAAATCACGGTCGTGGCTGACGAACAGAAGGGCGCCGGGAAAGACGGCCAGCTGACTCTCCAGCCAGGCCACGCTGTCCACGTCGAGGTGGTTGGTCGGCTCGTCGAGGAGCAGGACGTCGGGTCGGGCCACCAGGATCCGGGCCAGGGCGGCCCGCATCCGCCATCCTCCCGACAGCTCCGCCAGGGGCCGTTCCCGGTCCGGGAGGGTGAACCCCAGCCCGGCCAGGACCCGGTGGGCCTCGGCCTCGACGGCGTAGCCGCCCATCTGCTCGAAGGCCGTCTGGGCCTGGCCCAGCTCGGCCAGGACCCGGTCGTGCTCGGAGCCGGTGGTGGTCGCCACCCGCTCGTGCAGCTCCTCGATCCGCTGGGCGATCCCCGTGACCTCCCCGGCGCCCCGCAGCGCCTCGGCCAGCGCCGTCCCGTCGCCGGACTCGGTGCGGTCCTGCGGCAGGTAGGCGACGGTCAACCCGGACGGCCGGGTGACGGTACCCCTGTCGGGTCGCTGCTCTCCGGTCAGGATCTCGAGCAGCGTGGTCTTACCCGTGCCGTTCCCGCCCACCAGCGCCATGCGCCGACCCGGGTGGAGCGTCACGGTGACGTCCGAGAACAGGACGCGGGTGCCGTGCGCTTTGGAGAGGCCCGAACCTATGAGCACATCGGCGAAGGCTAGAAGCCGCGCTCAGCCGCTGGGTGCGACCACCGCGGCATCCAGGGCTTCGACCTCGTCGGGGGTGAGCTCCAGGGTGGCCATGGGCAGCAGGTCAGCCACCTGCTCCGGTGTGCGGGCACTGGCGATCGGCGCCACCACCGTCGGCTGGGCCAGGAGCCAGGCCAGCGCCGCCGCCGCCACCGTGGTCTCCTGGGCGGCCGCGACCCGATCGAGGGCCTCGAGGACCTCCACGCCGCCTTCGTCGAGGTAGGCCCGGGCGGCTTCCGCCCGGATGCTGTCGACGCCGATACCGGGCCGGTACTTCCCGGTGAGAAACCCTTTGGCCAGGCCGAAGTAGGGCACGCACGCCAGGTTCTCCCGGGCGCACAGGTCGGCCAGCTCGCCTTCGTAGTCGCCCCGCTCCACCAGGTTGTAGTGCGGTTGGAGCGCCGCGTAGCGGACGAGTCCCTCCCGATCGGAGACGGCGAGAGCCTCGGCCAGGCGAGAGGCGCCGAAGTTCGACGCGGCCACGTGGCGCACCTTGCCCTCGCGCACGAGGTCGTCGAAGGCGGCCAGGGTCTCCTCCATGGGGATGGCGGGGTCGTCACGGTGGGCGTAATAGAGATCGATGTGGTCGGTGCCGAGCCGCTTGAGCGATGCCTCGGCCGCGGCCCGGACCGTCTTGGCCGCCAGCCCCTCGAGGCCCGGGGACATCCCGACCTTGGTGGCGATCACCATCCCATCCCGGTTGCCCCGGGCCGCCATCCACCGGCCGATGATCGTCTCCGACTCACCCCCGGTGTGACCCGCGGCCCAGAACGAGTAGGAATCGGCCGTGTCCACGAAGTTGCCGCCGCCGCCGGCGTAGGCGTCGAGCACGGCGAAGGACTGTGCCTCATCGGCACTCCAGCCGAACACGTTGCCACCAAGACAGAGGGGGAACACCTCGAGGTCGGTGGCGCCGATCTTGCCCACGGCTGAGACGCTAACCGGAGACAACCCGCAGCGGAGGGTCACGCCGTGGGCCCGGGCCCGGCGGTAATGCCGCCGGATGACGAATCGGGAGGCCAGAGCCGGTCAGCGCCTCGTAGAGGTTCCAGGACCAGGTCGTCCGAAGGGCACTCGAGTGATCGCCGCTGGAAAGGACGCCGGTCAGGGTCACGGCCAGGCGGAGCAGGTGGTGAGGTACCCAGACGAGCTCCGACCACTCGACGCTCTCCGGACCGCCGCGCCACCATCCGCGCCGTTCCCGGCGAAGGAGGCGGGCCGCCCGCTCGGCCGGGTAACGGAGAGGAAGGGCGGCGCCGAGGCGGACCGCGGGTCCGGCGGCCAGGCCGGCTGAGCGCCATCCGACCGAGCCGCAGTTCCAGCTCAGCCGGGCCCCAGAGCTCGATGCCGAGTTCGGCGGCGGAGCGTTCGGCGCCGATCCGGCTGCCCCGCAGACTGACCACGATCCCCTTGTGCAGGCTCAGATCGGAGACCACGAAGGCCAACTTGGCCACCACCTCCTTGTCGATGGGCTGGTGCTGCGCCTTGCATTCGACCGCCAGGCGGAAGGTGGTATCGTCAAACGCGAGCGCAGGTGACGACCCATATTCCTGGCAGACCCTCCCAGTTGACGGCACTCTGCGCCTGGTCGCGCTTGCCACATAAGTGACCCCTTTCGTAAGTACCCACTAAGGTTCCCCCCGTGCTCGGCGGGCGAGCATTGGAAGGGGCCTCCAATGCAGAGAATCATCCGGGTCGCACAGGGCTGTCTGGGCGTACTGGTCGTGCTGGTGGTCTGGCCGCTGGGGGCCGCGCAGGGGGCGAACGGGAAGTCGGATCCAGGCGGTCCGGACCCCACCTGCGCGCAGGTGCTCGACGGCAAGCCCGGTTGGGAGCTCAAGCAGGAGACCACTCCCGCAACCGGCAGCGAGGTCCACGGCAACCAGGTCATCGAGGTCCTCATGACCTGGGACGCCACGGACTTCGCGGACGCCCCGCTGTACCACGCGCTCGACTGCGTGACGGTCGACGGCCGCCTGCGGACGGGGCTGAGCCTCGACGAGCAGCAAACGCCGAACGACGGGGAGGTCACCCACCAGTTCGAGGTTCCCGCCGGCCTCATGATCGGAACCGAGATCTGCAGCCGAGGGGCCATCGCCGGTGACGGCAACGGCTATTTCGAGCTCAACCCGAGCAACGACGCCTGCTTCACCGTGGTCGAAGGTGACACCCCGCCGGAGCCCCCTCCCGTCTGCGAACCTTCGTCCGGGACGCCACCGGACGCGCCGGGCGGCTGCACCCCGCCGGAGCCCCCTCCCGTCTGCGAACCTTCGTCCGGGACGCCACCGGACGCGCCGGGCAGCTGCACCCCGCCGCCCACGCCACCGGACACGCCTCCGCCGGCCGCGGACGTCGGAGCCACCGTCGAGGAACCCCGCGTCCCCGCCGAGTTGCCCCCGCCCGTGGTCGGAGGCGTCTCGGAGGACCTGCCCAGGACGGGTCAATCCGAGCGGCCGCTGATCCTCTCCGCGGGGCTGCTGCTGGCTCTAGGCGGAGCTTCAGTGATCGGTGCCGTGAAGCGACCGGCCCGCTCTGGACGCGAAGCCGGTCGGCCGTAGCGCGAGATCTCGTCCGACACGGCCAGGAAAGCCGGTATCAGCCGCTGATCCACGCCTCATTCGCACAAAGCGGCGAGGAATGTCCGGCGCGACCGGGATGAACCATTAGTGTGAAGCGACAGACGTACTTCGCTCACTGCCGATCAGAGGGGATCGCATGCCCAGGTCCAACGGACGAGTTCAACGCAGGACCCGGGGCGTCCGGCTGAAGGCCAAGAAGCTCGCTGTGCGCGCGGCACGGACCGGCGGGCAGTCAGGCAAGCGCAGCAGCAACTGACCTTTCGGTAGCCCTGGGGATGCTCCCGGGTCAGCCGCTGGCCATCATCACGGCAGCGAGACGGTGACCATGTGGTCGTCGTCGGGTAGGTCGCCGTCGACCACCGCCATCACTTCTGTCGACACCAGTTCAGCTTCGCCGCGCAAGGTGGTGGCGAAGGCAGCGTCGGCCGCGTCGCGACCGGTGGCCACCCGTACGAGCGACGTTCGAGGCGCCAACCGGGTCGGATCGAGGATCTCCCAGCCCTCGCCGCGGCGCGCCTCGACCACGGCGTGGAACTCCATGGGGGAGAGACCCGGCGCATAGACGGAGACGAAAGCGCGCCGGCACCCCGAGCGCCCGGCACAGGCTGATGGCCAGATGGGTGTAGTCGCGGCACACCCCCGCTCCCGAGAGGAGCGTTTCGACGGCGGTGTCAAGCGGTGAACTGAAGTCGGCGTAGGCCAGACGCTCGAACACCCAGGCGGCGATTTCGCGGGCCAGGTCGGGTCCCCGCTCGAGGGCGGCCATCTCCACCGCCGCAAAACCGGCCATGGCGTCGGACGGGCAGTAGCGGCTCTGACGCAGGGCGATGATGGATTCGGTGTCGAAGGTCGCAACGTCGCCGGGCGACAGCGCCGGTCCCGGGACCGGTGGCCACGGCGCTCGGATCGACGCCGCATAGGAGATGGCCAGCGTGCCGGCGCCCGCCCACACCAGGTGGACACGGCCGTCGCGGCCCACTGCCCGCTGCCTCACCGGTTCGGACAAGGGCCGGTCGTCGAGCATGACCTCGAGCCGTTCGGCGAGCAGTTCCCCCGCCGTCCCCGCCGGCGCGATCTGCAGGGCGAGGACCGCATCGCCCCCCACCTCGAAGGTGAGGTCGCACGCGAGATGACGGACGCTCAGAGCGCCGTCTTTCCGCGCCAGACCCGGAACGCGCCGATCGCGACAAGGACGATGGCAATGTTGGCCAAGGTGTTGGGCATGAGACTCCCACACTACTTTGGCAGTTCATTACTAGCAATTTCTTTCTAGAGTAAGCAGAACAGTAACGACCCGACACTCTTCGCCCCGGCCGTGTTACCTTTAACAGGCCCACAGGGATTCCACTGTGATGGCGGCGCCACTCCGGACCCCGGTTGCGCATCCAAACGTAGGCATTGGATGAGTGCCCGGGAGTTGGCATGCGAGAACAGGGTGTGTCGGTTGAGCGGCTCCACGCCTCCTACGCCCTGAGCCGGGACCCGCAGCTGCGGGCGGAGCTGGTGACCCACTACGACAACCTCGCGCGCTCCCTGGCCCGCCGCTTTACCGTCCGGCGGGAGTCTCGTGAGGATCTTGTACAGGTCGCTCGCGTCGGCCTCATCAACGCCGTCGACCGCTTCGACCCGAACCGCAACCGGCCGTTCATCGCCTTCGCCCGGGCCACCATTCTCGGTGAGCTGATGCACCACGTGCGAGACCACACGTGGGCGCTCCGGGTACCCCGGCCGCTCAAGGAGCATTACCTCCACGTGGTCAGAAGCATTGACGACCTCACCCAGGAGCTCGGTCGGACACCCCGGGTCCCGGAGGTGGCGGCCCGGGCCGGGCTGAGCGATGAACAGGTGACCGCGGCGATCCACGTGAGCTCGGTCGACTGCATGCAATCGCTCGACCTCCACGACGACGGCTATCAGCTCCACTTGGCCAAGGAGGATCCCGGCCTCGAGGGGGTGGAGGACCGCACCTCTTTCAGCGCCTTGTTCCGGAACCTGCCCGAACTGACCCAGCGTGTGCTGGAACTGCACTTCGTCCACGCGCTCACCCAGGCGGAGATCGCTCAGCACATCGGGAGAAGCCAGATGTTCGTGTCGCGCGCCCTCACCAGGACCCTGGCGCAGATCCGGCTCACCACCGGCTCCGAGAGGTCCATCGCCTAGCTGCGGAGCCAGGGCCGAGAACTACGAGCCCGCTCGGCCAAGCCGCGCCAGCTTGTAGCGGGCAAGGCGCTCGACCTGCTCGACAAAGGCCGCGCCGCGCCGGAAGCGTGGAGCGATCTCGGCGTACTCCGCGCCCTCATCACGCCAGCGGAGCACTCGTCGTTCCAGCGGCCGGAGCCCGCCCCGGAGGGCGTGTGCGTCCGTGGCGCGAGGGAGCCGAGCGAGGACGATGATCCGCCGGATCATCTGCGGACTACGCCGAAAGCGACGGGCGATCTCGACCTCGGTTACGCCCTCCTCGACCAGTTGGAGCACGCGACGTTCGAGCGGCCGCAGCAGCCCATTCCACTTGATGGCCGGCGAACCAGCCGCCTCTTCGCTCACGGCACCAGATCCACCGGCGTGGCTGCCCAGACACCCTTGACCTTTGTCACGCCGATGTGACAGGCCGCGCAATAACCGGTCGATCGGTCCGGGAACGGCTTGTTCCGGGCCCGTCCGCCTTGGGGGGTGCTGGCGCCCACAAGAAGAACACTGCACCGCGGGCATTGAGGGAATTCTCTCATCTGACGACCCTGCAACTTTCCATAATCCGAACCCTGGTCCCATCCGGTGGATGCGCGACCGGGGTCTCGAGCAGCGCCGTGACCGCAGGCAGACGGCCCGCGAATAACAGCGACTCTAACAGGGCGCAACGCGGTCAAAGCGCGGATCCAACCCCGCGCCTAGGTAACTAGTCACCAAAATGTGTCGGCCAGGCATGGATTCATGCTCGGAATCAACGCATCGTGCAAACCGCAGGGACTGTCGGCAGGACAGCGCGCCGGAGCCACCATCGACTCCGGACAAATTCGTCCTCCTGATCCGTGGCACACCCCACAGGGTTCACCCAGAGCAGGAGGAATCATTCGATGCAGTGGTCCACCCGAGCTGCCCCCGTGCCCGCCCACTCCTCCCGGAGCGGGTCGGTGCGGCCTCTTGTCGCCGGTGTCGTCCTCCTACTGGCCACGGGATTGTCGCCCGCCCGGGCCGATGTGGCGGCGCCGCCGGACGCGGCTCCCGCGACGACCGAGCCCGCCTCCGTCCCCGGCGAGCTGCTCGTCGGGTACCGGCACGGAGTGTCCGAAACCCGCCGGTCCGACGCCCGCCGCCGGGCCGGAGCCGAACGGGTCGGCAAGGTGGCGGACGAGCGCGGCGACCGTGCCGCCGTCGAGCTGGTGAGAGTGGACGGGAGCGACCGGGCCGAGGCCACCCGCCGCTTCAAGTCGAACCCCGACGTGGCCTTCGCCGAGCCGAACTGGGTCTACACCCACGATGCGGAGCCGGCCGACACGAAATACGCCGACGGCTCGCTGTGGGGCATGTACGGCGACCTCTCGATCCCGGCCAACGCGTTCGGGAGCCAGGCGGCCGAGGCGTGGGCCGCCGAGAGGACCGGGAGCGACACGGTCTACGTCGGGATCATCGACGAGGGCTACAACCACGACCATCCCGACCTGATTGGCAACGCCGGCAAGAACCCCGGAGAGAGTGTCCCGCTCGCCTTCGAGACGGATGGCATCGACAACGACCTCAACGGCTACGTCGACGACGTGCGCGGCTGGGACTTCGTCAGTAACGACAAGGGCGTCTACGACTACCCGGGGGACTCCCACGGGACCCACGTCGCCGGGACCATCGGCGCCACGAACAACGATTTCGGCGTGGTCGGGGTCAACTGGAACGTGAGCCTGCTCTCGGGCAAGTTCCTCGGCCCTCTGGGCGGCTCCACCGCCAACGCCATCAAGGCGGTGAACTACTTCACCGACCTGAAGCAGTACGGCCACGTCAACGTGGTGGCCACCAACAACTCCTGGAGCGGCGGGGGCTTCTCGCAGGGCTTGAAAGATGCCATCGCCAACGCCGGCGCCCAGAACATCATGTTCGTCGCCGCGGCCGGCAACGCCAACGCCAACACGGACACCACCCTCACCTACCCGTCCGGCTACGACCTCCCCAACGTCATCTCCGTCGCCGCCATCGACCAGCTCGGGAACCGGGCCTCCTTCTCGAACTACGGCGTCAAGAGCGTGGACCTGGGCGCTCCCGGTGTCGGCATCTGGTCGACTCAGCCCAACAACACGTACGGCACCAAGGACGGTACGTCGATGGCCGCCCCCCACGTGACCGGGGCGGTGGCGCTCTATGCGGCGGCGTACCCGGCCAGGCTCCTACCGGAGATCAGGACCGCCCTTCTGGGCACGGTCATCGCCACTCCGGCCCTGGCCGGCAAGACGGTGACCGGCGGCCGCCTGGACGTCAGCACGCTCCTGAGCGGCGTTATCCCACCCCCGCCGCCTCCGCCCGCCAACCCCCGGGTCGTGTGGGTTACCCCGGGGACCAAGAGCTGGCTCGGGACGCCCATCACCGTGCGGTGGACCGGCTATCCGGTCAAGGTCGACATCTACCGCAACGGGTCCAAGATCGTGACCAACACCACCAACGACGGCCTGTACACCCAGACCGTGCGGGGGCCGGGCACATTCCTCTACAAGGTGTGCGACACGGGGAAGACCGCGAACGCGTCCTGCGCCCAGGCCAGCGTCGTCATCTGACCGGTGCGGGATCTCGCCTGCGAGAGACGGCTATGAACTCGCGACGACGTTGCCGCTGGCACTGTCATATCGGTTGAGCGCGGCCTGGCCCTGCTCCCACGCCCAGGCGGGCAGGGACGGGTTGCGGAGCAGCGCCTGGCGCAGGGCGGTCCCCAACTCGTCGGCGACGGCCCGCCAGTCGGTTCCGTTCGCGGTCACAGTCGACGGGTCTTTGACCTGATCGGCTCGCATGCCACACCTCCCGGGTCATCCAAGAGCTCGGATGGCGCACCGGGGTCCGGGGTGGCGCTCATCACGGGAGATCCGTTGCATCTCCTGGTGAACAGCCGCACGGTACCAGACAAGCCGGCTCTTCCCGGACGCTGACCCTCGGCAACCGCTACCATGAGTCTGGTTTCACACCGGGTCCGGATTTCTCCAGGCCCGAGTTCTCTCGATTGACGTTTCTCAAGACCCCGGGAGCGCGATCGACCCCCTGCATCAAGGGAGGTCGGGCCATGGACCCGGGTTTGCTGCTTCGAGAGATCACTCTTCCCAGTGCGAGAAGTTGGCGTGACGTCGGAAGCTGCCGTGACAGCGACCCGAACCTCTTTTACCCATTGGGCCGAGGGCGGCCGGCGCACGAACAGGCGGAGTTGGCCAAGTCGGTCTGCCGTGGCTGCCCGTCCCGGGAACCGTGTCTCGCCTACGCCCTGGCCACGCGGCAGGACCTGGGTGTCTGGGGGGGCACGTCGCCGGACGACCGCCGCGAGATCTTCCGGGCACGTCGGAGGGCCATCGCGTCGTAAGGACGGAGGCTGCAGGTACCACCGGCGGGGCGGGGCCCGTTGACCCCCGTGTTAGTTTTTGATTGCCACACCGGGATGTTCACCCGGTGGTGACGGCGCTGCTCCAGACCTTGGCTGCGCATCCAAACCATGTGTGTTGGATGAAGCCTGGAGGTCTGGCATGCAGGATCCGGATGCGTCGCTCGAGTCCTCAACCGTAAGTCCGGGTAACAACTCCTCCCTTCCGAGCGCTGACACCGTCGCCGCAGCTTGGCCGGACCGATCTCCGGGCGGCATGGTTCCCGAGCATTCGGAGAAGGCGCAGGCTGTGTCGGCGGCCCTGCTCATCCTGGGCGCCGCCCTCCTGTTCTTCGTCCCGCTCGGCGGCGCTCTCCTGCTGGTCTCCGGAGGCCTCGGCCTGGCCATCTGTTGGGAGCCCCCGGTGGGCGGGCTCGCTCCCGCCGCGATCACCACGAACACCAACATCGCGATCCAAAGTCAGGCCTTGTCCTCGACCGACCATTGACGACAGGATCGGCCGTTACCACGACGTCTACCGGTCTGCCGGCAATGGCCGGTCGAGCGCACGACCTCGGCCGCCGTCCCACGACGATTCGACCGACTGTTCCGGACGCCGCTCTCCCTGCCGGGCGATGAGATCGAAGACACGGCGGTCAGCTTCCACCAGTGGCGGCTGGACGATGCTCCGGGGCCACAACCGCCTGGCTTTGACCACGTTGAGTTCGGCGGCGTAGAGCGTCAGCTGGGCACTGAGGTGGAGCCAGGAGACGAGACCCAGAACCGAGGCGAAGAATCCATAGACCTGGCTGGCATGGCGGAGCTGATGGATCACCAGATACCCGCCGAAGGATTGGAGCGCCGACCAGCCCAGCCCTCCCACCAGCGCTCCCGGGAGGAGCTGGCGGGTCGGGACGGCCGGCACGGTGAGGATGCGGAAACCCACGAGGAACAACACGACGTTGAAGCCGACGGCCAGGACCTTGGCCGCCACGGACGCCGCGGTCACGTTGGGCAGCAACGACAGCAGCGTGCTGGCCACGACCCCGAGGCCGATGAGGACGAAGAGGGACAGGCCCCGCAGCAGCCGTGCAGGGAACCCGGTCCGCTCGACTCCGGGAACGTTCCAGATCTCGGCCATGGCGTGCTGGGCCTCCTGAGTGACGCCCAGGGCGCCCCACAGCAGCCCGGCGATGCCGATGGCCAGCCCCAGCCCACTGCCTCCCAGAGCATGGACGGATTGCCGCAACTGGTCGCCGATGATCGGGAAATCCGCCAGCGCGGAACGGAGGATGGCCCGAGCGGCCGCGGGGTGGTGCTCGAGCACGAAGCCCACCGCCGTAGTCAGCAGGAGCAGCAGGGGAAAGAGAGCGAGGAAGCCGTAGTAGGCGATCAAGGCGGCCAGTGACCCGGCCCGGTCGTCACCGGACTTCTTGATCACTCCGAAGACGAACGCCGTGCTCCGATGGCGCTGCTGCCAGGCGTCGATTCTCCGGACGACGCGTTCGGCTGTGTTCACCCGCCCGGGGCGACGCCGACGAGGAGCATCCTCACCGACAGCTTCTTGGCCGCGCCCGGGCTCTGCCGCGCCACGGGAACAGAGGGGGACTTTGCCTCGGGCTCAAAGCGGGCCCGGGTGCGGCCAAGAAGACGCCGGGAAGACGGGAACTGTGGCGCGGCTCGACACCGGATGAATCAGGCGATGCGCCGTGCCTTGCATGCCAGCCCCCGGGATCATCCAAAACGCCAGCCTTCGGATGCGCAACCAGGGTCTGGAGCGGCGCGCTCCAACAGTAGCACCGCGGCTCGGCGGGTGCCGGTGCCCGACAAACCCCGGGGTACGTTCGCGCTAGGAGAAGGATCGCGTCCGCTTCTGTGCGCCCCGCACCCATGTACCGACAATCGTGGACGTGCGATCAACGTGGAAGGCCGAGCGCGACCGATGAGCGCCGACGACCCCCTGACCGGCCTCCACGACCCCCTCACCGGCCTCCACGACCGGCACGATCTCGAAGCCCAGCTGAGGCAGATGGCGAGCGCAGCCCGCCGTCACGGGTTCCCGCTCAGCATCCTCATGCTGGATATCGACCACTTCAAGGCGGTCAACGACACATTCGGCCATACCGGCGGAGACGCCGTGCTCCGGGCGTTCGCCGTCCGGCTCCCGGCCAACCTCCGGGCCGAGGACGTCGTCGGGCGATGGGGAGGTGAGGAATTCCTGGTGCTGCTGCCCTTCACCGGCGTGGCCGGGGCCGCCGTCGTGGCGGAGCGGATCCGCGCCACCGTCGCCGACCAGTCCCTGGGTCTTCTGAGCGGGGTGGCGCCGGTCACCGTGAGCGTGGGCTGCGCCACCGGTACGGGAGAAGACCCCGAAGCACTGCTCCACGATGCCCGCGTCGCCCTCTACGAGGCTAAGCAGTCCGGCCGCAACCGCGTGATCGCGGCCCACACGCACTGCTGATCAGTGACTCCGATGATCCCATCGTTGCCACAAATAACCGTGCCCTGATGAACCCAAAGCATGCTGAAGGTTCCTACTTGCTTACCGAACAGCCGCTGAGCCTTTGTCATCGAAACGAACGTCAACGGTTTGACCTGAGATATACCTCGTGACAACTGATATGAAGAACATTGTGGTGATCCCGGTCTGGGATTGTGGTGGAGCCGATCGGCTCAACCGATGCGCTCGAGGTCGCGGGCCGGTGCCCACCATGAGCGCTCCGGTGGAAGCAGCCACTGCCGTTCCTCGACCGACTCGCGGACCAGAGCGAGGCACTGGTCGACGCGCGGGTGGTGCCGGTTCGCCCGCCAGACGATCGACCAGGGATACACCGGGACGGGATCGACCAGGGGCCGCACGACGACACCCTCCCGGGGCGGGAGGGACAGAGCCGTGACGTGGGGATGCCCGTGGCTGAGCACGGCTCCGGTGGCGGCGCTGACCCCCTGTCCATGGACGACCATGCTCACGTCAAGGTCGAACACTCGGATGAAGTCCTCTTGCCAGTCTTGCCACTCGGCCGCCTCACGCGAGGCGAAGATGAGCACCGGCACCCTGGCCAGGTCCGCCAGCCGCACCTCGTCGTGCGAGGCGAGGACGTGGTCGACGGGGAGCATGATGCCGATCTGCTCCAGACGGACGAGGGTGTGACCGAGCGCATCAGGAAGCTCTTGTCTCCCCCACCCCGCCCGACCGAAGGCCAGGTCGAGCTCTCCGGAGAGCAGGCGGGGAATGCTAGCGGCGAGTCCGTGTCCGAGCCGGATCTCCAGCGGCACGCCGGGGATGCTGGCTCTCAGGTGTTCGACGAGCCGTCCCGGCGTCTCGAGCGCCTCCGTGAAGACGTCGACCCGAAGGGGGGCCGGATGACGGGCGATCTCGGCCAGCAGGTCGCCGGCATCGGCGAGGAGCCGGCGGCCGCGCTCAACGAAGAGCTGCCCCGCGGTCGTGGTGCTGACCTGACGCCGGTCCCGCTCGAAGAGACTGAGACCCAGCTTCGCCTCCAACTGCTTGATCTGGGCCGAGAGCGTCTGCTCGGTGATCATCAACCTCGATGCGGCCCGACCGAAATGAAGTTCGTCGGCAACGGCTATCGCATACCGCACTAGGCGAAGGTCGAGGTCCATCCCAAAACCATAAGTCGCGCTGGCGAGGAACCTCGAAAACGGGACCCTGACAGATGCTTGCTGTCAGAGACGTTGATCAGAATGTTGGACGCAGGTCCGCCTATCCGCCATTGTGTACGATGAACGGTCGGGCGGTCATTCTCTGACTAAGTTGGCCGGTTAACCGCTGTTATTCTCTGACTAAGTTGGCCGGTTGACCGCCCTCCAAATGCTGCCCCATTTGTTCGAACAATGCAGCATCTCCTCCGGGAAGGCCCCTCTTTTGTTCGGAAATGGCCGGCAAGGTTCAGCTGAATCAAGCCCATCGTGCGCCGCCCGTTAACGGCCGTTGACGGCGGCGAGGACGCCGTCTCGATAAGCCAAGCGGTCGAGGTGATGCTCGTCGACAACCGCAGCGTGGTGCGGGAGGGCCTGTCCGCGCTCATCGAGCAGCAGCCCGATCTTGTCGTTGTCGCCCAGGCGGCGAGCGTCGGCGACGCCGGACGCCTCGATGTCACACCCGACGTCATCGTGACCGACATCGACCTGCCCGACGCACGACCGGGCGACGTGATCAGCGGGCTCCGGGCACTCTTCCCCCACAGTGCCATCCTGGTACTCACCCTGGTCGCCCAGCCCGCCACGGTGCAATCCGTGCTCGCCGCCGGTGCCGACGGCTATCTCACGCAGAAGACGGCGGTCACCACCGACCTCCTCACCGGGATACGGGCCCTCGCCGGCGGTGAGTCCTTTCTGCAACCCTCCCTCGGCGTAGCGCTGGCGCAGTGGTACCGGGCCCGGGACTCAGCGCTCGGACTCTCTGCGAAGGAGCAGGAGGTCCTGCGGCTGGTGGCCCTCGGCCACACCCACAGGGAGATCGCACACCTTTGCGGCGTCGGCCTGCGCACCGTCGAAGCCCACCGCTCCCGGATTCACGAGAAGCTCGGCCTCCGGACGCGAGCGGACCTGGTCCGGTATGCGCGGGAAGTTGACCTGATCGAACATTGACCCGCAGCGAAACTGCGGTGATCTCGCAATCGGGTTGCCCGCCGGTGGCGCACAATGTGCGGTCCTGAGCGGATGTGCGACGAGACCTCAACTCGTACCGTCGTCTTGGGCGCGCCCACGCCCCGGGGCGGAAGACGATGAAGGAGTCAAACCAGTCGGTGGCCGGTCTCTTCGAGGCCGCCCCTGACGCGATCGTCGCGGTTGACCCCGAGGGACGCATCGTCCTGGTCAACGCGCAGACGGAACGCCTCTTCGGCTACCGGCGCGATGAGCTGCTGGGCGAGCTCGTCGAGATCCTGGTCCCAACCCAGGTGCGGTCCGCGCACCGCGCTCATCGACGTGGCTACTTCGACGACCCGCAGCCCCGGCCGATGGGGGCGAGCCTCCGGCTGGCGGCGCGCCGGAAGGACGGCACCGAGTTCCAGGCCGAGATCACCCTGGCGCCGATGGAGGCAGAGGAGGGACTGCTCGTCTCGGCCGCCGTCCGCGACGTGACCGAACGTCTCGCCATCGAGGCCGAGCGTGAGCGCGCCCGGATGGAGGCCGAGCGGAAACGTTTCGAGACCCGGCTCCAGCAGTCGCAGCGCCTGGAGATCCTCGGCCAGCTCGCCGGCGGCGTGGCCCACGACTTCAACAATCTGCTGGCGGTGATCCTCAACTACGCCGCCTTCGTCAATGAGGAGGTGTCCGCCGCGGCGGCGGACGGCGACAGTGGCGGGCGGTGGGAGGCGGTCCGTGGCGACGTCTCACAGATCGAGCTGGCGGCCGAACGGGCCGCCCGTCTGACCCGTCAACTGTTGGCCTTCGCCCGGCGCGAGGTCGTGAGCGAGCAGGTGATCAACCTCAACCACATCATCACTGATCTCGAACAGTTGCTGCGCCGCACGATCGGGGAGCACCTCGAGCTCGTGACTGTCCTGGCCCCGGATCTCTGGCCCATCCTGGCCGACTCGGGCCAGATGGAGCAGGTCCTCGTGAACCTGGCCGTCAACGGGCGCGATGCCATGCCCGGCGGGGGAACCCTGACGATCGAGACCGACAACCTGGTCGTCGACGACAACCACCTCGACGGTCGACCGGACCTGAGCGTCGGACGGTATGTCCGCGTGCAGGTGAGCGACACCGGTACCGGCATGACCAAGGAGGTGCGCGAGCGCGCCTTCGAGCCCTTCTATACGACGAAGGCCAAGGGCGAAGGGTCGGGCCTGGGCCTCGCCACCGTGTACGGAGTGGTCAGCCAGGCCGGCGGGTACGCCCAGATCTACTCCGAGCCTGGCACCGGCACGACCTTCGCCGCCCTGCTGCCGGTGACCGATGCCTTGCCGGCTTCGGTCGGTGTCGCCGACGAGGATCAGCACGTGGCCGCCGGTCGCACCGTCCTGGTCGTCGAGGACGAAGACGCCATGCGTGAAGTCACCCGGCGCATCCTCGTCCGCAACGGATACCGGGTGGTGGCCGCGGCGAGCGGGCCCGAGGCGATCGAGATGATGGAGACCGACAGCGAGGACGTCGACCTGCTGCTGACCGATGTCGTGATGCCCCAGATGCTGGGCAAGGAGGTCGCCGACCGGATCACCGCCCTCCGGCCCGACGTCCGGGTGCTGTTCATGTCCGGGTACGCCCAGCCCGTCCTCGGGGCGAAGGGGACCCTGGAGCCCGGGGTCCGGCTGGTGCAGAAGCCGTTCTCCGAAACCGTCCTCCTGGCCAAGGTCCGGGACGTGCTCGCCGCCCCGGGCGTAGGCCGACCGTGCTGAACGTCGACGTCATCCGGGTCTTGCTCGTCGATGATCACGAGATGTTCGTTGAGAGCCTCGACCGGGTGCTGCGCGACGAGGCCGACATCGAGGTTGTCGGCCAGGCCAATTCATGCGCCACGGCCGTGCAGCTGGCCGAGACCCTGCAGCCCGGCGTGGCCATCGTCGACTACCTGCTGCCAGACGGCGACGGCCTCACGGCCGCCGCCACCCTGCGCACGGTCAGCCCCGGGACCCAGGTCCTGCTCTTGACGGGGCTGAGCGACGACCGGCTCGCCACCTCGGCCATCGAAGCGGGATGTTCGGGTTTCCTCACCAAGGACAAGGCGGTGCGCGAGCTGGTGTCCGCCGTGCGCCTGGCCCACGCTGGCGGCGCCTATCTCTCGCCGGAGGTCCTGGCCGCTCTGCTCCGCCGGCTCGACCGCAGCCATCGCGGGCCGGGGTTCGATCTGACCTTCCGCGAGCAGGAGGTGCTCCAGCTCCTGGCGGCCGGGGTCGGCAACAAGGACATCGCCGGTCGGCTCGACCTGAGCTTCCACACCATCCGCAATCATGTCCAGAACGTCATCGTGAAGCTGGGCGCCCACTCCAAGCTCGAGGCCGTGGCCATCGCGGCGCGCGAAGGCCTGGTGGCCCGGTCCGCCTAGCCCGCGGTCACCATCACCGTTCCCCCCGACGCCAGTCCGGGCGAGCGCTACGGAGTGGTGTGGGCTGAACTGCCCGCCGCGGTGCCCGCCGGGGGCGGCATCACGGCTGTGAACCGGGTCGGGGTACGGATCTACCTCTCCGTCGGCGAAGGCGGCGAGCCCGCCAGCGATTTCGCCATCACCAGCTTCGAGGCCCGGAGGGAAGCGGACGGCAAGCCGTCGGTGGCGGCGACCGTCCACAACACGGGCGGCCGGGCGCTGGACCTGAGTGGGGAACTGACCCTCGGCAACGGGCCGGGAGGACTCTCCGCCGGTCCGTTCGAGGCCAGGTTGGGCACGACGCTGGGTGATGGGCAGACGGCGCCCGTGACGGTCATCCTCGACCGGGCCATCCCGGCGGGGCCGTGGGACGCCCGCATCGTCCTCCGCTCCGGCACCACCGAGCGGGAGGCATTGGCAAAGATCATCTTTCCCACCGCCGACGCCGCCTCCTCGGGGGCGATAGCCGCTCTCGCTCCCCGCCGGAGTCGGTTGCCATCCGTCGTCGCCGGAGCCGCGGTCCTCGCCGGCCTGCTCCTGCTGGTCCTGTGGCGGCGCCGACGCAGAGACACGACACCATCTGTGGCGGCTTAGACGAGGCCGTGGCCGGGGGGCGCAGGAGGGCTACGGCGTGGCCGCGAGGGCGGGGGCGGCCATGGGGAGGCGGACGGTGAACGTGGTGCCGGCGCCGGGCTCGGAGACAAAGCCGATGGAGCCGCGGTGGCGGTCCGTTACGAGGGAGTAGACCAGGGCGAGGCCCTGGCCGGTGCCGACTCCCACCTCCTTGGTGGTGAAGAACGGCTCGAAGATGCGTTCCCCGACCTCCGGGGTGATGCCCGCCCCCGTGTCGGTCACCTCGATGATGGCCTCGTGGCCGTCCGGGAACGTTCGCACCGTGATGGTGCCCCGCTCGCCGTTACCCCCAACTTTCTCCCGGATGGCATGGGCGGCGTTGACGACCAGGTTGAGCAGGACCTGGTTGACGTCCCCGGGATGGCACCACACCGGTGGGAGGTCACCCAACTCCGTGTCCACGTCGGCCACGTATTTGATCTCGCCGACCGCCACCACCAGGGTGTTGCGGATGGCCTGGTTCAGGTCGGCGTAGGTCTTGTGCTCGGTGCTCGGATGCCCGATGGCCTTCATGGCCTTGACGATGGTCGCGACCCGCTCGACCCCTTCGAGCGTCTGCTCGACGGCCAGGGGGACCTCGACCGTCAGGAAGCCGAGGTCCGGAGCCGGCGCAGCCTGGGCGCCGCCGTCGCCATCCAGGGCGAGGGCGAACGCGCCAAAGGCGTCGCCCAGAAAACGCACGTTGTCACCGATGAACTGGATGGGGGTGTTGATCTCGTGGGCGATGCCCGCCGCCAGCTGGCCCATCGATTCGAGCTTCTGCGCCTGGCGGAGCTCGGCCGCCAAGCGATGACGTTCGCTCGTGTCCTGGATGAAGGCGTTGAAACTGAGCACGCCACCCTCTTCCAGGTGCCAGGCGGTGATCTCGACTGGGAACTCCCGCCCGTCCTTGGCCATGGCGGTGGTCTCGAGCACGCGGCTCAGGTTCGGGCCCTCGCCGTGGCCCAGGACGCGACGGAACCCCTCACAATGCGCGTCCCGCAGACGGGCCGGGACGATGAGGTCGGCAACCTCGCGCCCGCAGGCGTCCTCCCGGCTCCAGCCGAAGCATTGCTCGGCCTGACGGTTCCACTCCGTCACCCGTCCGGACTCGTCCATACTCACGAAGGCGTGCCGGGCCGTCTCGATCACCGCCGCCGTCCGCCTGGATTGGACCACCAGCTCACGCTGGTTGGAAGCCAACGCTTCGGCCATGGTGTTGAAGGCGGAGGCCAACTGGCTGAACTCGTCGTCTCCCGCCACCTCGACCCGCTGGTCGAATTGGCCGGAGCCCAGGCGTCCGGCCGCCTGGCGCAGTTTGGAGATGGGCTCCAGCACGCGCCGGCGCAGCCGCCGCGCCAGATAGAAGGTCGCGGCCACGGACAGGACGATGGCGGCGTAGAGCACCCGGGTCTGTTGACGCTCCGCGTGCTGGCCACGGTCGATCTGGAGGCGTAGATCCTCGAGGACGCTGGCCTCCAACTGCGCCAGGGTGGCCAGCACGATGTATCCGCCCTCGGCCACGCGTTCGTGGAGCGCCAGGATGTCCCCCAGCCCGGACGGGGCCACCGGCGTTCCGCTGTCAACGATCAGCGGACGGAGGGGCGCGAAGAGCTGATCCCACTGGCGAGCGGCGGTGGCCACCAGCGCGTGCTCCCGCGGGGTGTCGAACTGCCGGCCCATCTCGACGATCACCGCGCCGGCGTGCTCGTCGGCGAGGCGGAAGGCGTTCACCACACTCCCGCCCAACAGGGCCAGACCCTGCCCGGCTCTCTCCTCGGCGCTGAGCGCGGCCCGGAAGCGGCTGACGAGGGCGACTTCGGTCTCCGCCTCTTGCGCGCCCTCCCGGCTGTCCCCCACCAGACGGGTCAGCGTCCGCGTGTTGGTCACCCCGGAGACGAGGGCCAGGAGCAACAGGGCGCCGAAGGCCCGGTCCCACCATCGACGGAGACTCCGGCGGGGCGGGGGGGCATCCTGGAACTGCGACACGTCGTGTCCTTCCCGTCAGACGAGCGAGACGGAGGTCTGGGCGTAGGCGGTGGCGGCGGCGCCGTCGAGCGGCCGGGAGAAGAAGAAGCCCTGAACGAACACGGTGCCCATCGCCTTGAGAGCGTCCAGCTGCTCCGCGGTCTCCACGCCTTCGGCCACGGTGTCGAGCCGGAGGGCCTCGCTCAGGCGGACGATGCCGTCGACCACGGCGTTGGATGACCCAGGTTGGTCGAGGCCCATGACGAAGGAGCGGTCGATCTTGAGCGTGTCGACGGGCAGGCGCTGGAGGTAGGCGAGCGACGAGAAGCCCGTCCCGAAGTCGTCGATGGCGAGTTTCACGCCGAGGGCATGCAGCTCGTGGATGCGCTGGACGACCGGTGCCGTCTCGGAGAGCAGCAGGCTCTCGGTGATCTCCAGGGTGAGCGCGGCCGGGGCGATGCCGGCGCGGTCGAGGGCCCGGGTGACGTGGTCCACGATGTCGTCGCACTCGATCTGGCGGACGGAGAGGTTGACGCTCATGCGCAGCGCCGGGTTGATGGTGTGGAGCTCGGCCAGCTTGCGGCAGGATTCCTCCAGGATCCAGGCGCCCATGGGGACGATCAGTCCTGTCTCCTCGGCATGGCCGATGAACTCGAAGGGACCCAGCAGGCCACGCAGGGGATGTTGCCAGCGGACCAGCGCCTCGAAGCCGGCGAGGTCTCCGCCGTAGGCGGTGAGGATGGGCTGGTAGTGCAGCACGAGCTCGGAGTTGGGGATTGCCTGGCGCAGCGCGGCGCGGATGGCCAGAGCCTCTTCGGCCTGCGTGTGCATGGCCGGCTCAAACATGGCCCACCGGGATTTGCCCGCCACCTTGGCGGAGTACAAGGCCAGGTTGGCGTCCCGCAGCAACTGGCCGGGGTCAGAACCCGGCCCGTTGCTCAGACGGATACCGATGCTCGCCCGCATCTCGGCATCGAGGGCACCGGCGATGAAGGGCTCCTCAAACGTGGCCAGAAGCCGCGCCGCCACCGCTTCGGCTTCGCCGGGTCCTTTGACACCCCGGGCGACGAGCACGAACTCGTCGCCGCCCGGGCGGGCGACGAGGTCGCCGGCACGGGCCCGGCGCCGGAAACGGTCGGCCGCCATTACCAGCAGGCGGTCAGCTTCGTGGGGGCCGAGGCGGTCGTTCACCGCCTTGAAGTCGTCGATATCGAGCAACAGGACGGCGAAGGGTTCCCCGGCTTCATCGAGGGTGCCCAGGTGGTCCTCCAGCAGGGCGCGGTTGGCCAGGTTGGTGAGGGGGTCGTGCCTCACCCAATGGGCCAGCTGGGCCTCGAGACTCTTGCGCTCCCGCACGTCGCGCAGGGTGAGCACGATCCCCCGCACGTCGGGAGCGCCCAACAGGCTGGTCATGGTGCCTTCCACGTCGACTCCGCCTCCGCTGGCGTGGCGGAGCCGGAATTCGGCGGCGCACCGCTCCGACCGGGCGGCGACGAGATCCTCCAGGCGGTTGAGCACGGTCTCGATCCCCTCACCTTCCAACAGGTCGAGAAACGGGGTCCGGACGAGGGCGGACGGGTCCCAACCCAAGCGCCGGCGGACGGCGCCGTTGGCGAAACGGATGGTGGCGTCGGGCTCGAGGACGAGGATCAGCTCGCTGATCTGCTCGACGACGGTCGCCACCCAGCGGGCCGACCCGAGCCCCTCGAGGGTCATGGCCACCTGCCCGGCGAGGACGGACAGGGCCGCCTCGGCCGCGGCCCGCGTCTCGCCGGGCCCCGTCACGACCAGGAGTCCGTGGGTGGCATCCCGGACCCCGAGGGGCACGAGCACCGCTCCGGACGGGATGTACCCGCCGGTGGCGGGAAATCCGAGGGAGAGAAGATCTGCCGGCCACTGGGCGGCGTGGCCCAGGGCGAGGCTGGCCCGCACCCCGGCCGGCAGGTCTTCGGTCCTGACGTTGTGGCCCTCGTGGATCCCGAGGGCGCCCGTCGCCGCGGTGACGGTCATGTGGGAGCCGGCGCCGACCAGCAGGGCGGACCCGCATCCCGGCCCTTGGCCCATCAGGGCGGCGGCCGTCTCGGTGGCCACGGCGAGCACGGTCTGGCGTTCCCCGGCGCCGACGAGCCGGGCCGAGGCCTCGGCCAGGAGTCGCTCCCGAGCCGAGGAGCAGGGACCGGCCATCGGCTCCGGGTTCGGCGTCATAGGGTCGGTACCGCCGACCAGGACGGCATGAGCACGGCGAGGGGCTGGCGGACACCGGAGCCCATGCGGGAGAAGTTCCGGATCCGCTCGAGGACGCTCGGCGTGATCTCGTGTCCGCCGGGCATCAGCTTGACGCCGGACTTGCTGAAGACATCGGCGGCGAGCACCATCCCGCTCTCCAACTTGTCCACCGGGACGCCCCGGGCCTGGTGCCGGTCGGGACCGGCGACCACGGAGGCGAGGGCGTCGAGGAGGCGCGGCTCGTAGGCCCCGCGACGTCCTGCCATGACCTGGAGTGCCTCGGCGATGCCCTGTCCGGCCGCCACCAGGGCGTCATAGTCGGACACGACCCGAAGAACCCGGGACCCGAGGGAAATCTCCGGCCCGCCCGCGATTGCGGGCCCGCCGGCATAACTGGCGTTCTGCCCGCGGATGACGTCCCGCACCTCTTCGAGACCGGGCACGCCGGCCAGCACCTGTTCGGCCAGGGCGGGGAGCCGGGACACCATGGCCTGCTCCTCAGGGGTGAGCTCGGCGTTGGCCTCCATGCGATCGAGGACATCGGGCGGGAGGGTGATGGCGCCGACCTGGGAGAGCATCACGGCCAGGTCAACGTGCCATGGCATCGTCTCTCCGGCCACCGCCAGGAGTTCTCCGGCGAGCCAGCGCAGGCGGGTGGCCCGGGCGAAGGCGAGTGGGCTGGCGAGTGACAACAGCTCGGTCAGCGCCTTGACGCTGCCGTGCAGCGTGCGTTCCGGCAGCTCGCGTTCCGCCGTCACCCGGCGGCACTGCTCGACGCCGGCGTGCAACGCCTCGACCAGAACCTCCCGCGAGACCGGCTTGATCAGGAAGCGGTACACCCCGCCCTGGTTGACCACCTCGGCGGCGCCGCCGAGATCGGCCTGGCCGGTGAGCAGCATGCGGGTGGTGTCGGGGGAGACCTGGCGCACTGCGGCCAGGAACGCCGCACCGTTCATCTGCGGCATCTGGTAGTCGCTGAGCACGACGGAGAACGGACCCGCCTCCTGCAGGCGGACAAGGCCCTCCGGTCCCCCGACCGCCGTCTCCACGGAGAACTCCGCTCGAAGCTGGCGGCGAAGCCCATCGAGGAGGTGCCGGTCGTCGTCGACCACGAGGATGCGGGGCAGGGCTTCGGGGTTCATGCTGCTCGTGTCCCTTCCGTTCGCTTGGCTCGCCAGCTGGCGACCTCGGGGAGGAGGCCGGCGCGCTGGAGCCAGGTGTCGTCGGCGCGTTCGCCGCCGGGGGTGCTGCAGCCGGTGTGCCCGCCCTGGGTGACGCGGTGAGCCACCTGCACGATGGTGGTGAGATCCAGCGGACGCGTGGCTTCGGCCGGGAGGGGATCAGCGTGGGCGGCCACCGCCTCGACCACCTCCAGGGGGAACCCCCACAGGCTGAGGAGGTAGGCGCCGGCTTGGGCATGGGTGACCCCGAAGATCTCACGCTCGATGTCCATCAGCGGCCTGCCGTCCTTCTCCTGAAGGCGCAGGCGGGCGAAAAATGTCTCGGGGCGGCAGGCGGCGAGAACGAGCTGACCGCTTTCGTGCAGGAGGCCGGCGCAGAAGGCATCATCCCGCAGCGCCGGCGGGGCGAGACGTCGCGCCAAATGGGCCGCCTCACGGGCGTGGCGGTTGAGGTGCTCCAGATGGTCGCGGGCGATGCCTTCGTGGGCGTCGAAGCCACGGGCGACCTCGTCCAGGAGCACCATGGACCGGATCGTCTTGCTCCCCAGACGGGCGACCGCCGCGTCCAGCGACGTCACCCGGGCCCGGGGGGCGAAGAAGGACGAGTTCACCAGCTGGAGGACCTTCGTGGCCATGGCCACGTCCTTTTCCAGCACCCCGGCCAGGGCGCGGTCATCGCAGTCGGGCGAATCCAGGACGGCCAGAAGATCGTGGAGGGCGCTCGGCGGACTGGGGAGGACGCCGATTCCGGACACCTCGGCCCGGACCTTCTCGCCCTTCAGTTCCTGATGCAGGCGCAGGGCACGGTCGATGGCCGCGCACAGCTCCTCGGGCTCACAGGGCTTGGTCAGGAACTGGTGGGCCAGGCTGAACACCGCGGTCAGGTCCTTGCCCTCGGTGTGGCCCGAGAGGATCACGCGCGCTGTGTCGGGATACCGCCGGCGTACCTCGGCCAGGAGCCGGCCGCCATCCATGCCCGGCATACGGAAATCAGAGACGACAACGTCGAAGGGCTCAGCCTCCATGGCCACCAGGGCCGCGGGCGCCCCCTCCACGAAACTCAACTGCCACCCGCCCTGACGGGAGTGGAGCATCCTCCGCAGTCCCGAGAGGATCCGGGGCTCATCGTCAACGAACAACACCCGATTCGAGCCGGACGTTCTGGCTTCCATGCGCCACCATCGGCCCTTCCGACCGACATGTGAGGCAGGGTGAGTTTCTCCGGGTTCGTCCTCAACCCGGCGCCGCCTCGTCCGACAAGCGGAGCAGGACACGAGGGTGTCCCTCACTCGAATCGAAGGGAGAAAACTCGGTGACCATCGGGTCTTCGCTTCTGATCCTCGCCGTCGTGCTCGGAGGGGCCTGGGCGGTGACCGCGGTCTGGCGCTCCCGCAACGACCTGACGCAGGCGTACGACGCGCTGCGGATCAGCAACGAACGAAACCGGGCCGTCATCGACACGGCCAGCGACGCCTTCGTCAGCTTGGACGAAGCAGGCCGGGTGACCGACTGGAACCAACAGGCGGAGTTCCTCTTCGGCCGGACCCGGGAGGAGGCCCTGGGCGGGCACGTGACCGAGATGATGTTCCCCGAGCACCTGCTGCCCGCTGGTGCCCCGGGACTGGCCCGGTTCCTGAGGCGGGGGAAGACCGGGCGCCTCGCCCAGCGGATGGAGCTGCGGGCGCAGGCCAAAGACGGTCGCCAGTTCCCCGTCGAGGTCACCGCCTGGCACCTGGAAGACCGGGGGGTGCTCAGCCACCACGGCTTCATCGAGGACACCAGCGACCGTCACCGGTTGGAGGCGGAGCTGCGTCACGCCCAGAAGCTCGAATCGATGGGTCAACTGGCGGCGGGAATCGCCCATGAGATCAACACCCCCATCCAGTTCATCGGCGACAACGTTCGTTTTCTGGGCGACGCCTTCGACGAGTTCGCCCACGCCCTCGAGAGCTACGTCCCCGCTGGATCCGGCTCTCCCGACATGTCGTACCTCATCGCCGAGGTCCCCTCCGCCGTGCGGCAGACCCTCGAGGGCGTCAGCCGGGTCGCCACCATCGTCCGGGCCATGAAAGCCTTCGGGCACCCCTCCAGCGAACAGAAAATCGCCGCCGACCTGAACGAAGCCGTCCGCAACACGCTGGTGATGGCCAACAACGAACTCAAATATGTCGCCGACGTCGTCACCGACCTGGGCGATCTCCCGCTGGTCTGGTGCCATCGCGGCGACATCAACCAGGTCGTCCTCAACCTTGTCGTCAACGCCGCCCACGCCATCGGCGACGTGGTCGGGACGACCGGCGAACGCGGCACCATCACCGTGCGTACCCGGCACGACGGCGACCACGTCGCCCTCGACGTCGCCGATACCGGCACCGGCATCGCACCCGCCATCGCCGAGCACGTCTTCGAACCCTTCTTCACCACCAAGGAGGTCGGCGCCGGCACCGGCCAAGGCCTCGCCCTCGCGTACTCCATCGTCACCGACCGTCACAGCGGCCGGCTCACCTTCACGAGCGAACCCGGGACCGGGACCACCTTCACCGTCCTACTCCCGGTCAGTGCGCCGGCCCCGACGTCGCCGGCTGACATGGGCTCCGTCTTCGAATAGCACGTTCGCGCTACCACAAGCGTCGCGTCCGCCTCTGTGGGCCGCGCGCTGGCCCGTCGACAATCGAGCCATGAACCAGATCGCGGATCAGGACGAGCAGTTCGCCCAGCTGATCAACCAGCACCTCCCTCTGGTGCGCCACATCATGTTTCAGGTGAGCGTCCGCTTCCCGAAGCACGTCGACCGCACCGAGCTCGTCAGAGCCGGCGTGCTGGGCCTCGTCCAGGCCGCCCGCCGCTATGACGCGGCCAAGGGAATTCCCTTCAAGGCATACGCGGGCAAGCGGATCCGCGGCGCCATCCTCGATGCCGTGCGCACCGTCGACTGGGCCCCCCGCTCCTTGCGCCGATCGGCCCGCTCAGTCGAGGTCGTGTCCGGGACTCTGTCCAACGACCTCGGCCGGACCCCCACTCCGGCGGAGACGGCGGCCGCCCTCGGGATAAGTCCCCAACAGCTGGCCGAGCTGCAGGAGCAGCTCACCCGTTCGGTGGTGTTGACCCTGGACATGGCCGTGACCGACAGCGACGGTCAGGATGTGGTCGCGCTCGGCGACACCGTGTCCTGCCGCTCGGAGAGCACTGAAGAGGGGCTCGAGACCCGGGAACGAGATGCCTACCTGCACGACGCCGTGGAGCTCCTCCCCCACCGCCACCGCGTCGTTGTCGAAGGATATTTCTTCGGCGGCCGGACTTCGGAAGACCTCGCCCAAGAGCTCGCGGTCACGGTGTCGCGCATCTCTCAGTTGCGCTCGGAGGCCTACGAGATGCTGAAGGACGGCATCAACTTCCAGTTCGCCGACCCGACCGAGACGAACCCGACGGGGACGGACCTCAGATCCGCCGAGCGCAAGTTGAACTACGCCAACGCCATCGCCGCTCGTAGCACCTGGAGGGATCGGCTTCAGCCGCCCGTCCGGGCGGCCAGGCCCATGGCTCTGGCCATCTAGTGAGGGCCCCCAGCCCCATCGAAGAAAGGGCGCGTCTCCCCATGCACCGGTTCAAGGGCGTCCTGATACTCGTGATTCTGGCCCTGGCGGGTTTCACGGCGGCCGCGACCGCAGTCGCCGCCGCGCCGGCGCCCGTCGATCGCGGGAGCGCGGGCGACTTCGCCGTCCTGGGTGCCTCGACGGTGACCAACACCGGCGCTACGGACATCACAGGGGATCTGGGCTTGAGTCCGGGGACCTCGATCACCGGCTTTCCCCCCGGACAGGTGGACGGAACCATCCACCAGACCGACGCCACCGCCGCGCAGGCGCAAACTGACCTGACCACCGCCTACAACGACGCCGCGGGACGGACGAGTACCGCCACCGTCACCGCAGACCTCGGCGGGCAGACCCTGACGCCCGGCGTCTACCAGGGTGCTCCCTCGTTGCACCTGACGGGGACCCTCACCCTCGACGGCCAGGGCGACGAGAACGCCGTCTTCATCTTCCAGACCCCAGCGTCCACGCTGGTCACGGCGTCGGCGAGTCGCGTGGTGCTGATCCGCGGCGCCCAGGCCTGCAACCTCGTCTGGCAGGTCGGGAGTTCCGCGACGCTGGGTACGGACTCGTTCTTCAAGGGGAACATCCTCGCTCTCCAATCCATCACCGTGAATGACGGCACGACCGTGGATGGGAGCGTCCTGGCCCGCAACGCCGCCGTCACCCTCGACGACAACACCATCTCGAGATCGCCATGCGCCGGCACGCCGACCACCACCCCCACCGGCCCAGGTGACGACACCACAACCCCCACCAGCCCCGGCGGCGACACCACAACGCCCACCGGCCCAGGCGACGACACCACCACCCCCACCAGCCCCGGCGGCGGTACCACCACACCCACGGGTCCCGGTGGCGGTACCACCACACCCACCCGTCCAGGGGACGGCACGACCACAGTCACCCGCCGGGGCGATACCACCACGCCCACTGGTCCGGGCGACGGGAGCACGACCAACCTTCTTCGGCGCCCGTTCGGGCCGCTCGCTTCCACCGGGGCGCCGCACGGCAAGGGCGCTGCGCTGTCGGGACTGGCCCTGACCAGCTTTGGCCTCATGATCCTGGTGGTCACGAGGCGACGACCCGTCCGTCAAGGCGACTGATGGAGCGGGGGGTTTCGGCCGGTCTCGACGCCCATAACAGTCGTTCACAAATCCGAAAATACACAGCCAAAGAGAAGATGTAAGCGGGGCCCTCTTTTCTGGGCGTATTGAGGCAGAATCGCGGCGGGTCTGCGATGTGTTAGCTTCCACTTACGTTCCCAGCCGAATCGGCTGCGGAGAACGCGCTGCTCCGGACCCTGGTGGCGGATTCCATTTGGACGACCAGGGGGTCGAGCGTGCGAATCCACCCGAGGGTGACACCCTTCCTTCGCCGGCACACTCCCCGCCCGCTCCAGGCCGCAGGCCTGATCATGGCCGTGGGCCTGTTCCCGACGATGTTGGGTGGGGTGGCAGGGACGCCGGCCGCGTTTGCGGGCCAGTCCTCTGTGGGGTTGGGAACGGCAACGTCGTTCGCGGTGCTGGCGGGCACCACGGTCACCAACACCGGCCCTACCAAGATCTTCGGCGACCTGGGAGTCAGCCCGGGCACGGCGGTGACCGGCGCTCCAGAAGTGAGCGACGGCACCGAGCACCGGGGTGACGACGTCGCCCGGCAGGCCCAATCCGATCTCACCACCGGCTACAACCAGGCGGCGGGGCGGACCCCGGCCACCATGCTGTCCTCCAGCGATCTCGGCGGGCGAACCTTGGCCCCGGGGGTCTACAAGGCGGCCTCCGCGCTGGGTCTGACCGGTACGGTCACCCTGGACGGCCAGAATGATCCCGCCGCCGTGTTCATCTTCCAGGTCGGCTCCACCCTGATCACCGCTCCGAACAGCACGGTCCAGCTGGTCCGTGGGGTCCAGCCGTGCAACGTCTTCTGGCAGGTCGGCAGCTCGGCGACCCTGGGCACCGACACCGTCTTCGTGGGCAGCATCCTGGCGTTGACCTCGGTGACGGTGGAGACCGGAACCACCGTGGCCGGACGCGTCTTGGCCCGCAACGCCAAGGTCAGTCTGGACGACAACGTCATCACCCGACCCACCTGCACGGCTGCGACGACCACCACGCCGACGTCTCCCGATGAGGGCGGCGGCGGGTCCGGCGGGACCGACGGCACGAGCGGGTCAGGCACCGGCGCCACCGACGGCACCGACGGGACCGGCGGCAGCGACGGGACCGGCGGCACCGACGGGACCGGCGGGTCAGGCACCGGCGGCACCGGCGGAACCGGCACCAACGGGTCAGGCTCCGGCGGCAGCGGAACCGGCACGCGGGTCAGGCACCAGCGGGTCAGGCACCAGCGGATCAGGCACCAGCGGGTCAGGCACCAGCGGGTCAGGCACCAGCGGATCAGGCACCGGCGCCACCGGCGGCGGCAGCGGAACCGGCACCAGCGGCGAATCCGCCGCTGGCGCGACCGGCGGGTACGGGGGCTGGGCCGGCCTTGGCGGCGGACTGGTCCGCAGTGGGTCCAACCCCGCGCCCGGCACCGCGGTCCTGGGCGAGGTCATCGCCAACCCCGATACGGCAGCCCCGGCCGTGCCCCTCGCCCGGACGGGCTCACCGATCACCACTCCCCTCTCTCTAGCCGGCCTCGCGCTCATCCTCGGCGCCTTGGCCCGGCGCTTCGGCAGAGCGGAAACCCTGAAACGCTGAGATTCCTCCTTCGTCGATTTTTGAAGTGGTGCCTGGAGGGTGGCCAGCTGGGTGGTGAACTCTTCGATGGGCATTACGGCGGCGTCCCTCGTCGACCGCGCAAGACAAAGCTGACGACGAGTGTTGAAACGCCTTGTAGTCGGCTCTGATTGAGCGCAGTGTGAGGTGCAGCCACCCGCGCTCTGTTGGCGGTTCTTTCTTGGCCCAAACCGACAGAAATGGGTGCTCGTGGACCTCCAGTCGCTGCGTCAGAACCGGGTGTTCCAGGGTCCGCTGGCCGATGTGGCCGTCACACGGGAGCGTTCCCGTCAGCGGCGTCTGGGTCGCCTGGCGTTCCTGGGGGCGCTGGTGTGCGTGTGGGTGTGGCGGCGGATCCTCACCGGCGCCCCCCTGTTGCCCGGCTGGCCGCACCTGCCGGGGGACATGGCGCCGATGGCGCCCCTGTTCCTCCTGGTCATCGTCCTCGCCGGCGTGTTGCTGGTTCCTCTCGTGGGGGCGGGCCGCTCCCCGCACGTCCTGTTCCGCTCCAGTGAGATCGACACGTCGCTCGACGACGTGAAGGGCGCCCCGGTGCTGGTGGAGGAGGTGGTCAAGACCCTCAACCTGTTCCTGGCCCACAAGACGTTCAAGGACCGGATGGGGGGCACGCCGAGGCGGGCCATCCTCTTCGAGGGCCCGCCGGGCACGGGCAAGACCTACATGGCGAAGGCCATGGCCCGGGAGGCGGGCGTGCCCTTCCTCTTCGTGTCCTCCTCGGCCTTCCAGTCGATGTACTACGGCCAGACCAACCGCAAGATCCGCTCCTACTTCAAGGCGCTGCGCAAGATCGCCCGCCGGGAGGGGGGCGCCATCGGTTTCATCGAGGAGATCGACGCCATCGGCTCCGCCCGCAGCGGGCTCTCCGGATCCTCGGGCCGGGAGGGCATCTCCGGGGTCGTCAACGAGCTGCTCATCCAGCTCCAGTCCTTCGACACCCCCCCGGGGGGGGTCCGGCTGCGCAACTGGATGATCGAGCGCGTCAACAGCCTGCTCCACAGCCGGTCCCAGATCCGCAAGCGGATGGCGGTGCCGGCCAACATCCTCGTCATCGGGGCGACCAACCGGGCGGCCGACCTCGACCCCGCCCTGCTGCGCCCCGGGCGCTTCGACCGCTCCATCTACTTCGACCTCCCCGGCCGGTCGGGCCGGCGGGAGATCATCGACTACTACCTGGCCAAGAAGGCGCATGAGCCCGAGCTCGACGACGCCGCCAAGCGGGACACCATGGCGGCCATGACGTCGGGCTACACGCCGGTGATGATCGAGCACCTCCTCGACGAGGCCCTGGTCTGGGCGCTGCGCCGCGGCGCCGAACGGCTCAACTGGGCCGACCTCCAGAAGGCCAAGATGACCGAGGAGATCGGCCTGGCCCAGCCGGTGGAGTACACCGAGGCCGAGCGCCGCACCATCGCCACCCACGAGTCCGGCCACGCCACCGTGGCCTGGTTGGTGGGCAAGAGCCGCAAGCTCGAGGTGCTCTCCATCATCAAGCGCAAGCTCGCCCTGGGACTCCTGGCCCACTCCGACCGGGAAGAGCGCTTCTTGAAGTCACAGTCCGAGGTCCACAGCCTCATCCAGATCGCCCTGGGCGGCCTCGTGGCCGAAGAGCTGTTCTTCGGCGAGATCAGCTCCGGCCCCTCCGGCGACCTCAAGGCCGCCACCACCCTGGCGGCCCAGATGATCGGCAGCCTGGGCATGGCCGGGAGCCTGTTCTCCTACGAGGCCATGCAAGTCCCCAACACCGACATCGTCACCCGGGTGGCGTCCACCGACGGCGGCAAGGCCGCCATCGAGAAGATGCTCGACACGGCCAGGAGCGAGGTCCGGGCCATGCTCGCCGAGCACACCGCCGTCGTGGAGACCCTGCGCGACGCCCTCCTCGAACGCCACGAGCTCATCGGCGACGAGATCCTCGACGTCATCCTCCAGGCCAACCGCGACACCACCGCACCGTCTCCGTCGACGCTCGGCTGAGGCGGCCGGTCCCGGGCGGGCTGAGACTCATCTCAGTTCAGATTCGCCCGGTCCGCCTCGATGAGGCGCTGCAGCTCCTCTTCCACGGGATCGAATCCCGGGCCGGGCACCAGCAGCCGGGGCTCACGGGGCCCGTCGTCAGCGCCGCCAGATGGTCGGTCGTGACCAGCGGTGTTAGAGGGCGCCCAGGAAGTTGTCGGCCATCTGCCGGGCCTCGAGCTCGACGTTCTTCCAGTCGGCGGCCGCTGACCGGAAGGTCAGGAAGAAGGTCCGCGCCGCGGTGGGCACGACCACCAGTTGGTTGGTGAAGGCAGTGGGCAGCTGGTTCTGGTGATAGGTGATCCGCAGGAAGCTCTGCTCGCCGGCCCGGAGCTGCTCCGTCCCCACCAGCTGGAAGTCCTTGATGGCGCCCTGGAGGCCCTGCTCGGTGCTGGTGGCCAGCGCCGCCATGTCGAAGGGCTGGGCGATCTTGCCGTCGAGGCGCCGGGCGATGAATGACCCGTCGGGACCGGTGCGCTTGAGCTTGAGGGCGATGCCGACCTGCTGGTCGGCGCCGGTGAGGGCCTCGGGGACCCAGGCGCCGGGGTACTGGAAGGCGCCGAGGATGGAGCTCACGTCGCTGGGCGCCGCCTGGGCGCCAGCGGCGGTGGCGGTGGGCGGGGTCGAGTCGCCGCCGTCGCGGCCGATGAAGATCCCGCCACCAACCAGGAGAAGGGCAGCCGCGACGACGATGCCGATCATCGGAAGGGACGGCCGTCGCGACGTCTTGTGGGAGGAGGACTCATAGTCCATCGGGGCGGTCATGCTGCTCATAGCGCTGAACTCCATTCGTTCGTCGGTGTGTGATCGGTTGCGTGGTGGCAGCCGCAAGGCCGCCGGCGCTGGGGGGTTCGGCGCCGGCGGCCTTCCGTTGCTGGTGTGGCGGTGGAGCCGTCCGGGGTTCGGGGACTAGCGGAGGACGGCGTACTTCCAGGTGCCCAAGGGAGCGTCGGAAGCTGTTGCGGTGGAGTTGCACACCCGGAGCTCGATCTGCCCGTCGACTGGGGAAATGGCGGAGGGATTCAGACTGAGGGGGAGGTTGGCCGGCGGACCGAGGACGATGATGTCGCCTGCCACCACACCGGCAAGGGGAACGGTGTTGCTGGCGCAGAGGGAGACGAGGCTTGCCGGGTCCCAGGTGGTCGAGCCGCTCGCCGGTGACATCTTGGCCACCGTGACCGCGGCGTCGGCGAGGTCGGCTGTTTGGATACCGGTGCCGGCCACCGTGAAGTCTTGAATCTTGGCCGAGGTGACCGAGGAGTCGGCAAGCTTGGCCGTGGCCACCGCCTGGTCGGCGAGGTCGATCTCTTGGATGCCGGTGCCGATCCCGGTGAAGTCGAGGATCTCGGCCGTGCCGACGGCGCCGGTGGCGATGTCTACGTCGAGGATGGTGTCGAGGAGGATGTCCGTGCTGGAGACGGTGTCATCGGCAAGTTCGGCTGTACCGACGGCGCCGGTGGCGATGTCTACGTCGAGGATGGTGTCGAGGAGGATGTCGGTGCTGGAGACGGTGTCGTCGGCAAGTTCGGCTGTACCGACGGCGCCGGTGGCGATGTCTGCGGCGAGGATGGTGTCGAGGAGGATGTCGGTGCTGGAGACGGTGTCGTCGAGGATTTCGGCGGTGCCGACGGCGTTGTTGGCGATGTCCGCCGCCACGATGGTGTCGGTGAGGATCTCGGCCGAGCCGACGGCGTTGTCGGCGATGTCCTGTTGAAGGATGGTGTCGAGGAGGATGTCCCCGCTGGAGACGGTGTCGTCAAGGATGTCCGTGGACGAGACGGTGTTGTCGGCGAGCTCGGCGGTGCCGACGGCGTTGTTGGCGATGTCGATCGCCAGGATGGTGTCGAGGAGGATGTCCCCGCTGGAGACGGTGTCGTCGAGGATGTCCGTGGAGGAGACGCTGTTGTCGGCGAGCTCGGACGTGCCCACCGCCCCGGCGGCGATCTCCGAAGCGCCCACCGCGTCGACGGCGATCTCCGACGAGCCCACGGCGTCGGCGTTGATCTCGGAGGCGTTGACGGCATCGGCGTTGATCTCGGAGGCATTGACGGCGTCAGGGGCGATTTCCCCGGCGTTGACAGCGTCGTTGATGATTTCCGCTGAGTTGACGGAGTCGGGGGCAAGCTCCGAGTTCTCGATGGCGTCGGGGGCGATGTCGGCGGCGGTAATGGTGTCAGCGGCAATGTCGGCGCTGGTGACGGTGCCGTCGGCGATCTTGAGCGAGGTGACGGCGGAGTCGGCAAGCTTGGAGGTGGTGACGGCCAGGTCGGCGATCTCGCCATTGCCCACGGCGCCGTCGGCAATCTTGGGTGCAGTGACGGCGTTGTCGGCGATTTCGCTGGTGCCGACGGCGCCGTCGGCGATCTTGGGAGCGGTGACGGCGTTGTCGGCCATGTCGATGGTGGCGATGGTGCCGTCGAGGATCTCGCTGGTGGCGACAGCGCCGGCGGCGATGTCTTCGGCGACGATGGTGTCGAGGACGATCTTGCTGGAGTCGACGGAGTCGGCGCCCATGTCGACCAGGCCCACGGTGCCGTCGGCGATTTCGGTGGTTCCGACGGCGTTGTCGGCCATTTCGGCGTTGCCGATGGCGTCGTTGGCCATTTCGGCGTTGCCCACGGAGTTGTCGAGCATCTGAGCGTTGCCGACGGAGTTGGCGGCCAGGTCGGCGGTGACGATGGTGCCGTCGAGGATCTCGCTGGTGGTGACAGCGCTGGCGGCGATGTCTTCGGCGACGATGGTGTCGAGGGCGATCTCGTTGGTGGTAACGGCGTTGTCAGCCATCTCCGCGTTGCCGATGGCGTCGTCGAGCATCTCCGTGTTGCCTACCGCGTTGTCGGCCATTTCGGCGTTGCCGATGGCGTCGTTGGCCATTTCGGCGTTGCCGATGGCGTCGTTGGCCATTTCGGCGTTGCCGATGGCGTCGTTGGCCATTTCGGCGTTGCCCACGGAGTTGTCGAGCATCTGAGCGTTGCCGACGGAGTTGGCGGCCAGGTCGGCGGTGACGATGGTGCCGTCGAGGATCTCGCTGGTGGTGACAGCGCTGGCGGCGATGTCCTCGGCGACGATGGTGTCGAGGGCGATCTCGTTGGTGGTAACGGCGTTGTCGGCCATTTCGGCGTTGCCGATGGCGTCGTTGGCCATTTCGGCGTTGCCCACGGCGTTGTCGAGCATCTGAGCGTTGCCGACGGAGTTGGCGGCCAGGTCGGCGGTGACGATGGTGCCGTCGAGGATCTCGCTGGTGGTGACAGCGCTGGCGGCGATGTCCTCCGCGACGATGGTGTCGAGGGCGATCTCGTTGGTGGTAACGGCGTTGTCAGCCATCTCGGCGTTGCCGATGGCGTCGTCGAGCATTTCGGCGTTGCCGATGGCGTTGTCGGCCATCTCCGCGTTCCCCACGGCGTTGTCGGCCAGCTGACTGTTGCCGACGGAGTCGGCGGCCAAATCGGCAGCGAGGATGGTGCCGTCGAGGATCTCGTTGGTGGTAACGGCGTCGTCAGCCATCTCCGCGTTGCCCACGGCGTTGTCGGCCAGCTGAGCGTTGGTGACAGAGTTGGCGGCCAGGTCGGCGGTGACGATGGTGCCGTCGAGGATCTCGCTGGTGGTGACAGCGCTGGCGGCGATGTCTTCGGCGACGATGGTGTCGAGGGCGATCTCGTTGGTGGTAACGGCGTCGTCAGCCATCTCCGCGTTGCCGACGGCGTCGTCGGCCATCTCCGCGTTGCCGACGGCGTTGTCGGCCAGCTGAGTGTTGGTGACCGAGTCGTTGGCGAGATCGGCGGCGACGATGGTGCCGTCGGCGATCTTGACGGAGGTGACGCCCGAGTCGGCGAGCTTGCCGGTGGTCACGGCCGAGTCGCCGAGGTCGGCAGTACGGACTCCCGAGCCGGGAATGGCCCCGTCGAAGTCCTGGATCTTGGCCGAGGTGACGGCCGAGTCGCCGAGGTCGGCGGTGTGCAGACCCGAGCCGGGGATGGCCCCGTCGAAGTCTTGGACGTCAGCTGAAGTCACGGTGCCGTCCTGGATCTTGACCGAGGTGACGGCGTCGTTGGCCAGCTTGGCGGCGTTCACGGCGCCGTCGGCGAGGTCGGCAGTGGCCACCGCTCCGTCGACGATCTTGGGCGAGGTCACGGAGTTGTCGGCCAGGTCGGTGGTGGCGACGGCTCCGTCGGCCAGCTTGGCCGAGGTCACGGAGCTGTCGGCCAGGTCGGCGGTGGCGATGGTGCCGTCGGTGATCTTGGCCGAGGTGACGGCGTTGTCGGCGAGTTTGGCCGCGGTGACGGCGTTGTCGGCGAGGTCGGCGGTGGCGACGCCGCCATCGAAGAGTTCGCTGGTCCCCACGGCGCCGGTGGCGACTTCGTCGGAGCCCACTGAGTCGGTGCCGAGTTCGGCCGAGCCCACGGTGCCGTCGAGGATCTTGCCGGCGGTGACGGAGTCGTTGGCCAGGTCGGCGGTGGCTACGGCGCCGTCAGCGATCTTGGGCGAGGTCACGGAGTTGTCGGCCAGGTCGGTGGTGGCGACCGCTCCGTCGGCCAGCTTGGCCGAGGTCACGGAGCTGTCGGCCAGGTCGGCGGTGGCGATGCTGCCGTCGGTGATCTTGGCCGAGGTCACGGCGTTGTCGGCGAGTTTGGCCGCGGTCACGGAGCTGTCGGCGAGGTCGGCGGTGGCGACGCTGCCGTTGAGGAGTTCCGAACTGCCCACGGCGCCGGTGGCGATCTCGTCGGCGCCGACCGAGTCGCTGCCCAGTTCGGCGGAGCCGACGGTGCCGTCGACGATCTTGTTGGCGGACACCGAGTCGTCGGCCAGGTCGCCGTTGACCACGGCGCCGTCGACGATCTTGGCCGAGGTGACCGAGTCGTCGGCCAGCTCGCCGTTGCCCACGGCACCGTCGGCCAGCTTGGCCGAGGTCACCGAGGAGTCGGCCAGGTCGTTGGTGTTGACGGTGCCGTCGAGGATCTTGGCGGAGGTCACGGCGTCGGCGGCCAGGTCGGCGGTGCCGACCGCTCCGTCGGCCAGCTTGGCCGAGTCGACCGAGGAGTCAGCCAGGTCGGCAGTGGCGACGCTGCCGTTGAGGAGTTCCGAACTGCCCACGGCGCCGGTGGCGATCTCGTCGGCGCCGACGGAGTTCGCGCCCAGTTCGGCGGAGCCGACGGTGCCGTCGGCGATCTTGCCGGCGGTCACGGAATTGTCCGCCAACTTGCGTTCGGTCACCTCCCCGTCCGCCAGGGGCGGGAAGTTGACCTGAAGTGCGGGCGAGAGCTTGTCGAACGTCACCGAACCGTTGGCCAGGTCCGCCGTTCCCACTGCGCCGGCGGCCAGCTTGGCCGAGGTGACCGAGGAGTCGGCCAGTTCAGTGGTGCCGACCGCTCCGCCGGCCAGCTTGGCGGCAGTGACCGAGTCGTCGGCCAGATCGGCGGTTTCGACCCCGCCGTCCTGGAGCTCCCGGGACCCGACAGCGGAATCCGCCATCCGGTCCGAGGTGACCGACCCGGCGGCGAGCGCAAAGGTGGAGACGGCTCCTTCGGCCACCTTCTCGGCCGTGATCACGGAGTCCTCAAGGTCGGCGGTGGCGATGGAACCGTCCTCGATGGACCGGCTGGATATGGCTGAATCGGCCATGGCAGGATCGGTCACCGCTCCGTCAGCAAGATCGGAGGATTCAACCGCGCCCTTGGCGATCTTTCCGGACTTTACCGACTCCGAAGAGGCCATGAGACTCACCGCCAGTCCGGCGACAAGAACTACGATGACGACCCCCAGACTTACGGTCTGGAAATCGGCGAACCCGTGCTGGCGGCTGCGCTTGGTTGACATCTGCACTATTCCTCGACTCTCGAATGGCATGTGGTGCGAAGGGCGGTGCGGGCATTGTGTGGACAGGTGGTCACGTCCGGTGGAGACACGGAGGGACCATGGGATTCGTCCCTGGTGGAACCAAGCGTGGGCTGGTTGCGCTGCCAGGGTCTGGAGCACCGCATTTGCCACATTACGCCCCTTGTCAACGGCCGACTTGCCGTGGCTTGGGACGAAGAGAGGGAAGTTTTGCGGTCGCGTCTAGAAGACGCTTTGGACAGTTCTGCGGAACGCCTTCTCGACCGTGAAATTGTGAGTTAGCCGAGAAGGCTTTCGGGACTGTGTACCAACGAGTTCCAGTGCATGTGGTTGTTCACTTGAGCGCGGGCTCGCCTTCACACAGGGAGCAGGTGCCTTCGTACGGATCGGCTGTGGACATGTATGAATTGTCGGCCTACCGGAGCCCTGGCCACAGAAGCGGACGCGACCCTTCAGGTAGCGCGTATGCACTGATTCCGCTCGCCGACCTTCCTGCTCATGCCGGCGGCAGACGGCTTGGCATTCAGCGAAGCTGTCGGGAGGTTGTTCCGGCCCCCGGTGACGTGTCGCCCTGACCGTGAGCGGGAGAAGAGCGCCCCACGATCGCTTACCTGGGGTTCAAGCGCGCCCTCCCCCATCCGGACCGGGGCAACCCGCCTAGTCCGAAGTAACTAGCTCTTCGACGGCGGCGATGGTGGCACCGGAGCGCGGAGAATCCCGGGCTGATGGCTACGGCTTCGATCCGCCGGGCGCCAGCTCGTCCTCCTCATCCGTGGCACACCACTCACGTTTGAATCAAGGAGGAAGCTTTCATGGGAACACGAATTCGATCCTTACCATACCCGCGGCTCCGCCGTCTCCTCGGTCTTCCCGTCGCCTTTGCGCTGGTCGCCGGGTTGGCCACGCTGGCGATGCCTACCGCGGGTGCCGTGCTCGACACGGGCTTCGAGCTCGACGGCAACATTGCCCACGTCGGAGCTCCGGCCACCACCGTCGACTGGGAAGACTTCTTCGCCGGTCCAAACGGCGCGCGGATAACGCCGCTCCCGGACCATTTCGTCGATTCGGCGTTTGAGGACGACTACGGCCCCGACACCACGACGTTCACCAGCGGCAGCAAGGACACGCTCGACACGTCGGGTTGGTCGTGCGCCAAATCCAACAACCTGGGTGGCAAGGTCGACATTGTCAACGCTTACAGCACGATCTATTCGAGCGGCAGCGACCTGATCCTGCACTTCGGCATCGAACGGGCCGCCACCGAGGGCAGCGGCACCATGGGTTTCTGGTTCTTGAAGGACCCCTCGATCGGCTGCGCTCAAACCGGCAGCGGCAAGGCGCCCTCCTTCTCGGGCCACCACTCCGACGGCGACATCTTCGTCACGGCCGAGTTCAGCAGCAGCGGCGCTCAAGTGCAGGCCTACATGTGGGTCGGCGGCGCCAATGGTCACCTGAACACCACCGCGTTCGTCACCGGAGCTGAGTGCGTCCCCGGCGGAACGGGCAGCGCCTGCGGCATCGTCAACCCCGAGGCGCTCACACCGCCTTGGACCGCGCCGGACAAGAACGGTGGCGCCCTCGACGCCAATGCCTTCTACGAGGGCGCCGTCACGGTGCCGGCGGGCGATGGTTGCTTCGCCAACTTCGTGGCCAACACCCGCAGCTCGACGTCGCCCACGGCCACCATCTTCGACTACGCCCGGGGGCAGTTCCCGACCTGTCGGCCCAGCACCAGCATGACCGCCAGCGTCGACGCCAAGGTCACCTTCTACGAGACCAACGACGGCAACGTCGCCCTCGACAAGCCGGGTGACGGGGCCTTTGTGCGCCTGTCGGGCACTGCCCAGTGCACCTCCTCGTTGGTCCAGGTGTTCAAGGCCGCCCCCGGCGACACCACCAAGAACATCGGCGACACGAACAACAACACCAAGCTCGACCCGGCCGAGACCTGGCGCTGGGAGTGCACGGTGCTTCTGGGGTCGGGGACCACGCCCGTAGCGTCGGGCTCCTCGATCAGTAGAGCCACCGGCCACGGCATCGACCCGACGGACGCCGACGTCACGATCTGCGGCCTCACGGCGGACCCCCCCGCCACGTTGCCCGGCACCACAACCCCGGCGTCGCCGAGGTGCGACCCGGAAGAGCAGCGGACGGTGACGATCACGGTTGGGTAAACCGGCTGCGCCTTGGTAGGCGAACCCACCAGGAGAGGGCGCCGGCCGAACAGGCCGGCGCCCCTCGTCGCGCCTGGATGCCCAGCGCCTCCGCGGTGCCGTATTCGGTCAAGCGCCGCCTCTTCAAGAGACTGTGGACTCTGGTCGCCTTAGGCGGCGGCACCCATGATCCGCCCGATGTTCTGGGGATCGAAGAACTCGGCCGGCGACACCGTCCCGGCGGTGATGCTGGCGAAGTCGTCCATGGCGTCGCGGTTGCCGTGCACCGCACCCAGCAACTGCTGCATCTCCATGGGTGGTGCCTGAAGGGTGGCCAGCTGGGTGGTGAACTCGTAGATGGGCAGTACGGCGGCGTCCCTCGTCGAGTGGTAGTCGGCCATGGCGTCGTTGAACGGGCGCCCGCCGTTGAACGTCTCGTCGAGGGCGGTGGAGCACAACTCGGCGTCGCGGAAGGCGTCGCTCATTCCCTGGGCGGTGATCGGGTCCTTGTTGTACCCGGCGTCACCGACCAGGGCCCAGCCGGTCCCGTACGGCTTGCGGAAGAAGTTTGGAACCGCCCCGCCGGAGAAGCGTTCCTCCCGGGTGGCGCGGCGTACGCGGTCGGCGATCTCGGGGACGAGCTCCAGGGTCTTGAGGTAGTTCCCCTCCACGTCGGACTTGTACGCCGCCGACTCGGTGTAGGGCCAGCCGACGACCAGCAGCGTCAGCCCGTCGTTGGTCGGCAGGGCGCCCCAGCCCCGGTCGGGACGGATCACGATCTCGAAGCCGCTGACGGGCAGACCGCTCCAGTAGGTGTAGTAGCTCCACTGGAGCATCGGCTTGTCGTTGTACTGCTCCGCCTCGACGACTCTGGCCACGTGCGAGTTCCGGCCGTCGGCGCCGATCACGACGCGGGCCCGCTCGACCACGGTCTTCTTGTCGATGCCGTGCCCGCGGATGCCCACCACGGTGCCGTTTTCGATGACGAGGTCCTGCATGGTGAAGCGCTCGCGCACCTCGGCGCCGGCCTGGGCGGCGGCGTCCACCAGGATCTTGTCGAGCAGGGTCCGTCTCGGCGCGTAGGCCGTGGCGATCCCGTCGGAAGGCCGGGGGTTCCCGGCGATCGTGAACGGCCCGAAGTCGAACGAGTAGGTCTCGACGGGTGGGCAACCGGTGGCCACCACCTGGTCGAGCAGCCCCCAGCGGCTCAGGGCCGCGATCCCCGGCGCATGGATCATGTGCGTCGAAAGCGTGTCGCTCGGGAAGGACGCCCGGTCGACCATCAGGACGCGGTAGCCCTTGCGGGCCAGCAACATCGCGGTGGGCGAGCCGGCGCAGCGGGCCCCTACGACGATGGCGTCATATTCGGTGACCACGGTGTCGTCCTCCAAGAAGCAGTGAGTGAGCGGACCGGTTCTCAATTGGTGGACCCGTCTCCCGGGGAGGTGGGAGACGGGCCCGACCGCCTTTGGAGCGCTACGGCCTACAGCGGCACGTGGCCATGGCCCAGCTGCTCAAGCCCCTGGCTGATGAACGCCACCAGCATCGAGAGGCGGGGATCAAGATCATGAAATGCACTCCTGGCACACGAAGCGTCGATTCGACGCGCTGCCAGGGTCCGGAGCATCGCTCCCGGGGCCAGCCGAAGGCGGCCCGGCACGTTCGGGATCTCGTCGTGCCAATTCCCACGCTACGCCCGGTGTCAACCGCGGTCGTCACCGGCATGGGGCGGCAGCGCGGCGCTGACGCCTTATCCGACGGCAGCCGTCGCCCGGATGAGCTCGGCCACGCTCCACGCCTGGGCGATGCAACCCCGGGGTGTGAACGGCGCTTCGGCGTCGAAGATCTCGCTCACCGACCCGATCCCGGCCTGGCCGAGGTGCTCGTGCAGTCCGCGCAACATGGACCGGGCTTCGTCGCAGCGCTCGGGAAAGGTCTTGAGCCAGGCGTCGACGAAGGGCCCGAGGAGCCACGGCCAAACCGTGCCCTGGTGGTAGGCCGCGTCGCGGGCCCGCAGATCGCCGTCGTAGTTGGCCTTGTAGTCGGGATGACCCGGGTCGAGGGTGCGGAGCCCGACGGGGGTGAGGAGATGGCGGTGCACGGTCTCCACGACCGGGGCCCATCGGTCGGGCCGGAGCACGGCGTGCGGGAGCGAGACCGCCAGCAGTTGGTTGGGCCGCAGGCTGGGGTCGTCGCCGCCGCCCTCGCGGTCCACCACGTCGAAGAGATAGGACCCGGGCTCGTACCAGAAGCGCCGGTTGAACGACTCCCGCACCCTTTCCCGCAGACCGGCGAGGTCGATGTCGACGGCGAATTCCTCTCTCACCGTCCATTGGTACAGGAGGCACAGCGCCTGGTACCAGAGAGCGTTGATCTCGACCGGTTTTCCCCGTCGGGGGGTGACGACCCAGTCGTCCGCCTTGGCGTCCATCCAGGTGAGCTGGAGATTGGGCGCTCCGGCCCGCAGGAGGCCGTCAGCCGGATCGACGCCGATCCCGAACCGGGTCCCGGCCAGGTGGTGCTTCACGATCTCGGTCAACACCGGGAGCACGAGCCGTAGCGTCTCGCGGTCGCCGGTGTGGTGCTCGTAGCGGGCGACGGCGTGGAAGAACCACAGGCTCGCGTCGGCGGTGTGATATTGGCCCTCGGTATCGCCGTCGGGGAAGAGGTTGGGGATCAGCCCGTCGCGCATGTGGTGGGCGAACATGCGCAGGATGGAGCCGGCCTCGCGATGCCGTCCGGTGAGCAGGCACAGCCCCTCGAGGGCGATCATCGTGTCCCGGCCCCAGTCGGTGAACCAGTGGTACCCGGCGATGAGGGTGCGGACCTCGTCGCCCGGGGCCGCCGTCCGGTCGACGGGCTCGACGATGAACTGGTCGGCGGCCAGGACGAGTTCGGGCATGTCGTCGCGCAGCCGCGCCGGTGCATTCTCCAGCAGCCATGACCGCCGCGCCCGTTCCGCGGTCTCGACCTCCCCCGGCGGGTGAGCATCGATCGTCTCCCACGGATCGGTCGACGCCACCAGGGTCGCTTCCTCCCCGGGCTGCAGCCGGATCTGGAAGTACCCGGGGCTCCACAGGTCGCCTCGGGCGTCGTAGCCCCGGCTCTGCTCGACTCGGTGGACGACGAGGGAAATCGTCTTGGGGCGGTGCGTGAAGGCCGTGTCGCGGGCGTGCAGGCGCAACCGGAGCGGCGGGAAGGCCGAGTCGCCGACGATGTCGTAGCGGTCATCGGTGGCCCAGAGCGAGTACCGGGCCAGCTCGGCGTTGACGGCCGACTCGTAGCCCCGGAAATGCATCGACGGCCGGAGCTGGAGGGCGATCTGGGCGTCGGCGGTGACGAGTCGGTAGGTGACGTGGACGATGTTCTGGCGGTGGACGAGCACGACCCGCTTCTCGAGCACGGTCCCGTCGATGTCGTAGCGCCACACGGGGAGACCGTCGGCGAGGCGGAACTCCGTGAGGTAGGCATCCCCGTGGAGCTCCAGCCGGCGGTCCTCGGTCTCCTCGGCCCGCAATTCGACCCGACGGCCGTCAGGGAGGCGGATCTGCTCGGAGAGGTGCGTGAGCATGACCGCCCGCCCCCGCGGGTGGGCCAGGGCGGCCACCAACCAGCCGTGGTAGCGCCGGGTCACGAGCCCCGAGACGGTCCCCGAGGCGTAACCGCCGATCCCGTTGGTCACCAGCCATTCCCGCTCGAGATGCAGGGCCGGGTCGGCGTCCGCCGGCGGCGTGACCGTCCGGACGACCGCGGCGCGGGTCAGGGCGATCCGAGGAACAGCGCGGAATGGGCCGCCAGCGTCCAGGCCGTTCGGACGTCCGATTCCGGCGTCCCGCTCCCGCCGTAGCGGGGATCCTCGCTCGACCACAGCTCCTGCCAGCTCCCGATGGCCGGCGGCGCCAAAAGGGGTTCCGGGTTGGGGACGAGACTCAGGTCGCCCCCGAGGTTCACCAGCAGCAGGCGGTCCGATCCCCAGGGGGCGAAGAAGCGCAACACGAAGGCCTCCGGGCCGAGCACGGCGCCGTCGACGGTCACGTGCGGAAGGGCGATGACGGCGTCGTCACGGCGGAGGTGGAGCAGATCGCGGTGGAGAAGGACGATCTCGGCGTTGGTCGCGGCCTCCGCATGGTCCAGCCGGCAGTCCTCGAACGTGGCTCGGGCATTGGGCGGGGCCATGCCTTCGAAGCGCAGGGCCCGGGCCATGCTCACGAACTGCCCGACCTGGGTTGTGCGGCCGGCCCGCACCGCCTCGGCCAGCTCGTCTTCATGGTCAGCGAAGTAGTGGAAGGGGCTCGAGGCGGCGAACTCCTGACCCTGGAACAGCTGCGGTACCGGGGGGCTGAGCAGGAGCAGCGCGGTCAGCGCCCGCAGGCGGCCGGGACTCGTCAGTTCGTGGAGGCGCCGGCCCCGGAACGTGTTCGCCACCTGGTCGTGGGTCTGGAGGTAATGGACGAACCGCCGGGGTCCGAGGTCGAGCGAGAAGGAGCCCCGGGGGTTGGCCTGCCAGCTGTACCACTGCCCCTGATAGAGATATCCCCGTTTGACGCAGGACACCAGCTCCTGCGGTGCACCGCGGTAGTCCGTCCGGTACGCCTCCTGCCGGCCCGTGGCCGCCACGGTGGCGCTGTGGTGGAAGTCGTCGTTCACGGCGACGTCGAGGCCGTGACCGCCCCGGTCCGGGGCCCGCAACATGATCGGGTCCTGAGGTTCGTTCTCGGCCACCAACAGGATGCGCCGTCTCGGGGCGGCGGCCCGGGCCGCGGTGGTGATGGCGGTGAGGATGTGCTCGGCTGAAGCGTCGATGATGGCCTGGGCGGCGTCGATCCGGAGGCCGTCGAGATGGAACTCGTCAATCCAGTGAACGGCGTTGGTGATGAAGAACTCCCGCACCGGCCCCGAATCGGCGTCGTCGAAATTGAGCGCCTGCCCCCACTCGTTGTCGTGCCGATCGGTGAAGTAGTGCGGGGAGAAGCGGTCGAAGACTGCGCCGTCGGGCCCGAGGTGGTTGTAGACGACGTCGAGGATCACGGCCAGACCGGCGGCATGGGCGGCGTCGACGAAGCGCCGCATCTCGTCAGGGCGGCCATAGAGCCGGGTCGGGGCGAACAGGTCGACCCCGTCGTAGCCCCAGCCGAAGGAACCGGGGAATTCCGCCACCGGCATCAACTCGATGGTCGTCACCCCGAGATCGGCCAGGCGCGCCAGATGCGCTTGGGCGGCAGGCCACCTTCCTTCCGGGGTGAAGGTCCCCACGTGGATCTCGTAGATCACATGCTCGTCAGCCGCCAGCCCCCGCCAGCCCTTGTCGGTCCATGCGAAGGTGGAGGGGTCGATGATCTCGGATGGGCCGAACGGGCCGGCGGGCTGGAAGCGGGACGCCGGGTCGGGGCTCAGACTCCCGTCGTCCAACCCGAACAAGTAGAGATCTCCCGCGGCCGGGCCCGGGACGAACCCCGAGAAGTAGCCGCCGGTCTCGCGATCGAGCCGGATCGTCTGGCGCCGGGGCACGACGAGGGCGTCGGCCACGTCGGCCGCCGAAGGTTCGAGGAGGACAACGTCGAGCGCCCGGTGGGCCGGGGCCCAGACCCGGAAATGCGTGCCCCCCGGGCCCGGTTCCGCACCGATGGGAGCGTGGCGCGCCACCACCGCCGCCCCCCGCCGGGGCTGACGCTCGGCGGCCGGTTCAGTCAGCAAAGACGTCTCGGTTGTGCTGGATGAAGAACGTGTGGTCGTGGCCCTTGTTCTCATCCGAGGAGTTGTAGGCGCTCTTCCCGTTCCCGGTCGGGACGTGCTCGTCGGAATAGATCGCTCCGACCGGACACACGTCGGGCTGATAGCACGCGGTGCACGACGTGCATTCGTCGGTATGCACGTAGAGCATGCTGTCCCCGAACACGTCGATCGCGTCCGTCGGCGCGTGGCTGTTCTCGATTACTCCATCGCCCGCTTGGACCTCGGAGAAGAGGACATTGTTCGTCGGGTCGAATTCATAGATGCACTGCACGGGGCAGACGTCGACACAGGCTCGGTCCTTCACGTCGATGCAGGCCTCGGTGATGATGGCGATACCAGCCATCGGTCACCGCCCCATAGGGGTCAGAGCCGGCCGGGCCGGTGGTGTGGGTGACCGGAGGGCGGCGTCGACGTCGGTGCCGTCGATCGTTTCGCGTTCGAGGAGGACCTCGACGAGCCGGTCCAGACCGTCCCGCCGCTCGGTGAGGAGGCTCAGGGCCCGCGCCTCAGCTTCCCGCAGCAGGCGGCCCACCTCCTCGTCCATGATGCGCTGGGTCGCCTCGGCGTAGGGACGGCTGCGCACCTCCTCGTTCCCGAGATACAGCGGGGACCCGGTGGAGAAGCCCACCGGCCCCAGCACCTTGCTCATGCCGAAGTCGCGCACCATCCGGGTGGCGAGGTCGGTGGCGCCGGCCAGGTCGTTGGAGGCTCCGGTGGAGGCCTCACCGAGCACGATCAGCTCGGCCGCCCTTCCCCCCATGCGCACGGCCAGGGAGTCGACCAGGTAGCTCTCGGGGTACAGGTGGCGCTCGTCGACCGGGAGCTGCTCGGTCACGCCCAGGGCCCGGCCGGCGGGCAGGATCGTGACCTTGGCCACGGGGTCGGCATGCTCGGAGAGGGCCGCCACCAGGGCATGGCCGGCCTCGTGGACGGCCACCGCGTGCTTCTCGTCGGGGAGCAGCGCGTTCACCGCGTCCCGGCGTCCGAGGAGGATCCGGTCGCGGGCCTCCGAGAAGTCCTCGGCGCTGATCACGTCCCGCTCGGCCCGGACGGCGACGATGGCCGCCTCGTTGACCAGGTTGGCCAGGTCGGCTCCGGAGAATCCCGGCGTGGCCCGGGCCACGATACCCAGATCGACATCGTCTCCGAGCTGCTTGCCCTTGGTGTGGACGTCCAGGATGGCGGCCCGCTCCACCTGCTTGGGGAGCGGGATCTCGACCTGGCGGTCGAAGCGCCCGGGCCGCAGCAGTGCCGGGTCGAGGATCTCGGGCCGGTTCGTGGCCGCCATGACCACCACGCCCGTAGTCGGGTCGAAGCCGTCCAGCTCGGCCAGCAACTGGTTGAGGGTCTGTTCCCGCTCGTCATTGGAGAACATGGCGCCCCGGCGCTGGCCGATGGCATCGACCTCGTCGATGAAGACGATCGAAGGTGCCCGCTTGCGGGCATCGGCGAACAGGTCCCGGACCCGGGAGGCTCCGACTCCGACGAACATCTCCACGAAGCCGGAACCGGTGACCGAGAGGAAGTCCACGCCGGCCTCGCCCGCCACCGCCCGGGCCAGCAGCGTCTTGCCCGTCCCCGGCGGCCCGACCATGAGCACACCGCGGGGGCCGATGGCTCCGGCCTTGGAATAACGGTCGGGGTACTTCAGGAAGTCGACGACCTCGCTGACCTCGCGCTTCGCCCCTTCGTACCCGGCGATGTCACTGAACCGGGTCGACGGTTTCTGGGCGTCGTACACCTTGGCCCGCGACTTCCCGATCCCGCCGAGACCAGCGGCCATCTGGCGGCCGGTGCGCCGTCCCATCCACAGAAAGACTCCGATGATGAGGAAGATGGGGAGCAGGCTCACGAGAACCGAGAGGAACGAGGTCTGGGCGCGGAGGCCGCGGATCTGAACGCCGTGTTGCTCCAGCATGGGAGTGAACTGATCGTCGCCCAGCGCGGTCGGGATCTGGGAGGTGTAGCGACCGCCCTTCTTCAGGTCGCCGGTCACGCGGCCGTTCTCGTCGATGGCCGCGGTGGCCACGCGGTCCTCCTGCACCGCCACCCGGAGCGCGGAGTAGGTGAACGTCCGGGCTTCCGGAGCCGTGGATGGCCGGACGAGCAAAGCCACCGCGACGCCCAGCCCGAGCATCACGAACAGTGCCTTCCATTTCGGAGGGGTGGGGGCCGCGGGCGGGGTCGGGCGGTCCGGCGGCGGCCCGGGTCGGGCCGAATTGGACGCATGCCGACCCCGGACCTTCTGATCGTCTCGCATCTCGGACCTCCCGGCATCCAGAACCATGGGATGCGCAACCGGGGTCTCGAGTAGCGCGGGGACGGCGGGCGGACTGCCCGCGAACAACCTTGAGCCTACACCTGTATGGCCGTGCTTGGTCTCCAGACACCTATGGGGAAGACCGGCGTCTCGTGCCCCGGCCGGCCGCCGACCGTGTGGTCCTGCTTGGCCCGGTACATGGCGGAGTCGGCCGCGTGAATGAGCGCGGCGGGCTGGTCGTCTCCACCCGCGGAAACAGCCACGCCGATGCTGGCCGCCACGTGAAGTTCCATGCCCTGGACCGAAAAGAGCGGCTCGAAGGCAGCTGCGATGCGCTGGGCGATGGCGGGCGCCTCGGAGGCCCGTGCGAGGTCCTCGCAGACGACGACGAACTCGTCGCCGCCCCACCGGCCCAGGGTGTCGGCCGGTCTGACCACGGGACGGAGCCGCTCGGCGATGCGCACCAGAAGCTCGTCGCCGCCGGCGTGGCCGAGGGCGTCGTTGATCCGCTTGAAGCCGTCGAGGTCGAAGAAGATGACCGCGGCGAGGGTCGATCGCCGGCTGGCGCGGGCCAGGGCGAGCTGCAGATGGTCGAGGATCAGGGAACGGTTGGCCAGACCGGTGAGGGGGTCATGGAGGGCGGCGACGCGACTCGTTTCCGCGGCGCGCAGCTTGCTGGCGGCGGCCTCGAGGATGTCGGCCACCGATTCCGCAAAGGCGACCTCGTACTCGTCCGGCTCGGGGAGACGCTCGAAGGCGCGGGCGGTCGGAGTTGGAAGGGCCCGGTGCACGAGTGCGGCGGCTTCCGCCAGCAGTGGGCCCCGCTCGGTCGCTTTCAGCGCGTTCCTGGCGAAGCGGGCCAAGGCGCTCTGCTCGGCCAGTCTCCGCTCGAGGAACAGGCCACTGGGATCGGAGCTGGAGGGGGCGGAACGGGGGACGGAGGCGGGCGGGGTCCGGGCCTCATCTGCCGACCCGGTGTGAGACAGGTCGTGGCGTCTCATCGGGCCTTTCAGCCGAAATTGCGGATGACGGGAGATCACCAGTCATTTGCCTGCACATCGACTGTCGGCCTGACCACCGCAAGACATAAGCGGCCTTCCAACGATTTACGCCGCTTTCACCGCACTTGATCCGCTTTTTTTGACGTCGCAGGCGAAACCAACCGGGAAATTGAATCTGGACCCCTGTGGTAGCGTCGGGCTGTTCACGGGGATTGAATGACCTGTGATGACGGCGCTGCTCCGGACCCTGGTGGCGAAATCCACCAGAGAGACCAGTTGAGCGTTCTGCCGTTCCTTCCCTTGTTCGCCACCCCAGCCTTAGCCCAGTTGCCTCATGTGAGCGGCACCTTGGCCTCGACGAGCGCGGCAGGAGTGGGCATCTACTTCCTGCTGGTGGCTACCTCCATCACGCTCGGCGCCATCGGCCTCCGTCTCGGGCTGTCGAAGCCGGCGACTGACCACTGATATCCCCCACCGACGTTTCTCTTCTTTGGAGGTCCTCTTCCATGCTCCATTCGCCTCGACGGCGTTCCGCCGTTGCCCTCACCTCCCTCCTCGCCCTCGCCGCCGCCCTTCTGATGCCGCTCACCGCGGCCCGGGCCGCGGACCCCATCTCGCTCGTTACAGTCGCGGACTCGCTCGGCGACACGCCCCAAGTCCAAGGCTCCGCCAACGAGCCCAAGGCAGACATCACCGCCGCCAGCGCCCGGTACCAGAACGACCTGGTCACGTTCACCATGAACCTCGCCACGGGAGACGACCTGTCCAGCCCCACCGGCGAGAATCAGCTCTACTGGTACATCATGGACAACGCCGGAAATGAGGCTTGGGTGTCATTGACCCGGGACCCAAATGGCCTCGGCGAGGTGGTCATGGGTGAGCCGTATAATTCGCCGGCCATCGGCGACCCGTCGCGACACTGCCCGGGGAGCATGGCCACCTTCGACGTCTCAGCCGGCACCTACTCGGCGTCGGTCCCCGCCTCCTGCATCGGCTCGCCCGCCTCGTTCCAGTGGTGGGCCTACCGTCAATCCGCCACCAGCAACGGGGCAGTCTCCGGTATCGACACCGCGCCGGATGACGGCTTCGCCGCCGCGGTCACCAACACCAAGGTGACCGGCTACTGGGCCATGGGCTCGGACGGCATCGTCTACAAGTTCGGCGACGCGCCCCTGTTCGGTTCGGCACCGTCGTCAGTCCTCAGCATGGTCGACATCGAAGCGTCCCCTCACGGCACCGGTTACTGGACCATGGACTCGAAGGGTGTCGTCGGCGCCTTCGGCCCGCCCCACTTTGGCAACGTCACCAACCTCAAGGCCAATGAGAGAGCGGTCAGCATCTCGGGCACGCCCACCGGCGCGGGCTACTGGGTCTTCACCAACCTGGGTCGGGTGGTTGCTTTCGGCGACGCCAACAAGAACCTTGGTGACGTGTCCTCCTCGACGCTCAACGGCGAGATCCTCGACTCCTCCTCCACCCCGTCCGGCAACGGCTACTACATGGTGGGTAGCGATGGCGGGGTGTTCACACAAGGAGACGCCAACTTTGAGGGGTCCATGGGCGGCTTCAAGCTCAACCAGCCCGTCCAGTCGATCGTCCCCGACCCCGACGGCATCGGCTACTGGCTCGTGGCCTCCGACGGCGGCGTGTTCAGTTTCAAAGCCCCGTTCCGGGGATCGACCGGCAGTTTGAAGCTGAACAAGCCCATGACCGGCATGGTGCCCTACGGCGACGGTTACCTGATGGTGGCCGAGGACGGGGGCGTCTTCAACTTCAGCAACCTGCCCTTCTCCGGCTCGCTCGGCAACAACCCGCCGACCAACGCGATCGTGTCCATCACCGCGCTCAGCTGACCTCTCCGGCGATCGCCGCCGGCACGTGAAAAGAGAGAGCCCGGACCTCGTGTCCGGGCTCCCTTCGTTGTCAGACCGTCCCGCTCGCTTGGTGCTCAGACTGCGTCGAGCGACTGCAGGGCCGGCCCTGCTTCGATGAGGCCGGTGAGGCCGCAAAAGACGAGGACGTCCCGGGCGCACCTCGACGGGGACCGCAGGGTCAAGGTGCGGGACTGCCGGCGGAGCAGATTCCGGGCGCTGATCAGCGCGCCGATCGTCGCCAGGCCCAGGAACGTCACCCCGCTCAAGTCGACGATCAGGTCGGCGTCGTCGGCGGAGGTGGCGTCCGCCAGCGTGTCGGTCAGGACGGGCACGGTGGCGATGTCGTGCTCACCTTCGAGCCAGACGACGGTCCGGTCGCCGTCGCGGGACACGAGTGGTACCCCCGTATCAGGGGGAGAAACGGAAAGGACCATGACAGCCAGCTCCCTGGTAGGCCAAGCGTCGTTTGACGCGCTGCCAAGGGTCTGGAGCACCGCTCCCGGCCGGCCAAAGTGCCGGCCCACACGTGTGGGATCTCGTCGTGCTGATTTCAAGGTACACCCGTCGCTAACGATTCGTCTCCCCGCCCCAAGGAGCGAAGCGGACAAACCGACGACGAGCTGCGTGCTCAGGAAACGAGAGGATCCGGTGCCCGAGGTGCAGAACGCGGAGCCTCAGGCACCAGGGTGCCTTCGATGACGGCCTGCGCAACGTCGACGAGCAGCAGATTGTGGCTGCGGGCATGGTTGCGCAGCCACGAGAAGGCGGCCTCCATGTCGAAGCCGGATCGCTCGGCGAGCATGCCCTTGGCCTGCTCGATCATGATGCGGCTGTGAAGGGCGTGGTTGAGCTGGTCGACCACGAGGTGGGCCTGGACAGCGGCGCGGTGCTGGAGGATACCGATGGTGGCGACGTCGGCCAGCGCCTGGGCGGCGATCGCGTCGGCTTCGTCCAACATTCCCTCGTCGACCCGGAACAGGTTGAGGGCGCCGATGGTCACGCCCCGCAAGCGCATCGGCATGGCGTGCACCGACTTGAAACCGGCCGCGAGGGCCACGGGCCCGAACCGGGGCCAGTGTGCCGGATCCGTGGCCAGGTTATGGCTCATCGAGGCTTGGCCAGACCGGAAGCAGTCCGGGCACGGGCCTTCCTGGGACTGGATCTCGAACAGCTCGACGAGGCGCATCTCCTCGCTGGAGGAGGCCACCACCCGCAGGTCCCCCTCAGGGGCGGACAGCATCAGGCCGGCGGCGTCCACATCGAGCACCTCCACACACCGATCGGCGAGCAGGGTGAGCAGTTCCACAACATCGAAGTTGTCCACGAGGGTGTCGGCCAACTCGACCAAGGTCCGGGCCAGCAGGGCTTCCCTGGGCATCGGAACCTCCTTTCTCAGCCCGCCTCCGCGCTTCTCTGGACGGGGCCGGCCCTGCGACGATGGTACCCGGCCCAGGGCCCGATTGCGGAACCTCCTGCCTTTCTCAGTCGAAGCGCAGCCGCAGACCCACGACATCCTCGGCCACGTCGACGAGCAGGCGTTCGTTCCCGAAAGCATGGGCGCGCAGGCGGAGCAGGGCTTCCCCGACGCTGATCCCGAGCTGGACCGCCACCATCCCCGAGGCCTGGTGCACGACGAAGCGGAAGTTCGCTTCCTGGTCCAGCTCCGCGGCCAGCATCCCGGGCGGCGCCTGAGCCTGCATGGCGAGCACGGCCTGGGCGGCCACGCCGGCCAGGACCAGCGCGTCGGCGTACTGCTCGTCGCTGAGCGGTCCCGGCTGGTCGCGGTAGAGGTTGAGGGCGCCGAGCCGGACGGCGCCCACCTGGAGAGGGAACCCGAAGATGGCCCGAGCTCCGGCCTCGACGGCGGGGGGTGTGAAGGCGAGCCAACGGGGGTTGGCGGGTTCAGCCAGGTCGGGCTCGATCACGGGCCGGTTCTCGTGGTAGGCGTCCACGCACGGCCCCTCCCCCAGGGTGTACTGGAGCTCCTCGATCACCGCGCTCACCTCGTCGCTGGAGCACAGAGACCCCTGCTCCTCGTCACCGGTCATGAGCATGATGCCGGCGCCGCTCATGGCGGAGACTTTGGCGCACACCTGGCACAGGCGGGCCGCCTCCGGTTCGGTGGCGCCCCCGGAGGACAGCTGGGCCAGAATGCGCATGAGACGGTCGCCGGGCATGAGTCAGCGCCACCATTCCTCGTCCACCAGGGGGAGGCGCTCAACAAGGTCTGGATCAGACGCGCACCCGAACACTCAGTCCATCGAGGACCGAGCCAACAACATTGATCATACTCCGGCAAGCGAGGTTGCCGGTTCTAGACGTCCGTCTCTCGCGCCACTGCGGGCCTCTGACGCCGGTCGTAGGGCGAGAAGCTGCTCCAGAACACGGCCGAGGCCAGCGCTCCGACCACTCCGACGAACATGAGGATCACACCCACGACCTGCAGGTCGATCCCGTCGACCGGCTTGCTGACCGCGAAGCGCAAAATGGCGCCGACCGCAAAGAGAAAAATACCTACCGAAATGCCCATGATCTTGATTTCCTTTCGGTGATGCTCCCTTGGATGGCCGCGGCGTAGGCCCAGTCGTAGGTGCCGCCGAAGTCGGTGGAGAGCACGCCGCCGCTCCCGAAGCTGAAGTCGAGTTCCCCGGGCACGGCGATCGCCGGCTGCGCCGAGATGACCATGGCCACGGCGGCCAGCACGCCGAGCACGACGGGATACGTTCGCTCGCCGCGTTTTCGCATCACACGGTGGCGGAGTGCGTAGCTCACGTCGATCTCCCTGGTCCGTTGGCGCACCTTCCGTGCGCTACCAGGGGTCTGGAGCAACGCTCCCGGGACCTTGCCGCAGAAGCGGCCAAATCCCACACGGGCGGGAGGCGTATTCACCGTGCTGAATTCAGCGTACACCTTTTGCCACAACGGGCCGCACGTGCCCGGGCCATAGACACGGCCGAGCGACGCGTCTGAGCAGGTTCCTCGCCCCGTTCCGGACTTCGGCATCGCCCAAACAGGCGATCTGATCATCCGATCAGAAAGAAAAACCTAAGCAGGAATTCACACGAATCAACGTCGGCGGTACCGCCGCTTGACCAGGCGGGCGAGATCGGACAGGAGGATGCCGGAACCGACCAGCACCAGACCGACGGCGAGCCCGCGGAGCGCTCCGGCCCCGGTGATGGGCAACTCCGTTCCGGTACTGCGGGTCCCGCCGGCGCCGGCGGTGCCTCGCTGACCGGGGCCGCCACCACCGGCGACGGCTGCGCCGGAACCGCAGGCGAACCGGTGGCGCCGGTGAAGGGTCCGGGCTCGGCGTCGAGCCGGAGCGGTCGAGAACCAGCGTGAAGTCGAGCCCGCAGGCGCCGGCCAGGTCGGGGTTGGCCGGCGCCGGCGCCGGTGGGGTTGCGCGGCCGGGAGTTCCGCCGCCCCCAGGCCTGCGCCCAGCACGAAAGCGATTCGTCATATTCCGGCGAAATTCTGAGTTGTAGCCCTAGTCCCCCAGGGCATCCCGGGCCCGGAGGACGCCGTCCACGTATGGCGGTCGTACGTGGAGGATGACCCGCTGGACTCCGATCTCGGCCAGTCGCCGGTGCTCCGCTCGGCCCGGACCCGCGCTGGTCGTGACGAGGAAGCGCTCGGGATCACGACCCGACCGGGCGCAGGCCTCCCGGGCCACCTCGACCAGCTGGGCGAGACGTGGTCCGCCGGGTGCGTTCACTCCGTCCGCCACCCGGCCGGCCACCTCGGCCATCTTGGGGCCGAAGCCCCCGATGATGATCGGCGGCGGCGGCTGAGGGCGCAGGAAGCCGGTGACACCCCCCACCGTTCCCGACCACGTCGCCCTCAACGTGGTCACCGCGCGCTCGACGGCCCGACGGCGGGCGGCGTCGCCCGGGACCGGCCTCCCCAGCGCCTCCTGCTCAGCCGCGTACGGAGTATCCCGCCCTCCGCCGGCGCCCAACCCGAGCAGCAGGCGACCCCCACTCACCTCCTGCAGCGTGGCGGCCATCAACCCCAGCACGCCCGGATCGCGGTTGGCCACGTTGAGGACGAGGGGACCGACCGCCAGACGGGGGACGGTCGCCGCGATCGCCGTGAGCGTCGTCCAGCACTCGAGGACGTGGCTCGCCCGGTGCACCGATCCGGCCAGATGGTCGTACAGCCACACCCCGTCGAAACCGGCTGCCTCGGCCGCCGACGCGCCCTCCCGTACGTCGCTCCATCGCCCGCCGAACGGATCGAAGAGAAGGTCGACGTGCACGGCGTGAGGCTATCGAGCCCGGTCGCGCCACCGGCGATGTCACACCGGAAGCGACTCCAGGGCGGCCAGCGCGTGGACCACCGCCTCTTCGATGGTCATGGCCTGGGCCCGGCATTGGGACGCTGCCCAGCGCTCCTCACCGAGCGACTCCATGATCTGCGACCGGCAGCACCGAAGGCGCTCGCCGAGGGCACCGAGCTGGCTGCCCGTCTCGTCGAGCGCCTGGCGGAGTTCATGGCTCACGGCCAGGACGACGGCGGCCTCGTCGGGAAGCGGCTCGGCCAGGGCCAGGGCGGCCATCTCCAGTGCCTCGTCCAGCCAGTAGCGGACTCCCATGTCGCGCAACATTCCCAGGAGGCGGGAGACAAGCGGTGCGGCCGAACTGTCGCCGCCCAGAATCGCCACCTGCCCGGCACGGGCCAACGCCATCATGAGGATACGCGGCCCGGCCCCTATTCTCTCGGCGGCGGTGATCCCCTCCTCGGCCATCGCACGGGCGGTCCCGTGATCACCCTGGAGCGCCGCCACCAGGGCTAGAGCCGGGCGGATGTGGGCCCGCAGGGTTTCGTCGTCGGCCTGTTCGGCGAGCCCGAGGGAGATTTCGAACTGCGTCGCCGCCCCCTCAACGTCGTCTTCGGCCAGGGCAATCCAGCCAAGCTCGCTGTGACACCAGCCGTCTCCGGAGAGAAACCCGACTTTCTCCCACCGGCGCATGGACTCTCGCACCATGGCTTCGGCGGTGCGGCGGTCGCCTCGAGCCAGTTCGAAATCCGATCGGTAGAAGCCGACCTGGGCCACGAGCTCGTCGCTCTCGAGACAGGACGCCACGGCCAGGGCCTCGTCGAAGAGCGTTTCACAGCGATCCGATTCCCCGGCCAGCCCCCGCAGCAGCGTGGCCAGCCCGATGAGCGCCTCGATGCGCGCTGGGCTCGGCGTCCGGCAACGGTCGAGCGCCTCGGGGAGCCACTGCCGCCAGTCGAGACTCTCGGTCCAGTACCAGTACGGCCAGAGGGCCGCGGCCAGGCGTAGCAGCTCCTCGTGGTCGCCCTGCACCCCTGACCACTCCAGGGCAGCGTGGAAGTTGTCGTGGTCCGTCGTGACCTGCCCGACCCACGGACCCCAATGGTGGTAGTCGCTCCTCAGAGCCCATTGATCGGCCAAGCCGAGGAAGTAATCCCGTTGGCGGCGCCGGACCTCTTCCGTCTCCCCCGCTTCCGCCAGCTTCTGCCCGGCGTATTCCCGGACCGTTTCCAGCAGGGCGTAGCGCACCTCGGGCTCCTCGCTGGAGACGGAGACCATCGACTTGTCCACCAACCGGCAGAGCAGGTCGAGGACCTCGAAGCCGACCCCCGGGGCCGCGTCCTGGGGCACGGAGCCGACGACCGCCTCGACGGCGGCCAGCCTGAAACTGCCGGGAAAGACGGCCAACCGCCGGAGTACCACCTGCTCAGAGGCGGGCAGCAGGCCGAAACTCCAATCCATGGCGGCCCGGAGCGTCTGGTGACGCGGGACCGCGGTGCGGGACCCTCCGGTCAGCAGTCGGAACCGGTCGTCGAGCCGCTCGGCCACCTGGCCGGCTCCCAACACCCGGATCTTCGCCGCCGCCAGTTCCAGACCCAGGGGAATGCCGTCCAGGCGCCGGCAGATCCTCGCCACCGCCGCCGCATTGGCGGCGCTCAGGCCGAAGCCGGACTGGGCGGCGCGAGCCCGTTCGCAGAACAAGGCCACGGCGTCGGAGCGGGCGAGGTCCTCGAGACTGGCGACGTGATCCGGCGGTACGGAGAGGGGCGGCACGTTCCACACCACCTCGCCGGGAAGACCCAGCACCTCCCGGCTGGTGGCCAGCACGGTGATATCCGGGCACCGGGCGAGCACGATGTGCGCCAGTTGGGCCGCGGCCTCCACGACGTGTTCGCAGTTGTCCAGCACAACGAGCAGCCGGCGAGCCCGGAGATGGTCACAGAGACGTTCCTCCAACGACTCGCCCGCCTGGACCAGTCCGCTGGGTAGGAACCCGAGCGAGGTGACCACCTCGGTGGCGACGAGCGCCGGGTCCCGGACGGGGGCCAGCTCGACGAACCAGGCGCCATCCGGAAACCGCTCCAGGGCGCCGGCCGCCGCCTGGAGCGCCAACCGGGTCTTGCCCGCTCCTCCCGTGCCCGCCAGTGTCAGCAGGCGGGACGTCCCCAGGAGCGACAGGACCTCGCTCAGCTCCCGCTCCCGACCGACAAAGGACGTGAGCGCGACCGGCAGGTTGTGCCGCCTGGCATCCAGGGACTGCAACGGAGGAAAGTCGCCGGGCAGCTCGGGGTGCGTGACCTGGTAGACCCGCTCGGGACGGGCGAGGTCGGCCAGGCGGTGCTCCCCGAGATCGATGAGCCCGACACCGGAGGGCAGCTCGTCCTGGCTGAGGTCGGCCGCGACCTGGGAACAGACCACCTGGCCGCCGGCGGCGGTGGCGAGCAGACGGGCCGTGCGGTTGAGGGTCGGACCGAACCAGTTGCCGGCGCGCTGCTCCGCCGCGCCGGCGTGCACAGCCATGCGCACCTGCAGCGGACCCCGCGACGACCAGGCCGTGGTGACCAGGGCCTGTTGCGCCATCACGGCGGTGTCCAGGGCCGCCTGCATGGTCGGGAAGACGATGCAGAATCCGTCGCCGGTATGACTGAAGACCTCACCACCGGTGGCCTCGACAGCTTCGAGCAGAAGCTCGTCATGGCGAGCCAGGTCGCGGGCCATCGCCTCCTGGTGACCCTCCCACCGGCTGGTACTGGCCTCGATGTCGGTGAAGAGAAACACGGCGATGTCGGCCGATCGCCGGCGCGATCCACCGGTTCCCGAAGGCGACGACCGCGCTGACGTCGGTGGAGCCGGGGCGGCGAGGTCGGCCGATTGACGGAGGATCTGCTCCTCGAGCCGGCGGAGCTCCGGTGTCGGCTCCACGCCGAGCTCATCCCCGAGCAGGCGTCGCACTTGCTGGTAGGCCCGCAGGGCGTCGGCCTGTCGGCCGAGGCGGTAGAGCGCCAGCATCATCTGCCCCCACGGCCGTTCCCGCAGCGGATGTTGACCCACGTGGGACTTGAGGCGGGCGAGAGCGTCTTCGGGGCGTCCGAGGCTCAGCTCCGCTTCGGCCAGGTCTTCCACCGCCGCCAGCCGGGCCTCCTCGAGCCGGTGCGCCTCCAACTGGGCGAAGGGACGGTCGGACAGCTCGCCGAACACGGGGCCCCGCCAGAGCGCGAGCGCCGCCTCAAGCCGCTCCGCCGCGCGGGCGGCCTCGCCCGTGGCCAGCGCCTGGCGGCCTTCAGTGAGCAGCCGGTCGAACCGGAAAGCATCGACGAGGTCGGGCTCCGCCTCGAGGACATAGCCACCATCTCGCCCGCGAAGCCGGGCCGCGTCACCGCCAGCGGCCGCGCCGGCGGTTTCGAGCGTTCGTCGCAGCCGCGAGACGAGGCTCTGGAGGGTGGCCTGGACGCTGGCCGGCGGCGAGTCGCCCCACAGATCCTCGACCAGCACCTCGACCGCGACGGGACGGTTCAAGCGCAACAGGAGCGAGGCCAGCAGCGCCCGTTGCTTCAGGCTGCCGATCTCAATCACCTGGTCGCCGGCCATCACCTCGATGGTGCCGAGCAACCGGAACTCGATCCCGTGGCTCTCCGCCGGGTCCACGCCCCTCCCCCTCGCTCTGGCGGGAGCGTACCGTTGGTGGTCGCCGAGCAACACCGAACTTCTGGGGCCTGCAAGGATCACGCAAGAGGCGCGCAAGAGGCCCTCGGATGCTGGTGACAGCACCCGAACGAAGGAGGGGGACGATGGCCGACACGACCATCCTGAACGAGGTCCGGAGCGCGCTGACCGAGATGTCGGCCCGGACGGCGGGACTCGTGGGATCGCTTGCGGACACCGAGGTCCCCATCCCGGGGTCCACCTGGACGGTGAGGGAGGCGGCGGTCCACCTGGTGAACTGCGGCGTCCGGTATGCCGGGATGGTCCACGGCGAGCCCTTCGGGTACGGCTCGCTGACCCCCGAGGAGTGCGCCCGGGAGAACGCTCAGCTCATCGCTGACATCCCCGAGTCCGACCCCGGCAAGCTCGCCGCTCTGATGCACGAAGGCACCGGACACCTCCTCGGTGCGACCGCCGGCTGCGACGACGCCCAGGAGCTCATCTGGCACTGCGAAACCCGCATCACGGTCCCCCATCTCGTGGCCACCTGCCTGGCCGAGCACCTGCTCCACGGGTACGACATGGCACTCGCCGTCCACCAGCCCTGGCCGATCGATCCTCATCTGGCCGCCCTGGGCCTCTTCGGCTACGGGCCCGCCTACGGGTTGTGCCTCAACCCCGCCACCACCGCCGGCCACACCGCGGGCTACGGCATCGAGTTCCGGACGGGTGAGCGCTTCACGATCCGGTTCGTCGCCGGCGAGTACGGCCTCGAGCTTCCCGATTCGGGTCCCGTCGACTGCACCATCACCGCTGACCCCGTCGCCTTCCTGCTCGTCGGCTCGGGGCGGCTCAGCCAGTGGGACGCCATCGCCCTCGGGCTCCTGGAGGCCAGCGGGGACCGTCCGGAGCTCGCCCTCGGGTTCACGGGCCTGTTCCTGTTCCCCTAGACATGGGTCTGCATGCCCTCACCGCTTTGGCCGTGATCGTCGGGTCCGTCGTTGCGGCCACGACGATCGGCCTCGCCCTCGTACAGCTCATTGAGCGTGCCTTCCGGGGCTCCCGCCCCCGCCCGACGACGAGTCCTACCACGGACGACGCAGAGACCTGACCCGAGCCGAGGGTCGATCGCGGACCGCCGGTAGACGACGGTTCCATTCCTCCCTACAAATGAATGGTAGACATCAGTTGCCATCAACAGGGGAGGGGTCATGAGCCGACGTCACCTGGGAATCCTTATCGCCGTTCTTCTGGCCATGGGGGTGGTCACCGCGGCGGCCACGCCGCCGACGGGCGTTACCCGCACCGACCTGGCCCGGGCCACGATCTCGGCGCCGATCTCCGCCAGTGCGACCGGGGAATCCGACGTGGCGGGCCAGATGGTCACCGTTCCACCGGGCGGGATCATCCCCTGGCACAGCCATCCCGGCGCCAACTTCGTGGCCGTCAAAGGCGGGGCGCTGACCGTCTACGTGGGTGGGGCCCAGGGCTGCACCGCCAGCACCTACGCGGCTGCCCAGGGGTACCTGGAGCACGTCGGCCAGGTGCACTCCGCCAAGAACGAGGGGTCCGCGGCGGTTGAGGCCTACGTCACCCAGGTCGGCGTGCCCGTGGGAGCCGAGTTGCGCAAGGCGGAGGCGAACCCCGGCACGGCCAACTGTCCTGCTGACACGACGGCGCCGGCACCTACCGTGACGAACATCGTCCGGGCCAAGATCAGCGCCCCGTTCGAGGTCCCGTCCACCGCCACTTCCGATGTCACCATGCAGACGATCGTCATCGAGCCCGGCGGCACCGTCGGCTGGCACAGCCACGCCTCGCCCACCTTCGTGGCCGTGAAGTCGGGAACCGTGACGCTCTACCAGGCCACGGCAGCGGGCTGCACGTCGCAGGCCTACGCCGCTGGGCAGGGCTACGTGGAGCCCGTCGGGACCACCCACATGGGCCGCAACGAGGGCACCACCCCGGTCGAGCTCTACGCCACGTACTTGGCCACCCCGGTCGGGGGCGAGCTGCGCGCCGACCAGCAGAGCCCCGGCGGAGCGAACTGCCCTGACGCGACCACCCCACAGCCCGCTTCCCAGCTGCCTCGTACGGGCCTCCCCGCCGGGCTGCTGATCACCCTGGCGGTGGGGTTCGCGGGAGCCGGCTCCGCGGCGCGCCTGGTGGCTCGGCGCCGGTAGGTTCCTTGCCCTCCGGCGGACCGAAGGGCCGGATCTTCGGGTTCTCGTAGGGACCCTTGACTCCCGGCTGGGAGGCCGCCCGGGAGCCGGCCTCGGCCCGCACCAGGACGGCATACGTCCCCCGCTCCGGATCGAGGGAGACCAGGCCGAAGTCCTCGTCGACCTCGTCCTCGGCCAGGCCGAGCAGTTCCCGGGCCGCAGCCAGGGTCGCCCCCTCAGGCGGGAGTTCCACGGTCACCATGACGGTCGGGTCCGGCAGCGGCATTCCGGTCCTCCTCCCGTCACCCCCGCGGCTTGTTGCGCCGCTCGAACGCCTTCATCAGCCCAGCGACGTCCATGATGCCGTAGCCATAGTCGTAGTCGTACCCGCCGCCGTTGCGATCGTCGGCGGTCCGCTGCAGCAACGTCCGCACCTGCCCGGGGCTGAGGGTCCGGGGCGGGAACAGGGTACGGATGGCGGCCACCACCCCGGCGGCCACGGGACAGGCCGCCGACGTTCCCGAGTCCGGCTTCCCGGGAAACGCCTCCGACCCGGTGAAGTGGGTGTAGGTGCACACGTCCGGCTTGCGCTGGTCCAGCCGCCCGGGACCCTGCGACGAGTAGCCCACCCGCTCGCCGGTGACGTCGACGCCGCCAACGGAGAGCACCCCCGGATGCGAGTTGGCGCCGCCGATGGGACGGTCGGGGTACTCACAGCGCCCGTCGGGGCAGTCCCGCCCGCAGTTCCCGGCGGCGAAGACAATGTCGGCCCCCGCCGCCTCGAGGCTCGAGACGATGACGTTGAACGGGTGGGCCCGGCTGTCCGAGTAGTTCCCCGGGGCGCCCGGCGGGAAATCCCACCCCGGCGAGAAGGACCCCCAGCTGTTGGTCACCACCAGGGCCCGGCCCTCCTCGGGCATGGCGTCGAGGACGGCCCGGAGGTGGGCATAGGCCGCCACGGCGTCAGAGAGGAGCCCCTCCATAGCGTTCGCCCCCTGGCGCCCGGAGAGCAGCACGGCCATGTCGAGCACGGTCGCCTCGGGGGCGGCGATCAAAGCGTCGAAGCCACACATCGTCCCGTGGTCGACCTTGTGGGCCCCCGGCGTCGTTCCGACTCCGCTCGGGGTCCAGCTGCGGGCGGCGTCGAAAGCGAAACTCCGGCCAAGGTGGGCTTCGACGTGGGCCACGTTGACCCCCGAGTCGACTACCGCTAGGGCCACCCCCGCGCCGGTGAAACCAGCCCCGTGCAGCTCCGAGAGGTGGAGCTCGCCGGCCACGTCGTGCCAGTCCCCCACCGCCGGGCTGTCGCCGCAGGTGGGACACGACCCGATGGTGGGGTCGGCGAAGATCCCGACGATGTCAGGCCGGGAGCCGCTGAGCAGGGCCAGGCGACTAGCGAGGTTGTCGTCGGCGATCTCGCCCCGCACCAGAACGCCCGCTTCCTGTGGCTCGAAGGAGAAGGTCAGCTCCTGTTCCAAGGACAGCGGATCGCCACGCGGGTCCACGGGCCGGGGCCGGGGGACGGGCACCGGGGGATAGCCCGGGTCGATCCGGAACCCCGGCAGGTCCCCGGCGACGGCCTCCGGGCCGGGCGGCGCCACCGCTCCCCTCGTCGCCCGCACGGCGGCCTCGACGACGTCGGGTGCCGGTCGCATCTGAATGAGGACTCGCATCTGGACCCCCTCGTGGCTGGCTCGGGACGAATCCCGCCCCCGGTGTTCCACCTGGAGGAGCGGCGCACTGCGCCGACCTCGCGGCCTCTAAATCCATACTACTTTTTCGAAGTTCTAGGAAGTATCGTGCTTGTGACGTACGGAACGCCGGCTTCGACACACTCGATACGGCTTGCCCGTCAATGAAGTACCGCCTTGCAGGGGCGAGGGTGACCCGGGAGCATTGCGACAGCGTGGATCGCTGACCCTTGGAGCGTGTCATGGGCGGCATCTTCATCAACTACAGGCGTAACGACTCCGAGTACATCGCGGGCCGGCTCCGAAACGACCTCTCCCGGCGGTTCGGCACCGATTTCCTGATTTTCCGCGACGTCGACTCCTTGGCGCTCGGACGCTTCGCGGAGGAGATCGACCAGGCGGTCCGGTCCTGCGACGTGATGGTCGTGGTGATCGGTGACGGTTGGCTCGATGCCCGCGATGCCTCGGGCAAAAAGCGCCTGGACCAGCCCGACGACTGGGTCCGGCAGGAGATCGCCGCCGGCCTTAGACAGAAGAAGATTCTGGTCCCGGTACTGGTCGAGAACGCCCGCCTGCCTTCGGCCCACGAGCTACCGCTGGAGATAGCGGAGCTGGTCGACCAGCAGGCCGTGGAGCTTCCCGACTCCCGGTGGGATTACGAGGTGGAACAACTGGTCGGAAAGCTGGAGCGGTCGCTCCGGTCGAGAAACCTCTTGCCCTCGGATCAACAGCAGGAATTGCCGGCTCCACCCCTGCGGGATTCCACCAGGAGGTCTGGGCCCAAATGGGCCTTGGCAATCATCCCCGTCGTTCTTGCCGCCGGTGTGTTCGCCATAGTCCGCTCGAGCGGCTCCGGCTCGGAGTGCACACGCGACCGAACTCCGGCGCCAGGGCGGACGACTGTTGCCTCCCGTCAGACGGACCGGTCATATACCGGCCCATGGTCGGTGACCTGCGGTCCCCTCACGCTCACCATCGAGAAGATCGAAACCTCCGCCAGCGCCACCCGGGTTCATGCCCGGGTGGACAACGAGACGGACGACACCCTGATCCTTTCCGCCAGTCAGTTCAACATGGTCGATGACAACGGACACAGCTATCGAGCGAATCCGTTCTCGAGCGAATGGCCCAAAGACATTCCCCCCGGTGTGCTCCGCGGGATCGTCGATGTCGTGGAGCCGCTCCGGCCGGAGGCGACAAGTATCAGCGCGGGGTGGGGCACCGTGTTCGGGACCTTCGCGGTCGACCAGATCTTCGTCGAGGGCATCGGGCTGCGGTAGGCGACCGGAGTGATCATCGTGCATGCGGGCAATCGAATCGATCCGCCGGGAAGAGTCCCGCCCCGCTTTCCCGCCCATCGGGAACGGGCGGTCGGGGCCAGGATGGTGGAGCTACTCCAGATTCTCGAGCCCGCAGGCATTGTCAGCGCGGCGGCCGCCGGTGCCGACCTCCTGTTGGCCGAAGCGGCTCTGGATCGGGCGGTACCCCTCCACGTCGTCCTCCCCTGCCCTCGAGCCCGCTTCCAGGAGGTGTCGGTCGCGGATCAAGGCCCGCGTTGGGTTCTCGCCTTCGAGCGGGTCCTGAACCATGTCGCCCAAGACACCCGGTCCTCGTTGGAGGAGTTGACGCTCGAGCCGGACGACGCCGGCTTCCGCATGGCCAACCAGGTGCTGCTGGATCGGGCGGTCAACCTCGGCGCCGACCGGGTACTGGCCGTGGCCGTCCGCCCGAGACAGAGGGAGTCCACGCCGAGCGTGACCGATGACTTCGTCGACCGCGCCGAGGCGGCCGGATTCTTCGTACTGGAGATCGATCCCGGGCACTGAGCGCAAACGTCCAGCAGGTCAGCCGGAAGGGGGACCCAAGATGGCGGAGTCCGAGAGCGGGCCCGGCGTCCAAGGCATCTCACTGGCAGGCGAAGGCGTCCGATTCGCCGCGGATCGTGGAGTCGCCGCCGACACCCGGTCGGACGGCGTCACCGTTGATCCCGTGGCCGCCACCATCAACGCCACCGATGGCTTGCGTATCGCTGAGGCCATCACCATTCGAAACCTCGAGGTGACCGGGGGCGGCGGTCGAGGTGACGCGCGTGAGGGTGCGCTGGTTGTGGATGTCGGGCGGGCAGAGCCGGGTGAACGACCCGTTGTTCTCGTCGAAGAGGACGGCCGCTACACCTGGGTCGTTCCCGCCCCAGGCCAGGAACGTCTCCGGTTGCCGGTGGAAGCCGCTCCTGGAAGCCGGGGGCTGGCCGGCTGGGCTGTTCGCCGCGTGCTTCGCGTGGTGGCCGTGAAGACCGTGGGCTGGGCGGTGCACGAGGCGACGCGGACGATCGTCGGCGGCTGGGACGAACGGCGCCACCCGCACCGCCTCCGCGCCTGGACGCCCGAGAACCACCGCGACCCCAATGCCCCACCTCCCGACATGCAAGCTCTGGGGGCCGGACCAGCTCTGCTTGTCATCCACGGGTTCATGGGGTCCGTCCACGGGTCCTTCGGCGACCTGGCGGCTGACGTAGTGCGCGGGTTCCACCGGGCGTATCGCGGCCGCACATTCGCCTTCGACCACCCGACCCTGGCGGTCTCCCCAAGGAAGAACGCCAAGTGGCTCGCCCAGCAGCTCAGCAGCGAGGGCGTTCCCCTGGTCCTCGATGTCGTCGCCCACTCGCGGGGCGGGCTCGTCGCCCGCGAGCTGGCTCAGCGACTGAGCGGAGATGGCGTCACGGTGCAGTCGATCACGTTCGTAGCCACCCCGAATGACGGCACCCCTCTGGCCGACCCGAAGCGACCCGAGGGGCTTCTCGACGCTCTCACCAACCTGGCTGGCGCAGTGCCGGGCAGCGATGCCCTCCAACTCGTCTTGGAACTCTTGAAAGACATCGTGGTGGGGTCAGCCTTCACCGGCCTCAAGGGGCTGGTGGCCATGGAGCCGGGCGGGGCCTACCTCAGCGAGCTCAATGCTCTACCCGTCCCGGAGGGCTTGGAGCTCCGGGCCATCGCGGCTGACTTCGAACCCCGCAGCGACGCCGGGATCGTCCGGACCGCACACGACCGTTTGATCGACGCCTACTTCGGTGGGCTTCGCAATGACCTCATCGTTCCCACGCTGAGCACGATCGTGACGAGCGGCGCCTTCGGTGTCCGTGCCGGCCACCGCCTCGTCCTCGACAGCAGCCGCGGGGTGGACCACAGCTCGTTCTGGACCAACCCCAGGGCCGTAGGCCAGCTCGCCGATTGGCTGCGCCCGGACTGGCGTGAGCGTCCCCCGGACGAGGTACCTGACGAGGAGACGGACCCCGGAGCCGAGATGGCGCTGCCCCCCGATCCCCGGAGGATCGAAGACGTGGCGGATGCCGTCAGCCGCCTCCCCGACAGGTCCCGCAAGGCGGTGGAGGAACTTGTCGGAGGCCCGATCAATGAACGGGCCCGCAGACCCACAGGCGACCGTCCAGCCGTGGTCGTCATCCCGGGAATCATGGGGACGCATCTGCGCCGCCGAGCCGGTGAGCTCATCTGGATCGATCCGTTGCGCCTGATGCGCGGCCACTTCAGTGACTTGTCCTTGGCACCGCCAGGGGCCGAGGTGGAGCCTGCGGGATTGAACCGCACGTATCTCCCCCTCATCACCCATCTCGCCGAAACGCGGGATGTCTACCTGGCTCCGTTCGACTGGCGCCTCGACATCCGGGACTCGGCGAACAAGCTGGCGAACCTGATCCAGGACCAGGTTCTCGTAGCCAACCCCACCCGGTCGGTGCATCTCGTAGCCCATTCGATGGGTGGCCTGGTGGGCCGGTCACTCACCTTCGTAGCTCCGGGCGTGTGGTCCGAAATGGGTGCTGAGCAGCGCGGAGACAGTGGTCGGCTGGTGATGCTGGGGACACCGAACCGAGGATCGTTTTCCATCGTGCTGACCCTCACGGGCGCAGAGATGATCTTGAAAGCCCTCGCCGCAGTCGACTTCCGTGCCGACACCAGACGGCTGCTCGAGGTCGTGGCCACCTTCCCGGGCGTGTATCAGATGCTTCCCTCCCTCAGCGTCGGGCCGGGCGACGACCGGCACCGCGACCTGTTTACCGCCACCAACTGGGGCAGTCGGTCACCGGTTCAGCAGGCCCTTCTTTCCGATGCGGTCGAGTTCCACGCCGCCCTGGAAGAAGCGCACCGGAACCTGAGCGATACGGACCTCGCCCGCATGACGTCCGTCGCCGGGTACGGCGTCGCCACCCCTTATCGGCTGGAGATCACCGAACCCGGGTCGTTCAGCGTCGGTCGGGTGCTGAGGGGCGACGGCCGCGTGGCGATGGCTCTCAATCACCTCGACGGCGTGACCCGCTACTACTGCAAGGCATCCCATGGTGCGCTGCCGTCGGCACCGGATGTCCTGGCCTCGCTCGGGGAACTGCTGGCCGGGAACCCTGGCCAGTTGGAGCGTGAGGCGCCCGAATCCCGAGGCGCCGAGGCCATGGACCGGCCGCCGATGATCCCCGTCGAACTCTTCGACTCGGTACCCACCGGCGGGACACGCTCCGGCGTCGCCGTCGTAGGCCGGCGCCAGGCGGAGGCGCGCCTGGTCGAGGCTCTCAGACCCTCGTTGGGCGGAGGCCTCGCCCCTCCCGAACGGGTGCAGGTCAAGGTCCGCGTGGTCCATGCCAGCCTCGAACAGGCCGATTTCCCGGTCGCTGTCGGTCATTACACGGGGGTCCCGGTCGACGGGTCGGAAGGGTTTCTCGACCGCAAGCTGTTGGGTGCCCTGCGCCAACGGCAGTACCTCGGGCAATATCCCGAACGGGCAGGGACGGCCGTGTACATCCCGGCCCCGCCTGGCCACCAGCCCCGGGGGGCGCTGATATTGGGCCTCGGGGAGTTCGGCACGTTGACGGGCGCCAACCTCTCCGAGGCAATGACCCAGGCTGTCATCGCCCTGGTCCTCGACCAGCGTGAGCGCGACCCGGATCCGAGCGCTTCTGTGAGCATCGGCGTCTCATCGGTGCTCGTCGGGACACCCGGGCGTCACGGTCTGACCATCGAGAACGCCGTCACTTCACTGGTTGAGGGCGTGATCGAAGCCGTGGTCCGCCTTCGACGCCAGGACGAGCCCATTCCCCTGCGAACGGTCGAGCTCGAATTGATCGAGAGCTATCAGCAACCCGCGGAAGAGGCGGCGATGCTGCTGGCCGACCTGGACAGGCTGCTGGAGCCCGGCCTGCGGGACCAGGTCGACCTGCTGACCGTCGACCGCTTGGTCGCACGCGAGGGCCACCAGCCCGGCGCGCCGCCGGGACGTGAGTCGGGCGAGGCCTGGATCCGTGTGCTGGTAGGGCTCGAACGCGATGAGCAGGCGGCGGGGACTTCCTCGATCCGTCGTATGACCTTCTCGACGCTCGCCCGCGGGGCCCAGGCCAACCTGATTTCACACGACGTCGACCTGGAGAAGATTCGGGCCTACGTCGACGCCGCCGTCCGACGCCCAGAACAGGATCCGGCCATCAACCGGACGCTGTTCGAACTGCTCTTTCCGCCCCGGGCCAAGCTGGACCTCGACCGGTCGGAGCACCTCCACCTCATCGTGGACGACGAGACGGCCCAGCTGCCGTGGGAGCTCCTGGCGGCGGCAGCCGTCGGTCGCGATGTTGCGCCTCTCGCCCTGCGGGCGGGCATGCTGCGGCAACTTCAGAGCCCGTCGCTCACGCGCTACCGAACAGGCTCTCCCCGGGGCCTGACGGCTCTGTTCGTCGGAGATCCGCCCACCAGCTACCCCCGCCTGCCCAACGCCAGAGAAGAGGCTGAACGCTTGGCGACACTGTTTGAAGGGCGACGCTGGGAGGTGGAACGCCGCATCTACGGGGACGACCACACCGGCGACGCCGACGAGTGGATGGACGTCCTGAACGCCCTCCACCAGCGGGACTACCGCGTGGTGCACATCGCGGCCCACGGCGTGTTCGATGAGGACTGGCGGCGCAGCGGCGTCGCCATCGGGCCCCTCCCCGAGCACCGCCTGACCGCCCTCGAGTTCGAGGCCATGAGCTCCACCCCTGACCTCGTCTTCCTGAATTGCTGCCATCTCGGCCGCCTGGGTTGGTTGCTCGATCAGGCCAAGGAGCCCGACGCCCGGGCCCTCGAGCGGCCACACCGGGTCGCCGGCACGGTCGCCCAGCAACTCCTCCGCAACGGGGTCGGGGCGGTGGTGGTAGCGGGTTGGGCCGTCGACGACTTCGCCGCCGCCGCCTTTGCCTCTGAGCTCTACGAATCGATGCTCGGCGGCTATCCCTTCGGCGAGGCGGTGCGCAAGGCCCGCATCGCCGCTCACAAAGCCGACGATGGCCGTTCAAACACGTGGGGGGCGTACCAGTGTTACGGCGACCCGGACTTCGAGATGTTGGCCCGGGACGTCCCGCCCACGACGCGGCCCGCACCCGTGAGCGCGGCGCAGCTGGCCCGAGACCTGCGACTGGCCGCCATCCGGGCCAGTGAAGCGACAACGGTCGAGCACACCAGGCAGGTGGCGAGAGAGGTCAACGGGCTGCGGGTGGCCGGGGGGGACCTGGTCAACGACGGCCGGGTGCTGGAAGAGCTGGGTGACGCCTTCAGCGAGCTCGGTCACTATGAGCAGGCCGTGGAGGCCTATGAGCAGGCCCTGCGCGAGGAGAAGGGCGAGGTCCGGATCAGGACGGCCGAACAGCTCGCGAACCTGAAGGCCCGCCTCGCGGTCAACCTGGCCCGAAAGCCGGACGGGTCCGCGGATGCCCGCCGGCTTTTTGCCGAGGCCAGCTCGATGCTCGACCTTCTCGACCGTCTCGCCGGGAACACGGCCGAACGCCACGCCTTGCGAGGCAGCCTGGAGAAGAAGCGGGCCACCACCGTGGAAGGCGAGCAACGCGCCAAAGCCCTCATCACGGCCCGCGCCGCGTACCTGACGGCCCGTCAGCTCAGCTCGCCTGACCGCCACGCGTGGCTGGTCCCGTACCACACCAACCTCTGGCTGCAGCTCGTCATCCTGACCAGCGAATCCGCTGCCCTCGCGGAAGAAGAATCAGGCTGGCTGGATGCGCTCCACCACCAGGTCGCCGAGCAAGCGAGCACTCCGTCCAACTATTGGGAGCTGGCGGCACTGGCCGACACGCTGCTGACCTATCTCCTGGCCGACCGGCCCACCACTCGAGGTTCGGTGTCCGCCGAAGAGGTGAAGACGAGCTATCTGAAGGCCTTCGAGCTTCGTTCCACCGTGCGCCAACGCGATTCTGCCCTCACCCACCTTCACGATCTCAGCCTGCTCGTGCCGTTCGAGAGAGCGCAGCCGTACGTCACCCTGTTGGAAAGCCTGAGAAGGGTCTTCCCCGATGAGGAAGGTGCCGGGCGATGACCATGCAGCTCTTCCTGAGCCACTCGACTCGTGACCGAACCATCGCCGAGGCGGTCAAGGTACTGGTTGAGGACCTGTTCGGGACGGACCGGGTTCAGGTGGAATTCTCTTCCGATCAGCAAGCTGGCGGCGGCATCCCGCCCGGCGCGCAGTGGCTCCCATGGATCACTGAGCGCATCACGCGAGCCGACAAGACCTACGTGCTCATCACGCCGAACTCGACGAAGAAGCCCTGGGTCCTGTGGGAGTCGGGGGCGGCCGCCGGTGTCGCTCTGGCAACCCACAGATCGAGCCCCGTCGTCCCCATCACGTTCGGCATCGCAGACGCCGACATCCCGAGCCCTCTCCTGGCCAATCAGCGGGTGCGGGGTGACACCGATGAGGCCGACGGCATCACCCGGTTGCTCCAGGACCTCAACCTTGCCGTTGGTGCCCCACTGACCACCAAGGCCTTCGCTTCAACCATCGACGAGTGCCTCCCCGATTTCTTTGCCAAGATCAAGATGGCCCTCGGTCAATCCTCACCCGCAGAAAGCCTGCTCGCCTCGGTACCCCACAGCTTCTCCGCCGAAGCGCTGGGCGGCTTCTGGGTCACCTGCTACCAGTTCGCTTCGAGCCAGGGCCTGGGGTGCCATGCCGACATCGCGCAGCTCACCCCGGAATCGGATCGACGGGTGAGAGCCAGGAACTGCCCGCCTGAGCCCCGAACCGACGGTCACCGCACGCCGTTCCGGAACGAGATCGAGGCCGAGTTGGCCAACCGGCACCTCATCGGTTATTGGAAGAACGTCAGCGACACCCGGTACTTCGGGACAGTTCACCTCGCCGTCCTCCCTGGCGAGACCGTGATGGACGGCTACTACACCAGCTTCACAAGCGACGTCGAGGCCGGCACCGGGCACTGGAGGTGGGTCCTCCTCGACCCCGAGTCGCTTCCGGGTGTCGATCTCACCCGCATGGCGTTGCGGGAGCCAGCCGTGATCCACGAACTGCTTCTGGCGCACTCCAAGCACGCCGGGCCGATCAAGTTGGCCGATGTGGCGGAGGCCATCTAGGTGGGAATCACCAGGCAGGAGGCCGGCGACGTCGTCAACCTCTACATCCAGGCGTGGGTCGGGCAGGATCCCGATCTGATCGTGACCATCTTCACCCCTTCGGCCACCTATCACGAGCGCGTGCTCGACACTCCGATCCGAGAACGCGAAGGGATCCGGGCGTACTGGCAGGCGAAGGTCGTCGAGTCGCAACGCAACATCGAATGCGACCTGCTGAACCTGTATCTCGACGGGGCTACCGCCATTGTCGAATGGGAGGCCCGTTTCGACGACCTGGTTGCGAAGGAGCGGAAACGGATGCGAGAGGTGGCGATCCTCGTCTTCGAGGGCCAACTGATCGCCAGCCTCCGCGAATACTGGTCCTCGGAGCGGATCGCCGACCTGTCCTAACTCGTATACGCGAGCGGAACGACTTTCAAGTTTCCGTAGACATTATGGCATTCTTCGCTAAAGTTAGGCGTAGTTGACGCTCTACCTCGAGCGGGCGCCGAGGGACGAAGGTGCGACGTGCATCCCCTCGTTCGAAAGCGAAGGGAGCAGCGATGTCGCGCGGATGGTCAATCCATATCGGCCTCAACTCCGTCGATCCTGACAGTTACGAGGGTTGGGCGGGCCCGCTCTCGGCCTGCGAGTTCGACGCTGGCGACATGGCCGTCCTTGCTGAAAGCCAGGGCTTTGAAACCAGGACGATCCTCACTCGCGAAGCCACCGCAATCAACGTCATCGGAGCACTCCAACAGGCCGCGGCCGTACTTCAGGATGGCGACATTCTCTTCCTCTCCTACTCCGGGCATGGTGGCCAGGTCGACGACGCGAACGGCGACGAGAAGGACCTGCGGGATGAGACCTGGGTCCTCTATGACCGACAGCTTCTCGATGACGAGCTCTACGACCTGTGGAGCAGATTCCGTCCTGGTGTTCGGATCGTCGTCGTCTCCGACTCCTGCCACAGCGGGACGGTAGTGAGGGGGATTCCCGATTACCTCCAGGCCTCGGTCCTTCAGGCCCGCTACGGGGGGATGACGGTGGAGGATGTTGACCGAGGCACCAAGGCCATGCCCGAGAAGATCAGCAGGAGCGTCAACAACGCCCACCGCGACCTATACGACGGCATCCAGAGAGCCCTCAAGACGAGGGATGGGGCCGCAATAGGGGCCGGCGTGCTCCTCATCTCCGGATGCATGGACAACCAACTCTCAGCGGATGGGGAGCGCAACGGAAGGTTCACCGAAGAGCTTCTCCGGGTGTGGAACACCGGCAAGTTCGAAGGGTCGTACCGCTCCTTGCACAAGACAATCCTCATGGGCATGCCGCCAGACCAGTCCCCGAACCTTCTTCCCGTCGGTACTGCCAACCCGGAGTTCGAACAGCAACGACCCTTCAGTATCGAGCTCTTCCCACGGTGAGCACCCCGACCATTCCAGAGGACGTCGAGCCGACCGAACGGATCGAGGTGTTCTTGTCCTACGCGCATGAGGACCAGGAGTTTCGCGGCCAGCTTGCCGCGCACCTCAGTCAATTAGAACAGAACGGCGATATCAAAGCCTGGTCAGACCGTGAAATTGCGCCCGGTGCCAATTGGGATCGAGAAATTGACGTTCACGTGCTGACGGCGCACGTGATTCTTCCTCTGCTCAGCCGACACTTTATGGCGTCGCGTTATTGTTTCTCGGAAGAACTACGTATCGCAAAGAAGCGACACGAAGCCGAAGAAACTCGTCTAATTCCCATATTGATTCGTCCAGTTGCCCTCGTCGGAGTGCTGATGCAGCTTCAGATGCTGCCCTCCTGTCCTGACGGAAGCGAACTACTCCCCGTGAGTGCATGGCCCGACGTCGACAACGCATGGACGCAGGTCACCGACCGAATAATCGAGGCGGTGGCCAGCGTGCGCAAGCAGCGGCAACAGAAATCTCCAAAGGTCTGGGGCAGCGGTTCGGGATAGAGAGAGGTTGTTCGGCCGACAGGACCTTTTGGACGATCTTTGGTATCGCTACAAAGACCTGACTCAATCCAATATCCAAGTACTGGTCGGCTCTTCAGGGCTCGGTAAAAGCACCGTCGCTGCGCAGTACGCCTGGACACATCGTCCTGACTACGAAGTCGTGTGGTGGATCAACGCAAGCGACCCGACTCAACTCGAAGCCTCCTACGTTGCCCTCGCGGAAGCCCTGGGATCCGCGACACTGAGGGGCGATGCCGCCAAGGAGGTAGTGAAGGAACGACTCAAGGAAACCGGAGCGCTTCTGATCTTCGACAACGCGCGGGACCCACGACACATTGAGTCGTTCCTCCCACACCAGCCTCGTAGCCATGTGCTCGTCACATCGCAGGGCGGTAATTGGCCGGAGCTTGGATACGTCACATCTTTTCAGGCCCTTACTCAGGCCGAGGTCGAGCACGTCCTGCGTGAGGCTGCAGATATGGACGACCAGGATCTAGTCCCCGAGCTCGCCCGCCACCTTCAAGGCGACCCGTTGGCGGTAAAGACCGCTGTCGCCCGGCTGCGGTCCGGGGAGAGCGCATGGTCCTACCTTCGCAAGCTTCAGCAATGGGCAAAAGGGCAGTGACTTCTAGCGCCGGCGGCGTGACCGGTGGTTCGGTAACAACGGCAGCCGAGCTCGCTCTCGACGAGATGAGCACCGATTCTGCCGAAGTCATGGAGTTGCTAAGCCTTCTCGCCTTCTTCGCCCCGGACAGCGACATCCCCGGGCTCGTCCTCCTTGACGGTGCCACCGCGCTCGAAGCAGATGCATGCAAACCAATTTCCTCTCCGCTCGCTCTCAACGACGCGATGTCCACTCTCGTCGCATGGGGGCTGGCAGAAGTTGACGGTGTCAGCCTGGTCATCCATGAGCGGATCCAGATCGCCGTGCGGGCGCGCCTCGGCTCCGATCAACAGCGCCGAACCGCGGAAGCCGCGGGTCTCGTCATAGCGTCGACCTATCCAGACCATCCCGATGCCATTCGGAACTGGCCCAAGGCCGGGTTGCTGCTCTCGCATGCTCTCGGGCTCATCGATCACCTTGAACGGCTTCGAAGTAAATCGGAAGTCCTTCCCCGGTTGCTCGACCGAGTCGGCCTCCATTTTATGGGCCTCGGACGACTGCAGGATGCCCTCCGGCTTCTCGAGCAGGCACAAGCAACTGTGTTCCTGGTCCACGGCGCTGGAAGCGACCTCGATGCTTGCGTCCAGCGCCACCTGGGCACGGTCCTTCGGGAGGCGGGCCGGCTCAGAGAATCAGAGTTGTTACTCCAAAGAGCGCTGGCGAAGGACACAGATCGAGACGGGGCTGATTCTCCGTCCGTAGCATTGGACCTCCGAGAGCTGGGCCAGACACTGGCCCGCCACAAGGGCTATCTCGAAGCACGAAAGCATCTGGCCAAAGCGCTTCAGATCCACGAGACTTTCGAGCCCGACGGGTTCGAGGTCGCCGCCGATCTTGATGCGCTATTTGAGGTGTTCGCCCTCCGAGGCGACATCGCCGAAGCGCGCAGCGTTCTCGAACGGGCTTTGTCCATCCGCGAGAAGCTCTTCGGTCATGACGACGTCGACACAATCATGACTCGCGTTGCCTTGGAGGTATTTCGTGGACTCTTGGTCGAGGGTTGGTCGAACACCTCTGCCATCGAACGGTACGTAGCGCAATCGGAACAGACGTTCGGCCTATCTCACCCTCGAGTCGCGGAGGTCTACGAACTGGTGTCGGATGCGGCTGCGAACCGGCAGGATTGGGAAGCTGCGCAGACGTATCTCGAACGGTCTCTAGAGGTCAACAAGTCCGCATACGGTCGTACGCATCCGCGCATCATCAGCAACCTATTCCGGCTCTTCAGAACAGCCTTGGCTCTGGGGCAAATTCAACGGGCCGGGGCGTTAACTGAGGAAGCGATCGGCATCCTGAAAGAGGTGCGGCCAGAGGATCTTGAAGCGACGATCGCCCAAGCTGACGTCGCCACCGCTCTTTCGCCGTTGTCAGAGCTGGACCCTTCGGCCCGTCCGGCAGCCCGTACCGGCCTGGAACGATCGCTTGAGATGCTTCGGCATGAACTGCCCGCCGCGCGCACGACAGAGATCGATCTCCTAGAGGTGCTGGCCCAGCTGGCGGTCGACCAGGGTGAACGCAATCTGGAAAAGGATCTCTTGAGCGAGGCTCTGGAAATCGTCCGCTCGACAGATATGTCAGAGCTGGAGGAGGCTCGCCTGCTGAGCAAGATGGCCGCGGGCGAGGAATCGCCTGCCAAGGCACTCCTCTTATGGACACGGGTTCTCGAGGTGGAGCGTCGCGAGCTCGGCCCCGATCACTATCGCCTCTTTACCACGTACTCATCCTTGTGGCCTCTGCTCCTAACGCTGAACCGGGTGCACGAGGCCCGAAGCGCCCTCGAGGAGGGCATCCGGATCGCTGGAAAAACATTCGGGCCCGACCATTGGCTGCTCGAGCAGATGCACGAGGCGCAGTCAGTCCTCAGCGCCTACGGCGGCGACATGGCCTCTGCGGTGGACGCGAGGCGCAAGGCCTTGGCTGCGGCAGAGAGCAATCCCAATTCTGATCAGGCGACCCTGGTGGTGCGGTTGATGCAGCTGGCCGAGACGCTCCAAGTCATCGGTGGATGGGAAGAGGCGCTAGAGCTCCTCCATCGGGGCCTGGAGATCCAAAAGGATGCGAAGCTCGACGAAGGACTTCGAGGGACCCTGCATCTCCGGCTAGCCGATTCGCTCATCCACGAAGGCGACTACTCAGCAGCCCTGGCCAGCCTCAAAGAAGCTGCTCGGGTCGTAGAGATTGGGGAGGCCCGCCAAGACGCGGTGGAAGAAGCTGGCGCCTTGAGTCCCGGTCGCGAACAGATCGTCGAGGGATGGTCCAATCTCGGGGACGCCCTGCTCGCCAGTGGCCAGCCCTCGCTGGCGATCGAGCGTTACCAACTCGGGTTGCAAGCGGCGGCCCTGACTGAGACGCCTCTCGATGATGCGCAACTTCATGTCCGGCTTGCAGTCTTGGCCGGTATTCATCAGCAGGACGACTCGGCGAAGAATCATCTGGAAAGAGCGCTTAAATTCATTCAAGCGGCTCAAATGCCCGGACCTCTGTGGGGCCTTTTGATCTCTTGCTCACGGGTCATGGCTCTCACGGAGCCACCCCAGGCAATTTTGCGACTCATACGAGAACTGGTCAGGTCTAGCTCGGGAGCGATGATGGACTTTCGTGGCAAACTCACGGGGGGCGTGCCTGATGGATGGTTTGCGAAGGAGTCCCTCACTTTCGTTGCACCAGACGGCCAGGCGAACGTGATCGCTTCGAGTGAGCCACTCGACGAAACGATCAGGTCTGAGGAGTATGCGCAAATTCAAGGCGATCTTCTGCAAAGCGAATTTCCGGAGTATGCCGAACTCTCTTTTGAACCCGCTCACGTCTTTGGCCGAGCCGGATTCGTCCGCTATTTCCGTTGGACTCCTCCAGATGGCGTCTCAGTAACCCAGATCCAGTTCTACCACGCCGATACTGGACGAGGCTTTACTGCCACAGCGACTACACCGACGATTAACTTTGATTCGGTTGGCGGTCTACTTCGCCTCGTGCTGGATGCACTCGTCATCGGCGATGACGCCGCCGCCGTGAACGTCTCGTGACATCCCACGAGGTGGGCACCCTTTACCGTGGGCGATACTGGTTTCGAACCAGTGGCCTCTGCCGTGTGAAGGCAGATCGGAGCTTCGCCCCGTCTGCCCTCACCTCTTGAAAGGGCCGGTCAGGCGGCATTTCGTGTGACCGGCAGTGTCCACCATGACCGGTGGTTTTCGGTCCTTCCGCGGGGCATCCGCGGGGCGTCGGGGGATCACTCCCGGGATCAGTGGGAGTCGGCGCATCGACCCGCTTCGATGACGACTAGGCGGGTGGCGCTTAGCGCAGGAAGGCGCCGTTGCGCTCCCGTCCCACAGCGGCGAACACGGTCCTGGACCGCTCCGCCGGATCGGAGTCGTAGCGGGCTTGCTCGGTGCGGCCCGACCAGGCCACCGTGGCCGCGGCGGTGCGGAACTCGCCGGCGAAGCCGTGGGCCTCGGAGCGCACCGGCTCGGCCGGACCGGTGGCGGTCCACACCACCTCGAAGGCGACGTTGCCGGGGACGGAAGGCCCTTCGGCCAGCGAGTTGGCCAGGTTGAAGGCGTCGGGCATGTCGAGTGACGGGATGCGGAGCGACACCGAGTCGAGGGCGTCGTCGAAGACGACCGTGTCTGGCGCCACCGGCACCGTCCAGAAGAGCCCGGTCTCGGACACGCCGGGGCTGAAGTCGTGGATCTGGATTCCCTGACTGCCGGGAGCGGAGCCGAACTGGCCCACGTAGACATCCAGTCATATCAAGACGAAGGTACCGTCATGGTGCTGGCCGTCGAAGCCCACGTAGGGACCGGCCATGATGCGCATGTCGGCGTCGAAGGGAAGCGGCACGGACTGGCCCCCGCGCTCCTCCGTGCCCGTCCCCTGGACTTGGGCGATGGCCATCACCCCGTCGAAATCGGTGATGGCCGACGGTTCGTTCATCACCGAGGACGGGTCGAGCGGGTTCGACGGGCCCGGCGGGTAGGCGTGCCAGCGCCGCCCGTCGACGGTGGCGAACCCGCCCGGGATCGGCCGGGGCCCGGGCCCACCGCCGGTGGAGGCGGCCCACCCCGCCGTCGGGCGCAGCACACGGGCGCCCGCCAGGGCCAGGCCAGCGGCGCCGGCCGCCTGCATCAGGTTCCGGCGGGACAGGGCCCGCTCCCAGAAGTGGGCGTGCCCTGCTCGCGGGGCGTCGGCAAGCGAAATGCGCGGCATTCCCTCGAGTCGCATCGTCCCTTCTCCCCTCACTCAGAATCACGTCTCCAACCGGGGCAGTTGGGTGCCCCTGCTGAAGCCCGCCGTGGCGTCGTCCCGGCCACGTTCTGACTGGCACCAGGGTGAGCGTAAGTCTGGGGCGATCCGAAAACCTCCGTACTGGTACGGAGACGGAGCATGAAGCCGACCATTAGCATCGGGGCGTCGGAGGCGGACTTGGGGAGGTCAGCGGGTGGCCGCTTTGACGCCATCCAGCCCCCAGTGCCCGCCCCCTACCGCCGCCGGCCCCCCGCTGGTGGGACGGGCCCGGGAACTGGCCTGGCTCAAGGACGAACTCGAACGGGCCCGGGCCGGCCGGTTCGGCATCGTCCTGCTCGTCGCCGAGGCGGGTGTGGGGAAGACCCGGCTGACGGGCGAGCTCCTCGGCCGGCATGCGCAGGAGTGCATCTGCTTGTCGGCCCGCGCCCATGCCCTGGGGGACACCACCTCCTTCGGCCTGTGGGCGGAGGCCTTCGAAGGCCACCTCCGGAGCTGCGATCCGGCGGAGGTGGTCGAGCTGTGCGGCGGTCTGCTGGACGACGTCGCCGGCCTCTTGCGCAGTGCGGCTGTGGCCCGAGGAGGAATCCCCGACCCGGAGCCGTCGCGGGCCCAGCTGATCGACGGTTTGGCCGTCCTCCTCAACAGCCTGGGCCGCTCCGCCCCCGTGGTCATCTTCCTCGACGACGTCCACGTGGCCGACGCCTCGTCCTGGAATGCCCTCGCCTACCTGGCCCGCAACCTGGGGGACTTACCCGTGCTCGTCATCGCCGCCGCCCGCACGGGCGAACTGGCCGCCCAGGCCGGTCCCACCCAGATGGTCCTCGGCATGGAGCAGGACGGACTGCTGCGCCGCCTCGCGCTCGGCCCGCTGGGGGAAGAGGCGATCGCTGAACTGGCTGGATCGATGGTCGGCGGTTCGCCGCCGCCCGCACTGGTGGGCTGGCTGATGGAGCGATCCCGGGGGAATCCGCTCTTCGCCCGGGGGCTGCTCCACGCGCTCCTTGACGAAGGCGCCGACCTGTCGGCCCCCCGGCTCCGGCGTCTCCCCGAAGGCCTCGCCGAGCGGGTCGTGGCCCGCCTCGACGGCCTGCCCGACGCGGCCCGGAACACGGTGGAGCTCCTCGCCGTCGTGGGCCGCCGGATCGAGCTCGGCGACCTCGTCGATCTCAGCGGCCAGCCGTTCCAGCAGGTGGGGCCCATCCTGGACGGTCTGGTCCGGTCCCAGTTCCTCACCGCCGTGGAGCGGGGCCGGGGGGTGACCTACGAGATCCTCCATCCCCTGGCCCAGGAGGCCACCTACCAGGGCGTGGGGGCGGCCCGGCGCCATGAGCTCCACCGGCGCGTGGCCCGTGCCCTGCTAGCCGCCGGGCATCTGGGCGAGGCTGCGCCCCACTACGCGCGGTCAGCAGAGGTCGGCGACGCGGAGGCCATCGACGCGCTGTGCGGGGCGATGCGCCAGGCCGAGGACCGTCAGGCCTACCGAGAAGCGCTCACCATCCTCGGGCACCTCGTCGACCTGGTGCCGAGGGGAGATGAGCGCTGGCTCAGCGTGCTGGACGGCATGGTCCTCCAGGCGGAGTGGGTGGTCGACCACCGGGCCGACATCCACGCCGCCCTCGCAGTCCCGGCGCTGCGGACTCTTGACGCCATGCTCGAAGGGACGGCCAATGCCGAGCGGCGAGCGGCGGTCAAGTTCCGCCTGGCGAGCTTCACGATCTGGGGGACGGGTGAGCTTGACGCTGGCCTTGAGGCGGCTCGGGGGGCCAGGGCGCTCTTCGAGGAAGCGGGGAACCGCCAAGGGCCGCTGCTGGCGAGCCTGGAAGAGGCGTTCGCCCTGGCTTTCGCGGGCAAATCCGGGGGGTGGGTACCGGAATCACGTCACTTGGCGGAGTTGGCCGAGGAACTGGGCGACCGCCTCGCCATGATGCACATCGTGGGGCGCGGGATCGGGTGGGGCGGCTTCTGGACCGGACGGTTCGACGAGGCGAAGCTCGCCCTCCTGCGGGCCATCGATCTCGCCCGGGAGGACAGCAAGACCTACTTCCATTCGCTCTGCCTGGGCGGGCTGGCCTTCACCCTCGCCTTCGAAGGCCGCATCGCGGAGACGGACAGCGTCCTCGCCGAGGCCAAGACGGTGAACCCGCAGTGGCGGGAGAGCCTGCTGCCCGAATGCGAGATCTGGGTTCGCTGGCTGGCGGGAGACTTTCAAGGGGCCTTGGATTGCGCCTGGGACTCGGTGGCGTGGAACACCAGCGGGGTGAGCCGGCGTCGGGGGGCCCCGTTCCCGTTCGCCGCCCTGGCCGCGCTCGAGACCGGCCGCCTGTCCGAGGCGGAGCGACTGCTGGCTGTGAGTCGGACCACCTTTGGCGAGCACCCCTTGCCCCTCACGCTCCAGCTCTGCGGCCATGCCCAAGCCGTGCTCGATTGGAACCAAACCCGCGATCGGAGAGCGCTCGCCCGCACCGAGGAGGCGGCCACCGAAATCCAGCGGGTGGAGTGGTACCCATGGGCCGCCTTCCTCTTCCTCGACCTGGCTGAGATCGCCGCCGACGCCGGCGACCTCGCCACCGGGCAACGGGCCGCTGCCGGGCTCGAGGACGTTTCCGGGGAGCTTGATCGCGACCTGTACCGCGCGCTCGCCGCTATGGCCCGTTCCTGGGGGGCACTCGCCGGTCGAAAGCCGAAGGCGGCCGCCGAGGAGGCCGAGCGGGCCCTCGACCTCCTGCCCGCCGGCTACCAGGCTTTCGCCGGGCGGGCGCTCGACCTTTTCGGACGGGCCGTCGCCTCGGCCGACCGCCCTCGGGCGCGAAGCTCCCTCGAACAGGCCGCCACCGTGTTCGAGGGCTGCGGCGCCGCCAGGCGCCGGGAACGGACCCTCAAGGCGCTGGCCCGTCTCGGCAGCAGCGGCCAGAAGGCCGCGGCCGCCCTCGGCTCCGGCGCCCTCACCGCCCGGGAGACGGAGGTCGCACGGCTCGCCGCCCGGGGTCATACCGCCCCCGACATCGCCCGGCGGCTCGCCATCGGGGACCGGACGGTGGAGAGCCACATGGCTCGCATCTACGCCAAGCTGGGGGTCTCCTCCAAAGGTGAGCTCATCGACCGGGCCGCCGACCTCGGCTTGATCGACAAACCCTGACCGTCGGCGGATCGAGGAATCCGCGCGCCCGGGCCCCGTTCCGTACTGGGTACGGCAGACGCCGGACGGCCCGTTGCTTACGGTGACGACGGAGGGAGGGCGGCAGTGCTGACACGTCGTGATTTCCTCGCCTACTTCGGCGGCCTGACCCTGACGAGCGCTGCAGTTTCCGCGCTGCCGGACGTTCTGTGCAGCCGGGGCTGGTGGTCGGCGGCCTACGCTGAGGACGCGGACGTCGTCCTTGACACCTACAACGGACTGGCGGGCATGGTGTGGCCCGGCAACGACGCCTACTCGAAGGCGCAGGGAGAGTGGAACGACCGCCCCGGCGCCATCGCCGCCAACGCCGGCCGTCATCTCCGGGAGGCCCTCGACGGGCTGGTGGCCCAGCCGTACCTGGTGCAGCGCGACCCCGACGGCACGGTGCCGCTGTCAGGCTCCATCGCCAGTGCCATCAATACCGTGGCGCTGACGGTGAACCCGGCTGCAACCGGAGGCGGCTTCCCGTCGCCGTTCGCCCGGCTCCCCTTCTCTGACAAGGTGGCCGTCTGGCGCAGGCTGGAACAGGACACCCGACACGTCTCCGATCGGGATCCGACGGACAGCATCGGCGTGCTCCAGTTCGTGTTTGGTTTCTTGCCCGGGTTGGTGCTCTTCTTCGCCTTCTCGGAGATCGACGTCCTGGATCCGCAGACGCGGACCCTGAAGCGCCGGCCGGTCGGCTGGGACCACTGCGGCTATCTCGGCAACCGGCTGGAACCGGTGGAGGGTTGGGATGATCTCCTGGGCTTCTACCAGGACCGGAGGAAGGCGGACGGCTGATCCGCGACGTCATCGTCGTCGGTGCCGGCGGCGGCGGGCCGGTGGTGGCCAAGGAACTCGCCGCCCGGGGCCTGGATGTCCTGCTCCTCGAGGCGGGGCCGCGCCATGGCGAGCCGGAGCGGGAGTGGACCCACTTCGAGAACGAGGCTGCCGGTCGTTTCCGGTGGGGTCCGGCCGATCGGGCCAGGCCGCCGTGGCTGCGGGAGGTGCCGTACAACGGCACCGTCGTTCAACTCTCCGGGGTGGGGGGCACGACGCAGCATTACGGCGCCGTTTCCCCCCGGGCGATGCCTGGAGTCTTCACCGGTTATGCCGGCACCGACGCCGGAACTTATGACGTCGCCCACCGGTTCCCGTTCACCTATGCCGAGCTGGTGCCCTACTACGAATGGGTTGAGCACACGCTGCCGGTCCAGACCGCGGCCATGGGAACCAGGACGGCGCTCTTCTTCCGGGGTGCGGAACGGATCGGCCTGCCGGTCAACACGACGAAGAACGTCGCTCGTGACTCGTTCCGCCCCCAGGAGAGTGCCATCCTCCAGCCCGGCGGCGACGCCGGCCGCACCACCGACCCGAGCCGGCTCATCTGGCCCCAGGCCACCGGCTGCACGCTCTGTGGGTACTGCACGACAGGCTGCTATCAGCCTCGCCAAGCGCCCCGGAACCTCAAGGCGAAGCGCTCGACCGACAACAGCTACGTCCCGATGGCTCTCACTTCTGGGCGCTGGCAAGCGGGCGGCCGCGACATCAGTCTCGTCACCGACGCTTTCGCTACCGCCATCGGCACGGCCCACCACGGCGGCGAGGTGGTCGCCCGGTCCGTCAGCTGGCGCATCGGCGCCACCGGCGAGAAGGTCACCGAGGAGGCCCAGGTGGTCGTCTTGGCCGCCGGCGCCACGGAGTCGCCCCGTCTCTGGTTGAACTCGGAGCTCCCCAACCCCAACGACTGGGTTGGACGCGGCTACATCGACCACTACTTCGACCTTGTCATCGGCAGGTTCGACGAGGACACCGGCTCGGCCAAGGGGCCGATCTCGGGCGCCCGGGCCGACTTCCCGGGGCGCGGCCACTTCCACGACGCCGGTGTCCCGCCTGCGCTTCAGATGTTGATCTCCGGCCTGTCGGACGCCGGCATTGCCGGGTTCTACGACAACGGTCGACCCGACGCCGCCGGCGCCGACAGCAGCGGCCGACTGATCGGCAACCGCTTCGCCGACTTCATGAACGGCATCGACCGTCTGCTCATCATCTCGATCCTCACTGACGACGACGTCGAGGCGAACAACCGGGTGACTCTGTCCCGAGCGGCCGACGAGCACGGGCCGATCCCCAAGGTGTTCTTCGATCATCGCCACCGGTCAGCGCGCACGGTGGCGAACCGCGAGTTCCTCGCCGGCAAGGCGGTCGAGGTGTTGCGCGCCTCCGGCGCCCGGGCCGTCCACCGCCTCAACGCCCCACCATTGAACTTTCACCCCATGTCAACGATGCGCATGGGCCACGACGCCGCCGACTCGGTGTGCGACGAGAATGGTGCCGCCCACGCCGTCCGACGCCTCTACATCGCCGATAACTCGCTCCTCGCCAACGCCCTCGGCGGCTCGAACCCGACGCTCACGACCCAGGCCCTGGCGACCCGCACGGCCGAGAAGATCTTCGCCCGGGAATTCGGCGGCGACCCCTGGGTGGGCCGGGAGACGCCGGTGTCATCGATCGATGCGGTCGTCACTCAAGCGGTTCTGGACGCCCAAAGGAGTTGGAACGTCGGTCACTGATCCGTACACGCACGAACGGCTGTGGCGGGGTCACCGGGGACACGGCGAGTCAACTGAGCACCACATCTGGCGGGTGGCACTGGCGGTCAGCGAGATGGAGGAAGCGTTGTCCGACCAGGCGCATGAGCATGGAGACGGGCTTGCAAGAGCAGTGCTACAGCCTCGTCCCGTCCCTCGTTCAGACTCATCAGCGACACCGTTCAGTCTGAACGCCCTCAGCGGGGACCGAGCTTGCACGGCCGTGGGCGCCCCGGAGACTCACCCGGAGCAACGTCGTCCGAGGCCAAGTCGTCGAATCGGGAGCACGTGATGCTCTGCGGTGGCGGTCCCGACGCTTCGGTGATCGTCATGGAGATCCTCTGGGGCCCTACGATCGGCGCTCGGCTCTGCCTCCCCGCTCCCCGCCGGAACCAACCGCCACTCGCGTCCGGAGGAGGCCGTGTCCGCTGAGCAGCGGACACGGCAAGTCTGTAATGCTTCCTTGGAGGGACTTAGTTCAGGGAGGGCGGGGGTGGGTCGGTTCGTGCTCGGACGCGCGCGCGGTCGTCGCGGCTCGGTGGGAGGGTCGTCGGGGTTGGCTGAGCGCAAGCGGGCGGGCGGGCGGCGCGGGATGGTTCGTGACGGCTGCTGATGCAGGTTCGACAGGCGGGGGGGTGGAGACGGCAAGTCTGTGACCCTATGCGGGACTGGTTGTCAAGGGGCGTGAGCGGGACGTTGCCGGGGTGGTGGGGCGGGGTCTTGATCATCGGAGCCGTATCGGCTTTCGTGGCGGTGCGGGGAAGGTCGCCTCGGCTGTCGACGCGGTGACGCGTCTGACCTGACGCATGTGCCTTGAGCACTTGGTGAGGGGCCTTCCTCGCACTTTTCCGTGAGCGGCGCCGGCGGCGCACGTCCTCAGGGCACCGGTAATGCTCCTCGATGATCGCGTGGGCCTCGGCCGGGCTGACGGGGGTGCCGTCGACGTCGCGGATGACGTAGGGCTCGGCTCGGGACATCACCACCCAGGCTCGCTCGGCGAGGCGGGCGGCGACTATGCAGACGGCCTTCTGGTGGTGGGCGCCGCGTTCGACCATCTGCGTGAAGTAGACAGCGGCGAGCTGCGGGTCGACCCGCCGGGCGGTGTTGGCCGACTGCACGAGCTGGTCGCGGAGCCGCCGGGGCCCTGCCTTGGAGATGGCTTGGCCTTTGCGGTCGGTGTCGCCGGTTTCGGATGCCTTGGGGGTCAGGCCGGTGAATCGCTTGAAGGCGGCGGCCTCGGGGAAGCGGTGCGGGTCGCCCATGGCGGCCACCAGCACCGGCCCGCCGATGTCGGCGATCCGGGCAGGCTGCGGGCCAGGCCCTCGGGGTCCACCCGGCGGTAGGCGGCCTCACGCTGGCGGGCGTGGGAGTCCCGCTCGGCCAGCACGGCCGCAGGAGCCGGGCTTCGGTGGCCATCTCGGCGGCCAGATCGGCGAACGGGACGGCGGGATCGTCGCGGTAGAGGTCGAGCGCAGCGGCAGCCACCGACCGCCAGGCCTCGGCTCGGTCCTGGCCGTAGTGGCCCCGCGATGCCTTGCGGATCAACGCCGCGAGCCGGGCCAGGCCCGTGCGCAGCAGGGCCCGGGGGTCGCCGTAACGCTCGAGGACGGCCACGTCGGCGGCGGTGAGCTCGCCGGTGATGGCCTCGTCCAGCATGGGCATGGCCTGGCGGGCCAGCTCCCGGAGTCGGACCTTGTGGCGGGTGGCGGTGTCGGTCAGCCGGTCCGCGGCCCGCACCCGACGATCCAGACTCGCCGCTGGCCCCTCGGCCAGCCAGAGGCGCTGGAGGCCGTCGGGGTCGACGACGGCCAAGCGGGCGAGGGCCTCGGCGTCGATCGAGTTCGACTTGGCGTGCTGGGACAGGAACCGTCGCAGCGCCGCCGCCTTCGCCGAGCTCACCCGGTGCACCACATGCCCGCGCCGACAGAAGAACACCGCCACGGGCAGCCAGGCCGCCCCCGTCGGCTCGATGATCACCTCCAACCGGGTGCCCTCCGGCGCTCCCGTCAGGGCCGCCGCCTCGATCGTGGCCAGGCTCTCTGTCGTCGGCCGGCAGCGGCGGCGGGCCAGCACCTCGGTCGTCTCGTCGATCACCACCACCGTGTGGGTGCTGGCGATGCCCAGGTCGATCCCGACGATGCGCCGGGTCCTCATAGTCGTCTCCTTCTCGTCACCGATGGACACCCCGACGATCCAGGTCCTCGACGGCCACGGCCCCACGGTCGCAAGCGAAAGCCCGTCACGGCCCCACACATGTTCCTCAACCGGGCTCGACCTCACGGGCCGGCCGACGTCCCTATCCGGGTCCTCCGTGGCCGGGTCGGAGGAGGCACTCAGACTTCCGAGGCACGACCACGTCGTCCTCAGTGTGGATCCTCCCGCCTCCCCCCGAACCAGCCGGGGTCCCTCACATGCAACCCCGTGGGCCGAGCCAACCGGTGGACCGAACCACTTACATGTAATGCTTCCTTGGAGGGACTTAGTTCAGGGAGGGCGGGGGTGGGTCGGTTCGTGCTCGGACGCGCGCGCGGTCGTCGCGGCTCGGTGGGAGGGTCGTCGGGGTTGGCTGAGCGCAAGCGGGCGGGCGGGCGGCGCGGGATGGTTCGTGACGGCTGCTGATGCAGGTTCGACAGGCGGGGGCCCGGTGGCCCCAGCCAGGCCTGCACTGGCTGCCGCTCGAAATTTCGGAAGTGCCCCGTCGCATCGGGAGAAGGCGCACGCGCATAGGTGTAGGTGAGAGACAACTTTCACCAAGGAGGTCACAGTGCCCGAGCCGGAAGTGATCAGGGAGGAGCGGAGGTTCTTGGACATCGAGGAGGTGGCGAGGCTCCTCGGTGTGGGCGTCCGACACGTGCGGCGCCTGGTCGCCGATCGAAGGATCCCATACCTGAAGTGGGGCCACCTGCTTCGCTTCGATCCGGTCGAGATCGACGCCTGGCTCGACGCCGCACGGCGACCGACGAGGAGCGAGGTTGTCAGCATGCCGGCGCTTCGCATCCACGGCGGGCGCCACGTGAAGGGCGGGCGGCGGCCGTGGCCGTCGTCCGGAGCCCGCTGAGACTGTCCTACCCCGCGGAGATGATGGACCGGTCGAACCGATCGGAGGCGGGTGAGCCATGGGGCACCTACGAAAGGCGCCGAGCGGGCGTTGGGAGGCGCGGTACCGGGGGTCGGACGGCCGGGAGCACAGCCGGCGGTTTCCCACGAAGCGGGAGGGACAGGCCTTCCTGGAGCGGACCGGCGCGGAGCAGCAGCGGGGCGAGTGGCGGGACCCGCAGGGCGCCAAGGTCCGGACGGCGGACTGGATCGACGCGTGGTGGGCGACGACGGTGAACCTGCGGCCGTCGTCGAGGGCGCGGGACGAGGCGTACATCCGGAACCACGTCCTCCCCGCCTTCGGCGAGCTTCCGCTCGGCGCAATCACGCATCTCGACGTCCGGGCCTGGGTGGCCGAGCTCGCTGCCAAGGGACGGGCGCCGGCAACGGTCCAGAAGGCGTACCAGACCCTTTCGAAGATCCTGCGGGGCGCGGTGGACGCCGGGCTCATCGCCCAGTCGCCCTGCCGGAACGTCGCCTTACCGCGGGTCGAGCGCGAGGAGATGAGGTTCCTCACACCGGCGGAGGTGGCCGCTCTCGCCGAAGCAATCGATCCCCGGTACCGAGCGCTGATCTTCTTCGACGCCTACTGCGGGCTGCGGCTGGGCGAGTTGGCGGGGCTCCGCCGAGGCCGGGTCGACCTGCTCCACCGCGAGGTTAGCGTCACCGAGATCGCCGTCGAGGTCAAGGGCAACCTGATTTTCGGGCCGCCCAAGACGAGGGCGGGCCATCGGAAGGTTCCGGTTCCCCGCTTTGTCGCCGACGAGATGGCTGCCCACCTCGACGCCTACGGGGAGCCCAACACGGACGCTCTCGTCTTCGTCGGCGCAGACGGCGGCGCACTGCGAGCCAACGGCTGGCGCGCCCGGCATTGGCGCCCGGCGATCCGGGCCGCCGGGCTCGAACCGCTCCGCCCCCACGACCTCCGACACACCGCCGTCTCGCTGTGGGTGGCGGCCGGCGCGAGTCCCAAGCAGATCGCCACCTGGGCCGGCCACACCTCAGTCTCGGTCGTCCTCGATCGCTACGGCCACCTCTTTCCTGGCCACGAGGACACCGTCCTCGCCCGCCTGGAGAATCTCGGGCGAACGCCGGCCGTGCCTTCGAGTGAGGGTCTTGGCCTCCCTGAGCACCGGTCCGCTATACTGTCTAGCCAGTAGACTCTTTCGGTGCGGGCACGAGAGGTCATCCGAAGGATCGACTCGGCCAAGTGCGGAACGAAGAAGTGCTGCCAATTCGTTCGCCAGGAAGGCTCGCATAAGCGCTTCGACTGCCGTTGCGACGAGAAAGTATGTAGGACCACCGTCCCCGATCATGGAAGCCGAGACCTGACCAAAGGAACGCTGCGGAGCATCGAACGAGACCTGGAACCCTGCCTCGGGAAAGGGTGGCTGAGGAGATGAGCAGACGGAGCTACCGCGTCAACATCCAGCTCGACGACAACGGCTGGTGGTTCGTGGACGCCCCGGATGTCCAGGGGGCTCACTCCGAGGGTCAGACGCTGGCCCGAGCGCGGTCCAACATCCGGGAGGCGATCGTTCTCATGGAGGATCTCCCCTCAGGCGCAGAAGACACGTTTGACCTGGAGGAGCGAATCGTCCTCCCGGTCCCCGTCCGGCGAGCAGTGGCGAAGGTGCACCGTGCCCGGGCGCGGGCCGAAGCAGCCGCCGAGGACGCGCGTAAAGCCACGCAGGAGGCGCTCGAAGCGCTGTCCACTCACCTGCCCGACCTCGGGCTCCGAGACCAGGCTGAACTCGTCGGCGTGTCATTCCAGCGCGTCCAGCAGCTTCGACCGGGCGCTCCGCGCCGGGGTCGCCGGCCAGCACCGGTGAGAGAGGTCGGATGAATGCACGCGGTGTGCCCGCCGACGACCGCCACTGCCATCCACGACCTGGCCGCGCCGCGGGGTCCCGCGGGTTTTTCGCGGGGCAAACGGCAGCGACGGGAGCCGAGCGGCTCCCGTCATGTGCCCTGACCAGCGCCTGTCCCGTGGGCGATACTGGTTTCGAACCAGTGGCCTCTGCCGTGTGAAGGCAGCGCTCTCCCGCTGAGCTAATCGCCCGGAAGACCCTTCGAGAATAGCCGCTCAGGTGAGTTCGGGAGTGGCCTCCACCCGCTTCGCGAGGGGTAGGCGCAGGCGGAGCGGATCGGCGGCCAGGCAGGCGGTGGAGAACAGCACCGCCCGGTGCCGGCCGGCGAAGGGAGCCACCTGGCCGCCCTCAGACGCCACCACCTCGACGTGGGCCATGAAGGCCCGCGTGGGGAGCGACGACCGGCTGCCAGCTCGGCCCCCCAGGAGCCAGCCGGGGACCCGGGCGGGCACCGAGCGCCGGCCGATCCCGGCCCAGATCTTCAGGCCGCCTTCCTCCCAGTGGACTTCGCGGCGGCGGTCCTGCGCCAGCCAGTTGACGGTGGCGGGCGACTCGACCCCCGGCCCGCGGGCGGCCAGCACCCGGCGCGCCATCCCAGGGCGCCGGCCCGGCCTCATCGCCGCCAGCACCACCTCGGTAACCGGGCCCTGCCTCCCCGGCCGGTGGATGGCGGCGAGCACGAGCGGACGGGCGCCGGCACGCCCCCAGATCACCAGGGCCTCACCCTCGAAGGGCATGAGCGATCCTTCCGGCGCCACACCCCCACGATATCCACCGGGAGGTCCGGTCCGGCACCATCCCCACCCCCAGAACGAGCAACCGCCCGGCCGGAGCCGGGCGGTTGCTGTCACGAACTGAGCGAGAGGCTCAGGGAAGCGCTCTGACGTTCTGCGCCTGGTCGCCTTTCGGACCGCTGGTCACCTCGAACTCGACCTGCTGGCCTTCTTCGAGGCTGCGGTAGCCGCCCCCTTCGATGGCGCTGTAGTGCACGAACACGTCGGCGCCGCCCTCACGGGAGATGAAGCCGTAGCCCTTCTCCGCGTTGAACCATTTCACCGTGCCAGTCGCCAAGACCGGACTCCTTCCATGAACGCTGCGGAGGGTCGGCCTGACGGACTGCACCCTCACTCCTGCAAGGCCTTCATGATATCTGACCGCCCCACCTGAATCACAGGCTCCTCGCGCAACTTTGACCGGCCTGAGATCGTCGCCGACCGGTACGCTGTGGCGGTCGAGATCGTCGCACCGCCATGAGGGGGTCAGACGTGGCTGGAAGTGGTCGGGCTAGGCGGTTTCGTGCCGCGCGCCAGCTCAAGCAGGGCGGGCAGGAGCGCATCTGCAGCGCCTGTCATGCCAACCTGACCCTCGGGGAGTCCCACGACTCCGAGTGCGAGTACGCCCTGGAGGAAGACCCCTGGGCCGCCGAGCTCGCCGACGAGACCGAGGAGGAGGAAGAGGAAGAGGCCTGGTAGCCGGCCGGCTCCTCTGATCTCGCTCCGGGCGGGCCTTCAGGCCTCCCGGGGGTCGAGCGCCTCGGTGTCGATCTCGTAGCGGCGGATCGCCTCCGCCACGACCTCGCCCTTGACCTCGCCCTGCTGGGCCAGTCCGTGCAGCACCGCCACCACCACGTGAGCGGCGTCCGTCTCGAAGTGGCGGCGGAGCGCAGCGCGGGTGTCGGAGAAGCCGTAACCGTCGGTGCCGAGGGGGATGAACGGCCCCGGGGCCCAGCGAGCGATCTGTTCGGGTACCACCTTCATGTAGTCGGTCACCGCCACCACCGGCCCGCCATTCGACCCCAGGGTCTGGCTGACCCAGGGGACACGGGGCGCCTCGGTGGGGTGGAGGCGGTTCCAGCGCTCCACCGCCAGGGCGTCCTCCCGGAGCGCCTTGTAGCTGGTGGCGCTCCAGACCTCGACCGCGGTGTCGTGGTGCTCCATCAACAGCTCGCGGGCCTCGATGGCGGCCTGCATGGCCGAACCTGAGGCCAGGATGCGGGCCCGGTAGGTGGCTTCGCCCTCGGGCGCCGCCAGGTGGCGGTACAGCCCCCGCAGGATGCCCTCTTCCGACCCCTCGGGCATGGCCGGCATGGCGATCGCCTCGTTGTAGAGGGTGATGTAGTAGAAGCAGTCCTCCGGGTTCTCGCCGTACATGCGGGCGATCCCGTCCTCGATGATGACGGCCAGCTCGTAGGCGAAGGCGGGGTCGTAGACCCGGCAGTTGGGCACGGTCGAAGCCAGCACCGGCGAGTGCCCGTCATCGTGCTGGAGCCCCTCGCCGTGCAGGGTCGTCCGACCGGCGGTGGCGCCCAGGAGGAAGCCCCGGCCCCGGGCGTCGCCGAAGGCCCAGATGAGGTCCCCCACCCGCTGGAAGCCGAACATCGAATAGAAGATGTAGAAGGGGATCATCGGCTGGCCCCAGGTGGCGTAGGCCGTACCCGCGGCGGTGAAGCTGGCCAGGGAGCCGGCCTCGGTGATGCCCTCCTCCAGGATCTGGCCGGTGCGCTCCTCCTTGTAGGCCAGGAGCAGCTGGGCGTCGACGGGCTCGTACTTCTGGCCGAAGGGGGCGTAGATCTTGGCCAGGGGGAAGAGGGCGTCGAGGCCGAAGGTGCGGCCCTCGTCGGGGATGATGGGAACGATCCGCTTGCCGATGGTCTTGTCTTTGATCAGGTTGCGCAGCATCCGGGTCAGCGCCGAGGTGGTCGTCGCCTTGACCTTGTCGCCCGTCCCCGCCTTGAGCTCCTTGAAGGGGTCGCCCGCGGGGGCGGGGAGCGGCTGGGCCCGCACCACCCTCTGGGGGATGGGCCCGTCCAGCGCCTGGCGCCGGGACCGCATGTAGGCCAGCTCCTCGGAGTCCTCCCCCGGGTGGTAGTAGGGGGGCTCGCCCTCGGTCAGCACCTTGTCGGGGATGTCGAGGAAGAGCCGGTCCCGGAACGTCCGCAGCTCCGCTTCGGTCATCTTCTTGATCTGGTGGGTGGCGTTGCGGGCCTCGAACTCGGGACCCAGCGTCCAGCCCTTGACCGTCTTGGCCAGGATGACGGTGGGGCTGCCCTCGTGCTCGGTGGCGGCCTTGTAGGCGGCGTAGAGCTTGTGGTAGTCGTGCCCACCGCGGGACAGCTTGCGCAGGTCGTCGTCGGAGAGGTGCTCCACCATCTTGTGCAGCCGGGGGTCGGGGCCGAAGAAGTGCTCCCGGATGTAGGCCCCGGACTCCACCGAGTACTTCTGGAACTGCCCGTCGCAGGTCGTGTTCATCTGGTTGACGAGCACGCCGTCGGTGTCGCGCAGGAGGAGGGCGTCCCACTCGCGGCCCCACACCACCTTGATGACGTTCCAGCCGCCGCCCTTGTAGGTGGCCTCCAGCTCCTGGATGATCTTGCCGTTCCCCCGCACGGGGCCGTCGAGCCGCTGCAGGTTGCAGTTCACGACGAAGATCAGGTTGTCGAGCTGCTCGGTGGCAGCCAGGTGGAGCCCGGCCATCGACTCGGGCTCGTCCATCTCCCCGTCGCCCACGAAGCACCACACCTTGGCCCGGCTGGTGTCGGCGATCTGGCGGTTGAGCATGTAGCGGTTGAAGCGGGCCTGGTACACGGCGTTGAGCGGTCCGAGCCCCATGGACACGGTGGGGAACTCCCAGAAGTCGGGCATGCGCCGCGGATGGGGATAGGAGGGCAGGCCATGGCCGCCCACCTCGCGGCGGAAGTGGTCGAGCTGGTCCTCGGTCAGGCGCCCCTCGAGGAAGGCCCGGGCGTAGACGCCGGGAGCGGCGTGGCCCTGGATGAAGACCTGGTCGCCGAAGCCGCCGTCGGACTTGCCCCGGAAGAAGTGGTTGAACCCCACCTCGTAGAGCGACGCCGACGAGGCGTAGGTGGACAGGTGGCCGCCGAGACCGTCGAAGCGCCGGTTGGCCCGGGTCACCATGGCCATGGCGTTCCAGCGGATGAAAGCCCGGATGCGACGCTCGACGTGCTCGTCGCCCGGGAACCACGGCTCCTGCTCGGGGGGGATGGTGTTGATGTAGTCAGAGGAGACCATGGCCGGGACACCGACCTGGAGCTCCCGGGCCCGGGCCAGGAGGCGCGCCAGCAGATACCGGGCTCGGGCCTTCCCCCGGATGTCGACCACGGAGTTGAGGGAGTCCAGCCACTCCCGGGTCTCCGCCGAGTCAATGTCGGGCAATTGGTGCGAATAACCGTCGATGATCACGAATCCAGATTACGCCCGCTCAGGAGCTTCGCGAACGGGGGTGCGCGACCGGCGTGAGTGCCGTAGGTAGGCTCGCTGTCATGCGGTGGAACGTGCACGCTGGTGTCCTGGTCGTCGCCCTGGCCGCCGGAGCGTGCTCCAGCGGCAGCGAGCCCCAGGCGGGGAAGACGGCTGACACGTCCTCGACCACCGTCGTTGAGCCGACCACCACGTCGACAGAGGCCGTCACCACCACGTCGGCGGCTGCGCCTCCCACCACCCGGGGGGCCACGCCGACCACCAAGGCGACCACGTCGACCACCAAGCCGCCGGCCACCTCGGGTCGGGACTCCGCCCCCTTCGCCACCACCGCCATCGCACCCGCGCCCACGGACCCGGCCGAGCTGGCCGCGATGGCCGACGAGCTGGCCGCGGCCGAGACCCGCCTACACGACGCGGCCACGCCGGTGGCCGACATCCCCGCCGTGGCCCGGCGCGCCCAGGCGATCTACCGGGCCATCGCCGCCCGGCCCGAGGCGCTGGCCGCCGTCATCGACCGGATCCCGGAAGCCCTCCGCCCGACCGTGGACGCCAACGTTACGGCCGGGGTGGAGCTCCGCCGCCTGACCGGCAACCCCCGCACCGAGCTGCCGCCGTGGCGCATCATCGCCCCGCCCGCGGCCAGCGAACTCGAAGCCCACTACAAGGAGGCCGAGACCCGCTACGGCGTGCCCTGGGAGTACCTGGCTTCGGTCCATCTGGTGGAGACCCGCATGGGCCGCATCCGGGGGACGAGCGAGGCCGGCGCCCAGGGGCCCATGCAGTTCCTGCCCGCCACCTGGGCCGCTTACGGCGAGGGGGGCGACATCAACGACCCCCACGACGCCATCATGGCCGCCGCCCGCTACCTGAAGCGCAACGGCGCCCCCGGGGACATGGCCAACGCCTTGTGGAACTACAACCACTCCGACCGCTACGTGCGGGCGGTCACGCTCTACGCCCAGCAGATGGAGGCCGACCCGAGGGCCTACCTCGCATACCACGCCTGGCAGGTGTACTACATCATGACCCGGGGCGACGTCCTCCTCGAAGAGGGCTACAGCGGATAGCGCGACGGGCAGGAAACGGGCAACCGTGACCCCCGGACGCATCGAAGCAATCAGACCGTAAGGTTCGCGGTAAGGGGACGGGCACCTCAGCGCCGAATACCCAGGTACCAAGGACTGGTTTCCCCCCACGGAACCCCGCCCTTCCGGACGCTTGGGAGAAAGCGAGGCGCGTCTGGTGCAACGATTGGCGCGGATCATCGCCGCCGGCATCCCGGTGGTGGCCGTCACCGTGCTCGTCGTGCCCGCCGCCCACGCCGCGCCGGGCCTCCCTCCCGATCTCAAGGTCGAGAGCCGCACCGACCTCGCTCCCGGCGTCGAGCATCTCCGCCTCATCCGGGCGGAGCCGCCTCTGGTGGTCAACGTGGCCCGGATCGCCGCCGACGCTCCCGTGACCCTACGGGCCGTCCTCTCCAACGAGCAGGTGGCGGGAAACGACCCCCTGCTGGAACGCACCAGCAGCATGTGCGCCCGGGTCAACTGCCTGGTGGCGCTCAACGGCGACTTCGCCGCCGTCGGATCGGACCAGCCCATCGGAGGGCTCATCACCGACGGTCAGCTCCTGCGCAGCCCGAGCGAGACCCACCACCAGCTCTCCGTCACCGGCGACGGGCACCTCAGCGCCGGTTCCTTCGAATGGTCGGGGAGCCTCGTCCCCACCGACCTGCGACCGCTGCGCCTCGACGGCGTCAACGTGGCCCGGCCGGAGGGCAAGGTGGTGCTCTACACACCGGCCTTCGGGCCGACCACGGAGACCGGCGGGCCGGGGACCTCCCTCGTCCTGCGGTCGGTGCAGCCGGCCGGGCCGCTGCGCCTCGGACAGACCAGCGTGGTGGAACTCGTGTCCCTGGTAGAGGACGCCGCCCCGGTACCCATCCCGGCCGACGGCGCCGTCCTGTCCGCCTCGGGCGCGGCCGCCGGCGCCCTGCAGGACGTGTGGGCCCGGGTGCAGCAGGGAAACGCCGACTCCTGGGCCCTGCTCCGGATGGAGACCCCGGCCGGCGTGGTGGAGAGCCTGGGCGGGAGCCCGATCCTGCTCCGGGAGGGCAAGCGCTGGTTCGGCGAGGTCGACGACAACTTCACTCGGGGCCGGCACCCCCGCACGCTGGTCGGGTGGAATCCCGCCGGCGAGACCTTCCTGGTCACGGTGGACGGCCGCCAGCCCGAATTGAGCGTGGGTATGACGCTGGCCGAAGCCGCCGACCTGCTCCTGGCCCTGGGCGCCACCGATGGCATCAACATGGACGGGGGCGGCTCGACCACCTTCGTCACGAACGGGACGGTAGCCAACCACCCCAGCGACGTGGCCGTCCGGGGCGCCGGAGGGCCGCTCATCCGCCACACCGGCCAGGCGGGCGACAAGGTCCTCGGTCATGTGGAGCGGCCGGTGGCCAGTGCCCTGGCCGTGGTTCCGGCCAACGAAGTGGCCGTCCCCCGGGTCGATCCGCTGGCCCGTCCCAGCCTGGGGCTCCCCCAGGCGCTGGCGCTGCCCACCGTCTCCGCCACCGACCCCGGTTCGGTGCCCGATGGCAGCCTCCCGGCCCTGATCAGCGAGAGCCCGCCCGACCTGACCGACACGCTGCGGGTTTCAGCGGTGGCCGCCAACGTGGTGGTGGCCGTGTGCCTCTGGGTGGTGGCCAAACCCCGCCGAGGGGGACGAACCGGTGGCACCCCCCGTCATCGCCAAGAGAAGCCGGCGTTGGCCGGATGACCCCACCGTTGAGGAGACCTTCCATGCCCCGTGACGCGCTCGAAGCCCGACTGCTGGCCACCGAGATCGCCCTCGATGCCCTTCTGGCCGAGATCGAGGAGCTCCACCAGCGCCTGGATGATCACGCCCGGGTCTGCCCCGTCGAGATCCAACTGCCGTAAAGCGCCCATCTCCGGACAGACCTCCCGTCACCGCCGTCATGGGCGGCGTGCCGGGGCGTTGGATGGGGCAGAAGCAACCAACGCAACCCCCGTACTGAGCCCCCGGTCCCCTCCCTACCGGGGGCTCAGTCGCGTGTGGGCATGTTGGCGGCCGGCACGGGCGTGTCATGCTGGCCCGCCGATGGATCCACTGAGCCGCCGCCGTCTTCTCCAGGCCGGATTCGCCGCCACCTTCCTGCCGTCGCTGCTGGGCCGGCGCGCCGCCGGAGCTGCCGCTCCCTCCATCCATCCCCGGGCCGACTGGGGCGCCGATCTCCCACCCCGCGGCCCGCTTGAGCCCGAACAGCCCGGAGACGTCCGCTTCCTCCTGGTGCACCACTCCGTCTCCGTCAACGACTACCCACCCGAGGCCGTGCCCGAGGAGCTGCGCAGCTTCTTCCGGCTCCACACGGCACCGGAGAAGGGCTGGGCCGACATCGCCTACAACTTCCTGGTCGATCGCTTCGGCGGCATCTGGGAGGGCCGGGCCGGGAGCCTGGAGGCGCCGATCAGGGGCGACGCCACCGGCGGCAGTCAGGGCTTCGCCCTCCTGTGCTGCTTCATCGGCGATCACCGCACGGCCGCACCCTCGCCTGAAGCTCAGGCATCGATGGTGTCCCTCCTGGCCTGGCTGGCCGAGCGCTACGGCGTCGACCCCCGCCCGGGGACGACAACGACCTTCACCTCCCGCGGCTCCAACCGCTGGCCGTCAGGCACTCCGGTGACGACCACCACCATCGCCGGCCATCGGGACATGTCGAAGACGGTCTGCCCCGGCGACGCCGCCTACCACCTGGTCCGCAACGACTTCCCCGCCCGGGTCACCGCCGCCACGGGGACAGTTGCTGTGGAGCCAACGTCCTCAAGCACCTCCCCTCCCGAGACCAGCGCTGCGCCGACATCCTCCGCGCCGACCTCGACCGGCAGCACGCTCGCGGCGACAAGCACCACATCGCAAGCGTCGACGACCATCCCCTCGACGGCTTCGACGTCCTCTCCCACCGAAGCCAGCGCTCCTCCGCGAGGCGCGCGCAGCAATCCATGGCCCCTTCCGCTGGGTGCAGCCGCAGCCACGGTAGGCGTCGCTTTCGCCATTCGAAGACGTGGGAAGCGGACCGAAGAATAAACACTTGTTCCCCGAACTGTCGTTCGTTACCCTGACCGCCATGACACGGTCAGCTGGGGAAGTTCAACGTGCTCGAGAACTCTTCGAGCAAGGCATTGCCATCGCAGAAGTCGCAAGACGGGCCGGCATCCCCCGCTCCACCGTCCGAGAGTGGATCAAGGATGGCTTCACGCACAAAAGGGGCCGAGGTAGACCTCTTGATGAGCGGTGCGATCCATGTCCAGCCGTCCTGAACCTCGAAGAGGAACCCTACGCCTACCTGCTGGGGCTCTATCTCGGTGACGGCTGCATTTCTGCGTTACCGCGGACCTACAAGCTCCGAATCACATTGGACGAGAAATACCCGAACATCGTTAGCGAGTGCAAGGCAGCTATGGCCGCAGTGCTGCCGAATCGTGTCGGTAAGGCTCAGAAGATCGGGTGCGTTGAGATCATGAGCCATTCACAGCACTGGCCATGCCTTTTCCCGCAACACGGGGCAGGCCGGAAGCATCTGCGGACAATCGCGCTCGAACCTTGGCAACAATGGATTGCGGTCGAGCGAAATCCCAAGTCGCTTCTTCGAGGGCTTATTCACTCCGACGGTTGCCGAGCCATCAATACAATAAGGGCTCCGTACGGTACTTATTCGTATCCCAGGTATCAATTCTCGAACCGCTCCGCAGAAATTCGAGCGATCTTCACACTAGCCTGCGGTCGAGCCGGAATTGAGTGCCGTCCGAGCAATGCTTGGACGGTCTCGGTCTCGAAAATGTCTGAGGTCGCACGAATGGACGAATTTATCGGACCGAAGACTTGAATTGTGCCCGGAGTGGGATTCGAACCCACACGCCCTTTCGGACAATGGATTTTGAATCCATCATGTCTTCCCTTCCATCACCCGGGCATAGTTGCTATTTCGTAGGCGATGCTTAAACGAATAGCCAACTCCGTCGGACGATTCTACCGGCTCGGCGCCCGCCCTTTGCCGCTGGCGGCCCAGGCGTTCCGGAGGGTGCGCTCGAAGCTGTAGGCGACCAGGGACGTGGCGGCCTGGACGAGGAGGCTGAAGGCGGCCTCGCCCCGGCCCTCCTCCTCGCTCGGGTCCAGCCCGGCGGCCTGGAGGGGCTCACCCACGTACTTGGTGTAGAGCTCCACCGCACCCGCCGCCACCTGCTGCATGGCCGCGATCTGGATGGTGGCCAGGCGCATGAACTCCTCCATGGGCAGGCCCACGCCGAGGAGGCTCAGGAGCATCCGCACCGCCCGGACGTCGGCCGCCGTGTAATAGGCGCCTTCGTCACCCTTCCGGGGCCGGACCACCCCCGAACCCTCGAGTGACCGGAGGACGGCCAGCGGGACCCGGGTGCGGTCGGCCAGCTCGTGGAGGTCGAGGTGTTCGTCGTCCCCGACGGGCGGAACCGCGGCCAGCGCCCGCGACGCCCGCGAGTCCTCCCCCAGGCGAGACCGCTCCCGGTCGGCCAGGAGGCCGGAGATGGCCTTGAGCGAGTAGCCCTTCTCTTTCAGAGTGGCGATTTCCCGCAGCCGCTCCAGGTGCCGCTCCCCGTAGAGCGCCACGCGGCCCTCCCGGCGGGGGCCATCGAGCAGCCCTTTCGACTGGTACGACCGGACCAGCTCCACGCTGATTCCAGCTGCCGCCGCCAGCTCCGCCACCCGGTAGGCCAAGGCGCTCCCCTGAAGCGTGTTCCCCGCAAAGTTCGATGAACCGTAACACAACGTTGTCAAACCATTGGAGGCGGGTATGTAACGCTGTTACCTGGCCGGAGGTCAGACCCCCGAATAGCGCCCTGGGCTCAACGATGCGTCCGGTGGGCACCAAAAGCAGGCTCGAGGTGGGTGGAGGCGAGCAGGCGCGTGGGCGTAGCGGTGATGTTCCCCGGACAGGGGAGCCAAGGAGCAGCCATGGGCGTCCCGTGGCGCGACCACCCGGCCTGGTCCGTGGTGGTCCGGGCCGAGGCCGCCCTGGGCGAGCCCCTCGCCCCCCTCCTCCTGGCCGAGTCTGCCGAGGACCTGACCCGCACCCGGGACGTCCAGCTGGCCGTGCTCCTCACCTCACTGGTGACCTGGGAGGCCGTTCGGGACGTGCTTCCCCCTCCGCTCGCCTTCGCCGGTCACTCCCTCGGGCAGGTGACCGCCCTCATCGCCGCCGGCGCCCTCACGCTCGAGGACGGCGTCCGCCTCGCCGCCCGGCGGGCCGAGCTCACCCAGGCCGCCGCCGACCATCACGAGGGGCGGATGGTCGCCCTCATGGGCGCCGACCCCGAGCAGGTGGCCGAGGCGTGCGCCGCGGCCCAGGGTGAATGCTGGCTGGCCAACGACAACGCTCCGGGCCAGATCGTCATCGCGGGCACCGCCTCCGGAGTGCAGCTGGCGGCCAAGGCCGCCAGCGAAGCCGGCGTGCGTCGGGTCGTCCCGCTGCCGGTGGGCGGCGCCTTTCACACCCCGCTCATGCAGGATGCGGCCGACGAGCTCGCCGGCGTCCTGGCCGAGGTCGACTTCGCCGCCCCCTCGGCCCCGGTGGTATCCAACGCCGACGCGGTTCCCTACACCGACGGCGACGGCTGGCGCACCCGCCTGGTCGAGCATCTGGTCTCCCCCGTCCGCTGGCGGCCGTCGATGACGACGCTCGTCTCCGAACTCTCGGCCGGCACGCTCGTCGAGCTCGGCTACGGGTCGACGCTTTCCGGGCTGGCCAAGCGTTGCGTCCCCGGTACCCCTCTCTCCACCATCGGCTCCCCCGCCGATATCCCCCCTGCCCCGGAGGTTGTCTGAATGGATAGTGCCCCGCTCCATGGCGAGATCCTCGCCGTTCCTGAACGGGTCATCGTGGCCCCCGCGGTCGGGGTCTTCCGGCCGCTGGAGCATCCCGACGGGGAGGAAACCGTCATCGCCGCCGGCGAGGCCATCGGTGTGGTCGAAGGCCCGGGTGCATCCACCCCGGTGCGCAGCCCCTTCCCCGGCGCCCTCATCGGGATGCTGGCCCGGGCCGGCGAGCGGGTCCGCGAAGGACAGCCCGTGGCCTGGCTGCGCCTGACGTGATCCGAGCGGCCATCGCCGGCTGGGGTCTCGGTCTCCCCGAGGGACGCCTGACCAACGCCGACCTGGAGGCACGGGGCATCGGCACCAACGACGACTGGATCTTCGAACGCACCGGTATCCGGGAGCGGCGCATGTGCGGCCCGGGGGAGACCACCTCCACGATGGCCATCGCCGCCGGGAACGCGGCCATCAAATCGGCGGGGATCACGCCGAGCGACCTGTCCATGGTGATCGTGGCCACCTGCACCCCCGACCAGACAGTCCCTGAGACCTCGGCCTACGTGGCGGACGGGCTCGGAATCCGCTGCGGGGCCTTCGACGTCGGCGCCGCCTGCGCCGGGTTCTGCTACGGCCTCGTGGTCGCCGGCGGCATCATCACCTCGACCCCGGACGTCGGGCCGCTCCTCCTCGTGGGCGCGGAGAACCTGACCAGGGTCGTCGATCCCGCCGAGCGCTCGGTGTCGATCCTCTTCGGCGACGGCGCCGCGGCCGTCGTGCTGGTGCCGTCCGACGCCGGGCCCGACGGACCCGGCCTGCTCTCCTGGGACATGGGATCCGACGGGTCGGCCGCCTCCCTCATCGAGATCCGGGCGGGTGGAACCCGCCTTCCCACCACGGCCGAAACGGTGGCGTCCGGCGCCCACTGGTTGACCATGGAGGGCCAGGAAGTGTTCCGCCGGGCTGTGCGCGTGGTGGTCGATTCCTGCCACACCGCCCTGGCCCGGGCCGGCTGCTCCATCAGCGACATCGACTGGTTCATCCCCCATCAGGCCAACGCCCGCATCGTGTCCTCCGCCGCCGGTCGCCTGAAGATCCCGCCGGAACGCTGCGTGGTGAACATCGACCGCTTCGGCAACACCTCGGCCGCCTCGGTCCCCATCGCGCTGGCCGAAGCGGCCGACGACGGACGCCTGAAGGACGGCGACCTCCTGCTGCTGTCCGGCTTCGGGGCCGGGATGACCTGGTCCAGCATGGTGGTGCGGTGGGGGCGGCCCGGAGGGCCCGCCGCGGGAGGCACGCCGTGACGCCCGGGACCGACCGGCGGGTGGCCCTGGTGACGGGGGGCTCCCGGGGCATCGGGCGGGCCACCGTCCTGGCCCTGGCCGGCGCCGACCTGCGGGTGGCGCTGTGTTACCGCGCCGACGCCGACGGCGCGGCGGAGACGGTCGCCGCCGTGCGCGACCAGGGAGGCGAAGCGCTGGCCGTGGCCGCCGACGTGGCCGATCCCGGCGCCCTCGATGTGGCCTTCAAGGAGATCGAGGCCACCTTCGGTCCGGTGCAGGTCCTGGTCAACAACGCCGGGGTGACCCGCGACGGGTTGCTGCTGCGCATGGGTGACGACGCCTGGGCCGACGTGCTGCGCACCAACCTCGACGGCGCCTTCTACGCCATCCGCCGGGCCGCCCCGGCCATGGTGCGGGGCCGGTTCGGACGCATCGTGAACATCGGCTCGGCCGCCGGTCTCACTGGCTCGGCCGGTCAGGTGAACTACGCCGCGGCCAAGGCCGGTTTGGTGGGCCTGACCCGTTCCGTGGCCCGGGAGCTGGCCTCCCGCAACGTCACCGCCAACCTGGTGGCGCCCGGCCCCATCGCCACGGCCATGCTCGACGGCGTGTCGGACGAGCGCCAGGCCGAACTGGCCAAGCTCACCCCGCTGGGGCGCCTCGGCACCCCCGAGGACGTGGCCGCCGCCGTGGCTTTCCTGTGCTCCGAGGCCGCCGGCTACATCACCGGCGCCATCCTTGCCGTCGACGGCGGCCTCTCCATGGGACACTGACCGACCTCATTCACCAGACCAAAGGAGACACACACATGGACCGCACGGAGGCGTTCGTCATCCTCAAGGAGGCGGCGGTGGAGGTACTCGCCGTCGACCCCTCGGCCGTCACCGAAGAAGCCCGGTTCAAGGAGGACCTCGACGCCGACAGCCTCGACCTGGTCGAGTTCGTCATGGCCCTCGAGGAGCGCTTCGACATCTCCGTGCCGGAAGAGGACCTGGAGGGGATCGAGACGGTCGGAGCCGCCCTTACCCTCGTGCTCGGCAAGCTGGGCGCGCACGCATGAGCGAAACGGACCACCGGGGGCGCCCCCGGGTGGCCGTCACCGGCGTCGGGGTGAAGTCCCCGGCGGGCTGTGACGTGGCGACGTTCTGGGACACCGTCCTGGCCGGCCGCCCCACCGCCGGGCCCATCACCAACTTCGACGCCTCTGAGATGCCGGTCCGCTTCGCCTGCGAGGTGAAGGACTTCGACGCCGTCGCCTACCTGGGGCCCAAGGAGGTCCGGCGGGTGGACCGCGTGGCCCAACTGGGCTTCGCCGCGGCCATCGACGCCCTGCGCGACTCCGGCGATCCCGCGGCCGACCCGGCCCGCAGCGCGGTGGTGTCAGGGACGGGGATCGGCGGCCTCGGAACCATGGAAGCCCAGATCCAGGTGCTCAACGAACGGGGGGCCCTGCGGGTGACCCCGTTCCTGGTCCCGATGATGATGCCCAACGCCACCCCGGCCATGATCGCCATGGAGCTGGGCTGGACCGGTCCGAACCTGTGCGTGGCCACGGCGTGCGCGGCCAGTACGCACGCCATCGGCGAGGCAGCGCGGCTCATCCGCGACGGCACCACGGACGTGGTGCTGGCGGGTGGGACCGAAGCCGTCATCGTGCCCGTGGCGGTGGCCGCGTTCTCCCGCATGGGGGCACTGTCCGGCCGCCACGACGACCCGGAGCGGGCCTCGCGGCCCTTCGACGTCGACCGGGACGGCTTCGTCATGGGGGAAGGTGGCGCTTTCCTGGTGCTGGAACGCCTCGACCGGGCCCGGTCCCGCGGCGCCCACATCTACGGCGAGGTCGTCGGCTACGGCCGCAACGCCGACGCCTACCACATCACCGCGCCGTCGCCCGGCGGGGCGGGGGCGGCGGCCTGCATGCAGCTGGCGCTCGACGATGCCGGCCTCGAACCGGCGGCCATCGCCCACATCAACGCCCACGGGACGTCCACCCCGCTGAACGACGCGTCCGAGTCGGAGGCGATCGTGAAGGTGTTCGGCGAGACGCCGCCGCCCGTCACCTCGCTGAAGGGCGTCACCGGCCACCTCATCGGGGCGGCCGGCGGGGTCGAGGCCGTGGCCTGCATGCTCTCGCTCCGGCACGGGAAGGTGCCGCCCACCGCCAACCACGAGCGCACCGATCCCGACATCACCATCGACGTGGTGGCCGGCTCACCCCGCGACCTGATCGGCCCGATCGTGTCCAACTCCTTCGGTTTCGGCGGGCACAACGCCACCCTCGTCTTCGCCCCGACCTCCGGGGAACCCGAGGGAGACGGATAGCCAGGATGACGCTCCATCTCGACGGGGGTGGTTCCCTGCCTATCGCGGCGGGAACCTCGACTGCGGTCAGCGCCAGCCTGCGGACCATCGACGGCCGCGCCGTCGCCTTCTTCCGGCTCGAGGGCGGCAAGCACCGCGGCGCGGTCGGGCCCCCCGAGGGGATCGTGCTGGAGCGCATCGTGGGCCGGGCCGTCGAGCTCGGGCTCCCGCTGGTGGGCGTCCTGTCCACCTCGGGGGCGGACATCCACGAGGGCGTCGCCTCCCTCCACGCCTGGGGTCGGGTGGCGCGCGCCGTGGCGCAGGCCTCGGGCGCAGTTCCGGTCGTCTTCGCCGTCATCGGGCCCTGCACCTCGGGACCGGCCCTGCTCCTCGGCGTGGCCGACCACGTGGTGATGACCCCCGATGCCTTCGCCTACGTCAGTGGCCCCGAAGCGGTGGCCGAATTCACCGGGGTGGCCATGGACCGGCTGACCCTGGGCGGCGGCGCGGTCCACGACAGCCGGACGGGTGTCGCCTCCCTGATCGCGGCGGACGAGGAAGACGCCCTGCTGGCCGTGGCCGACCTGCTCGCCTACCTGCCCTCCCACCATCTCGAGGATCCGCCCGCCGAGGCCACCCACGACCCTCTGGACCGGCCCTGCCGGCGGGCGGCGGAAGCGGTCCCCGAAGACGGGCGCGCCTCCTACGACGTGCGCACGGTGGTGGCCGACGTCATCGACGCCGGCACCTTCCTGGAGGTCCGGGCCCGCTACGCCCCCAACATGGTCACCGGCTACGGCCGCCTCGGCGGCCGGGCGGTGGCGATCATCGCCAACCAGCCCCAGGAGCGGGCCGGCACGCTCGACATCGAGGCCTCCCGCAAGGCGGCCCGCTTCGTGCAGTGCGCCGACGCCTTCAACACCCCGATCCTCACCTTCGTCGACACCCCCGGCTTCGAGCCGGGCAAGGACCTCGAGTGGCGGGGCATGATCCGCCACGGCGCCGAGCTGGTCCACGCCTACGCCGTCGCCACCGTGCCCCGGGTCTGCCTCGTCCTGCGCAAGGCCTACGGCGGGGCCTACATCGTCATGGACTCCAAGGAGCTGGGCAACGACGCCGCCTTCGCCTGGCCCAGCGCCGAGATCGCGGTCATGGGAGCCAAGGGCGCGGTCCAGGTGCTCTTCGGCAAGCGCCTGGCCGCCAACGGGAGCGAGTCGGAGCGGGACGAGCTGCGGGCCGGCCTCGAAGCCGACTACGAGGCCCGCTTCTGCACGCCGGTGCTGGCCGCCGAGCGGGGCCTGGTCGACGACATCATCGACCCCCTCGACACCCGCCGGGTGCTCGGTGGAGCGTTGGCCGGCCTGGCCAGCAAGCGGGAGCGCAACGTCACCCGCAAGCACAGCATCTCCCCCTGTTGACGCCTGAGGTTCCGGAGGGTTCCATGCTCCTCGACGGCAAGCGCATTCTCATCACCGGCGTCCTCACCGACGACTCCATCGCCTTCTCGGTGGCCCGGGTGGCCCAGGAGCAGGGCGCCGAGATCCTCCTCACCTCCTTCGGACGGGCCATGAGCCTCACCCGCCGGACGGCCCGCCGCCTCCCGGCGGAACCCGAAGTGCTCGAGCTGGACGTCACCAACCCCGAGCAGATCGATGCGCTGGGAGAGGAACTCAACCGCCGCTGGGGACGCCTCGACGGGGTGCTCCACGCCATCGGCTTCGCTCCCGAGTCCTGCCTGGGCGGCGACTTCCTCGGAGCGTCGTGGAACGACGTGGCCACGACGCTCCACGTCTCGGCCTACTCCCTCAAGGCGCTGGCCGATCTGGCCCTCCCGCTCATGAAGGAGGCGGGGGGCTCCATCGTGGGCCTCGACTTCGACGCCACCGTGGCCTGGCCGGCCTACGACTGGATGGGCGTGGCCAAGGCCGCCCTCGAGTCGACGTCCCGCTACCTGGCCCGCGATCTCGGTTCCGCTGGCATCCGGGTCAACCTGGTGGCCGCCGGCCCGGTGCGCACCGTGGCCGCCCGCTCCATCGCCGGCTTCAACCGCTTCGAGGAGGTCTGGGCCCCCCGGGCGCCGCTGGGCTGGGACGTGAACAACGCCGAGCCGGTGGCCCGGGCCTGCGTCGCCCTGTTCTCCGACTGGTTCCCCGCCACCACCGGCGAGATCATCCACGTCGACGGCGGCTACCACGCCCTGGGGGCGTAGCAGCCGCCGTCGGCGACGTTCGATCGGGAAAGCCGGCGAGCAGTTAGTTCACGTGGACGAAGATGTCCTGGCCGCTCGTGCCGGGGTCCTCGGGGAACAGGTTGGTGGCCTTGGAGTCGAAGGCGACGAACCGGCCGTCCATGCTGATGGCCGGGCTGAAGCTCTCGTCGTTGCCCAACACTCCGGCGCTGGACACGCTGGCCAGCCTGATGGTCCCGGTCAGGCGGTCGTAGACGTAGATGTCCGGACACGAGGGACCGCTGGCGACCGCGGGGCAGGTGTTGGTGTCGCCGTCGACGAGGTCGCCGGCCGCGGACCAGTAGGTGACGTAGCGGCCGTCGGCGCTGATCGACGAGTCGTGGCTCTCGCCGTTGGCCTGGGCGCCGGCCTTGCTGGTGCTGGCCCGGCTCACGGTGCCGGTCGAGAGGTCCTTCACGTATACGTCGTCGGTTCCGTTGTCCCCGTTGCCGAAGCTGGCTCCGGAGTCGAAGGAGACGAAGTTCCCGTTGGCGCTGATGGAGGGGCTGAGTGAAGGCCCGTTGGCCTCGGCGCCGTTGCTGTTCACGCTGACCCGGGTCGTCTGGCCGGTGTTCAGGTCGTGGAGGAAGACGTCCCAGTTGGTGTTGCCGTCGCCGGACACGAGGTTGCTCGCTTCGGACTGGAAAGCGATCTTGTGACCGTCGGTGCTGAGGGAGGGCCGGTTGCTGGGACCGTTGCCCTGGCCGCCACCCGAGGCGATGCTGACCCGGGTCGTCCGCTGGGTCGCCATGGAGTAGACGAACACATCCTCCACGTTGTTGGTGTCCCCGGTGCCCACCGGGCCGACCCCGCCCGCCAGGTTCGTGGCGTCGGATTCAAAGGCGACGTAGAGGCCGTCCCTGCTCATGACCGGGCGCTCGCTGGCCCCGTTGCCCTGGACACCGCTCGACGTGACGCTCACCCGGATGGTGGAGCCGCTCGTGCGGTCCCAGACGAAGGCGTCGGCGACGCCGTTGGTGTCGCCCTCGACCAGGTTGGTCGCCGTCGACCAGAAGGCCACGAACCGACCGTCGGCGGACAGGGTGGGCCGCTGGCTGGCGCCATCGGGTGCACCGCCCGCCACCGACTTCGTGACCCGGACGGTGGTTCCGCCCACACGGTCGTAGACGTAGACGTCGCGCACCTCGTCGGTCTCGACCACTCCGGCGATGTTCCGCTTGCCGGCCGAGTCGTACGCCAGGTAGCGGCCGTCTCCGCTCATCCAGGGCCGGAAGCTCTCCGAGCCCCGCTGGCGAACCGTGGTCCCCGAGGGACCCCACTCGACCGGCGGGCCCGCAGGGCCGGTTGTCGGCGGCGTGGTGGTGGGCGGAGCGGTGGTCGGGGTCGTCCCGCCGGTGGTCGGAGAGGTCCCACTCGGGCCGGTGGGAGCGGGCCCGGTCGGTCCGCCCGGAGTGGGCAGGGCCGGAGCATTGAGGCTGACGCCGGCCATGCCGACGATGGGCTGGTTGAGCCGGACGTCACCGGTGGAGCCGTGGAAGGCGGCGTCGCCGAAGGAGAAGATCCCGCCGTCGGAGGCCACCAGCCAGTAGCCGTTGCCGCTCGGGGAGGCCGACATGCCCACCACCGGGAGGGCGAGGGGCCGCCCGCCCATCGAACCGAAGAACTTGGCGTCGCCGTAGGCGTACACGGCGCCGTCGGAGGCGACCAGCCAGTAGCCGTTGCCGCTGGGGGTGGAGGCCATGCCGACGATCGGGAAGCGAGGCGGGGTCTTGGCCGTGGAGCCCCAGAACTTGGCGTCGCCGAACACGAACATGCCTCCGTCGGCGGCCACGAACCAGTAGCCCTTCCCGGTGGGAGTGGCGGCCATGCCCACGATGGGCTTGTTGAGACGCAGGCTGCCCGTCGAGCCGTAGAAGTTGGCGTCGCCGAAGGAGAAGATGCCGCCGTCGGCGGCCACGAACCAGTAGCCGTTGCCGCTGGGCGTCGGCGCCATACCCACGATCGGCTTGTTGAGGGGCTTCCCACCCATCGAGCCTCGGAAGGCGGCGTCGCCGAAAGAGAAGATGCCGCCGTCGGAGGCGACGAACCAGTAGCCCCTCCCGCTGCGTGTGGGAGCCATGCCCACGATCGGCTTGTTGAGGCGCTTGTCGCCCATGGAGCCGTAGAAGCCGGCGTCGTCGAAGGTGAAGATGCCGCCGTCGGCGGCTACGAACCAGTAGCCGCGGGTGGGCGTGCCGGCCGCATTGGCGCCCGTACCGGGCACCAGGGGGACGACAGCGAGCAGAACGGCGGCCAGCACGGCCAACCGGCCGGCACGGGCTCGGAAATGCCTCATCGGGGTCTTACCTCGCGCGGGGGTGAGGGGGATGACTAGTCAGCGCTGACTAGTCATTCCTGAGCGTAAGGAGAACCCGGGCAAAAATCAACGCAGACAGTGGTGACGTACCCACCCAAAGCGGTCAAAACCAGACATAATTTCTTGCCCGGGCTCCAGTGCCGGTGATATCGGCGTCAGCCACCGATCCCACCAGCTCAGTAGTACGACCCCGGGGTCCCGCGGACCTTTCAGTCCGGAGCCAGAGCGTTCGAAGCCATGGGCGTGGTGGAGCTCGTCGTGGGCGCCGCCGGGTCGGCAGGTGGGGCCGGAGCCGTCGCCTCCCCTTCGCAGTTGACCGTGCGCTCGGCGTCACAGGCGTCCTCGCCGGGACCGCCGTTGGCCCGGTCGAATCCGTCACCGCCGGTGATCTTGTCGGCGCCGCCCATACCGCACACGCGGTCGTCACCCGCGTCGGCGCTGATGACGTCATCGCCCTCGGTGCCGACGATGATGTCGTTGCCCGCCGTGCCGGCGATGGTGCCGTCGCCCGGGGTGGCGTCGGCGTCTCCGATGATGGTCGCCGGCGCGCCCAGGCACTGCGGAGGTTCCTGCCCCAGTACCTGCGGCGAGGCGAGGACGAAGAGGCCGGCCACAGATCCGAGCAGCAGCAGTCCGACCAGGGAAGAGCGCTTGGCGATGTTCGACACGTTGCCTCCTGATGATCGAGAGGTTCGTGACAATTATCGACGCTCCCGCGGCCCGAGCGGGGGATGCATCAGCCCGACAGGGCCTTCATGGCCTTGGGCACCGTGTCCTTGGGGCTGACCTTGTAGAGGGTCTCGGCGATGCGGCCCTCCTCGTCGATGACGAAGGCCGAGCGGATGATCCCCATGTACTTCTTGCCGTACATGGAACGCTCGCCCCAGGCTCCGTAGGCCTCGGCCACGGCGTGGTCGGGATCCGACAGCAGGGGGAACCCGAGGTCGTACTTGGCGTCGAAACGGGACTGGGCCGCCGGCTTGTCGGGACTGATGCCCACCACCACGGCGCCCGCCGCGTCAAGGTCCGGGCGGGCGTCCCGCAGCGAGCAGGCCTGGGTGGTGCAGCCCGGCGTGTCGGCCCGGGGATAGAAGTACACCACCACCCGCCGGCCTCTCAGGTCGGCGAGACGGACCGCCTCGCCGGCCTGGTCCGGGAGGACGAAATCGGGAGCCGGGTCCCCAACTTTGAGGGTCATAAAACGTCCTTTCCTCTGCTTCGGGGCGACACCCCTGTGCCCCCCGGGACGTGGAACGGCGTCACCCTACCGACGGGGTGTGACGGAAACCGGCTGACGGGGCACCACTAGCATCGGCCGATGCCCGACCGCACCCTTGTTCTCCACGCGTCCGCGGCGGACGTGCGGCGGGCGGCGGAGACGGCCCTGTCGGCCCGGGCCACGGCCGACGGCGGCCTGGCCGGCGAGGTGCCGTTCTCGAGCGGCGAGCCGGTGCCCCTGGCCATCCTGGTGGGCCCGGCGCCCGCCGGCGGCACCGAGGTCCAACTGGTGGCGCCCGACCCGCCGGCGATCCCTTACTTCGGCTGGTTCGTCCGTCCCATCGTCCGGTCCGCCCACCGCCGGGCCGTGGCCCATGCCGCCGCCGCTCTGATGGCGACGCTGGCTGGCGACCCGGTCCCCAACCCGCCCCGGCGGCCGGCGCTGGCTCCACCCGCCGACTTCGACCGGGTTCAGGGGACGCTGCTGGCCACCGTGTGCGCCGTGGCCTGCGTGGCCACCTTCGGCGGTTCGCTCCTCTCCCAGCACGTCGACTACGTCGGCCGGTCCTTCGGCGCCTCCGACCGGGCGCTGGGTGCCACGCTCGCCTTCTCCCGCACCGGCATCCTCATCGCCCTGGTCGCCACCGCCCTGGCCGACCGGAGGGGCCGGCGCCGGCTCCTGCTCATCTCCTTCGCCGGCGTGTGCGTGGCCAACGCGGTGGCCGCCCTGGCCCCCAACCTGGCCGTGTTCACGGTGGGTCAGGTCCTCATGCGGGGCTTCGTCAACACCGCCCTCACCGTGGCCACCGTGGCCGCCATCGAGGAGGCGCCCGAGGGCGCGCGGGCCTACTCGCTCGCCCTCCTGGGTCTGGCCGGAGGGTTCGGCTACGCGGTAGGCGTCACGCTCCTGCCCGTCGCCGACCTGGCTGACGAGGCGTGGAGGGCGTCCTTCGCCCTCTCCGCCGCCTCGCTCGTGTTCCTTCCCGGCTTCGCCCGCCACCTGGCCGAGACCACCCGCTACACCGACCTGGCGGCCCGAGGGGCGCAACGGGGCCGGATCGGCGAGGTCTTCGACGAACGCTACGGGGAGCGCTTCGGCGTACTGGTGGCGGCGACGTTCCTCTTCGGCCTGTTCGCGGCCTCGTCATCCCAGTTCACCAACCGCTACCTGGCCCGCGACCGCGGGTTCTCCGGGTTCGACATCACCGTCCTGCGCGCCGTCACCCAGGGCCTCCCCGGCGTGGCCGGAATCATCCTCGGCGGCCGGCTGGCCGAGACCAAGGGACGCCGACCGGTGGCCGCCATCGCCCTCTTCTTCGGCACCCTGGCCCAGATGGGGTTCTTCCTCGTCGGCGGTCCCACCATGTGGTTGGCCTCGGCGGTAGCCATCGTCCTGGCCGGCGTCGCCGCCCCCGCGCTGGGCGCCTTCTCCGGCGAACTGTTCCCCACTGAGATCCGGGGTACCGCCAACGCCTTCCTGCTGGTGGCCGGCGTTCTCGGCTCGGCCCTGGGTCTGGTGATCTCGGGCATCTTGTCCGACAGCTGGGGCCTCGGTCCGGCCATCGCCGTCCTGGGAATACCGTCGGCGCTGGCCTGCGGCCTGTTGCTCCGCCTCCCCGAGCCGGCCGCCCACACCCTCGAAGAAGTCAGCCCGTCAGAGGTCTGAGGACCCTCGTCCTCCGCGGTCGGCTTCACTGAAATCAAAGGCCGCAATGAAGGGAGGCGACGGGCGCGTTCCGGTCCGCACTGACGTTGCCGGTGTTATCGGTTGAGGTTTGTGGGGCCCCCAACCTCGAACCGGCGTTTCTCAGGCCCTATATGCGGCGGTGAGAAACGCCGGTTGCGGACGGGGCGGGCAGCCGGGACGAGACGAAGCGGCGGCGGGGCTATCGACGTCACCTCCTTCGTTGCCGCCTTTGAAACGTGCCCCGGCGCGGCGCAACCGCATGGTGACGCTGACCGCCGCGCTACGGCTTGCGGCGGTCCTTGAGGCTCCAGGACCGGCGCCACGCCGAGGCGTCGGGGCCGGTGAGGGCGGGCGAGGTGCCGGCCGCCGCCCGCTGCCGGGCGGTCCACCAGTCGCTGCGACGCTCGTCGGCCAGCGTGACCACCGCCGCCTCCAGACGGGCGGCCAGCTTGCGGGCGTCCTCCCCCGGCTCCGCTGTCATCGGCACCCCGAAGGTGACCGACACCGACGCGCCGGTCCGAGGGAGGCGCCGGCCCTTGGGCCACACCTCCCAGGTTCCCTCCAGGTACACGGGCACCACGGGGACGCCGGTCCGGACCGACAGATAGGCGGCGCCGCCCCGGAAGTCCTGGCCCCACCCGTCAGGGCTGCGCCCGCCCTCGGGGAAGATGACCAGGCTCCAGCCCTCGTCCACCAGGGCGGCGGTCACGTCGGCTGAGCGGCGGTTGACCTTCTGGCGCTCGACCGGCACCGCCCCGAAGGCCAGGGCGTGGAGCGTCCCCTTGGCCCGGCTGGAGAAGAAGTAGTCGGCCGCCGCGGCCACCACCGCCCGGTGCCGGAAGCGCTCGGGCAGGACGGACAGCAGCAGGCCGGTGTCCAGATGGCTCCGGTGGTTGGCGGCAAAGATGGCCGGCGCCGGGAGGCCGTCCAGGCGCTCGCGCCCGTCCACCTCGGGGCTGGCCACCGCGTGGACGGCGGGGCGGATCACGAAGTCGACGAGACCGGCCCGGGCCAACCGGGCGCCCGGGCTGCGGGCCCAAGCGGTGTCGAAATCGGCGCCGGTGCCGCGAGACCACCGGCGGCCGGGTCACGGTTCCGGGCCACGTCGGCGCCCCCAGCGGGAACTTCAACGCCGGCCGCTTCACGTCACGTCGGCCATGAGCAGCGGCGGAGAGTGCATGTGGGTGATGGTCGGGTCCCGGCCCACCGTGTCCTCCGCCATCTCCAGGGCGTCGCGCAGGGTGGAGGCGGGCTTGAAGCCCATGCGTCGCACGGCCCGGGGGTCACCGCCTACCACGATGACGCTCCCGAGATGCTGGAGGGCGTGCGCCCCCCAGTACCACATGTAGAAGGGGTGGACCCCGTGGTAGGCGTAGGAGCGGCGGTACAGGTGGACGTACCAGGGGTCGGTGGCGAAGTCCTCCTCGAACTTGGCCTCGATCTCCACCGGGTCGGTGGTCTCGGTCAGCACCTGCTCGAAGAAGTCGAGGTAGCTGGGATGGTGCACGGGGTGGAACTCCCAGGGCGTGGGGTGGGCCATGATCAGCACGCCGCCCCGGCGCACCAGGGGCTTACCCCGGTACAGGTTGAAGAAGTAGCCGAGGCCCAGGCACATGACCAGGATCGGGTTCATGATCGAGTTGACGTTGTAGGGGCAGATGTAGGGCAGCCCCATGGTCAGGATGTCGGTCTGGCCCGACACCGGCACCAACTGGGAGCGATAGACCTCGGCCGTGCTCAACGCGTGGACCGCCTCCACCTCGCCGGCCTGCACCGAGCTCATGGCGTGAGGGGAGGAGATGCGCTGGAACATGGCCCGGGCCGCTTTGCGGGGCATCCGCTCCAGCCCCGAGGCGGCGGCCAGGTAGGCGGCCCGATCCCGGGCCGACCACTCCCACTCCCGGCGCTGGAGGAAGTCGAAGGGCTTGGGGAAGGTGTCGTTGTTGAGGGTCGTCTCGATCTGGAAGATGGGGGGCCCGTCGGCGGCCAGCAGCCGGCCCATGCGCCAGTTGGAGGAATGGAGGGCGCTGCGCTCCTGGTCCATGAACGACCGGCTGTGCTGCATGGTCCGCACGTTGTGGTGGTGCTTGAGGCTGGCGTAACCGGCCAGCCCGGTGGCCACGCTCTTATGGCCCCCGTCCATGGCCACCAGGTTGATGTTGACGTAGACCAGCAGGTCGGACGTCGCCGCCCGCTTGTTGATCTCCACCCGCTCGCCATCGTCGGTGTGGCCCACCAGGAGCATCCCGTCGGGATCCTCGGCGTCGTGGTTGTAGAGCCGCCCGTGGGGGGCGAAGGCGTCGAAGACCCGCTTGCCCACCGCGTGGCGCAGCTCGGCGTCAGTCATGCGCCGGTGCAGGGCCAGGGCGGCGATCAGCTCGACGTCGTCCACGCCGGCGGCGGCGGCCATGTCCAGGACCGCCTCGATGACCCGCTGGCGGTTGTCGGGCGCCCGCATGGGGGGCAGCGGCAGCGAGATGTCGTCGAAGGCGATGGTGAGGCGCATCCCGGGCCGCAGCAGGGCGGGCAGCGGGTCGGTGCCCACCGGGTGGAGCAGGGCGTGGCGGACGGCGCCGTCGGGGTCGGTCAGCGCCTTGGTCGGCTCGGGCGGGTAGATGACCCGGGCCCCCACCGGCAGGCGCTCGAGACCGAAGCCCTCACCGTGGTGGAACAGCACGGGAGGCGTCGAGCGGTCCACGTCGAGGACATAACCCGGCCGGGACATCAGCGAGTGCGCTCCTTCGACTGAGGGACACCCCGGGCCCCGGGGTGGGACATAGGTTCGAACACGATCTTGACCGCCCCCCGGGACCCGGCCGTGGCCGCGTGCTCGATGGCCTCCCGGTAGCGCTCCAGGGGGTAGCGGGCCGACACCAGCCGGCCCAACTGGGAGCCGTGCACCAGGTCGAAGGCGAGCTCGAAGGTCCGGACCCGCCGGACTCCGAGATCCTCCGTGCCGTAAGCGTAGGCGCCCACCAGCTCGATCTCCCGCTGCCACAGCGGGGTCAGGTCGATACGCTCCGGCCCGGGCATGCCCAGCAGGGTGATGCGCCCTCCGGGACGGACGATGGCCAGCGCCTCGGCCAGGCTGGCGCCGCTGCCCACGCAGTCGACCACGACGTCGGCGCCACCCGTCAGGCGGCCCCCCACCGTCAGGCTCCGGGTGGCCCGGCGCACGGCCCGGCGCACCTCGCCCGGCTCCACGGCCACGTCCGCGCCCAGCCGGGACGCCTCGGTGCGCTGATCGGCGTGCTTGGCTCCCACCACCACGGTGCCGGGCTGGGCGTAGCGGCGCAGGGCGGCGACGGTGCACAACCCGACCGTGCCCGCCCCGAGCACCACCACCAGCCCCCCGTCGGGAACCGCAGCCCGCAGGGCGCCGTGGATGGCGCAGGCGGCCGGCTCCACCATGACCGCCTCGGCGTCGGACAGGACCTCGGGCACCCGGTGAAGTTGGCTGTCGTGGGCCACCAGGGCGGTGGACCACCCGCCGCCGGTGTCGGCGCAGTACCCCGTCTGCAGCCCGGGCCGGAGGTGGCCGAGGGTGATATGGGCGCAGCGTCCCTTCTCTCCCAGCACGCAGGCCGGGCACGGCGGCTCCAGACCCCGGGCAGCACAGCCCAGGACGGGTTCGAGCACCACCCGGGCGCCGTCGTCCAGCGCGCCCACCACCTCGTGCCCGGGCACGAACGGGAAGCTGACGATGGGCTCGAACCAGCGCGACGACCGCCCCCCCACGGTGGCCAGGTCCGATCCGCAGATGCCGGCCAGCACGGGACGCACCCGGTGCCAGCCGGTGGAGTCCTCGGGCGGCGTGGGGTCGGGCATGTCGACGAGGTCCAGGGGGCCGAGCCGGGCACCGCCGCCGGCGCTCAGGGTGTCCGCCACCCGGGCGGCGGCGAAGCGGGGGAGGTTGCGGGAGAAGCGCAGGGCCTTCATGCCAGTCAGGCCCTGACCTTCAGCCGCTCCCCCATGGGCAGCAGGGGCCGGGGACCGCCGGGAGCCTTCTTCCAGTGCTCGACGTGCCAGCCCCGGCGCCGGGCGACGGTGGCCAGCTTCGGTTCGGGGTTGACCGCCACCGGGAAGCCCACCGACTCCAGCATGGGCAGGTCGGAGGCGGAGTCGGCGTAGGCCACGGCCTGACCGAGGTCGAGATGCTCGGCCAAGGCGAACTCGGCCAGGAGCATGGCCCGGGCCTCCCCGGTGGGAGGCACCGAGGCCAGGTGGCCCGTGAGGCGGCCGTCCACCTCGTCGAGGCGGGCGCAGACGACGTCGTCGAAGAGGGCCCGCAGGGGCTCGACCACGAAATCGAGGGCCCCGGTGAGCAGCATGGTGCGATGCCCGAGCCGGCGGTGCTGGCGCACGCGGCGCAGTCCCTCGGGGAACGCCTTCTCCAGCAGCAGGTCGGAGAACAGCTCCCAGGCGTCGACCCGCAACCGGTCGATGGGGGCGCCCTCATAGCGGCGGTAGAAGTGGCGCAGGAAGTCGCCCCGGTCGCGGCGGTCGAGGGCCAGCAGCTGTGGCGCCTCGGACAGCATGCGAGCCACGAAGCGCATCCGCTGGGCCCGGTCCATGCGCCGGCTGGCCAGCCAGGCGTAGGACTCGACCACGTTGGAGGCGATGAGCGTGTTCTCCAGGTCGAAGACGGCCAGGGTGCGCTCCGGGGCGAGCACGGCCCGCCGGCCCCGGTCCTCCTTGGTCATCCCCTTGGCCGACGGCCGCGTCCGGACCCGGGCGTGGTGGACGACGGAGGGCAGGTGGACGTCGCGGACGTAGTGCGCCCAGTCGATGGCGGCCGGGTCGAAGCAGAACGTCTCCTGGTCACTCCGGTCCAGCGCTTCCCACAGCGCCTGGGTGCGGCGATCGTCGAAGCGGGCCTCGGTCTCGATGTAGGCGCCGTAGAGCTCGACGTAGCCGAGGGCGCGTTCGGCCTGGGTGCGGCGCTCCTCCAGGCGGGCGGCCACGTCGGCCTTCTTGCCCCGCACCGGCAGGTGACCCACCGCCCGCTCGGCGGCGTTCAGCCCGCCTACCGCCCGCTTGAGCTGGCGGCGGACCCGGCCCCGTCCCGGGAAGGACCAATCCGGGACCACGATGGGCTGGCCGGCGTCGTCGTAGAGGGGATGCTCGGAGAACCACTCCTGGACCAGGTCGACGAGGACGCCGTATTGCAGAGGATTGGTGGTCCCGGTGACGGCCTGGTAGACGGCCGGCTCCTCCGGCGGCGGGGCGGCGGCCACGGCCAGCACCGCCCCCACCACCAGGTCCACGGGGATGACGTCGATCACGCCCTCGGGCAGACCAGGGAAGTCCTTCAGCAGCCCCCGGCCGTAGGAGATGATCACCGGCTCGGCCATCCGGAAGCCGCGGATCCACCCCGGGAGCGGCTCCACCAGGGACGACTCGATGATCGACGGGCGGACGATGGACACGGGAACGGATCCCCGCCCCTCCACCAGGGCCCGCTCACCCAGCGCCTTCGTGTAGGCGTAGGCGTCGGGCCAGCCCAGGGCCTGGGCCCGGGCCCGACCCAGCTCGACCAGCCGGTCATCGACCCAGGTCTGGCGCAACCGCTCGGCCCGAGTGGCCAGCAGCGGGGTACCTGCCGCCCCCAGTTCGGTGTGCGCCTTGCGGGAGAAGCGGCGCAGCAGTTCGGGCCGGCGGCTCTCGGTGTCGGCATCGGCCCGGGCCCGCCGGGCGCCGGCCACCTCGGCCCGCCAGTCCAGGTCCATCGAGAACGGGGTGTCGGTCAGGAGCGCCTCGGGGGAAACACCGCGTCGGTTGCCGGCCACGTAGGCGGTGGACACGGACACCAGATGGGCTGACGAACCGGCGCCGGCCAGCACCTCCACCACCCGCCGGGGGCCGAGCAGGTTCACCTCCACGGCCGTGTCCAGGGCCACGTCGAAGGAGACGGCAGCGGCGGAGTGGATGACCACGTCGCACGACGCCAGGGTCGCCCGGTCTTCGTCGTTCAGTGCGAGGCCATCCTGACCCACGTCGCCGCCCACCGCGGTGAGCCGCCGGGCCACCTCGTCGTCGAAGCCGCTCCCCCACTCCCGGCGCAGCCCGTCGAAGGCCTCGTTGCGCACGACATCCCGCCGCACCCGCTCGGCGGCGCCCACCCGCCGGCCGGGACGCACCAGGGCCACCACCTCGCAGCCCGGCACACAGCGCAGGAGGCGCTCGACCAGGGCGGTCCCCAGGAATCCCGTCGCCCCGGTGACGGCGACGCGGCGGCCGGCCAGCGACTCGGCGATCACCTGGAATCTCCCTGCATCCAGGCGTTTCTAGCATTCCGGCACGGCACCGGCTTGGATCGACGAGGCCATGGCGAACCGTACTGCCGGCCGATGTGGCTACAATGAGATTGCTGATGTGGTCACAAAGGAGGTCAGGGTGGAGGTCGGTATCCGAGCGCTGCGCGACCGTCTGAGCGAATACGTGGAGCGGGTCCGGGCGGGCGAGGAGCTCGTCGTGACCGACCGGGGCCGAGCCGTTGCCCGTCTCGTCCCGGTTGGACACGAACGGGCGCTGGACCGGCTCATCCGGGAGGGGCTCGTCGAGCCTGCACCAGTCACGGCGCGTCGCCGTCCGTCCCGACGCGTGGCCGCTGACGGCCCGGTGAGCGAACTCGTCGACCGGCGGTGATCGCCTACTTCGACACCTCCGCGTTGATTCCGCTCGTGGTCGAAGAGGCTGGTTCCGAGCCCGCCTCACAACTGTGGGACGCAGCCGAGCGGGTGGTGACGGTCCGCCTCACCTATCCGGAGGGTCGTGCCGCTCTCGCCCAGGCCCGGCGTCTCGGTCGACTCACATTGCGGCGTTACCGGACGGCGCGGGACGGTTTCGAAGACCTCTGGCGCCAGCTCGATCGGGTGGAGGTGACCGCGGGCCTGGCCCAGCGAGCGGGCGAACTCGCCGAGGAACTGGCCCTGCGCGGCTACGACGCCGTCCACCTCGCCGCCGCCGAGACGGTGGCCGATCCCGATGCCGTCCTCGTGGCGGGCGACGGTCCCCTGTGCCAGGCCGCCGCCACCCTCGGATTCGCCGTCACCCGTACCTGACGTCCCGTCAGGCCGATGCCAGCAGCGCCCGCGCCCGGGCAGCAACGCCGGCCATGCCCAGTGACTCGGCGCCGGCCAAAGCTTCGGCCGCCAGTGCCATCGCCCGCTCCTTGTCGCCCGGAGCGCCCCGGGCGACGAGCATCTCGGCCCACTCCTGCCGGCTCCGAGCCAGCCAGGTGGGAAGGCCCATCCGCCGGCAGAACTCCGCCGCGGCGTCGAAGTGGTGATGGGCGTCGTCGAGGCGACCGCGGGTGGCAGCGAGCAGTCCGAGCACCGGATCGACAGGGCCGAAGACGGCCGCGCCCAACATGCAGGCCCGACCGGCGTAAGGCAAGAGCAGCTCGTAGATGCTCTCAGCCCGGCTGACGTCACCGAGGGCGGCGCTCAGGCGGCCGGCGAGCCCCATCCCTCCGAGCCAGGTGGTGTTGCGGGCAAATTCTGCGAACCCGCCCGAAGCAAGCTCCTCCAGCGCCTTTCCCGCTTCGGCGACATCTCCTGCTTCGGCATGGGCAACGCCCGCTATCGCTCGCCATACCCACGTCGATGTTCCTGCCCCATCGACAAACGGGTCCATCAGCCCGACGGCTTCGAGCGTCGCTTGCGGCTGGCCGCGCTCGAACTGGAGCACGAAGCGCTGCGTGGCCAGGTGGGCCATGACGGTGCGGGGCGGCATTCCCGTCTCGGTGCCGAGAACCTGTTCCTCGACCATCAGGTGGGCGGCGTCGTCGAGGCGGCCCAGCAGCAGCGCGTTCATGGTTCGGCCCCCGGCGACCTCGGTGGCGAACACCGGCTGGCGGAGCTGACCGACGAGCGCCGCCGCCGACTCCACGCCCGCCACGCAGGCCTTGACATCGCCGAGCTCGTAATGGGCCATCCCGCGCCAGACATGACCGTGGCTCATCGCCTCCGCATCTTCGAGCTCCTCGCCCAGCGCGACGAGCTCGGAGGCACCGGCCAGCCGGGCGTCCAGATCGGCGGGATCGGTGTCCGCCCATCGCCGGAGCATGAGCACGTCAGCCAGGCCGCGGGGGTCGCCGAGGCGCTGCGCCATCTCCTTCGCCTCGGCGAGCAGGGCCCGGCGGCGCTCGCTGTCCGGGGACCACGCCAGCTCGAGGGCCAGCACGGCCAGCAGCTGGGCCCGGAGGGGGTCGTCGTCGGGCGGGAAAGCGGCCAGCGCGTCCTCGACCAGGGCGACCACCTCGTCGTCCGTCCTGCCCACCGCCCGGGCGAACTTCGGGTTGTGGGCGATCGCCACCCGCGCCAGGCGGCGGCCGTCTCCCAGTGACCGGGCCGCGGCAGCGGCGTCGGCCAGGATCTTCCGGAAGCGGCGGTCCCGCACCCGGTACAGGGCGGCACCCAGCGCGGTGAGCAGGTCACACCGCACCGCGGGGTCGCCTGTGCCGGAGAACTCCAGGGCGTTGAGAGCATGCTCGTAGTGGGTGGCGGCTTCCTCCAGGGCGAGCCCCTCACGGGCCCGGTCCCCGGCCTGACGGGCGTACTCCACCGCCCGCGCCGACTCGCCCAGGGGGGCCGCCTCCACGAAGTGGCGAGCCAGCTCGGGGAGGGCGGCGCCCACGCGCCGCTCCAGGGCCAGGCCGACGCGCCGATGCAGTCGCAGCCGTCCGGTGGACGGCAGCTCCTCGTAGAGCGTGGACCTCACGAGGGCGTGGGCGAAGGCGTAGATGCCCGGCCGGCCGCGACGGGCAACGACGAGATGGGCGGCCTCGGCCTGCTCGATGGCATCGAGCACGTCGTCGGCACCGGCACTCACCACCTCGGTGAGAAGGCTCATGTCGAACTCCCGGCCGATGACGGCGGCGGTGGCCAGCACCTCATTGGCTGTCTCCGTCAGGTGGGACAGGCGCCGACCCACGACCTCCCGCACGCTTTCGGGAATGCCGAGCTCGTCCAGGGGCCGGACCACCCGCCAGCGACCGTCACTCTCCACTACGGCGCCGGTCTCCGCCAGGTGGCGCATCACCTCGCCCACGAAGAACGGGTTCCCCTCGGTCTCGTTCCACACCGCTTGGGCGTAGACCAGCGCGTCCTCGTCCAGCGGGTGCCCGATCAGCGCCTCGATGAAGCCGACCACTCCGGCCTCGTCGAGACCACCGAGCGCCAGGCGCTCGGTACCGGAGAGACGGCGGAGGTCGGCCAGCACGTCGGCCAGGGGATCGGTCCGGCCCAGGTCCGTGTCGCGGTAGGCGCCCACGATGAGGAACCGGGCCTGCTCGGCCCGGCGAACCAGATGGGAGAGGAGGGCCAGGGTGGGCCGAGCGGCCCAGTGCAGATCGTCGAGCACCAGGACGACGGGGGCGGCGTCGGAGATGGCGGTGAGCAACTCCCGGACGGCTTCGAACAACCGGTAGCGCTCGGTCTCGGGTTCGGCGTGCAGCGGCGCGGCCAGGCCGGTGATCCGCTCCGGCAAGCCGGGGACGAGGCGGGTCAGCTCGCCACCCAGCGAGCCCAGCTGCGAGCGCAGATCGTCGCGAGAAACAACGGCGACATAGTCCGACAGCGCCTCGGCAAAGGGCTGGTACGGGATCCCGAGCTCCTCCTCGCAGCGACCAAAAAGGACCACGGAGCCCTCTTCGTGGAAGCGCCGGACGGCCTCGGCCACCAGTCGGCTCTTGCCGACCCCCGCTTCCCCAGCCACGAGGACGACTCGACGCTCCCCCGCCGCCGCCTCCTTCCACGCCCGGGTCAGGACCTCCGCCTCCTCCTCCCGGGCGACGAAGCGGAACGAACCGGGACGGCTCAGGGCGACGGGCAACGGGACCGCGGAACCCGTCGCCGCCTCCCAGGCGACCTCGACGGCGGTCACCGGCGCCGGAAGTCCCTTCAGCTCGACGGCGCCGACCGGCGTGAACCGGTGCCCGCCCCGGCTCCCAGCCAGCACCCGGACCACCTCCGCGGCCAGGATCTGCGCGCCCCGGGCGGCGGCGCACAGCCGGGCCGCCTCGATCACCGGCGTCCCGAACACGTCACCGTCCTCGAAGGTGACGTCGCCGGCGGACAAGCCGACCCGCACCTCGAGCCGTTCCGGTCCTGCCGCCGAGCGGTTGTGGCGAGCGGTGGCCCGCTGGACAGCCACGGCGGCCGACAGGCCATCGGCGGCGCCGGCGAAAGTGGCCATGACCCCGTCACCCAGATGCTTGATCACCTGGCCGCCGTTGGACTCGATGGCCGTGGCCAGCAGCCGGTCGTGCGTGTGGCGAAGCGCCTCCGCTGCCTCCTCCCCCAGCCGGCCCCGGCCCTCGGTGGACCCCACCAGGTCGGTAAACAGCAGGATGACGGTCCCGCTGCTGCTCTCCGCCACCGTCAGCCTGGGCCTGTGGGTGTGCCCGCCGGTGGCCGGGTCCAGGCCGCCACCCGCTCCCGGACCTCGGCCAGGAGGCGCTCGCGGGTGTAGGCGCCCTTGAGGAGCACCTCGGCGACCCGGCCCGAGAGCATGGACTGCTCCTCGGTCGAGAGGTCCTTGGCCGTCACCACGACCACGGGGATGGCCCGCCACTCGGGGCGGGTCTGCAGCTCGGCCAGGAAGCCGAAGCCGTCCAGGCCGGGCATGAGGAGATCGAGCAGAACCAGGGAGGGTCGGTGCTCAGCCAGCCGCTCCAACCCGGCCCGCCCGTCGCCGGCCTCGGCCACCGGGAAGCCCTCCCGCTCCAGCATGCGGCGCAGCATCTCGCGGGTGGAAGGGTCGTCGTCGACGACGAGCACCGGCGCCTGCTGGTCGACGCAGTAACGGCGGAGCACGGCGGACAGGCGGTCACGGTCGATGGGCTTGGTCAGGAAGTCGGTCGCCCCGAGGGGCGCCGCCGCGTGGTCGCCGGCCACCACCAGGACGACGATCGGCACTTCGCCCAGGTCCGGGTCGGACTTGAGCGTGCTGAGCAGGCTCCAGCCCTCCAGGCCGGGAAGGTCCAGGTCGAGGGTGATGGCGTCGGGGTGGAGCTCGCGGGCCAGCCGGAGCCCGTCGCTGGTTCCGGTGGCCGACACGACCCGGTAGCCCTCGTCGCTGAGCACGCCCTCCAGGAGCTGGCGCACGTCAGCGTCGTCCTCGATGACGAGAACCGCGGCACCGGATGACACCGCTACAGGGGCGACCGGCTCCTGGACCTCGACAACAGGTGGGGGAAGCTGCCCGCCCTCGGCAGGTGGCGGGGGCGGCTCCGTGTCGCGCACGTGGGCCGGGAGGCGCACCGTGAAGGTCGAGCCCTGGCCCGCTTCGCTGGCCACGGTGATGTCGCCGCCCATCATCTGGCAGAAGCTGCGGCTGATAGCCAGCCCGAGTCCGGTGCCCCCGAACCGGCGGGTGGTCGAGGACTCGGCCTGGGAGAAGGCCTGGAACAGGCGGTCCATGTGTTCGGGAGCGATCCCGATGCCGGTGTCGGTCACCTCAAAGACGACCACATCCCCGCCTTCACCGTCGCTCTCCCGGTGAGTTGTGAGGGTGACGCTTCCCTCCTCGGTGAACTTGGCCGCGTTGCTGACCAGGTTCAGCAGCGTCTGGCGCACCTTGGTGAGGTCGGCGTGCATCTCCCCGATCCCATCCGGCGTCACCACTTCGAGGCGATTCCCCTTGCTCTCCACCGTCGGCCGGACGGTGGAGGCCACGTCCTCCATCAGCGGGCCCACGGGGAAGGTCTCCAGATACAGCTCCGTCTTGCCCGCCTCGATCTTGGACAGGTCGAGAATGTCATTGATGACCCCGAGCAGGTGCCGGCCCGCGGAGCGGATCTTGGCCAGGTCGGGCAGGAAGTCGTCCTGGCCGGCGTCGGCCGCGTCCTCCTCCAGCATCTCGGAGTAGCCGATGATGGCGTTGAGCGGGGTGCGGAGCTCATGGCTCATGCTGGCCAGGAACGTGCTCTTGGCCTGACTGGCGACCTCGGCCGCCTCCTTGGCCGCCTGCAGCGCGTCTTCCGCCCGGGCCCGCTCGATGACCCGGCCGATCTGGGTCCCGACGTCACCCATGAGGGCCAGGACGGCCTCGTTCGGCTGCTCGATCTGGCGGGAGAAGAACTCCAGCACCCCGGCCACCTCATGACCCACCAGCACGGGGAAGGCCATGCCCGCCCGCAGGCCGGCGGCCTCGGCCGCCGCCCGACGGGGGAAGTGCGATTCGACGGCGATCTCGGCCACCCAGACCGGACGGCCCTGGTCGAGGACGCGCCCGGGAAGACCAATCCCGGGCCCGAAGCGAAGCGCCGCGCCCGACTCCTGGAAGGGACGCAACCGCTCTGGGTCGTCGACATGCCAGATGCCGGACGAGACGAGCGCGGCACCCTCTCCTCCTTGTTCCTCCCCGTCGTCAGGGAAGAACAAGGCGTGGCCGACGGGCCAGCCGGTGTAGGCACAGACGAGGTCGAGGGCGGTGCGGGTCGCCTCCTCCCGGTTCATGGCCACGTTGGCCGCCACCGCCACCAGCTGGATGAGCCGCAGCTCGCCGGTGCGGACCCGCACTGTCTCCTCCACGCCGGCGTAGCTGGCAGCCAGTTCCGCCGTCATCGCGTTGAAAGCCTGGGACAGCTCGCCCACCTCGTCGTCCCGGTCGACGGGGACCTGGAAGTCGCGGTTGCCGGCCGCGATGGTGCGGGTGGCGGCAGTGAGCCGGGAGATGGGCCGGGACACCTGGCGGGCGGCGAGCAGGGCGCCCACAGCCAGAAGGGGAAGGCCGATGACGATGAGCAGGAGCAGGGTCCGGCGTTCGGCCCGGATGGGCGCGAAGACCTCGGATTCGTCCATCTTCACCTCGAGGCCGAGGCCGAGGGTGGGCAAGGGCTGCCAGGCGGCCAGCACCTTGGCGCCCCGGTAGTCCCGCTGCGGTCCCCGTCCCTCCTGGCCGTCGACGGCGGCCCGCAGACCCCGTTCCTCGCGGGCGTCGAGGGGGATGCGCCGTCCTTCGGGCAGGTCGTCGTCGAATCGGGTGGGCGCCACCACCACGATGGCGTCGCCCCGCTTGGCGCCGAGGACGGTCTCGCCGGTGTCCCCCAGGCCGGCGTGGTCGCCCACCACGGCGAAGACCGCGTCCTTGCCCACCTCGAAGACGGCCACGCCGATGACTCCGGCCGCGTCGGAGAGAGGCACGCCGATGTAGGCCGCCCGCTGGTTCACGGAGAAGGACTCGAAGCCCACCAGCTGGAGCTCCTTGGAGTCGCGCACCCGGGTGAAGGCCGCCGCCCGCTCGGTGCCCTTGAACGGGCCCGTCTCGTAGTTGAACCCCAGCCCTTCGCGCTCGTTGACGGCGAAGACGCCTTCGCCGGTGGGCGCCACCAGGAACAGGTCGGTGAAGCCGAAGTCGCGCAGGTACCGGGAAAAGAAGGGTCGCAGCGACGCCTCCACCTGGGCGTACTCGGCCGAGTCGACGCCGGTCGTGCGGAACGCCGCCTCCAGGCGGCGGAAACGCTCGGCCACCGCCGGGGTCCGGGCCAGGGCCACGGCCGATTCCCGGTGCTCGGTGGCGAAGTTCTCAATGCGCTCGGCCTTGGACCGGGCGGTGGCGCTCACCACGCCGACGCCGTCCCGGCGCAGGTCCGACTCCCGGCTCTTGGAGGAGATGAGCGACACCACGATGAGCGGAACCGACGCCATGAGCAGGAACCAGGCCAGGAGCCGGGTGGCGATCGTCCACCGTCGGGCCGGGCGCCGCCCGCGAGCCACCCGGGCGACGAGGCCGGTCACACCGGCTCCCGCAGCCCGGTCACGGCGAACGCCGGCACGGGATTGTGGAACCCCTTGAGGCTGACGAGGCCCAGCTCCTCCAGCTCGGCGACGTCCTCCACCGCCAGCCGCACCCGCTGGCTGATGAGGATCTGACCCCGGTCGGCATGGTCGCACAGCCGGGCGGCCAGGTTCACCACACTGCCGATGACCCCATAGTCGAAACGACCTTCGAAGCCGATCTCGCCCAAGGTGGCGTAGCCGAGGGAGACGCCGATGGCGAAGCCGAGGTCGTGGCCCCGCTTGCGCCAGGCTCTGGTCCGCTCCGCTACCCGCTCCCGCATGGCCACCGCCATGCGCACCGCCCGCTCCGCGGGGTCAGGGCACGGGAGCGGGTCGTTCCAGAAGACCATGAGCCCATCGCCGGCGAAGAACCCCACCGTGGCCTCGAACTGGTCGATGAGCTGGCCGACGTCCTCGTGGAACTCGGACAGGACGGCCATGACGTCTTCGGGTTCGGATACCTCGGAGAAGGCGGTGAACCCGGACAGGTCGACGAAGAGGACGGCGATGTCGCGCCGGTGGGTGCGCAGCACGTTGTCGTCGCCTTTGGCGATCATGTCGGCCAGCTGCGGGGAGAGAAAACGCCGCAGGCGGGCCAGGTGCTCGAGCTCCTCGACCTGCTCGGCGACGCGGGCCTCGAGCGTCACGTTCCACTCGGCCAGCGCCTCGGCCTGGCGGGAGACGGTGGCCAGCAGCTCGCGTTCCTGGTCCCGGAGGCGCTTCTTCTCCAGGCAGGCGCCCACCCGGGCTTCGAGCAGGACGGGGTCAAAGGGCTTGCCCAGGTGGTCCTCGGCGCCCATCTCGATGCAGCGCACCACGCTGTCGATGTCGGCCGAGGCCGAGATCATGATGGCGGGGATATCCCGGAGGCCGGGGTCGGCCTGACGACGTTCCAGGACGCCGTAGCCGTCGAGTTCGGGCATGTTGAGGTCGAGCAGGACGAGGTCGACCGGCTCGCTCCCCATGACCTCGAGCGCCGCCCGCCCGTTCTCCGCTTCAGCGACGGTGTAGCCGAGGCGGGTGAGCCGGCGGGCGAGGACGTCACGGTTGGCGGCGTCGTCGTCCACCACCAGCACCAGTCCGCGGCCGGAGGGCCGGGCCTCGGGGCCGGCATGCGCGGGGGCGGCAGGCCGGCGGACCGAAGGGCTTACGGAGGCGGACCGCTCGGTGACATCGGCCCCGTCGGCAGCCAGCTCCAGCGCCCGCCGGGCGGCGCCGGCAATTTGGTCCAGGACCTGGGCCGCCTCCTCACCGCCGGCCGACCCCAGCTCCCCGACCACCTGGGTGACCCGGCTGAGCGATTGGCCGAGCGTCGCCTGGAGCTCCTCCCGGTCAAAAACGTCGTCGTCGGGGTCGAGAACCCGGTTGACCGCCGCCATCACCTGTTTGCCCGCGGCGCGGATCTCCCCGAGGCCCGACACCAGGGGGCCGGTCGCCTCGGCCTCCCCGGCGTCCTCCGCCTCCTCCAGCAGGAGCTCGGCGTAACCGACGATGTGGTTGACCTGGTTGAGCAGCTCGTGGCGCAGGTGGCGGACCGCCTCGTTCACGCAGCGCCGCCGAGGAGGCTCTCGATCTTGCCCAGGAGGCGTGGGAGATCGATGGGCTTGGTATCGAAATCGTCGCAGCCCGCCTCCAGCGCCTTCTCCCGGTCGCCCGCCATGGCGTGGGCGGTGAGAGCAACGACCGGGATGGACTTGGTCTCCGGCGCCGCTTTCAGCTGCCGGGTCGCCTCCCAGCCGTCGAGGACGGGCAGGCTCATGTCCATGAGCACGAGATCGGGGAGTTCTGCCCTGGCCCGGGCCACCCCCTCCTCGCCGTCCACGGCCACGACAACCTCGTAGCCTCGCCGCTCCAGACGCCGGGAGAGCATGTCGCGGTTCATCTCGTTGTCCTCGACGAGCAGGACCTTGGCCACTGAGACGATGCTCCCCCGGAAACTCCCGCCAAACAATGCCACCACGTGGCGCCACAAAGGCTTCGCGGAGCCCGTCAGATCTTTCCCTGCTCCCTCCACTTGTCGAAGATCGGCTCGATCTCGGCCTCGGCCCGCTTGACCGCGTCCTCGGCGCTCATCTCCCCCCGGGCGGCGGCGGCGAACATCCTCGGGACGAAAGCCTGGTTGAAGACCTCGTCCATCGCCGCGTTGGCGTATCCCGGGTATCCAACGTTGGTGCTCCAGCTCTCCGCTTCGGCCAGGATCGAGTACTTGCCCGGCGGGCGGGCTTTCTGGTCTCCGGAAGCCAGCGCACCGAGGTCGGGCACGGCCCCGGGGTAGGAGGGCAGGCCGTACAGATCACTCCGCACCACCGAATCATGGGAAGCCAGGGCGAGGTCCACCAGGAACTGTTTGGCCGCCTCCTGGTTCTGGGCGAACTTCCAGATCACGTAGACGTTGACGACGTAGGGCGCATGACGACCCGAGGGGCCATCGGGCGTGGGCAGCAACGCGATCTTGGCCGCGAGATCCGGGTCCTGCGCCTCGATGGCCCGCACCGCGCTGATGGCGTTCAGGATGAGCGACCCCCGGCCCGCTGCCAGGTACCGGTTGTTGGCCGAGGCGTCCCACTGGAAGATGTCCTCGCGTCATACCGGAGCGGTACAACTCTGCCCCCAGCTTGACCGCTTCGAGCGTGGCCGGGGTGTTGATGGTGAGGTTCCCCGCCTCGTCCTGGACCGACGAGCCGTAGGCGTGCATGAGGGCGAACAAAGACCAGCTGGAGTCGAAGTCGGCCACAGAGCTCATGCCGATGCCGACCGGATTCCCGGCGGATTTGAGCCCGGGGGCGGCGGCGAGTATCTGCTGCCAGCTGTCGGGACGGCCCAGGGGCTCCCACAGGTCGGTGCGGTAATGGAGGGCGTTGGGCACCCAGCTCTCCGAGAATCCGAAGAACCGGTTGGTCTTCGGGTTATAGACACTCCGCTCCACCAGCGGTGCCATCGGCCCCAGCTTTCCCTGCACCTCTTCGATGATCTCCCGGTGATCGATGACCTCGTCCTCGAAGGCCGAGGGAGAGGCGGTGAACTGGAACAGGTCGTGGCCCCGCTGGGCGGCCACCTCCGACGCCGCCCGGGTCGGCAGCTCGGTGAGCTGGAAGTGGTCGACGGTCACCCGCACACCATGCTCATCGCCCCAGCGACGCGTGTACTCGTTGTCGAACCAGGCGTCGAAGGCGGGGACGAAGTTGTTCCACTGGGCGATCCGCAGTGTCGGCTCGCCCTTGCCGCCATTGCCCTTGGCTGTGGACGCGTCTGACTCCCCTTCGTCCGACCCCCCGCTGCACCCCGTGGCCAGCGCAGCCGCCGCCGCAGCCCCGGCGGTGAGGCGGAGGAACTCTCGTCGGCTGTGCGGCTGCGCCATCAGATCTTCCCCCGCTCCCGCCACTTGTCATAGATGACCTTGATCTCGGACTCGGCGATCCGCACGGACTCCTCGGCGCTCATCTCGTCCCGGGCGACGGCGGCGAACATCTTCGGGATGAGGAACTGGTACAGCACCTCCTGGATGGCGGCGCTGTCGTTGCCGGGATGTCCCGCGTTCGTGCTCCACTCGCCGGCACCAGCCAGCAGGGCGTACTTCCCCCTGGGGTCGGCGCCTGCGTCGCGCTCCAGCAACGGCCCCAGGTCCGGGACGCTGCCGGGAAAGGCGGGAAGGTTGAAGAACCCGGAGTTGACGAAGGCGTCCCGATAGTCGACGGCGAGGTCCACGAGAAAGCGCCGGGCGGCGTCCTGGTTCCGGGCGAACTTCCAAATCACATAGATGCCGTTGCCGTACACCATCGTGCGTCCGGCCGGACCGGCCGGAGCCGGGAGCAGCGCAATCCGCCGGGCCAGATCGGCGTCCTGAGCCTCGATGGCCCGCTGCGCCGACACGGTGTTGATGATCAGCGACGCCTTCCCGCTGACCAGCACACGATTGTTGGCCGACCCTGAGCTGTCCCAACCGAGCACCTCCTCGGTCATCCCGGCCCGGTAGAGGGCGACGCCCATCTTCACGGCCTCCACCGTGGCGGGACGGTTGATGGCGACGTTTCCCTCCTCGTCCTGGATGGCGCCGCCGTGTGCCAGCATGAGGCCGAGGAGCCAAGTGTTGGCGTCGAAATCGGAAGAGAAACCGAGGCCGAGGGGATGACCGGCCGCCTTGAGACCCGGGGCCGCCCGGAGCACGTCATCCCAGGTGTCGGGGACCAGGCCGGCCGGAGCCCACAGGTCGGAGCGGTAGAGGACCGGAAAGGCCAACAGACAGTCGGGAAAGGCGAAGCGCTTCTTCGTCCTCGAGTTCCATGTGGCGCGGTCGGCGGCGGGATTCAACTTTCCCACCTTGGCCTCGACCTCCTCCACGATCGGCGCGTGGTCGATCACGTCATCCTCGAAGGTGGCGGCGGCGTCGTAGGTGTAGAAGACGTCGTGCCCGCGTCCGGCGGCGACCTCAGCCGCCGCCCGGGTGGGCAGGTCGGCATACGTGACGTGGTCGACGACCACCTGCACGCCGTTGCGTTCTCCCCAACGTTGGGTGTACTCGCCGTCGAACCAGGCGTCGAAGGCGGGGACGAAATGGCTGACCTGGGCAATGCGCAGCGTTGTGTCGTCCTTGGGCCCGTTCCCACTGGCCTTCGCGCCGCTCGACTTGGACTTCTCCGATCCCGACCCGCAGGCCGTTCCTGTGAGCGTCACGGCCGCAGCCCCTGCGGCCAAGCGCAGGAAGTCTCGACGGTTGCGGGCCCCGTCCATCAGATCTTCCCCTGTTCCCGCCACTTGTCGAAGATGGGCGCCGCCTGCGCCGCCGCCGCCTTCACGGCGGCTTCGGCGGTCATCTCGCCCCGCGCCGCGGCGGCGAACATCTTCGGCACGATGAACTGGAAGAAGACCTCGTCGGTGGCGGCATTGGCATGGCCGGGGTGGCCGATGTTGGTCGTCCACGCCTCAGCCTCGGCCATCAGGGAGTACTTCGTCGGCGGCTGCGCCTCGTCGTCCCGGGCCACCAGGTCGGCAAGATCGGGGACCGCCTGCGGGAAGGAGGGCAGGTTGTAGAAGCGGCTCCGGAGGAACGAGTCGCGGCCACTCAAGGCCAGATCCACCAGGAACTGCTTGGCCAGCTCCTGGTTGCGGGCGAAGCGCCAGATCACGAACACGTTCACCACCGAGTTGACACCCAGCCGGCCGGTCGGCCCGGCCAGGGAGGGGGCCAGAGCTACGTCGGCGGCGATCTCTTTGTTCTGTTCCTCGGTGCCCCGGATGACCGAGATCGCGTTCAGCACCATCGCGCTCTGGCCGGTGGCCATGGCGCGGTTGTTCGACGAGCTGTCCCAGAAGAAGACCTCCTCGCTCATGCCCGCCCGATAAATGGCGGACGCCATCTTCACCGCCTCGACCGTGGCCGGGCTGTCCAGCGTGAGATGGCCTTCCTCGTCCTGGAGCTGGGACCCGAAGGCGGCCATGAGGCCGAACAGGGAGAAGCTCGAGTCGTCGTCGGGCGAGATGGCGATGCCGATGGGTAGGCCCAACGCCTTCAGCCGCGGTGCCGCCCGCAGCACGTCGTCCCAGGACGACGGGGTGAGGCCCGGCTCGACCTGATTCCACAACTGGACCCGATAGTGGACGGGGTTGGGCGTCCAGAAGTCGGCGAAGCCGAAGTACTTCCCGGTCTTGGGGTTCAAGACATTGCGCTCGACGATGGGCGCCATCTTGCCGACCTTCGCCTCGACCTCCTCCACGACCTCACGATGGTCGATGACGTCGTCCTCGAAGAGGGGCGGCGGTGTGATGAAGGCGAAGAGATCGTGGCCGCGGCCGGCGGCCACCTCGGCGCCGGCCCGGCGCGCCGAGCTCGGCGTAGGGGATGTGGTCGACCACCACCTTGACGCCGTTGTCCTCCCCCCACCGCCGGGTGTACTCCTCGTCGAACCAGGCGTCGAAGCGGGGGATGAAGTGGCTCCAGAGCGCGATCCGCAGGGTCTTCCCCGCTCCTGCCGTGGCCGATGTCGCCGCCCTCTTCGCCTCGCCGCTGTCGGAACAGGCGGCACCACCGAGAGCCGCGCCGGCGCCGGCCAGGGCGGCGAGGCGGAGGAACTCCCGCCGGTCACGCCGCTGGTCCATCAGATCTTCCCCAGGTCCCGCCACTTGTCGAAGATCGGCGTGATCTGGGCCTCCGCCGCTTTCACCGCCTCCTCGGCGCTCATCTCGCCCCGGGCGGCGGCGGCGAACATCCGGGGGATCAGGAACTGATTGGCGACGTCGTTGACGCCGGCGTTGGTGTAGCCGGGATGGCCGAGGTTGGTCGACCACTCGGCCGAACACCTCGGGGACCAGGTACTGGTTGACGTACTTCGTCGACGGCCGGCATGGGTATGGCCGGGATGCCGGTCGGTCGACCAGCTGGTGGCCTCGGCCAGCGGGCGACTGATCCGGCGGATGGCGGAGGGTCGCCGGCCACCCGGGTGAGGAGCCTCCGGTAGTCGAGCGCCAGGTAACAGGGGCTGGTTGGAGACCTGGAACGGAGGAAGCCTCCAGATGAGTAGTGAGGGAACGTGATGCGACGAGGAACTGCTTGGCCAGCTCCTGGTTCCGGGAAAACCCCCAGATGACATAGACGTTCATCACCGAGGGGGGGCTGAGCCGGGCCGCGGGACCGGCGGGGACCGGGGCGAGGGCGATCGGCCGGCGAGCCCGGGGTCCTGCTTCTCCGTGGCCCGGAGAGCCGAGATGGCGTCGATGGTCAATGACGCCCGGCCTGAGGCGAGGTAGCGGTTGTCGGAGGCACCGTCCCAGGCGAAGATCTCGTCGGTCATACCGCCCCTGTAGATGGCGGCGCCCACCCTCACCGCCTCGACGGTTGCAGGGCGGTTGATGGTGAGGTTCCCGGCCTCGTCCTGGATCGACGACCCGTAGGCGTACAAGAAGGTGTGGAGGCAGGCGGCAACGTCGATGTCGGGCGACATCCCGATGCCGACGGGATGACCCAGAGCCTTGAGCTTCGGCCCCGCCCGCACCACGTCGTCCCATGTGTCCGGCCGCAGGCCGGGCTCCACCTGCTCCCAGAGCTCGACCCGGTAGAGCGCGGGATTGGCCTGCCAGAAGTCGGCAAAGGCGAAGTACTTCCCGGTCTTCGGGTTCAGGACGCTTCTCTCGATGAGCGGAGCCATCTTCCCCGCCTTGGCCTCGACCTCTTCGACGATCTCCCGGTGGTCGATGACGTCGTCTTCGTAGACGGGCGGCGGCGTGACGAAGCCGAAGATGTCATGGCCGTTCTGCGCGGCCACCTCGGCGTCGGCCCGGTTCCGTATCTGGTCGAAGGGCAGGTGGTCGACGACCACCTGCACGTCGTGCTCCTCCCCCCAGCGCTTCGTGTAGTCCTGGTCGAACCACCCGTCATAGCCGGGAACGAAGTGGCCCCACTGAGCGATACGCAGGGTCGTCCCGGCCTTCGTGGCGCTTTTCGCCACAGTCTTGGACTTCGTGCTCCCCGAGCTGCAGCCCGCACCCAGGCCGGCGGCCGCCAGCGTGGCGATGCCTCCCAGGCGCAGGAAACCACGGCGGTCGAGCCGCTCGGCCATGTCCCCTCCCCCGTCGGATGCGAGGCTATCTCGCGCCGAGGGTCACAGCCTCCGTAGCGGTACGGAATCCTTACAAACGGTGCGGGGAGCTCAGTGGCGGCGCGCCACCTCTTCGAAGGCCTCGGCGATGGTGAGCTGGCGGCCGGTCTGGCTCCGGCGGTTCAGGCGGCCGAAGGGGGTGCGGTCCCAGCTGCTGGCGTCGCTGCGGTCCTTGCGCATGGCTCCTCCTCAAAGGTGGTGGTGTACCTCGAAGGATGAACCGGCCGAGCTGCGGAGTCGTCGACCAGCGCGACGGTGGTTGTGTAGCCGCCGTGACAGTCGGCGATCCGCTCAGAGGGGTTCGAAGACGCCCTCTTCGTAGCGGGAGCGGCACAGCGAGCGCTGCAGCTTGCCCGAGGACGTCTTGGGCAGCGTTCCCGGCTCGACCAGGACCACTTCCTGCGGCGGGAGCCCGACCACGTCCCGGATCCGGCCGGCCACGGCCTGACGCAGGGCGTCGACGTCGCTCTCGCGGGACTCGGCCACCACCACCAGGGACTCCTTGCCCTTGCGCCCATCCACAGAGAAGGCGATCACGTTGCCGGCCCGGACACCCTCCACCGAGGCGGCGGCCCGCTCGACGTCCTCCGGATACACGTTGCGCCCGCCCACGATGATGAGGTCCTTGATGCGCCCGCAGATGACCAGCTCCCCGTCCACCAGGTAGGCCAGGTCGCCAGAGCGGAGCCAGCCGTCATGGAACGTGGCCTCGGTGGCATCGGGCCGGCGGTAGTAACCCGGGCTGATGGAAGTTCCCCGGATCTCGAGCTCGCCCACCTCCCGTTCAGAGCGCACCTGCCCGGTCTCGGGGTCGACGACGCGGATCTCCAGGCCGGGGACGGGCCGGCCCAGGATCACCTGGTGGCGGGTGCCGGGCGCCTCCGGGTCGGCGGGCGCGGCATAGTCGTCGGTCTCCAGCACGCGGCGGTCGACCGGGTCGGTGCGCAGCCCCTGGCCGGGAATGGGAAAGGTGACGGCGATGGTCGCCTCGGCCATCCCGAAGGCGGGGAAGGCGGCCCCGGGACTCAGGCCCTGGGGGGCGCCGGCGGCGAGGAAGGCTTCCACCACGGTCGGGTCGACCGCCTCGGCGCCGTTGAGGGCGATCCGGCACCGGGACAGGTCGAGGGTCCCGGGCAGCGAGCCGCCGCAGGGCCCGGGTGGCCAGGGCGTAGGAGAAATTCGGCCCCGCCGTGGCCGTGGCCCCGTACTGCGACATCCACTCCATCCACCGCCCGGGTGAGGCGAGGAAATCCTGGGGCGCGGCGAGCGCGAAGTCCGTGCCCGAGGTCATGGCGGTGGTGAGCAAACCGATGAGCCCCATGTCGTGGTAGAGAGGCAACCATCCGCAGAGCACGTCGTCCTCGGGGTCGAGGCGGGCGGCGGTGGCCAGGGCGTCGAGGTTGGCGCAGATCGTCTCGTGGGGCAGCATCACGCCTTTGGGATCGGCGGTGGAGCCGCTGGTGAACTGCAGCACGGCCAGGGCCGACGGGTCCTCCTTGGGCTCCTCGTACGCCGTCCACGCTCCCGGGTCGGCCGCCAGGTCGTGGAGGAGGGCGAGGGGAGGGTCGCCGGGTTCGGCGACCAGGAACCCGGACAGGGCCTGATCGGCGGCTACCAGAGTGGCGTCGGCGGCCCGTACCCGGGCGCGGGTCTGGGCGATGAACTCGTCGAGGCCGCCCATCCGCATCGGCAGGGGCAGCACCACCACGGTGGCACCGGCCAGCCACGTCGCCTCGATGGCGGTCACCAGGTGCCGGGAGGTGGGCCCCAGGATGGCGACATGGTCGCCGGGGGCGACGCCCCGGGCCTGGAGGGCGGCGGCCATGGCCCGAGCCTCCTGGTGCAGGACGGACCACTCCACCCTCTCCCCGGAGGCAATGAAGGTGATGGCACCACCACGCTCGGTGGCACGGGCGAGGCGCGTCGGCAGGTAGCTCACGATTCCTCCGACCTCCCCAGCCCACCTCGGGTTACCCACCGGAAACTCCCGTTAACTGTCTCAGGTGGTCCTTAGGGTAGGCGCATGACCCCTTCACTCGCCGCTCCCGGCTCCGCCGACGACCTCGCCGCCGCCAAGGCCCGCCACCCCGCCGGCCGCCTCCTGACCAGCCACAATGGGCCGCTGCTGGACTTTTCCGGTGCGGTTTCGCTCCTCACCGGCCCCTGGCGGGTGAACGACCCGACGGGCTTCGCCGCCACCATGACGGCTGCGCCCACCGTGTGCGGTCACCCCGTGACCGAACTGTCCGTCACCGCCGGCGACGAGCTTTTGACCGCTCTGTCCGGGATCGCGCCGCGCCGGAAGCTGGGCCTGTGGTGGGTCTCGGGGGTCGCCGCCGGCCACCTGGTGGTCGAGGCGCGGGCCGAGGCCCCCGCCGGGCGGGAGGGCCCTCAGGTGTTCGTGCTCGCCCATCTCGTCGAGCCTCTCGGTCCGGGTCGAGGGCGGACGCTCGCGCCCGACCACTCGTGGGTCGTGGTGCTCCTGGGAGACGGTTCGGGAGGCGTGGCCCACGTGGTCCGCGCCACGTTGGCCTGTCCCTGCCGGCCCCGCTGCTGCCCGCCTCCCATGGCCTCCGCCCGCTTCCCCCTCGCCGCCCTCCGGGCCCGCCTCATCTCCCCGGCACTCGAGGCCGCCTCGGCCTCCTCTCCGCCGCCCGCCGTCGTGCTGCCCCTCGCCCGCCGAGGCTGACCCGACGGCGCGTACCATGAGAGGTGATGTCCTTGCAGGGCGAGATCATCACGGCCTTCGTGGCCGCCCTCGGCACGATCGGAACGACGGTCGGCCTGGTTGCCTATCTCCTGCGTGACCTGAGATCGGAAATCGGCGAACTGCGCACAGGGACCCGCTCGGAGTTCGCCAGCGTGCGATCCGAGATCGCCAGCGTGCGATCTCAGCACAGTTCCGAGATCGGCGGCCTGCGCTCCGAGATCGGCGGCGTGCGTTCCGAGATCGGCAGCGTGCGCTCAGAGGTCCAGGAACTCCGCACAGAGATGCGGTCGGAGATGGCTGGTCTTCGCGGCGATGTTCGCCAGGTGCTGGTGGAGTTGCTCCACCACGTGCAGTCCGGCCACCACCCGCCGCCCCAGGCCGCCTGACGCCCCGCCCGGGTGGGGGCCGTCGCCCCGTTGCGCCGTAAGCTTTCAGCCCGGTCCGTTCCGCTCATCCGCCCCGGGGGTATCCATGTCCAGTGCCGACGCCGCCACCGTGCTCCAGCTGTCCGATCTTCCCGACCACGTCGGGAAACACCTCGGCTACAGCGGCTGGCACCTCGTCGACCAGGACCAGATCAACCGGTTCGCCGACGCCACCGGGGACCACCAGTGGATCCACGTCGACGCCGAGCGGGCCGCGGCGGGACCCTTCGGGACCACCATCGCCCACGGCTACTTCACCCTGGCCCTCACCCCGGTCTGCCTGTTCGAGATCCTGCGGGTGGAAGGGGCTCGACTGGTGGTGAACTACGGCCTCAACAAGGTGCGGTTCCCGGCCCCGGTGCCATCGGGTTCGAATGTTCGGCTCAGCGCCGAGCTCGCCGCCGTGGAGGAGATCTCCGGGGGGGTCCAGGTCACCCTCACCGGCACCTACGAAATCGAGGGCCAGACCAAACCGGCCTGCGTGGCCGAGATCGTGTTCCGCTACTACTCGTAGCGGGAGCCTGGAGGAGGCAGCCATGAACACCGGGACCGCTTTGGTGACCGGATCGGACGAGCGGGTCGACGAGGTCGCCACCGCCCTGGAGAAGGTCGGTTTCACCGTCACCCGGGCCGGAGGGCTACCCGCCGACGTGGAAGCGGTTTGCGCCGATGTGGCCCCGGGGACCCTCGACTGCTACGTCCAGTTGCCCCGGCAGACCATGGTCAGCGGGCCCACGCTGGTCGACCGGATCCACGAGTTCCTGTCCGAAGGCCTGCTGAAGCGCTTCGAGACGACCAGCCGGGTGCTGCCCCTGCTGGCCCCCGAGGCCTGCGTGGTGCTGGTGGCGGGCAACATCCCGGGCGGGGCCACGCCGGATGACCGCCACGCCCGCATCGACCTCCTGCGGGTGCTGGCCCGCGCCATCCTGGCCGACTGCGACCAGTCCGACGTGCGGGCCGTCGTGGTCGGCACGGAACGTTCCGCGCAGGAGATCGCCGACATCGCCCACCACCGCGGCGACGAGCGGCGCCGGCGCCAGGCCCAGGTGGCCGCCCTCTCCCCGGAGATGCCCTACGAGGACTGGCAGCGGGAATTCCTGACGCTCACCGCCAACGAGGAGTAGTCACATGGCCGTCTCGGACACCTCCACGAAGACGAACGGCAAGGGCCGGGCCGGCGCCAGCCGTGCCACCGAGCCCGAGGAACGGTACGGGCCCAGCGAAGGCGGCGCCCTCGGTGCCGGCGCCCGGGCCATGGAGATCCTCGCCCCCGAGGGGGGCCTCGCCGTGCTCGATCCGGTGTCCTTCGGCAAAGCCCTCTCCCGCCTCAGCAGCGAGGTCGCCCGCCGGCCGGTTCCCACCCTCCGGGCCTTCAGCCGCTTCGGTGCCGGCCTCGCCCTGACCGGAATCGCGGCCGCCGGCCGGGCGGCGGGAATCAAGACACCACCGCCGCTTCCCGCCAAGGGCGGCAAGGACCGCCGCTTCGCCGACCCGGCCTGGGAGGGCAACGCCGGTTACTTCACCATCCTCCAGTCCTACCGGCTGACCGAGCGCCTCATCGAGGACCTGCTGGACCTGGCGGAGCTGGAGGAGCCCTGGGCGGGCAAGGCCCGCTTCGTCCTGCGGATGATGATCGACGCCGTGGCTCCCACCAACTTCCTGGGCGGCAACCCGGCCGCCCTGAAGCGGGCCTTCGACACCGGCGGCCTCAGCCTCGCCCGCGGGGCGCGGAACTTCATCACCGACCTGACCACCAACGGGGGTCTGCCCCGCAAAGTCGACCGCTCGGCCTTCACCCTGGGCCAGAACCTGGCCGCTACCCCGGGGAAGGTCGTCTTCCAGAACGACCTGATGGAGCTGATCCAGTACGTCCCCACCACCGACACGGTTCACCAGGTGCCGCTGCTGTGCAGCCCACCGTGGATCAACAAGTACTACATCATGGACCTGGCCCCGGGCCGGAGCTTCGTGGAGTGGGCGGTCAAGCACGGCCACACGGTGTTCCAGATCAGCTACCGGAACCCGGACAAGACCATGGGCGACACCCGCCTGGACGACTACCTCCTCGAAGGGCCCCGCCAGGCCCTCGACGTCATCACCGAGATCACCGGCGCCCCCAAGGTGAATATGGTCGGCCTGTGCCTGGGGGGCAGCCTCACCGCCATGCTGCTGGCCTACCTGGCCGCCAAGGGCGACGACCGCATCAATTCCGCCACCTTCCTCAACACCTTGATCGACTTCTCCGAGCCCGGCGGCCTCGGTGCCTTCTCCGATGCCGAGTCCGTGGCCCGCATCGAGACGAAGATGGCCAAGAAGGGCTTCCTGGACTCCAACGAGATGTCGCGCACCTTCGACTTCATGCGGGCCAACGACCTGATCTGGAGCTACGTGGCCTCCAGCTGGCTCATGGGCGAGGACCCCCCCGCCTTCGACATCCTGGCCTGGAACGACGACGGGACTCGCATGCCGGCGGCCATGCACTCGTTCTACCTCCGCGCCTGCTACATCCAGAACCAGCTGGCCCGGGGGGAGATGGAACTGGCCGGCACCAGCTTGAGCCTCGACGCCATCAAGGCGGACGCCTACGTCCTCTCGGCCAAGGAGGACCACATCGCCCCGTGGACGTCGGCGTACAAGACCACCCAGCTGCTGCCCGGCAAGGTCCGGTTCACCCTCAGCTCCTCGGGGCACATCGCCGGCATCGTGAACCCCCCGTCGCCCAAGTCGCGCTACTGGACCAACGCCAAGAATCCGCCCGACCCCAAGGAATGGCTGGCCGGCGCCAAGGAGCACGAAGCCTCGTGGTGGGAGGACTGGGCGGCCTGGATCCAGGAGCGGGCCGGGTCCCGGGGCAAGCCGCCCCCCATGGGCAGCGCCGCGCATCCGCCCGTGGCGGACGCCCCGGGAACGTACGTCCACGGGTAGCTACGGCGGGCCCGATCTGGGTAGGTATGGGGGGGAAGAGTGCGGAATTCCCCGAGTATCTGCTTGACAAATCAAGCGCTTGGGTAGTATCCTTCGCACATACCAAAGATCACGCAGATCACGAAGGAGACCCCCAAATGGCTACTGCCACCGAGATGTTCAGCGCCCTTGAGGATCAGGTCCTGGAGACCGTCCGCCAGAGCCAGGAGGCCGTCGTCAAGGCGGTCAAGACCTGGGCTGAGGCGGGCAAGAGCATGGTTCCCGACCTTCCTCCCCTGCCTTTCGCCGACCAGCTGCCCAACACGGTCGACATCGTCGAGAACGCCTTTGACTTCGCCGACAAGCTGCTGGCTGCTCAGCGGGACTTCGCCGCCGCGGTGCTTGACGCCGCCCGGCCCGTCCTGAGCAACGGCAAGGCCAAGACGACCAACAGCCGCCCCGCGGCCGCCAAGTCGACCAACTGACCGGTCGGCCCCCTGACCTCGGTCCGGTTGGAACCCCCCTCCAGCGGACCCACTGCCCTGCCCGGCGAGGAACCCTCGCCGGGCAGCGGCGCGCCGTCAACATGCACCCGCAGCACGGACACGGGACACCGGTAAGGAGCCAGGGATGACCAACGGGATCGAGCGGGTCGGCGTGGTGGGCTGCGGGCTCATGGGCTCGGGCATCTCCGAGGTGTGCGCCCGGGCTGGGCTCGACGTGATCGTCCGGGAGGTGAACCAGAGCGCCCTCGACCGCGGTCGCCAGCGCATCGAGGGTTCGCTGGACCGGGCCGTGAAAGCGGGCAAGTTGCAGGTGGCCGACCGCGACGCAGCCTTGTCGCACATCCGTTTCACCATCGACTTCGCCGACCTGGCCGACCGCCAGCTGGTGGTGGAGGCGGTCATCGAGAACGAGGCGGAGAAGCTCGACGTCTTCGCCAGCCTGGACAAGGCGGTGCAGGACGAGGACGCGGTGCTGGCGTCGAACACCTCATCCATCCCGGTGATGAAGCTGGCCATGGCCACCCACCGCCCGGCCAACGTCCTCGGCCTCCACTTCTTCAACCCCGTCCCGGTCATGCACCTGGTCGAGCTCATCCCCTCCCTGCTGACCTCCCAGGAGACATCGGAACGAGCCGAGGCGTTCGCCGGTACGGTGCTCGGCAAGCGGGTCATCCGCTCCAAGGACCGGGCCGGCTTCATCGTCAACGCCCTGCTCATCCCGTATCTCCTCTCGGCCATCCGCATGCTGGAGTCGGGCTTCGCCACGGCCGAGGACATCGACTCCGGGGTGGTCGAAGGGCTCCGCCACCCGATGGGACCCCTGGCCCTCACCGACCTGATCGGACTCGACACGACCATCGCCGTGTCGCAGTCGCTCTACGAGGAGTTCAAGGAGCCCCTCTACGCCCCCCCGCCGCTGCTGTCACGGATGGTCGAGGCGGGCCTGCTCGGCCGCAAGGCCGGCCGCGGCTTCTACGACTACCACCGATAGGGGTGCGATGATGGCTCGCCCTATGAATGATGTTCCCGATCCCTGGAAATCTCAGCTCGAAGCCTTCGGCGCCTTCGTCCGCACCCAGCGCCAGCTGGCCAAGCTCTCCCTGCGGGAGATGGCGGAGCTGGCCATGGTCTCGAATCCATACCTGTCCCAGATCGAGCGGGGACTCCACGAGCCCTCCATCCGGGTCATCCGGTCGATCGCCAAGGCCCTCGACATCTCGGCCGAGACCCTCCTGGCCCAGGTCGGCCTGATCGAGGAGGACCAGCCCGACGGCCGGGTGCCGGGCGCCACCGAGGCGGCCATCTCGGCCGACCCCTACCTCTCCGACCCTCAGCGCCAGGCCCTGCTCGCCGTCTACCGCTCCTATGTGGCCGAGAGCAGGGGACACCCCGCCCCGGGTGAGGAGCCCGAGACCGAAGCCGAGGGTTAGTTCCCTGCGTCGAGGGCGGCGCGGATCTCGGCCGTGAAGATCCCCGCCTGCTCGGGACCGCCGCCCTCCAGCAGCCGGCGCACGAGGGCGCTGCCCACGATGACCCCGTCGGACACCGAGGCTGCCCCCACGGCCTGCTCCGGGGTGGAGACGCCCACGCCGAGGAGGACGGGCAGATCGGTCACCGCCTTCAGGCGCCGGCCCATCTCCAGGGCCCGCTCCGAGAGGCTGGCCCGTTCCCCGGTCACGCCCATGAGCGACACCCCGTAGACGAAGCCCCGGGAGCGGGCACAGATCCGGACCAGCCGCTCGTCGGGCGTGGTGGGGGCGGCGAGCAGCACCGTCTCCACACCACAGGCGTCGGCCGCCTCGGCCCACTCGCCCAGTTCGTGCAGGGGCAGGTCGGGGACGATGGCCCCGGCGATCCCCGAATCGCGTAGAGAGGCCGCGAACCGTTCCAGACCCATATGGGCCACCGGGTTGTAGTAGGTCATGACGGCCAGGGGGATACCGACGTCCACCTTGGCCACGTCAGCGATGATCCCGGCCGGGGTGGCACCGATCTCCAGCGCCCGGCGGGACGCTTCCTGGATGACCCGGCCGTCCATGACCGGGTCGGAGAAGGGGATGCCGATCTCGATGGCGTCAGCGCCGGCATCGGCCACCGCCCGCACGACGTCGAGCCAGGCGGAGCCCAGGCCGCCCGTCACGTACGGCACCAGCAGCTTGGCTCCCGCCTCCCGCCGAGCCCGGAGATGGGACTCGAGGGTCACTCGACGGGCTCGCCGAGGAGCTCGGCCACCTGGGCGGCATCCTTGTCACCCCGGCCGGACAGGGTGAGCAGCACGGTGGAGCCGGCGGGGACGTCGCGGCCCGCCTCCTGGGCCAGCCAGCCGATGGCGTGGGCCGGCTCCAGCGCGGGCACGATCCCCTCGGTGGCCGACAGCAGCTTGAATCCCTCCAGGGCGAGGGTGTCGGTGGCGTGGGCGTAGCTGGCCCGGCCGGCGGCGGCCAGAGCGGCGTGCTCCGGGCCGGTGCCCGGGTAGTCGAGGCCGGCGGAGATCGAGTGGGCCTCCCGGATCTGGCCGTGCTCGTCCTGGAGGTAGAAGGAGCGGGCCCCGTGGAGCACACCGGGAACGCCGCGGGCGATGGAGGCGCCGTGACGGCCACTCTCGAGGCCATCGCCGCCCGCTTCCACCCCCACCAGCCGGGCCTTCGTGTCCAGGAACCCGGCGAAGGTGCCCATGGCGTTGGAACCGCCTCCCACGCACGCCACCACCAGGTCGGGGTCGGCGCCGGCGAGGAGGGCCCGGCACTGCTCCCGCGCCTCGTCGCCCACCACCCGCTGGAACTCCCGCACCATCCACGGGTAGGGGTGGGGGCCCACCACCGAACCGATGCAGTAGTGGGTGTCCTCCACCGTGGCCACCCAGTCCCGCAGCGCCTCGTTGATGGCGTCCTTCAGGGTGGCGCTGCCCGACGTGACGGGAACCACCTCCGCGCCGAGCAGGCGCATGCGGAAGACGTTGAGCGCCTGGCGCTCCACGTCCACCGCGCCCATGAACACCTTGCACTCCAACCCGAAGAGGGCGGCGGCGGTGGCGGTGGCCACCCCGTGCTGCCCGGCGCCCGTCTCGGCGATGACCCGGGTCTTGCCCATGTCCCGGGTCAGGAGGGCCTGGCCCAGCACGTTGTTGATCTTGTGCGACCCGGTGTGGGTCAGGTCCTCCCGCTTGAGGAGCACCCGGAGCCCGAGGCGCTCGGAGAGACGGTGGCATTCGGTGACGGGCGTGGGCCGTCCGGCGTAGCTGGTGAGGAGGGCGGCCAGCTCGTCCCGGAAAGGTTCACTGGCCCATGCCTCCCGGAACGCAGCTTCGAGGGATTCGAGGGCGGGGACGAGCGTCTCGGGGACGAACTGCCCGCCGAACTCGCCGAAGCGGCCCCGGGCGGCCGGCTCCGGCCCGGGAGGACCGAGGACCACGGGAGTGCCGCGGACGGGGGGCGTCGTCACCGTTCGTCCTGCCAGTCGTAGGGGGCGGCCCGGGTGGGTTCCCAGTCCGATTCCAGCTCCTCACCCACCCGCTTGGCCGTCTCCACGAAACGGCGCAGCTTGGCCGGGTCCTTGCGTCCGGGGGACGCTTCCACGCCGCTGGCCGAGTCAACACCCCAGGGCCGCACCTTGCGGATGGCCTGCTCCACGTTGTCGGGGTTGAGCCCCCCGGCCAGCATCAGGCGCACGCCATCGGGGGCGCCTTCCGCCAGCGACCAGTCGAACACGGTGCCCGAACCGGGCTCGGGCGCATCAAGGAGGATGACGTCAGGGGCGTCGACCCCCGTCAGCGCTTCGCTCAGGCGGGCGTCGCCCGCCGGGAGGGCCCGGATCAGGAACTGGACCCGCTGGCGGACGGCGCGGACGTCCGCCGCCGTCTCGCCGCCGTGGAGCTGCGCCCCCCGCAGCCCGCAGCGGCTGACCACCTCGATCACCTGCTCGGGGCGCTCGTCCCGGAACACGCCCACGGTCACCACCTCGGTGGGAAGCCGCCGGACGATGTCCCGGGCCACCTCGGGATGGACCCGCCGGGGGCTGGGAGCGAAGACGAAGCCGACCGCGTCGGCGCCCAAGGCCACCGCCAGGAGGGCATCGTCCTCACTCGTCACCCCGCAGATCTTCACGAACACGGCAGCTCCGCTGTTTTTGGGGGGACTCGGGGGGCGGAGCCCCCCGAGGGTTGTCAGACGTCGACCAGGCGGCCGTGGAGGTAGTCGTCGTAGGCGCCGAGGTCGAGGAGGCCGTGGCCGGAGTAGTTGAACAGGATGACGCGTTCCTCGCCGGCCTCCTTGGCCGCCAGGGCCTCGTCGATGGCACCGCGGATGGCGTGGGCCGTCTCGGGGGCGGGGACCGGGCCCTGGGCCCGAGCGAACTGGAGGGCGGCCTCGAAGACCTTGCCCTGGGGGTAGGCCACCGCCTCCATCCAGCCGTTCTTGACCAGGTTGCAGACGATGGGGGCGTCGCCGTGGTAGCGCAGCCCACCGGCGTGGATGGGCGGCGGGATGAAGTCGTGGCCCAGCGTGTACATGAGGATCTTGGGCGTCATACCCGCCTCGTCGCCGAAGTCGTACTCGAACTTGCCCTCGGTGAGGGTGGGGCAGGCCGACGGCTCCACCGCCACCAGCCGTACCCCGGCAGCGTGATCGGGCACGAAGGGGAGGGCCAGGCCGGACAGGTTGGAGCCGCCGCCGCAGGACCCGATGACAACGTCGGGCAGGCGCTCGCCGGCCTGCTCCAGCTGGGTCTTGGCCTCGAGCCCGATCACCGTCTGGTGGAGCAGGACATGGTTCAGCACCGAACCCAGCGAGTAGTGGGTGTCCTCCCGGGTGGCGGCGTCCTCCACGGCCTCGCTGATGGCCATACCCAGCGATCCGGTGCAGTCGGGGTCGCGTTCCAGCACGGTCCGTCCGGCGTTGGTGTTCTTCGACGGGCTCGGGATCACCTCGCCGCCCCAGGTCTCCATGAGCACCCGGCGGTACGGCTTCTGGTGGTAGGAGGCGGCCACCATGTACACAAAGCACTCCAGGCCGAAGAACTGGCAGGCGTAGGCCAGGGCGCTGCCCCACTGGCCCGCCCCCGTCTCGGTGGAGATGCGGGCGATGCCCTCAGCCTTGTTGTAATACGCCTGGGCCACGGCCGTGTTGGGCTTGTGGGATCCCGCGGGGGAGACGGACTCGTCCTTGTAGTAGATGCGGGCCGGGGTGTCGAGGGCCTGCTCCAGTCGTCGGGCCCGGACGAGCGGCGTCGGGCGCCACAGCTTGAGGATGTCGAGGACCTCCCCAGGGATGTCGATCCAGGGGTCGGCCGACATCTCCTGGGCGATGAGGGCCATGGGAAACAGGGGGGCGAGGTCGTCGGGACCGATCGGCTGGCCCGTCCCGGGATGCATGGGCGGCGACAGCGGCTCCGGCAGATGCGGGGCCACGTTGAACCAGGCGGTCGGGATCTGCTCGGGGTTCAGCAGGTACCGCATCAGCTACCTCCTGGGGCTGGGACCCGGGGTATGTGTCCCCGGGAGGAGCCCGGGGTACGGGGTGTCCCCGGGCACAACACGGCGGCGAGCGAAGCGACGGCGGCCTCGGGGTCGGCCGCCTTGACCAGAGCCTCCCCCACCAGAACGGCGTCGAAGCCGGCCTCCGCCATCCGCTGGGCGTCGGCCGGGGAACGGATGGCGCTTTCCGCCACCGATACCACCTCGGCGGGGATGCGGGCAGCCAGCCGCTCCGCGGTGGACAGATCCTCGCCGAAGGTGCGCAGGTTCCGGTTGGTGACGCCGACCAGGGTGGCGCCGACCCGCAGGGCCCGCTCCAGACCAGCCTCGTCGTCCACCTCCACCAGGGCGGCCAGACCGAGCCCGGCGGCGGTGGTGGCCAGGTCGGCCAGCAGGGCGTCGTCGGGCAGGGCGGCGGTGATCAGCAACACGGCATCGGCCCCTGCCGCCCGGGCTTCGACCACCTGGAACGGATCGAGGGTGAAGTCCTTGCGCAGGACAGGCAGGGCCACCGCCGCCCGGGCCGCGGCGAGGTCGGCCAGGGAACCACCGAAGTACGGGCCGTCGGTCAGCACCGACAGCGCCGCCGCCCCACCCGCGGCGTAGCGCCGGGCGGTGAGCGCCGGGTCCAGGTCCGGGGCCAGAGCGCCCTTGGAGGGCGAGCGCCGCTTGATCTCGGCGATCACGGCCAGGTGGCCGTCCGGCCGGCGCAGCGCCCCGATGAAGTCACGGGGGGCGGGGGCGGCGTCGGCGTCGGCCTGGAGCGCGCCGGACCGGCGCCGCAGATCGAGGATCTCCTCGCGTTTGGTCTCCAGGATCCGTTCCAGAACCGACACGAATGTGGAGTGTAGGTTCGGAATGCCGTTGCGGCCCGGCCGGTGACTATGGGACTTTGATCGCATGGCCAGGCTGTTGGGCTTCGGTATCGTCCCGCTGGTACTTCTCGCCCTGTGGGCCTACTGCATCTTCGATGTGATCGCGTCCGACGACACGCTGATCCGCAACCTGCCCAAGGGCATGTGGCTGATCATCGTGATCTTCCTGCCCGACCTCGGCTCCCTGGCCTGGCTGGCCCTCGGTCGTCCGCTCCACGCCGGCTGGCGGCCGGGCGACACCGGCAGCCGCCCTCCGCCCCGCCGGGTGATCGGCCCCGAGGACCGCACCGATTTCCCGATCCGGGACGACCACGAGGAGCGGCTGCGGGCCTGGGAGGAGAACCTCCGCCGCCGCGAAGAGGAGATGCGCCGCCAGGAGGACGAGGGCCCGCCGGCCTGACCCGCCCAGGGCCCAGGTTGTTCCTCGGTCTCGAAGCAGACTCCGCCCCCCGAGAACTATTCTGCCGGGCCCATGGTCGAAGGGATCGATGCTGCCGCGGTCACGGACTGGCTCACCGCCCGGGAGCCCGGCGTCGTGCCGCCGCTCGACTTCTCGCTCATCGCCGGGGGCCGCTCCAACCTGAGTTATCGCATGACCGACCGCGCCGGGGGGGCCTGGGTACTGCGCCGGCCGCCGCGGGGGACCCTGCTCGCCTCGGCTCACGACATGGGCCGGGAGCACCGGATCATCGCCGCTCTGGCGGGCTCGCCCGTTCCCGTACCGCCCGTGGTCGGGCTCTCTCCCGATGACAGCGTGAACGGCGCCCCCTTCTACGTGATGCGCTTCGTCGACGGGCTGGTCCTGCGGAACCCGGAGATCGCAGCCACCGTTCCTGAGCCGGTGCGGCGAGCGGCGGCCGAGTCCCTGGTCGACACGTTGGCCGACCTTCACGCCCTCGAGCCTGACGAGGTCAGCCTCGGCGACCTCAGCCGCCGGGAGGGTTACGTCGAGCGCCTGCTGCGCCGCTGGCGGGGACAGTGGGACAAGTCCAGGACCCGGGAGCTACCCCTGGTGCAGGATGTGGCCGAGCGCCTGGCCCGGAACGTTCCCCCTCAGGAACGGACGTCGATCGTCCACGGCGACTACCGCCTCGACAACGCCATCGTCGCTCCGGACGACGGGGCGATCCGGTCGATCCTCGACTGGGAGCTGTGCACCCTGGGCGATCCACTGGCTGACGTGGGCATGCTGCTCATGTACTGGACCGAACCAGGGGACGAGTTCTCTCCCCTCTTCTGGGCGCCCACCACGGCCCCGGGATTCCCGGACCGGAAGGAGGTGGCGGCCCGCTACGCCGCCCACTCCGGTCGGGACCTGGCCGAGATCGACTTCTACGTCGCCCTGGCCCTGTGGAAGGCAGCCGTGATCCTGGAAGGCGTCTACGCCCGCTACGTGGCCGGAGCCTACGGAGAGGCCGACGACAGCTGGCAACACTTCGGCGAGATCGTCCCCCAGCTGGCGGAAGCGGCCGCCGACGCCGCCACGCGGGCCGGGCGGTAGGGGGCCCGATGGTCCGTCTGTTCATCACCCGCCGGCTGCCCGAGGGGTCGCTCGACCCGGCGGCGGGCGCCCCCGGGGTGGAGATCGTCCAGGGCCCGGGCGACACGGGGGACACCCCCGGGCCCCCGGGCGACACGCCCCTCACCCAGGCCGAGCTGGCCGAGGCGGCGCGAACCGTCGACGGCATGGTGTGCCTCATCACCGACCGGATCGACGCCACCGTCCTGGCCGCCGGCCAGGGACGGCTGCGGGTGGTGGCCAACGTGGCCGTGGGTTACGACAACATCGACGTGGCCGCGGCCACCGAGGCCGGCGTGGTGGTGTGCAACACCCCCGGCCTCCTCGACGACACGACGGCCGACCTGGCCTTCGCCCTCATCCTGGCCGCCTCCCGGCGCCTGTCCGAAGCCGAAGCCGATCTGCGGGCCGGGCGCTGGGCGGGATGGGAGATCGACCAGTACCTCGGCCAGGACATCCACGGCGCCACCCTGGGCCTGGTGGGCTACGGAGGCATCGGAAGGGCCGTGGGCCGCCGGGGCCGGGGCTTCGGCATGGAGGTGCTCCACCACACCCGCAGCGACACCGGCGCGCAGGGCTGGGTGGGCGACCTCCACGAGCTGCTGGCCCGCTCCGACGTGGTCAGCCTCCACGTCCCCCTCACCGCCCAGACCCGCCATCTGATCGGACGCCCCGAGCTGGACGCCATGAAGCGCAGCGCCGTCCTCGTCAACACCTCCCGGGGCCCGGTGGTCGACGAGGAAGCGGTGGCCGAGGCGCTGGAGGAGGGGCGGATCTTCGCCGCCGGCCTGGATGTGTTCGAAGCCGAACCTGCCGTCCACCCCCGGCTGCTGGCCGCGCCCCGCACCGTGCTCACCCCCCATATCGGGACGGCCACCGTCGCCACCCGGGTCGCCATGGCCCGCACGGCGGTGAGCTCCGCCCTCGACGTGTTGGCCGGGAAGGTCCCCGACAACGCCGTAAACCCTGAAGCGGCCCGGTCCGGTCCCGGCTGACCCCTTTGCTTGACCCCGTATCACCCGGTCGGGCCACCCCCCGGATCATCACGCTGGTCACCGTCTTCCAGCACCTGGGTGAGAGTCGCGCCCGATTGTGCGGATCCGTACCCCCGAACTAGTCCGGTGGCGCCCCCGCTTTGGTCCGCCCGGACTATGGGCTCCGATTCCTCTCATGCCGATCCTGTCCAGAGAACGCCGGAACGCCACAGGGGCGCCGCCGCGCACCGAAGGAGAGATCCCTTGTTGCACTGGAAGATGGTTGCTGGAGCCGTTGCCACGACGTTGGTCGCCGGTGTCGTCGGGGCCTTCGCCGTGACCGGCCATTTACCGGTGGACCTCGGTGCCGCCGACGACCCCAACTTCGACGTTGCCGTGGGTGCCGAAGCGGATCACGAGGCCGCCGGCTCTCCCGCCGGCAAGGTCAAGATCAGGGCCAGGACCCCCATCGGTGACATCGCCGTGGACGGGGACGCACCCGTCGACGCCGGCGACGCCGACGCCGCGGCGCCCGCCGCCACCCCGTCAGCCTCCGCGTCGGTGTCCGGACCGGCCAACGTGACCACCAACGGCCAGGGCGCGATCAGCCTGCCCGGCCTCAAGGTGCCCCTGCTCAACAGCCTCCTCTCCAGCCTGCCGCCGGCTCAGACGGCGGACGTGACCGGACTGCTGACCGGCCTGCCGGCCGAAGCCCTCCAGGTCATCGACACGTTGCTGAACTCGCTGTCGACAGGTCAGGTCACGGACGTCGTGGCGCTGCTGACGACCATCCCCGCCGAGGCGGTTGCCGGCCTCACCGGCGTGCTCAACCTGCCCGCGGGGGACATCAATGCAGTGACAGACATCCTCGGCGCCGCCGGAACGGGCAACCTGGGCCAGCTGGGTGCCGTCCTGGGCGACATTCCCGCCGCCGACGCGCTGCAGACGGCCGGGCTCCTCGACACCCTCAACCCCGGCCAGGTCGATGCCCTGAGCTCGCTGCTGACCACCCTGCCCATCACCGACCTTGGCCTCCTGGGCGGCATTCTCACCTCGCCGAGCAGCGGAGGCGGCCTCCTCGGCGGTCTGCTGGGAACGATCACGGGCCTCCTCGGTCCGCTGTCGTCGGTTGGTGAGAGCATCGCCGGGCCGCTGCTCACCCTGCTGCCCACCACCGCCCTGGAGCCGGTCGGTGAACTGATCCTGGGGCTGACGGACACTCAGGCCGCCGGCCTCGGCGGGCTCCTGGGCCTCCTGCCCGACGCCGGGCTGGGCCCGGTGGGTGACCTCCTGGCCCTGCCGTCCGGCAGCATCTCGGCCGCCGCCCAGCTCTTCGTGACCATGCCCGAGGCGGGCATCCCGTCCGTCTTCGCCGTCCTGGACACCCTGCCCGCCGAAGCCCTGTCCACCCTGGGCACCCTGACCACCATCGTGCCGGCCGCCGACCTGGACATCGCCGGCACGCTCCTCGGAACGCTGGTCTAACTCCCGGCGGCTCAGTTACCTGATGTGCACACGCTGGCGGTCGGGCCCCACCTCGGGCTCGGCCGCCAGTGTCGCGACCAGCTCGTAGTCCCCGGCTTCCACGGAGAGCGACGGTTCTTCGAGCCGGTACACCACCTCCTGGTCCGGTGCCAGGCGCTCCCGGGTTACGGCCTCGGTGAAGAACCGGCCGTCCGACCACCGGTAGGCCTCAGCCTGGCGCTCATCCTCCAGCACCACGTCACCCCGCTTGCCCGATGGGAACGTGAGGGTGACCGTCTCCCCACCGTCGTTGCGGACCCGCAGCGACCACGTCACCGGCTTCCCCGCTTCCGGCGGATCCGGCTCGAAGGCGACGGAGAAGCCGAGTCCCCCACCGCCGGGATCGTCCCGCTGGTCCCCGGCATCACCGCCCCCGCAGGCGCAGGCCACCAGCACCAGGGTGATCAGAAAGCCCGCCGCCTTCACCGGGCCGGCACCTCGTCTCCCCCGGGGTTGGGGGTGTCCCCCGCATCGCAGAACTCCAACAGGCCCTTCCCCAGGTGGTGGCCGCCGTCGATGGTGAGACAGGCCCCGGTGATGTAGGAGGCGTCGTCGGACAACAGATAGGCCACCGCCCGGGCTACCTCCTCGGGGCGTCCGAAGCGGCCGGCAGGGATGGAAGCCAGGAGCCGGCTCCGAGCCTGCGGATCGGCGGCCAGGGTCTCGGTACCTCCCACCGGCATCCAACCGGGGGCCACGGCGTTGACCCGCACCCCCCGGGCGGCCCACTCGACACCCAGCGTGCGCGTCAGGTTGAGGACACCGCCCTTGGCCGCGGCCGTGTGGGCGAACCCGGGGCCGCCCGTCCAGGCGTAGGGCGTGAGGATGTTGACCACCGACCCGGGACGGCCCGACGCCAACCAGCGGCGGGCCAGGGCCGAGGTGCAGTGGAAGGTCCCGTCGAGCACGGTACGCACCACAGCCGAGAACCCGCTGGGACTCAGGTCCTCCGCCCGCACCGGGAACAGGCCCGAGGCGTTGTTGACCAGGCCGTCGATCTCTCCCAGGGCGCCTTCGGCCACCTCGACCATGGTTTCCACCGCTGCCGGGTCCCGCACGTCGCAGACGGCGGAGAACACCCGGCCCGGTCCGAGTTCGTCCTCGATGGCGGCCACCGCCGCCTCCAGCGTGGCCGGGGTGCGGCCGCAGACCAGCACCCGGGCCCCGAGACGGCAGAGCTCGGCGGCCAGCACCCGCCCGAGGCCTCCGCCTCCGCCCGTCACCACCACCGCCCTACCATCCACGCCGGCCAGCCCGCCCACGTCCCTGGTGTAGCAGGCTGGACGCTTGCCCCCGTTCTTCGCCTGCAATAATCTAACGTGTCCGGCAGATTTGTTGTCACCGTTCCCACCGTCCCCGCAGGGTTCCGAGCCTGCGCTGACGAATCCGCCATGCACGGGTAGGTTCTGCGCGAAGGCCGCGAACCGCCGGGGCGCAAGCGCCGGGGTGTTCCCCAGGGGACAGGGAGGAGAGAGAGCATGACCGCAACCACCAGGCGCCGCCGGGGCGCCGGGGCGGGGTGGGCTCTCCTGGCCGCCATGCTCCTGGCCGCCTGCGCCGGGGCGCAGCCCCGCCACGTCGAGACGGTGGGAGGGGCGGCCCCGCCCCTGGACACGGGCCAGCCGGGAATCACCACCCAAAGCAGCGTCCCCTCCGGTCCCTTCGGCGGCTCCCCCACCGGTGCTCCGAACGTCCCCTCGGTTCCCAACCTTCCCCGCGGATCAGGCACGGCCACCCCCACGCCCCGGGCCACCGGGTCGGCGTCGCCCGCTCCCAGCGACGGGCGCGGCGCCGTCACCGGCTCCCCCACGCCCACCTCGCCGGTCCCCACCGTCCCCACTCCGGCCACCCCGCCGGCGGGCGGCAACGGCGGGGCCACCGATGTGGGGGTCACCGCCGACACCATCAAGCTCGGCGGCTTCTACATCGAGTCGGGACCGGTGGGCTCGCTCGGCATCACCCTGCTCAAGGCGGTGAAGGCCGTCTACAACGAGGTCAACGCCCAGGGCGGCGTCTTCGGCCGCAAGATCCAGGTCGTCGACTGCGACACCAGCTTCACCTCGGGCGAGAAGCCCCGCAGCTGCTTCGAGAAGTTGGTCAAACAGGACAAGATCTTCGCCTTCGCCTCGGCCGGCGACGGGCCGGCCATGGTCACCGCCAGCCCGCTGATCTGCAAGGAGCAGATCCCCGCCATCTGGATGGACGGGCTCGCCTCCGACGAGTTCAAGTGCCCCTTCATCTTCCCCACCGGCCCGCCGGGCCGCAGCCAGTCCCACGTCCTGGCCGACTACTACGCCAAGAAGTACAAGCCCAAGACGGTCGGGTTCCTGGTCCAGAACGACGACATCGGCAACGAGTGGCTCCAGGGCGCCAAAGAGGTCCTGTCCAAGTTCAACGTGAAGGTGGTGGCCGAGCAGCGCTACAACCTGGGCGACACGAACATGAACGGCCAGGTCATCAACATGCAGGCCGCCAACCCCGACTTCATCTTCTTCGCCAACGAGCCCCTGGGCGGGATCCTGTTCCAGCTCCAGGCCAAGTCGCTGGGCTACAAGCCGCCAATGCCCGCCGCCGGCGTGACCTGCAACGTGGAGATCTGGCCCCGGGAGGTGGGTGAATACACCAAGGGGATGGTGTGCCAGCACCCCTGGTCGCTGCCCCAGGACGGCCTGCCGGAGCACGGCCTCTACGAGAACACGTACAAGAAGTACTGGAACGACTGGGACCAGCGGAACTACTACACCGAGATCCACTGGGTGGCGGCCAAGGCGGTGGTGGAGACACTCAAGGCGGCCGGACCGAACCTGACCCGAGCCCGGGTCCTGGAGGTGCTCAAGAGCGGCGCCCTCAACGGCTTCGACACCGGGTTCGGGGTGAAGTTCAAACAGTCGGCCAGCCCGGACGGGGGCAACATCTTCGATACCGAGGTGGCGGTGATCGAGATCACCGAGCCGTCGGGCAACCCCTACTACTACGGCATGCGCCAGCCCGCCCAACCCGACCCCTACTTCACCGTCGGTTAGCCACAGGGCATGGAGGTCGACGCCCAACGGGTCGTCATCGGGCTCACCACCGGTGCCGTCTACGGGCTGCTGGCCCTCGGGTTCGTGGTCATCTACCGGGCCTCCAAGGTCCTCAACTTCGCCGAGGCGGGGGTGGGGGCGGTGGGGGCCTACCTCCTCTACGACCTCATGGAGGGATCGGGCGGTGGCTGGGGCCGGTTCCTCCTGGCCATGGTCGTCGGCCTGGCCGCCGCCGCCCTGCTCGGGGTGGCCATCGAGCGGCTGGCCATCCGCCCCCTGCGCCGGGCACCGGCCATCGCTCCCCTGGTGGCCACCGTGGGCGTGCTGCTCCTGGCCCAGGCGGTGGTGACCATCCGCTACACGGGCCAGGCCGTCACCATCGAGAACCCGCTGCCCAGCGACCCCTACCGCATCGGCAGGTTCGTGGGCCTCGACCGGGTGGTCATCACCGGTGAGGGCACGGTCCTTCTCGCCGTCCTGGTGACCGTGAGCCTCGCCCTCATCCTCCTCGTGGGGCGCACGCGCTGGGGTCTGGCCGTACGGGCAGTCTCCGAGGACCTCGACTCGGCCGCCGAACTCGGGGTCCACACCGGTCGGGTCAGCATGTCGGCCTGGGCTCTGGGATCGGCGGTCGGGGCGCTGGCCTCGATGCTCTTCGCCACCACCAGCCTGCTCACGCCGGTCAACCTCGCCTTCCTCCAGGTCAAGGCCCTGGTGGTGGCGGTCTTCGCCGGGTTGTCGGACCTGCGCCTGTGCCTCATCGGCGGTCCCCTGCTCGGGGTGGTGGAGCAGCTGTCGACCCGGACCGACGTCGCCGGGCTCGACCAGAGCATCGGCTTCTTCGCCCTCCTCGCCGTCCTCCTGCTCCGCTCGAAGACGCTCGTGGCGGAGGCCCGTGCCTAGGAAACCCAAGGCCGACCAGGGAGGCCCGCCCGAGGAGCGACGGCGCCGGCGGCGCCGCCCGCCGAGGACCAAGCCGGTCCGCCCCACCCGGGCCCAGCGGCGGGAGAAGCGCCGGGCGGAACGGCCCCGGCTGCCCTTCAAGAGCGCGGTCAGGGTCTTCGTCCCCTGGTTCGCCCTCCTGGTCGCCCTCGTCGCCTACCCGTACCTGGTCACCGAGTTCTGGGCCCTCATCGGCAGCTTCGTGGCCGTCTACGCCCTGGTCGCCCTGTCCCTGACCGTGCTCACCGGTTGGACGGGAGCCGTCTCCCTGGGCCAGGCCAGCTTCGTCGGGCTCGGGGCCTTCGTGGCCGCCTTCCTGACCCGGGAAGGCGTCCCCTTCGCGGCCTGGATACCCCTGGCCGTGGTGGCCTCGATACCGGCCAGCCTCCTCACCGGCCTGGCCGCCCTCCGGCTCCCGGGCCTGTATTTCGCCGTGGCCACCCTGGCGTTCAACCTGGCGGCCCAGTTCCTGATTTTCATCCCGGTGGAGAACGAGGGGATCGAGGTGATCGCCCGGCCGCGGATCTTCACCGTCGACTTCGGCAACGAGCGCTTGTTCTTCCTGCTCGTGTGCGTGGTCGTCGTCCCGTGCTTCGGCGCCGCTCTGCGCATCGGGCGGGGGAAGACGGGCCGGGCCCTGCTGTCGGTGCGCAACTCCGCCACCGCGGCCGCCGCCCTGGGGATCAATCCCGTGTACTACCGGATCGTGGCCTTCGTACTGTCGGGCGCCGTGGCCGCCACCGCCGGCGTGCTGCTCGGCACCCTCATCGAAAGCGCCAACTCGAACCAGTACACGCCCTTCACGTCCATCGGCTACCTGGCCAACTCCATCATCGGCGGGCTGGGCTCGGTGCTGGGTGCGGTCCTGGCCGGCGCCGCCCAGCGCCTCCCCCTGGAGGCGGTGCGACCCCTGATCGAATCGAACCCCCTCCAGTTGGCCCAGTTCACCCCGCTGTTCCAGTCGGCTCTGCTGCTGGTCTTCATCGTCGCCCGGCCCGACGGGCTCGTGGGCCTGGGCCGGACGCTGACCGTGCGCCTGGGCTGGCGCCGGCCCCGACCGGCCCGGGAACTCGCCTTCCTGCCTCGGATCACGGGCGCGACGGCCCGGCGTGGCCCGGTCGACCCCTCGCCCTTCTCCCTGGGCGAGTTCGACCCGCCGGCCGGGGCCCTGCTCGCCGCCTTCGGCGAGCGGGAGCAGGAGGCCGCCGAAGGAGATGGTGGCAGCGTGATCTCCCCGGCGGCACTGGATGTGACCGGCGTCTCCGTGAGCTTCGGCGCGGTGGCCGCCCTGAGCGACGTTTCGCTGCGCATCGAGCCGGGCGAGCTGGTCGGCATCATCGGCCCCAACGGGGCGGGCAAGACGACGCTGTTCAACGTCTGCTCGGGGTTCCAGACGCCGGTGGCGGGCCGGGTGATGCTCGACGGCCTGGACATCACCCGCCTGGGTGCCTCCGCCCGGGTCGACGCCGGCCTGGGCCGGACCTTCCAGACGCCCCGGCTGGTGGCGTCCATGTCGGTGTTCGAGAACCTGCTGGTGGCGGCCCATCCCCGGCTGCGCCACGGACTGCCCGCCGAGGTGCTCGGCTTCAGCTACGCCCTGCGGGACGAGGCCGTCGAACACCAACGGGTCCACCGCCTCCTCGAGGTCCTCGGTCTCTCGGCGCTGGCCGAGCGGGCCGCCGGCGACCTCCCGTCGGGACTGCTCAAGGTGCTCGAGGTGGCCCGGGCCCTGGTGGAGGAGCCCCGGGTGCTCCTCCTCGACGAGCCGTCGGCCGGCCTGGATCCGTCCGAGACGCGCTGGCTCGGTGACCTGGTGCGGGCCGTGGTGGGCGAGTTGGGGATCTCCGTGGCCCTCATCGAACACGACATGAGCCTGGTCATGGGTGTCTCCGACTTCATCTACGTCCTCGAGTCGGGCACCCTGCTCGCCTCCGGCCGGCCGGAGGCGATCCGGCGTGATCCCCGGGTCATCGCGGCCTACCTCGGGGCGGAGGAGGCTGCATGACCGCCGCCGCGTCGGTCGGGGAGGCCACCACGTCCCTCCTGGCCGTGCGGGGCCTGTGCGCCGGGTACGGGCCCGTCCAGGTCCTCTTCGGAGTCGACCTCGACGTCCACGCCGGCGAAGTGGTCGCCGTCCTCGGCCCTAACGGGGCGGGCAAAACGACTCTTCTGCGTGCCCTGGCCGGGCGTGTCCGGCCCAGCGCTGGGACCGTCACTCTCGACGGTGTCTCTGTCGGCGGCCTGGCGCCAGAGCGGGTGGTGGAACGGGGCCTCGTGCACGTCGCGGAGGGACGCCATGTATTCCCGGGGTTGACGGTGGCCGAGAACCTACGCCTCGGGGCCTATGCCCGGCGCCTCGGCAAGGAGCAGCTTTCCGCCGAGCTCGAACGGGTCGCGGAGCTGTTCCCCCAGCTCATGGAACGCTCTCGGCAGCCAGCCGGTCGCCTCTCGGGTGGCGAGCAGCAAATGTTGGTGCTGGCCCGGGCGCTCCTGGCTGGGCCCCGGATTCTCATGGTGGACGAGGCCAGCCTCGGCCTCGCCCCCAATTTGGTCGCCTTCCTCTTCGACGCCCTGCGCGGGCTGGCAACGGCCGGCCTCACCGTCCTCCTGGTGGAACAGTACGTCCGACTAGCTCTTAAAATGGCTGATCGGGGGTACGTTCTCCAGCGAGGACGGGTGGCGCTAGCCGGTACTTCTGCCGAGTTGGGGCAGGCGGGAGTGGTCGAAGCGTCGTACCTTGGAGATAGGTCAGTTCGTACCGATGTGCATGGGGGATGCACCTGTTGACGTCCTCTGCCACATTCATCCGGCAGATTCCAACCACCAGGAGGTTCTGGCAGTTGAGGTTCACGGCTCAACACGGAAGACATCTCCGCTCCTCGTGCGTTTTTCGTCTCCGCCCGTCCGGCGGCGACGTTGTGCGTCCTGCTGGTACAGCTGTGCCGGCAGCTTGGCTCTCGCTGACCGACACGTGAAGCGTACCCAGGGGGTGTGACAAGAACTGATGACAGCACGCCGTCGCACCACCGCCATCACCCGCTGCACCCTGGGCGCCCTCGCCCTCGGCCTGACGCTCTTCGGCGCGGGTGGAGGCACCGTCTTCGCCGCCGGCGCGCCCGGCGATCTGGGCGGGCTGCCGGGGACCAACCCCACCGATCCGGCGACCCCCGCCGCCACCGCGCCGGAGTCTGGCCCGCCGGCGGTGGAGGTGCCCGCCCCAGCAGTGCAAGGAGTCTCAGGGCCGGTGGCCGCCGATCCGGCCGGCCCCCAGCCGGCGGACGAGAACCCGCCACCGCCTCAGCCCAACCCCTACGGCAACCTCTTCCCCGAGGATGGCCAACCGCCGCCCGACGTGACCAACATCAGCCTCACCGGTGAGGCCCACGTCGTCCGCCAGGACTTCAAATCGCCCCTGGAGCTGCATCTGGGGCGCTACCCCCGGGCCACGCTGGAGGTGTCCAAGGACCTCACCACCGCCTTCGGTGCCCTCGCCGACCCCGGCTTCCTGGGGCGCTTCGCGGCCACCGAAGCGGCCAAGCCGGCCGGTGACAAGACGGCCACCGCACCCGCCTGGGCCGAGTGCGTGTTCCCCCAGTCGCCGCTCACCCCCACCGAGGACGTCCGCGGTCCCGGGCAGGGCGTGGGCCCCACGGCGGCGGCCAAGTGCTACCAGGGCGCCGCCCAGGCCGCGGGCTACCTGGCGGCCGACAGCGAACTCGGCCGGGGCACCGGCGTCGACATGATCAGTCCCGGTAGCGCCGTGGCCACCATCGACGCCGTCTCCAACGCGGCGGGCGCCACCATGACCCACGCCGTCTCCACCCTGGAGAACATCCTCCTGGTCGGACGGGTGCACATCCAGTCGATCACCAACGTCGTCACCGTGCGCACCAACGGCCGCCCCGGCGGCGCCAAGGTGGAGACCACCGCCACCATCGGAGGGATGTCCATCGAGGGCGTGCCGGTGGCGCTCCCCTCCGACGCCCTGGCCCAGGCCGGCCCCGTCCTCCAGCAGCTGCCTCCCGTCCTCTCCCCCCTCGGGGTGGTCACCTTCGACGTGGTCCCCGAGCAGAAGGAGGCGGCGCCCGACGGCACCGCCGGCACCGGACGGGCCGCCCAGCTCCTGGTCACCATCGAGAATGGCGAGGGCACGATCAGCTTCGGGCTCGGGTTCGCCTCGGCCCGGGGACGCACCATCCTCAACGAGTTCAACCTGCCCGGCGCCGGGACGGCGCAGCCGCCGCTGCGGGGGGTGCGGACCATCCCCGGTCCCCAGACGCCCCTGCGCTACGGCTCCAACTCCCCCACCGCGGCCGACTTCGTGAACTCCGTCGGGTCCGCCCTCGGCTATCGAGCCCCGGGGCGGTCTGCCTCCACCGGACGCGACCCTGGTGGGTTGGCAAGCGACTCCGGCTCCGGCGGCCTGCCCACCACCGGGCTGAACCTGCTGCCGCCCCTCTTCCCCAACCAGGCCCAGGGCCAGAACGCCGGCGACACCGAGGCCTACGGGGGGAACGGGCCGTGGCTGGCCCTGATCGGCGGGTCGGTGATCGGCCTGGCCCTGGCCCGTTATCTGGCCTACTCCATGGCCGTCCGGCCCACCGCGGCATGAAGCGCGGCTGGCTGCCCGAACTGGCCCGGGACCGGCGGGTGGAGGCCGTCGGCGTGGCGCTCATCGCCTTCGGCTGTCTGGTGACGGCCCTGGTGTGGACCGGTATCCGGGACTCCAACAACGTCTCCTACCAGCTGCCCATCATCGCCTCCGGCGGGCTCCTGGCCGTGGGCTGTTTCATCGTCGGCGGCCTGCTGGTGGTGGGCGGTCTGGTCATGACCCGCTTCGCCCGCCTGGAAAACGCCCGGGCTGCCCGGCGGATCCTGGTGGCGCCGGCCACCCCGCCCGACGGGTCCGAGCACGAGGTGCAACTCCCCGAGGAGTCGGTGGAACGCCGCCAGAAGGTGAAGGCCCGCCGGGAAGGCGCCGCCGCCACACCGTCGGAGGGCTGAACGCCCGACCACTGAGGCCGCCCTTCCCGCGGCGGCCCATTCCCGACAGACTGGTCTGACCGTGGCCACGCCCTCCGCCACCAGCTACGCCAAGAGCGGCGACGTGCACATCGCCTACCAGGTGGTGGGGAGCGGCCCGATCGACATCGTCTTCGTGCCCGGCTTCGTCAGCAACCTCGACGCCTGGTGGCAGGAACCTCTGGCGGCCCGCTTCTTCTCCCGGCTCGCCTCGTTCGCCCGCGTGGTCCTCTTCGACAAGCGCGGCACGGGCTTGTCCGATCCGGTCCCGCTGCAGGAACTCCCGACCCTCGAACAGCGCATGGACGACGTACGGGCGGTGATGGACGCCGCCGGTGTCGAGCGCGCCGCCCTGCTCGGCATGTCGGAGGGCGGACCGATGAGCCTCCTGTTCGCGGCGACGCACCCCGAGCGCACCCAGGCCCTGGTGCTCGTCGGGGCCACGGCACGTTTCACCCGAGGCCCTGATGTTCCCTGGGGCTGGCCGCCGCGCTACCTCGACGGTGCCATCGGAATCGTGGAGCGGGCCTGGGGCACCGGGGAGATGTTCTCCCTGCTGAGTCCCGCATTAGCCGCCGACGAGCAGACGCGTGCGTGGGGGGCACGCTTCGAGCGGGTGTCAGCCAGCCCGGGCGCGGCAACGGCGCTCCTCCGCATGCTCGCCGACATCGATGTCCGCAGCGTGTTGCCCACGATCACGGTCCCCACCCTCGTCGTGCACCGGGCCGAGGACTCGGTGCTGAGCATCGAGCACGGACGTGACCTGGCCACGCGGATTGCGGGGGCGCGGTTGGTGACCATGCCGGGCTCCAGTCACTTCTGCCTCGCCCCCGACTTCGACGACCTGGTCACCGAGATCGAGGAATTCCTGACCGGCAGCCACGGCGAGGCCGAAGCCGACCGCGTCCTGGCCACCGTGCTGTTCACCGACATCGTGGGATCGACCGCGCTGGCCGCCGCCGTCGGCGACGGCCGCTGGCGCGATCTCCTGGAGCGTCATGACGCGGCGGTCGACGGCGAGCTGCGCCGGGAGAACGGACGGCGGGTGAAGCACACGGGCGACGGTGTCCTGGCCACGTTCGACGGCCCGGCCAAGGCGGTTCGGTGCGCCCACGCGGTCATCGAGCGGGGGCGGCATCTGGGCTTCGATGTCCGGGCCGGCGTTCACACCGGGGAATGCCACCGGCGGGGCGACGACCTGTCAGGCATCGCCGTCCACATCGGGGCCCGGGTCGGCGCCCTGGCCGGCGCGGGCGAGGTCCTGGTGTCGAGGACGGTCGTGGACCTCGTGGCCGGTTCCGGGCTCCGATTTTCCGACCGGGGAGAGCACGAGCTGAAGGGTCTCGCCGACCCCTGGCGGCTCTTCGCCCTGGAGACAACCGAGGCGACGGTCTAACGCCCTTCGTAGCGGGGGTCGCGGCGTTCCTCGAAGGCCCGGCGGCCCTCGGACACGTCCTCCGTCCCGAAGATGCCGGGCATGAGGTTCTCCCCGGCCCGGTAGTGCGCGCCGGCCCCGGCATTGAGGATCCGCTTGGTCACGGCCACGGCCAGAGGCGCCCGCAAGGCGATCCGGGCGGCCAGCGCCTCGTATTCCTCCCGCAGGCGGTCGTGGGGCACCACCTTGTTGACCAGGCCGAACTCGCGGGCCTCCTCGGGGCTCAGGTCGTCGGAGGTGTAGGCCAGCCAGGCCACCCGCCGGCGCCCGGCGATGTCGACGCCCCGGGTCACGGTCACCGCGGGCAGGAGGGCATGGTTCATCTCCCGCAGCCCGAAGCGGGCCCGGTCGGAGGCCAGCACCAGGTCGCAGGCCAGGGTGATCTCCAGGCCGAAGCCGAAGGCGTAGCCGTTGACGGCGGCGATGACGACCTTGGGGAGGCGTTCGATGCTCTCGAAGGGGTCGTGGCAGATGCGGATGAACTCGTAGCGGCTGCCGGCGTCGTCGAAGGTCATCCCGCCCAGGTCGGCCCCGGCCGAGAAGGCCTTGCCGTCGCCGCCGGTGAGGACGACCGCCCCCACCGTGTCGTCCCCGTCGAAACCCCGGATGACCGCGCCCAGCTCCCGGAACAGGGTGGGGCTGCCGGCGTTCAGCTTGTCGGGCCGGTGGAGCGTGACGACGGCGAAACGTTCCGCCACGTGCTTCTCCACGAACAGGGTCTCGTGATCGGTCCGCTCGAATATCGGCCATGGGATCCATGCTATTCCTGATCTTCCGTTGACGTAAGATCTTGCGCGTCGGGAGGAGCAGGGCGATGGCGAGCAAGGTGGTGCCCCTGGAGACGCTCGGGGACCTCGTCGAGGACGGGTCTTCGGTCGCCATCGGCGGCGGGTGGTTCTCGAACCATCCCATGGCCGCCGTGCGCCAGCTCGTACGGGCGGGGCGCCGGAACCTGCACGCCTACACGGTGGTGGGCTCGGTCGACGTCGACCTGCTGGTCGGCGCCGGGGTCCTCGGCCACCTGTCCTTCTCCATGGTCACCCTGGAGGCCTTCGGCCTGGCCCCCAACGTGCGGCGCGCCATCGAGTCGGGCCGGCTCCCCTTCACCGAGCTCACCGGGCTCGGGCTGCTGGTCGGGCTCGAGGCCCAGGGCCGCGGCGTGCCGTTCCTGCCCTACCGGGGCCCCTTCGGCTCCGACATCCCCGCCCACTACCCCGACATCTACAAGACCGTGCCCTGCCCCTTCACCGGAGAGGAGCTCACCGCGGTGGCGGCCATCGCCCCCGACGTGGCCATCGTCCACGCCCTGCGGGCCGACGCCGAAGGCAACACCCAGTGGGACGGGACGTCCGGGCCCGATGTGGAGATGGCCAAGGCGGCCAAGCGCGTGATCGTGACCTGCGAAGAGGTCGTCTCCCGGGCCGAGGTGGTGGCCAGTGCCCACATGACCAAGCTGCCGGGCTACTACGTCACCGCCGTCATCGAGGCGCCCTTCGGAGCCCACCCCACCAGCCACGTCCCCTGTTACTCCTCCGACCCGTGGCAACTGCTGGAGTACGCCACCGCCGCCGGCGGCGAGGAGTACAAGGCATACGTGGAGCGCCTGGCCGGGGAGAGCGAGAGCGGCTACCGGGAACGGGTGCTGGGCGAGGGCCGGGGGGACGTCCTACGGGCCCTGGCCGAACGGGCCCAGCCGTTGACGGCGGTGGAGCCATGAGCTACGGCGTCGACGAGCTGATGGTGTGCCGGGTGGCGGCCGAGGTCGACGGCGACGGCGTGGTGGTCATGGGGTCGTTCACGCCCCTGGCCTACGCCGCCTACATGCTGGCCAAGGTCACCCACGCCCCCGACGCCTACCTGGTCGGATTCGACGCCGTGGGGATGGCCCCCATCCCCTTGAGCTTCACCGGGGCGGAGGCGGCGGCCTACAAGGGGGCGGTGGCCCGCTGGAGCATGCTCACCGAGATCAACTCCATCCACCTCTCCAACCACGGCGGGGTGGAAGCGGTCTCCTCGGCCCAGTTCGACGGCTCCGGCGCCATCAATCTCTCCACCATCGGGCCCTTCGAGTCCCCCAAAGTGCGCCTGCCCGGCGGAGCCGGAGCGGCCGAGGTCATCAAGATGTACCGCAAGATGGTGGCCTACTTCCCCAATCACAGCCCCCGCACCCTGGTGGAGCGGGTGGAGTTCGTGACCGGAACCCGGTGGAAGGTCGGCCGTGCGGCCCGGGAAGCCGCCCATCTCCAGCCCGGCCCCATCGTGGTGGTGACCAACCTGGCCGTGCTCGTCAAGGACGAGGACGACCGGCCCTTCCGCATCGAGAGCCTCCACCCGGGAGTGGCCGCCGACGACGTGGTGGCCGCCACCGGGTTCGCCCTCGAGGTGCCGGCTGAGGTACCGGCCACGGCCGAGCCCACCGCCACCCAGCTGGCGCTGCTCCGGGAACGGATCGACCCCCTGGGGACGGTGAAGATCGACTTCGTCCCGGGCAAGGAACGCCTGCCCTACCTGAAGGGCCTCCTCGACGCCGAGTGGGCTCAGGTCACCGGCGCCCCACCGCCGGCGTAGGGCCGGTCCCGGCCGTGCGGATCAGTTCGAGGGGTCTTTCGACCACGATATGGGTGGTGGGACGACCCCTCGTCGGGTTGGACTGAGCGATGGACGGCGCCACGTTTCTGCGAGGCCTGACGCACGGCGCTCCTCGGCCGCCGTGGATTCCCTTGTTGGGTGCGGCGGCAGCCCGCCTCGCCCAGGTGGACGAAGCCACCTTCGCCGCCGATCCCCAGGTCCACGCCCGAGCGGTGGCCGAAGCCGCAGGTGCCCTCTCGGCTGACGTCGTCACCATCGGCGTGGGCGCGGACCCGGCTGTGGGCGCCGAGGCGATGCGCCGGGTGCAGCCCCTGCTTGCCGGCCGGGGGGTCGCCGGGTGCCTCCCGGCAGCCGACGTGCCTGGCGCCCGGGCCTACTGCGAAGCCGGCGCCGGCCTCGTGATGCTGGTCCGCCCCGACCGGACGGCGGCCGGTCGCTTTCGCACCCTGGCCAACGCCTGCGCCTTCTACCAGGCCTTCGCCATCCTGGTGGACCCCGACCTCGAGGATGCCGCGGCCGTAGCCGCCGGCCTCGGCCTGCACGGCGCGGTGGTGACCGCTCCCTCCGGGCTGGAACCCGGTGTGGTGGGGGGCGGGATCTCTCCCACCCTCGACGCCTTGCCGGCGCCGCCTCGCCCCGAAGGCTTTTTCTGGTCGTTCCCGGGCGAGGTCCCCCCCGACGCCAGCCCGGAAGCTCTCGCCGAACTCGGCGCCCGTCTCGTCAGGGACTGATCAGGCCGGCGGAACGCAGGCCACCATGCCCATCGATCCCAGGCACACCCGGCTGCCGTTGTCGTCGTCGCCCAGCGGAATCGAGGCGGCGCCCAGCAGCGCTGCGGCCACCACGAGGGCGGCGAGCAGACGGCGGGAAACTCGTTCGATCTGCATTGCTCGCCTCCTTTCGGTAAGCGAATCCTACCCCAGGAGCCCCAACTTGCACATCGCTATCAGAAGCAGCGCCTCCACCACCGTCTCGCGTTAGCGAAACCGACCTGGCAGGTGGGTTTGGCTAACGCGAGACGGGGGTTGGGTCGCTCACGACTCGTAGGCCTTGTAGACGTACTGGGTCTTGAGCGAGGTGCGGGGCAGGGTTCCCTCCGGGATCAGGCGGACATCAGCGGTGAAGTTCAGCCTGCTCTTCACGGCCGCCGCCACCTCCCCGGCCAGGGCAGCCCGGGCGTCGTCGGGCACCGCCGCGGCCACCTCCACCTCGACCGGGAGGGGCGGGGTGACAAGCGGGCCGGGACGCTCCAGCACGATGCGGATGTGCCCGGTGGTGCGGGGCACGAAGGAAGCGACCACGTCGCGCACGGCCGACGGGAAGACGTTGATGCCCCGCACCAGCAGCATGTCGTCGGTCCGCCCGAGGGGGACGATCCTGGGGGCCGTCCGCCCCGACGCGGTCTCCCCCATCAGCACCTTCACGTGGTCGTGACTGCGGAAGCGCACCAGCGGCGTGGCCTCCCGCTCCACCGCGGTGTAGACGAGCTCGCCGTCAGCGCCGTCCTCGAAGGGCCGGGGCTCGCCGGTCTCGTGGTCGATCAGCTCCAGGTGGACCTCGGCCTGGCCGCAGAAGTGCATGCCAGCCTCGTCATCCGATTCCGCCCAGCAGACCCCGGCGATCTCGCCCATCCCCATCACGTCGCGTACCGGGCAACCCCACACCCCGGTGATCTGGGCCCGTACGGCCGGGATCTGCCCGCCCGGCTCGCCGCCCACCATGAGCAGGCGGAGGCCGAGTTCCGCGGCCTCGATGCCGAGGATGTCGCGCACCAGCTCACCGAGGTAGCCGGCGAAGGACGGCGTGGCGCCCATGATGGTGGTGCCCAGCACCCGGACCAGTTCCAGGGTCCGCTCGGTGCCGGCCGTCGCCCCGATGGGAAGGGCGCAGGCGCCGATGGACGAGGCGGCCGAGATGGCAGGTACCCCGCCCACGAACATGGCCAGGTTGCCCAGACCGGCGAAGGTGTCCCCCGGGCGCATCCCCATCGTCCAGAAGGTCCGGCCCATGATCCGGTCCCAGGTGGCGAGGTCGGCGGCGGTGAGGGCGAAGAAGGTCGGCACGCCCGTGGTCCCCGACGAGGCGTAGACCCGGACCACCTCGTGGCGGGCGACGCACAGGTGCCCTCCCAGCGGCGGATCCCCGGCCTGGCTGGCCCGCTCCTCGTCCTTCTCGAAGAAGGGAACGCGGGCCAGGTCCCCGGGGCCACCGATGTCGCCGGGCTTGACCCCGGCCTCATCGAGCTTGCGCCGGTAGTGCTCCGAGGTGGCGTACACCCGCTCGATCTGGAGCCGGGCCTTCTCGAAGGTGTGGGCCTGTACTTCGGCCCACGGCCTGGTCTCCAGCTCCTCGTCGTAGTAGATGTCCGCCGCCACCGGTTCAGCTCCGGCGCGGCAACTCGGCCACTGCCACCCCTTTGGCGGTGACTTCGCCCCGCTGGTTGGTGGCCTCCACGTCGCACTCCACCAGGCCCACGACTGCGCCTTCGGGGACACCCCCGGCCCCGGGCTCTTCCCACTTGCGGGTGACCCGGCCGGAGCACCGGGTGAGGTCCCCCACCAGGTTGTGCCGGCGCACCTGGGCGTTGAGCCGGCGCAGGAAGCCGTCGTCGCCGATCCAGTTGGTCATGAGGTGGCCCAGCCACGAGATGCGCTCGGGGCCGTAGTCGTAGGCCCCGGGTACGCCCACCCGGGCGGCGAGATCCGCATCCCAGTGGACCCGCTCGGGGGGCTCGGGAGCCAAGTTCGCGTTGGGGATGGCCAGGGCGGGATGACGGTCGAACATGTCGAAGGCCAGGCCGTGGGCCCGGATGTACAGACCGCCCCAGCCCTGGTCGAAAGCGATGATGGACGTCACCGTGAGCGGCCCCTTCAGGACCGGGGGGAGCTCGTCACCCACGGAAACGTCCTCGAACCAGCGTGGCTCGGCGCCCCGGATGTCCTCCGCCGCGTACTCGGCGGCGATGGCCTCGATCTCGGCGGCCGTATACGACGCCGGCTCCACCTTCTCGTATTTGGCCCGCTCCCGAGCCACGTCGCGCTGGGTCCGGAAGCACCACGAATCCGCCTCGCAGATCAGCTCGCCGTAGTCATCGCTGAAGTTGACCCGGTAGATCTGCTGGACGGCCCGGCCGGAGAACTCGCTGGGCCGGTCGACGAGTTCGGCGAGGTGAGCCCGGGCCGTGATGCGGTCCCCGACCCGCACCGGACGGAACCAGCGGAAATCGGTGCCCGCGAACATGGCGTGGACTCCGGGCAGGCCCCCCACGTACCCGGAGCAGATCCGGTCGAAGGCGAAGAGGATGGTGGGGGGAGCCACGATCCCGCCCCACCGGCTGGCGGCGGCGTGCTCCTCGTCCCGCCACAGGGGGTTCCGGTCGCCGATCCCGTCGGCCCAGTGGCGGATCCCGTCCCGGGTGGCCTCGGTCAGGTAGGGATCCGGCCCGGTGACCTCGACCCCGATGCGGGAGCGCAGTTCGGCGAGCGCCTCGTCGGTGATGACCGGGAACTCGGATACCAGCGCCATAATCCTCCTCTTCCTGCCCAGTTCAGTATCTTACGTACACGTCAAGTTTGCGCCGGTAGCCGGGAGGACGCCCATGCCCACGTATGCCAGCTCGGAATGGCTCGCCGCCGTCCAGGAGCACCTGAACGCTGACCCCGGTGTCGAGGCCCAGGCCAAGAACCTCGCCGCCGATCTGCAGTACGTCATCCAGGCCGAACCCGACCTGGGCTTCCCCGAGACCCGCGAGGTCGGGTGGCGGATGGAGGGAGGCCGTTGCGTGGAGACCTGGGAGGGGATGCGGGCGGCGGACTTCGTCATGGTCGGCCCCTACTCCGTGTTCAAACGCGTCAACACCGGCGAGGCATCAGCTGCCGACGTCATGATGAAGGGCGAGCTCCAGATCCAGGGCGAGCTCTCCGAGCTGATGGCCAACATGGGGGCGCTGGGCGCCATGCAGACCGTCCTCGAGACCATGCACAAGGACGGAATCACGGAGTGGCCCGGCTGAGTCGTGCCATCGTCCATGGCCACCGAACGGGGTGGAAGCATCACTGAGAGCGGCGCAAATCGCACAAACCCGGTAGAATGGGACTTGTCTCGACGGGGATGCGTCACGTACTGGGGGGTGACGGGGATGCGCAACACACTCTCGTCCTGGCCGCGCGCCGGGATGCTCGTACTCATCACGGCCTTGGCCGGTATCTGGCCGGCCAACGCACAGACCTCGCTGCTCAACACGCCGAATCCGACGTGGGGCACGGCGCCGGCCGCCGACCGGGCGGGCCGCGTGGAGGCCATGCTGGAGTCGGGTTCCCTCGTCTATCTGGCCGGTGACTTCACCGGTCTCGTGTCCCCGTCGGGCGGACCGCCGCTGGCCCGGCCCTATCTGGCCGCCATCGATGTCGGCAGCGGTCAACCCGCCACCTTCGATGCCCGCCTGAGCGGTCCGGTGCGCGCCCTGGCGCTGGCCCCGGATGGACGGCGGCTCTACATCGGCGGCGAGTTCGAACAGGCGGGCGGCGGACCGGCCCACAACCTGGCCGCCATCGATCCCGTCACCGGCGCCCTGGATCCGACCTTCACCCCGCCCCGCTTCAACTCCGGGGTCCGGAGCCTCGCCCTGGCCGGCGACCGGCTCTACGTGGGCGGGAATTTCACCGAGGTGCTCACGGGCGCCCGCACCGCCCGCCGGCCCCAGCTCGCCGCCCTCAACGCCCGCACCGGCAGCCTGCACAACTGGAAGCCACCGCTCAACGGCGGGGGTGAGTTCTTCGGCCAGATGGGCGAGGAGACGTCGACGGGCGACGGGATGGTCCATGACCTCGCCCTCTCGGCGGACGGCCAGCAGCTCTACGTGGCCGGAACCTTCCTCAACTTCGGCGGGCGGAAAGGTCTGCTCAGCCTCAACACCACCACCGGGAAGGCGACGGCGTGGCAACCGGCGATGGACCGGCCCGTCTTCGACCTCGCCCTCTGGCCCGGCGATCAACGCATGCTGTTCGCCGCCACCGGCGGCCGCGGCGGGACCCTCAAGGCGCTCCGCCCGGGTGGCCCCGCCACGCCCGCCTGGGAGGTGAGAACCGACGGCGACAACATGGCGGTCCTGGCCTCGGCCACCACCGTCTACCTCCTGGGCAGCTACAACTTCATCGTCCCCGCCGGCTCGACCTGCGCCCGGAGCTGCCCGGGTGGCCCGGAACGCCACCACCTGGCCGCGTTCGATGCCGCCACCGGTGATCTTCAGCTCTGGAACCCGACGGCCGACACCTCCACCGGGCCCTACTCGGGCACGATCGGAGCCAACCACCTGTGGGTGGGAGGCGAGTTCACCATGATCAACGGGGCACCGCAGCCCGGGCTGGCCGGGTTCCCGGGCGTGGCCTGAGCGCTACTCGACCTCGAGGTCCATGACCATGCCCAGGTCACGGTGGACCTCGCCGTCCGCCGTCTCCAGGATGCACTGCAGGGTGTAGGTGCCCGCCTCGAGCTCGATGGCGGCGGAGCCCTCCTCACCCGGAGGCATGGCCTCGACCTCGCCCAGCGGCTCGCCGTTGGAGTCGAGCACCTCGAGTTCGTGGTCCTCGGTGCCCTCGTTCGTAGCCTTGAAGAAGATCTTGCCGGCATCGACCGCGGCCGGCCCGTCGAAGTGGTAGTCGACCAGGCCGTACTCGAGGACGGCGTCGGCGTCAGCCTCCTCGAAGGCTGGGGCCTGGCCCCCGACCGTCGAGGTGGTGACCGCCGGCGCCTCGGTGGTCGGCGGCGTGCTGGTGGGCGTCGGTTTCGCCGTCCCCTTCTGGGACAGTTGGTCGGCCCCCCCACAGGCCCCGAACACGAGCGTCCCCGCGCACAGACACAGCAAGAAACGGTCCCCCATCGTCATCTCCCCTCCTCGGCCACCACTCCCCACGGGCGGCGACGAGGGGACCCTACTAGGAAACGTAAGGTATGCCTAATTCTCGGGTGATGATATTCCGTTGGATCTGGGTGGACCCGCCGGCGATCTCGTAGAGCTTCGCCTCACGGTAGAAGCGCTCCATCTCGAACTCGGTGGTGTAGCTGTATCCACCCAGGATCTGCATCCCCCTCGTGGCGGTGCGGGTCCCGCACTCGGTGGCGTAGGCCTTGGCCATCGACGCCTCTTTGGAGCAGGGCAGTCCCTGGTCCCGCCGCCAGGCGGCGGCGAAGGTGAGCCAGCGGGCCGCCGCCGTCTCCGTCTCCATCTCCGCCAGCATGTGGCCGATGGCCTGGAAGGTGGCCACCGGGCGGCCGAACTGCTGGCGTTCCAGGGCGTAGGCCAGGGCCATGTCGACGCAGCGCTGGGCCAGGCCGACGCAGAAGGCGGCGGTGCAGATCCGCTCCACGTCGAGCACCTTGACCAGCACGGACCAGCCGCCGTCGACGTCGCCGATCACCCGCTCGGCGCTCACGGCGACGTCGTCGATCCCGATCTCGCACGTCTGGACGGCGTGGTGGCCGAGCTTGGGGATCCCCTTGATGGTGAGACCCGGGGACCGGGCGTCGACCAGGAACACGGTCAGGCCCCGGTGCCGCGACTCGGTGGTGCCGGTCCGGGCGGTGAGAACGAGCTCGTCGGCCACTGCCGCCCCCGACGAGAAGATCTTGGCGCCATTGAGGACGAACCCGTCTCCCGCGGGTACGGCCCGGGTGCGGGCGGCGGCGGCGTCGGACCCCGCCTCCGGCTCGGTGAGGGCGAAGGCCATGCGGGCCTCGCCCGACGTCGTCCGGGGCAGCAGACCCGCCTTCTGCTCCGACGAGCCCGATTCCACCAGCACCTGGTTGCCGAACATGCCGGTCGGGGCGTAGGTCATCACCACCGAGCCGCCGATGCGGCCCACCTCCTCGGAGACCACCGCCATCTCCACGAAGCCGCCGCCCGAGCCCCCGTACTCCTCGGGCACCCCGATCCCGAAGATGCCCTGGTCGGCCATCCGCTTGTGCAGCTCGAAGGGGTACTCCTCCCGGGCTTCCACCCCGTCGAGCCATTCCTTGGTGCAGTAGGACTCGAGGAGGCCCCGAACGCTGGTCCTGAGGAGCTCCTGCTCCGCATTCAGGGAAAAGTCCATGGGGGTTCTCCCTTGCCGTGGGCTGCGCGCATAGTTTACGTTCACGTCAGATTTTTGCATCTGCCAGCAGGGTGCATCGTCAGCAGGGGTGCCGGTTGGGCGCGACGGTCAGCATCGACACCGGAGGGACCTTCACCGACGGGTATTTCACCCGGGGCGACCAGTCGGCCCGGGTGAAGGTGGACACCACGCCGCATGATGTCACTGAGGGTCTGGCCCGGTGCGTCGCCCAGGGCGCGACCGCCCTCGGCTACCCGGGTGTCCAGGCCCTGCTCCTCGACACCGACGCCTTCCGATTCTCCTCCACCATCGGGACGAACTCGATCATCCAGCGCTCCGGGCCCCGCGTCGGCTTGATGGTCAGCGCGGGCGCGGCGAAGAACCTCTACGGCGCCGGCCCGTCGCCGCTCTATGACGTGTTCCTCCGCCCCGAACTGGTGGTAGAGATCTCCGACCCCCACGCCGCCACCGAGGTGAAGGCGGCCATCCGGCAACTCCTGGTGGGCGGTGCGCGCGTGCTGGTCGCCTCACTGGCCGGCTCGGAGGACGATCCGGGCGGCGAGCAGGCCATCAAGAAGACGGTCTACACCGAGTACCCCCGCCACTACCTGGGTGCGGTCCCCTGCCTGGTGGCCTCCGACGTCACCCCCCGCCCGGGTGCGGCCCGGCGCACGGCTACGGCCGTGATCGACGCCTACCTGTATCCCGACATGGTCAAGGCCCTCTACAAGGCGGACGAGGACCTCCGGGCTCAGGGCTACCCCCACCCGCTGCTGATCGTCCACGCCTCCGGGGATGTGGCCCGGGTGGCGAAGACGAGGGCGATCGAGACCTACAGCTCGGGTCCCGCCGGCGGGATCTTCGGATCGGCCCGTCTCGCGCAGCGGGCCGGGCTCGGAGCGGTGGCGACCATGGACATCGGGGGGACCTCCACCGACGTGTCGCTGGTCATCGACGGACAGGCCGCCCCCGACCCGGATCCCGAGGTGGCCGGCATTCCCGTGCACGTCGCCCGGGCCCGGGTCGAGGCCCTCGGCATCGGCGGTGGCTCCCTCGTCCGGCGGGACCCGGACGCGATCCCGGGGTCCGGGGTGTCCCCGAAATCGCTGTCGGTCGGGCCTGACTCGGCCGGGGCCGTGCCCGGTCCGGCCTGTTACGGGCTCGGGGGCACGCAGGCCACGGTGACCGACGCCGAGCTTCTTCTCGGCCACCTCGACCCGTCGTGGTTCCTGGGCGGGCGGCGCCGGCTCGATCCCGGACGGGCCCGGAGCGCCATCGAGCGCATCGCGGGCGAAGCCTCCGTCGAGACCGTGGCCTGGGCCATCCACCAGGCCGTGGCGGAGCAGGCCGCGACAGGGGTGGCGAGGCAGGTCGCCCGGACCGGTCGGGCCGCGACCGACGTCGTCCTGTTCGCCTTCGGAGGCGCGGGTGGGCTCGTGGCCGCCGAAGTGGCCGCCCGGTGCGGCCTGAGCCGGGCCTGCTCACCCTCGGCCTCGGCCGTGTTCTCCGCCTTCGGTATCGCCGGGATGTTCCTCGGTCACACCTACGAGACCGGGCCCGGACCCCAGCTGGGAGACCGGCTGGAGGCCCTGGCCAACCGAGCCGCGCTCGACGTGACGGGCGAAGGCTTCGACCCTGACGGCCTGTCGTACCGGATCGCGGTCGAACACCCCGGTGGTCTCGACGTGGCCCCGGTGGACGGAAGCCCGGGGTCCGGGGTGTCCCCGACGTTCTGGGACGAGGTGGCCGGCCGGGCCATGTCTCTCAACCCGCGGGCGGTGAGCCTCCAGGCCATCATGCCCATCCCCCGGGCGCCCCTCGAACCCTGGCCGGAGACCGGCACCACCGCCGAGGCGGCCCGGAAAGGCGAGCGGGAGGTGTGGAGGCCCGCAGGCTGGATGGTCGCGGCCGTCTACGACCGTGAGCGCCTCGTCCCGGGCGCGGTGCTGGAGGGGCCCGCCCTGGTGGAGGGCATCGACACCACCATCGTCGTCCCCGAAGGCTTCGTCCTTTCCGTGGACGAGTACGCCACCGCGGTTCTGGAGGCGAGCACGGCATGAGCGAGCGGGTGCGGATCACCGAGTACCTCGACATCGACCTGGACACCGAGATGTGGTGCTGCCACGTCTGCTCCCGCGAACTGGTGAGTGCCCGGGACAACTACAAGAAGGGCTGCCTGGTCCGCGAACGTGACCCCGAGGAGATCTACCCGCCCATCTTCGATGCGCAGTGGACCCTCACCGTGGCCAAGGGATACGGCCTCTTCGTCGAGTTCTACTGCCCCGGCTGCGGGACGATGGTCGAGAACGAGCTGCTCCCCGAAGGGTTCCCGCCCACCTGGGACATCCAGCTCGACATCGATGGCCTCAAAGCCAAGCTGGGGCGATCGTGAGCGACGAAGAGCCCGGGGCCCGGGGTGTCCCCGAAGAGCCCGGGGCCCGGGGTGTCCCCGAAGAAGTCGAGCTGCGCAACACGATCTCCATCGACATCGGCGGTACGTTCACCGACTGTTTCGTCCTCCACGACGGCCGGACGGCGGCGGGCAAGGCGCCCACCACCCGGCACCGCCTGGCCGTGGGCTTCGACCAGGCCATCGCCGAGTGCGCCGGCAAGCTCGGCCTCGAAGCCGACGTCCTGGTGGCCGGCACCGACATCGTCCGCTACGCCACCACCCTGGCCATGAACGCCCTCATCGAGCGCAAGGGCCCCCGCCTCGGACTCATCACCACCGCCGGCTTCGAGGACACCGTCTTCATCGGCCGGGGCGCCCAGTGGCACGACGGGGTGCCGCTGGAACGCAAGCGCCTGGTGGCCCGCGGGAGCCGCCCCGAACCGGTGGTGCCCCGCCACCTGGTGGTGGGCCTGTCCGAGCGCATCGACGACGACGGCAAGATCATCGTTCCCCTCGACCCCGACGAGGTCTCGGCCAAGCTGCGCACGCTGGTGGATCGGGGCGCCATGGGCTTCGTGGTCGCCCTCATGCAGTCGCACCGCAATCCGGTGCACGAGCACCTGGTCCGCGACCTCATCGCCGCCGAGTTCCCCGAGACCTATCTCGGCTCCCAGCCCGTGCTGCTGTCGTCCGAGGTGCTGCCCAAGCAGAACGAGTACCAGCGGGAGATGACGACCATCCTGGCCGCCTACCTGCACCGCACGATGGCCGAGGAGCTGACGGAGCTGGGCAACTCGCTCCACGAGCGCGGCTACCGCCACCCGCTCTTCATCGTGAACTCGGGCGGGGGAGCCAACCCGCTGCAGCGGACCTCGGCGGTGGAGACCTACAACGCCGGGCCGGTGGCGGGCGTGATCGGCGGCGCCCACGTGGCCGACGTGTACGGCCTCGGCAACATCATCCTGACCGACATGGGCGGGACGTCCTTCGACATCGGCACGGTGGTCGAGGTCGGAGGGCGCGTCGACGCCCGGGGGTGGGGGGGTATCCCCCCAGAAGGCAGCCGGGGGCGGCACTTCCACGCCCACATCCCCATGATCGACCGCTTCCGGGTGGGGATCTCGATGATCGAGACCAAGTCCATCGGGGCCGGCGGCGGGTCCATCGCCCGGTTCAACCCGCTCCTCAACGTCATCGAGGTCGGCCCCGAGTCGGCCGGCTCCAACCCCGGCCCGGTGGCCTTCGACCTGGGCGGCGAGCAGCCCACGGTGACGGACGCCGACGTCGTCCTCGGTTACCTCGACCCCGACTACTTCCTGGGGGGCGGGATTCCCCTCAACCGGGAGGCCGCGGTGCAGGCCGTCAAGGAGCAACTGGGCGCGCCACTGTCGGTCTCGGCCGAGGAGGCGGCCTGGCTGGTCAAGACCCTCATCGACGCCCGCATGGGCAACGAGGTGTTCAAGGAGACGAACCTGAAGGGCTACGACCCTCGGGAGTTCACCCTCTTCGCCTATGGCGGTGGAGCCGGCACCCACGCCTGCGGCTACGGAGGCTACGTGGAGACCAAGGGGGTCATGACCTTCCCCTTCGCCTCGGTGTTCTCCGCCTTCGGGATCGCCAACACCGACTTCACCCGCTCCTACGAGGGAGGCCGGGCGGTCAAGCTCTTCTCCGCCGGCAGCGGCCGCTGGCTCGACGACTACGAACCCTTCAACACCTCAGTGGCGCAGCTCCAGACCCAGGCCCTGCGCGACGCCGAGGAACTCGGTGCCCGCCACGTCTCCTTCGGGCTCGAGGTGCAGATGCGCTACGGCCTCCAACCCCACGTCACCCGTATCCGCTCCCCCCGCCTGGCGCTGGAGTCCGAAGCCGACGTGCGGGCCGTCTACGACGCCTTCGAGTCCGAGTACGCCCGGATCTACTCCCCCGCCGCCACCTTCCTGGCCGGGGGCGTGGAGGTCGTCGGCTTCACCCTCTGGAGTGCCATCCGCACCCGCAAGCTGGAGCTTCCCGTCCTGGCCCCGTGGACCGGCACCGTCGAGGAGGCGGCCAAATCGAGGCGGCCCACGTTCTGGGGACCGGAGCGGGGTTGGCTCGACACCCCGGTCTACGACCTCGCCCTCCTCGGCCCCGGGCCGTCCATCGACGGGCCGGCCATCCTCGAGGCCCCCGACACCACGCTCGTGATCGACCCCGACCGCTCGTTCCGCATCGACGAGCGGGGCAACGGGTTCATCGACCTGCAGATGCCCGGGGTGCGGGGTGTCCCCGCAGAAGGGACGTAGCAAATGCCGAGAGATCCCGAGATGCTGCGCCACTGGCGCCCCGAGCCGACCACCAGCCGGGAGGCGGCGGCCATGGAGGGCCTGGCCCGGGGCGACTTCGAGATCTACCGCAACAAGATGGAACTCATCTGCTGGGAGGCCTACCAGACGTTCTCCCGTATGGGAATCAGCCCCATGATCGAGGCGGGCGACGCCGCCGTGGGCATCTACACCCTCCAGGGCGACCTGGCCGTGGGGATCATGGGCACCCAGCTCCACCTCATCAACGCCTCCATTGGCATCAAGTGGATGATGCGCCACTTCTACGAGGAGCCCTCGGTCGGCATCCACGAGGGGGACATGTTCTACGCCAACGACCCCCTCTACGGCGGCATCCACAACTGCGACCAGATCCTCTTCATGCCGGTCTTCTGGGAGCAGGAGCTGGTGGGCTGGGTGGCCGCCGCCTCGCACGAGACGGAGACCGGATCCACCGAGCCGGGCGGAGTGTCACCGTCGGCCAAGACCCGCTACGACGAGGGCCTGCTCCTGTCCCCCATCAAGATCGGCGAGAACTACCGGCTGAAGGCCGACCAGATGGAGATGATGGAGAACCGGGTCCGCGACCCCCGCATGCAGACACTCGACATCAAGGCCCGGGCGGCGGCGGCCCACATCCTCGAACGCCGCTGCCTGGAGATCATCGGCCGCAAGGGCGTCGAGTTCTTCATCGGCTCCCTGCGCCGCATGATCGACGAGGGGGTGGCGGCAGCCCGTCAGAAGCTGGCCGCCATGCACGACGGGGTCTTCCGCACCAGCCTCTTCCTGGAGAACGCCGGCAACGCCAAGAACGGCCTCATCGTGTGCCGGGTCGAGGTGGATAAGCGGGGCGAGGAGTGCACAATCCGCTTCACGGGCAGTCCCCGGGTGGTGGAGGGCAACTTCAACATGTTCCCCCACATGATGATCGCCATGGTGGCCTGCTACCTGTTCCAGTACTTCTTCTGGGAGCTGCCCGCCACCACCGGCTACTACGAGCCGTTCCACTTCGAGTTCCAGAAGGGATCCTTCTTCACCGCCGACCCCGAGGACGCCACCTCGCTCGGCGTGGCCACCCAGGCCCAGGTCATCACCGGCGTCCACGTGGCCATGGAGAAGATGAAGTTCTCGTCCCCGTGGCACGACCACGTGGCCGGCTCCTGGGCCGGGACCGCGTCGGCCCTGGCCGTGGGGGGCCTGAACAAGGAGGGCCTGCCGTTCGCCGCCTGGGACCAGGGCCAGCCCAACGGGGCGGGGACGGGCGCCCGCTGGGACTCGGACGGCATCGACGTGGCCGGCTTCATCTGGTGTGCCATCGGGGAGTTCCTCGACTCCGAGGCCATCGAGCACAACTATCCGCTGCTGCCCATCTTCCGCTCCGCCTACTGGCGCGACGCCGTCGGCTACGGCAAGTTCCGGGGCGGCCGGTCCATGGCCGCGATGTACAAGGTCCACGGCATCCCCTTCGCCGCCGCCGTGCCCCTCGGGGGCTTCTCCGCCCGGCCCATCGCGCCGGGGCTCTTCGGGGGCTATCCCAGCCGGCCCATGGCCGTGGCCATCATCCGGCGCAACAACCTCGCCGCCCTGATCGCCGCCGGCCGCACCCCGCGGGACATCTACGAGGCGGTGGAGCGGGTGGAGGGTGAGTGGACCGTGGTCCACTCGTGCTCGGCCATGACCTTCGTCAACGAAGGGGACCTCCTCATCGGCACGGCGTCCTCCGGCCCCGGCTACGGCGACGTGCTCGAGCGGGACCCGGAGATGGTCATGGCCGACCTGCGGGACGAGACCATCAGCCACCGCATCGCCCGGGACGTCTACAAGGTGGTGTACCGGGAGGACAACCTGGTGGTCGACACCTCGGCCACCGAGGTGGCCCGCAAGGAGGAGCGCGAGTCCCGTATCGCCTTGGGGCGTCCCTTCGCCGAGTGGGAGGCGGAGTGGACAAAGCGCCGCCCCCCGACCGAGCTGCTCAAGTTCTACGGCACCTGGCCCCAGGGCAGCTTCACCAAGCTGGTCGACTGGGAGCCGACCGAGGAGCTCCTCGACGAGCACGTCCGGGAGGGCGGGGCCCCCCGGCCCCGGCCGTCCCGGTACTGAGCTTGATGACCACCTCGACGGAACCGAGACCCCGGCGCCGGGGCGGTGACGATCTTCTGTCCATCGGCCAACTGGCTGAGCTGACGGGCGTGTCCAGCCGCACCATTCGTTACTACGAGGAGCTCGGGATCCTCCCCGAGCCCCTCCGCTCACCCGGCGGGACCCGCAAGTACACCCGGGACCACCGCTTCTACGTGGAGGGCGCCCTCGCCCTGAAAGACCTCGGGTTCCGACTGGAGGAGATCGAGCTCATCGGCCGCATCGCCCTCGGCGAGCAAATCCCGGACGAGCAACGGGCCCGGGTGGCCGAGTTGGTCCGGGGCAACATGGCCGCGCTCGAACACAAGATCAAGGTCCTCCACCGGCTCCGCGAGATCCTCCTCGACGAAGCCGTAGCCGGCGACGACGCCGGCGACGCCGGCCTGGGGCGTCTCGCCGGCCTCATGGGTCCCCCACCCGCGGCCGGCTGAACGCACGCGTTTCGTCCCCCAACGGGCAGGTTGGGGAAATCCTCCCGTGCGACACTGCAGGGATGGGCGTCGTGATCGTGTGTGGGTTGTTGATGGTGGTTGGCGCGATCGCCGCAGCCCGCTGGGGACACCTGGCCGTGGTGGCGCCATGGACAGCGGTCCCCGAGCCGGCCCCGCCTGACGTCAAGACCTCCGCGCAACGGTTCCTGTGGCATCTCAACTTGGTCGTGGTGAGCGGCCTGGCCTCTGGTGTCGTCGCCGCCGGCGCGGGCGGCCGGCTGGTGATGCGCCTCCTGGCCGTGACCGCTGGGGATCAGGCGCAAGGTCGCGTCACCGAGGCTGACGAGATCGTCGGCCGGATCACCGTCGGCGGCACGATCGGCTTCATCATCTTCGTGGGGCTCTTGGGCGGGCTCGTGATCGGCGGCGTCTACATGTTGCTGCGGCGATGGCTTCCGCCCGCCCGGCTCGGCGCCATGGCCTTCGCCGCCTTCCTGCTCCTCGTGTTCGCCACCCGGATCGAGCCCCTGCGGGCGGACAACCCCGATTTCGGTCTCGTGGGCCCGGCGTGGCTGGCCCTCGTCGCCTTCGGTTCCTTGGCGCTGTTCCACGCCCTGGTGCTCGCCGCCGTCGCCGGGCGTCTGAGCCGCTCCCTGCCCGTCGTGACGGGCGAATGGCGGACCGTGGCCGCCTACCTCCCGTTGCTGCTTCTGGTGGCCACCGGCCCGTTCCTGCTCGTCTTCCTCGCCGCGGCCTGCCTCGTGACCGTGGTGCGACAGCTTCCGGCCTTCGCCTGGTGGCAGTCCCCCGCCGTCGGCACGGCCGGGCGCGCCGTCCTCGCCCTCGTCGCCGTCCTCGCCCTGCCCGGCTTCATAGGGGCCGTCCGCGACATCGCAGGGTGAGGCCCCGAAAGTTCACCGACTCGTGCACACCTTGTTCCGGGCGGCGATGGCGGCCCGTTCCGAGCCGTTCCATGCCGCCCAGCCCCCGTCGGCAGTGGCGGGCCGCGAGCAGACGTGGTTCAGAACGTCGGCTCGGGTGGCGGCCTCGAGGCGGGGAAGGGACCGGACCAGCTCGGGGATGGCGTCGTCCGACAACTCCAACAGGTAGCCGGTATCGAAGCGGCCGGATCGCTCGGCCAGACCCACGTTCCGCCGGACCACGATCGCCTCGGGGTTGGCCAGGTTGAGCACCAGGAGACCGGCCAGTCCTGCTCCGATGGCCACCCCTGGGAACCAGGCCCGGCGGCGGTGGCCGGCGAACCAACCGCCGAGCAGGACGAGGCAGATCCCCACCCACACGACGAAGGCGGCGGCGAAGAACCGCAACATGGTGAGGCCGTAGGCGTTCTCGTAGAGGTCGAGTCGATGAAGAGCGGTCGCCACGATCACCAGGGTGAGGGCGATGCACGCCTGGGAGAGCAGCAGGAGACGGCGCCGGGTGGCAGAGTCCGGCGTGGTCAGCACGTCAACGGCCAGCAGAACGGCGAACGTGATCGCCGCCACCGCCACGAGCTGGAAGAAGCCCGAGCGGGCGTATTCGGCGAAGGTCAGCCCCGCTGTCTCCACGACCTGCCGGCCGCCTCCGGTCAGGCCGACCACCTGGGATGCAGCGAAGGCGGCGAACAGCGCGACCACTGAACCCAGCACCACGGTTGCCTCCACCGGACCCAACAGCGGGAACCGCGGCGGGACAGGGTCCAGTGCTTTGGCCGCGGCCAGTCGGAGCAACCCGGCCATCCCCCAGGCGCCGAAGCCCACGAGCACGGCATGCTCGTAGACCTCGTCGACATCAGGCACCCAGTCCAGGAAGTGCGCGAAGAGGGCATCGGCCGACGCCAGCAGCGCACCCAGGACAACGACGAGCGGGAGGGCCAAGGCGATTCCCCGAGCGGCCGCCCCCCAGCCCGGCGCCGAACCGGGGCCGCGGCGCGTCAGGAGACGACGGAGTCCCTGCCGGGCGAATGCGGGCGCGGCCAATCCGTGCAGACCGGCGTGGACGATGCGGGCGGCCAGGGCGGTGAGCGGAAGGTCAAGCAGTGAACCGCCGCGAGCGAGCGATGCGCCGAGCACGAACAGCCCACCGGCGGCGAGCAGGTCGCAGGGCAGCAGCCAAGGGCTCGAGCGAAAAACGAAGAAGACCCCGAAGAGCGAAGCGGCGAGGATGAGGGCGTGGGATTGCCCGCCCCGCAACCCGCCCAGGGCGAGCAGCATGGTGGCCACCGCCGCCACCAGCAATGCCCCGGCCAAAGCCCCACCCGAACGCACCGCCAGGTCGGCCAGGCCCCCGGCCACCAGAGCCGCCACCACCACACCGCCGTCCGCCGGGCGGGCCAACTTCACGCCGGCCCAGTCAGGCAGTTCCGGCACTACGAGACCGGGTACTCCGGGCCGATTCATGTTCGCTGCTCCGCCGGCCGGTCCATCACCGTCACAAGTCGCATGAACTCAGGATACGGACCAGCCTTCAGGGAGTCTCGGGCCTGACCCGAAGATTTTGCGATGATGGTGGCGGTGGGCACCACCGGTAGACAACGCCAGCCCAAGGCCCGTCCCTCGCGGCGGTCGGCCTCGGGACTACTCTCCATCGGCCAACTGGCCGAGATGACCGGCGTCTCCAGCCGGACCATCCGGTACTACGAGGAGTTGGGCGTCCTGCCTCCGCCGCACCGCTCGCCCGGCGGGACTCGCAAGTACACCCAGGACTACCGCTTCTACGTGGAGGGCGCCCTCGCCCTGAAGGAACTCGGATTCCGCCTGGAGGAGATCGAACTGATCGGCAGGATCGCCCTCGGCCAGGAGGTGTCCACCGCCCAGCGGGCCCAGGTGGCGGAGCTCGTGCGGGAGAACCTGCAGGCCCTGGAGCACAAGATCAAGGTGCTCAACCGGCTCCGGGAGATCCTCGTGTCCGAGGCGGCCGGACCCGCGTCCGACCAGCTCGCCCGCTACGCCGACGTACTCGGCGTGCCGGGCGAGCACCCCTGACCGGTCTCTCAGCGCCGGGTGGCCCCCTTGGCCTTTTCCGCGAGGTCGGTCAGATCCACGTCCCTGGCCTTCTCCCGGGCCACCTCGGCGGCGTGGCGGGCTTTCTCCGGGAGGTCCGCCTCCTTGACGCGCTCCGCCGCCACCTCGGCCGCGTGGCGCGCCTTCTCGGCGAGCTCCGCCTCCTTCAGGCGTTCCGTCGCCCGTTCGGCGGCCTGCCGGGCCTTCTCGGGAAGGTCCGCCTCCCGAAGGCGCCCGCCGGCCACCTCGGCCGCGTGACGCGCCCGCTCCTTGAACTCTGGGGCCCGCTCCCGGAACTGCTCCCGAGCGGCCCCCGCCCGTTCGAGGCCGCCTTCGAGGACGTCGATCAGCACGCCCGCGGCCACGCCCGTCAAACCCCCGACCACAAGTCCCTTCCATACGTTGCGCATGCCGGTTTAACTCCCCACTCTCCGGAGCCTGGAAACTTCTGGTTCGCCCCACCAGGCTACGGCTCCGGCGCTCAGCCCACCTTGAGGACGGGAGCCGGAGTCTCCGAGTCGGGCGGTCCATCCCAGTGTTCGGCGCTGCCGTCGTCGTAGAACTGGTTGACCTGGAACGGATAGTCCCCGGCCTCGGCCGGCGTGTGCACCCGGAGGTCGAAACGGGTCTCCACTGGGCCGGCGCCCCGGGTGTAGGTCACCACCGTGCCGCGTTTCGCCGTCTGCGACCCACAGGCCCAGCCCGCGGGCGTGGAACAGCCGGCCACCGTGAAGCCGCCGGGCACCTCGATGATGACCTTCTGGTTGTGGACGTCCGGTCCCTTCTCCTCGGGCACATCGAGGGTGAGGGTCTGGTCGGCATTGGCCGGCGCTGTTCCGGTCACGAAGCTGGCATGGCCCCAGGCCACGCCGGGAATGGCGGCCAAGCCGGCGGCCAGGCCGACGGTGGCCAGTCGCAGGATCTTCGTGCGGTGCACTGTTCCTCCCTGGTGTGATCACCGGGTTCCGGGAACTTCCCGGCCCCGGCAGGCGACCAACAGACAGTTGCTCGTCGGGTGGGTGACTGACGAAGAGGGGGCGGTCTGCCGGCCGCCCCCTCCTCGCGTCCGGCTATTCCTTCGGGTTCGCGTTCCGGCGCAGCAGTCCACCGCCGGAGAGGACCAGCGCGACACCCGCCACCACCATGGCGAACACGGCCAGGCCGTTGCCTCCGCCGCTGTCGCCGTTGCTGGTCGCCCCCGCCTGCTCCGCCTCGGCCACCGTGGTCTCGGTGCTCTCGTCGGTGGACGTCGCCGTGTGGTGCTCGTCTTCGCCGGCGACGAGCTTGAGGACGGGAGCCGGGAACTCGGGCTCCTCGCCGCCGGCTGTCGCCTCCTCGATCCAGCGCACGATCTCCCCCGAGGCGTAGGTCTGGACGGCCTTCAAGGTGATCTCGTCGACGTCGTCGGGCAACGGCCCGCCGGAGACCTCGAACTCCTGGAACTCGCCCGGGCCGATGGTGCCCCCCTCCCAGGTGACCTTGGAGATGTACTCGGTGACGTCCTCCTCGCCGGGCTCTTCCGACTTGATCGGCGTGGCCAACTTCTGTCGCTCGACCTTGTAGGTCCACCCCTCCACCGGGCGGACGTTCAGGTGCGCCAGCGGGTGGTCGACGGGGAAGGACACCTCGAGCTTGGTGGTCCCCGAATCGGGACGTTCGTTGGGCACCCGGAAGGCGAGCTTGGCGAAGCTCCCCTTGGTGGCCTCCCGGGGATTGACGGTCACGTGGGCGCTGGCCGGAGCGGCCAGAGCGCCGATGGCCAGCGCCACCACCGCGACCACGGTCTTGCGGATCATGGTTCGACTCGTTTCTCTCATCGCACCGGAATCGTGGTTGTCGCCCGGACCTGATCGATCTCGGTCAGGCGGGCGACCACCTCGAGCTCCCAGCTCCCCCGGAGAGGCAACTCGGACCCGTAGGCCGAGTAGTGACCCGGGGCGACCTTGTCGATCTTCAGAGCCAACGGTCCCACATCCGCGTCCGGCAGTCGCAGGCTGGCCGTGAATTCGGCCACATCCGCCACCGCGCCTTCGGGCGTGAGGGTGTAGAAGTGGAAGTCGCTGGGACCGGCCTTGGCCGGGTCGACGGTCACGTCGATGAGCAGGTCGTCCGTGACCAGCTCGGTGGAGTAGGGACGGGACAGGGCCGAGCGGGCCGGCTCGGCCGCCACCAGGAGCGAGGTGACGGCCAGGACGACCACGGCCACCACCGTCTCGAGGCCCACCGTCCGGCGCAGGCGCGCCACCGTCTCGCTGTCCTGGTCCTGTGCCGCGGCTCCGGGGCCCGGAGACAGCCGGAGGGCCGGCACCCGGTAGCGGGCGTGCACCCACCGGCGGCTCAGACCCCCGAGGCCCACCATGACCCCGAAGAGGACGAACTTCACCAGCAGCAGGCGGCCGTAGGTGGTCGTGGTCAGGGCGTCCTTGGAGCCCACCTCCCGCCAGCCCTGGAACAACCCCGTCACCAGGATGGTGGCCACCGCGGCCATGGCCAGGCGCGAGAAGCGGGGTACGACGTCGGACAGCTCGTCGGCCAGGCGCCGGGGCAGAACACAGGCGATCAGGCACACCAGACCGCCCAGCCACAGGCTGACCGACCCCAGGTGCACCAGGTCGGACACCACCGCGAGCGGCACCAGATCCCGGGTGGCGGCGTGGCCGGCCAGGGCCGGGGTGAGGAGCAGGCCGGCCACGGTCAGACCGCCGGCGACCAAAAGGCCGGGGGGAGCGGCGTCCTCGGCGTTGCGGTCCGCCCACCGCCGGCAGGCGACGAGGACGCCGGCCAGCACGACCAGGAGCAGGAGCCGGACCCCCCACACCTGGCCGAAGCGGCTGTCGAACAGGTGGCTACCCACCGAAGACAGCTCGGGGAATGCGAGGCCGTTGGCGTAGAGCGCCTGGGTGGGGATGCCTGCCGCGGTGCTCACGGCCAGCACGACACCGGTCCACCCCACCAGCCGGCGGGCCCGGGCCACCCTCCGCCCGGCCGGCCAGATGAGGACCAGGAAGGCCAGCGTCCCGACCAGCAGCACGAGCGAGCCGTAGGCCAGGAACCGGAGCGCCGTGTAGACGGCCCCCACGGCCGTATCCCCACCGTCGGCGGCCAGCAGCTGCCGGGCCAGGGCCTGATCGTTGTTTCCGGACGCAGGCACCGGACCGACCCGGAAGGTGAAGGCCCCGTGGACCGGGTGGGAATCCGCCGAGGTCACCCGCCACGTGACCACGTAGGCGCCGTTGTCGAGGTCGGACAGGGGGAGCACGACCTCGGTCGACTTCCCGTTGGCGTGCCGGGCGGTCTCAGTTGTGACCCGTTCGGCGTCGGCATCGAAGACCCGCACGCCGACCTGGGACACCTGGACCGCCTCGCTGAAGCGCAGGAGGACCTGCTTGGGAGCGTCTCCGGCGGTCCCGCCAACCGGCTCGGTGGAAAGCAACTGGGCGTGGGCGAAGGCAGGAGCCGCCGGCAGAACCAACCCCAGGGCGGCGAACGCGACGACCACAAGGACGCGTCTCACGCCCGGATAGTCGCCCAACCCCCTCTGTAAGTTCCAACCGTTCTCAGGTCGCGGGCCGACCCGGAAGCCGGGGCGGACACCCGGAGAAGGGAGACGGGCGTCCGCCCCGGCAACCGGGCACGGATATGGCCGGCATTGGGGGAGCCGGGTGGCCAGGCCGGCGCCGGTCCGGACGGACCAGCAGGACGGCTCTGGACCTAGAGGCCGAGGGGAGGCAACCTGGGTCCGGTCGAGCGATGTCCCGCTGGTCCACAGCCGGTACGGCAGCGGCTGGTGACCACGACGCCATTAGTCGTGCGGTTAGTGTTCCGAGTTCCCGTGCTATCCACGGAACTTTCTCGGAGGTACCACGGACGATCTCACCTCCCTGCTGCTGGCTGCCCGCGACGGCGACCGGCTGGCGCTCTCGGCCTGGATCCGCAACAGCCAGGCGGAGGTCTGGCGGCTCTGCGCCCAGCTGGTCAGCCGGGAGGCGGCCGATGACGTCACCCAGGAGGTCTTTCTCCGGGCCTACCGCGCTCTGCCCAACTTCCGGGGCGACTCCTCGGGGCGCACCTGGCTGCTGTCCATCGCCCGGCGCACCTGTGCCGATGCCATCCGGGACCTGCGCCGCAGGCGCCGCCTGGTCACCCGGCTGGAGCGACCCGAACCGGTCGCCGATCCGACCCGGGCCATCCCGGTCGAGGCCCTGCTGGCCGGGCTCGACCCCGATCGCCGGCAGGCCTTCGTGCTCACCCAGGTGCTGGGCCTGTCCTACGGGGAAGCCGCCGAGGTGTGCGACTGCCCCGTGGGTACCATCCGGTCCCGGGTGGCCCGGGCCCGGGCCGACCTCATCGCCCGCTTGAGCGAGGCGAGCTCCGAATGACCAGGACCAGCCGATGATCAGTGGGAACTTACGGATGACCGGGAACGACCATCGTCGCATGGGTTTGTTTCGTCGCGCCTCGTGGGTCGCCATCGGGCTGGTGCTGTTCACGGCCCCGCCGGCGTTCGCCCATGCCCTGAATGGGGCTTCGCCCAGCAACTACCGCACCCGGATCCTCTCGGTCGATCCCGAGACGCCCGGGATCGAGATCAAGGTGGTGGAGGCGGGCAACCGGCTGCTGCTGGCGAACCAGACCTCCAACGAGGTGGTGGTCCTCGGCTACGCCCAGGAACCGTATGTCCGGGTGGGGCCGCAGGGGGTGTTCGAGAACCTCCGCTCCCCCGCCACCTACACCAACCGGTCCCGGCTCCCGACCGCCGAGCTGCCCGCCAAAGCCAGCAAAGACCCGAAGACCCCTCCGGAGTGGAGGAAGGTCTCCGCCGACAACAACTTCCGCTGGCACGATCACCGGGTCCACTACATGGGCCTGCAACCGCCGGGTCCGGTGAAAGCCAACCCCGGTACCGAGCATGTGATCATTCCCGCCTGGGAAGTCCCCCTGGTCGTCGGTCAGGACCAGATCCTGGTCAAGGGTGACCTGAAGTGGATTCCCGGACCGTCGAGCCTGCCGTGGCTGGCCATCGCCCTCGTCTCCGGCCTGGTCCTGGCCGGGCTGGTCCTCGGCGCCGGCGCCCGGCGACCGGGTCTCGCCCGGGGGGTGCTGCTGACCACGCTGGCCCTCCTGATATTCCTCGACGTCTTCCGGCTGGCCGGCCTGGCCTCGAACGTGGGCTCGTCGCTGCTCAAGGCCGCGGGCAACAACCTTCCGGCGGTGGCCGCCTGGGTTCTCGCCGTCGTGGCCGGAGTGTTCATCTACCGGGACGATGTCCGGCTGGGCCCAGCCCTGGCCGCCGGGACGGGTGCGCTCTTCGCCCTCAGTGCCTTCGGCGACATGCAGGTGCTGAGCAGCTCCCAGCTGGCCACCGACGCTCCGTTGTGGCTGACCCGCCTGTCGGTGGCGATGGGCCTCGGACTGGGCGTGGGCCTCCTCGTGGTCGCCTTCGCCCCGCTCCTGACCCCGCCGGCCACGGTGCGCGCCCCCGAGCCACCCAACCAACCGGTCGGGTCGACCAGCCCGTAGGCCGGCTGGCCTTCAGGGCGCCGCCACCTCGACGACCACCGGCCGGTGGTCGCTCACGGGCGTCTCGAGCACCTGGGCGGAGACCACCCGCAAACCCTCCACGGCCACGTAGTCGATGCGGCTCCGGGGGGTTCGGGCCGGGAAGGTGGGTCCGGTGGATGCGACCTCGTAGCCGGCGGCGAACAGCGCCGGCTCCACCTCCTCGGGCGGAAGGTTCAGGTCTCCGAGGAGTACCCGGGGCGGAGGGCGGCGAGCCAGCGCCTCGATGACGGCGTCCAGCTGGGCCGCCCCCTCGCCGGGACGGAACGAGAGGTGGGTGGCGGCCACCGACACCAGGAGCGGCGGGAGGATCAGGCGGGCCAGGACCGCCACCCGGAACTCCCCGCCCTCGGGCTGGGGCAGCCCCACCGTCTCGACCTCGGACAGCGCGCCCCGGGCCAGGAGCACATTGCCGTAGCGCCGGAGCGGGCCCCGGCGGGCCACCTCCCCGAAGGCGGCCGACATCCCCGTGGCCCGGGCCACCCGGCCGACCTGATCGGCCAGGCGGGACCGGGTGGCCCGCCGGTCCACCTCCTGCAGGGCCAGGATGTCCGCCTCCAGCCCGGCGCAGGTCCTGGCCAGCAGCCGGTTGTCGCTCCGGCCGTTGCCCACCGAGCCGTGCTTGACGTTGAAGGTGACGATGCGCACCGCCCCGTACCGTCCCGCTCAGTCTTCGGGTGCCGGCCGGGACCGTCCCCGCTTCACGTCGCCCCGCCGGCGCTTGTCCTCCACCCGCACCCGCTGCGACGACCGGGTCGGCTTCGTGGGTCGCCGCGGGGTCTGGACCTTCAGGGCTTCAGCCAGCCGGGCCGCCAGTCGTTCCAGGGCCAGCTGGCGGTTGCGGGCCTGGGACCGCTCATCCGAGGCCACCACCCGCACCTCCGGCCCCAGCCGCTCCAGCAGGCGGGCCCGTTGGCGGGGTCCCAGAGACGGCGACCCGGCCACGTCGAAACGCACCTCGGCCCGGGTGTTGGAGGTGTTGGCGTGCTGGCCTCCGGGTCCCCCCGAGGCCGAGAAACGCCACTCCAGCTCCTCCAGTGGGATGGTGCAGCTGGGGGAGACACGCAGGATCTCCGGATCCATCACCTGCGACGCTACCCGCCGGTGCCGAACCGTTCGGGCGCGTGGAACTTTCCGTCGTCCTTGGACGACAATCTGGGCATGGAATGCGAGCGCTACCGACACGCCATCTCGGCCCGCCTCGACGGTGAGGAGGCCGACATCGAAGCTGCAGTCCTCGCCGGCCACCTGGCCGGCTGCTCGGCCTGCCGGAACTGGGAAGCCGACGTCGTCACCCTGACCCGCTCCGTGCGGGTCGCCTCGGCCGATCCCATTCCCGACCTCACCCCCGCCATCCTGGCTGCCATCGGACGGGAACCCGCGGCCTCGCGCCTCGATCCGATCGCCTTGCGCTGGGGCCTGGTCGCCGTGGCCGGCGTTCAACTGGTCCTCGCCATCACCACCATGCTCTTCGGCACCAACGGCGTGAGCGGGCACCTGACCCGCGAGGTCGGATCCTTCGACCTGGCCTTGGCCGTCGGATTCCTCTACGCCGCCTGGCGCCCGAACCGGGCCTACGGGATGCTTCCCATCGTCGGCGCCCTGGTGGCCTGTCTGGCCATCACCACCGCCGTCGACCTGACCGACGGCCGCGCCGGCGCCGGGGCTGAGGCCGCCCACCTGCTCGATCTCGTCGGGCTCGCCTTCCTGTGGCTGGTGACCCGTACCCCCAGGGCCACCGGCAACCGCGGCGGCGGCCGCCGCCGTCTGTCCACCGCCTGACCGGGGGCCCGGGGGTGTCCCCCGTGACGAATGCAGCTCCGCCGGGCCCTATTGCGGGCGGTCGGTCCGTAGCTCGTCGACCAGGCCGGCCACGACATCCTCCAGGGACGCGCCTCCCGCCACCAGGCGGCGCTGACGGAGATAGCTCGGTCCGTGGTCCAGGATGCGGCCCGCGCCGGCCAGCTCGTCGGTGCACTTGAGGCGCTTGGCCACCGGCGTCAGCTCCTCGGCCAGATCGGCCAGCGCCACCCGCAGCGGCACCACCCGCCCCGATTCGTCCAGGATGATCTCGGCGTCGATCCCGTGGCGGGCCGCGCGCCACTTGTTCTCCCGCACCACCCAGGCCCGGGGGCAGGGCAGCGTGTAGCCCCGGTCGACGAGGGTGTCGAGCCACTCCACCAGGCACTGGGACAGGGCGGCCACCGTGGCGATCTCCGACACCGTGGGGATGCCGTCGCAGATCCTCAGCTCCACGGTGCCGAACATGGGGTGGGGCCGGATGTCCCACCACACCTCCCGGATGGAGCTGATCGACCCGGCCCGGATGAGCGTGGTCATGAACGCCTCGAACTCCGACCAGTCCGCCATCTGCTGGGGAAGGCCGGCCGTGGGCAGGGCCTCGAAGACCTTCGAACGGATCGACGCCAGTCCCGTGTCCTTGCCCATCCAGTAGGGGCTGGAGGCGGACAGGGCCAGGAAATGGGGGATGTAGGCCGAGGCGGCGTTGGCGATGGCAACGGCCTTCTCGCCGGAGCGGACCCCGACGTGACAGTGGATGCCGAAGATGTTGAGCCGCCGGGCGGGCCAGGCCATCTCCTCCACCAGGCGCTCGTAGCGCTCACCGGCGGTGATGCGCTGATCGCCCCAGTCCGAGAACGGATGCGTGCCGGCGCAGCAGACCGCCAGGCCCAGCTCGGCCGCCGCCGGGGTCACCTCCCCCAGGGTGGATTCGAGATCCGCCCGGGCCTCGGCCACCGTCTCGCACACCCCGGTGATCAGCTCCAGGTTCGATTGCATGAGCTCGGGCTTGACCTTGGGATGGCCGCCGGGGGCATCACGGCCGACGGCGTCGAGGATGGCGGAGGCGCCGCTGGTCAAGGCCCAGGTCTTCCGGTCGACGATCTGCAGTTCGACCTCGACACCGAGCGTGGAACGCTCCGAACCGTTGAATCCGATCTTCATGACGCCATCTTTCCCCCTGAACGCCGAGTTCATCTCCCCGTAACAGTCGGGTGACGCCGGAGAAACAACGTGTCGTCAATCTGTCGCCGACGCTCCCGACGCTGTGAGGAGGCGGAATGGACAGCGGCAATACCGCGTGGGTGCTGGCGTCTTCAGCGCTTGTCTTGTTTATGACACCGGGCCTGGCCTTCTTCTACGGAGGCATGGTTCGAGGCAAGAACGTGCTCGCCATGCTGATGCAGAACTTCTTCTCCATGGGCCTGGTCAGCGTGCTCTGGGCGCTGTTCGCCTTCAGCCTCGCCTTCGCCGACGGCGGAAAATTCATCGGCGACTTCAGCCTGTCGGGGCTGAGCAACCTGGCCGGGGCCGACGACGTGGTCCCGGGCTTCGTGGATGATGCCGGAGCCTCGCTCCTCACCATCCCCCCGCTGGTTTTCGTCGCCTTCCAACTCATGTTCGCCATCATCACCCCGGCGCTGATCACAGGGGCCATCGCCGACCGCATGAAGTTCCGGGCCTGGGTGGTGTTCCTCGGCGCCTGGCTGCTCCTGGTCTACGCACCGGTGGCCCACTGGGTCTTCTCGCCCTTCGGGTGGCTCTTCGACCTCGGCGCCCTCGACTTCGCCGGCGGCACGGTCGTCCACATCAACGCCGGGATCGCGGCGCTGGCCGTATGCCTGGTGCTGGGCAAGCGCAAAGGCTGGCCCAGCGACGCCATGCCACCCCACTCGCTGCCCCTCACCCTGTTGGGAACGGGGATCCTGTGGTTCGGGTGGTTCGGGTTCAACGCCGGATCGGCCCTGGCCGCCGACGGGATCGCCGCCCAGGCCTTCCTGAACACGAATAACGCGGCGGCGGCCGCCATGCTCGGCTGGTTGGTGGTGGAACGGATCAAGGGCGGTCACGCCACGACCCTGGGTGCCGCCTCGGGCGCGGTGGCGGGCCTGGTGGCCATCACGCCCTGCGCCGGCTTCGTCGGAGGCCTGTCCCCGCTCATCATCGGCTTCGTGGCCGGCGCCTTGTGCTTCCTGGCCATCCAGCTCAAGTACAAGATGGGCTACGACGACGCTCTCGACGTCGTCGGCGTCCACCTGGTGGGAGGGATCGTCGGCTCGCTGCTCCTCGGGCTGTTCGCCGACGAGGCCGTCAACGGCGTGGTCACCTCCGACACGCAGGGCCTCCTCGTGGGTGGGAACGCCACCCTGCTCGGCTACCAGTTCGTGGCCGTCGCGGCCACCATCGTGTGGTCGGGGGCCATCTCCTTCATCCTGGCCAAGGTCATCTCCGCCACCATCGGGCTGCGCTGCGACGAGGAAGAGGAGCAGCAGGGTCTGGACTCGAGTGAGCACGCCGAGACGGCCTACTCCTACGGTGAGCTCGGGAGCATGGGGAGGATCGGTTGATGAAGCTCATCACCGCCATCATCAAGCCCTTCAAGCTCGACGACGTGAAGGAGGTGCTCCGCGGCCTCGCAGTGCAGGGCATGACCGTGTCCGAAGCGCAGGGCTTCGGGCGCCAGCGGGGCCATACCGAGGTCTACCGGGGCACCGAGTACACGGTCGACTTCGTGCCCAAGGTCAGGGTCGAGGTCCTCGTCGACGACGGCGATGCCCAGCGGGTGGCCGACGCCATCGTCTCCTCGGCCCGCACCGACAAGATCGGCGACGGGAAGGTCTGGGTGACCCCCGTGGAGAACGTGACCCGGATCCGCACCGGCGAGATGGGCCGCGACGCCCTCTAGTCGCCCGGGCGGCGGGCGGGTCCTCAGGGGCCCGCCCGCCGTTCCGTCACTAGATTTTGCGTAATGCTGGGACGCCGAGGCCGCCGTGACCCGTTGCCGGAAGACACGCCGGTGGGCAATCCCCTGGCGGGTCGGACCATCCGCGCTGAGCGTCACGCCCTCCTGGCCGATCACGGACTCGGCGGGATCGATTTCTGCCGGACCTATGCCGCCCGGGCCGACACCTGGCTGACCGGCCTGCTCGACGGGGCCCTGGCCGGAGACACCGAAGGCGTCGCCCTGGTGGCCGTCGGTGGGTACGGGAGGGCCGAGCTGGCCCCGGCCAGCGACCTCGACGTCCTCCTCCTCCACTCCGGCCGGCGCGACATCGGCCGCCTGGCCGAACTTATCTGGTATCCGCTGTGGGATGCCGGCCTCAAACTGGGGCACGGCGTGCGCACCATGAAGGAGGCGCTGTCGCTGGCCGCCTCCGATCTCGACACCGCCACCTCGCTGCTCGACGCCCGCGGGGTGGCCGGCGACGCGGCCATGGCCGCCGATCTGGCCGCCCGGGCCCTCGCCCAGTGGCAATCGCGTTCGCAACGGTGGCTGGCCGAGGTGGGCAAGGCGGTCTCCGACCGCCACGACCGCTACGGCGAGGTGGCCTTCCTGCTCGAGCCGAACCTGAAGGAAGGCCGCGGAGGTCTGCGCGACGTTCACGCCCAGCACTGGGCCGAGGCGGCCCGGCGGATCCTCCTGGAGGGGGACGACGAGGCTCTGGCCGGGGCCTACGGGGTGCTCCTGGCCGTCCGCGTGGCCCTGCACCGCCGCACGGGGAAGGCTTCCGACCGCCTCCTCCTCCAGGAACAGGACGGGGTGGCCGACGACCTCGGTTTCGCCGACGCCGACGCCCTCATGGCCGAGGTGGCCGCCGCCGCCCGGACCATCGCCTGGACGAGCGACGAGACCTGGGACCGGATCGCCTCGTCGCTGCGGGGACCCACCGGGCGCTCGGGTCCGGCCGATCGCCGCCTGGGCCCGGGCCTGGTCCTGCGGGACGGGCTGGTGACCCTGACCCCCGACGCGGACCCGGCGGGCGACCCCACCCTGGTGCTGCGGGCGGCCGCGGCCGCGGCCGAGGCCGGCACCCGGCTGTCGCGTCCCACCCTGGAGCGCCTGGCCGCCGACGCCGCCGGCCCCGGTGACCCGTGGCCCGAGGAGGCCCGCCACTCCCTGGTCCGGCTGCTGGGAGCCGGGCCCGCCGCCGTGGGAGTGATCGAGGCCCTCGACCAGCGCGGTCTGATGGCCCGGATCCTGCCGGAGTGGGAGGCGGTCCGGTGCCTGCCCCAACGCAACGCCTACCACCGGTTCACGGTCGACCGGCACCTGTGCGAGGCCGCGGCCGGTGCCGCCCACCTCGCCGGCCGGGTGCGCCGACCCGACCTCCTCCTGGTCGGCACCTTCCTCCACGACATCGGCAAGGGCTTCCCGGGCGACCACACCGACATCGGGGTGGAGATCGTGGGTCGGATCGCCCCCCGCATGGGGTTCGTGCCCGAGGACACCGACGTACTGGTCGACATGGTCCGCCACCACCTCCTCCTGCCCGACGTGGCGACCCGGAGAGATCTCTCCGACGAGGCCACCGTGGCTGGTGTCGCCCGCCTGGTGGGCGACCCTGACCGCCTCCAGCTCCTGGCCGCCCTGACCGAAGCCGATTCCCTCGCCACCGGCCCGGCCGCCTGGGGGCCCTGGAAGGCGGGTCTCGTACGGGAGCTCGTGGATCGCACGGCCCCGGTGCTCGCCGGCCACGCACCGCCACCCGCGGCCGAGCCGCTGCCGGACGGGACCGAGGAGCTCGTCACCCGGGTACGGGCCGGCGAGGACCTCGTGCTCCAGGTCGACGGGCCCGTGCTCATGCTCGTGGCGCCCGACCGCCCGGGCCTCTTCTCCCAGGTGGCGGGCACCCTGGCCCTCCACGGCCTCGACGTGATCTCCGCCCGCGCCTGGTCGCCCGACGAGGGCCTGGCCGCCGAGCGCTTCCGTGTCCAGAGCCTCTACGACACGACCCCGGGCTGGGCCGCGGTCGAGTCAGACCTGCGCCGGGTCCTGTCCGGGCGCCTGTCTCTGGAGGCGCGCCTGGCCGAGAAGGTACGCGACTACGCCGCCGCCCCCCGCCCCCCGGCCGCCGCTCCCGCCCGGGTCGAGGTGACGATCGACAACGACGCCTCCGAGGTGGCCACGGTCATCGAGGTCCGGGCCCCTGACCGGATCGGCACGCTCTACCGGATCACCCGGGCGCTGACCGAGCTGGCCCTTGACGTCCGGCTGGCCAAGGTCTCCACCCTGGGCCATGAGGTCGTCGACGCCTTCTACGTCGTGGACGGCGGCGGCGCCAAACTCACCGACCCCGAGCACCTGGCCGAGGTCAGCCGGGCGGTGACGGCCCACCTGGGCTGAGGCCCCTTCTTCGAGGCCCGCCAAACCCGTAACGATTACGCATGGCCGCCCCCGTGCGGGTCCGTATCCTTCGGAAACTGGCCGAAATCCGGAAAAAGAGACCAAGTGCGCGAAGAGTGGTCAAAGGGGGCTCCTTGCCCCCTATCTGACGGGCCCGGTATAAATGGTGCAGTGCTGTTTATCAGTGCGCTGGTCTCACCAGCTGTTTTCATCGTCGCCACACAGAGTGAGCCAGGGGTTGCAGGGTGGGGGGAATCGGACTGAGTCGGCTTTTCACGCGTCGCGTCGGCGTCGCGCCCGCCGGTCCTCGACCCGCATTCGCGAGGTCACAGGTACCGCGCTTCAGATTCATCCAAGGCTGGGGAGCAAGGGAGGTCATCGGTATGGGTTCTCGCCGTCTTTTGGTCCTACTCGTCGCCGGGCTGGTCAGCGCGGCGGCGTGTGGCGGGAGTGCCGCGCAGCGGGAGGCCTTGGAAGTCCAGAGCGAAGCCGGCGGCCAGGCCGCGCCGGCCGCCGGGGACGCCACCGCCGGCGCGAGCGACTACGGCTCGGCCGCCCCCGATGCGACCTCGGGTGACGCCACCGCCGCTCCCGGCTCGACGCCCTCGGGCGGTGCCAGCAGTGGCGCCCCCACGGGCGGCGCGTCGGGCGCCGCAGCTCCGACGGCCAAGTCCGGCACCCAGACGGCCGCCCCCAAGACGGGTCAGGCCGCCAGCGGCCCGTCGAGTGCCGCCTCGCCGACCCCCGACCCGGCCGCACCCACGCCCGAGGCACCCAAGCCCGGGGCGGCGGTCGGCGGTGCCACCGACGAGGGTGTGACCTCCAGCTCCATCAAGGTCGGCCACATCGGTATCTACTCCGGCCCGGTGGGATCCTTCGGTGACGACCTGTCGTATGCCGGCCGGGCCGTGCTCCAGTCCATCAACGACGCGGGCGGGATCAACGGCCGCAAGCTCGAGGTCCTGGTGCGGGACGACGCCTGGGACGGAACCAAGGGCATGAACGCGGCCCGGGACCTGGTCGAGCGCCAGAAGGTGTTCGCCATCTGCTGCATCATGTCGGTCAACACCTCCGACCCGCTCACCCCCTACCTGGACGAGAAGAAGATCCCCCACGTCGGCGCCGACGGTTGGGGCGAGCCCCAGTACAAGGGCCAGTGGACCTTCCCGGTGTCGGCGTCGGCCGTGACGGAGGCCCACATGCTGGCCAAGTACCAGGCCGAGAAGCAGGGGGCCAAGCGGGTCGCCATCCTCTACATCAACAATCCCACCGGGCAGGCCTACGTGAAGGCCTACGACCAGGTCATCAAGAAGTTCGGCGGCGAGGTCGTCTTCTCCCAGCCGGCCACCTTCGACGACCCCGGGACCACCACCTTCATCGCTCAGGCCCGGACGGCGGACCCACCCATCGACACCATCTCCACCTACCTCGACCCCGGCATCTTCGCCCGCATGGTGCGGGAGGCGGCGGCCCAGAACTACAAGCCCAAGAACGCCTTCTCCGGCGCCGCCGGCCTCTACTTCGGGGTCACGCCCAACTTCACCGGGCCCCACGCCGAGGGCACCATCGCCGCCACCCACTGGGTGACCACCGATACCAACACCCCCGGCGTCGCCACCTACAAGGCCCTGGTCGAGAAGTACTACCCGAAGATCGACCACTCGACCTGGACCAAGGCCGGGTACGTGGGCGCCAACATCTTCGGCATGACGGTCAAGGCCCTGGGCCTGAACGTCACCCGCCAGGGGGTCAAGGACTCCCTGGACAAGCTGTCCAACTACGACAGCACCCTCGGCCCCGTCCTGTCCTGGAGCCCCGGGAAGCACCGCGCCAACAAGACCATCTACCTGGCCCAGATCCAGCGGTCGGGTGACAAGTTCGAATACAAGTACCTCGCCGGTCCTCTGGTCGACGAGTACGCCGAGTCCAACTAGTCCGTTGTCTGAGGGCCGGGCGTGGGCCAGGGGCCCCACGCCCCGGAGGAGCCGGGCGCAGGGACCCGGCGGGAGATAAGCATGGAGAAGCTGCTCCAGACTTTGATCATCGGCCTCATCTACGGCAGCCTCTACGCGCTCATCGCCATGGGAATCGTGCTCCTGTACCGGACCACCGGGGTCCTCAACATCGCCCACGGCGGCGTCGGCGTCTTCGCCGGGTTCTTGGCCTGGGACCTGAACACCCTCCGGGGCTGGCCTTACTTCCCGGCCCTGGGGGTCGGGGTCCTGGTGGCCATCGTCATCGGCCTGGCCTTCGAGTTCCTGGTCGTGCGGCGCCTGGCCAGCCCGGCGCTGGCCACGGTGGCCACGCTGGGACTCTTCTTAATACTCCAGGGATTCGTGTTCATCCCGCGCAGCTGGGGGAGCACCTGGGGACAGGCCTTCATCTCGCCCGTGGCCGACAAGCGGGTCCAGATCCCGGCCGCCAACTACGCCGTCAGCTACGACCAGATCATCCTCGTCGTCCACGTCATGCTGTTCTTCGGCGGCATCTACTTCATGCTGCGACGCACCCGCCTCGGCCTGGCCATGCGGGCCGTCTCCGACGACGGGGTGGCGGCCCGGCTCATGGGCATCCGCCAGCGACTGGTGGCCCCGGTGGTGTGGGGGCTGGCCTTCGGGCTCTCCGGGCTCACCACCATGCTGCTGGCCCCGATCACCTTCCTGGACAACCTCTCGCTCACCGCCCTCACCCTCAAGTCGATCGCCGTGGCCTTCGTGGGCGGCCTGGTGTCCCTCCCGCTGACGGTGTTCGGGGCCATGCTCCTGGCCCTGCTCGAGGCGGCCACCGACATTTACGCGCCCAACGTGGACGGGCTGGCCCAGGCCCTGCCTTTCCTCCTCATGCTCGTCGTGCTCATCACCCGCTTCACCCGGGGCACGAAGACCCTGGAGGACACGGCGGTGGCCGGGGCATGACGGCAACAACACCGACCCGACCCGGGGCCGGCCCGTCGGAGCTCTCCGCCGGCAAGGGACCCCCCCAGCGGCGCCGGACCACCACCAATCGCCGCAGGGTGACCCGCACGGTGGGCACGGTGGTGGGGGCGGGCATCCTCCTGTTCCTCCCCAGCCTGACGATCTGGGCCGGACCGAACTACGCCATCGACTACGGCGTGATCATCGCCATGGTGGTGCTCTCCGCCGCCGTGCTCGGCTGGATCGGGGAGTTCTCGCTCGCCATCGTGGCCATGATGGGCTTCGGCCTGGTCGGCATCAACATGCTCCAGGACGCCGAGGTGCCCTTCGTCTTCATCATCCCGCTGGTGGCCATCGGGTCGATCCCCATCTCCCTCATCCTGGGCATGTTTGCGCTGCGGCTGCGCGGCGTGTACTTCGCCATCGCCACCCTGGCCTTCGCCTACCTGGCCCAGAAGACGGTGTTCGAGACGATCCTCGGGGTCCAGGGCGGCTTCGGCGGCACCCAGTCGAACTCGATCAGCCGGCCGCAGTTCTTCGCCGCCAACGACTTCCGGTTCTACTACCTGCTGCTGGGCACGCTGCTCCTGATGGCCGCGGTGTGCTGGGCCGTCAACCGCTCCCGCATCGGCACCTCCCTCACCGCCCTGCGGGAATCGGAGATGGCGCTGTCCTGCCTGGGCCACGCACCCGGTGCCTACAAGCTCTTCGCCATCTGCCTCTCGGGGGCGATCGCCTCCATCGCCGGCGCCTACTTCGGCATGCTCCAGGGCCTGGTGCCGGCCAACTACTTCACTCCCGGACTGGCCATCCTCTACTTCGCCTACGCCGTGGTCGGCGGGCTGGGCTCGGTGGGCGGGGCCATCGCGGCGGGGATCTTCTTCGGTTCCATCCCCAAGTTCGTCGACAGCCTGGCCGAGGGCGAGCTCGTCGGCTACGAGCCGTTCCTCATCGGGATCGCGGTGGTGCTGGTGGTGCTGTTCGAGCCGGGCGGGCTGGCCGCCATCGGCCACAAGATCTGGGCCCGGATCGAAGGCCCGCCGCCACCGGCGGAGGTCGACGTGACCGACGCCGCCCTGGCGCCACCCACCGTGGACTGGGCTCACACTGCCGAGGTCGGCGTCGGAGCCGGACAACCATGAGGATCCGCCGCTTCCACGAAGCCTTCGGCCCCGAAGCCCGCCGGCGCGCCGCCCGCTTCATGAGCGAGTCGGGCCAGGAGCTGCGCTGGTCCAACGGGCGCAACGGCCACACCACCCCGGTGCTCGACCCCCAGAAGCTGGCCCGCTTCTCCCCCGCCCGCACCCGGGTGGCCGAGGTCCTGACCCAGAGCGGCGGGACGTTCGCTCCCCGTCGGGTCGACCGGCGGGAGATCCTGTCGGTGACCGGACTGTCCATCCACTTCGGCGGCGTCCATGCGCTGGAGGGCGTCGACCTCACCGCCCGCACGGGCGAGATCGCCGGGGTCATCGGCCCCAACGGTGCAGGCAAGACGACATTCTTCAACTGCCTGTCGGGCCTCCTCACCCCCGACGCGGGCGAGATCGTCTTCGACGGGCACCGCCTCCGCGGTGCCCCGGCCCAACGGGCCCGCAAGGGGCTGGGCCGCACCTTCCAGACACCCCGGCTGTTCCGGAGCCTGTCGGTGCTCGACAACCTCAACTTCGGCTCCCGGGCAGCCGACGCCGCCGGTCGGACCTACGTCTTCGATCCGGGCCTGCACCGCCTCACCCACACTGAGCGGGCCGAGCGCATCGCCGCCATGGTCGGCTTCCGGGCCCCGCTGTCGGTGCCGGCCGGCAGCCTCCCCTTCGGTGATCTGCGCACGGTGGAACTGGCCCGCGCTTTATGCGGCGCCCCCTCGCTCCTGATGCTGGACGAGCCCGCCTCCGGCCTCGACGTCTCCCAGGCCGAGGACTTCGTGGCTCTGCTGCGCACCCTGTCCGACCTGGGGCTGGCCGTCCTCCTCATCGAGCACGACATGAGCCTGGTCATGGGGATCTGCAACCACCTCACCGTGTTGGACTTCGGTCAGGTCATCGCCGAGGGCAGCCCGGCCGAGGTGCAGACCAACGAAGCGGTCATCGAGGCCTACCTGGGGAGGACCTCCTGATGCTCGAGGCTCGCGACCTCTCCGTGTCCTACGGGGCCATCCGGGTGCTCTACGGCATCGACATCACCATCGGCGACGGCGAGATCGTCGCCCTTATCGGGCCCAACGGCGCGGGCAAGACCTCGACGCTGAACGCCCTCGCCGGTCTGCTGCCCCGCGGCGGCGAGGTCACCCTGGACGGCGAGCCGCTGCCGCCGGTGGCCGAGGAGGTCGTACGCCGGGGGCTGGCGCTGGTCCCCCAGGGCCGGCGCGTCTTCCCCACCATGACGGTGGAGGAGAACCTCCTCATGGGGGCCTACTGCAGGGGCGCCAAGTGGAAAGGCGCCAAGGAGCGCTTCGCCCCCATCTACGACATCTTCCCCCGCCTCGGAGAGCGCCGCGGTCAGAGCGCCGGCAGCCTCTCCGGCGGCGAGCAGCAGATGCTGGTGATCGGCCGGGCCCTGGTCTCGGAGCCGAAGATCATCCTCATCGACGAGCTGTCCCTGGGCCTCGCCCCCAAGGTCGTGCTCACCCTGCTCGACACCATCCGCCGCTTCAACCTCGAGAGCGGCACGGCCTGCCTGCTGGTGGAGCAGGCCGCCACCGCCGCCCTCCAGATCGCCACCTCGGCCTACCTGCTCCAGCGGGGCGAGGTGGTCTACCACGGACCGGCCGACCGGCTGCGCGACGACGTCGACGTCCTGCGCAGCGCCTACCTCGGCCAATCCAGCTCATCCAGCCCGGCGCTTCGGAGGTGACCGTGAGACGCACCTTGCTGATCCTGGCCGTGCCCATCGCCTTCCTGGTTCTCCTGCCGCCGGTAGCGGCGCAGGAGGCACCGGGAGAGGTGGTGGTGGACGGCTTCCATGGCTTCAGCTCGTTCGAGACCCGGGCCCAGGGCCAGGTGGCCGAGACCACCGGGTACCTCAACGCCTTCCGCGAGGACGACCGGATCATCGGCGCCCTCTCGGAGATCAACGGGCCCCCGGCCAACTCCCGCAACGTCGCCGCCTTCTTCCAGCGGGGCGAGGGGGCCACCTTCATCTACGGGGTCATCGGTGGTGGCGGCGGCGAGCGGGGCACCCTGCCCGACCCGCCGCCGGGTGAGGCCAACGCCTACTACCCCACCGACCCGCCCGAGATGACCTTCGCCGGACCCGTCGCCTCGGGCACCAGCCAGAGCCCCGACTCCCGGTTCCACGCCAAGGCCACGGACATCCCCACCGGCCGAGCGGACGCCGCCATCTTCAAGCTCGTCTCCGAAGGTCTGTTCACGGTGGAGGCGGCCACGGTGGTGTCCCACACCGAACCGGTCGAAGGCGGGGTGCGGGCGGAGAGCGTCTCCGTGCTGCGCCAGGTATCGGCCGGCCCGCTGCTCATCCAGACCCTGGTGTCCCGAGCGGTGGCCTTCGTCCCCGCCATCGGGGGGGAACCCACCGGCATCGCCTCCACCGTGGTGGAGGGTGCCACCGTCGGCGGCCAGCCGGTCCAGATCACCGACCAGGGCGTCATGGTGGGCGAGAGCGCCAACCCCTTGAACCAGGAAGAGGTCAACAAGGCCTTCGCCGCCAACGGCTTCGAGCAGGTCCGGTTGCTGCCGTCCAAGGCTGTGTCATCGGACGGCGGCCAGGCCGTCCTGGCCGACGCCGGGGCGCTCGAGTTCATCAAGCAGGACCAGGCCTTCGGCGCCACCAACCCCCAGGGCTTCGCCGGCGGGGGCTTCTCGATCGGCGGGGCCAGCGCCGGGATCACCACGGTGCGCTGCTTCCCCGACTGCCCTGAGGGCCTCGGCGTGCCCAAGGACCCGGTGAGCGAGGAGGAAACCACCAGCCCCGAAGGCGCCGAGGGCTCCTACGGCGGCAGTACCCCCTCCTTCGCCTCGGGTGAGTCGTCCCTCCCGGTGGACACCGGCTCGGATTTGAGCACCGACACCGGCACCGACACCGGCACCGGAGGTGTTTCGTTCGACACCGGCGGCTTCACGGGAGGTGGGAGCCTGTCCCTGCCCTCCGGGCCGTCACTCGACTACAGCTCGTCCACGGCGGTCACCCCGCCGGGCCTCGACACCGCCACCGGCGGCGCCTCGCAACAGGCGGCGCCCGCCCCGGTGGTCAGCCAGCAGGCCGCGCTGGCCGCCTTCGAGATGGGGCCCCGGGAGGCAAACTGGGTCCGTGACCTCTATCTCGGCGTCGGCGTAGCGGCCGGGGTCCTCTTCGTCGGATCACGCCTCGCACAGGCGTTCAGGTAAAGGAAGGAAGAATGGAGCGACTGCTGCGAGACCACACCCGGCAACTGGTGGGTGGCGCGCTGTGCCTGGTGGCCCTGGTGGCCCTGCTCATCGGCTACGCCAACATCCGTGACGAGATCCAGGTCGCGGTCCAGATGCCTTATGTCCTCACCGGCGGCGTCGGCGCCCTGCTCTTGGCCGGGCTCGGCATGGTGGTGATCCGTTCCCAGGACGACAAGGTCATCCTCGACCGTCTGGGCGAGCTGGAATCCACCAATGACGAGCTGCGGGAGCGGGTCGACTACCTGACCCAGCTCCTGGAAGCGGCCCTGCTGCCCGAAGAGGCCAGCACCCGGGCCCGGGCCGGCAAGGTCGTCACCGGCCAGACGTCTTAGAGATCCACGACCAATCGTCAACCAAGGCGCCGGGGTCGGTTCGACCCCGGCGCCTTCACGTGCCTGACTGGTCGCCGGCGGCGTAGCGCCGGACCCGCACCCCGGAGGCGGCCCGTTCCCGGACGTAGGCGGTGTACTCGTCGACGATGGCGGCGACGCTGCGGGCCCGGGTGAGCTGGCGGAGGCGCATCGAGGTCGTGACCCAGCCGTAGACCTCGGCCCGGTGGGCCCAGACCTCGCGGCGCTCGACGGCGGGGCTGTACGGGGCGTAGTTGACCTCCGCCCCCCAGACCAGCTCCGCCCCGGCGGCTTTGAACCGCTCGAAGCGGAGCTCGTCGTGCCACACGTTCCCGTAGGCGGGCGGCTTCACCGCCTTGAGCCATCCGGCCAGCTCGGCCGGGGCGGTGGCCGGGGTGTCGGACCGGCGGCCGGCGAAGCGGGTGAAGGTGGCGGCCTGGCCGTCCTCCATGATCTCCTCGGTCCCGGCCCGGGCCAGGTCGAGGTCGACGCCGCCGTGGAGCAGCGCCGCCCCCAGCCGGACGGCTTGGGCGGCGTGGGGCGTCCGGTCGAAAGCGAGCAGCCAGCCCCCGGGTTGCAATCGCCTGGCGAGGACGGGAGTGACCGGAGAGGTGAACTCCCTTCCTGCGCCATCCACCTCGGCCACCGACGAGAACGGATCCTCCGACCCGGGCAGGTCCTCCGGATAGACGCCTCCATCGCCCAGGGCGGTCACGGCCACCAGCTGATCGAACTCTGCCCCCAGCGGGCCCGAGCCGGGGGCAGTGAAATCGGCGACGAGGAACGAGGCGTTGCCGGCGCCGACCCGCCGGGCCAGTTCCTCGGCGCAGGCCACCGCCTCGGGAACCGCGTCCACGCCCACGACCTCGGCGTCGGGCAGGGCCAGGGCGTAGGCACAGGTCAGCACCCCGGGCCCGCAACCGACGTCAAGCAGCCGCCCCGCCGGCGGATGATGCTCCGACCACCAGCGCAACCAGGGATGGGCGATGGCCACCGGGCGGGCGGCGTATTCGGCCAACGCCGTGTCCAGGTCCCGGTAGAGCAGCGCGTACCGCGCCGGGGTGGCGTCCTCCGTTTCCGAGAAGCTCCGGGACCATTCCGGGTCGGCGACCGCCAGCTGCCGGTAGGCGCCGCCTTCGGGGCGGGTCGGCAGCCCGATGCGACGGAAGTAGGCGTTGGTCGCCCGCAGGCCCTCGTCCTTGTCCCGCTTGCGCCGCGACTGTTTGCCCATGTGGCCCCGCTCCGGTCAGCGCCGGCGCCGCCGGAGCCAGACGGCGGCCCCCGCGGCGAGGGCCGCGGCCGGGACCACTCCGATGGCGCCGATGGCCATCTGGGTGCGCCGGGCCGGGGTCAGCGTCAGCCGCCGCAGGTCGGGGTCGACCCCGGGGATGGCCACCAGGTCCTCCTCCCCGGCCAGCCAGTTGAGGCCGTTGGCGAACAGGCGGGAGTTGGCCAGCAGGCCGATGAAGGCGTTGGTGGCCCACTGGGCGTCGGCGTAAACCAGCAGCCGGGTCCGGGCGATGCTCGGCCCGCCCCCGGAGACGCGGGTCTCGCCGCCGGGGGTGACCTCGGAGCGGTCGGCCGCCCCGCCCAGGACCACCGGCCCGCTCCGGTCGCCCTGGTCGGGCTCGTAGGCGGCGATGCCGGGGGTGAGCTCGAGCCATGACGGCTCGCTCGACTCGAGGACCTTGGCCACGCTGAGGCCGGGGTCGTCGCTGGCCACGGTGGTGACGCCCCCGGCCGTCACCATCTGGACGGCGTCGACGTCCTTGGTGGTCGGATGGACGCTGGGGAAGCTGTTGACCACCAGGGTGGTCGGGTCGCCAGCCTCGCTGCGCTTGGGATCCACCACCAGGCCGGGGAGGAGGCGCAGCCCCCACCGGGTGGTGAGGCCGTCGAGATTGGGACCGTTGGGCTCCCGCAGGATCAGCATCCGCCCGTGACGGGCCAGGAATCCGTCGAGCACGGTCACCTCGTTGGGCAGCAGCTCGGCCCGGGGGCCCAGGAGGGCGATGACGGTGCACTCCGGCGGGATCGACGGGGCCACGGTGAGGTCGAGGCGCCGGGCCTCGATGCCGTTGCGGTCCATGAGGGCGAGGGCGAGGGCGAAGCCGTCGGGCTCCTGGGCGTCGAGCTCCTTCTCGCCGTGGCCGACCACCGAGCACACCGTCTGGGGTTGGCCCCGGGACAGGCGCTGGAGGGCGCTGGCCACCAGCCCCTCCACCAGGGGGGCGACCACCTCCTTGCGCTCCCCCACCTCCACGGCCACCTCGCCGTCGTCGACCACGCCGAGGCGCGACGCCTCACCACCGAACTTGGAGATGTCCAGCACCCGTCCGTCGATCTTCCGGTTCACCCGCTCGATCCCGTCGAGGAGGACCTCGGCGTCGCGAGCCTCGCCTGAACCCTCCGGGGCGAAGGCGGTGACCCGGGCGGGCACGTCGACGTTGCGCAGCACCTCCTTGGTCGCCGGGGCCAGGGTGAAGCGCCCGGTGGCGGTGAAGTCGACCCGGGCGGTGGCCGGCACCGGCGCCAGGTTGACGGCCGCGGCCGCCACCATGGCGACGGCGGGAACCGTCAGGGCGCGCAGCCGGCCCACCACGGTGCGCCGGAAGGCCTGCCAGCCGGCCGCCACCACCAGGGCGGCGGCCGTGAAGGAGGCGAAGTACAGCGCGTCGTCAGCGCCGGGCGCGCCCCGGGCGAAGCCCTCCAGGTGGGGCAAGAAGGAGAAGCCCCGCACGGCGGGGACGCCGTTGGCCAGTTGGGCCACGACCAGCACCGCGAACGAGCCGAGGCCGGCGGCCACCGCTGTGGGGGTGAGCGCCGAAGTCATGGTGCCCACCGCACAGAACAGGCCGATGAGGAGCACCGCGCCCAGGTAGGACGCGACCATGGGCGGCCAGTCCGGGTTGCCCCAGGCGGCCAGGAACGCCACGTAGACCACGCTGGGGACGAGCAGGAGGATGAACAGGGTCACGGCCGCCATCCACTTCCCCACCACCAGGCCTCCCGGGCTGATCGGGCGGGCCAGGAGGATGTCGAGGTGACGGCTGCGCCACTCCTCCGACAGCAGGCGGCTGGTGACGATGGGCGCGGTGACGAGCAGGACGAAGGCCAGGTTCGGGAACCAGAAGCGGAGCGACGCCTCCCGGGCGCCGTCGGCCACCACGTAGAAGGTCACCCCGGTGAGGGTCAGGAAAGCGACGGCCACGCCGTAGGTCCACGGCACCACCAGGTAGGCCCGCAGCTCCCGTCTCGCCACCCGCAGGGCGCCCGCCAGCACCCGGTTCACGTGGTGACCGATCTCCCGGCGACAGCAGCCAGAAAGGCCGCTTCCAGGTCGTCGGGAACGAAGGCCAGCTCCCGCAGGCGCCAGCCCCGGCCGCACACCTCGGCGGCAATGGCCTCCGCCACCTTCGGGCCTTCCACCAAGCAGACTGCGTCTCCGGGGACACCCCGCACCCCGGGGGAATCGTCCACGGAACGGACGCCCGGTACGGCCAGTAACGCGGCCCGGACGGCGGCGGTGTCGGCCCCGGAGACGACCACCCGCAGCCGGTTCCCGGCCGTCGCCCCCACGGCGCGCTCCAGGACCACCTGGCCGGCGTCGATGACCACCACCCGGTCGCAGACGGCCTGCACCTCGCCCAGCAGGTGACTGGAGAAGACGATGGCCGCTCTGGACTTGAGTTCGCCCAGCAGTTGGCGCAGCGACACCATCTGGCGGGGGTCGAGACCCTCGGACGGCTCGTCGAGCAGGAGAACGGCCGGTTGGTGGACGATGGCGCCGGCCAGGGCGACCCGCTGGCGTTGACCCTTGGACAGGCGGCCCACCAGCCGCCCGGTGAGCTTCCCCGCCCCTGTCCGCTCCAGGGCGTTGGTGGCCGCCTCCCGGCGCTGGCCGCGGGGCAGCCCGGCCAGGCCGGCCAGGTAGGTCACGTACTGGTGGGCGGTGTCATCGGCGTACAGCGGTGGATCCTCGGGCAGGTAGCCGATCCGGGCCCGGGCGGCCGAAGCGGTGGCGGGGTCGGCGCCGTCGAGGGAGACCGCTCCGGCGTGCCCCGGAAGCAGGCCGGCCAGCCGGCGCAGCACGGTCGTTTTCCCCGCCCCGTTGGGTCCGAGGAGCCCCAGGATCTCGCCCGTACGCAACTCCAGGTCGATCCCGGACACGGCGGTTCGAGGGCCGTAGCGGATCACCAGTCCCGTCGCCGTCAACATTGGCAGAGCAGTTTATGGAGCGGAGGGCCTGCCTCCCGGTCGGGGCCGCGCCCTGCTTCCGCAAGGCGCTGGACCTATCCTCCTGGCGAGGGGGATGGAATGGCCCAGAAGATCAGCTTCGTGGGGCGCGAGGTGGAGCTCGCCGAGCTGGACGCCCAATGGCGCCAAGCCGCGGCGGGGGCCTTCCGCTGCGTCCTGCTGGTGGGCGAGCCCGGCGTGGGCAAGACGCGCCTGGCCGACGAAGCCTGGGAACGCCACGGTTCCTCCGCCACCGTGCTTCGGGCCCGGGCCCGACCGCTGTCGGGCACCGCCTCCTTCGGCCTGTGGGCCGAGGCTCTGGAATACCACTTGCGGGAGCTGCCCCTGGAGGAGGTTTCCGGCCTCTGTGGTGGCCTGGTCGACGACCTGGCCAGCCTGTTGCGCAGCGTCGCCGCGGTGCGGGGGACCGTGCCCGACCGGGAGCCGCCCCGGCCCCGGCTCCTGGACAGTCTGGCCACCCTGCTGGCCAATCTGGCTCAGCGCCGGCCCGTCCTCCTCGTCCTCAACGACCTGCACCTGGCCGACGCCTCCTCCTGGGAGGTCTTTCCCTACCTCGCCGAACGCCTGGCCGGAAACCGGGTCATGGTGGTGGCCACCGCCCGCACCGCCGAGCTGGCCGACCAGCCATCGGCGCTCCGGGTGGCGCTCGATCTGGAGGAACAGGGGGCCCTGGACCGTATGGAGCTCGGCCCTTTGCCTGACACCGCCCTGCGGGAGCTGGCCGAGGACATCCTCGGCGGGCCCGCCGGCCGCGAGGTGCTGGACTGGCTGTGGGACCGGTCCCGGGGCAACCCCCTCTTCGCTGTCGGCCTGCTCCACGCCCTGCGCGACGAGGGCGGCGATCCCACCCGGCCCGGCCTGCGCCATCTGCCCGAGGAGCTGACCGCCCGGGTCCGCGCCCGAGTGGACCTGCTGGACGAAGACGCCCAGGCCGTGCTCGAGGTGCTGGCCGTGGCCGGGGGCCGGGCCGAACTCGGCGAGTTGACCCGCTTCGGGGACCGCACGCTGGAGGAGCTCGCTCCCGTCCTGCACCGGCTGGTCCGCACCCGCCTGGTCGTGGAGGAGGAACGGGGACGCGTCCCCGCCTACGAGATCACCCATCCCCTCATCCAGGAGATGATCTACGAGGAGATCGGCGGCGCCCGCCGGTTCGCCCTGCACCGCCACGTGGGCCGCACCCTTCTCCTCATGGGCCGTCTGGGCGAAGCGGCCCTGCACTTCGCCGGGTCGGCCGAGATAGGCGACGATGAGGCCATCGAGGTGCTGCGCGAGGCGCTGCGACAGGCTGAGGAGCGGGGTGCCTTCCGGGAGGGCCTCACCATCCTCGGTTCCCTCGTCGACGTGCTTCCCGGCGGCGACCGGCGTTGGGAGGGTGTGGCCGACGCCCTCTTCGGCGAGGCGGAGTGGGTCATCGACCACCGGGCCGACGCCGAGGCCCGGGTGGCAGTGGCCGCCTTGCGGGAGGTGGACGCGGTCCTGGCCCAGAGCCCGGACCTGGCCCGGCGGGCGGCGGTCAAGTCACGGCTCACCAGCTTCCTGTCATGGGGGACAGGGGAACTCGAGGAGGCGGCGGCCGCCGCCGAGGCGGCCATCGACCTCCACCGCCGGGCGGGCGAACCGACCCAGGCCCGGCTCGCCGCCCTGGAGCTGGCCTACGCCCGGGGCCTCGACGGCGACATCCCGGCCCTGGAGGAGGGAGCCGCCGCCGTGCTGGCCGAAGCCGAGGCGGCAGGCGACGAGGAGGCGGCCCTGTGGGCCGTCGGAGTGCTGGGAACCACCGCCTTCTACCTGGGCCGGTTCAGCGAGGCGGAGTCCGCGCTGCGCCGCAGCGTCGACCTGGCCCGCCGGCACGGCAAGCGCTACCGGGTCACCTGGGGGCTCATGTCACTCGGCTGGTGCTTCGGCTTCGAGGGCCGTCTCAAGGAGGCCTACGACGCCTTCGCCGAAGCCAAGGCAGAACCAGGGTGGCGCGAATCCAACGCGCTCGAGCTGGAGGCCCACGTGCGGTGGGTGGCCGGCGACTTCGCCGGCTCCCTGGCCTGCGTCCACGAGACCGAACTGCACAACCCCGGCCTCGGCCTGCGCCGCGGGGTCAGCCTCGTCTGCGCCACCCTCTCCAGCGTGGAGGTCGACGACCTGGCCGAGGCCCGCCGGGCGGTGGCCGGCGCCCGGCGTCTCTACGGGGCCCGGACCTGGTTCATGGCCAGTGGCCTGTCCCTCCATGCCGAAGGCGTCCTGGCTTGGCGCGAAAACCATCTGTCAGAGGCCATGTCCATCCTCGAACGGGGGGCGGCCGAGTTGATGACGGTGGGCGCCCCCGCCTTCGCCGGACCGGTTCTCCTCGACCTGGCCGAGGTGGCCGCCGAAGCGGGAGATGCCCGGCGGGCGGAGGCGGCGGCAGCCGCCTCCCTGGAGACGGCGGTCGCCATCGACAGGGACCTGCACCGGGCCATGGCCCACGTGGCATCGGGCTGGGCGGCACTGGCCGGAGGCCGTCCCAGCCCGCGCCGCCGAGGGGGGCGACGCCGCCGTCGATCTACTCCGGGCCCTCGACTACCCCGTGCTCCTGGGCCGGGCCCTGCTCGTCCTGGGGTTGGGGCTGGAGGGCCGCGACCCGGCCCGGTCGCTCGAGGCGCTCCAGGAGGCGGCCTCGTGCTTCGACGGCGCCGGTGCCCTCTGGCGCCGGGAACGGACCCTGACCCTCCTGCGGGGGCTGGGCAAGGCCGGGCGCCGAGCGGCGGGAGCCGCTCTCGGCGCCCCTGCGCTCACCAGCCGCGAACGGGAGGTGGCCCGCCTCGCCGCCCAGCGGCTCACCGCGGCCGAGATCGCCGAGCAGCTCTTCATCAGCCGGCGCACGGTCGAGACCCACCTGGCCAGCGTCTACACCAAGCTCGGGGTCAACTCGAGGGCCCAGCTGGCCCGCAAGCTGGCTGACCAGTCGCTCTGACTTCAGCCAGGCCTTCTGAAGGCCGTGAATCAGTAGAGGTCTACGTAGCCGCTACTGACGACGGCTACCGCCACCCGCCCTAGCGTCGCCGGAAATTGCCGCTCACCGGAAAGGAACGCCCAGCCATGGCCACCCCTGCGTCCTCATCCCTCACCCGCGACCAGAAGCTGGCCCAGCTCAAGCGTTTCTTCGAGGACACCCCTCCCGTCGGCAGCCTGCTCTCGTCGCTGCGCAGCCGGCGGATCGCCCGGGGCTACTCGGTGGACAGCGGCAAAGCCGAGGTCCGCAGCGCGTCGGGCAACACCGTGCTCCAGGAGCAGAGCCCGTTGACCTTCGTCTCCGAGCACGAGGCGATGCCCCTCACCGACGTGGAGGAGGCGCTCCTGGCCTGGTCGGCGTGTGGCCCGAATGGCCTGGTCCACTGGGACATCGCCGTCCACGGCGGCTTCCACGAGTTGACCTGGATCGCCGGGCGCACCATGGCCACACCCGGCAACTCGCACTCCACCGACCTGCTCATCGTCAACGACAACGGAGTGTTCATCTACAAGCCCGACCAGGAGCGTGAGGGCATCGTCGAGATCCGGGGGGAGTCGGACTACGACAAGGTGCTGCGCTGGTACGAGCAGTACACGACCCGGGTGCTCGACCACCGGCCCAACTTCGACTACGGCACCCGCATCCCGGGCTGTCCCAACGCCTCCATCGCCGGGCCCTACCAGTACAACCTCAACCGGGAGGGGACGACCTGGTACATGCCCCTCCTCGACGTCGGGTACCTGTACTTCTCCATCCTGTTGAACTTCTTCGACGCCTGGCACCTGGCCATCGTCGACGACCAGACGGGCGAGCCGGCCGGCGTCGGGCCGTGGATGGGTGAGGGCAAGCTCGAGTTCCCCGTCACCATCAGCCAGTACGAGCTGTTCATGTTCCAGGAGGAGCAGTACCCGACGGGCCTGGCCACCCAGAACCTGCGCCTGGCGGCGGAGTGCATGGGGCTGGGCAACTGGATCTTCGGGGGCTACTTCGATGATGTCCTCATGGGCGCCTTCCCCCAGGTCACGCCGGGCCTCGGCTTCCGCCACGCCGAGCTCAACCCCAAGGCCCCGCTCGCCTCGGGCGCCCTCAAGACCTTCGGCGTCGAGGGCGTCAAGGAAGGCATCTACGTCCCCGGTCCCCGCTATGAGAACGGCACCCAGGTCATCGACCAGATGCTGGCCGACAAGTACTCCAAGGGCATGACCCTCTCCCAGGGAGAGGACAACTACCTGCTCACCCACAACGGGCCCTTCAAGCCTGAGGTGGCCCGGGAGATCATCAGCTCGGCCGAGGTGAAGGTGTCGGACTGGGCCCGGGAGGCGGCCATCGCCTACGTGGACTACTGCGTGGACCGCTACGGGCAGTGCCCGGTGTACTTCAACCCGTTGCAGTGCAACATGGCCACCGTCGTCCACCACGTCGACGAGGCCTTCTACGAGCAGTTCTACAGCGGCTCGACCTCCACCCCCCAGTTGCGGGACCATATGCACCACTGGCACTAGTCGAGGGGGTCGGCTCATGACCAGGGGCGCGGCTCCGTCAGCCCCGGGCCGCCTCGGCGGCGCCCGGATGTCCTTGCTGTCGCTCGTCGTGGCGGCGATGACCGTGCCCGCGGGCGCCCAGACCGTGGGGGCCCCACACACCGTCGGGCAGTGGACCACTCCCTTCGAGGAGGGCGGGGCCGCCGTGCCGCGCTGTGTCGACGACGGTGCCGGGGGCTACGCCTGCAAGCCGACGGCCGTCACCAGCATCGTCCTGCCCGACGGCCGCCTGCTCTACTTCAACGGCATCGAGGGCTACGAGAACAACGACGGCCCCGCCGCCATCCAGCACGCCAACCGGTCCGCCGACAGCCAGGCCCGCCTCCTCGACCTGCGTTCCGGCACCCCCCGGTTCGCGGTGCCCGCCCCCGACCGGGGCGGAGCCACCAATCCGAACATCGCCCCGGGACACGCCTCGGCCGACGACCCGCTGGGGATGGCCGGCGTCCCCGGCCGCCCCGGCGACGGCCCCTTCGGGAGCAGGTGGGGGCAGCTGGGCCTGCCGCCCCACGAGCCGACCTCCAGCCCCGACGACCCCGCCCGCAACGACGGTGACCTGTTCTGCGCCGATGTCACCCTGCTGGCCGACGGGCGGGTCCTGGCCGTGGGGGGCACCGACATCTACAACGAGCCGGCCGTTCTCGACCGCGGGAAGGGGGACCCGGCCGACGTCGGGCTCATCGAACTCGAAGGCCTGCGCAGCGTCCGCCTGTTCGATCCCGCCACCGACGCCTTCACCGCCGGCAACCCCATGAAGTACGGGCGCTGGTACCCGAGCCTGGTGGTCATGGCTGACGGCGGGGTGCTCACCGCCGGTGGAACCACCAAGGTCATCAAGAACGCCCAGGGCGGACACGTCCGCCGCACCGAGACCTACGACCCCGTCAGCGGAACGTGGGCTGAGAACTACGTCGGGCCGGCATCGGAGAACACCCTGCCCCAGGCGGCCCGGCTCAACCTCATGCCGGACGGGAAGGTGTACTACGCCGGGGTCGGCCACATGAACTCCGTCCAGTTCGGCTTCGCCGTGGACGAGGCCCTCTTCGCCTTCAGCCAGCGCTACGACCCGGCGGCGCGGACCTGGGAGGTGCTGGGCCCCGCACCCCTCGGCGCCCGCGGCAACGCCTTCCAGGTGATGCTGCCCCTGACCCCGCCCTACGACTCCGCCGAACTCCTGGTCTTCGGCGGGAACGCGGGCCCGAACCCGAGTGCCCAGGTGGCGGTGCCGTTCGCCACCGTCACCCGGGTGGACCGCGCGGGCATCGTGACCAGCCGAATGGTGGACAGCCTCCACCACGCCCGTTGGTACGCCTCCGGGGTCCTGTTACCCGACGGCACGGTGGCGGCCGTGGGGGGGAGCGACATCGACGCCGTGACCACGCCCGGCCTGGACAAGACCGTGCAGATCACCGAGGTCTTCGACCCGCGCACGGGTCACTGGACGGAGATGGCACCCAACACCCGCGAGCGCTCCTACCACTCCTCGGCGGTGCTCCTCCCCGACATGCGCCTGCTGTTCGGCGGCCACTCCCCCATCGGAACCCTCTACGGCCCGCAGCGGGACTCGGACGTCCCCACCCGGAGCAACGACGACAAGGACCCGAGCTTCGAGATCTGGAGCCCGCCCTACCTCTTCCGGGGCGCCCGGCCGCGGATCTCCTCCGCGCCCGCCGGTGTGGCCTGGGGTCAGAGCTTCGAGATCGGGAGCTCCCAGGCGGCGGAGATCGAATCCGTGGTGCTGTTGCGACTCCCGTCCGCCCAGCACGTCAACGACTCCGACCAGCGCTCGCTCCTGCTTCCCTTCGAACGGACCGGCGGTGACCACCTCCGGGCGACGGCACCACCCGACGGGGTGGTGGCCCCGCCCGGCTTCTACTACCTGGTGGTGAACAGCACCACGGATCAGGGACCGGTGCCCTCGGTGGCGCGTGTGGTCCGGGTGGGCGCAGGAGCAGATCCGGCCGAGGCCATCCAGCCCTTCCCCGACGATGCCCCTGCACCGGTGGGTGGTTCGGCCACCGACCCGTCCGACCCGAGCGTGCCCCAGGATCGCACCGGACCGGGTGCCCCGGCCCTGGTTCCGGGTGGGAAACGGGCATCCAGACCCGCCGCGGCCTAGCAGCCCGGCTGCCATCGCCGTCCTATGGTGGCGGTGATGGACGACGTCCGGTGGTTGAACGAGGAGGAGCAACGGGCGTGGCGCAAGCTCATGGCCGTCACCACCCGGCTCCCCGCCATGCTCGACTGCCAGCTCCAGCGCGACGCCGACCTGACCCTGTTCGCCTACTGGGTGCTGGCCATGCTGTCCGAGGCCCCGGACACGTCGCTGCCGATGAGTGAGCTCGCGGCGCGATCCACCTCGTCGCCGTCCCGACTTTCCCACGTGGTGGCCAAGCTCGAACAGCGGGGCTGGGTCCTCCGGCAGCCCTCGCCCGTGGACGCCAGGGTGAAGATGGCCGTGCTCACCGACGCCGGCGCCGCCAAGCTGGCGGCCAGCGCACCGCCCCACGTCGACACGGTGCGCGCGCTGGTCTACGACGCCCTGACGGAGACCCAGGTGCGCCAGCTGGAGCAGATCTGCGACTCGCTGCTGGGCAGCCTGGAGCTCTGATGCAGGTCGAGATCTGGTCGGACATCGCCTGCCCGTGGTGCTACATCGGCAAACGCCGCTTCGAAGCCGCCCTCGGGCGCTTCGAGCACGCGGAGGCGGTCGACGTCCGCTGGCGCAGCTTCGAGCTCGATCCCGCCGCCCCGACGGTACGGACGGTCGGCGTGGTCGAGCATCTCGCCGCCAAGTACGGCCAGACGCCGGCCGCGGCCCAGGCCATGGTGGACAACATCGAGCAGGTGGCCGCCGGTGAGGGCCTCGAGTTCCACATGGAGGCCACCGCCGGCGGCAACAGCTTCGACGCCCACCGCCTGCTGCACCTGGCCCTCGAACGGGGTCGCCAGGACGAGCTGAAAGAAGCGTTGCTGCGGGGCTACTTCACGGAGGGCGTCGCCGTCGCCGACCGGGCGGCTCTGGCCGACGCCGCCGCCGGCGCGGGCCTGGACCGGGCCGAGGTGGAGGCCGTCCTCGACGGGCGGGACTATGCCGACGCCGTCCGGGACGACGAGGCGCAGGCCCACGCCCTGGGGATCAGCGCCGTGCCCTTCTTCGTGCTCGACCGCACCTACGGGGTGGCCGGAGCCCAACCGGCCGACGTGCTGCTCAACGCCCTCCGCCGGGCCTGGACGGACACGCATCCGCTGGAGCCGACCGGCGCCGCCGACGCCGGCGGCGCCTGCGACGACGGCAGCTGCGCCATCTGACGGCGAGCCGCAGAGCTATGGGTGCCGGGGCGCGCCGCGCATAACATCAACCGTCATGACGGGGCCGGCGCGACGGGTGACGTACTTCTTCGGGCTCTTCCTCGTCGTCGCGGGGTTTTTCTACCTCTTCGACCCCATCGGCCTCCCGCATCCACCCGAACGGGCCGGCCCCGAGGAGGACGCCTACAACTGTGGCTCGGCTGCCATACCCAAGACCGTGAGGGTTTCCATCGCCCGCCGCGTCATACCGGAGAAGTGTCGAGGACGCCTCGCTCAGCACCGCTGGATCGGAGGTGCGGCCGTCGTGCTGGGGGCTGTCACCATGAAACGCATCGGCTTTCGCTGCCTGATCACGCCGGATGAGCCGGGCATGGCCATTGGTGCTCCGGGCCCGGGGCTGAGAAACTCGGTTGATGAGCACGATCGACTACGGGGAGCGGATTCCGAACAACGTTGATCTCGCCTCCGACCGGCGCCTGCAGCGGGCGCTGGAGAGCTGGCAGCCCAAGTTCCTGGACTGGTGGCGGGAACTGGGCCCGGTGGGCTTCCAGGACCGGGACGTGTACCTGCGCACGGCGGTGAGCGTCTCCGCCGACGGGTGGGCCAACTTCGACTACGTGAAGATGCCCGACTACCGCTGGGGGATCTTCCTCATCCCGCCCGAGCCGGACAAGACCATCGGCTTCGGCGACCACCTCGGCCAGCCGGTGTGGAACGAGGTCCCGGGCGAGCACCGGGCCGACCTGCGCCGCCTGGTCGTGGTGCAGGGCGACACCGAGCCCGCCTCGGTGGAACAGCAGCGCCACCTGGCCCGCACCGCCCCGTCGCTCATCGACATGCGCAACCTCTTCCAGGTCAACGTGGAGGAGGGCCGCCACCTCTGGGCCATGGTCTACCTGCTCCACGCCTACTTCGGCCGGGACGGCCGGGAGGAGGCCGAGGCGCTGCTGACCCGGAACTCGGGCGACACCGACCGGCCCCGCATCCTGGGCGCCTTCAACGAGGAGACGCCCAACTGGCTGGCCTTCTTCATGTTCACCTACTTCACCGACCGGGACGGCAAGTACCAGCTCCACTCCCTGGCCCAGAGCGGTTTCGACCCCCTGGCCCGCACCTGCCAGTTCATGCTCATGGAGGAGGCCCACCACATGTCGGTGGGCACCGCCGGCATCGGCCGGGTGGTGAACCGCACCATCGAGCTGATGAAGGAACACGACACCGACGACATCCGCCCCTACGGCGGGATCGACCTGGCCACCCTCCAGCGCTACATCAACTTCCACTACACCGTGTCCCTCGACCTGTTCGGCTCCGAGCGCTCCACCAACGCGGCCAACTACTTCTCCAGCGGGTTGAAGGGCCGCTACGAGGAGGATCAGCGCGACGACGACCACCGCCTCGGGAGCGGCGTGCGGGCCGTGCCGGTGGTGGAAGACGGGCGCGTGGTCGACCTCGAGGTCCCGCTCCTCTCGGCCGTCAACCACGTGCTCCAGAGCGACTACGTGGAGGACTGCCAGCGGGGCATCGACCGCTGGAACAAGGCCCTGGCCGCGGTGGGCGCCGAGCTGCGCCTCCCCCACGTCGGCTTCCATCGGGCCGTGGGGAGCTTCGCCGGCCACCACATCGCCCCCACCGGGCACGTGCTCTCCGGCCCGGAGTGGGAATCCCACCGGGACGTGTGGCTGCCCAGCGACAACGACCGGGCCTTCGTCGACTCGCTCATGGTCCAGGTCACCGAGCCCGGGAAGGATGGCGGGCTGGATCGCCCCGCCCACCGCCGGCATCAACCGCCAGCCGGTCGACTACGAATACGTGAAACTGAGCTGATGCCGGAGACCGACAACGTCTACGTGCTGGGCGACACCGCCGACAGCGCCGAACGGACCCGGCTGGGCCTGATCGAGAATTACTTCGACCCGACCACCATCGGCCACCTGGAGCGCATCGGGGTGGCCGCCGGCTGGCGCTGCCTCGAGGTGGCATGGGCCACCGCCGCCTTCCATGCGTTCGTGACCCGGCTCCAGCAGGCCGGGCTCCTGGATGGTTTCATCGGCCGGCGGCTGCCGGCGCTGGCCGCCGCCGCCGGGGCCGAAGCTCTGGGGGCCGAAGCCCTCTCCGCCTTCGCCTGCAGAGGGGCGGGCCCCCAGTGGGACGCGCTCCAGCCCACGATGGTCGCGCTGCGGCCGGCCGCCATCGCCTGCGGGACGCCGGAGTCCGAGTACGACCGCATGGCCGCCGTCCTCGCCGACCCCTCAGTGACCTGGTTCGGGGTCTGCACGGTGTCCGTCTGGGGCCGCCGGCCCGGCTGAGCCGAAACGGTGGTCAGTCAGGCGATAGCGCTCCGCCGACCTGTAGGTGGGCTAAGCGCCGGAACCTTGAGAAGCAAGGGATGCGCGAGGCCAGACGGCCGCGCCGAAGTGCCGATTCAGGGCGGGAAGGCCCTTCAGCCGAGAATCTGATCAAGCTCCTCGCGGATGGCTCGGCAAGAGGCGCAGATCGGCATCACGTTCTTGCCGGAAACACGAGGGATGGCCGTTTCGGGGCCGATTTCGGTGCCACAGTCCGAGCAGATGATCCGGTCGCCTGGTCGCCACCAGGGCGCAGGTTCGAACGTGGGGTCCTGCTGTTGAGCGAGCCAGCGTTCGGCTTCGGCTTGTACTTCAGACGGGACGGGTTCGGTCAGGGGTTCACCATCAGGGCCGACGATGGGCACTGCGTGGGCGTCGCGAATCCAGGCCAAAGCCCGACCTTGTCCATCGCGCCGAAGATCTCTCGTACCGCCGCCCGGTAACAACACCAAAATCACCTGATACGGGTGACCGTGACGGTCTCGGGGCAGGTGATCGGCGGCCATCAGCAGCGAGCCGTATCGATCTCTCTCACCGGATGCCATCGCCAAAACATAGGTCAATCTCATTCAGGGGAATGGGGGACACGAGGCTCACGTCGGGCAACCGGCCGGGGGCGGCTCGGGGGTGAAGGGGACCGTCCCGGCGGGATGGTCGGCGGGGACGTTGGGATAGATGACCACGAGTTCGACCGGCTCCGAGCCTTTGTTGACGGCCGTCTCCACCGGCGGGTTGAAATAGGCCGAGCCCGCCCGCCACACCTGCCGGTCGGTGCAGCTAAAGGCGACGTTGAGCTCCCCCCGCAGGACGAGGACCCAGGACGAGTCGGGATGCCGGTGCCAGGGGGCCCGGAAGCCGGGCTCGAGCACGTGGGTCTGGATGACGAGGCTCTTGCCCGCCTCCAGCTGCATCGTGCCCGCCTGCTGGACGAGCGCCCGTCCGTGCTCGGTGTAGGAGAACGTGGGTGGGTGGCTGGGAGCGGCGTGGGCGACGGCGGAGACGAGCAGGCCGGCGGCACAGACGGGCGCGACGAGAGAAACCTTCCGCATCGGATGACCTCCTGGTGAGACTGGGCCTACGACCGGCGGGCGGCCAGCGCGGCGAGCTCGGCCCGGGTTGCGACCCCGAGCTTGGCGAAGACGTGGCCGAGGTGGGTCTTGACGGTCGACGGCGCGACGAAGAGGCGCTCGGCGATCTCGGCGTTGCGATGGCCCTCCGCCACCAGGTCTACGACCTGGCGCTCCATGGGGGTGAGGCTGGCCCAGCCTGACGAGGGCCGCTTGCGCTCGCCCCGCCCCCGTGAGGCGTAGGCAACGGCCTCGTCGGTGCTCAGCGCCTCCCCGTCGGCCCAGGCCGCGTCGAACGCCTCGGCCTCGAGCGCCTTCCGGGCCATGTCGAGGTCGGCGTCACGCCCGGGCTGGTCCCAGCTCGGGAGGGCCGAGCCGAGCCGCTGGCCGAGGGACTGGGCGGCGGCGAAGAGCCGCACCGCCTCCTCCCAGCTCTCCTCGGCGGCGGCGATGCCGGCTACGGCCACCAGGGTCTGCTCCACGTCGGGCAGGATCCCGGCGCCGGCGGCGAGAGCGAGGGACCGGTGCACCAGGTCGTCGGCGGCCTCCAGGTCCCCGTCGGCCCGGGCCAGATGACCCAGCTCACGCATGGCGATGGCCTCGAACCCGGGATGACCCTGCTGACGGCCATGGCTCTGGAGCTGCTCGGCCAGCGTCCGCGCCCGGGCGCGCTCGTCCCGGAAACGGAGCAGGGAGACCTGCCAGCCCAGGCACAGGCCGATCTGGACCCCGTCACCGTTCTCCACCGCCAGCCGGTGGGCGTCGGCCAGTACGGCGTCGGCGCCGTCGAGGTCGCCACGAGCGGCCAGCACCTGGCCCCAGGCCCCCGTGAGCATGGGGTCTTCCCGGGTCGGCCCCGACGCCCGCGGCTCCCGCAAGACCGTTTCCAGCACGTCGGCGGCTTCGTCGATCCGGCCCTCGGCCAGCGCCAGCCACCCCAGGGTCAGCTCGGCCATGGCCGCCGCCAGGTTCGGATCGCCCGCCTCGGCGGCGAGGGCGCGGGCGCACAAGCCGTGGTGGCGGGCGGCATCGAACCGGCCCGCCCGCACCTCGGCGAATCCGAGCACCCCGTGGTACATCGAGCGCATCTGGGTGCTGGCGCCGTCGAACGTCGACCGGCTCTCCTCCGCATACCGGGCCACGAGAGGGTGGTCATCCCGATGGATGGCGCTGGCGATGAGGGCCAGCCGGCCGAGCACGGTGGAACAGGACTCCCCGGCCTCGTCGGCGAGGGCGAGCGCGTCCTGGAGGGTCTTCTCCCCCACGGCGGGCTCGGCCAGGAGCTGCACGAATCCCTGCACCACCAGCCATCGGGCCACGTACCGGCCGTCCCCGGCCACCCGGGCCTGCTCGGCGAGCTCGCCGGCCATGAACAACGTCGGGTCAGGCTGACCATCGATGACGGCCATGACCGCACGGGCGTACAGCGCCCGGTAGCGAACGGGCGACAGGGCGGCACCGGGATGGCCCAGGACACGATCGAACCACACCAGGGCTTCGCGCAGCAGGCCGCGGGAGAGCCAGAAGTTGGCCAGGCCGACGAGGAGGGCGACGGCGGCGTCGGCGTCGTCCGTGGCCAGGGCCCACTCGAGGGCGCCCCGGAGGTTGTCGTGCTCGGGCTCCTGGCAGGCAGTGAAGTCGTCGTCGGAGAGGAACCGGGCGTCCGCCTCCGCCGCCAGGCCCAGTTGCAGGGCGAGGTGTCGGGCCCGGATCAGCTCGGCCTCACCCGCCTCCTTCAGCCGGGCGAGCGCGAACTGGCGGATGGTCTCCAGCATCCGGTAGCGCGTCAGCGATTGGTCGTCGTCCGCCACCACCAGCGACTTGTCAACCAGGCTGGCGACGAGATCGAGCACCTGCAGCGGCTCGACCCCGTCCCCGGCGCATACCGCCTCGGCGGCGTCCAGGGTGAAGCCGCCGGCGAAGACAGCCAGGCGCCGGAGCATGGTGCGCTCCGCCTCGCCGAGAAGGTCGAAGCTCCACTCCACCGAGGCGGCGAGCGTCTGCTGGCGGGCCAGGCCGCGCTTGGACCCTCCGGTGAGCAGCCGGAACCGGTCGTCCAGCCCGGCCCGGATCCCTTCCGGGGAGAGCACCCTGACCCGGGCGGCAGCCAGCTCGATGGCCAGCGGGATCCCGTCCAGCCGGGCGCAGATCTCGGCCACCGCCGGCGCGTTCTCGTTGGTGACCACAAAGTTGGGCCGGGCCTGCCGGGCCCGCTCCACGAACAGGGCGACGCCGTCGTAGGCGGTGAGGGTCTCTGGCGTCGACGGGCGCTGAGCCCGGCAGCGCCAGGGGCGGGACCCGCCAGGTGGTCTCGCCCGCCACCCCGAGCGGCTCCCGGCTGGTGGCCAGCACCGTCAGCTCCGGGCTCCGCCCCAGGAGGGGCTCGACCAGCTCCACGACCGAGTCGAGGAGATGCTCGCAGTTGTCGGCCACCACCAGCGCTCGACCCGATCCAAAGTGGTCGGCGAGCTGGTCGAGGGCGCTGCGGGAGGGCTGCTCCCGCAAGCCGAGCGCCGAGAGCGCCGCCGTCGACACCGCCGACCCCGGCCCCAACGGCGCCAGCTCCACCCACCACACGCCCGCCGGGTAGGACTCGGCCACGGAGGCGGCGGCATGGGCGGCCAGACGGGTCTTGCCACAGCCCCCGGCCCCGGTCAGCGTCAGCAGCCGCACCGAGGCCAGGAGGCGGGCCACCTGGGCCAACTCCTCCTCGCGGCCGATGAAGGAGGTCAGCTGGGCGGGCAGGTTGTTGGCCACCCGGTCCAGCGAGCGCAACGGTGGGAAGGCGCCGGGAAGGTCGGAGTGGTCGACCTGGAAGACCTGCTCGGCCCGGGTCAGGTCCCGCAGCCGGTGGCTGCCAAGGTCGAGCAGCGCCACGCCGTCGGGCAGGGTGTCGCTCACCAGCTCGGCCGTGGCCCGGGACACCACCGTCTGGCCGCCGTGGGCCACGGCCCGGAGCCGGGCCGTACGGATGATGGTCGAGCCCGCGTACCGGCCCTCGTGGGCCTCCGCCTCCCCGGTGTGCACGGCCATGCGCACGCGGACCGGCTCGCTGGTGGTCCACGGCTCCCGGGCCAGGGCCAGCTGGGCCTCCACCGCCGCCGCCACCGCATCCGTGGCCCGGGAGAAGGCGGCCACCACACTGTCGCCCTCCCCTTGCTCCACCGGCCGGAAGCCGCCATGGGCGCTGATGGCCGCGGCCAGGATCTCCTCCTGGCGGGCGACGGCGCCGGCGGCGGCCGCGCTGTCGGCCTGCCACGCCAGCGTGGACCCCTCCACGTCGGTCAGGAGGAAGGTCACCGTTCCCGAGGGCGTCCGCATCACGGGATCAGCCTCTCCCATCCCGCCGGCGACAACATCCCCCGAACGGCGTATACGCCCGCGGCCCGGGTTCAGGCCGGCGCGACCGTCGTCATTTTTCGGAGACACACTCGTTCACGAGATCTCCGATGCCTTCAATCGAAGTGTGGACGACCTGTCCGGGGGTGAGGAACACCTTCGGCGTGCGGCCTATCCCGACACCTCCCGGGGTGCCGGTCGAGATCACGTCGCCCGGTTCGAGGGTCACGATCCGGCTCACGTACTCGATGATGGCGGCGGGGCCGAAGATCACGTCGCTGGTGCGCGAGTTCTGGCGCACATCGCCATCGACCTCACAGCTGATGGCAAGGTCGGGCGTGTCGGCCGGGTCGGCCACCACCTCCTCGGCGGTCACCAACCACGGTCCGAGCGGGGTGCTGTTCTCGAAGGTCTTGCCCTGCAACCACTCCAGGGTGCGGTTCTGGTAATCCCGCACCGAGATGTCGTTGCACACCGTGTAGCCGGCGATGGCCGCGCCCGCCTCCGCCCGGCCGGCGTGGCGGACCTCCGAGCCGATGACCACGGCCAGCTCCGCTTCCCAGTCGACCTTGTCGGTCGGGAGCACGATGGGGTCGCGGGCCCCGATCAGGCAGCGGGCGAACTTGGCGAAGAGCGTCGGGTAGGCGGGCAGGTCCCGGCCGAGCTCGGTGACGTGGGCGGCGTAGTTCAAGCCGAGGCAGATGATCTTGCGGGGGGCCACGATGACCGGGGCGAGATCGAGGTCGGCGAGGGCGATGGCGGCGCCCGTCCGCCTGCTCCGCCTGCGCGGCGCCAGTCCGGCCCGGAGGCGAGCAGGGCACCGGCGTCGTCGAAGCCGAGCTTCGACGACCTCCTCGCCGTCGACCCGGCCGGCCCGGGTGCCCTCAGCCGTACGGAAGGTCAGGATCCTCACGCGCGCTCCCGTGCTTGTCCGGTGATCGATCGACCCTATACATGACGGATGGCCGATGCACCCGTGGTCCTGGTCGGGGCCGGTCCCGTCGGTCTGGCCTCCGCCCTGGCCCTGCGGGGCCGGGGTCTGCCCGTGGTGATCCTCGAGGCGGAGCCCGAGAGCCGCACCCGGCCGGGAAGCCGGGCCATCTTCGTCCATCAGGAGTCGCTCGAGCTGCTGGAGACGTTCCATGCCGGTCTCGGCCACCGGGTGGCCGCCGCCGGACTGGTGTGGCCCACCCGGCGCAGCACCTTCCGGGGGCGGGACGTGTATCGTCCGCACCTATCCCCCGCCGCCGCCCGGCCGGCTCCCCCCGTCGACCAGCCTGCCCCAGGTGGAGACGGAGCGGATCCTCCTGGAAGCGTGCCGGGAGGCGGGCGTGGAGTTCAGCTGGGACTCATTGGTGACGGACGTCGACAGCGACCCGGACGGGGTCACCGTGGCCACCGCCGGCGGCGCCACCTGGCGCGCGCCGTACGTCGTGGCCGCCGACGGGGCCCGCTCCGGGGTGCGCACCGCCCTCGGCATCGCCATGGAGGGCCCCCGCCATGAGGCCCCGTTCGTGATCGTCGACGTGCACGAGGTCTCCGACCGGCCCATGGCCCCGGAGCGGGTCTTCCACTACGAGCATCCGGGCGTCGATCGCCGCAACGTCCTGCTGGTGCCCTTCGCCGGCGGCTGGCGGGTGGATCTGCAGTGCCGGGAGGAGGACGACCCCGAGGAGTTCAACACCTACGACGGCGTGCAGCGCTGGCTGGCCCGGGTCATCGACCCCCGCTACGCGGAGCGGGTGGCGTGGGTGTCGACCTACCGCTTCCTCCAGGCCCTGGCCACCGACTTCGCCGACGCCCAGCGCCGGGTGCTGCTCGTGGGTGAGGCCGCCCACCTCTTCGCCCCCTTCGGGGCCCGGGGGATGAACTCCGGCTTCGTCGACGCCGCCCGCGCCGCGGAGGCGGTGGCCACCGCCCTCGCCTGCGGCGACCGGGAGCTGGCCCGCCAGGCCGTCGCGCACTTCGCCGCCGACCGCCGGGGGGCGGCCGAGCACAACCGGGCCGCGGCCGGTGCCGCCCTGGCCCACATGCAGGCCCGCGACCCCCGCATCCGGCGCAAGCGCCGCCTGGCGGCGGCGGTGGCGCCCGTGCTCAAGCGCGCCGGCCGCTGGCTCGACACCGCCCCCTACGGCCCTACCACCGGCCGCGCCGGCCAACCCGGCCGCTACTGACCCCCGGCGTCGATCTCTGTCCCAGTCCGGCCCTGTCGACCGGCTCCCGTGACGCGTTGCGCCCATGGTGAAAGGCGGGACGGGCACAGGTGCTGAGCCGATTAGGTGTCTGCTGGACTCAGGCCCAACAACCTCCGGCCGGCGGTGGCCGACGGGTGCCGATCGCTGCTTCCATACCAGGCTGAGTCACTGTCGTTCGGGGGCGATTCTGGACGCCTGCCACTCGCGCAATCAGCGGTGATGTCGACGGCGCTAGGGCCGGCTCCTGCCCGCAGGCGGCGCAGATCGCTCTCATGTCAGGAGGCCAACCGCGCGACGCTCGACGTTCCCGAGGCCGAGCTCCCGGGCGGTGGTCAGAGCTTGGTCGAGGAGGTCCCGGGCCCGCTCGGCGCCCCCGGGCTGGCGGCGGGCGAGGAGCATCCGGGCCCACTCAAGCCGGGTGCGGGCTAGCCACGTTGGAGCGCGGGTCCGCTCGTGAAGAGCGGCGGCAACAGAGAAGCGGGACTCGGCCTCGTTGAAGTCATCGACGGTGCTGGCAAGCATCCCTAGGTGGTAGGCCACGGCCCCTAAGGCCACGCCTCCGGCGATGGGAAGCTGGCCCGGGTAGGGGGCGAGCTGGTCGCGAAGCTCCGTCGCCCGGGCGCGGTCGCCGAGGTGGCAGGCCACGACCGCGCAGGTGGCCATCGTCCTGAGCCCGATGGCGTCTCGGGCGAGGGCTGAGAAGCCGGGCCCAGCCAGGTGCTCGAACCACGAGCGGGCCTCGTCGTCACGGCCGAGTTCGCAATAGAGCTGCGCCAGGAGGGCGGGGAAGAGGGAGTATCCCGGGGTGCAGACAGCGGCTTCTGTGAGAAGGTCCTCCAGCTCGCCCAGGCGTCCCTGCTCGAAGCGAACGAGGGAGTGCTGGGCGGCGAAGAACACGGGCGCGTCGACTTCGCCCGCCATCCGGCCCAGGCCCAGACCCTCGCCGATGAGCCGCTCCGCCTTGTCGATCTCGCCGGCGTAGAGGAGGCGACCCGCCCGGCTCCAGGTGGCGATCCACCGCAGCCCCGGCTGTCCGAGCTCGGCGGTGAGCTGTTCGACGACCTCGAGATACCGGTCGGCCTCGTCGACGTCGGCCATCTCCATCGCCGTGCGGTACCGGCACCAGGCCGCCCGGCAAGCCGTCGCCGGGTCGCCCAGGCGCTCGGCCAGCGAGACGAGCTCGGCGGACTCGGCGTGACGCTCGCCCAGCGTGCTGGGCGCCAGCACCGAGTTGTAGCGGGTGAGCAGCACATGAGCCAGCGTGCTTGGATCTCCCAACCGGGAGGCCATGGCGAGCGCTTCGCCGCTCAGGCCAACCCGCCGCTCCCAGTCCCCGGAGAAGGTGAGCTCCAGGCTGAGGATGGCAAGCAGCCGGGCCCGGGTCGCGCTGTCGGTCGGGCCCACGGCCGCCAGCGCCGACTCCAGCACCGCCACCCGCTCGGAGTCGACGGCTCCAGCAGAACTGAAGATCGTGACCCGGCTGTTGGCCAGCGCCGCCCGGGCGAGGGCGTCGGCATCACCCCGTCCCATCGCCAGGCGCGCCGCCTCGAGGAGGACCTCCCGGTGACCCGGATCACCCGCTCGGCGCAGGGCCTCGCCGAGCGAGATGAGGAGTTCGAGGCGCCCCTCGTCTCTCGGCCTTTCGGCGGCGTCGAGGAGTTCGAGGGCGGAGCGGTAGTAGGTGACCGCCTCGTCGTTGGCGAACTGGGCCAGGGCCCGGTCACCGGCCCGGGCGGTGTAATCCACGGCCTTCGAGGTCACAGCGGCCGGGGCCGAAGCGCGGGCGTAGTGGTGCGCCAGTGCCGGCAGGTGGTCATCGAGTTGGGTGGCGTGGACCGCCTCGATGCCTTCTGCCACCCGGCGGTGCAGCGTTACCCGCCGGGCGGCGGAGAGCCCGTCGTAGAGGCTGTCACGGACGAGCGCGTGAGCGAAGCGATAGCGGCCGGCCAGCCCCGCCACCTCGAGGACCAGGCGGGCCTCTGTCGCCTCCTCGATCGTGGAGAGAAGGTCCTCTTCGTTGAGAACCTCGACGACCTGGAGGATGGACAGCTCGAATTCCGCCCCGACCACCGCCGCCATCAAAAGGACGCGATTGGCCTCCCTGGAGAGATGGGACAGTCGCCTACCCACCACATCCCGGACACTCTCGGGGATGCCGAGCTCCTCGACGGGCAGACGGGTGGCCCAGCGGCCGTCTCGCTGTTCCACCGCTCCCGTCTCGGCCAGGTGGCGGAGGACTTCGCGCACGAAGAAGGGGTTGCCCTCGGTCTCCGCGTGAATGGCCCGGGCCAGGAGCAGATCCCCATCATCGAGGGCGTGGCCACCAGCCTGCTCCATGAAGGCGGCCACGCCAGAGGAGTCGAGCCCCACGAGCGAGAGGCGCTCCATGCCCTCCTGACGGCGGAGGTCAGCGAAGATCTCGACGAGAGGTTGGTCATGACCGAGCTCGGTGTCCCGGTAGGTGCCGAGGACGAGAATCCGCTTGGGCTCCCCTGAGCGCAGGACGTGGCGGAGGAGGAGCAGTGTCGGCTTGGCCCCCCACTGGAGGTCGTCGAGGACGAGGAGCACCGGCGTTTCCGCGGCGACCGCGCCCAGCCAGGCGGCCACGGCGTCGAACAGCCGGTAGCGCTCGGTCTCGGGATCGGAGCGGAGAGGCGGAGGCAGGTCGGTGACCCGCTCGGGGAGCTCGGGGACCAGGCGGATGAGCTCGCCCAAGTATCGGCCGAGGTGGCCGGCGAGGTCCTCGGCGGGGGTGTGGTCCACGAAGTGGCGGAGGACCTCCACAAAGGGCTGATACGGGACGCCGAGGTACTCGTCGCAGCGCCCGGCGAGCACTACGCCGCCCTCGTCGTGGATCCGCCCGGCCAGCTCGGCGGCCAGGCGGGTCTTGCCCACCCCCGGCTCGCCGGCCAGGAGGGCGACCCGCAACTCGCCCGCCGCCGCCTCCTTCCAGAGCTGCTGGAGCCGCTCGAGCTCCCTGTCGCGACCCACGAAGACCCGCCCGATGTCGGTGAGGAGGGCCGGAATCGGAATGGACGGGGCGCGGAGGGGCTCCCAGGCCACCTCGCAGGCGGAAACCGGCGCCGGCAGGCCTTTCAGGTCGAGGGGCGCCACCGGTCGGAGCTCATAACCGCCTCCTGTCCCGGCGAGCAGGCGCACGACCTCGGTGACGAGGATCTGTCCACCGGCGGCGGCGGCACAGAGACGGGCCGCCTCGATGACCGGGGTGCCGAAGCAGTCCGCCTCCTCGAAAGCAACGTCCCCTGCGCTGATCCCGATCCTCACCTGCAGCGGCACGGCGCTCGCATCCGACCGGTGGTGACGATCGAGAGCCTGCTGGATACCCACTGCGGCAGCGAGTGCGTCAGACGCTCCCGTAAAGGTGGCCATGACCCCGTCTCCGAGGTTCTTGACCAGCCGCCCCCGGTTCGCCTCGATGGCGCCCGTCACGAGACCGTCGTGCTGGCGGCGAAGCGCCTCGGCGGCCTCCTCGCCCAGCCGGGACCGGAGCTCGGTCGACCCGACCAGATCCGTGAAGAGCACGATGGCGGTCGACCGTTCCGCCTCGGCGCCACTCCCCACGACCACGACGCGATGGTAGGGGCGGCGCTTACCATGCGCGTCCATGACGGAAGCCGTTGATGTCGCCTTGGTGGGTGCCGGCCAAGCGGGGCTCTCCTTGAGCTACGAGCTTTCTCACGCAAGCATCGAACACGTCATCCTCGAGCGCGGCAAGGTAGGCAACACGTGGCGCGGGCGCTGGGACAGTTTCTGCCTGGTCATTCCCAACTGGTCCGTGCGGCTCCCCGGCGGCCATTACCAGGGGGATGATCCGGGTGGATTCATGCCACGAGACGAAATCGTGCGCCATCTCGTTGGCTACGCCCACAGCTTCCAGGCGCCGGTGCGCGAGGGTGTCAGCGTGTTCGCACTGGGCCCGAGCGACGACGGTGGCTTCCTCCTACGCACCTCTTCAGGCGATATTCGCGCCCGGCAAGTCGTCCTTGCCTCGGGTGGGTACCAGAAGCCGCATCGGCCGTCAGGAGCCGTCCAGCTCCCTGCATCGCTCCAAGTCATCGACGCCGAGGACTACACGACGACTGAGGCTCTCCCGCCAGGAAAGGCGCTGGTGATCGGGAGTGGGCAGACCGGCTGCCAGCTGGCCGAGGAGCTGTTCGAGGCGGGGCGGGACGTGTACCTCGCGTGTGGACGCGCTCCCTGGATACCCCGCAGGCTCGACGGCCGGGACTGGATAGCGTGGATCCTTGACACGCCATTCCTGGAGGCCACCCTGGCCGACCTTCCCGGCCCATTGGCGCGGCTGGGCGCCAACCCGCAGGTCAGTGGCCGTCAAGGAGGTCACGACCTGCACTACCGAACACTCCAAGCTTTGGGCGTTCATCTGCTGGGCCACTTTCTCGGCTTTGAAGATGGCCGGGCTCATTTCGCTCCTGACCTCGCGGAATCCGTGACCTTTGGCGACGCCCGCCACGCCGACCTCTGCGGGTTGATCCGAAAGAGCTGTGCCGAGCGAGGCGTAGAGGCGCCCGAGATGCCGCCACCCCCGCCGTTTGCCGCCAGCCCCCCGGAGCGGTTGGAGCTCAGCGGCTTTGGCGCCGTCATCTTCACGTCCGGGTTCCGGCCCGACTACGCCAGCTGGGTCAATTTCCCGGGCGCCTTCGATGACCTGGGTTTCCCGATCCAGCGGGACGGTTCCAGCGCCATTGTCCGCGGGTTGCACTTCATGGGCGTGCATTTTCAGCGCAAGCGCAAGTCCGCGACCTTCCTTGGGGTCGCTGAGGATGCGGCTGTCCTTGCCGAGGGGATCGTGGCCCAGAACGGCTCGACCTAGGAGAACGGATCGGGCCCTTACATACCCGCGCGCCACTCAGAACTGGGCCCGCCCGTCGGCGTTGGCCAGCTTCGATGCCCAGTGGCCCGTTTGTCGCGGTCCATTTACGATGGCCAGCGGCAACGGGCGGAGGTCATGCCATGGCGGAGGGAATCCTCACAAGGCGTGACTTCCTGCGCGGGGCCGCGGGGGCGGCGGCGGTCGTCGCCACAGGGGCGGCCTGCGAGTCGGGCTCGGACAAGGCGAAGCCGAGTGCCGCTGCCAAGACCGGGGCCGCAGGAGAGCGGACGCTGCGCATCGCGCAGTGGAGCCATTTCGTCCCCGCATACGACCAATGGTTTGACAACGACTACACCCGCAGCTGGGGCGAGAGACACGGCGTCGACGTGGTCGTGGACCACATCGCCCTCGGCGATCTGACGACCAAGGCTGACGCCGAGGTGTCAGCGCAGCGGGGCCACGACATCTTCGGCTTCGTCGCGCCGCCGCCCGTCTTCGAGGACGACGTCATCGACCACAGGGAGCTGATCGAACGGGTCGAAGCCACGGTCGGCGCCATGACCCCCCTCCTCAAGCGCAGCATCTTCAACCCGACCACCGGCAAATACTTCGGCTTTCCCGATCACTGGGTCCCCGACCCGGTGCACTTCCGAATCGATCTCTGGGCCGAGGTCGACCCAAGCCTCAGGCCCGACAGCTGGGACGACGTCCTGCGGGCGGGGCCCACGCTCAAGGCCATGGGCCACCCGCTCGGCATCGGGATCGCCAGGGCCATCGACTCCAACGTCGCCCTCATGGCCCTCATGACCGGCTTCCGCTCCTCCATCCAGGACGAGGAGGGAAACGTGGTCATCAACACATCGGCGACGGTGGAAGCGGTGAAAATGGGAGCCGCCATCTTCCGGGGCGGGATGACGGACGAGGTCCTGAGCTGGGACCCAGCCTCGAACAATCGGTATCTGAACAGTGGCAAGGGTTCCCTCATCCTGAACCCGGTCTCGGCCCTGCGGGCAATGGAAAAGCAGGCCCCCGAGCTGGCCAGGCAGGTCGCCCTTGCCCCGTTCCCGGCGGGCCCCGCCGGGCGGCTGGGGCCTGCCCTGGAAGTGGGCGTGTACGTGATCTGGAAGTTCGCCCGCAACCAGGAGGCGGCAAAGCAGTTCCTCGTCGATCTGGCACTCAACTACCGGGAGGCGTTCGCCCGGAGCGAGTTCTACAACCTCCCGGCCTTCCCTGGGGCGGTCACGGACCTCGTCTCGCAGCTGGCAAGCGACCAACAGGCACAGCCTGCAGGGAAGTACGCGCTCCTTGCCCAGGCGACCGAGTGGAGCACGAACGTTGGCCATCCTGGCTACGCCAACGCCGCCACAGACGAGGTGTTCAACGAGTTCATCGTCCCGCGGATGTTTGCCGCTGCGTGCACTGGCGAGATGACAGCGGAAGAAGCCGTGCGGGCGGCCGAGGCCCAGGTAGTGCCGATCTTCGAGAAGTGGCGGAAGCGGGGGAAAATCTGAAGGCGGACAGCAACATTTCTCCCCGCTTCCCATAACGACGGTTCCGCGCCCGGGTGTCGCCGATCGGTCATTGTCGTGAGCGGAAGTGCCCAGATGACCCGCCTATGCAGATGGGCGCGTCGGTACTGGTCAGCCATGTCCCGTTGCGACAGGCGCCAGGTCCACGGCCGCACGCTGGTACAGTTTCCCAGAGAACGGGCATTAACCTTGCGAAACCAACCTGGTTAGGAAGGTTTGCTGTGGCCGGCAGCACCGTCACCGTCGAGTGGAAGGGCAAGAAGGCCCAAGCCTTTGTGCCCGACACCCTCGCCGGGTTCAGGCCCGAGTTGAACGAGCGCACCGTCCGCCAGACTGAGCGCGCGGCGGCCGCCGTCCGGCGTGCCGGAGACCTCGCCTCCGGCGGCCTCGAGGTCGCGGCCCGGCTGTTGCTGCGCGCCGAAGGCGTGGCCTCCAGCCACATCGAAGGGATCGACGCCCGCGCGGATGAGGTGGCGGTCGCCGCCCTCGATGACAGCATCGGTGGCAACGCGGCGTGGGTGGCCGACAACTTGGCCGCCATCGACGACGCCCTCGGCGAGCGTGGGCCCGTGACCGCCCAGGCTTTGTGGCGATGGCATCGGCGCCTCATGCGCCATTCCGACCTCGCTGTCGACGACATCGGACAGTGGCGCGACCGGCAGGGCTGGGTTGGAGGGGCGACACCGCTCAGCGCCGCGTATGTCGCCCCGCCGGCCGGCGAGGTCGACCGCCTGATGGACGACCTCATCGCCTTCGTCCGCGACGAGACGCTCGATCCCGTCACCCACGCGGGCATCGTCCACGCCCAGTTCGAGACAATCCACCCCTTCGCCGACGGCAACGGCCGGATCGGCCGCCTCCTCATCGCCCGGCTCTTGCGGGACCGGCTTGACGTGTCAGTGCCGCCTCCGGTGTCCGTCCAGTTCGCTTACGACGTCGGCGGCTACCTCTCGGGTCTCGTTCTGTTCCGGCAGGGTCAGATCGACATGTGGGCCCGGTGGTTCGCCGACGCGACCGAGCAGGCCGCGGAGCGCACCGTCATGGTCTTGTCCGCCGTCGAAGAAGTCCTCGCCCGCTGGACCCAGCAGGCTGCGGGCCTGCGTCGCGATGCCGCCGCCCGCCAGCTGATTCCCCACCTCGCCCAGCATCCGGTGGTCAACGCCGCCCTCGTCGCCGAACTGCTCACCGTCTCCGAGCAGACCGCCCGGGTGGCGATCGCCCAGCTCGCCACCCACGGCGTGCTCGCCGAGTTCGCCTGGCCCAGCATCCGCCGGCCCGGACGTCCACGGCAGTGGTGGGTTGCCGGCGACCTCCTCGCCCTCCTGGCGCCTTAGAGGAAACGGTTCCCGGCTCATCCGGCTCGCAAGAGCGGCCCTGTCAATCGTCCTCGACCGGGGACCGCGACCAGGATCCCGTCGGGTCGACGGTCGCCTCCCAGCCGACGGGGAGGTCACCCAGGGCCGCCACCCCCGGGTGGCACCGCAGGAGATGGGCGAGGTGGACGGGGGTGAAGTCGTCCGCCCCGGGACCCAGGAACTGCCATTCACCCTCCTCGTCATGAGCCACCAGGATGACGGGAGCGTCGTCGAAGGCGACGCCCCGCGTGGCGGCCACCAGCGTCTCGGGCGAGTCGGGAAAGAGCCAACCCGGGGGCGGGGCCTCGGCGGGACAGCGGTCCCAGAGCCGGGGCTGGCCGCCGCCGTCGCCGACGACGAGCTGGATCACGGGGACGGGCTGACCCCGGTAGAACTCGAGCAGAGCAGGAAAGAGGCGACGGTGCCACGTGGCGAGTACCGGCCGGCGCTCGGCCACCGCGTCGCCCAGGATGTCGTCCTCGCACTGGTCCGGCGCCAGCACCCGCCCCACGGCGACCTCATCGCCGATCCGTTCCAGGCGCTCCTCGGCGTCCGCCAGACCGAAGAGGACCACCTCCGGATGCTCGTAGGAATGCCAGAAGCCCACCGTGTAGGCGTAGCTCCCGTCGCCGCCGGCCACCACCTCGAAATCGGCCGGCTCGGGCGCCCCGGCGGTACAGAGGATGCAGAAGCAGTCCCGCATGTGACCAGTATCACCACTGGCGCCCGAAAGGTGGCGCCACCTCGCGCCGCGTTGGGTTCCCCCGCTGGAACCTAAGGCGGGACCAGCCACTACCCTGTGGCGCCGTGAGCCCAGGCGAACTTCTGCACTCGCCCCTCGATGACCTGGTGACCGAGGCCGGCCGCCGGCGGGACAGCGCCTTCGGGGACCGGGTGACCTTCTCGCCCAAGGTGTTCATCCCCCTGACCATGCTGTGCCGGGACCGGTGCGGCTACTGCACGTTCGCCAAACCGCCGGCCCGCCTGGCCTCGCCCTTCCTCGACCTCGACGAGGTGGTCGCCATCGCCGCCGCCGGCGCCGAGGCCGGCTGCCGGGAGGCGCTCTTCACCCTGGGCGAAGCGCCCGAGGACCGCTACGAAGTCGCCCAGCGCTGGCTGGAGGAGCACGGCTACGGGTCGACGGTCGACTACCTGGTGGCGGCGGCCGGGGCCGTGCTGGAGAAGACCGGCCTCCTCCCCCACGCCAACGCCGGCGCCCTCACGGGCCCCGAACTGGAACGCCTGCGGGCCGTGAGCCCGTCGCAAGGGATGATGCTCGAGACCCTGGCCGCCCGCCTCGGCGAGCCGGGTGGCGCCCACCACCGGGCGCCGGACAAGACGCCGCAGCGCCGCCTGGCCACTCTGGAGGCGGCCGGCGCGGCCCGCATCCCCTTCACCACGGGACTGCTCGTCGGCATCGGCGAGACCCGGGAGGAGCGCCTCGAGACGCTCGAGGCCATCGCCGCCAGCCACGCCCGCCACGGCCACGTGCAGGAGGTGATCGTCCAGAACTTCCTGCCCAAGCCGGGGACGGGCATGGCCGGACATGCGCCCTGCCCCGAGGAGGAGATGCTCTGGACGGTGGCCGCCGCCCGGCTCGTGCTGCCCACCGGGATCCACCTCCAGGCGCCACCCAACCTGGCCTCCGACCTGGGTTCCCTGGTGGCCGCCGGCATCGACGACTGGGGCGGCGTCTCGCCCGTCACCCCCGACCACGTCAACCCCGAGCGCCCCTGGCCCGAGCTCGAACGGCTGCGCCAGGCGACCGAGGCGGCGGGCAAGGTCCTCGCCCCCCGCCTCACCGTCTATCCCGAATACGTGACCCGACCCGATGAGTGGCTGCACCCCGACGTGCGCTTCGCCGTCCTGTGCGCCTCCGACTCCGAGGGCCTCGCCCGCGACAGCCGGTGGTCGGCCGGCGGCCACGAGGCGCCTCCCGAGCTGCTCGGAGGGACGGCCCGGGCCGGTGGGCCAGTGGGCGAGGTCCTGGCCGGCGTGGCTCTGGGCCAGGAGGTCGGCGTCGACGAGATCACCATCCTGCTGGGCGCACGCGGACCCGAGGTGGCGGCGGTGGCCGAGGTGGCCGACGACCTCCGCCGCCGGGTGGTGGGCGACGTCGTCACCTTCGTGCGCAACCGGAACATCAACTACACCAACGTGTGCACCTTCAAGTGCCGGTTCTGCGCTTTCTCCAAGGGGCCCCTGTCCCTCAACCTGCGGGGCGATCCCTATCTCCTCGACACCGAGGAGATCCAGCGCCGGGTGGTGGAGGCGGTCGACTGCGGCGCCACCGAGGTCTGCCTGCAGGGGGGCATCCATCCCACCTTCGACGGCGACTACTACCTCAACGTCACCAAGGCCGTGAAGGCGGTGGCACCGGACATCCACGTCCACGGCTTCACCGCCCTGGAGGTCCACGAGGGGGCCCGGCGCCTGGGGGTGGACCTGGCCGAGTACCTCACCACCATGAAGGACGCCGGGCTCGCCACCCTGCCCGGCACCGCGGCTGAGATCCTCGACGACGAGATCCGGGCCGTCATCTGCCCGGACAAGGTCAACACGGAGGAGTGGCTCGAGGTCCACCGGGTGGCGCACTCCGTCGGCCTGCGCTCCAACGTGACGGTCATGTTCGGCCACGTCGAACGTCCGGTCCACATCGCCCGCCACTTCGTGCGGGCCCGGGCCCTGCAGAAGGAGACGGGCGGCTTCACCGAGGTTGTGCCCCTGCCCTTCGTGCACATGGCCGCGCCCATCTTCCTGCAGCACCGGGCCCGCCCCGGGCCCACCTTCCGGGAGACGCTCCTGCTCCACTCCGCGGCCCGCATCGCCATGCACGGCTGGATCGACAACATCCAGGTGTCGTGGGTGAAGATGGGCCTCACCGGGGCCCGCCAGGCCCTCACGGCCGGCTGCAACGACCTGGGCGGGACCCTCATGAACGAAAACATCTCCCGGGCTGCGGGGGCCGAGCACGGCCAAGGCGTGGAGGAGGAGGACCTGCTCGAGGTGGTGGCGCCCCTGGGCCGGCCGCTGGAGCAGCGCACCACCCTCTACGGCCGGGTGCGGACGATCGGCCGGCGCCTCCCGGCCCCGCCCCCCACCGCCGAACCGGTGTCCTTCTCCCGGCGGACCGTAGCGTCCTAGGTGTAGGCGCTGGCCGTCTCCGTAATCGTTACCGGTTCTGGGTTGTAAGGCCCTCTCGACCTTGACGGTCACGGCGAGTCTTCCCTACGTTCGAATGAACCGTCATCGACAAGGACGGCTGGAGGCGCGGCGCGCCTCCTCTCCGTCAGGGGGTGGTCGAGTGGGCGCTCATGGGAGTCCCGTGGATGGATCGTCGAGTCAGGGTCGTCGGTGGCAAGGACGCACGACGAGGCGGAGTTTTTCCTCCGCCGAGGAGGAGGACGCCGCCAGCGGCGGCACTGGCCGGCGAGACGCCACGATGACTCCCATGAGGGTCCACTGATGGCTCGAGCGCAGGGTCCCATCGAGCAGGCGATCCGCAAGCGGGTGGCCGACCACCCTGACGCCACCTGGCTCAAGTGGAAGGACGAGGAGGTCCCCTGGCACGAGGTCCTCTCCAACGTCCAGCGGGCCGCCAACGGGTTGCTGGAGCTCGGCGTCCGGCCCGGCGAACGGGTGGCCCTCCTCCTGCCCAACACCCCGGAGTTCGTCTGGGCCCACCTGGGGATCATCTTCATCGGCGCGCACTCGGTTCCGGTCAACACGTCGCAGCGGGGCCAGACCCTGGCCCACATTCTCTCCGACTCCGACGCGGTGGCCGCCGTGGTCCACGAGGACATCCGCGACGCCCTCCTCTCAGTCCGGAGCGAGTGCCCCGAGTTGCGCTCGGTGGTGGTCCTCGACGGCAAGGCGGGCGACGGGGTCGACTGGGACTTCGACCGCCTCATGGAAGGCCCCGACGCCGAGCCGGACGTGGAGCTGGCCGAGCCCAGCGGCGGGGTGGGGATGATGTACACGTCGGGGACCACCGGTCCTCCCAAGGGCGTGGTGGCCACCAAGTACGACACCAGCCCGGTGGCCATCATCCTGGGCGCCACCGGGGTTCAGCCCGGGGAGACGATGTACACCCCCCTCCCCCTCTTCCACGGCAACGCCCTGCTCGTCACCATGCTGGGGTCGATCCTCCTCGACGCCAAGATGGCCATCGCCGAGCGCTTCTCCGCCTCCCGGTTCTGGGACGACTGCCGCCGGTACGAGGCGGTGGAGTTCAACGCCCTGGGCGGGATGATCTCCATCCTGCTCAAGCAGCCGCCCAAGCCGAACGACCGCGACCACCAGGTCCGCATCGTGCTGTCAGCCGCCGCCCCGCCCGACCGGTGGCGGGAGTTCGAGGAGCGCTTCGGCGTCAAGATCGTCGAGTTCTACGGCATGGTCGACTCGCCCGGCTTCCTGCTCAACACCGAAGGCAAGGTCGGCTCGATGGGCAAGCCCTTCGCCAACATCGAGTTCGCCGTGGTCGACGACAACGACCAGCCCCTGCCCGCGGGCGAGATCGGCGAGATCGTCTTCCGCCACCCCATGGGCCAGCTCACCCACTACCACAACCTGCCCGAAGCCACGGCCGAGGCCTACCGGGGCGGGTGGTTCCACTCCGGCGACCTGGCCGTCGTCGACGACGAGGGCTGGTGGTACTACAAGGGCCGCAAGAAGGAATCCATGCGCCGCCTAGGGGAGAACATCTCCGCCTGGGAGATCGAGACGGTGGTCAACCAGCACCCCGACGTGCTCGAGTCGGGCGCCCACGCGGTCAAGTCGGAGCTGGGGGAGGACGAGGTGAAGGTCGTCATCGTCACCCAGCCCGGCGCCAGCCCGACACCCGAATCCATCCTCGACTTCTGCGCCGGGAAAATGGCCCACTACGCCGTCCCCCGCTACGTCGAGATCGTCGACGCGCTGCCCAAGACGGAGACGCACCGGATCCAGTACACCGCCCTCAAGGCCCGGGGGATCACCCCCGACACGTGGGATCGGGAAACGGTGGGGTACAAGGTGGAACGGAGGTGATCCGATGAGGGACGTCTACATCGCGGGCGCGGGCATGACCGCCTTCGGCAAGTTCATGGACTCGACCATCCGCTCCCTGGCCGAGGAGGCCACGGCCGCGGCGCTGGCCGACGCCGGCGCCCAACCGGGCGACATCGAGATGGCCTTCTTCTCCAACGCCACGGCCGGGATCCTCACCGGCCAGGAGATGATCCGGGGCCAGGTGGCCCTGCGCCACACCGGGGTGCTGGGCGTGCCCATCGTCAACGTGGAGAACGCCTGCGCCTCGGCGTCGAGCGCCTTCTACCTGGCCTGGATGGCGGTGTCGTCGGGGTCGGTGGAGATCGCCATGGCCATCGGCGCGGAGAAGCTCACCCACGCCGATAAGGCCCGCAGCTTCGCCGCCATCGGCACCGCCGTGGACCTGGACACCATCGGCACGGCCAAGGACACCCTCCAACGCATCCTGCTGGCCGCCATGCCCGACAACGCGGAGGAACGGCCGAGCATGGGGCAGGGGCCCCATGCTTCGGAGGAGGGGGGTGCAGGGGCCCCCCGGGGAAACGAGCAGGGTAAGAGTCCTTTCATGGACATCTATGCGGCCATGACCCGCCACTACATGAGCCAGAGCGGGGCCACAGCCGAGGACTTCGCCCGGATCGCGGTCAAGAACCAGGGCAACGGCAAGCTCAACCCCAAGGCCCAGTACGGCGCCGACCTCACGGTGGAGGAGGTCATGGCCAGCCGGGTGATCTCGGCGCCGCTGACCCTGCTCATGTGCTCGCCCATCGGCGACGGCTCGGCCGCCGTGATCGTGGCCTCGGAGGACGCCGTGCGCCGCCTCGGGGCGGACGCCGTGAAGATCCGCTCGACCGTGCTCGTGTCGGGCCGGGATCGCACCCCCGACCAGGAGGGGGCGGTGGAGCGGGCCGTGCGCAAGGCCTACGACGACGCCGGCGTGGCACCCACCGATCTCGACGTGTGCGAGGTCCACGACGCCGCCGCCCCGGCCGAGCTCATGATCTACGAGGACCTGGGGCTCTGCCCGCCGGGCGACGGCCCCAAGCTCCTCGCCTCCGGTGCCACCGCCCTGGGCGGCCGGGTCCCGGTCAATCCCAGCGGCGGGCTGCTGTCCAAGGGTCATCCCATCGGCGCCACCGGCTGCGCCCAGCTGGTGGAGCTGGCCGATCAGCTGCGGGGTCGGTGCGGCGCCCGCCAGGTGGAGGGGGCACAGGTCGCCCTGGCCGAGAACGGCGGCGGGTTCCTCGGAACCGACCCGGCCGCCATTGTCATCACCGTGCTCTCCCGTTAAGCATCTGGACCACGACACCCGAGCAGGAGGAGCTCAGATGGAGTTCAAGCAGGTCATCGGCAACCGCCGCAGCATCCGCTATTTCGAACCTGACCGGCCGGTGGAGAAGGAGAAGATCCAGGTCATCCTGGAGGCCGTCAACCGCTCCTCCCGGGCCGTCAACGCCGACTTCTGCAAGGCCATCGTGGTCTATCGGGACGACCTCGACCCCGAGGTGCTCCAGCAGCTGAAGACCCCCACCACCACCGCCGACATGGACCTGGCGCCGGTCCACATCTTCTTCTACCTCGACCTCACCTACATCGAGGGGGCGCAGGACCGCCTGAAGGAGCTGGTCGACCTCGGCGCCCTCAACGCCAGCCACGGGTGGTCGCACGCCTACGTCGACGAGGTGGTCTACGCCACCATCCTCAAGCCCATCTCCCAGGACCCGGGCACGGTGGCCTACATGGGCGCCATGGAGACGGGCGTGGCCATGTGCCAGGGGTTGTTGGCCGGCGTCGACGAGGGCCTGGGCGTCCTCTTCACCGCCTTCAACACCGAAGTGGCCAAAACGGCCCTCGGCGTGCCCGACCACTGGCTGCCGGGCTGGGTCATGCACGTGGGTTACCCGGCCGAGGACCCCCTCACCGGCGGCCAGCGGCCCCGCCGGCCCCTGGGCGAGGTCTTCCACTTCGGCAAGTACGGCACGCCGTGGCAGGAGATCCCCGAAGTCACCGAGCAGCTCAAGCGGGAAGGCATGATCCAGGACCCGATCGACCCGGTGAAGCGGGCGGCCGAAGTCCGCGAGGTGTCCCGGCGCCTCGGCCTGGCCGAATGACGCCAGGCGACATCGCCGGTCTGCCCACCGTCAAGCGCTGGTTCGAGAGCGCCCGCTACAGCGATGACCCGGAGGAGGAGCGCCAGGCCCGCCTGGCGCTCCTCGCCGAGTTCTGCGACCACATCGGCGAGAACCCCGACGAGCTGGTGGCTGGGCTGAAGCGCACCACGAAGGACGGCGACACCGCCATCCGGGCCAAGCGGCGCACGGCGGTCAACGACGCCATCTCCGAGTTCGTCGACAAGCGGGGCGACACCGGCCGGGACGCCGTGGTCAATGGCAACGTCATCCGGGGGTTCATGGTCCACAACGGCATCATGATCCAGGGCCCGGTCTGGCGGGCCGGCGCCTCCTAGTAGGACCCGACCAGCTCCTCCCACGGCCCGGCCGGGGTCAGGGTGTCGCTCAGGATGGCCTCCACCCCCCGGGCTTCCACCGCGGACCGTTCGTGGCCGTCGTGGAAGTCGAGGATGAAGGCGGTGATGAACCCGGAGTAGAGCCCGGCCACCGAGGTGGCGGTGTGCTCCAGGCCGCGGCTCATCATGAAGGCCTCGCGCACCAGGGCCCGGAAGCGTTCCGGCTCGGTCACCGGGTCCTGACCGGTGACCACCGGGGTGATGGCCACGGTCGGAAGGACCCGGCCCACCAGTGCCTCCCGGACCTCGGGCAGCTCCAGGATCGGGCCGATGCTCGACACCGGGTTGCTGGGCGCGATGACCACGAGTTCCGCATGGATCAAGGAGTCGATCACCCCCGGGGCCGGGCGGGCCTCCTCGATTCCCTCGTGCTCCACCGCCAGTACCGGGGGGCCGGCCCGGTGCCGGACCAGCCAGTCCTGGAAGGGGAGCCGGCCCTGGTCGGTGACCACCACCGTCCCGACGGGATCGTCGCTCATGGGCAGGACGGTGGCGGCCAGGCCCAGGGAACGGGCCTGGTCGGCGGTGGCCTCGGTGAGGGTGGCGCCGCCCCGGAGGAGCTCGGTCCGGTGCAGGTGGGTGGCCAGGTCCTCGTCGCCGATGCCGAACCAGCCCTCGCCGAAACGGCTCATGGCCTCGGCGTTACTGAAGGTGTCGCCGGTCAGGCCCCAGCCGCGGTCGAAGTCGTAGCGGCCGGCCAGGGCGTAGGCGACGGTGTCGACGTCGGGCGAGACGCGCAGGCCGGCGTAGTCGAGATCGTCGGCGGTGTTGACGATGCAGGTGAGGGTGTCGTCCACCCCGGACGGCCGCCCGGACAGGAACCGGGCGGCCCCGAAGCCTCCGCAGAGGACGGTGATACTCAGGAGTAGAACGTCTCCGCGATACCGCCGATGTAGAACATGACCTTCTCCGGGGGCAGGCCACCGATGGGCGGGCACAGGCAGAACGAGTCGGCCAGGTCCCACACCTCCTCGACCTGCTTGCGGCAGTCGTCGGCCGAGCCGAGGATGACGAAGGTCTCCGCCATCTCGTCGGTGATGGCCCCGACCCAGCCGGGGATGTCCCCCACGGCGATGGCGGCGCAGCAGGCCTCCGCCTCCTTGCCGAAGCCCATGGTGGCGAACATGGGGCTGTACTGCGGCATGCCGGCGTAGTAGGCGACGGTGGCCCGGGCATCGTTGATCGCCTCGGTGCGGTCGTTGTTCACCGCCACCCAGAACCAGGCGTTCCAGTGGATGTCCTTGCGGTCCCGGCCCCCCTTGGCCAGACCCTCCATCAGGGCGTCGCAGCCGTGGTTGATCACCCACTTGGGGCCGTGGATGGGGTGGTCGATGAAGCCCTGGGCGATCTCACCGGCCAACCGGGTGAGGCCCTTCTGGGTGGCGGCGATCCAGATGGGGATCTCATCCCGGATGGGCGGGGCGAAGGCGCCGAGGAACGTGGTCCAGTCGTGCTTGTTGTACTTGCCCTCGAACTTGGAGCCGGAGATCTCGCCGGTGGCCGTCGTCTTGATGATTTGGCGGATCAGCCCGACCGTCTCCCGGAGGTGCTCCACCGGCTTCCCGTAGCCGGTCATGCCGTGGTAGTCCTCCACCCACTGGCGGGTGGAGGTGCCCAGCCCGAGGACGTAGCGCCCGCCGCACACCCGGTCGAGGTCCATGGCCGTCATGGCGATCTCGAAAGGGCTGGAGGTGAAGGCGATCTGGATCCCGTTGGCGAGTTGCACCCGCTCGGTCACGCCCGCCAGATAGCCGAGGGTCATCCACGGTGAGCTGTAGATCTCGGGCACGAAGATGCCCGCCAGCCCGATCGCCTCGATCTGCTGGGCCTGGGCGGTGAGGACCTCGCCGGGGACCAGAGGAGCGAGGAAGCTCCACTGCCGGCTGACGTCGTTCTGCATGGTCGGACCCCCGTTCGCAGGACAGGTCACGCCCCGAGGAGGCGCAGGAGCAGCGACTTTATCTCCGTAGCGGCCAGGGTCTCCTGCGTAACAGATACGGGTTCCGAACACAGGAGGACGGGGCCGGTGGCCGGGTCGTCGGGAATCCGCCCGTGGGTGCCCCGTACGTGGCTCGGGTCCAGGGACACGACACTCATCGTGTAGCGAAGCCCGGCCATCTTTCGGGCCAGGGCCATTCCCGCCCTGGCCCTCACCAACCGGTCAGCGGGGTCCATGAACAACTCAGCCGGGTCGTAGCCGGGCTTGCGGTGGATCTCCACGGTGCGGGCGAAGTCGGGCGCCCGGGCCTCGTCGAGCCAGTAGTAGTAGGTGAACCAGGCGCCGGGGACGGCCACCGCCACCAGCTCGCCGGCCCGTTCGTGATCCAGGCCGGCGGCCCGCTTCCCGTCGCCGTCGAGGACCTCTTCCACCCCCGGCAGCTCGCGCAGGAGGGCGGCCACCTTGTCCACCAGCCCGGGATCCCGCACGTAGACGTGGGCCAGCTGGTGGTCGGCCACGGCGAAGGCGGCCGAGGCGTAGGGGTCGAGATACTCCATCTCCCTGGCCCGACCCGCCCGCCCGCTGGCTCGGCCCTGATCCCCCCGCCCGCCCCGCTGCGCGAACACCTCGAGCAGGCCGGCCCGGCGCAAGGCCCGGTTGACGTCGACCGGCTGGCGGGCGGGAGTGATCCCGTACTCGGACAGAGCGACCACCGCTGCCCCCTGGGCGCGGGCGGCGTCGATGAGCCGGCCGGCCACGGCGTCCACCTCCCGGGCCGCGGCCACGGCCTCGGCGCCGTCGGGGCCGTGGCGCTGGAGGTCGTAGTCGAGGTGCGGGAGATAGACGAGGCTCAGGTCGGGCCGGTGGCGGTCCAGCACGAGCTCGGCGGCCCGACCGATCCATTCCGAGGAGGCGATGCCCGCCCCCGGACCCCAGAACTGGAAGAGGGGGAAGGGGCCGAGCTCGCCGGTGAGCTCATCGTGGAGGGCCGGGGGCCGGGTGTAGCAGTCGGGGCTCTTGCGCCCGTCGGCGTGGTAGACGGGCCGGGGAGTGACGGTCCAGTCGGCGCTGGCGCCCATGGCGTACCACCAGCACAGGTTGGCCACCTTGAGATCGGGTCTGACCCGGCGGGAGGCGTCCCACACCGTCTCGCCCTGGATCAGGCCGTGGCCCTGGCGCCACAGCCACACCTCGCCCAGATCCCGGAAGAACCAGCCGTTGCCCACGATGCCATGCCCCGACGGCGGCAGACCCGTCAACATCGTGGCCTGCATCGAACAGGTGACGGCGGGCAGCACCGGGGTGATGGGAACCGGACGGCCGATGGCGGAGACGTTCGGCATGTGGGCCAGGAGCCGGGGGGTCATCCCCACGACGTCGAGCACGACCAGGGGCCGGGTCATATTTGCTCCAGGCCGAGGGCGAGGAGGCGGTCCCGGGTCCAGGCCAGCTCCTTGGCCAGACCGGCCACCAGGCCGGCGTCGTCCTTGGGCGGGTCGGGCAGGACCGACCAGGTGTAGGTCTCCACCTCCAGGTGGTGGGTGACCGCCTGACTCCCGCCGATGAGCGCGTCGAGGCAGCGCGTCAACTCCACCTGGGTGGTGCCCTCGGCATGGTGGACGGGCATGTGGAAATGGACCCGCCACTCCCCCACCCCCGGGAGGCGTCCGGCCAGGGCCTCCTCCAGGTCGTCCACCCCGACGACCGCGGTCTTCGTCTTCTCCCGGGTCTGGTGGAGGAAACGCGGCTCCACGAAGGGGCGGAGCCGGTCGGCCCGGGCCCGGGGGCGGCGCTCGGTGGCAACCAGGGCGTTGGACACCTGGGCCTTGACCACGGAGACGCCCGCCTCCGCCAGGGCCTCCAGCGCCGGAGCCGGCTCCTCAAAGGCGACGGCCAGGTGGCAGGCGTCGAGGCACACCCCGATCCAGTCCGGGGCCACCCCGCCCAGCACCGCGGCCGCCTGGGTCACCCGCTCCAGCACGCACCCCGGCTCCGGCTCCAGGCCGAGGCGGACGGGCCGGCCCATCTCGTCGGCCAGGGCGGAGAGGGCCTCGGCCACTCCGACCAGGGCGGCGACGGCGGCCGTGGCCCGCGGCTCGTCCCACGGCCTGCGCCAGGCCAGCGGGAGGCTGGAGATCGTCCCTTCAGTGGCGTCGTCGGGCAGCAGGGCGGCCAGGACCCGGGCCAGGTCGAGGGTGTAGGCGGCCCGGGCCGGGTCGGTCCAGTCGGGCTGGTACACGGCGTGCTTGACCACGGGCTCGGCGAAGCCGCGGTAGGGAAAGCCGTTCATGGTGACGACCTCGAGGCCGAGGCGGTCCAGCTCGGCCCGCAGACGCCCGGTGGCGGCAGGGTCGGCGGCCAGGGTGGCGGCCGCCGGCGCCGGCAGCCAGAGCCCGACCCCCAGCACCGGGGTGTCGAGCGCGGCGCGTACGGGGGCGGCAAAACGGCTCAGTTGGGCGACCAGCCCGTCGACGTCCTCTGCCGGGTGGACGTTCGTGCAGTAAGCCAGATGGATCAGGGAGCCGTCGTCATGGCGGAAGCGCATCAGGACTGTCTCACTCTCGGGATCCCCGCAGGATCGAGTTTCCTTCGAAGGTGGCGGTCGAGTCCGGTTCCAGGTCGTCGAGAAGGAGCCGCCCGCTCTGGCCGAAGAACTCGACCGGGTTGCGCCACACCACCCGGTCGACGTCGTCGTCGGAGAAACCCGCCGCCAGCATGGCCTGCGCGGTCCGGAACACCTTGAGCGGATCGGAGCGGCCCCAGTCCGCCGCGGAGTTGATGATCATCCGATCGGTTCCGTACTCGGACAGGATCCGCACCATGCGTACCTCGTCCATCTTGGTGTCGGGATAGATGGAGAAGCCCATCCAGGAGCCCGTGTCCGCCACCACCGGGACGGTCAGTTCGTTGTTGTGGTCGATCAGGACCCGCCCCGGGTCGACGCCCGCTTCGGCCACCAGGTCGAGGCTCCGCCGGGTCCCGGCGAGCTTGTCCCGGTGGGGCGTATGAACCAGGACGGGCAGGTCGAAGCGTCCGGCCAGAGCCACCTGGGCGGCGAAGGCATCGTCCTCCCCCGGGGTCATGGAGTCGTAGCCGACCTCCCCCACCGCCACCACCCCGTCCTTGGCCAGGTAGCGGGGCAGCAGCTCGATGACCTCCCTGGCCAGGCGCAGATCGTTGGCCTCCTTGGGGTTGAGGGCGATGGCGCAGTGATGGCGGATGCCGAACTGCGAGGCTCGGAAGCGTTCCCAGCCCACCAGCCCGGCGAAGTAGTCGGCGAAGCTGCCCACCGAAGTGCGGGGCTGGCCCAGCCAGAACGACGGCTCCAGCACGGCCCTGACCCCGACGTCGGCCATGGCCTGGTAGTCGTCGGTGGTGCGCGACGTCATGTGGACGTGGGGTTCGAAGATCCTCATGACCATCGACCGTTCCTTTACGGAGCCTCGGATCGGTAGCGGCGGATGACCGGCCACACGTCGTCGGGCACGTCCCGGCCGGCGGCCACGCGTTCCTCCACGTAGCCCGCCAGCATGCGGGCCAGATCCGGATCGGCCCGCTCGGCGAGCCCTTCGATGCCCTCCAGCGGTATGCCCATGAACACGCATTTGAGCACCGCCTGGCGGAAAGCGGGGGCGTCGAGGTGGCGGACGGCCCACGGACCGAGGGCGGCCGCCACCAGGCGGGGATCGTTGGTCCGCAGGGCGTCTTCCACGATGGCGGGCGCCGCGGCGGGAGCCGGGCCGTCAGCCAGCCGGCCGATCCAGCGCAGCACGGCGCGGCGCTCGTCGCTGTCCCCGTGCCGGTACAGGGCCTCGATCTCCTCGCCCACCCGCTCGCCGAGCCCGTCCAGCAGCAGAGCGCGGGCGGCGTCGTCGAGGGTCCACGCGAACAGCGCACCGTCGGACGGCACCACATCCAGCGGGTCCCGACCCACCTTCCTCCCCACGGCGGGAAACACGCTCCCCACCGTCGCCGGCTCCGCCGCCACCTCGTCCAGGGCCGCCCTCAGCCAGGCCCAGCCCACATCGGTGGTGGCGGCCCGGACCTTCTCGCCCAGGCTCACGCCCGCGGCTCCGCGTGGCGCAGGAAACGGATCGAGGCGGGGACGAGCTCGTGGGCCCGGTGGCTGTCCCGGGGCAGCTCCACCGACACGAGGCCCCGGTAACCGGCTTCGAGCAGGGCGCCGAGCACGGACGGGAAGTCGATCTCGCCTTCGCCCAGCGGCAGGTGCTCGTGGACACCCTGGCGCATGTCCTCGATCTGGACGTTGACCAGGCGGGGCCCGGCCCGCTTGACGCAGGTGGCCTCGTCGTCGTCCTCGTTGACCCGGCAGTGCCCGACGTCGAGGGTGAGGCCGAGGTTCGGGGGGTCCCCCAGCGCCGCGGCCAGGCGCTCGAAGCCGTCGATCCGGTCCACCAGCATCCCCGGCTCCGGCTCGAACCCCAGGACCACGCCCGCGGTGGTGGCCTCGTCCACCAGGACCGCGCATCCCTCCACCAGCCGGTCCCAGGCGGCCTCCGCATCCGAGCCGGGCTCCGGAGTCCCGGACCAGAAGGACACCGCCTCGGCGGCCAGTTCGGCTCCGACGGCCACTGCGGCCCGCAGGTAGCGCATCCGGCGCGCCCGGCCCTCCGGCTCCGCCGAGCACAACGTGGGCTGGTGCTTGGCCCTCCGGTCGAGCACGAAGCGGGCTCCCGTCTCGATCACGACGGCCATTCCATGGGCCGCGAGGCGCCGGCGGAGGCGGTTCACGTCGTCCCGGCGATCCACCCCGAAAGGGTCCAGGTGGTGGTGGTCCAGGGTCAGGGCCACGCCGTCGTAACCCGCTTCCACCAGCAGGGCCAGGGCGTCGTCGAGCCGGTGGTCCGCCAGGCCGTTGGTGCCGTAGCCATAGCGCAGACTGGTCTTCACGTGACCGATCGGCGCCGGGCCAGGCGGCGGGCCAGAGGCCAGGCGCCGGCCACGGCCAGGGCGGCGGGGGCCGGCCCGCCGGCGGCCAGCAGACCGGCCTCCAGGGGCATGAGGGCGAGGACGCCGGTGCCGACCAGTTCCTGGAGCCGGGCCGGGCTCGGCTCGCTGACGGCCCGGCCGCCGGCCCGGCCGATCGTCCCGGCGTAGAGGCCCAGCAGTCCTCCGGCCGCGGCCCGCCGCAGGCCCCGGGAGCGGCCGCCGGGCAGGCGCCCCCGCACCAGGGCGGCCGCGGCCCCGGTCACCCCGGCGGTGGCGGCCAGGGCGGCGCCGGCCAGGCCGGGTCCCGCCCCCTGCGCCTCCCGGCGACTGACGGTGGTGACCATCACGGTGTGGGCCCCGACCACGGCGGCGGCGGGCAGGGCCCGGCGCAGCGTTCCCCGGCCCCCGACGGCGGCGCCGAGCAGGACGTCGAGACTGCGGCAGGCGGCCATGCCCAACGGCCCGGCGGGCGTGCCCTTGACGGCCAGGTCGTAGGACCACACGGCGCCGGCCAGGGGTACGGCCACGGCCAGCGCCCGCCTCCCGCCCCCCAAACCGGCCAAGGCCAGTCCGCCGGCGGAGAGGCCGGCGGCGAGCGCCAGCGCGAAGCCGGGGGTCACCCGGCCCGAGGGGATGGGCCGGCCGGGCCGCTCCCGGGCGTCGACCTCCCGGTCGGCCCAGTCGTTGAGGGCCATCCCGGAGAGGTAGAGGCAGGCCGAGGCTCCGGCGACGACCAGGCTGCGCCAGCCCAGGGGGACCCCAGCCGCGGCCGCCCCCAACCAGCCGTCGCCGGGCACGGTGAGGACGGCGGGAAGCCGCACGAGGGCGGCCACATCGCCGGCCGCGGGCAGCGATCCGAGGCTGAGCACAGGGTTCACCGGCTGGGGACGCTACCCGCCCCGCGGGCCGGCCGGTGCCCGCCCGGCTTCCCCTGGGCGTCCGCCAGCGGGCACTCTTGGGTCATGAAGGAATTCCGACCGACCCGCCGCCAGGTGCTGGCCGCCGGAGCCGGCGGGTCGTTCCTGGCCGCCTTCACGCGCTGGACGGCGCCGGCCGGCGCCGCCGCCGACCCGACCCCCACCGACCCCGCCGACCTCACCCTGGTGGAGATCCTTCCCGCCCTCGAGGCCCGCCAGCTGGCCGCCCGGGAGCTGGTCGACGCCTGCATCGCCCGGGCCGAGCGCCACGAGGCGACCATCAAGGCCTTCGTCACCCCCACCTTCGACCTGGCCCGGGCCGGCGCCGCCGCGGCCGACGAGGCCCGCGCCGCGGGACGAGCGGTCGGACCCCTGGCCGGCGTCCCTCTCGGGCTGAAGGACCTCTACTACACCAAGGGGATTCCCACGACGGCCAGTTCCCGGGTCCTGGCCGACTTCGTCCCTGGCTTCGACGCCACCGTGTGGGCCCGGCTGGCGGAGGCCGGCGCCGTGCTCATGGGCAAGCTCAACACCCACGAGTTCGCCCTCGGCACCTCCTCGCCGCCGACCACCAACCCGTGGGACACGTCCCGCAACCCGGGGGGCAGCTCGGGGGGCTCGGCCGCCGCCCTGGCCGCCCGCATGGTGCCCATCGCCCTCGGCACCGACACCGGGGCCTCCATCCGCCTCCCCGCCGCGGTGTGCGGCGTGGCCGGGATCAAGCCCACCTACGGCCGCTGCTCCCGCCACGGCGTGATCAGCCTGGCCTGGTCGCTCGACTGCCCCGGCCCCATGGCCCGGCGCATCCTCGACGTGGCCCTCCTCCTCGGCCTCATGGCGGGCGCCGACCCCGCCGATCCCACCACCGTGGCCGGGCCGGCGGGCCCGTATCCCACCGGGGTGCCCGACAGCCTGACCGGAACCCGGATCGGGGTGCCCGAGACCTATTTCTGGGACGGGATCGACGCCGACATCGACCGGCTGTGCCGGGACGGTCTCTCCCGGCTGGAAGCCATGGGAGCGGAACTCGTCCCCGTCCCCATGCCCGCCTCCACCCCCGCCGTGCTGCCTGCCGGCGTCGGGCCCTACGAGAAGACGGTGGTGGTGGAGGCGAACAGCTACCACCGCCGGCTGATGAAGGAGCGGGCCCACCTCTACTCCCCCGAGGTGCTGGCCACCATCGCTTCCGGAGAGGGCGTCTCCGGGCCCGAGTACGTGGACTGCCAGCGCCTGCGGGCCACCTGGTCCCGGGAATGGCGGGCAACGTTCGTTTCGTTACGGCTCGATGCCGTGGCCAGCCCGGTGGTCCCGGCTCCGCCCGGGCCCCAGACGCCGTCCCAGAGCGTCGCCGCCGGACCATCGTTCAACCTGACCAAACCGTGGAACGCCAACGGGTTCCCCGCCCTGTCCGTCCCCGTCGGCCTCGATTCCCGGGGCCTGCCCGTCGGCCTCCAGCTGGCCGGCCTGCCCCTGGAGGAGGCCCGCATCCTGTCCATCGCCGCCGCTCTCGACGAGGACGTCCGCTTCTTCACCCAGACGCCGCCGCTATGACCACCACGCCAGCCGACGGCTCCGCTCCGGGCGGTCCGGGCGATCGCCCGGGAATCCCCCTCGAGGCCGAGCCCTTCCTGTTCTTCCACGCCCTGCTGGCCGGCGCCGCCATCCCCATCACCGGCGACGGCGCCGACCCACCCCTGCTGGAGGAGGAACCGGCCGTCTGGCCCTCCTGCACCTAGACGTTGACCTCCTCCCACGGCTGAAGCCGTGAGAGTCCCTTCGGAGGCACGCTCACGCTGCCTCCATCCGGGTGGTTCGCGTTTCACGGCCGTGCCCTACTGCGCAAGAAGGCTCCACGCGCTGCCACCCCAAGCCCTGGGGCGGTACTTCGCTCGAACGGGACGGGCACACCTGCTCTCCTGCGACGACCGGCTTGGTTCTCGTCGGCCACCACCCAGATCGTACGCCGGGGGTGTGACAAAAACTCCGGGGCTCCGCCCCGGCTGTCGCCTTTGACCCACGGCTGAAGCCGTGGGCTTGCGGCTCACTCTCGGTCAGAGAATCCCGCTGCTCCCGTGGGGCGTCCCGCCTTCAGAGGTGAGGCGATCGGCGGCGACGGACAGTGCCGCCTGGAGGCGGTCGATGCGCTCCTCGAGCTCCATCACGTCGACGTAACGCCGCGCCGTCTGGGCGTCGTAGAGCCGGGCCACGGTCTGGACGAGCTGGCGCTCCAGCCCGGCGATCAGGTCTTCCAGGGGTGACGTCATGCGGGGCCATTACCCGCCCGCCCCGGAAATGATTCAGCGCCGGGCGAACTTAGCGAATGGTGAGGTTGCCGGGAGGCACGAGCTCGATCCAGGTCCGTCCCGGCGTGAGCTTGATGGTCGCCCCGTTGGCGTCCTTGTAGCTGGTGATGGCGGCGGCATCGGGCCGGCTCCAGCGCCCCCGCACCAGCTTCCCGTCCGTCAGGACCACGAGCTCGCCCTCCCCGATCAGCTCGGCTTCCGGGACCTCCGCCCCCGACCGGTCGCGGAGCCCGGTGTTGCGGTAGGGCACGACCTGGAGGACGACGTTCTCCGGCGCGGCCCGCTTCCCGGCCGCGTCGACGTGGGGGGTGCCGTTCTGGGTCCGGGCGAAGCCCTTGGCTGCGGGGTCCCATTCGTAGACGACCTCGGTGCGGACCTTGTCCTTCCACAGGGCCTGGACCACGGGGGCCGGATCTCCGGCCGGCGCCGGCTCCCCCACGGCCCGGTAGGCGAAGAGCGGCGCCGGCGGCGTGGCCCCGGCCGGGGCCCGGGCCACCATGGCATCGGTGCCGGAGAACAGGTTGTAGAGCGCCGGGCGACCCTTCTCCCGCCGGTAGATGTCGGGAATCCGGCCCACCCCGACGTCCACCAGTGGCGACGTCCGGAGGAGTTCGGCGAAGACGGCGTTGGCCCCGGAGTAGGCGAAGAGCGGCTTGCCCAGCTGGGTGGAGAAGATGATGTCGGTCGAGCGGGCGCTGCGCACCGGGCCGACGGTGGGGGCGTCGGCCGAGTGGAAGACGGCGGCGAAACGGGTGATACCACCCTCCACGCCCTCCTCCAACACCACGTCGGCCTCGTTGATCCCCGCTTGGGGCCGCCCCTTGGGGGCGTTGTCGAGCTTGACCACCAGCCCCGGGCGTCCAGCCCGGGCCGGGTCGGAGGGGAGTCCGGTCAGCGCGTAGGTGTCGGGGGCCGGCGGCGGCAGGGTGGTGGCCGTGGTGCTGGACGTGGGCTTGGGGGTGGCCTTCTCGTCGCCCCCGCCACAGGCGGCGGCGAGCGCGACGAACCCGAGGGCGAGAGCTCTGACTTTCACGACCGGTTGCACTCCTCGACTTCGATCACGGCCAACTGGGCGATCCGACGTTGGTGGCGCCCTCCCTCGAAGGGGGTCGCCAGGAAGAGATCCAAGATGGCCAGAGCCAGCCCGTCGCCCAGGATCCGGCCGCCGAGGCCGAGGACGTTGGCGTCGTTGTGGGACCGGGCCAGGCGGGCGGTGTACTCGTTCAGGCACAGCGCGGCCCGCACCCCCCGGACCTTGTTGGCCGCCATCGTCTCGCCCTGACCGCTGCCCCCGAGCACGACGCCGAAGTCGGCCTGCCCGGCGGCGACGGCACGGCCGGCGGCGGCACAGATGGGGGGATAGTCCACCGGCTCCTCGGAGTCGGTCCCGAGGTCGTTGACCTCGTGTCCGGACTTCTCCAGGTGCGCGACCACTACCTGCTTCAGAGCGAAACCGGCGTGGTCGGCGGCGACAACGATGCGGGGCATCCCTCCACTGTAGGAGGGCCCGCCCGCCCTAAGGGGCGACGGTATTGGCGTCCAAGTGGCGCAAAAGGTTCAATACCCAGGTCAGCCGGGGGGACGGCTGGCGGGGCGGCGGGGCCGGAACCGGCTGCTCGACGACAGGGGTGATGGGGTTCGGCTTGGGCGTCGCCGGCTTCGGGGTCACCGGCCGGGGTGTGACCGGCCGGGGCGCCGTGGTGGCCGGCGGAGACGTGACCCGGGGCGTCGTGGCCGGCGGCGTCGTGGCCGGCGGGGACGTGGCCGGCGGCGCCTGGGCGACGGGAGCGGGCCCGGTGAAGAGGTAGCGGAATCCCTCGTAGGACTCCGGCGAGGTCTTCACCCGCCAGTCGAAGTAGATGCCGTTGGTGGTCGAGTCGGCATTGAAGTACACCAGGGCGGCGATGGCCGGGTACTTCTCGGCCAGCTGGTCGTGGGCGATGTGGAACCACTCCCCTTTGCGACCGGGGTTGGCCGGGTCCTCGAGGACGCCGAACTCGCCGATCATCATGGGCTTGTTGAGCTTCGCCCCCTCCCGGTAGAAGTGGTCGAAGATCTCGTCGAAGTTCTCCCACTTGTCGCCCCGGTTGGGCGAGAAGTTGTAACCGTCGGCGCAGATCCAGTCGACGTGCTCGGCGCCGGGGTACCACGCCATGGCCTTGCTGTCGTCAAAGGCGGAGGCGTTAGGGCACCAAACCCACACGGCGTTGGTCGCACCCTGCGCCCGGAAGAGATCGACGATCTTCTTCCACGCCAACTTGTACTGCTCCGGGTTCTCGGCCCACTGGGCTTTCTTGTTGCCGTCCATCTCCCAGAACCAGCGGATGAACACCGGTGCCCCGAGCCGCCTGATGGCCTCGGCCCGGGCCCGGATCATCCCGTCGTGGTTCCCCGCGGCGATGGTGCTGGCCGGCACGCCGGCGCCATTCCACGAGATCATCGGGATCCGGCCGTTCTGGACATCCCAGGGTTCACTCTGGCTCGGGAACTCCTTGGACCACTCGTAGAAGTGGTGGTCGATGTGGAGGCGCCGGCCCAGGTGGGATTCCAGGTCCTCGATGGCCGCCCGCTGCTTGTCCTCGCCGTAGCCCTCGGTCGACTTGGTGTAGGCGCCGACGTAGAACCCGGCGGCGGGCACCAGCGGCCCGGCCGGGCGGCCCCCGGCGGCGGCGGCCTCGTCCTGACGGCTCGCGGGCAGCGCCGCGGCCGCCACCAGCACGGCCAGCATCAGGGCGCGCCACCACCCCACCGGGCGCCTCGAGGGCGCTTGGTGGACGGCGGGTCGTCCGGGCGGCAAATCCCGGCCGACCGGGGGGCGGGCAGCCTTGGGCATGGGCATGAGGGAGGGCGAGGCAGAAACCTCAACCACAATTTCCCCACGAAGCGTGCCATCCCCTCTACGCAGAGTCCAGAACCATGCAGGTCAGGGGCGTAAACCGGACGTCAGGGCACGGACCTGCCGGGGGCCCGTTTTCAGTGGCCCCGGTCGATCCACTCCTGGAGGTGGGGGGCCTCGTCGCCGATGGTGGTGGACGGCCCGTGGCCCGTGTGCACCGTCGTGTCCGGCGGCAGGGTCAGGAGCCGGGCGCTGATCGAGTCGACCAGGGTCGGGAAGTCGGAGTGGGAACGGCCGGTGGCCCCCGGCCCGCCCTGGAACAAGGTGTCCCCCGAGAAGACGACGCCGAGGTCGGGCAGGTGGAAGCACACGCCGCCGGGCGAATGGCCGGGGGTGTGGAGCACCTCGAGCTGCACCCCGGCCACCTCCAGCGTGGCGCCGCCGGAGAGCTTCCGGTCTGCTCCCCGGGCCACGTAGACCTGGTTCCAGAGCATGGCGTCCTCGGGGTGCAGGGCGACCGGTGCGCGGGTGAAGCCGTGGAGGTCGAGGGCGGCGTTGATGTGGTCGTTGTGCCCGTGGGTGCAGGCGATGAGGAGGACCCGCCGGTCCCCCACCGCCTCGACGATGGGGCCGGCGTCGTGGGCGGCGTCGATGACCAGCACCTCGTCGTCGTCGCCCACCACCCAGACGTTGTTCTCCACCTCGAAGCTCTCACCGTCGAGGGTGAAGAGCCCCTCCGTCTTCACATGGTCGATGCGCAGTTCCCCCGACATCAGATCCCCGACATCAGATAACGACCACGGATCGCAGCACCTCGCCCCGTTCCATCTTGTGGAAGGCCTCCTCGACCTCGTCGAGTGTGATGGTCTCGGACACGAACCCGTCCAGGTCGAGCTTCCCCTTCAGGTACAGGTCGATGAGCACGGGGAAGTCGCGGCTGGGCAGGCAGTCGCCGTACCACGAGGACTTCAGGGCGCCACCCCGGCCGAAGAGCTCGATCAGGGGCAGCTCGATGGTCATGGTCGGGTTGGGTACCCCGACCTGGACGAGGGTGCCGGCCAGATCCCGGGCGTAGAAGGCCTGCCGGTAGGTCTCGGGGTGGCCCACGGCCTCCACCACCACGTCGGCGCCGTTGCCGTCGGTCAGCTCCTTGATGGCCTCGACGGGATCGGTCTCCTTGGCGTTCACGATGTGGGTGGCGCCGAAGCCCTTGGCCCACTCGAGCTTCTTGGCGTCGATGTCCACGCCGATGACGGTGCGGGCGCCGGCCAGGGCGGCGGCGGCGATGGCGGAGTTCCCCACTCCGCCGCAGCCGATGACGGCCACCGTGTCGCCCCGGGACACGCCCCCGGTGTTCAGCGCCGCCCCGAAGCCGGCCATGATCCCGCAGCCGATGAGCCCGGCCGCCTCGGGCCGGGCCCGGGGGTCGACGGGCACGCACTGGCCGGCGTGGACCAGGGTCAGCTCGGCGAAGGCGCCGATGCCGAGGGCGGGGGAGAGCTCGGTGCCGCCCAGGGTCATCTTCTGGCTGGCGTTGTGCGAGGCGAAGCAGTACCAGGGCCGGCCCCGGCGACAGGAGCGGCAGTTCCCGCACGGCGCCCGCCAGGCGATGACGACATAGTCGCCCGGCGCGACGCTGGTCACGCCCTCCCCCACCGCCTCGATCGTGCCCGCCGCCTCGTGGCCGAGCAGGAAGGGGAAGTCGTCGTTGATGCCGCCCTCCCGGTAGTGCAGGTCGGTATGGCACACCCCGCAGGCCTTCACCCGCACCAGGGCCTCGCCCGGGCCCGGGTCGGGCACGGTGATGGTCTCCACCGTGACCGGGGCCTTCTTCGCCGTCGCCACCACACCCCGCACCTCGTGCGCCATCGTCCCGTCTCCCTTCCTGTTCCGCGTCCGGAGGGTTGGGAGACTACCGGCCCGTCGTCACATGTTCAGGGCCTCCGTTGGGCGACCCGGTCCCCCATGTCTCGAACCGGCGAAGCGCGGCCAGGTGCCGCTGCAACGCCTCGGCTACGAACGCGCCGAGGGACATGTCGGCATCGATGGCGGCGTGCTTGCACTCCCGCACCAGCTCCGCCGGCAGGTTCACGTTGAGCTGTCGCTGGTCGACCATGACCGAGGCAACCTCCTCTGCCTGTCAGCCGGCGGCCGAGCCGTCCGGATCCGGAAGTCGGACGTCTAGGTCGTCGGGGGCGTAGTGATCTAGGTGGGCGGGCAAAAAAAAGGCCCCAGTCCCTCGGACACGACAGCCCCCCGGCGAGCCGGGGGGCTGCGTGGTGCCGAACTGCTCCTACTCGTCCGTGGCTCCGGCTCCGGGGCCGTAGACCGGCTCCTCGGCCTCATCCCGCTGGTCGAGCCACTCGGAGCCGACGTCTTCGCAGAGGACCCGGTTCGTCTCCTCGACGTCGGATTTGACAGCGTCGTCGTAGCCCTCGCATTCGTCGTCGTCCTCACCGCCGACGATCAGGTCGTCGTTGAGGCCGCCGACCAGAAAGTCGTCTCCGGCGCCGCCGTCGACGAAGTCATTTCCGCCGTCACCCCAGACGTCGTCGTCGCCGTCACCGGCCGCGATGATGTCGACGCCGCCGCTGCCGCAGATCGTGTCATCGCCGCCGAGGCCGAGGATGACGTCGTTGCCGTCCGTGCCGAGGATGACCTCACTCTGGTTGGTCCCGGAAATGACGCCGCCCGGGCCCGCCTGGTCGATGTCCGGCGTATCGCAGCTGGCGTTGACCACGGCTCGGCCGGCGTCGGGGAAAGCCAGCATCCCGCCGCCCAGGAGAGCCACGGCGGCGACGAGGCGGGCCGCCATTCGTGTGTGTGTTCCTCGCATGGTCGCGTCTCCTTTCGTCACCGTCAGTCGACTTCCATCTCGCACGTCTCGTACTCGTCGTTGTCGTCACCGCCGCCGCAGATGTCGGTGCCGGCTCCGCCCTCCAGTTCGTCCTCCCCGGGTCCGACAAATCCGAACACGGAGTCACCGACCCCGTCGTCGCCGTCGCCGCCGGACATCTCGTCGTCGCCGAACCAGCCGAGGATGGCAGCGTCGTTGCCGTCGCCGCCCTCGATCACGTCGTCGCCGTCCCCACCGAAGAAGAGGACGTCGTCGCCATCTCCGCCGTTGATCTCGTCATTGCCGATCTCGCTCGGGATGCCGAAGAGCAACACGATGAAGTCCCCGAGGACGGCGTCGTTGTCCGGGCCGCCGTCGATCTCGTCGTTGCCGGGGCCGCCGAAGAGGAGGACGTCGTCGCCGCTGTCTCCGAGGATCTCGTCGTCCCCGGGGGGGTCGGGCGAGACGATGAACGGATTCGCGTCGTCGCCGAGGACGATGTCGGCGCCCGGCCCGCCGCACAGGAGGTCGTCGCCCCCGAAGCCGATGATGAGGTCGGTGTCGCCGAGACCCTGGAACACGTCGCGCCCCGAGGTCCCGATGATGATGTCGGGTCCGTTGGTGGGTTCGGGGCCGGGGAGGATGAACGCCGGTGGCGTCGTCTCTTCGTCGTCGCAGAAGAAGTCCTGGGCCTGGGCGAAGGGCAGGCCGAAGACCATGAGCGCGAGGGCGCACAGGATGAGCAACGGCCCTGAGCGCCGGTATTTGAGATTCTTCTGATCTTCCATTCGCTGCCCTCCTTGGGGGGAGCCGTCATGTGATCGACCCACCACTGCTGACTCGTTCACCACTGACCACAGGTGCGTGTGGGGCACCATCAGCAACAGTACGAAATTGCGGTGCCAATAGCAAGAACTTCGTCGAAGTTCGCTAAATCAAGCAGGTCCAACGTCGGCAAGCACCCGGCTCTGGTAGCTCGCCAGCCCCTCACGCATCGACTGGACCTGCCGCTGCCGGTCACGGCTGCGGCACACCGGCGGGCAGCGCGTGGCGGCCAGCCTGATCGCCTCCCCGGTGCGCAGGACGGCCACCACCCGGCCCCCGACACCGGACAGCTCCGCCTCGAAGCGGGCCACCTCGCCCCAGCGCAGGCGGCGTTCCCGCCAGCCGTTGTTGACCCGCAGGCCCAGGGGTGAAGCCACCACTTCGGCTCGCAGGTTGGGGAGCACGAGGGCCAGAAGCAGGACGGTGAGGATGCCGATTCGGGCCGTGATGCCAGGGTCCCCCCGGGTGTCGAGGGCCACGGTGACCACGACGCAGCCCCACCAGATCAGGAAGCCGGTGCTGGCCAGACGGGCGCCCGGCCGGGCCCGGTAGACCGGACCGGGTGTTGCCCAACCGCGCCTCAGTGGCCGGCGTCTCTTCATGATGCGGATGTTACTACGTCGAAGTTCGTCGAAGCGACCGATAAATCTGGCGGGCGTTGCCGTCGGTCACCAGGGCCCGTCCGACGTCGTCCAATGCCGGCGAAGCCGCCGCGCCCTCAAGGGTTCGTCCCACCGCCGCTTCGGCGACGAAGGGGTAGTCGGTTCCGAACAGGACCGCCTCCGGACCGGCGAGGGCGACCAGGGCGGGGAGGGTGAAGGGGTTGGCCGAGGCGGCTGTGTCGTAGCGGAGGGCCCGGAGGTAGGCCAGCGGGCCGGCGGGACCCCGGGCCTGGTACTCGGCGACCCGCTGCCAGGCGGCCTCCAGGCGGTCGGTGATGTAGGGAGCGAAACCGCCGGCGTGGGCGCACACGAATGTGACCCGCCGGTGGCGCTCCAGGGTGCCGGACAAGATGAGCTGGGCGATGGCCCGGGTGGTGTCGGCCACAAACTCGATGGCGAAGGTGGGCACATTCAGTCCCGGCAGCGGAGCGCCCGGTGGCGTCGTCGGGTGCACGAAGGCCACCGCCGCCCGCCGGTCAAGCTCGGCCACCACGGGCTCGAAGACGGCGTCGCCGAGGTACCTACCCCCGGCCGAGGCCAGCAGCGTCACCCCGTCGAGGCGCAGGGCGCCCAGGGCATGGTCGATCTCATCCAGCGACGCGTCCACGTCGGGCAGCGGCAGGGTGGCCAGCCCGGCGAAGCGCCCGGGGTGGGCGGCGATCAGCTCCGCCGTCCAGTCGTTGGCCCGCCGGGCCAGGCCCCGGCGGGCGGCGGGGTCGTCCAGGAAGGCGACTCCGGGGGTGGACACGCTGACGACAGCAGTGTCGACGCCGTGGCCGTCCATGACCCGGAGGCTGTCCTCCACCCGCCACTCGGGGAACACGATGCCCCCGCTCCGATCGAAGCCCGCGCCCCTGATCGCCTCCATGTAGAAGGAGGGCAGGACGTGGTGGTGGACGTCGATCACGCGCCGAGGGGCGCCGCGCCCAGCCCGGGAGCCAGCACAGCCACGAGAGTACTGTCGCCGTCACCTGCCATCCGAGGAGAACGCCATGCCTGAGGCCGTGATCGTCGCCACCGCCCGCAGCCCCATCGGGCGGGCGTTCAAGGGTTCCCTGGTGGAGTTGCGGCCCGACGACCTGGTGGCCGGCATCGTGGTCGCGGCCCTGGCCAAGGTGCCCGAGCTCGACCCGTCCGAGGTGGAGGACCTCATCCTGGGCTGCGGCCTGCCCGGCGGGGAGCAGGGCTACAACATGGGCCGGGTGGCCGCCGTCCTGGCCGGCCTGCCCGAGGTGCCGGGCTGCACCGTCACCCGCTACTGCTCCTCGTCGCTGCAAACCATCCGCATGGCCGCCCACGCCATCCGGGCCGGCGAGGGCGACGTGTTCGTCGCCGCCGGCGTGGAGATGGTGTCCCGCTTCGTGAAGGGCAGCTCGGACAGCTCCCCGGACACCCGCAACCCCCGCTTCGACGAGGCCGCGCAACGCTCCGAGGCCCGGACCCAGGCCGGGGTCGAGCCGTGGGCCCCGGTGGAGGACGGCCTCCCCGACATCTACATCGCCATGGGCCAGACGGCGGAGAACGTGGCCCAGCTCGAGGACGTGTCCCGGGAGGAGATGGACGAGTTCGCCCTCCAGTCCCAGAGCCGGGCGGTGGCGGCCCAGAAGCGCGGCTTCTTCGACAAGGAGATCACCCCGGTGGTGCTGCCCAACGGCAACCAGGTCACCGCCGACGACGGCCCCCGGCCCGACACGTCGCTGGACAAGCTGGCCTCGCTCAAGCCGGTCTTCCGTCCCGACGGCACCGTGACCGCCGGCAACAGCTGCCCCCTCAACGACGGCGCCGCCGCCGTGGTCGTGATGAGCGACGCCAAGGCCCGGGACCTCGGCATCCGCCCCCTGGCCCGGATCGTGGCCAGCGGCGTGTCGGCTCTCGACCCGGAGATCATGGGGCTGGGCCCGATCGAGGCGTGCCGCCAGGCGCTGCGGCGGGCGGGCATGTCGATGGACAACGTGGACCTGGTCGAGATCAACGAGGCCTTCGCCGCCCAGGTGATCCCCTCCGCCCGCCATCTCGGCATCCCGCACGACAAGCTCAACGTCAACGGCGGGGCCATCGCCCTCGGGCACCCCTTCGGCATGACCGGGGCCCGCATCATGACCACGCTCCTCAACGGCCTGGAGGACGCGGACAAGGTCGTGGGCCTGGAATCGATGTGCGTGGGCGGCGGGCAGGGCATGGCCATGATCGTCGAGCGACTCTGATTCCCTCCCGGTGACCCGAGCCGAACCCGATCCGTTCGCCGGCGCCGCCTTCGAGACGCGGGCCATCCACACCGCCCAGGAACCGGACCCGGCCACCGGCGCCGTGGCGGTGCCCATCTACCAGACTTCGACGTTCGCGGCGGCGGACGTCGACCGGGACCAGCCCTGGACCTACTCCCGGGGCGGCAACCCCACCCGGGCGGCGCTGGAGGCCTGCCTGGCCTCGCTGGAGGGCGCGGGCCACGGGTTCTGCTACGCCAGCGGCCTGGCCGCGGAGGACGCCGTCCTGCGCCTGCTGCTGCGACCGGGCGACCAACTCGTGGTGCCCCGCGACTTCTACGGCGGGACCTACCGGCTCCTGGCCCGGGTGTGGGAGGCCATGGACGTGAGCTTCACCGCCGTCGACCTCACCGACGCCGCCGCCCTCGATGCCGCCTGGGAACCCACCACCCGTCTGGTGTGGGTCGAGTCCCCCACCAACCCCCGCCTGGACATCATCGACATCGCCGCCGTGAGCCGGGTCGCCCATGAGCGCGGCGGGCTGTGCGTGGTCGACAACACGCTGCCCTCGCCGTGGCTGCAGCAGCCCCTCGCCCTCGGCGCCGACATCGTGGTGCACTCCACCACCAAGTACCTGGGCGGCCACTCCGACGTGCTCGGCGGCTTCGTCGGACTGTCCGACGACGGGTTGGCGCAACGCCTGGCGCTGTTCCAGAACGCCACCGGGGCCGTACCGGGCCCCGTCGACTGCTTCCTCGTGCTGCGGGGGGTGAAGACGCTGGCGCTGCGGATGGAGCGCCACTGCACCAACGCCGCCGCCGTGGCCGAGATGCTCAGCACCCACCCGGCGGTGGCGTCGGTCCTCTACCCCGGCCTGCCCGACCATCCCGGCCATGACCTCGCCGCCCGCCAGATGCGCCACTTCGGCGGCATGGTGAGCTTCGCCCTGACCGGCGGGACCGGGGCGGCGAAACGGTTCTGCGCCGCCACCCGCCTCTTCGCCCTGGGCGGGTCCCTCGGCGGCGTGGAGTCGCTGGTGGCCTACCCGCCCACCATGAGCCACTTCGCCATGCAGGGCACCGACCTGGCCGCCGACCCCGCCCTCGTCCGCCTCTCCGTCGGCATCGAAGCCCTCGACGACATCCTCGCCGACCTCTCCCAGGCCCTGGCCGCCACCTCCGACTGACGCCGACCGCCGGTCGGCTCCCCCGCTGAACTGTGCTTCCGGAGGTACCTCCACGGTCCCTGCGGAAGCACAGATCGCAGTTCCTGTCACAGGTGGCTGGTTGGATGTGTCGATGTCCGACAGGTTCTCCGCTTTCAATCGCATCTCGTCCCGACAGCACGGTCCAGTCACCAGAGCCCAGGCCCTGAAGGCGGGCCTGACCGCCCGTCAGATCAAGAGTCGGTCGGGGAACGGGCACTTGCTGGTTCCTTACCGCGGCATTTACGTCCCCGCTTCCGCGCCTCCTTCCTATGCATGCGACGTCATGGCCGCCTGCCTCTACACCGACGGTCATGCGTCCGGGGCGTGCAGCGCCTTTCTCTGGGAGTTGCGGGGCTTCGAGTCGAAGCCGCCGGTGGAGGTCACGGTTCCCTACGGCCACTCCCACCATCCCTCTGGCCTCATCGTCCATCGCAGCCGCAACGTCGATCCCCGGGACGTGTGTACGAAGGACAAGATCCCCATCACCACGGTGGCGGCGACGCTGATCAACATCGCCGGCAATCACCCCGACCTGGCCGAGGGAGCGCTGAACGATGCCATCGTCAGGGCCAAGACCCGCCGGTACCGGATCGAGAACACTCTCGCCCGGGCTGGGACCAGGGGATGCGCCGGCGCCGTCCAGCTGCGCAAGCTCCTCGCCGAGCTTGACGTCCCCACGGAAAGCGCCCTGGAGGACGCCTTCCGGGACTTCATCCGACACTTTGGGTTGCCGGAGCCGAAACGCCAGGTGCCGATCGGGGGTGGCCGGTTCCGTCTCGATTTCGGGTGGCCCGAGATCAACTTCAGCGTGGAGACGGACGGCGGCGCGTTTCACAGCTCGCCGGCTGATCGCCGGCACGATCGGGCGAAGGCGGCCCAGGCGCGTTCGGAGGGATGGACCGTGCGCCGCGTGTACTGGCACGACGTCAAGGAGGGTGCCGATGGGCTGGCCGCCGACCTGAGCGCGGAGTTCGAGCTGCGGGGCCTGCGGCAGGTCCAGCGGGCGGCGTGACCGGTGAACTGTGCGTCCGGAGGTACCTCCACGGTCCCTGCGGAAGCACAGTTGCCCCGGCGGCGCGTCAGGGGCGTGAACGTGAGATGGAGGCGGCGATGGCTTCGAGGGCGTCGGGAGGCAACGGCTTCGAGCCGCCGAGGGCGGCGGCCCGCCACTCGGCTTCGGCGCCTTCCTCCAGGGCGATCACCAGATTGGTGGCGGCGGCCGGATCGGGCCCGAAGGCGAGGAGGCCGTGGTTGCCGAGCAACACGGCTGCCGTGTGGGGCTCGGCCCCCAGGGCGGCGGCGATGCCGGCCACCGACTCCGGTGACCCCCGGGGCGCCCAGGGCACAACGGGGACGTCGCAAGCCTGGCCGAAGCGGAGCATCCCTTCGTAGCGGGCCGGCAGGGCCCGCCCGGCCACGGCGAAGCCGGTGACGGCGGGCGAGTGGGTGTGGATCACCGCCCCCACCTCGGGCCGTTCCCGGTAAACGACGGCGTGCATGCCGACGATCTCGCGCGAGCCGGGCTGCAGGTTCCCGTCGTGTTCGGTGCCGTCGAGTCCGACGAGGGCGAAGTCGTCCGTGGAGATCCCGGCCAGCATCCCGGTGGCGGTGAGGAGCATCCGGTCGTCCGGCAGCCGGGCCGAAAGGTTGCCATGACCGCTGTGAGACATCACCCCGGCCGAGAAGAGGCGCTCGACGGCAGCCACCAACGCGTCCGCCCCAGTTTTCATCCCTTCAACAACCCCGGCTTCATTCTTTGAACAACCCCGGCCCGGCTGCGAGCTTACGAACCCACTCGGCCGCCAGCGCCTCCGGTCCCGGCCTTGCCCGCGCCGCCCCCGACCACCGGCCCAGCCTGGGAATCCACCCGGCCAGGGCGGCGCCGATCTCAGCGGCGGAGTCCTCCTGGACGAAGTGCGCGCCGGCCACCGTGACCTCGGTCTGGTTGGGCCAGGTCCGGCAAAAGTCCCGGGCCCGCCCGGTGAGGATGGCACCCGGCTCGGCGTTGACGAACAGCTTCGAGGGCGAAGCCGGCCCCGCCATCCACTCGCCATAGGCCTCCACCACCTCGACCACCTCGGCCGGTTCGCCCTCGATGGGGAGCTGCCGGGGCCACGTGAGGGTCGGGCGGCGGCCCTCGCCCGCCTCGGCGAAGGGCCGGCGGTACTCCGCCATCACATCCTCGGCCAGAGGCTTCAGCACGGACCCGGGCAGCACCCGTTCCACGAAGACGTTCTTTTCCAGCACGACCTCCTCACCGGCCGGCGACCGGAACACACCGAAGATGTTGCGGGCGTTGTCCGGCCAGTCGGCCCAGGTGACGGGACACACGATCCCCTCCATGTAGGCGATGCCGGCCACCGCCCGCGGATGCCGGCGGGCCCAGTCGAACCCGAGCGCGGAGCCCCAGTCGTGCCCCACCAGCACGATGCCGCCCGCCGCTTCGATCCCCACCGCCTCGAACCAGGCGTCGAGGAAGCGGGAGTGCTCGGCGAAGGTGTAGCGGTCGGGACCGGAGGGCTCGAGCTTGTCGGAGTCCCCCATGCCGATCAGGTCCGGTGCCAGACACCGGCCCAGGCCGGACAGGGCGGGGATCACCCCCCGCCAGAGGAAGCTCGACGTCGGGTTCCCATGCAGGAGAACGATGGGCCGCCCCTCCCCCTCCTCCACGTACGCCATCCGCTGGCCGAGGACCTCGACGAACTGCTTCTCGCCCATGATCAGAGTCACCCGACCAGTTCGGCCACCGCCCGTAGCAGCGGCACCGGGCCGGAGACGAGCATGGTGGTGACCACCGTCTCCTTCCAGGCTTCGAGGTCGTCGCGGATCTTCTCCGGCGGGCCGATCAGCGCGAACGCCTCCACCATCTTGACGGGGATGGAAGCGCTGGCCTCTGCCTTGTCGCCGGTGAGATACAGCTCCTGGATGCGGTCGGCCTCGGCCTCGAAGCCGGCCCGGGCGATGGCGTCGTAGTGGAAGTTGGCGCCCTTGGCGCCCATGCCCCCGGCGTAGAGGGCGAGAAACGGTCGCACCATGTCGGCCGCCCTCTCGACGTCGGGGTTGATGACGACCGGCACCATGGACACCACCTCGAAGTCCGAAGCGGGGCGCAGATCGGGAGCGCGCCGGCCGAACCCCTCGGCCAGGCGCTCCCGGTACCAGGCGTCGTCCCGGGGGGACATCAGCATGGCCACCCAGCCATCGGCGATCTCGGCCGAAAGGGCCACGTTCTTCGGCCCCTCGGCCCCCAGGAAAATGGGCAGGTCGGCCCGCCGGGGGTGGATGGTGGACTTGAGGGCCTTGCCCAGGCCGGTGCCGCCCTCGTACGGCAGGCTGTAGTGGTCGCCGGCGAAGGTGACCGGCTCCTCCCGCCGGATGGTCTTCCGCACGATGTCGACGTACTCCCGGGTCCGGGCCAGGGGCTTGGGATAGGGCTGGCCGTACCAGCCCTCCCCCACCTGGGGACCGGACGCCCCCAGGCCGAGGATGAAGCGGCCCTGGCTCAGGTGGTCCATGGTCATGGCCGCCATGGCGGTGGCCGTGGGCGTGCGGGCGGGCATCTGGCAGATCCCGGTGCCCAGGCGCATCCGGCTCGTCTGGGCGCCCCACCAGGCCAAGGGCGTCAGGGCGTCGGAGCCGTACGCCTCGGCCGTCCACAACGAGTCGTAACCGAGACGCTCCGCCTCGCCAACCGCCTCGGCAGTCCCTGCCGGCGGGCCCGATGACCAGTAGCCGATCCCGTAACCGAGCTTCACTCCCCACCCGCGTACTTGAACGACAACTTGACCTTGGCCCGGTAGGCGACGACCCGGCCCTCTTCGATCTGCATGTCCATCTGGGTCACCTCGGCGATGCGCAAGTCGCGCAGGCTCTGGCTGGCCCGCTCGACGGCCGCCGCCGCCGCCCGCTCCCACGACTCGGAACTCGTACCGACCAGCTCGATGACCTTGTAGACGCTCTCGGCCACAGATGCCTCGCTTTCCGGGGGCCCGGGGGGTTCCCCCTGACAACCACTGAGGAAACTGCCACCCTAGTTCTGGGATCCGTACCGGTACGGAGGCGTCTGGGAACGAAAGTGCTTACTTTCGCGTGAGGGGCTTCGGCCCTGTTCCGCGCGAAGGGCGGGGGAGGCGAGGGCGATGGAGTTCGGCACGGGCACGAAGGCGTCCTCCCTTCCGCGCCCGCGCGCCCGCCAGGAGCTGCGCCTCGCCCTGGCCATGCGCGGCGGGGTGAGCCTGGCGGTGTGGATCGGCGGGGCGGTCTCGGAAATCGAGCGCCTCCGCCGTGCGGGGGCCGGCTCCAGCGGCGATCCCGTGTACCGGAGCCTGCTCGACCTGGCCCACTACTCGACCGTGGCGGTCGACGTCCTGGCCGGCGCCAGCGCCGGCGGCCTCAACGCCGCCGTCTACGCCGCCGCTCAGTGCCACCGCTTCGACATCGGCAAGATGCGCGACCTCTGGACGATGCTCGGCGACATCGAAACAAGCTCGCGGGCCACGACCAGTGCCGGCCGGGCCGCCGAGAACCCCGGCGGGATCGAGAGCGAGGCCCAGAGGAACCAGCGGAGGCAGGAGGCGCTCCGACCTCCGTCGATCCTGGACGGCGACGGCTACTTCTACCCCGTGCTGGCCTCCCGCCTGGCCACGTTCATCACCGAGGGAGGAGCCGACCACATTCCGCCCGTGCATCAGCTGAGCCTCGTCCTGTCCGCCACCCTGTACGAGCCCCGGGAAATCCGGCTGTTGCTCAACCGGCACAACAAGGTGACCGAGACGGGGTCGGAGGCCCTCTTCCGTTTCCGCAAGGGTCCCGGGCAGGACGACCTGGCCGCCAACGGGTCGGCGGGGCAGCTGGCCAAGCGTCTGGCCATGGCCGCCCGGGCCACCTCGTCGTTTCCCATCGCCTTCGAGCCGGCCAACATCCCGGTGGGCATGATCGGCCAGGACGACCCGGGCCCGAAGGCAGGGCAACGCCGAGCCCGCTAGCTCTCCCGCTGGCCATGAGCGGAGGGGCTCGACTACTCCAGGACCTTCGAGCTCCCCGGTGGTCGTCCCCAGGGCGTCGTGAAGGTGATCGACGGCGGGACCCTCGACAACATCCCGGTCACCGCCGCGGTGCGCGCCATCGTCGACTCGGCGGCCGAGGGACTGACCGATCGCTGGCTCCTCTACCTCTCGCCCAGTCCCCCGGACCCGACCCCGGACCGACCTCCCGGCGCCGACGCCCGGCTCGGCTCTCCCCGGGCCATCGCCACCACGTTGCGGAGCCTGCAGGCCCGCTTCGGGGTCGAGTCGCTGCTGGCGGACGTCCACGAGCTCGAAGCCGTCAACCGGACGACCTGCCAGCGACGCCTCACCATGGCCGCCGCCTTCGGCGGTCTCCGCCCCACCGACCCCGTCTCCCGGCTGACCGAAGCCAGAGATGACCGGACCGTCGAGCTCGCCGCCATCTGGACCGAACTCGACGTCACCGCGGTGGCCGACGCCCTGCGCAAGCCGCAAGCGGGAGACGCCCTCGCCGCCGGGCTGACGGTCGCGCCCCTGACCGGCTGGTGTGACGAGCACGAGTTGGGCCTCCGGGACGCGCTCGCCGGCGTGTTGAGCACCTCCGACGAGGCGCCGTGGAACAGCAACAGTTGGCTCGGGCAGCTGGCCCGGCTCCTGGTGAGTTGGGCCCGTGATCTCGAAACCCGCGTCATCGACGCTGATCTCGAGGACACGGGACACATCAAGGCCCGCGCCTACCGGCTCGGAACCATGGCAGCCGCCCTGGAACGGGCCCAGCGCCGCCGGTGGCTCAAGGCCGCGCAGACCAGAAACCCCACCGTCAAGAGGACGACGGTGGAGCAGTGGGCCCAGGGAACCTCGTCGGACATGCTCCGGTACGTCCCCACCACCTTCGCCGCCCAGATCCCCGACGTGCTGGCCTGGACCTCGACGGGGGCGGCGAGGTCGAACCCGGCCGACCCGCGAACGCCGAACCCACCGGATCCGCTGAACAGGTGGGTGGACGAGTTGACCGACAACCTGGAGCAGGGCGGTGACCGGGATCTCAGCCAGGCCCTCTGGCGGGCCGGCTGCCACGTGGCCCAGGACCTCACGGAGCTGGGCGCCCGGGCACCCGCGCCGCCGGCGGGCACCTCGAAGGGCGGGTCGGAGATCTTCGCCCTGCTCGACCAGCTGGCGACGCCCGACGAACTGACCCAGGGCCTCGAAAGCGCCGTCACCCTCTGCGCCCCGCTGGCCCTGCTCGGCCCCGCCCCCGACACTGAGATCCGTTTCGCCCAGCTGACCGGCAACGCCCCGACACCCCTCGACAAGGTCTTCGAGAACCTGAAGAAGAACCGGGCGAAGGGCCGGGGAAAGCGCAAGGGGAATCCCAGCCCGGATGCTCCGCTGCGGGCCTCGGACAAGCTCTGCGGAGACGAGCTGGGCAACTTCGCCGCCTTCCTGTCCGCCAAATGGAGAGCCAACGACTGGATGTGGGGCCGCCTGGACGCGGTGGCCACGCTCGTCGACAACCTCCTCGATCCTGAGCGTCTGGCGGAGCTGGCCCTGGCCCCCGACGGCCCAGCGTCGTTCACCGCCTCCCTCGACGAACTGGTGGACCAGATCGGCCAGGTGCCCGCCGGCTGGGAGCGTCTCCCGGCACCCCCGGAGCTGTGCGACCTGCCCGGGGTACCGGAGCTGCGCGACCGGCTCGCGGCCGGTCCCGGCACGGACGCGGCGGGATGGGACCAGTGGGTCCAGGCCGTGCACCAGTTCCGGGATCACGTCGTTCTCGTCCTGCAGTGGGAGATCCTGGCCTCCGAGTTGCCGGTGGTGACGCACGCCGACCACGACCCCCCTCAGGGTCAGGACCCGCAGCCGGACGAGCCTTCGTCGCGACCCGCTTCACTCAACGCGGTCCAGGCCGAGGCGATGGTGCGGGACTACGACGTGGGCCTCCAGGGCCTGGAGGACATCGGCGACGAGCGCCGGGTCCGCCTCTTCCTCCGCGCCGCCCTCGTCGCCTTCGGGGCCCTCCGCCCCGACGGCAGCTCCGGGCGCGGCCGTCGCCGGTCGGTACGCGGCGACGATGCTCAAACCCCTCTACCTCATCGCCGTCTTCGTCGCCGCCAGCGCCAGGCGCGGCCTGTTCGTGGCCGCCATCGCCCTCGGTGCGATTCAGTCCACCTACTGGCGAGCGCGAGAAGAGCTTCCACCTCCCGGGCTGGCGGTCATGGACGCTGTTGGTGCTCGGACTCGCCGCCGTGGTGGCGGTCCTGCCCCGAGCCCGAGAAGCTGCCCCGCCTCGTGCTGGCGGGCAGCCTGGCCGGAGTCGCGTTGCTCTTCGGTCTGTGGTCCGGCGGAGGTGCGTGGGCGTCAGCCAGCCTGTTGGCCTTCGGTCTCGCCGCGGCCCCGGGGTGCTCTGGCGGAGCCACCGGAAGACGGCCGGCGGAGAAGGGCGGCAAGGTGTCGTCTGGCGACCAGGCCATGTACGCCACCACCATCCTCGCCGCCCTGGGCGGGGATCGTCGCCGGTGGGCTCCGCACCATGTGCCACTCGGCCCGCTGCGACGACTGGCCGTCCTTCGCCGTCTCCTTCGTCGTCCTGCTGCTGGCCGCCCTCCTGGTGGCGGGCACGGGCACGTTCTGGATGAACGGGAAGAGCCGCATCCTGGTCCTCCTCCTCGTGGTCGGCGCCTACGCCGGTACGGCGGCGCCCTTCGCCCGGGAAGGGATGGCCCGGCTGGGTTCCGGTGCTGTCCTCACTGGCGGCGGTGGCCACCGCGGCCGGACTCGCCCTGGTCGCGGCGCTGGACAGCTGGCGGCTGGCCCAGGCGTGTGGGAAACGATCCCGGTCCCTGGGGCGGCTCGGCCTCGCGCGCCGCTCGATGCGGCCGGGCGTCGCTCTGGCCCTCGCCCTTTCCTCAGCTGGCCCGGGTCCCGTGGCCCCGGGGCGCCTGGATCCTTCTGGCCGTGGCCGCCGCCGGCTACTCCCTCACCGTGCTCGCCACCTACGTCGACGTGCTCCGGCCGCGGCCGAACCGGGACGGGTCCGTGGCCGGGGCGAGCAGCCCGACCCGGGCGGGGCGCCCCATCCGCGCCGCGGCTGCGCCACCTCCACCGGCCGAACCTGCCGGGGTCCCTGCGCCCAGTACCTAGCGGCCCGCCCGTCGCCACGGCTTGAAGGCGTTGTCCACGCCGGCCAGCGCCGGCCCCAGCTCGGGGTAGTGGCGCACCAGCACATCGGCGAGGGTGTTGCCCTCGACCCAGCGCATGCCGGTCGGGGTGTAGACCTCGGGCCGGTAGTCGATGGTGAAGAAGCGGTCGCTCTTCAGCCGGCGGGTGGCCATGAGGATGAAGACCCGGAAGGCGGTGTCGGAGAAGGCGAAACCCTCGGGGAAGGGCTCGGCGAACAGGCCCACGGAGAGGTCGACCCGGTTGATGTCGCCCTCGTAGAGCTCACGCATCTCCCGGGCCCACTGCGGGTTGTCGGTCAGGTCCTCGAAGGAGGCGGCCGGGCGCATGTGGAAGCGCGTCCGGAACAGGTTGTAAGGGGGGACGCCGCGCTCGCGGTTCCGCAGGATGTCGATGGCGGCCAGGTCGACGATGGGCTCGTGCCCGGCGGCGATGTCGGCGGGGCGCAGAGGCCGCTCGAAGCGCTGCAGGGTCCGGGGGTAGTTGTGGAGCGTGACCTGCCCCGGGTGGGAGATGCCGAAGGAGTAGAGCGAGTTGGCCATGCCGAACTGCTCGAGGCGATCCCGGGCATCATCCACCCCGAGTTCGCGGAACGACAGGGACTCGTCGGTCAGACGGCCGCCGTTGACGGCGGAGAAGAACTCGTAGTCGTCGGGGATCAGCTGGTGCATGCGGTAGACGGCGACGAACTCCTCGCTCAGGGCATACGGCACCCCGTGGTGATTGGTGGGTGAGCCGGGGATCCCACTCAACATCTCGCCCTTCCCGAGGCGCCCGACGTGATCCTTCATCCATTTGCCGGCCAGGCCGTACCACTCGATCTTCGTCCCCCACCTGGTCGTGCGGTGGCCGATGAGGGCGGGCGACCATTCGGTGGCATGGATCTTGGCCATCAGGGCGCTGTTGATCAGCCGGGCGTGCTGGTAGAGCCACTCGTCGTCGGCCCGCCGGTCCGGGTGCTCCTGGGCCAGGGCGCCGCAGATGGCGTTGTGCTCCCGCATGAACAGGACATGGAAGAGGCCGAGGCCCAGCCAGAAGGCACCGCCGGTGTCGGCCCGGTCGAGCGCGTCGATCAGCATGGCGGGCGGGAGGCCGTCCGCCTCCAGGTTGAGCCGGCCTTCGGAGTGCGCCCGCAGCGCCCCCGCCATCTCCGGGCTGTCGCCGTAGATCTGCGAGGCGTCCCACCAGTGGGTCTGGGTGGTGCGGTAGGTGGGGGCCACGTCCCGGTCCGGGTCGTAGGAATCGTCCTCCTGGGTGCGCTGGATGGGCATCGGGTCCTGCCACCAGTCGTCGTCGTGCTCCAGGGGGATCTCCCACTTGCGGTCCGTGGGGTTCTTGCCGTGGCTGAACCAGTCGTGGACCTCGAACTGCAACCAGGCGCCGGCCAGGGTGTTGAGCCCCGAGGCGGGGAGAAACGGGTCCCGGGTGAGGAGCTGCCGGCTGACCTCCCGGGGGCTGGGGGTCAGCAGATCGGCGTCCTTCTCCGGGATCGTGTCACCGAGGGGGACGTTGCGGCCGAACCGGCAGCGGACCTGGCCCATGGTCGTGGCCGAAAGGTCGTTGTAGGTGCCGTCGATCATGCGGACGTAGGCCGGCGGCGCCGGGGGCGGCGCTTCGGGGGGGATGTCCGGGACCGGCCCCGCATCCACCAGGTTGCAGCGGCGCAGCTTGTCCCGGATGCCCATGAACACCACGATGCCGAGCGGCGGAGGCAGGTTCGGCCAGCCTTTCCGGTCGTCCAGAGCCTGGGTGAAGGACTGGAAGCCACGGGCGAGCAGCGACTTCATCGACTCTCCCTTCAGGCGCGCGGCGCCAAACTCGTCTGGCCCAACCCTATGGCCACCGGCGCCGGGAGGCTTCCGTACCAGTACGGATACCTCGCCCCCACCGGGCCGCTTACCATCCCCCCGTGCGCCCTGAGACGTCAGTTTCCGACCTGGCCCGGTATGCCCTCGGCGCGGTCCGCCTCGTCAACGGCGGCCTCTGCCTGCTCTCCCCGGCGCGGGCCACGCGGCAGATGGGGGTCGAGCCCGAGGCGAACCCGGCCGCGCTGTATGTCTTGCGGCTGTTCGGCATCCGCACGGTGATGATCGGCGCCGAGGTGTTCGTGCTCCGGGGCGAGGAGCTCGCCCGCTCACTCCGCCTCGGTCTCCTGATCCATGCCTGCGACGGCGTCTCGGCCGTGGCGGCCGGCGCCAGCGGTCACCTCCCGACGCGGACCGCGGCGAAGGCGGCGGCGATCTCGGCGCTCAACGTGACGCTGTCGGCCGTCGCCCTTCGAACCGCTGAGCCGCGCCTCGGCTAGTTCCGCCATCAAGCGGACATCAAGGGACTTCAGGACCGGGCTCCGGCTGCCGAAGCTCTGTCACGAAGGGGTCGAGCAGACCGAAAGGACCCACGATGCGCCTGACAACCCGCCGGCTGATGACCGCCGGCTTCGCCACCGCCATCTTCTCGGGCGTCGGCCTGGCCACCGCTGCGGTGGCCGCGGAACCGGCCCACATCGATCGTGTCTCGGATACGGCCTCCCTGGCCGGCACCGAGGAGTCGCTTCCCGGCGGGGACCTGACCCTGCCCGGTGTCGCCTTCGTCGTGCTGCTGGGCAGTGCCGGTCTGGCCTGGGTCGTACGCCGCTCGGCGCCGGCGCACGTCGCCGTCGTCCCAGCAGCGGGACGATGATTTCGCCCCGACGACCGATCTGACCACTCGCTCGGCGACCGGCCGGCACCAAGCCCCGCGTTCACAGCCCCGCCGCAGCCTGAACCCGACGGGATAGTCAGACGCCGTCGCCGTTCGGCGCGGCACCGGCCGGACCGGCGAAGTGGCAGGCGACGGGATGGCCGTCGCCCCGGTCCACCAGCTCGGGTGTCTCCTCGGCGCAGATGTCCTGCGCCAGCCAGCAGCGGGTGCGGAACCGGCAGCCCGAAGGGGGCGCCGCCGGGCTCGGCACGTCGCCGGCGAGGGTGATCCGCCGGCGCCGGCCGCGGTGCCGGGGATCGGGATCAGGGCGCGGCCGAGAGCAGCGCCTGGGTGTAGGGATGCGACGGCCGCTCGTAGACGTCGGCGGCGGGGCCCGTCTCCACGATCCGGCCCAGGTACATGACCGCCACCCGGTCGGAGATGTGGCGCACCACCGACAGGTCGTGGGCGATGAAGAGGTAGGTGAGGCCGAGGTCGTCCTGGAGATCGGCCAGCAGGTTGACGACCTGGGCCTGGACGGAGACGTCGAGGGCGGACACGGGCTCGTCGAGAACGATGACCTCGGGGCGCAGAGCCAGGGCCCGGGCGATGCCGACCCGCTGGCGCTGCCCGCCGGAGAACTGGTGCGGGATAGCGGTTGGCGTGGGCGGGTTCGAGGCCGACCCGCTCGAAGAGCTCCTCCACCCCCCGCCGCCGGCCCTCGGGAGGCAGGGCGTCGGGATGGAGCCGCCACGCCTCGGCCACCGTGTCCCCCACCGTCATGCGGGGGTTGAGCGAGGCGTAGGGATCCTGGAAGACGACCTGCATCCGGCGCCGGAGCCGGCGCAGGCCCCGGCGGTCCAGGGCCGTGACGTCCTCCCCGTCGAGCACCACCCGGCCGGCGGTGGGCTCCTCCAGGCGGAGGACGAGCCGGGCCAGGGTCGACTTGCCGCACCCCGACTCCCCCACCAGGCCGAGGGTCTCGCCCCGCCCGAGGGTGAAGCTCACCCCGTCGACCGCCTTGACCGCGCCCACCTGGCGGCGCCACACCACCCCGCGGGTGAGGGGGTAGTGCTTGACGAGACCGTCGGCCGCCAGCCCCTCAAATGGCACGGGAGTACACCTCCTCCGACCGCCAGCAGGCACTGGCCCTGCCGCCGGGTACCGGCCAGAGGCGGCTCCTCCACCCGGCAGCGGTCCACCACCCACGGGCAGCGCGGGTGGAACGGGCAGCCGGAGGGGATGTGCGACAGGCTGGGCGGCGCCCCCGAGATGGCGTCCAGGCGCTCTCCCGGGCGCCGGCCCGGCATCGAGTTGAGCAGCCCCTGGGTGTAGGGATGACGGGGCGCCACCAGCACGTCGGTGGCGGGGCCCGTCTCCACGATCCGCCCGGCGTACATGACCGCCACCCGGTCGGCCACCTCGGCCACCACGCCGAGGTCGTGGGTGATGAGGAGCAGGCCCATGCCCGGCTGCGGACCCGCAGATCGGCCAGCAGCTCCAGGATCTGCGCCTGGACGGTCACGTCGAGGGCGGTGGTCGGCTCGTCGGCGACGAGCACCCGGGGGCCGAGGGCCAGGGCCATGGCGATCATCACCCGCTGGCGCATCCCGCCCGAGAACTGGTGGGGGTAGTCGCCGACCCGCCCCGCGGCCCCCGGGATCCGCACCTGCTCGAGCAGCTCCACGGCCCGGGCCCGGGCCGCCCGGCGGCTCATCCCGGCGTGGACACGCAGCATCTCGCCGATCTGGAAGCCGACCGAGAAGACGGGGTTGAGGGCGGAGAGCGGGTCCTGGAAGACCATGGCCATGCCCGGTCCCCGCACCCGGCGGCGCTCCTCCTCGGGCAGGCCGAAGAGGTCCACCCCGGAGAAGCGCACCGCCCCGGCCGTGACCCGGCCCGGTGCCTCGACCAGGCCCATGGCCGCCATGGCGGTCACGCTCTTGCCCGACCCCGACTCCCCCACCACGGCCAGCGTCTCGCCGGCGCGAGAGCGAGAAGCTCACCCCGTTGACGGCGGCCACCACGCCGTCGTCGGGTGGGGAACTCCACCGCCAGGTCCTCCACCTCGAGGACGGGCCCGGGTGCCCGGGGTCCGGGGTGTCCCCGAAATCGCCGGGGTCCGGGGTGTCCCCGAACGGACTAGCGGAGGCGGGGATCGAAGGCATCGCGGAGGGCGTCGCCCATGAGGACGAAGGACAGCACGGTGAGGGACAGGGCGAGGCCGGGGAACAGCAGGAGGTGGGGGGCGTCGAGGAGGCGGGTCCGGCCCCCGGCGATCATGAGCCCCCAGGAGATGGCCGGCAGCTGCACCCCCAGGCCCAGGAAGGAGAGGGTCGCCTCGGCGGCGATGACGATGCCCACCTTGATGGTGGCGTAGACCACCACCGGGGCGATGGCGTTGGGCAGGATGTGGCGGAACACGAGGCGGCCGTCGCCCGCCCCCAGCGCCCGGGCGGCGGCGACGTACTCCATGTCCCGCACGGACAGGACGGCCGAGCGCATGAGCCGGGTCATGGTCGGCCAGCCGAAGATGATGAGCACCAGCACCAGCTGGGCCACGTTCTTCTCCCCCAGCACGGACAGGATCACGATGGCCCCGAGCACCGTGGGCAGGGCGAACCACACGTCGGTCAGCCGGGCGATCACGCTGTCGGCCAGCCCGCCGTAGTACCCGGCCAGGGAACCGAGCACCACCGCCACCACCACCGTGCCGGCCACGGTGAGGAGGCCCACGGCGATGGACACCCGGGCGCCGTACACCACCCGGGCGTAGTAGTCGCAGCCCTGGATGTCGAAGCCGAACCAGTGCTGACCGCTGGGACGGCCGGAGGCTGTCGGCCAGGTCGCAGGCCCGGGGGTCGGCCGAGGTGAACAGCCGGGGGGCGATGGCCATGACCACGAAGACGAGGACCACCACGGCGGGCACGACGAAGAGCGGGTTGCGGCGCAGGACCCGCCAGGCGTCGGACCACAGCCCGGCGGTCCGGAGCGGCGCGTCAGCCAGCTCGGCCCGGACCTCCGCCCCGGCGGCGACGTCCTGCGGAGGGGGGGCGTCAGCCATAGCGGATGCGGGGGTCGAGGACGGCGTAGAGGACGTCGACGACGCAGGTTGGCGGCGATGAAGACGAGCACCAGGGCGGTGACGACTCCGACCACCACCGGGTAGTCCTGGGTGGAGACGGCGGAGAACACGGCCTGGCCGACGCCGGGCAGGTTGAAGATCCCCTCGGTCACCACCGCCCCGGCCAGCAACGAACCCAGGTCGATGCCGAGGAAGGTGACCACGGGGATGAGCGAGTTGCGCAGGGCGTGCACCCCCACCACCCGCCGGGCGGGGAGGCCCTTGGCCCGGGCGGTCCGGACGTAGTCGGTCCGCATGGCCTCGGCCAGGCTGGCCCGGGTCAGCCGGGCCACGTAGCACAGCGACAGGGACCCGAGCACCAGCCCGGGGAGCAGGTAGCTGCGCAGCCCCTCACGGATGCCGGAGACGGGGAACCAGCCCAGTTCGACCCCGAGGAGGAGCTGGGCGGCGTAGCCGAGGACGAAGACGGGGACGGCCACCACCACCGTGGTCGACACCAGCACCAGCGAGTCGATCAGGGACCGCCGCCGCAGCCCGGCCAGGACGCCGGCCAGCAGGCCGAGGGCGGCTTCGAAGACGAACGCCACCAGGCCGAGGCGGAGGGTGACGGGGAAGCGCTGGCGCATGATGTCGGCCACCTCCCGGCCCCGGAAGTTCTCGCCGAAGTCGCCCCGCACGAGCCCGGAGACGTACTTCCCGTACTGGACCAGGAGGGGGTCGTCGAGGTGGTAGCGCGCCCGTAGCTCGGCGTGCACCGCCGGGGCGATGGGACGGTCCCCGGCCAGGGCGTCGATGGGGTCGCCGGGGATGGCGTAGACGAGGGCGAAGATGAGGAACGTCGCCCCGAAGAAGACGGGGACGACCTGGAGGAGGCGCCGGGCCAGGTAGCTGCCCCAGTCAGCCCACCACCCGAACGTCGGCCACCCGGATCCGGCTGAAGGGGTCGATGGTGACCCCGGTGGTGCGCTCGGAGTGGGCGGCCCGGGTCTTGCCGAACCACAGCGGCACCACCGGCATGTCGTCGAGGATGACGTCCTCGGCCGCCTGGTAGGCCTTGATGGACTCGGCCAGTGACGGGGCCCGGTTGCCCTGGGCGATCAGGTCGTCGACCTGGGGGTTGGCGTACCCCGTGCGGTTGGAGCTGCTGGTCGAGGTGTAGAGCGGCTCCAGGTAGCTCTGCGGGCTGGGGTAGTCCATCAGCCAGTTGAACAGGAACGGTCCGGTGACCTCCCGGGCCTTGATCTTGGCCTTCAGCTCGGCGAGCTGGAGGGTCTCGAACTTCACGTCGGTGATGCCCAGGTTCTCGCGGAGCTGGTTGGCGATGGCCCCCATGGGAATCTTCGTTCTCCTGGCCGGCGGCGAACCACAGTTTGCAGCGTCCCGGAGAAGCCGCCCGCCTGGGCCAGCAGCGTCTTGGCCCGGGCCACGTCGAGGACGCAGGTGCGGCAGGCGTCGGGGCGCGACGCCGGGGACGAGGGGGGCGATGACGGAGCGGGCCGGCTCCCGGGTGCCGTTGAAGATCTTGTCGATGATGGCGTCCCGGTCGATGGCCAGGGAGATGGCCTGGCGCAGCTCCTTCTGGCCGCGAACACGGGGTCGTCCATGTTGAAGCCGAGGTAGTTGAAGGCGGCGCTGCGCCGCTCCACCAGGCGCCGGCCGAACTCGGCCCGCGCCGCGTCGAGCTCGGCCAGGGGGATGCGAGGTGGCGATGTCGAGCCCGCCGGCCTGGAGCTCCCGGAAGCCGGTGTCGTCGGCGGTGTAGATGCGGAACTCGACGGCGTCGGCGCCGGCGGCCTTGCCCGCGTAGTCGGGGAAGCGCTTGATGCGGATGGCCTCGTCGTGGCGCCAGGTCCCGTCCATCATGAAGGGCCCGTTGCCGACGGGGGCCTGCTCGTAGGCCTTGAGGTCGCCGTAGGCGACGGCGGGCATCGGGTAGAAGGCCTGATAGCCCAGCGTCAGCGGGAACTGGGTGAAGGGCTCCTTCAGCCGGACGGTGAAGGTGGTGGCGTCCACCACGGCCAGGCCCGACATCTCCCGGGCCGACGGCGGGCACCGGCGGGCTGGCGTCGGGGTCGCCCTGGAGGGCGTCGTAGCCGTCCACATTGGCGAAGAAAAACGAGTTCTCGTTGCCGTTGGGGGCGTAGGCGGCAAAGTTCCAGGCGTCGACGTAGGACTTGGCCGTCACCGTCTCACCGTTGTGGAATTCCACCCGTCCTCGAGCTTGATGGTCCAGTGCTGCTGGTCCGTCGAGTCGATGGACTCGGCCATGGCGTGGCGGGGCTCGGCCGTCTCCGGGTCGTACTCCACCAGGCCGGTGAACAGGGCCGAGAGGACCTGGCCGGAGTACACGGTGGTGCTGTTGGCCGGCAGGAGCCCGTCGGGTTCCTTGAGGGCGACGGAGAACTCCCCGCCCCTGACCGCCCCATCCGCCGCCTCCTCGCCGTCCCCGCCACCCCCCGAGGCGCAGGCGCCGGACAGGAGGGCGAGCCCGACGAGGAGTGCACCGGTCTTCCGCCCCATCCCGAACCACCTCTCTCTTGCCCCTGGCTCCAGCGACCGGTTGAAGCACTACGCCCCGGCCCCGCGGCCGTGGCCGACTCCGCAGGGTGGCGCAAAACCCCCTCCGCGTGGCCCGAAATGTCCGTGTTTCGGGCTCGGTTACATCTGCGCTCGAGCAGCCGGATTCGAATTTCGGAGAACAGGGGGTACCGAAGCGATACTGGAAGGGATCGACCGGGAGGCAAGGGTGCACGAAGACGGGCAGAAAGCGGGGAGCGTCTTCCAGGACGTGGTGCTCTCCGATGAGGAGCGGGGAACGCTGGCCGAACTGGCGGCCGGTCTCGAGCGACCCGTGGCTGGCGAGCCAGCTGCTGGGCATGGTGCCGCCGCCACCCACGCGGCGGTTCCACATTCCCGCCTGCTGGGTGGGGCTCGTGCTGACCATGCTCGGTACCACCATCACCCTGGCCGCGGTGACCCAGGGGCTGGGCGGCGCCGCGCTGTGGGGCGCCATCATCGGGATCGCGGTGATGGCCGCCGGCGTCGTCCTGCTGGTGGCACCCCGGGTCCGGACGAACAAGCCTCGTCCGTTGGTCCGCCCTGTCGCCCAGCGGGGTCAGTGGGCCCCCCGGCCGCCGAAGAGGAACCTGGCCGCCTAGCTCGGTCCTAGGCCAGCGGGACTTCCAGGTCGCCGGCCTGACACACAGCCTGTAGGGCACGTCACCGTCGCCCATCCGTCCGCCACCAGAGCGGCGTCGGTTCCCGTTTCCAGTTCGGCATCCATCTCCGACAGCCCGATCTTGGCGTAGCCCTCGCCCTTCTCCACCACGTTGAACTGCACGGCCCCGAAGCTGGCCAGCCGGGCCGGGCGGAGCCCCCGCACCTCAGCCAGCGGCACGTTGGGAACGTTCACGTTGAGCACGGTGCGGGGCGGCGACTGCCAGCAGCCGGGGCAACACCTGGCGGGCCACCTCGGCGGCCGTCTCCCAGTGGGGGGTCCCGGCGTGATGGGGCACCCGGATGTGGGCCCCGGAGTGGAGAGAGACGGCCATGGCCCGGGCTCCGTGAGTCGAAGCGGTCAGCGCCGCCGCCCACCGTCCCCGAGTGGAGTACGGCGAAGCCGGTGTTGGGTCCATGGTTGATGCCGGAGAGCACGACGTCGGGGATGGGACCGAACGCCCCCCGGCATCCGGTCAGGGCGATGAAGGCGGGGAGGCCCTCCACTCCGTAGGTGTCGCAGCCCTCGAGCCCCGGCAACGGGCACCGTTCCACGACGAAGCGGCCGTCCTCCTCCATGGCGGTGATGGAGGCGCTGGCCCCGGACGTGTCCCGCAGCGGCGCGGCCACCACCACGTCCAAACCGGCATCCGAGGGCCACGCGGGCCAGGAGGGCGATGCCCGGGCTGGCGATGCCGTCGTCATTGGTGACGAGGCAGTGGAGCGAGGGCTCCGGGCCCTCCGGGTCGCTGTCCCGTGGGCGCGGTACGGGTGGACAGCTCACCGGGCGAGACGTTGGCGATCTGCTCCGTGTCGCTCATCCCCTCCTCCGCCCGCGCCGGCGACTCGGAGGTGCCGTCCCGTTCCAGCACCCGCAACTCGATGTGGTCGGCCAGGCGCTCGATCTCCCGGAGGTCGCCGGTGGCCAGCCCCCGGCGGGTGACGTTGAGGGAACCGGCCGCCGCACCCAGCCGGGCTGCCTCGTCCCAGGTCAGACCCCGGGCCAGCCCGGCGGCCAGCCCGGCCGTCATGGAGTCGCCCGCTCCCCGGTGCTCAAGGGGCTCGAGCCGGGGCGTGACGCACCTCGACGACCTCATCCTCCAACCAGCGCCAGCGCCGGCTCCCCGGCCCGGGTCACGACCACCCGGGCCGGCGCCCTCCTCCCGCAGGCGGGCCATGGCTCCGAGCACATCAGCCGTCTCTCCGCTCCGGGCCCGGCCGTCGGCCATCAACTGCTCGTGGCTGACCTTGAGCACGTCGACGCCACCCTCCAGGGCGGCGGCGAGCGGTCGCCGTCCAGGTCGGCGACCACCCTGACGTCGTTGGCCCGCAGGTCGCGGGCCAGGCGCCCGTAGACCTCGGCCGGGATGATGGGAGGGTCCCACGGCCCCGCCCCGCCGAGGACGCAGACACCGGCCTCCAGCCCTCCGACCAGCGCGGCGCCGTAGAGCTCGTCCAGCTCGTGGCGGGACAGGGGATCGGGTGGGGTCTCGGCCACGACCACCCGCTCCCCGTCCCGGCGGTCGTGTACATAGGCCCCGTTGCTGCCCGGCATCTCCACCGACCGCAGGGCGAAACCCTCCGCCTCCACCAGGGTCCGCAGCACCCGGCCCGTCTCGCCACCGAACGGCCCGCCGATCGAGACGTTCACACCCAGGGCGGCCAGCATCCCGGTGACCCACACTCCCTGGCCCCCGGCGTGGAGGTGGATCTCGTCGCCTTCGGGACCCGCCTCGACGGTGACCGTCAGGATCGGGTCGGGCGCGAAAACGAACACGGTCGGTTCCCGGGCTGCTGTCGGTTCCATGGCTTTCGCCGTCTACCCCGCCCGGGCTGGTGGAAACACCTGGCCGGGGGTAAGAAGGGTCCCAGCACCCGGAACTTTTGCCGCCATGACCGAGGAGCACCGACGCCGGATGACGTGAGCCGCCGCTTCCGGGCCCGCATCGCCGCTTCCATGGCCGAAGGGGCCCGCTACCCCGACCGGAGCGCCGCCGGGAAGGTTCTCGCCACCCATCTGCAGCACCTGGCCGAGCGGCCGCGCCTGGTCGTGCTCGGCCTGCCCCGGGGCGGCGTACCCGTCGCCTACGAGGTAGCGGAGAGCCTCGGCGCCCACCTCGACGTCTTCCTGGTCCGCAAGCTGGGGGTGCCCGGCCAGGAGGAGCTGGCCATGGGAGCCATCGCCAGCGGTGGGGTCCGGGTGCTCAACCGCCCGGTGGTCGACCACCTCGGGATCACCGCCGCGCAGGTGGAGGCGGTGGCCCGCGCCGAAGCGGCGGTCCTGGACGACCGGGAACGCGCCTACCGGGGCGACCGCCCCCCGCTCGACCTAGCCGGCGCCACCGTCATCCTGGTGGACGACGGGCTGGCCACCGGGGCCAGCATGCGGGCCGCGGCCGCAGCCGTCCGCCGCCTCGGCCCCGAGCACCTGGTGGTGGCGGTGCCCGTCGCCGCGGCCGAGACGTGCAAGGCCATGGAGGAGGAAGCCGACGAGGTGATCTGCGGCCTCACGCCGTCGGCGTTCCATGCCGTGGGCCTGTGGTACGAGGACTTCTCCCAGGTGGGTGACGACCAGGTTTCCGAGCTCCTGACCCGGGCCAGAAGCGGGATTGAAACCCCCCCGCCCCGGCGATCTCCGGCAAATCTCCGCAACCCCGCCGGGATTCTGTCACGAGTCTTTCCCTATCCTCAGTACGTGACTGCGACGCCCTCCGCCTCTCTTCCGACGCCCCGTACCGTGGCCGTCATCGAGGACGAGGAGCCCATCGCCGCCGCCGTGGCCGCCCGTCTCCGCAGCGAGGGCTTCTCGGTGGAGGTAGCCGGTGACGGCCCGTCCGGGGTGGAGCTGGTCGAGCGCCTGCAACCCGATCTCGTCGTCCTCGACCTGATGCTGCCCGGCTTCGACGGGCTCGAGGTCTGCCGGCGCATCCAGCGCAACCGGCCCGTGCCCGTTCTCATGCTCACCGCCCGGGACTCCGAGACCGACCTCCTCGTCGGTCTGGCCGTGGGCGCCGACGACTATCTGACGAAGCCCTTCTCCCCCCGAGAGCTGGTGGCCAGGGTCCACGCCATCCTCCGCCGCGTCAGCCGCCCGGCGGAGCCCAAGGCCGACGCGGCCACCAGGCTGCGCATCGGAGGCGTGGAGCTCGACCCGGCCAGCCGCCGGGCCAGCCGCGACGGCGAGGCCGTCCACCTCACCCCCACCGAGTTCGACATCCTGGCCCTGCTCGCCGCCCGCCCCGGGTTGGTGTTCACCCGGGAGAAGCTCCTGGCCCAGGTGTGGGGCTACCGCGACGGGTTCGGCGCCCGGACGGTCGATTCCCACATCCAGGCCCTGCGCCGGAAGCTCGGGACCGACGTGGTGCGCACCGTGCACGGTGTGGGCTACGCCGCCGGGGACACCCCGGGGTCCCCGGGGTCCCCGGGGTCCGGGGTGTCCCCGGGGTCGACGTGAGACCTCTCGACCGGCTCCCGTCCATCAAGGCCAAGCTCGGTGTCGTCATCGTGGCGGGCGTGGCCGTCACCGTGGTGGTGGTCGGGGGCGGGGCCCGGGCCGGTGTCTCGCCCGTCATCTCCGCCCTGGCCGCCGGGGGCCTGTCCATGGTCATGGTCCAGCTCCTGGCCCGGGGCATGACCTCTCCCCTGCGGGAGATGGCGGCCGCCACGCGGGCCATGGCCCGGGGCGACTACCGGCGGCCGGTGACGGCCACCTCCCGGGACGAGGTGGGCGACCTGGCCCGCTCCTTCAACGCCATGGCCGCCGAACTGGCCGAGGTGGACCGGATGCGCCGGGACCTGGTCGCCAATGTGTCCCACGAGCTGCGCACCCCCATCACCGCCCTGCAGGCGGGCCTGGAGAACCTGGTCGACGGGGTCGAGCCTCCGGGGCCCGAACAGTTGCGGACCATGCTCCGCCAGGTGGAACGGCTGGGCCGGCTGGTCACCCAGCTACTCGACCTGTCCCGCCTCGAGTCGGGGGCCATCCCGCTCCAGCGCCGGGCCTTCGAGGTGCGCCCCGTGCTGGAGGACGCGGTCGACGAATCGAGACTCAACGCTCCCGACGTAGAAGTATCCGTGGCTGTGAACGAACCGGGTCTATCCGCCGACGGTGATCCGGAACGGGTCCACCAGGTCCTGGCCAACCTGTTGGAGAACGCGGTGCGCCACTCCCCCGCCGGAGGCCGGGTCGAGGTTTCGGCCCGCTCGGAGCGGGGCCCGGGTCGGGGTGTCCCCGAGAGCCTCGGTCGGGGTGTCCCCGAAGATTGGGTGGCCATCGAAGTGTGCGACGAGGGACCTGGTATCCCCGAGGAGGAGGCAAGCAGAGTGTTCGAGCGCTTCTACCGGGCCGACACGGCCCGCTCGTCCAGTCACGGAGGGGCGGGCCTGGGGCTGGCCATCGCCCGGTGGATCGTCGACCTGCACGGCGGCGACATCCGGGCCGAGCGCCGGGTTCCGACCGGGTGTCGCATGGTCGTCCTGCTCCCGGCGGCGGGCCGATGATGCGCCTGAGCACCAACGGGACCGGGTCCGTGTCCGGAGTCCCCCAGGTGGCCGAGGCCCTGCGGCGACTGCGGCGGGGGGAGATGGTCCTGGTGTCCGACGGCTGCGACCGGGAGGACGAGGCGGACCTGACCATGGCCGCCCAGTGGGTGACGCCCGAGGCGATCGCCTTCATGCTGCGCCATGGCCGGGGGTTGGTGTGCATGCCCTGCGAAGGCACGCGGCTCGATCGCCTGGGCATCGGCCCCATGGTCGCCGATGCGGGCTGCGATACCGCCTTCACCGTCTCCATCGATCACCAGGCGGTGGGCAGCGGCATCTGTGCCGAGGACCGGGCCGCCACCATCCGGGCCGTCCTCGACCCCTGGGCCCGGTCTGAGGACTTCGTCCGGCCCGGGCATGTCTTTCCCCTGCGGGCCCGTCCCGGCGGCGTGCTGGTCCGTCCCGGCCACACCGAGGCGGCCGTCGACCTCGCCCGCCTGGCCGGCCTGGCGCCGTGTGCCGTCATCTGTGAGGTGCTCAACGACGACGGGTCCATCGCCCGGGGCCCGGCCCTCGACGAGCTCGCCGTCCGCTTCGATCTGGCCCGGGTCTCCATCGAGGCCCTGGTGGCCTGGCGCCTCGCCCGGGACAGCCGGCCGGCCCCTCGGGTCCACGCGGCCAGCCCCACCGTCTCCTAAGGGAACTCGAGCGGCGCCGGGAGGCGGCTGCCCGCCACCAGGCGCTCCAGGCCGCGGGCCGCGGCCTGGAGGGTGGCCACGGTGAAGTGGCCGGCACCCTCGGGCGGGAGGCAGCCATCGGGTTCGTCGGCCACGGCTGAGATGACGGTCACCACGTCATCCCGTTCCGTCATCCAGGCGATGGTCCGCTCCGAGGGCCGGCCGTCGGCGAAAGTGCCGGTGAAGCCGTAGCGCACCCCGTCGCCGCCGGCCACCGGCGCGGGCTCAGGGGCAACGCCCTCGAACCGGTAGCCGGGCGGGCAGCCCCTGGACCGGTCCTCGGTGGTGGAGCGGTACAGGTCGGCGATCCGGTCCGCCAGCGGCTGGTGGTCGCCAGCCGGGAAGTCGAGGAGCTCCACGACGCCCACGGGAACGCCGGCCCGTTCGATGCACAACAGGGGGGCGTCGCCCTCGCAATGGCGGGCCCGGAAACCGTCCCCCAGGTCGACGTCGAGATCAGGGGCGTCCCAGTGCACGACGAGCGACCCGACCACGGCCGCGGTCGTGGCGGTCGTCGCCGGCTCGGGAGTAGGCGGTGTCGTTCCCCCCGCAGGCCATAAGGGGCAGGCAGGCCAGAGCCAGCGCGGCGCATGGCGCCGAGGGGGTCAAGCCAGGACGCGCTTGCGGAAGCCTCCGATACCCAGCCAGGCCAGCAGCGCGGTGAACCCCACGAGCGCACCGTAGACGGCGGGGGCGGGCATGGCGGGGACCGGGGTCAGCGCCATACGGAAACCCTCGCTCATGTACACCAGCGGGTTGGCCAGGACGGCCACCTTGAGCCAGGGGATGGGCGTGAGCCCGGCCCAGGGGTAGTAGGTCGCCCCGAGAAACGTCATGGGCAGAACGATGACGCTGAACATCAGGGGTACCTGGTTGGGCTGGACCCGGGTGCCGATGGTCAGGCCCAGGGAGGCGCCGGCGATGGCGGCCAGGGGGGCGACGGCGGCGAGGGCTGCCCAGTTGATCTCGAGGTGCACCCCGTCGACGGGAATCACCATGGCCAGCGGGAAGACGATCAGACCGGCGAGCAGGGCCTGGAGGGCGCCGGAGACGATCTTGGCCACCGCCACCGCCCACACCGGAAGGGGGGCGAGGACGCGGTCCTCGATCTCCCTCGTGTAGCCGAACTCCCTGACCATGGGGAGGGCGACGGCCTGGATGCCCTGGAAGATCATGGCCGTGGCCACCACGCCGGCCACCAGCATGGTGGAGAACCCTTCGGCGCCCGCCGCGCCCCCGATGCCCTGCCCGATGCGGGGGAAGACATAGGTGAACACGAAGAGCAGGAGGAGCGGCTGCATGATGGTGCGCAGGACGAAGACCTTCGACTCCTTGCGGAGCACGGCCCGGTCCCGCGCCAGGAGCGCCCGGAAGGCGGCCCAGGCCGCGGCCTTCGGCGGGCGCAACTGCGTCAGCGACAGAGGTACCGGCGCTCACTCGCGGAGGTCCTTCCCGGTCAGCGTGAGGAAGACGGTCTCGAGCGTGGGCTCGGTGACCGAGAGGTCGTTGATGGCGTAGCCGTCCGCCTCGGCGGTGGCGAAGATCTTCGGCAGCGTGCGGGCCACCGGACCGTGGAGGTAGACCAGCACCCCGCCTTCGCTCACCTGGGCCGAGCGGGCGCCCTCCAGCGTGGCCAGCTGGCCGGCCAGACGCCGCAGGTCGCCCTCCACCCCGACCCGGACGACGGCTTCCGCGCCCAGGGAGCGCTTGAGGCCGGCGGGCGTGTCCAGGGCCAGGATCTTGCCGTGGTCCATGATGGCCACCCGGTGGCAAAGGCGGTCGGCCTCCTCCATGTAGTGGGTGGTCAGCAGGATGGTCTGCCCGGCGGCGTGGAGCTCGCCCAGCAGTTCCCACAGGGCGATGCGGCTCTGGGGGTCGAGGCCGGCGGTGGGCTCGTCGAGGAACAGCACCCGGGGCCGGTGCAGGACCGCCCGGGCCACCATGAGGCGCTGCGCCATGCCGCCGGAGAGCGTGGCCACCGGAGCCGTGGCCCGGTCCGCCAGCCGGAACTGCTCCAGGACGGATCCGGCCGCCTCCCGGGCGTCCCGCCGGGAGAGCCCGAAGTACCGGCCATGGAAGAAGAGGTTCTGGAAGACCGTCAGGTCCCTGTCGAGCGTGTTGGTCTGAGGCACGACGCCGATGACCTGCTTGGCCCGGGCCGGTTCGCCCACGACGTCCACCCCGCCCACCAGGGCGCGGCCGGAGTTGGGCTGCACCCGCGTGGTGAGCATCCCCACCGTGGTCGTCTTGCCGGCGCCGTTGGGGCCGAGGAGGCCGAAGATCTCTCCGGCGTGCACCCCCAGGCACAGGTGGTTCACCGCCGTGAGCGGGGGCGCGCCGTTGCGACCCGGATAGACCTTCGTCAGGCCGTGGGTGCGGATGACCTCGGAGTCGCCGCCGGGGTCGGCGAAGGTGGCGGGGTCAGCGAGCAGCGACGCGATGGACATCGTGATCCTCGAGGTTGCTCGGGGGTGCGGGGGTGTCCCCCAGGTTGGAAGAGAGCCGGGCTAGCAGGCGGCGGAGCTCGACCAGCTCCTGTTCGGTCAGGCCCGCGGTGAGGTCGGCGTCGAGGCTGCCGGCCACCTCCGCCATGCGGGCGTGGAGGCCCCGGGCGGCGGGGGTGGGCACCACCCGCAGGATGCGGCGGTCGTCACCGTCCCGCTGACGGGTGATGAGGCCGTCGGCCTCCAGACGGTCGAGGTGGCGGGTGAGGGTGGCGCCCTCGATGCCCATGCGTTCCGCCAGCTGGCGCTGCGACAGGCCCGCCTCCTCGATGGCGCACGACAGTACGCCCCACGCCGGGAGGCTGGCGCCGGCGTTGGCCAAGCGGGATTCCAGGCGGGCCCGCATGGCCTTGGCCAGCAGTACGAGGTCGCGACCGAGCGATTCCATAGTCTGTTGATCGTTCGGCACCTAAGGGTGCGAGATCAACTCCGGAGCTGCAGGATCGGCCCGGAACGTCCGATCCCGGCTCATGACAAGTTCGTGACGAGCCCACCCAGCGGGGCGCAATTCCACCAACTGTGGCCGAAGGGCCGGTATCGTCGCCTCGCTCCCCATGCGCCGCCTGATTCTCCCCATCGTGCTGTTTTTCGCCGGGTCCGCCTGCGGCGCGGACTTCCTCTGGGTGCACACGGTGGCGCCTCCCACCACCACGACCACGTCGACTTCGACGACGACCACCACCCGGCCCACCACCACGAACGAAGCCGTCCACCTCCACGACCACCGCCGCGACGGCACCCAAGCCGACGACCACCACGGTGCCGCCGGCGTCGGGCCCGGCGTCGACCCCGGTGCTGGAGGCGGCTCCCCTGCCCGCCCCCCCGCCGCCCCAGGCCTCGCCCGCACCCCTCACCGGCCTGCCCATGGATCCCGCCCGGGTCGGGCGGCCGGTCCTGGTGGTGAAGGTGGACAACGCCCCCAAGGCCCGGCCCCAGGTGGGGCTGAACCAGGCCGACGTGATCTTCGAGGAAGGCGTGGAAGGCGGCATCACCCGCTTCGCCGTGCTGTTCCACTCCAAGGACTCCGACCCGGTGGGCCCGGTGCGCAGTGCCCGCTCCACCGACATCGCGCTCGTGACTCCGCTCAACCACCCCCTCTTCGCCTACTCGGGGGCCAACGAGGTGTTCAAGGAGTACGTGGCCAAGGCACCGGTGGTCGACGTCGGCTACGACGCCCACCCCGACCGCTACCACCGGGAGGCGAGCCGGCCGTCGCCCAACAACCTGTTCTCCGCCTCCAAAACCCTCTTCGATCTGACCCCCGAAGGCAGCCGCGCCCCACCCCCCCTGTTCCCGTACCGGGCCCCGGGCGAAGCCGCCAGCGGCGCCGGGGCGAAACCCGCGGCCCGGGCCCAGGTGTGGTGGCGGGGCGAGATCCGGGAGACGGTGGCGATCTGGGAGTGGGACGGCACGGCCCAGGGCTGGCGCCGCACCCAGAACGGCGAAGCCCACACCGACGGCGCCGGCCAGCAGGTGACCCCGCCCAACGTCGTCATCCAGTACGTCACCTACAAGGACACCGGGTTCGTCGACTCGACGGGGACACCCGTCCCCGAGGCTGAGGTGGTGGGCGAGGGCGAGGCCATGATCCTCACCGGCGGCCTGGCTGTGCCCGCCCACTGGTCCAAACCGTCCGCCTCCGAGGTGACCCGCTACGTCGACGCCGCCGGAGCCGAGGTGCGTCTCACCCCCGGACAAACCTGGGTGGAACTGGTCCCTCCCGGCCAGGGCGACATCTCCTAGCGCCGCCGCCCCTCAACGGCGGGAGCGCGCCGGCCGATACCCCGGGCGTGGAGACGAAGACCTGCTCCCGGTGTGGGGCGCGCTCGGCCGTCGACTTCGGGTACATCCGCCGGCCCGTGGACGGCAAGGTCTTCTGTGCCGTCTGCTGGGAACAGGACAACGTGCGCGGTGCGGTCCGCTATGTCCTCGGGGGCGTGGCCATCGCCGCCCTCCTGGCCGTGCTCGGCTCGGGCACGGCGCTGCTCGAGTGGTTCCTGTGGTTCCCTCCCCTCCTCTTCGTGCTCGTCGCCGCCCACGAGGCCGGCCATGCCTGCGCCGCCCGGCTGCTGGGTCTGCGGGTCCCTCTGGTCTCCCTCGGTCTCGGCCGGAGAATCGCCGTCTTCCACCTCGGGGCGACCCGTGTCGACCTCCACGCCGTGCCCCTCTGCGGCTTCGCCGCCGTCGGCCATCCCGGCGCCCGCGGTCTCCGGTGGCGCAGGTTCCTCGCGGTGGCCGCCGGGCCCGCCGTCAACCTCGCTCTGGCGGTGACAGCCGCCCGCCTGGGCCTGTCCAGCGCCCTCCACGCCAACCTCCTCCTCCTGGTCTCCTCGCTCATCCCCATGGCGGTCAAGACGCCCTTCGGCCCCCAGTACACGGACGGGGCCGCCCTGTGGCGGCTCCCCCGGGCCACGCCGAAGGAGATCGACGAGCTCCTCGCCGCCAGCTTCGCCGTGGAAGCGCACACGGCCTACCAGGACCGACGCTACGACGAAGCCCACCGCTGGGTGACGGAGGGGTTGGCCGCCCATCCGGACGCCCCCGTCCTCTCGGGCCTGGCCGGGGTGGTCCAGATCGGACTCGGCCACCACCGGGAGGCCTATCGACAGTTCGCCGCCGAGCTGGAGCGCTCCGACCTGGACGCCGGCCAACGGGCCATCCATCAGAACAACCTGGCCTGGGCCGCACTCATGTCGGGGGACCCGGAACTCCTCGGTGCTGCCCTGACGGCCTCGGAGGCGGCGCACCTGGCGCTGCCCTGGATGCCATGTGTCAACAGCACCCGCGGCTTCGCCCTCATCGAAGCCGGCCAGCCGGCCGCTGGGGCGATCCTGGTGCGCGCCGCGCTGGCGCGGGAGAAGGACCGTCGCAACCGCGCCAGCATGGCGTGCGAGCTGGCCGTGGCCGCCGCCCGCCTGGGCGACGGCCGGGAGGCCATGACCCGCCTGACCCAGGCCCGGCGCCTCGACCCGGACTGCCCCTCCTGGCCCGGGCCGAGCGGGACATCGCCGTCAGCATGGAGGAACCGGCCCGCCAATAGTGTGGGCGGGTGACTCCTCGCTGGGAGATCGTCGACGGCCACGTCGAGTCCTTCGTCTGGACCCGGGTCTTCGGCTACGACCTCGGCGCCCGCCACGGTGACGGGCTTCCTCGGCGGCCGGTACTACTCGCAGGCCGACCTGCCCCGGATGCACGAGGTGGGCATGGCCGGGGCGGTGATGAGCATCGCCACCAACCCGTTCCGCCGGGCCGGACGCCGGACCGATGTCCTGATGGCCAATCTGGCCCGGCTCCGTCGCAGCCTGGGCGCGGACCCTCGGGTGGCGGTGGTGAGCGGCCACGCCGGCTACCGGGCTGCCCGGGCCGACGGTCGACTGGCCTGCTTCCTGGGCGTGCAGGGCGCCAACGCCTGGTCCCGGCCCGAGGACGTCATCCGCACGCCGGAGGTGACCCGGGCCACGCTCGTCCACCTCACCGACTCGCCTCTCGGCGCCACCAGCTCGCCCCTCGGTCGCTCCCGGGGCCGGGAGGGTCTGACCTCCGTCGGCCGTGACTACGTCAGTGCCCTGAACCAGCGCGCGGGTGCTGGTCGACCTGGCCCACATCTCCCGGCGCGGCTTCTGGGACGCCCTCGGCGCCCACGACCCCGACCTGCCCCCCGTCGTCTCCCACACGGGCGTGTGCGGCGTGCATCCGTCCTGGCGGAACCTGGACGACGATCAGATCCGGGCCGTCGCGGACCGGGGCGGGGTGGTCGGGATCATGTTCCACCGCGGCTTCCTGGGCCGGCCGGCCCGAGCGGTGACGGCCGAGGCCGTCGTCGCCCATCTGGCTCATCTCATCGCCGTGGGCGGCGAGGACGTCGCCGCCCTGGGCAGCGACTATGACGGGATGATCGTCCCGCCCCGCGACCTCCGCACCGTCGTCGGCTGGCCGGCACTGGTGGATCGGATCTGCTGGCCGCCGGGGTTCTCCGAGGACCGGGTCGTCCGGGTGCTCGGCGGCAACTACCTGCGGGTCGTGGACGCCGTCAGACCCGCATCCTGATCCGCTGCTCGGGCGGGAGGGCGGCGGCGCCGTCACCGGTCTCGCCCCGTTCGGCCCGCCGGAGCAGGCGCAGGATGTGCTGGCCGAGCACGTCGAGCTCGGTGGAGGCGAACTGCTCCCCCCCGAAGCGGGCCACGTTCTCGGCCTGGCGGGCCAGGATGCGGGCGTCCTGGGCGAAGATCAGCTGGGCGATGGGCGGCAGCACCGCCCGCACCACGGAGTGGGGCACCCGCAGGCGGAACGTCACCGCGGCATGGAGCAGGGTCTCGGTGTCGCGAGACCGGCGTGAAGCGCGGACGTCACCAGCAGGTGGTTCTCTTCCAGCCGGTACTCCACCTGGGCGATGGACGGCAGGATGAACCGGTCGTAGTGGGTCACCACGCCACCGCCCGGGGCCAACACCCGTCCGGCCAGGCCCGGCGGCCGGGGCTCGCCGAGGTACTCGGCCTCCACCCGGTCGGGGCCGGGTCGGACCACGACCTCGATCTCCACCGGCTCCCGCCCGCCCCGGAACAGTCCGCCGTGGAGGAAGGCGGTGTGGGGCACGTCGAGGGTGTTCTCCAGGGCGGCGTGGAGCGAGCCGGTCACCTCGAAGCTGCGGCGCACCGTGGAGTAGGCCGGGTCACCCACGGCCGGGAAGGCGAAGGGCTCGCCGGCGGGATCCGACCCGGCGTCGGGCCAGACCCACACGAAACCGTCCCGCTCCCGGGTCGGGAAGGCGGCCACCGCCCGGGCCCGACGGTCCGGGGGCTCGCCGCAGAGCCCGGGCACCTCCCGGCACGTGCCGGAGGGATCGAAGCGCCAGCCGTGGTAGGCGCACTGCAGGAGCCCGCCCGCCACCCGTCCGAAGGACAGCGGCACGTTCCGGTGGGGGCACCGGTCGAGCACCGCGCCCGCCCGCCCGGTCCCGTCCCGGAACAGCGCCAGGGGGGTGCCGAGCACCGTCCGGGCCAGTGGCCGGCGGCTCCGCAGCTGCGACGACAGGCCGGCCACGTACCAGAACCGGGGCAGGTGGACGACCTGGCTCCGCCCTTCCATCAGCGATGCGCCGTCCGACCAGGAGCCATGATCACAGCCCGAAGGTACCGGAGGGCCGACGCTTGCGTCGGCCGGTGGTTGGGGCAGGGGCCCCCAACCACACCGGATGAGCCGCCAGGCGAAGAGCCATGAGCGTCGGGTTTGGCTCGGCGTCACGTTGCGGTACGTGCACGTCATGCCGACCGTGTGTCGCGTCCTCGACGCGCAGCCCATCCCGGACCTCGACGCCTATTTCGCCGCCGGCGGAGGCAACGCCCTGAAGGCCGCCCTCGAACTGGGGCCGGCGGCCACCATCGAGGAGGTGGAGGCGTCAGGCCTGCGCGGCCGGGGCGGGGCCGGGTTCCCCACCGGACGCAAGTGGCGCACCGTGGCCCAGTTCGCCTCCGACACCGTGGCCACCACCGTGGTCGTCAACGCCTCCGAAGGTGAGCCGGGCTCGTTCAAGGACCGCCTGCTCCTGCGCCGCAACCCGTACCGCATCCTGGAAGGGGCGCTGGTGGCCGCCCACACCGTGGGGGCCGACAGCGTCGTGCTGGCCCTCAAGGCGTCCTTCCACCCCGAACTGGGCCGCCTGCGCCAGGCTATCGAGGAGATCGAGGCCGCGGGCTGGACCAAGGAACTCGAGCATCGCCGTCGTGGAAGGGCCCTCCGAGTACCTCTACGGCGAGGAGACCGCCCTGCTCGAGGTGCTCGCCGGCCGGGCCCCCTTCCCCCGTATCGCCCCGCCCTACCGCCACGGCGTGGAGGAGATGGGCTCCGACCCGGTCTCCGGTGCCGGCAGCATGATGGCCGACCCGGGCCCTGACACCCCCGCCGCCCCGACCCTGGTCAACAACGCCGAGACGATGGCCCACGTCCCGCTCATCCTGGCCGAGGGTCCCGAGTGGTACCGGCAGATGGGCACCACCGAGTCTCCGGGGACGGTGCTGTGCACCGTGACGGGATCCACCCGGCGGCACGGCGTCGGGGAGTTCCCCATGGGGACCCCGCTGGCCGAGGTCATCGAGACCCTGGGCGGCGGGGCCCGTCCCGGGAGCGTCCGGGCCGTGCTGTCCGGAGTGGCTCATCCCCTCCTCCCCGCCTCCGCCCTCGAGGCCCCCGTGAGCTATGAGGGCATGGAAGCCGCCGGGGGCGGGCTGGGGGCGGCAGGTTTCATCGTGTTCGACGACTCGGACGACCTCGTGGCGGTGGCCCAGGGGGTGGCCCGGTTCCTGGCCGTAGAGTCCTGCGGGCAGTGCACACCGTGCAAGCAGGACGGCCTGGCCATGGCCGAGATCCTCGAGCGGCTGTGCCGCTCGGAGGGCACCGAGCACGACCTGACCGACCTGGCCGACCGGGTGGCGACCGTCACCGACGAGTCCCGCTGCTATCTCGCCACCCAGCAGCAACGGGTGGTGGGCAGCCTGCTGCGGCTCTTCCCCGAGTCGCTGTCGGCCCACCTGCGCGACGCCGGCCAGCCTGCGGTGGAGCCGGTTACCATCGCCGCGCTCCGCGACCTGGACGGCGAGCGAGCCATCGTCGACGAGTCCCACCGGCGCAAGCAGCCGGACTGGACGTTCGACGAGGAGGACTCGGGCCAGGCCCCCGCCGACCGCACCGACCAGCGAGCGGAAGGCGAACCCTTGACCTCCTCCCAGGGCTGAGGCCGTGGGATTCCCTTGGGCGGCGTGCTCATGGGGCCGCCGCCGGGGTGGTTCGCGTTTCGCTGGGCGCCCCGACTTCGGGCCTCCCTCCACGCGCAGTGGCGGCAAGCCCTGCCGCCAGGATGTTCTTGGCCGCGTTGACGTCGGCGTTGTCGGTGTGACCGCAGGCCAGGCAGGCGAACGTGGCTGGGAGGGCGGTTGCCGGGGGCGACGTGGTGAGGCCGAGCAGCGCTGCGAGGTGTGGCGGGGGTGACGAGGACGACCTCGCATCCGTCGGACGCCGGCCTTGTCTGGGTGCGCGCAGAGCGTCGACCACGCCGAGGCGGCGATCCTGCGGTTCAGGGCCGCTTTGGCGGCCACGTTGCGGCCCGGTGCGGCGACACTGCCCCGGGCGGAGCGGAGCATGTTCTTGACGCGGAGGGCCTCGAAGACGATCAGGTCGTAGTCGGTGACGAGGCGGGTGGAGGTCTTCTCGGCCCAGTCCTTGCGGCGGTCGGCGGCCCGGGCATGAAGGGCGGCGATGGCGTGCTTGGTTCTCGCACGACGGTTGCTGCCTGTGCGCTGACGGGCTTTCTTGCGTTCGAGGCGGAGCAGCCGGGCCGCCTCGCCGGGGGTGAGGCCGCCGATGTCGTGGTGTCCCCCGGCGCTGGTGGTGGCGGCGTGGGCCACACCGACGTCGACACCGACCACGGCGCCGGTGGTGGTGCGGGTGATCGCTGGCTGGGGAGCGGAGAACGAGACGTGCCAGCGCCCGGCCCGGTCCTTCGTGACCCGGGCCATACCATGCTCCCCGAGCGGACGGGTGAGCCGGAACCGGACCCACCCGACCTTGGGGACCTGGACCTCCGCCCACTTGCCCGAGGCGCGGCGCACGTTGACGTCGCGGACGCAAAACCCCTCGTTGATCCCCTTGCGCCGCCAGCGGGGCCGGCCGTGGGTACCCGCCCACCAGTTCCGCAACGCCTGGTCGAAATCCCGCAAGGCCTGCTGCTGCACCGACGAGGAGCCCTCACCGAGCCACGACGCCCGGCGGGCCTCGGCCAGCTGCCGGAACCGCTCCGCCGAGCCCGGCGCCGGCCCGCGCCCACGCCGCCAGCAATTGGCCTGCTCCAACGCCAGGTTCCACACGAACCGGGCGTCGGCGCAGTGCCGCTCACAGCCCTCGGCCTGCGCCGGACCGGGATAGAGGCGATAGCGGAACGCCATCTCAGGCCGCCCGCTTCTCGTTCTCGACGGAGCAGCGGACCACCTCCAGCGGCGCACCACCCACGGTGGAGACGAACCACGACGGGCTCCACACCCACGGCAGGCACCGCAGCGCCGGGAACTCGGCCCGCAGCCGCCGACACGAACGCCACTCGGCCAGCTGCACGAACCTCGACAACGCGACAGCTGGCGGAATCTCCACCAGGACCTGGACCTGGTCGGGCATCACCTCGACCTCGATGATGCCCGCCCCGACATCGGCGGCGACTTCGGCGAGGACCTCCTTCAGGCGCTCCTCGGCCACGCCAGCAAGCACCCGATGCCGGTACTTCAGGCACCAGATCAGGTGGTACTTCGCCGAATACACCGTCTTGTTCGCCGACCGGTACGCCACCAGCCCATTATCGCCACCGGGTACGACAGTCTCCGGGGCTGCACCCCGGACCTCGCCTCGACCCACGACTCAAGCCGTGGGCTTGCGGCGCCGATTCCTGTCAGCCGGTAACAACTGACGAGGCCCGGACCCCCGAAACGGGAGCCCGGGCCTCACTTCTCAGGCCGTGGTCGGCGGGGCGGGGTTACTCGTCGACGGACGCCACCGACACGATCGGCTTGGCGGGCGGGGTGGAGCCCAGGGAGCCGAGGAAGGCCTTGTCGGAGAAGTTGAAGATGCCGCCGTCCTCGGCCACCATCAGGTAGCCGTTGCCATAGGGCACCATCCCGGTCATGGGCTTGTTGAGGCGGGCGCCGCCCATGGAACCCCGGAACTCTCCCTCGAAGGAGAACACCCCGCCGTCGGAGGCCACCAGCCAGTAGCCCTTCCCGTCGGGGTCGGGCACCAGCGACTGCACCGGGGCGTTGAGCCGGATGCCGCCCATCGACCCCTGGAACACGGCGTCGCCGAAGGTGAAGATCCCGCCGTCGGAGGCCACCATGTAGTAGCCCCGGCCCGAGGGGGTGGGGATCGAGTCGAGCACCGGCCCGTTGAGCTTGGAGGCGGACATGTCACCGAGGTGCACGGCATCGCCCAGGGGCAGGACCCGACCCTTGGTGGTGAAGAGCCAGTAGCCATTGCCCGAGGAGGTGGACGACAGGCTCGTCACCTTCTCGCCCGCCACCAGCTTGGACCGGTCGGCGTTGCCGAAGTGGCGGGCATCGCCTTGGCCGAACACGTTGCCGTTGTCGTCCACGATCCAGTAGCCGTTGTACGACGGCGTCGGCTCCAGGTCCACGGCCTGGGCCCCGCCGGAGAGCGCGGCGTTGCCCATGTGGCGGGCGTCACCGAAGCCGTAGACGGCTCCGTCACTGCCGACCATCCAGTAGCCCGAGCGGCGGACGCCACCGGGCGGGGGCGTGGTCCCACCACCGGGCGGAGCCGGCGGCGCCGGCGGGGCCGGCGGGTCGATGGTGACGGGCGGCGGGGTGGAGGTCGCCGGCATGAGGAACATGGCCCGTCCGGCCACGCCGGCGTTGGCGATGGCCACCGACTTGGACCCCGACGGCTTCCCGTTGCTGAAGCTCATCTGGTACAGCTCGGCACCGTTCTCGGCCCAGTAGAGCTTGCCGCCGCCCATGGTCATGCCCGTCACCTTGGACCAGTCGCGGCCGTCGGTGTCGCCGCTGGCGACCAGGATCTCGGCTCCCACGACGTCGTCCGCCACGTTCGCCTCGGGCAGGAAGTACCGGAAGTAGAGCTTCTTGTCGCCCTGGAGCGTGAAGTACAGGCGGCCGTTGTCGTAGAACATGCCCGTCATCCGGGTGATGGGGAAGTAGCTGGTGAGGTTGGCTTCCATGCCCCGCAGGCTGACCTCCTGGGGCTGGCCGAGCTGGCTGCCGTTGAAGGACCAGCGCAGGAGCTTGCCGTCGCTGCGGCCGGTGTAGAAACGCCCGGGGACGGAGAAGGCGCCCCGCATCTGCGACCAGTCGATGGAGCTGGGCAGGGTGGTGACAGCGCCGACCACGTTGCCGTTGAAGACCCGGCGGGAGATGGTGCCGTCCGAACCGAGGCGGTACAGGTCGGCGGGAAGGGCCTGGGGGTTGTACGTCGGGGCCGCGGCGCCGCCGGCCAGGGGGAAGAAGGCCAGCTTCTGGTGCAGCTCGCCGGCGATGCGGTCGGTGTCGCTCCCCACCCACAGGCCGGTGGGGCTGGAAGCCAGCGCCCAGGCGCCCTCGCCGCGTTCCCGGCCCGGGTTCCAGGGCAGGGGCAGACCGCTGGCCGGGTCGAGGGCGGCGATGCCCTCCCGGGCCACGTGGCCGGGCCCGGGGACGGCGTCGGCACTGGAGCCGTCGGTGTAGTTGTTGTTCATGGCCCGCATGTGGCCACCCACGTACACGGCGGAGCCGGTGGCGGCCACACCGGTGAAGCTGTCGCCGCCGTCGTAGTCAACCCAGGTCGGCTGAAGGTCCGAGCCCCGGGCGGAGATTTCCCAACGGGTGGCGGTGTCGCACATCGTGCCCCGGGAGAAGCCGCCGGTGGTCACGACCATGAAGTACTTGCCGTCCGGGGAGACGTCCATGTCACGGATGTGGGTGTCGAACGCCTCGGCACAGCGGAAGGGGTCATCGGGATTGTCGAGGGCGTCCTGACCGGTGCGGCGGTCGTCGTAGCGCTTGGTCTGCCAGTCGATGACGTCGGCGCTGCTCCCCGGAGCGACGTCGACGAGCGCGATCTGGTAGCGGTCCAGGCCGGCCGCCTTGGTGAAGTTCCCGCCCGCCACCAGCGTCTTGCCGTCGGGGCTGAGGGCGATCGACTCCACCCGGGGCTTGGGGTTGAGCGGGTCGGTGACCTGGCGGGGCTCGGTGAAGTCGATGGCCACCTGCGCGTCGAGGGCGCCGGTCTCGGCGTCCACCACAGCCAGGCCCTTGCGGTCGGTGCTCTGCACCCGGCTGAAGATGCCGGCTACGAACAGCCGGTTGCCGTTGATGGCGAGGTCCTTGACCGCCGAGTTGATGTCGACGTCCCAGGGCAGCTCGGCGCCGGTGGTGGCGTTCATCTTCATGAGCTTGCGGGCGGTGCCCGTGATCGGTGAGTCGTAGGAGAACGCCCCACCGACGAACAGGGAGTTGCCGTCAGCGGCGGGCGCGAGGGCCTCCACGCCCTTGGAGACACTGGGGGTCGGGTCGATGCCCCAGGCCGGGGGGGAGAAGCCCATGTCGATCTGGCCGGTGGTGGCGTCGAAGGCGAAGAGTCCGGCCCTGGCGATGATGGGCGACGGGGGACCGCCGACCGGGTCCTTCGTCTGCTTGATCTGGGTGAACGTGCCGCCCACGTAGATCCGGTTGCCCATGGGCAGGATGGTCGTCACCTTGCCGTCCACGACGTGGGGCGTGAACTCCCCGGGGTCGGCGGACACCACCTGGTTGTGGGGGCTGTAGAGCGCCCCGGCGCTGGGCATGGCCCCAAGGGCCACGGCCATCGTCAGGACGGCGAAAAGGGATCGGCGGCGGCGGTTCAACATCAAGGTAACCCCCAGCTGTGCCGGCGAGGCGGGGGACCTCACCGGATAGACGTGAGCGGACCCCCGACGGGGGCCGGGGGCACGGTTACTTTTGGCTTGTCAGAGCTGCTGGCTGAGGTTGATCGAGCGGGGGGCGCTCAGGTACCAGCCTCGAACCTGGACATAGATACGACCTGCGATGGCCTGGTTCCTGCCGACACGGTGGTAACCGGACTTCTGCATCGAGGGGGTCAAGGCCGGACAACCCTGCAACCTTCTAGTATTTGCGCAGGTCACCGGCGAGGAACCGGCCACCTGTTCGGCGAATCGATGTTGCGACAGCTCATGTGGAGGACTCATGGCCGAACCGAGTGGAGAGCGGGCGATGGAAGGACATCCGGAGAGCGTGGACCCGCCCTGGTTCCAGGATCTCGTCCGGCGCGCCTTCGAGCGTGAGATGCGCCGCTACCAGAAGCTCGGGGCCGACGCCGACGAGGCGCTGGAACGAGCCATGTGGTACATCTTCGAGCTCCGCGGCAACCTCAACGAGCTGTACCAGGCCGGCGCCGCCGAAGAGGACATCTAGCTCACCGCCGCACCGGGTGCTGAACTGTCGCCGGCCGGTGGCTCCGGGTGGAGACGCACCCGGCGGATGGCCTGGCGGTCCACGGCCAGCACCTCGATCCTCCACCCGTCGACGGCGACGGCCTCCCCCGGCTTCGGGAGGTGGCCGAACCGGTCGAGGACCAGGCCGGCCACCGTCGAATAGGCGTCGTTCTCCGGCAGGTCGATCCCGAGGTCGACCAGGTCGTGCATAGGGAATGAGCCGGGCACGATGACCGACCCGTCCGGCTGGCGCTCAGCGGCCTGGACGTCGCGATCGGCCTCGTCGTAGATCTCCCCGACGAGCTCCTCCACCAGGTCCTCCACGGTCACGATCCCTTCCGTCCCGCCGTACTCGTTGACCACCAGGGCCAGCGACTGGCGGTTGAGCTGAAGCTGGCGCAGCGCTTCCAGCGCGCTCAGGGTCTCGGGCACGGCGAGGGCGACGGCGGCCACGTCGCCCACCGGACCCTCGAAGTCGACGAGGTCCCGGATGTGGACCACACCGTCGGCATCGTCGAGATCCTCGGTGAAGACCGGGGCCCGGGAATGACCTCGGGCCCGCAGCTGGCGGCGGGCGTCGGCGGCCGGGGTGTCGGCCTGGAAGGCGAGCACCTCGGGGCGGGGCACGAGAACGTCCCGCACGATCCGCTCGGCGATGTCGAAGGCGCCGGCGATGATCTGGCGCTGCAGAGGGCTGAAGGCGATGCGGCCGGCGAGATCCCGGACCTCCTCTTCCGGTATGGGCGGGCCCGTCGCCCTCGGGTCGCCGCCCATGAGGCGGACGGCCACGTCGGTGGACCGGGCCAGAAGCCAGATAACAGGGCCGGCCAGGCGGGCCAGGAGGCCCACGGGCCGGGCGGCCATGAGCGCCCAGCGTTCCGCCCGCTGCATGGCCACCCGCTTGGGCGCCAGCTCGCCCACCACCAGGGTGAAGAAGGTGAGCACCATGGTCACCAGGAAGATGGCCGCCGGCCGGGCCGCGCCCCCCAGGAAGGCGAGCGGTTCGACAAGGGGTTCGGCCAGGGAGACGGCCGCCGTGGCCGAGGCCAGGAAGCCGGCCAGGGTGATGCCGATCTGGATGGTGGCCAGGAACCGGGTCGGGTCCCGGGCCAGCTCCGCCACTCGCCGGCCGCGTTCGCCGCCTTTGCGCTCGAGCCGGTGCAGTTGGCCCTCCCGCAGCGACACGAGCGCCAGCTCGGTACCGGCGAAGGCCGCGTTCAGGAGGATCAGGGCGGCGATGAGAGCAAGGTCGAGGGCCAACTGGCCGCCGATCCTAGGGTGTCGCCCCCAGGGCGATGAGGTGCAGGGCCATGGGTAGTGTGCGCCGCCGTGACGGCGGTGCTGACCTACTCCGATGTCTCCCTGCGCCTCGACGGCACCGGCCGGGCCGTCCTGGACGGGATCGACTGGTCGGTGGGTCCTGGGGAACGGTGGGTGATCCTGGGTCCCAACGGCTCGGGAAAGACCTCGCTGCTGCGCTTGGCCGGCGGCTGGCTGTTCCCCACCTCGGGCACGGTGGACGTCCTCGGATCGCGCCTGGGTCGGGTCGACGTGCGCCGCCTGCGGCGCCGGATCGGTTTCGCCAGTGGCGCCTTCGTCTCCGCTCTGCGGCCCGGGGTCCTGGCCGAGGACGTGGTCATGACCGCCCGCTACGCCGCCACCGAGGCGTGGTGGCACACCTATGACGAGGCCGACCGGGACCGGGCCCGCCAGCTCCTGGCCCGGATGGGATGCGCCCACCTGGTGGGCAGGCCCATCGCCACCGCCTCCGACGGCGAGCGCCAGCGGGTGCAGCTGGCCCGGACGTTGATGGTGGCGCCCGACCTGCTGCTGCTCGACGAGCCCACCGCCGGCCTCGACCTGGGCGGGCGGGAGGCCCTCGTCGCCCGCCTGGGGGAGCTGGCCGCCGACCCGGCCTCGGCTCCCACCGTGCTCGTCACCCACCACGTCGAGGAGGTCCCGCCCGGGCTTCACCCACGCCCTCCTCCTCCGGGACGGCCGGGTGCTGGCCGCCGGGCCGCTGGCTGACACCCTCTCCGCCGAGACGCTCTCGGCCTGCTTCGGCCTTCCGGTGACCCTCGAGCGCCGGGGCGACCGCTACGTCGCCCTGGCCGCGGGATAACCCGGCCCCGCTACCCCCTTCCTGACCGCCTTTCGCAGTATGCTTCAGCCACGGCGGCCACAGGAAAGGACTCCTGCCCCATGCAGCCCAAGTGGTCCCTGCTCCCGCTGATGACGGCGCTCAGTCTTCTCGGCTCGGCCCCCGTACAGGCCGAGGGCGCCACGGTCACGACGGTGGCGGGCAAGAGCCCGGCCGGCTTCTCCGGCGACGGCGGACCGGCGGCCGAGGCGCAGATGCACGAGCCCCGGATGATGACCTTCGCCCCCAGCGGCGACATGTACATCGCCGACACGTTCAACCAGGTGATCCGCAAGGTCGACACCGCCGGCACGATGAGCACGGTGGCCGGCAGGTTCACCGGCTTTGTGCCCCGCGACGAGGCCGACTGCGTCCCGAACTTCAGCGGCGAGGGCGGGCCGGCCACCGAGGCCACGCTCAGTTGCCCGCACGGCGTGGCCGTGGACACCGCCGGCAACGTCTACATCGCCGACTCCGCCAACCACGCCATCCGCCGCGTGGATCCGTCCGGCACGATCGTGACGGTGGGCGGCGCCGGAGGCAGCGCCGGCGACTCGGGAGACGGGGGGCCGGGCACCGAGGCCCGCATCCAGGGCCCCAAGGGCATCGTGCTCGACGGGCGCGGCGGGCTGCTCATCGCCGATTCGGGCAACGACCGGGTGAAGCGGCTCGATCTCGCCTCCGGGGTCATCACCCTGGTGGCGGGCACGGGTGATGCGGGTGGGGCGGGCGACGGCGGCCCGGCCACCGAGGCCCAGCTGGTCGAGCCCCGGACCCTGGCCGTCGGTCCGGACGGCTCCATCTATATCGCCGAACCCAAGGCCCATCGGGTCCGCCGCGTCGACCCGCAGGGGATCGTCAGCACCTTCGCCGGCACCGGACGGGCCGGCTTCTCCGGCGAGGGCGGGCCTGCGGCACGGGCCGCGCTCAACTTCCCTCGGGGCGTAGGGACCGACGCCGCCGGCAACGTCTACATCGCCGACTCGCTGAACCAGCGCATCCGCCGGGTCGACGCGGCCGGCGTGATCACCACGGTGGCCGGTCGGGGGAAGGCCTGCTACTTCTCGACAAGCAACAACTGCGGTGACGGCGGCCCGCCCCTCGAGGCCGGCTTCGCCACCCCCCGAGCGGTGGAAGCCACCGCCGCGGGCGACCTCTACGTGGCCGACACCTTCAACGAACGCATCCGCCGCGTCACGGTGGGATAGGTCCTACCGCCCCAAAACGGGGCGATCGCGCCGTCGCGGGGAGGGGAGCACAGGCTCCGGCCCGAATTTCGAAGCGACATCTCGCGGGCGGAGCGAGGGCCTGGCGCAGCGCAGACGGAGGTTGGGGCGTGACGAGCAGGAGAACCATCGCGGCGGTGGCCGCCCTGGGGCTGATGGCGCTCGTGCCGTTGACCGGGGCCAAGGGCGCCGGGGTCGAGGCCGACGGCAACAGCACCACGTCGTGCTCCAGCCTGAGCACGGTCGCTTGTGCCACGCGCACCATCAGCTCCGACGGCAGCCGCGTCGTGTTCACCTCCGAGGCCACCAACCTGGTTGATGGCGATACCAACGGCCTCACCGACATCTTCCTGGCCGTCGTCGCCGACGGGTCCCACACGCTCCAGCGGATCAACGTCCCCGACCCCGCCGCCGGCGGCAGCGGCTCGGAGGCCGGCGGCGCCAGTGGCGCCGCCACCATCAGCCCCAACGGCGAGTGGGTGGCCTTCGAGTCGGCGGCCGCCAATCTGGTGGGCAGCGACGGCAACGGCGCCATCGACATCTTCCGCTACCACGCCCCCAGCGGCCACCTGACCCGGGTCAGCGTCCCCGACGGGGCCACCGGCCTGGCCGAGGGCGACGACGACAGCTTCGCCCCTTCAGTGGCCGACGACGGGTCCGTGGCCTTCACCTCCACCGCCGGCAACCTCGTCCCCGGCGGCGTGTCCGTCGATGAAGCCGTGTACGTCCGCAGGTCCACCCCGGCCGGCACCCTCGCCGCCGCCCCCGGCGCCGACGCCTCCTACCGCCAGGCCTCCATCAGCGCCGACGGCACCCTGGTGGCCTTCAGTTCCGGCGCCACCAACCTCGGCGGCCTCGAGGACCCCGGCCACGACAGCGACATCTTCGTGGCCACGGTCGGCGCCGGCACCCAGCGGGTCACCACCGACGCCCGGGCCGAGGACCCGTCGCTCCGCCCCGACGGCCTGTCGGTGGCCTTCGTCGCCGACACCGACGCCGACAGCCGCGACGACCTCGTCCTCTCCACCATCGACGGCCTCTCCACCCTGGTGGTGGGTGACTGCCCCTGCGACCCGGCCAACGACCGCCCCACCGTGGCTCCGTCGCTGGTGGGGGGCAACATCGTCGCCTTCCATTCCGCCGCCCCCCTCGCCGCCCCCGTCACCAGCGAGCAGGTCTGGGTGCGGGACGGCTCCGCCACCGTGGCCCTGGTGAGCCAGGCCCCGGGCGGCCCCCTGCCCAACGGCAGCAGCCGGTACATCTCCCTCTCCGGTGACGGAAGCCGGGCCGTCTTCACCTCGGCCGCCACCAACCTCGTGGCGGACGACACCAACCGCAACGTCGACGTGTTCCTGCGCCAGCTGCCCGGCGGTGGCCTGGTACGCCTGTCCATGCGCCCGGGCTCCTCACCGGGACCGATCACACCGCCCACCACTCCGCCCACCTCGCCGCCGACGTCGACGGATATCACCCCCTTCGTCGCCCCACCGGTGACGGCGGCGCTCGACCCGCCTTCACCGGCGTCGTGCGGACCGGGTACTGGATGCTCGACGGGGACGGCCACGTCTACGGCTTCGGCACGGCCCGAATGCTGGGCAGCCCCGTCAACGATCTGGGCAACACCCACGCCTCCGACATCGAGCCGACACCGTCGGGCAACGGCTACTGGGTGGTCGACCGTCGCGGCCGGGTGTACGGCTACGGCGACGCCGCCCACTTCGGCAACGCCGACCGGGTGAACTTCGACAAGGACGAGAAGGTGACCAGCATCTCGTCGACCGCCACCGGGCGGGGCTACTGGATCTTCACCACCCGGGGCCGGGTCCTGGCCCACGGTGACGCCAACCACTACGGCGACATGACCGACAAGAAGCTGAACGGTCCCGTCCTGGACTCGATCCCCACCGCCTCGGGTCGCGGCTACTACATGGTCGCTTCCGACGGCGGCATCTTCACCTTCGGCGACGCCCGGTTCTTCGGCTCCATGGGCAGCCAGCGGCTCAATGCCCCGGTCCAGTCGCTGGTGCCCGACGGTGACGGCGTGGGCTACTGGCTCGTGGCGGCCGACGGTGGCGTCTTCACCTTCGAGACGCCCTTCCGGGGTGCCATGGGTGACAAGATCCTCAACAAGCCCGTCACCGGCATGGTGCCCTTCGGCAACGGCTACATGATGGTGGCGGAGGACGGCGGCATCTTCAACTTCTCCAACCTGCCCTTCCTGGGCTCGCTCGGGGACAAGCCCCCCGTCGAACCCGTCGTGTCGGTCGCCGTCCGGTAGAGCTAGGGCCGTCAGGTAAAGACAGGGCCGTCAGGTAGAGCCAGGGCCCCTAGTCTTCGGGGCGTGGACCGCTTTTCGCTCCAGGGCCGCTGCGCCGTCGTGACCGGCGCCTCCCGGGGCATCGGTGCGGCCGTCGCCGCCGCCCTCGACGAGGCCGGGGCCAGGGTCGGGCTCGTCGCCCGCGACCAGGGCCGGCTGGAGGACGTGGCCGCCGGCCTGGCCCATGACCCCGTCGTGATCCCCGCCGACCTCGCCGACCCGGCCGCGCCGGCCGCGGCCGCCGCTTCCGCCCTCGAGGCCCTCGGCTCGGTCGACGTCCTGGTCAACAACGCGGCGGCCGCGGCCCGGCTCCCGACCCTCGAACTCGACGCCGACCTCATCGACGGCCTGCACGCCGTGAACGTGCGAGCCCCACTCCTGCTCATCGCCGCCCTGCTCCCCTCGATGCTGGAACGGGCCAAGCTGGATCGGGCCAAGCTGGGTCGCGGCAGTGGCTCGATCGTCAACCTGTCGTCGGTGTCGGGGGTGGTGGGGACCCCACGGCGGGCCGCCTATGCCGCCACCAAGGGAGCGGTCGACGCCTTCACCCGCTCCCTGGCCATGGAGCTGGGACCGCAGGGCATCCGGGTGAACTCGGTGGCCCCCGGCGTGGTCGACACTGATCTGTGGGCGAAGAACAAAGCCATCCCCGGCGTCGTGGAGCAGATCGAGGCCCAGACGCCGCTCCGGCGCTGGTCGACCCCTGACGACATCACCGGGGTGGTGGTGTTCCTCGCCTCCGACGCCGCCCGCTTCGTGACCGGCGAGACGATCTGCGCCGACGGGGGCATGGCTCGCTGCCTCGATCTCTACGGCGGTCCGGTGTGACGGGGAACCGCGTGGCGGCCCGGGTCGTCAAACCAGGCATGCGTACCAGACTGCCTTTCGCCAGCCTCCTGCTCCCCGTCCTCCTGCTCGCCGGCTGCGGCAACCCCTCGACCACGGCCCAGGCCGGCAAGCAGGCGGACGGCCCCTGGGGCCGGGACTTCCTCTCCACCGGTGTCACCGAAGCCGGGAAGGACCGCCCGCTGGTGGCCGGGAGCCGGATCCGGCTCGGCTTCACCGACGACGGGCGCCTCGTGGCCAACGCCGGCTGCAACAGCATGAGCGGTCAGGCCGAAGTGCGCGACGACCGCCTCGTCGTGGCCGACCTGGCCACCACCGAGATGGGCTGCGATCCCGACCGCCACGCCCAGGACCAGTGGTTGGCCGGCTTCCTCACCACCCGTCCCCGCCTCCACCTCGCCGGGCCCGAGCTGACGCTGACCGGCGACTCCACCGAGATCCGGCTCGCCGACCGCGAAGTGGCCGACCCCGACCGCCCGCTGCGGGGCACGCGCTGGGTGGTGGACACCGTCGTCGACGGGCAGGCCGCCTCGTCCGTCCCCGAAGGCGCCGACGCTCACATCATCCTCGGCGAGGACAACGGCTTCGGCGGTTCGACGGGGTGCAACCAGATGGGGGGCACAGCCGTGGTCGACGAGGACGCCGGCACCATCACCTTCTCCGACGTGATCGCCACCAAGATCGCCTGCGACGAGGACAGGATGAACCTGGAGCGGGCAGTCCTGTCCGTCCTCGACGGCAAGGTCACCTATGAGATCTCCGCCGACCGGCTCACGCTCCAGCATCCGGACGGCAACGGACTGGGGTTGCGCGCCACTAGCTAACTTGGGGTCATGGGACCCCAGTTCATCTTCACCATGCGGGACCTGCGCCGGTTCCACCCACCGGACCGGGAGGTCCTCTCCGGCATCAACATCTCGATGTTTCCCGGAGCCAAGATCGGGGTGCTGGGCGCCAACGGCGCCGGGAAGTCGTCTCTCTTGCGCATCATGGCCGGCGAGGACGACGGGTACACCGGCGAGGCCCGCCTCACCCCCGGGTTCACCGTCGGCTTCCTCTCCCAGGAACCCCGCCTCGACCCGGCCAAGGACGTGATGGGTAACGTCGCCGAGGGGATGGGTGAGGCCAAGGCCCTTCTGGAGAGATACCAGGAGGTGTGCGACGCCATGGGCGACCCCGAAGCCGACTTCGACAAGCTCCTGACCGAGCAGGCCGACCTGTCCGACCGCATCGAGGCCGCCGGGGCCTGGGACCTGGACCGCACCCTGGACATCGCCATGGACGCCCTGCGCTGCCCATCGGGGGACGCCGACGTCGCCACCCTCTCCGGTGGTGAGCGGCGCCGCGTGGCGTTGTGCCGGCTGTTGTTGAGGAAACCAGATCTGCTCCTCCTCGACGAGCCCACCAACCATCTCGACGCCGAGTCGGTCGCCTGGCTGGAACGGACCCTCTCCGAGTATCCCGGCACCGTGGTGGCCGTGACCCACGACCGCTACTTCCTCGACAACGTGGCCGGGTGGATCCTCGAGCTGGACCGGGGCCGGGGCATCCCCTGGGAGGGCAACTACTCGTCGTGGCTGGAGCAGAAGCAGGCCCGCCTGGCCACCGAGGAGAAGACCGACGCCCGCCGCCAGCTCACGTTGCAGCGGGAGCTGGAGTGGATCCGCCTCTCACCCCGGGCCCGCCAGGCCAAGGGCAAGGCCCGCCTCAACAGCTACGAGGCCCTCCTGGCTGAGGCCGCCTCGGCCCCGGACCGGGCCGACCGGCTGGAGATCGCCATCCCCCCCGGGCCCCGCCTCGGCGACGTGGTGGTGGAGACCGCGGAACTCACCAAGGGCTACGGCGACAACCTGCTGATCGATGGCCTGTCCTTCTCGCTGCCGCCCGGTGGCATCGTCGGGGTCATCGGCCCCAACGGAGCGGGCAAGACGACCCTGTTCCGCATGATCACCGGGCTGGAAGAACCCGACGGGGGCGCCCTCCGGGTGGGGACAACCGTCTCGCTGGCCTACGGGGACCAGAGCCGCGAGCACCTCGACCCGACGAAGACGGTCTACGAGGAGATCACCGGCGGCGTCGACCAGCTGGTCATCGGGGGCCGCGAGGTCCATGGCCGGGCCTACGTGGCCTCCTTCGGCTTCAAGGGATCCGACCAGCAGAAGAACGTCGGGAACCTCTCGGGCGGCGAGCGCAACCGGTTGCAACTGGCCAAGGTTCTCCGCTCCGGCGGCAACGTCCTGCTCCTCGACGAGCCCACCAACGACCTCGACGTCGACACGCTGCGGGCCCTGGAGGAGGCGCTGCTGGCCTTCGCCGGCTGCGCCGTGGTCATCTCCCACGACCGCTGGTTCCTCGACCGCATCGCCACGCACGTGCTGGCCTTCGAAGGGGAGTCGGAGGTGCGCTGGTTCGAAGGCAACTTCTCCGACTACGAAGCCGACCGGCGCCGGCGCCTCGGCGTCGAGGCCGACCAGCCCCACCGCATCCACTACAAGCCGGTGACCCGGAAGTGAGGCGGAGATTCGGCGTCACCCGGTACGGTGTCTCGGATGGAACCTGATCTGCGCCGGCTGCTCGACGAGTTGCATTCCGCCATCGAGCGGACCGGGGACGACGACGCGGACCGGGCGGAACTCACCCGCCTGGTCGACGCCGTGGAACGCCGCCTTCGCGACGACGAGGACGCCGAGCGCCATGGCCACCTGGTCGACGCCCTGCACCAGGCCGAGGTCCGTTTCGAGGCCGACCACCCCGTCCTCGGTAGCGCCATCCGCCGGGCCATCGACACCCTCTCCGCCGCCGGGATCTAGAGGGCGCGCGAGGAAAGTGCCGGGAATTTTCCCCGCCGCTTCGGTACCTTAAATAGCAATGGGGAAATTCCTCCTCCGGCGTCTGCTCAACTATCTGGTGCTGGTCAGCCTGGCCACCTGCCTCGGTTACTTCCTGGCTGCATCCACCCTCAATCCCCGCCAGCAGTACGAGAACCGCAACCCGCCTCCGCCGGAGGCATCCGTCGACCGGACCCTCGACGACCTGAACCTGAACGACAAGACGCCGGTGGTGGAACGCTTCACCAAGTGGGTGAGCGGGGCCGTGAAGGGCGACTTCGGCAAGACCATCGACGGGGGGTCGGTCAACGAGCAGATGCGCCGGCGCATGGGGGTGAGCCTGCGCCTGCTGCTCATCGGCTCCATCCTGGGGGCGCTCGTCGGGGTGGCCATCGGGGTGGGCGGCGCCGTCAGGCAGTACAACGCCTTCGACCACGTCACCACCGCCACCTCGTTCCTGATCCTGGCCACTCCGGTGTTCCTCCTGGCCGTGCTCCTGAAGTACGGCGCCGTGAACCTCAACCAGCATTTCGACACCCCTGTCCTCTACTACGTCGGCGAGTTCAACCCGTCCCTGGACGGCGGGTGGTGGGTTCACCTGGTCGACCGGTTCAAGCACCTCATCCTTCCCACCCTGTCCATCACCCTGGGCTCGGCGGCCTTCTACTCGCGGTACCAGCGCAACTCGATGCTCGACGTGCTGGGCAGCGACTTCCTGCGCACCGCCCGGGCCAAGGGCCTGGGCAAACGCCAGGCCCTGGTGAAGCACGCGCTGCGCACCGCCGTGATCCCCATGACCACCTTCTTCGCCTACTCCTTCGGGCTGCTCCTCACGGGCGCCACCTTCACCGAGAAGATCTTCGGCTGGCACGGGATGGGTGAATGGGTGGTCGACTCCATCAACAAGAACGACGTCAACGTGGTGGCGGCGGTGACCGTCTTCGCCGGGTTCCTCATCCTGCTGGCCGGCCTCCTGGCCGACGTGGCCTACGCCGCCCTCGATCCCCGGGTCCGGATCAGGTGACCCCCGGGGCAGGGGGTGTCCCCCAAGGAGCGGGGTTGCGGGTGTCCCCCGAATGACATTGCCCACGGATCCCGGCCTGGTCGCCCCGGACGACCACACCATCCCCGCCGGGGCGGCGGCCTCGGGTCAGGCCGGCCCGGTCGAGGAATCGGAAGCGGGCCTGTCCCGGGGCAAGCTCGTCCTGCGCCGCTTCCGGCGCCGCAAGATCTCCATGGCCGCCCTGGGTGTCATCGCCGGGCTGTTCGTCATCGCCTTCGTGGGTCCCTACCTGTCCAAGTGGGACTACTCCAGCCAGGACTACAACGCCTTCCTCCAGCCCCCGTCGGGAACGCACTGGTTCGGCACCACCCAGATCGGCCAGGACGTCTTCGAGCGGACCATGCGGGGGCTGCAGAAGTCGCTCTTCATCGGGCTGCTCACCGCCTTCCTGTCCACCGGCACGGCGGCGGTGGTGGGCGCCTGCGCCGGTTACTTCGGGGGCTGGGTCGAGCGGATCCTGATGTGGGTGGTCGACCTGCTCCTGGTGCTCCCCGCCTTCCTGATCATCGCCATCCTCTCCCCCACCTTCAAGAACAGCAGCTGGGTGTTCTTCGTGGTCCTCCTGGCCGGGTTCTCGTGGATGATCACCGCCCGGATCGTGCGGGGGCTGACGCTGTCGCTTCGGGAGCGGGAGTTCGTCACCGCGGCGCGCTACATGGGCGTGCCGTCCCGGGTCATCATCTTCCGCCATCTCCTGCCCAACATGTCGTCGTTCCTCATCATCGACGCCACCATCACGGTGGGGGGCGCCATCCTGGCCGAATCCGGGCTGTCCTACTTCGGCTTCGGGATCCAGCCCCCCGACGTCTCCCTCGGAACACTCATCGCCGCCGGGGGACCGTCCGCCTTCACCTACCCGTGGCTGTTCCTCTTCTCCGGCGGGCTGCTCATCCTCACCGTCCTCGCCGTGAGCGTGGTGGGCGACGGCCTGCGCGACGCCTTCGACCCCTACAGCGAGAGCGCCAAGGCCCGGTGACCACCACGCTCCCGGGCGGATCGCGGGGCGGGCACGCCACCGGCGACGTCCTCTCCGTCACCGACCTCCACGTCTCCTTCCCCTCGGAGTCAGGGACGGTGCAAGCGGTCCGGGGGCTGACCTACTCGGTGGCGCCGGGCGAGGTGCTCGGCATCGTCGGCGAATCCGGATCGGGCAAGTCGGTCTCCGCCCTGGCCGTCATGGGCCTGCTTCCCGGCCGGGCCGAGGTCACCGGGTCGGTGCGCTTCCGGGACCGGGAGCTGCTCGGCCTGCCCGACGACGAACTGACCGGCATCCGGGGCCAGGGCATCTCCATGGTGTTCCAGGACCCGCTCTCCGCCCTCACCCCCGTCTACAGCGTGGGCCAGCAGATCGCCGAGGCGGTGCGGATCCACCAGGACGTGAGCCGCGACCAGGCCACGAAACGGGCGGTGGAACTGCTCGACCTGGTCGGGATCCCCCGGGCGTCCGAAACGGGCCCGGTCCTACCCGCACGAGTTCTCCGGCGGGATGCGCCAGCGGGTGATGATCGCCATGGCCATCGCCAACGATCCCGACGTGATCATCGCCGACGAGCCCACCACCGCCCTCGACGTCACCATCCAGGCCCAGGTCCTCGAGGTGCTGAAGACGGCCCAGGAGGCCACCGGGGCGGCCATCGTGATGATCACCCACGACCTGGGCGTGATCGCCGGCCTCGCCGATCGGGTCATGGTCATGTACGCCGGGCGACCGGTGGAGACCGGCCGGGTCGACGACCTCTTCTCCCGGCCCCGGATGCCCTACACGCTCGGCCTGCTCGGCTCGCTGCCCCGCCTCGACGTCGCCGAGCGGCAGCCCCTCACCCCCGTGGAGGGCAACCCGCCGTCGCTGGTGGACCTCCCCCCGGGATGCCCCTTCGCCCCCCGCTGCCCCATGCGGGTGGCCATGTGCGACGAGCTCGAACCCGACCTCCAGCCGATCCTGGCTCCCGGCCACGGACCCGGGCACGCCGCCGCCTGCCACCGCCAGGGCGAGATCGAATCCCGCCAGCTGACCTCCACCGACATCTTCCCCGCCCCCCTGGCCGGGCCGGCGCCCGTCGAGCGCCTCCCCCGGGAGCAGCGCCAGACCCTGGTGGCGGTGGAGGGCCTGATCCGCCGCTACCCCCTGACCAAGGGAGCCATCTTCCGGCGGGTGGTGGGCCAGATCCACGCCGTGGACGGGGTCAGCTTCGACATCCGCGAGGGCGAGACGCTCGGCCTGGTGGGCGAGTCCGGCTGCGGCAAGACCACCACCATCAACGAGATCCTCAACCTGGCCCGGCCCATGGGCGGGCGGGTGGTGGTCCTCGGTCAGGACGACGGGTGCCCTCGACGGGCGGCGCCGGCGCCAGATCCGCCGCGATCTGTCGGTCGTGTTCCAGGACCCCATGGCCTCCCTCGATCCCCGCATGCCGGTGGGCGACATCCTGGCCGAGGCTCTGCGCACCTACGGCGTCGCCCCGGCGCAGCGGCAGCGCCCGGGTGCGGGAGCTGCTCGCAGCTGGTGGGCCTGGCGCCCGACCACGCCAGCCGCTACCCCAACGAGTTCTCCGGCGGCCAGCGCCAGCGGATCGGCATCGCCCGGGCCCTGGCCCTCGAGCCCAAGGTGGTGGTGCTCGACGAGCCGGTCTCCGCCCTCGACGTGTCCATCCGGGCCGGCGTCATCAACCTGCTCGAGGAGCTGAAGGAGCGGCTCTCGCCTGGCCTACCTGTTCGTGGCCCACGACCTGTCCGTGGTGCGCCACATCGCCGACCGGGTGGCGGTCATGTACCTGGGCCGGATCGTCGAGATCGGCACCACCCGGGCGGTCTTCGACAGCCCGTCCCACCCCTACACCCAGGCGCTGCTGTCGGCCGTGCCCATCCCCGACCCGGCCGCGGAGCGGGCCCGGCGCCGCATCATCCTGGAGGGCGACCTGCCCAGCCCGCCGACCCGCCGTCGGGATGCCGGTTCCGGACCCGCTGCCCGATGTTCGCCGGCCTCGACGAGGAACGCCGCCAGCGGTGCATCGACGTCGAGCCCGACCCCTACCCCCAGGGCGGTGACCACGCCGCTGCCTGCCACTACGCCGAGGCCCGTCCTGTCTTCTGACGTTTGCCGGCGCCCCGATCCGCCTACAATCTCGTGGTCGAACCACCACGCAGAGTCGGCACCCCCAGGAGGCAAATGTGAAGCCGGACCCGACGGATGCTCGGCCTACTGCTCGCCTTCAGTCTGGTCGCAGGGGCCTGTGGCGGTGGCGGTGACGACGACGGCGATGACGCCACCACGGACACCTCGGGCGGGGGCGACTCGGCCAGCGAGAACAACATCAACGCCGTCGACGTGCAGGATCTCGCCGCCGGGGGGACGCTGACCTGGGCCCTGGCCGACTTCCCGCCCAACTTCAACTACCACAATCTCGACGGGACGCTGGCCGACAACGCCGACGTCATCGGCGCCCTCATGCCCGGCACCTTCGAGTACGACGCCAAGGCGCAGCCCCACCTCGACGAGGAGTTCGTCACGAAGGCGGAGCTCACGGCCGAGAGCCCCAAGCAGGTCGTCACCTACCAGATCAACCCCAAGGCCAAGTGGGACGACGGCACCCCCATCACCTGGAAGGACTTCGAGGCCCAGTGGAAGGCCCTCAACGGCACCAACGAGGCCTTCAAGGTCGCCTCCACCCAGGGCTACGACAAGATCGAGAGCGTCGTCCGGGGCAAGGACGACCTCGAGGTCATCGTCACCTTCAAGGAGCCCTACGCCGACTGGCGGGGTGAGTTCAACCCCCTCTACCCGGCGTCCACCAACAGCGACCCCGACGTGTTCAACGAGGGTTGGAAGGAGAAGTTCCTCGTCACCGCCGGCCCCTTCAAGGTCGAGGGCATCGACAAGACGGCCCAGACCATCACCCTGGTGCGCAACGAGAAGTGGTGGGGGCGTCCGGCCAAGCTGGACAAGATCATCTTCCGGGTCATCGACCCCGACGCCCAGATCGGCGCCCTGGCCAACGGCGAGATCGACTTCATCGACGTCGGGTCCCGACGTGAACAAGCTGCGCCAGGCGGAGCAGACGGCCGGCATCGACCTCCGCAAGGCGGCGGGGCCCAACTTCCGCCACGTCACCATCAACGGTACAGCCGAAGTCCTCAAGGACGTCAAGGTCCGCAAGGCGCTGGCCCTGGGCATCAACCGGGAGACGATCGGCAAGGCCATGCTCACGCCGCTCGGCTTCGAGTCCAAGCCGCTGAACAACCACATCTTCATGACCAACCAGAAGGGCTACCAGTCCAACGCCGGGGACCTGGAGAAGGCCGATCCGGAGGCGGCCAAGAAGCTCCTCGAGGAGGCGGGCTGGAAGAAGGCCACCGGCGGCATCCGCATGAAGGACGGCAAGCCGCTGCGCATCCGGTTCGTGATCCCGTCCAACGTCGCCACCTCGGCCCAGGAGTCGGAGCTGATCCGGGGCATGCTCAAGCCCATCGGGGCCGACGTGGCCATCGAGACGGTGCCCCTGGACGACTTCTTCGAGAAGTACATCAACACCGGCAACTTCGAGTTCACCGTGTTCTCCTGGATCGGGACGGTCTTCCCCATCAGCTCGTCCAAGTCGATCTATGCCAAGCCCAAGCCGGTGCCCAAGGGCGAGCTGGCCATCCAGCAGAACTACGCCCGGGTCGGCTCCCCCGAGCTCGACGCCCTCTTCGACGAGGCCACCCGCATCTTCGACACCGAGGAGGCGGCCAAGCTCGGCAACCGCATCGACAAGATGATCTGGGACGAGGTCCACTCCCTCACCCTCTACCAGCGGCCCGAGATCGTGGCGGCCAAGAAGAACCTGGCCAACTTCGGCGCCTTCGGCTTCGCCTCCGCCATCTACGAGGACATCGGCTTCACCAAGTAGCGCAGGTAGCCCATCGCCTAAGCCGGGTCCCCGCGGGGCCGGTGGAGCTCGGAGGCCACCGGGTCGTCCTCACTGCGGACGATGAGCCGGATGGGGCGGTCGCGCCGCAGGTAGTCCCAGGCCCACGAGGCGAGCACCACGGCCCGGTTGCGGAAGCCGATGAGGTACCACAGGTGCACGACCAGCCAGGTCACCCAGCCGGCGAAGCCGGTGATCCGGAGACGGCCGAGCTGGACTACGGCGGCGTTGCGGCCGATGGTCGCCATGATGCCCTTGTCCTTGTAACGGAACGCTCCGGGGTCGGTGGCTCCGTCGACCCCGGCCCGGACCAGGACGGCCCGGGCGGCGTGGCGACCCTCCTGCATGGCCGGCGGCGCCAGCATGGGCAGCTCGGTCTCATGGTCGGGTACCGACGCCGCGTCACCGAGCACCAGGACCTCGTCGCGCCCGCCGAGGCGCAGGCGCGCATCGGCCTGCAGCCGTCGCGACCGGCTGCGGGGCGGTGCTTCGTCGGCGAGCGGATCGTCCGGTTGCACCCCGGCCGACCAGACCACGGTCCGGGTGGCGACCGTCTCCCCGTCCGAGAGCACGACCTGCTCGTCGGTCGCCGCCTTGACCAGAGTGGCGGTACGCACCTGAACCCCCCGGCGGGTCAGGACCCGCTCGGCGTAGCCCCCGAGCCGGGCGTCGAAGACGGGCAGGAGATGCTCGGCGCCCTCCACCACGACGATGCGGCCTGACGCCGGCTCGAGCTCCGGATAGTCGCGCCCCAGCACCCGGCCGAGGAGCTCGCCCAGGGCGCCGGCATACTCCACCCCGGTGGGCCCACCGCCCACGATCACGAAGGTGAGCCAGGGGCCGCGCTCCACCGGGTTCGCCTGGGCCGCCTTCTCCAAGCACGACAGCACGTGGTTGCGCAGCCGGAGCGCCTCGTCGAGGGTTTTCATGCCGATGGTGGAGCGGGCCAGGTCGGGATTGCCGAAGTAGGCGTTGGTACTGCCGGTGGCCAGGACAAGGCTGTCGTAGGGGATCTCGCCACCGTCATGGGTCCGCACCACCCGGGCATCCAGGTCGACCCCGGTGACGGCGGCCAGGCGGAAGCGGACGTTGTGCGAGCGGCGGAAGACGCTGCGCAGCGGGTAGGCCACGTCCGACGGGTTCAGCAGGGCGGTGGCCACCTGGTACAGGAGGGGCGTGAACAGGTGGTAGTTGCGCCGGTCGAGAAGGACCACGTCGACGGGCTTCCCGTCCAGGGCCCGGGCACAGGCCAGACCGCCGAAGCCCCCTCCCACGATCACCACCTTGTGCCGCTCGCCCACGCGGGCGACGTTAGCCAGGGGCGGAGGGCAACCCGTGACAGGTGCCGGTCCCGGCGTCGGTGAACGACCGGCCCGCTTCGGGCAGAAACTCCCACTCGTAGCCGAGGGACTGCAGCGTGAGCTTGAGGACGCCGGCGGTGTCGTTGTTCCGCACCTCGCTGTTGGGCAACGACGTTCCGAAGCCGTAGTGACTCGCCCCACCGGTACCTACCGTGAACTGGCGGATCCCGAAGTCGCTGTCGGCCACCCCGGCCGCCGTCTGGGGGGAGAAGCGCTCGTAGACATGGTCATGACCGCCCAACACCACATCGGCGCCGAAGTCGTAGAGGGTCTCCCAGAAAGGCTCGAGGCCGCGACTCGAGCCGTGCTGGGAGGAAGAGCTGAACCGGGGGTGGTGCCAGATAGCCAGCGTGCAGCGGGAGGTGGAGGCGGACAGGACCGCCCGTAGCCACTGGTCCTGGGGGGACCCGGGCCCGCAACCGCCCACGGCGGCGCACGAACTGTTGAGCACGACCACGTGCCAAGCGCCCCTGGCGTAGTCGTAGTAGCCCTTGGCCGGGTCGCCCGCCGCCGCTCCGAAGTACCCGTAGTACGCCTCCGCCCCAGGAGTTCGGTAGTCGTGGTTGCCGGGCGCCGGCCGGGTGCGCGCCTTGTGGCGACCCCAGCTGGGCTCGTAGCACCGGGCGTACTCGTCGGCCGTGCCCGAGTTGTACACGTTGTCGCCCACGGTGAAGACGGTGACGTCGCCCCCAGCCGCGACCACCTGATCGATGAGGTTGGCCGTGGCCTCGTCGCCGCCGGAGCTGCAACGGGCGATGTCGCCCGCCCCGACCAGGATCGGGCCACCCAACGCCGGCGACACCACGGGCGGGATGAACGCCAGCTGCGCCACCACCAGGGCGATGACCGCGTGCACGGCGCCGCGACGCTCTCGATGTCCTGCTGCCACCCCAGCCCCCCAGCCGGCCCACGTTTCGTGGTCAAAACTAGGCGAAATCTCACAAAAGGGACAAATCCGGCAGGGGCCCGGAAGGCACCGGAGGCGCCCGTGATCACCCGGCGCCGGGCGGTGCTAGCGTGATCTCGGACCACGGGAGCCCGTGCAACCGGGCTGAGAGGGGGGTGGAAACCCCCGACCGTCGGAACCTGATCCGGGTAATGCCGGCGCAGGGAGGAGAAGTGGACGTGTCCGCCTCGAGCCGCAGTTCCGATGTCGTCATCATCGGCGGCGGTGTCATCGGCTTGTCGATCGCCTGGCGTGCCGCGCACGCCGGCCTGACGGTGACGGTGGCCGACGACGATCCGGCCGGCGGCGCCTCCCATGCCGCCGCCGGGATGCTCTGCCCCGTCACCGAGGCCCACTACGGCGAGGAGTCCCTGCTCGCCCTCAACCTGGCGTCGGCCCGGGCCTGGCCCTCGTTCGCCGCCGAGCTGGAGGATGCCTCGGGATCGGGTGTCGGCTACCGCACCGAGGGCACCCTGGCGGTGGCCTTCGACGACGACGATCTCCGGGCCCTGGGCGAGCTGCACCGCTACCACGTCGAGCTGGGGCTGGGGGGCGAGCGGCTCCGGGCCCGGGAGTGCCGGTCGCTGGAACCGCTGCTCAGCCCCCGGTTGCGGGGCGGGATTCTGGTGGCGGCCGACCATCAGGTCGACACCCGGGCCGTCACCGCCGCCCTCCTCACCGCCGCCGGGAAGGCCGGGGTGATCCTCCGCCGGGAGCGGGTAGCGGAGCTGCGCGTGGACGGCGGCCGGGTGACCGGCGTGCGCCTGGCCGGCGGAGACGTCGTGGCCGCAGGCACCACCGTGCTCGCCGCCGGATGCTGGTCGGGCGGGGTACCCGGCCTGCCGGCTGCGGCCGCTCCTCCCGTGCGCCCGGTGAAGGGCCAGATCCTGCGCCTGCGGGGGCCCGTCGATCCGCCCGTGCTGACCCACAACCTGCGGGGTCTGCGTCAGGGCCGATCCGTCTACCTCGTGCCCCGTGCCGACGGGCGCATCGTGGTGGGAGCGTCGATGGAGGAGAAGGGCTTCGACACCACGGTCACGGCGGGAGCGGTCCGGGAGCTGCTGGAGGACGCCGCCGAGCTGGTGCCCGCCGTGGCCGAGCTGGAACTGGTGGAGGCCATCGCCCGGCTGCGGCCGGGGACGCCCGACAACGCCCCTCTGATCGGCCCCGGCGCGTTCCCCGGCCTGGTGGTGGCCACCGGGCACTACCGCAACGGCATCCTCCTGGCCCCCGTCACCGCCGGGGCCGTGGCCGAGCTGCTGACCACCGGCGTGCTCCCCGAGGTCGCGGCCCCCTTCTCCCCGCTGCGATTCGTGTCCGGACATCCGGCGACCGGAGGTGTCCCCACCTATCAGGAGGTGCCGGCATGACCGTCACCGTCAACGGCGAGCGGCGGGAACTGGACGAGGGCACCACCGTGGCCGCCCTGGTGGCCGGTTTGACCACCGGCGGCCGGGGCGTGGCCGTGGCCGTCAACCAGGAAATCGTGAGCCGCAGCCGATGGGAGGGCACTCCCCTGTCTCCCGGCGACCGGGTCGAGGTGCTCGGCGCCGCCCAGGGAGGCTGAGATGGACGATCCCTTCCTCCTCGGTGGCGAGACGTTCACCTCCCGCCTGCTGCTGGGCACGGGCGGGGCGCCCAGCCTCTCGGTGCTGGAGCGGGCCATCCGCACGTCCGGCGCCGAGGTGGTGACGGTGGCCCTGCGCCGCATCGACCCGGCGGCCAAAGCCCGGGGGTTGGGGGGTGTCCCCCAGAACACCTTGCTCGACGTGATCGAGCGCTGCGGGGTGCGGCTGCTGCCCAACACGGCCGGGTGCTTCACGGCCAAGGAGGCGGTGCTCACCGCCCGCCTGGCCCGCGACGCCTTCGAGACGGACTGGGTCAAGCTCGAGGTCATCGGCGACGAGCGCACCCTGCTGCCCGACGTGACCGAGTTGCTCGAGGCGGCCGAGACCCTGGTGGACGAAGGCTTCACCGTCCTGCCCTATACCAACGACGACCCGGTCACCGCCTGCCGGCTGGCCGCCGCCGGCTGCGCCGCGGTCATGCCCGCCGGCTCCCCCATCGGCTCCGGCATGGGGATCCGCAACCCCTACAACCTGGCCATCATCCGCGACCAGGTGGACATCCCCGTCATCCTCGACGCCGGAGTCGGCACCGCCTCGGACGCCGCCCTGGGCATGGAACTGGGCTGCGACGCCGTCCTGGCCGCCTCCGCCGTCACCCGGGCCCGGGAGCCCGAGCGCATGGCCGAAGCGCTGCGCAAGGCGGTGGAGGCCGGCCGCCTGGCCCACCTGGCCGGCCGCATCCCCCGCCGCCTCTACGCCACGCCCTCCACTCCGACCGACGGCCTCCCGGACCTCTCATGAGCACGCCGGCGGTGGTGTTGACGATCGCGGGCTCGGACTCCGGCGGCGGGGCCGGCATCCAGGCCGACCTGCGGACCTTCGCCGCCTTCGGGGTCCACGGCGCCACCGCCATCACCGCGGTCACCGCGCAGAACACGGCCGAGGTGCGAGCCGTCCACGCCCTCCCCCCCGACATGGTTGAGGCCCAGATCGGCGCCGTGCTGGCCGACCTCGACGTCGCCGCGGTCAAGACCGGCATGCTCGCCACCACGGCCATCGCCGAGGTGGTCGCCGCCCGGGCCCGGGCCGGGGAACTCCCCCACCTGGTCGTGGACCCGGTGCTGGTGGCTTCCAGCGGCGGGCGCCTGTTCGACGCGTCCTTCGAGTCGGCCTACCTCGACCTGCTCTTCCCGGTGGCCGAGGTGGTCACCCCGAACGTGGCCGAGGCCGAGGTGCTCCTCGGCCGCCAGCTCAGCAGCCTCGACGACATGGCCGAAGCGGCCACCGAGCTGGCCAAGACGGGAGCCGCCACGGTGGTGGTCAAGGGTGGCCACCGGCCCGGGGTCCGGGGTGTCCCAGGAAGGCCAGGGGACGAGGCCGTCGACGTCGTGTGGCACGCCGGCGCCGTCACCGAGCTGCGCCGGCCCTGGGTGGCCACCACCAACAACCACGGCACCGGCTGCAGCTTCGCCTCCGCCATCGCCGCCGGTCTGGCCCGGAGACGCCCCGTTTCCGAGGCTCTGGCCGACGCCAAGGACTTCGTCACCACCGCCCTCGCCGGCGGTGCCGGCTGGCGCCTCGGCGCCGGCCACGGACCGATCGATCATCTCGGATGGAACAGCCGTAAGGAGACGCCATGACCCCCAGCCGTACGAAGGTCTACGTGGACGGGCCCGAGCCGACCATCCGGGTGCCCTTCACCGAAGTGGCCCTGTCCAACGACGATCCGCCCGTGCGGCTCTACGACACCAGCGGGCCGGGCAGCGAGCCCACCGCCGGCCTCCCCCCGCTGCGGGCCGGATGGGTCGAGGCGCGGGGCGATACCGAGTCCTATGCCGGCCGGGTGGCCGCCCTGCGCGACGACGGCCGGGCTGCGGCCCGGCGTGGGGCCGCCGGAGCCGAGCCCTTCACCGGCGGCCGGCCTCCCCGCCGGGCCCTCCCGGGGCGCCGGGTCACCCAGCTCCACTACGCCCGCCGGGGCGAGATCACACCCGAGATGGAATTCGTCGCCCTCCGGGAAGGCCTCGACCCGGCCTTCGTGCGCGACGAGGTGGCCCGGGGCCGGGCCATCATCCCGGCCAACATCAACCATCCCGAGTCCGAGCCGATGACCATCGGCCGCCACTTCCTGGTCAAGGTCAACGCCAACATCGGCAATTCGGCCGTGACCTCGTCGGTGGCCGACGAGGTGGAGAAGCTCACCTGGGCCACCCGCTGGGGAGCGGACACCGTGATGGATCTCTCCACCGGCTCCGACATCCACACCACCCGGGAGTGGATCATCCGCAACAGCCCCGTCCCTATCGGGACCGTCCCCATCTACCAGGCCCTGGAGAAGGTCGACGGAAAGCCCGAGGAGCTGACCTGGGAGATGTACCGGGACACGGTCATCGAGCAGGCCGAACAGGGTGTCGACTACATGACCGTCCACGCCGGCGTGCTGCTGCGCTTCGTCCCCCTCACCGCCACGCGATTGACCGGCATCGTCTCGAGAGGCGGGTCGATCCTGGCCGCCTGGTGCCTGGCCCACCACGAGGAGAACTTCCTCTACACCCACTTCGCTGAGCTGTGCGAGATCTTCGCCGCCTACGACGTGGCCTTCTCGCTGGGCGACGGGCTGCGCCCCGGTTCCGTAGCCGACGCCAACGACGAAGCCCAGCTGGGCGAGCTGCGCACCCTCGGCGAGCTGACCAAGGTGGCCTGGGACTTCGACGTCCAGGTCATGATCGAGGGCCCCGGGCACGTGCCCCTGCACAAGATCAAGGAGAACGTGGACCTGCAGATGGAGTGGTGCCACGAGGCGCCCTTCTACACACTGGGCCCCCTCACCACCGACATCGCCCCGGCCTACGACCACATCACCTCGGCCATCGGCGCGGCGGTGATCGGCATGCACGGCACGGCCATGCTCTGTTACGTCACTCCGAAGGAGCACCTGGGCCTGCCCGACCGGGACGACGTCAAGGAGGGGGTCATCGCCTACAAGATCGCGGCCCACGCCGCCGACCTGGCCAAGGGCCATCCCGGGGCCCAGGCCTGGGACGACGCCCTGTCCAAGGCCCGCTTCGAGTTCCGCTGGGCCGACCAGTTCGAGCTGGCCCTCGACCCCGACCGGGCCCGGGAGTACCACGACGAGACCCTCCCGGCCGACGGAGCCAAGACGGCCCACTTCTGCTCCATGTGCGGCCCCAAGTTCTGCTCCATGCGCATCAGCGCTGACGTGCGGGCCTACGCCGCCGAGCACGGTGTGGGGGACGAGCAGGCCATCGAGCTGGGCATGAAGGAGAAGGCCGCCGAGTTCGCCGACGCCGGCGGGAAGGTCTACCTCCCGGTGGAGTGAGGCTCCGCGGTCCCGGGGGGACCCGGGGGTGTGGACTCTTGTAGGCACCGGGTGGAGGAACCTCACAGGGAACCTGGGCTGGGTGTCGAAGTACGCCGTCATGGACTCCTCCCGACGGCGTAGGTCCGCGCGCCCGACCGTCCGCCGCCTGGGCGGCGCGGCATTCGCCGCTCTTGCCTGTGTTTTGGCCTTGGCCTACCAGACCGCGGCCAGTGACCCGAGCGGCGTCGATGTCCGCACCAGAACGGACACCGCGTCGGAACCGCTCCCTGACCAGGCGACGGTTCCCCCAGAGGCGGTGAATGCGGAGGAGTCAACCACGTCATCCACCCCGACGACCGCCCACGCTCCTACCACCTCGCCGGCTCCGGTCACCACCTCCAGACGGACAACTCCCACCTCGAGCCCGGTTGCCCCGCCGACATCGGTCACGGCACCGCCGACCACCCAGCCCCCGTTCCGCCCTTACGACCCCAATCCGCTCCACCCGACGTGGATGGTGGACACGACCTTCGCCGCCGCCGGCACCTTGATTGAGCCGTTCGGTCCGCATGGGGATCTGCCCTACGCCATGGTCCTCCAGCCGGACGGCAAGATCGTCGTCGCCGGCTCGCTCTCCATCGATCCGATGGGCGGTGTCCAGATTCACGCCGTCGTGCTGCGTTTGAACTCGGACGGCACGCGCGACGCCACCTTCGGCGACGACGGCCTGGTCACATGGGATATGGGGAGGAATACCCGCGTCGACGCCATGGCTCTCCAGCCCGACGGCAAGATCCTCGTCTCCGGAACCCTCTCCGCCGACGGCATCTACGCCGGCGGCCTGCGGCGGCTCCTGCCCGACGGCCGCCCCGACCCCTTGTTCGGGAACGGCGGTCTGGTCACCACGGGCATCCACGACGGTAAGGGCCTGGCGCTCGAACCGGACGGCAAGATCGTGGTCGCGGGGTGGGACCCGAAGCCCGAACTCGGCGTGTCGCTGGCCCGCTTCAGTACCGCCGGAGAGCTCGACCGAACCTTTGGCACCGACGGCCGTACCCGGGTCCCCGGCCTTGCGGGCCAGCAACATTCGGACACACCCAAGGCCCTCGCCCGGCTCGATGACGGCAGCTTCATGGTCGTCGGGCTCCGGTGGACGGTGGGTGCATCCTCCAAGGACACCCTCACCATCCGCGTCCTTCCCGATGGCCGGCTCGACACGCAGTACGGCGCGGCCGGGATCAAAGTCTTCGATTTCGGAGGGTTCGAGTCGGGCATGGGCGTCCTCTCCGACACTGGGGGACGGGCGGTGATCGGCGTCGGGGTCGGTGGCGGCGCGCCCCAGGTGATCGCCCGCGTCCTTCCCACCGGCGAGCTCGACGCGAGCTTCGGTGAGGGTGGGCTCATCCACGTCGAGGCGACTCTCACCGCCATCGGCCGGGCCCCGGACGGGCGCATCGTGGTCGGGATGGCCGGCTCCTTGGCCCGGATCTCCCGCTATGGCGCCGACGGCCAACTCGACCCGTCCCTCGAGGGCCGCTTGTACCACAGCCCGTTGGGCGATGGCAGCCACAGCCCCATCGCGGTGGCGGTCGACCCCGCCGGGCGGATCATGTACGCCGGCTTCAAATTTCGCTACAACAACCCCGCCTCCCTCCCCGGTCTGGGCGACATCGTCTGGTTTGTGGAACGGGTTCTACCGCCCGACGCGACCTGAGACGCGGCGAAGGAGGAGCAGGGTTCGACTGAACCTGTCAGCAGACAGTTGGTGGGGGAGCGGGCAGCCCCCGTGTCTCAGCGGCGCACGACGGCGAAGAACCGCTCGAGCAGCCGGCCGAAACAGTCGATCGTCGGGTTCGAAACGCCACACCACCAGAGCTTGAACATCTCGGCGGTGGCCTCCAGCGGGTTCTTGGCGGCGTAGGGCGAAACCGTTTCGATCAGCCGTTTGCAGGCGAGCAGCTGTTCCTCGGGCGCGTTCGGAAGCCGGCCCTGGATTGCCTGCTCGAGAGTCTCGACGCCGAGGACGGCACCGAGTTCGCGCCGGAAGGCCCCGTGGTCGGCGCGCCGGGCTTGGAACTTGAACTCGATCTGGTGCCAGGCCTCGTGGGCACTGACGCCGTCCACCCGGGTGAAGGGATGGGGCACGGTCGCCGACATGGGACGACCGCGCTTCCTCTCCCCTTCCCGGCCGAGACGGACCCACCCGTCGGCCAGGACCAGGTTGTCGTTCAGGTGGATCGAGAACACCGTGTGGTCAGCCTGCCCGGCCCACCTCGGCTTGCCGGAAGGCTGAGACGGCCGGTCGAAGGAGATGACCTCGAGGTGGGCGGCGTGGGGCCCGAAGCGGTCGCGGACGGCGAGGACGGTGTCGATGGCGCCGGCGACGCCCTCGATCATCAGGTCGGGGCTGTCGGGGATCGTCACCACCAGGCGGGGTTCAGCCACGCTGAGGCACACGGCGCGGCCGTAACCGGAGCGGGCGGCGCGGAGAAATCCACCGCGCCGGGAGGCAGGATCTTCCGAGACGGACCGGCCGGTGAGGGCGCTGACCGCCGCTGCCGTCGCGGTCCGATCGACCGGAGCCCCGGGAACGGCTTCTTCTGGCCGGTGGCCCATGGTCAGCGGACCCCGCAACGGCCCGGTGTAGCCCCGGCGGCGGGCCTGGTCCCGGACCACGGGGCTCTGGCTGTCTATGAGCGCGCCCGGGCCAGCAGCCATCGTTTCCAGCTCGGTCAGAATCCGCTCGGCGACCGCCCGCCCGCAACGGCCGCCGGCGTAGACGTTGACCGCGAAGGCCCGGCTATCGGCCCGCGCTGACACGGCGGCGACCTGTACCTCGCCCGCCCAGACGGTGAAGCCGAGGGGCTCGGTGCGGGACCGGAATTCGACCGGCCCGTCATCCGCCTCTTCGATCACCTCCACGGTGCACTCCCCACCACGGAATCGAGCGTTCGCGACATCGTTCCGCTCATCGACAGCAGGGCCCGCCAGCTTGAGCCACGAGCCCGAACGATTCCGCACCCCCGTCTCGCGTTAGCGAAACCGACCTGCGCGGTGGGTTTGACTAACGCGAGACCGGCAGTTTCAGGCGTACTCGGCGGTGGCCGACAGCGCCCGTCCCACGGTGGCCACCCGGAGCCGGCGGGGACGGACCCGGGTGGTGACCGCCGGCTCCCGGGCCGCGCCGACGAGGCGCTGACGCCACCACACGTCGAGACCGTCGACGCGGACCAGCTGGAATCCGAGGCTGGGATCGGATGCGCCCGGGAACGCCACCGCCGACTTACGGGCGTCGAACTCGAAATCGATGGTCAGCTCCACGGTGAGGGCCGACTCTCCGAGCACCCGCAGGAGTGGTGCCACCCCCTCCGCCAGGTCGATGACCACACCCGAGAGTAGCTCGCCCGGATACCATCCAGCCCTTGGAGAACGACACTCTCGCCGACCCCGGCCCGCCCCCCGACGCCGACCCCGGCCCGCCCCCCGACCGTGGCCCCGACCGGCCCCCCGGCCCGATCCGGGTGGTGCTCGTCGACGACCACCAGATGGTCCTCGACGGCCTGACGGCCATGCTCCGGCCCCACGCCGACACCGTGGTCATGGTCGGGGCGGTCACCGACCCGGCGGTCGCCCCGGGGCTGGTGCGGGACCTCGAGCCCGACGTGTGCCTCCTCGACGTCCGCCTGCGGGGAGCCAGCGGCTTCGACGTGTGCACCGAAGTCCTGCGGGTGGCGCCCGCCACCAAGGTGGTGTTCCTCACCGTCTACGACGACGAGCAGTACCTCTTCCAGGCCCTCCAGGCCGGTGCCTCCGGTTACCTCCTCAAGCAGGTGAGCGGACCCGAGCTGGTCGGCCACCTGACCCGGGTGGTCGAGGGGGAGGTGGCGGTCGACCCCACGCTGGCGGGCCGGGTCGCCCTCTCCGCGGCCCGCCTGTCCCGGGGGGAGTTCTGGCCCGGTGCCCGTCTGGGGCTCACCCAGCGGGAGAGCGAGGTGCTCGGGCTCATGGTCCGCGGACTGTCCAACCGGGCGATTGCCAATTCCCTGGTGGTGGGCGAGGAGACGGTCAAGAGTCACGTGGGCGCGCTCTACCGCAAGCTGGCCGTGGCCGACCGGGCCCAGGCGGTGGCGCTCGCCCTGCGGGAGGGGCTCTACCGGTGAGTGGGAGCAGTTGGAACTCGCTGTTGCCCCAGCTGGTGGAGCTGACCGGGGAGGAGCTCGCGCCCGGTCAGTTGATGGCCCGGGTGGCCCTCGTGATCCGGGACGTGACCGGCGCCGACGCCTGCTTCGTGCATCTCCTCGACGAAAAACTCGGCCACCTCGTCCTGGCCGGCGCCACCCCGCCCTTCGACCATCTGGCCGGCACCATCGAGCTGGCCCTCGGAGAGGGGGTGGCCGGCTGGGTGGCCCAGAACGGCATCCCCGCCGTCGTCGAGGACAAGTGGCACGACACCCGCTACCGCTACATCCCCGCCCTGCGGGGCGAGGACTTCACCTCCATGATCTCCTTGCCCCTGGTCCGCCCCGGGCGCCGCGTGGTGGGCGTGTTCAACCTCCACACCCGGGAGCGGCGCGAATTCACGCCGGCCGAGATCGAGGCCCTCACCCCGGTGGCCGGCCTGCTGGCCGGCATCGTGGAGAACGCCCTGCTCTACCACCGCCTGGCCGAACGGGAGGCGGAGGTGGAACGCTTCGCCGCCCGCACCATCGAACTCCAGGAACTGGAGCGGCGCCGCCTGGCCGGTGAGATCCACGATGGGATCAGCCAGCGGGTGGTCAGCCTGTGGTTCCGCTTGTCGGCCGCCGAGGCGCTCCTCACCGGCGGCGGGCCGGCTTCGCCCGAGCGGGCGGCGGAAGCGGCGGTGGAGGTCGGTGAGGCCAAGGCATTGGCCACCGCCGCGCTGGAGGAGACCCGCCGGGCCATCACCGGGCTGCGCCCCTCCGTCCTCGACGACCTGGGCCTGGCCGCCGGCCTCGACCATCTGGCCCGGGGGTTGCCCGGGGTCGAGGCCGAGGTGGACGTCTCCGCCACCACGCTGGCGACCCACGTGGAGACGGCGCTGTTCCGCATCGCCCAGGAGGCGCTCCAGAACGTGGCCAAGCACGCCAAAGCCACCTGGGTACGGGTATCGCTGGAAGACGATGTGGCCGCCGGTGTGGTCCGCCTCGAGGTGGCCGACGACGGGATCGGGTTCGACCCCTCGACCCGGCGCCCCGACGCCTATGGCCTGGCCGGCATGGCCGAGCGGGCGGCCCTCACCGGCGCCCGGCTCGATGTGGCGTCCCGGGCCGGTGGCGGTACCACCGTGGCCGTGACGGTCCCCCGGGCCTAGAACTCCGGGGACACCCCGTACCCCGGGGAGAGGCTCAGACCGCCACTCGGGGCGACTCCGCCGCCGTGGGGCTGGCCACCACGCCGTCGTCGTGGAGCCGGGCGATCTCGGCGCCCGACAGGCCGAGCACGCCGGCCAGGACCGCTTCGGTGTCCTGGCCCAGCAGCGGCGCCGGCCGGGCCGGCGGGCGCCCCGACACCGACAGGTCGAGCGGGCTGGCGGGCATGAGGTAGGTGCCGATGCCCGGCTGCTCCACCGGGGTGAACATGGGGTTGGCGGTCGAGCACCGGGAGTCCTCCTCGACCAGTTCCCGGAAGGTCTGGTACGGGCCCCAGCACACCTCGTGGGCATCGAAGATGGCGGCGATCTGCGCCCGGGTGCGGGCCACCGTCCACGGCTTGAGGATGGAGCCGATGACCTCCCGGGCCGCGAACCGGTCACCTTCGTCGTCGAGATCGACCCCGAGGAGCTTCTCGATCTGCTCGCACGCCTCATCGATGCCCGTCGCCTGCTTGAGGGAGGCCCACTGGCGGGCGGTGAGGGCGACGACCATGATCCGCTTGCCGTCCTTGGTCAGGAAGTCCCGGCCGAAAGCGCCGTAGAGGTAGTTGCCGTACTTGGGGCGCTCGGTGCCGTTGACCTGCACCTCGGCGATCTTCCCCAGGTGCCCGACCATGGCGATGGCCACGTCGGAGAGGGCGAGGCGGATCATCTGGCCCTGCCCGGTGCGGGTCCGGTGGCGCTCGGCGGCGAGCAGCCCGGTGGCGGCCAGCCCGCCGGTGATGGCGTCCCAGGCGGGCAGGAGGTGGTTGAAGGGCACGCCCAGGTTGGTGGGCCCGGTGGCCCAGGGGAACCCGGTGGCGGGATTGATGGTGTAGTCCACGGCCGAGGAGCCGTCGTGGTTGCCCATGATGTTGACCATGACCAGGTCGGGACGCGCCGCGGCCAGCTTGTCGTAGTCGAGCCAGCCCGTGGCCGGGAAGTTGGTCAGGAACAGCCCGGCGTCAGGGCCGGGGGCGGTGATCAGGGCGGTGATGAGCTCCCGGCCCTTCGGGGAGCGCAGATCCACGGCGATGGATCGCTTCCCCTTGTTCATGCCGGCCCAGAACAGGCTGTGCCCGTCGTCCGTCACCGGCCAGCGCCCGAAGTCGAGGCCACCTCCGATGGGGTCGAAGCGAATGACGTCCGCCCCGAGCTGGGCCAGGGTCATACCCCCGAGCGGCGCGGCCACGAAGGCCGACCCCTCCACTACCCGCATCCCGGCCAGGACTCCGTCGCCCTGCTCTCCCACGGTCCCCTCCTGGCGTCGCCGGCGCACTCAGGCCCATGGTCGGACGGCCGGGCGGTCGCTCCCACCCCCCAGGGGGGGGTCGCGCGGGGGAGAAAGGATGAAGCCGCCGTCCCCTCGTCGCGTTCAGGCCATCAAGCCGACGAGCCGCCAGTCGAGGACGAGGCCCTCGCCGGTGGGAGCCCCCGGAGGCGCGCCCTCTTCGGGCCGGTCCACCCATACCCGGGCCCGCAGGTCGACCAGGCCGCCGTCGCCCTGGGGGTCACGGCCTGGCCCCCGGGCCGCGAGCGGCGTGACCGCCTCCACCGCCACTTCGGTCCGGAGGACGTCGCCCTCGAAGACGGGGCCGGCGTGGTCACAGGCCCGCCAGGCGACGATGGTGACCAGACCGGGCAAGGCCCGGCTGACGGCCGCCCCGGCCAGGGAGATGGTGTGGCCTCCGTAGACCAGGCGCTGGCCGTAAGGGCTGCGCCGGGCATCGGTGTGGGCCTCGGCCAGGTTGAGCGTGGCCCGGGCCAGCTCACACGCCCCCGTCACCGTGTCGCGGAACTCGAGGGCGTAGATGGTGCCCGGCACCAGGTCGCCGGCCCGCAGGGCCGAACCCGTTCGGGCCCGGAAGGCGGCGAGGTCCCAACCGCCGACGGCGGCCACCAGGCGGTCGTCGTCGAGGTGTTCGGGGATCCCGGCGAAGTCGTCGTTGTGGCCCGTGACGCCCTCGGGGTCACGCAGGGGCAGCATCGGGCAGCGGTAGAAGTCGAGGACCCTTTGCCCGTCCTGGTTCCAGGTCGTGCAGCGCAGCGCGGCCAGGCCGGTCGCCGGGCGTCCCGGCTTGAGCGGGTTCTGGCGGAGCCCGACCACCTCGGTGGTCGTCTCCAAGGTGTCGCCGAGAAACACGGGGCACTCCAGGACGAGGCCCCGGTAGAAGAGGTTGGCCTTCACCCGCTGCGTCAGGGCGGTGGTCTGGCCGATGGCCACATTGGTGACCAGGAGCGGATGGGCCAGGGGCGCGTCCCGGCCGGTCACCGCGGCCGAGAGCACATGGTCGAGGGGGAGCCGCATGCGGTCCCCGGTGAGGGACTGCTGGAGCAGGGCGTGAGCGGGGGTGAGGGTGAGCGGCGGGGCGTCGTCGGCGACCTGGCCCACCTTGAGGTCCTCGAACCACGGGCCGCCGAGCGGCACCCGCACGTCCTCCACGATCCGGACGCGAAGCTCTCCCACGGTCTCCTCCTGACGCCGGTGCCGGAGCACTCGGGCCCATGGTCGGACGGCCGGAGCCGTCGTACCCTCCCCCCATCGGGGGATGGCCCGGGGGAGTTAGCGCCCGGGAGCTAGCGCAGGGCGGCGACGGAAACGATGGGACGGGCGGGCGGGGTGGAGCCCAGGGAGCCGAGGAAGGCCTTGTTGGAGAAGTTGAAGATGCCGCCGTCCTCGGCCACCATCAGGTAGCCGTTGCCATAGGGCACCATCCCGGTCATGGGCTTGTTGAGGCGGGTACCGCCCATGGAACCCCGGAACTCTCCGGCGAAGGAGAAGACCCCGCCGTCGGAGGCCACCAGCCAGTAGCCCACCCCGTCGGGGTCGGGCACCAGGGACTGCACCGGGGCGTTGAGCCTCATACCGCCGGTCGAGCCGTGGAACACGGCGTCGCCGAAGGTGAAGATGCCTCCGTCGGAAGCGACCATGTAGTAGCCCCGCCCCGTTGGCGTGGGGATCGAGTCCAGCACCGGCCCGTTGAGCCTGAGGGCCGACATGTCCCCCACGTGCCGGGCGTCGCCCAGAGGCAGGACCCGGCCCTTGGTGGTGAAGAACCAGTAGCCATTGCCCGAGGCGGTGGACGACAGGCTGCTCACCTTCTCACCCGGCGTCAGCCTGGAGCGGTCGGCGTTGCCCAGGTAGCGGGCGTCGCCGAAAGCGAACACGCTGCCGCTGTCGTCCACGACCCAGTAGCCGTTGTGGGAGGGCGTCGGTTCCAGGTCCACGGCCTGGGCCCCACCGGAGAGCATGGCGTTGCCCAGGTGGCGGGCATCCCCGAAGGCGTACACGGCACCGTCGCTCGCCACCATCCAGTAGCCGGACGGGGCCGGAGCGACGCCCGTCGGGGGCACGGGACCGGGAGCCGGCGCCGGGCCCGGGCCCGGGCCGGGACCCGGGCCTCCCCCGGTTGGCGGCGGGCTGGCAGGGCGGGGCACGGCCACGAAGGCGTTCCCGGTGGGGCGCTCGATGTCGCCGTCGTCCGTCCGGGGCCGGTTGACCATGGTGCCGTCGATCACGAACGACGTGCCGCCGCCCCCGTCGAAGTTCACCGCCTCGGTGGCGCCGAGACCGAGGAGGAAGTCGGCCGCGTCGCCCAGCGACATCCCTTTCGAGTCGCTGGTGGCGTCGTCCACCGCCACCATGTAGACGTCACCGGCGGCGTTCCAACCCAGCACGGTCCGGTGGTAGCCCTTGACGGTGAAGTCGTCGGTACCCCCGAACATCCGCTGGCCCTCGTGGAGCAGGACCGGGTGGCTACCGATGCTCTCCACGGCGTCGAGCGGGCTGCTGATGGTGAGGGACAACCGGCGGTCGCTGGCGGCCAGGCGGCTCCACAGCTGGCGTACCGCCTCCTCACCCGTTCCCGTCCCGGTCAGGACGGCACCACCCGGGGGAAGTGCGCCACCGGGGCTGCGCAGGCCGACGGCCTCCAGGCTGACGTCGCGGTTGAGGACGCCCAAACCCTCGGCGCCCTGCAGGACCAGTTCCACGCCCGGACCGGCGTCAGTGGCGTCGCCCCAGGCCGAGGTGAGGAGCACGACCCCGCCGGCCGGGGCCGGACGGTTGACGCCCGTCAGGGTGAGGGCGCTCCCGCCGCCGGCCGCCTGGGCCGACCATTCGAGGTCGCCGGCCCGCAGACGCCCGTCGCCGGTCAACGTCACCTGGGGGTGTCCGGGCTGGGGTGAGCGCAGCATGCGCCGGGCGGAGACGACCCCGCCGAGCGGCTGCTTGGTGTCCTGGTAGTCCCAGAAGTCGCCGTTCACCCCGACCACGCAACCGACCCGGGCGCACATGGCGCTGGTCAGCTCACGGTCGTCCGTCGCCCGGGTGATGCGGTCGTGAGCGCTGACCACGCGCAGGTCGACGGGGGCGCCGGCGGGGATGTGGGCCACGTGGGCGAAGGCCGGGGAGGTGCCGGTACGGGCGAGCGTGAGGTACTCGACACCGGACCGCAGCGGGCGCTGGCTCGCCACCGAGTAGCCGGGTGGCGTATTGAGCGCGGCGAGGCTGGCGGGTGCCGCCATGAACAAAACGAGGAGCACGAATCCCAGCCGGCGCATGACCGCTCACTTCGCCCGCTGGAGAGCCGCCTCCTCCGAGCCCCGGCAGGTCTGCCCGAAATGCTCCATTGGCGCTTTCCCGCGAACCGGTTGCAATCGGCCGTAGGTCAGCAACTCGTAGGAATTACCCATATGTACCGGCGGGGAGGAAACAAATGACACCCGCCGAACATCTCGTCCTGTCTGGGCCAAATTTGCAGTGCATCAGGGGGCTTTCTCTTGTTTCGGCGGATACGACCTTCATCCACGCGCCTGCTGTGGGTGCTCCTCGCCGTCCTGCTCGTCTCCCCGGTGGGCCTGATCTCGCCCCTCACGCCGCCCCGGGCGGAAGCGGCGGTCGTCCCGGCCGGGTTCGCCGATCAGTTCGTGGCCGCCGTGCCCTCCCCCACCGACGTGGCCTTCACCCCCGACGGCCGGATGTTGATCACGGCCCGCACGGGTGAGTTGCGGGTCTTCCAGAACGGCGCCCTGGTGCCCACCCCGGCCATCACCCTGCCCGTGTGCACGAACAAGGAACGGGGCCTGGTCGGCGTAGCCATCGACCCCGCCTTCGCCAGCAACCACTTCATCTACCTGTACCACACGGTCAAGGTGGGCTCGTGCGGGACGCTTGGACCCTTCAACCGCGTGTCCCGATTCACCCTCTCGGACGCCAACCAGGCCCAGAGCGAGAAGATCCTCGTCGACAAGATCGCGTCGCTGGGCAACCACAATGGCGGCGACCTCAACTTCGGTCCCACCGACGGCAAGCTCTACATCAGCGTCGGCGACGCCGGGTGCCGGCTCAACGACACCAGCGCCTGCCAGAACGACAACGACAACGCCCGCAGCAACTCGATCCTGAACGGCAAGATGCTGCGGGTGAACCCGGCCGACGGCTCCTTCCCGACCGGGTCGGGGGGAAACCCGTATTCCGGCGCCGCCAACGTGCGCCGTTGCGGGAACCCCGCCGGCGTGCCCAGCGGCACCGGCCCCTGCGGTGAGATCTGGGCCACCGGGCTGCGCAACCCCTTCCGGTTCACCTTCAAGCCCGAAGCCCCCAACACCATGCATATCAACGATGTCGGCACCTACAGGTGGGAAGAGGTGGACCGGGGCGTCGCCGGGGCCGACTACGGCTTCAACCTGAGGGAAGGCAGCTGCGTCGCCAACTCCTACAGCAACTGCCCAGCGCCCCCCGCCGGGCTCACCGACCCGATCTTTTCCTACAAGCACACCAGCCTGTCCGACGGCGATCTCCCCTGCACCGCCATCACCGGCGCCGCCTTCGTACCCGAGGGTCTCTGGCCGGCTCCCTACTCCGGCTCCTACCTGTTCTCGGACTACGCCTGCGGGAGGATCTTCCGCATGGCCCCATCGGGCAACGGGTTCACGCCCGTTCCCTTCGCCACCGGGCTCGGTACGGGCGCCGGTGTCAGCATGGGCTTCGGTCCTGCCGACGGCACCCGGGCGCTGTACTACACGACCTTCGTGAACGGCGGGGAGGTCCGCCGGATCATCTCCACCACCCCGACGGCCACGCCGCCCATCGCCTCGTTCACCGCCTCTCCGGCCACCTCGCCCGATCCGGTCACCGTGAGCTTCGACGCCTCCGGGACGACCGATCCCGACCACGACGTCCTCACCGCCTTCACCTGGAACTTCGGCGACGGATCGGCGGCCGTGACCGACAACGACCCCTTCATCACTCACAACTACGCCAGCAAGGGCGCCTTCACGGCCACGCTGGTGGTGACCGACGCCGACGGGCAGCACTCCGCTCCCTTCACCCGCCTCATCGAGATCGGCACCCCACCCCAGGCTTTCATCGACGGCCCGGTTCCGTCGTCCCTCTTCGCCGTCAACCAGCCGGTCACGGTGACGGGTCACGCCACCGACGACCTTGGGCCCGATCCCACCCTGAGATGGGAGATCGTCCGGCGCCACGACTCCCACACCCATCCCTTCCTCGGGCCCGTCACCGGTTCCAGCGTCAGCTTCGAGTACCCCAGCCCCGAGGATCTCTCGGCCGCCGGGACCAGCTTTCTCGAGGCCCGCCTGACCGCCACCGACTCCGACGGTCTGAGCCGTACGGTCACCCAGGCGCTCAACCCGAAGAAGGTGGGGATCACCTTCAACAACAACCTGGCCGCGGCGCTGCAGCTCCATGTCAACGACGTGACCATCGTCGGTTCGCAGACCCTGACATCGTGGGTCGGCTTCGTCCTGCGACCGGCGGCACCCCTGACCCAGACACTGGCGGGCAGGACCCACACCTTCCAGTCCTGGTCGGACGGCAAACCCGCGGCCCACGCCATCGTCACCCCCAACAGCGCCGCCACCTTCACCGCCAACTACCTCCGCACGGACAGCGGCGCCCCACCCCCACCCTTCGCCATACGGTCCATCGTGGGCACCCCCGACGCCCAGGGCTGGTGGCTGGCGGCGGCCGACGGACGGGTCTTCACGACCGGCAACGCCGGCTTCTTCGGCAACGCCACCCCCCAGACCGGAACATCGATCACCGGCATGGCCGCCACGGACACGGGCAACGGCTACTGGCTGAACGCCACCAACGGCAAGGTCTTCAACAGTCCCAACGCCCCGTTCCACGGCGACATGTCAGGCTTCACGCTGAACGCGCCGATGGTGGGCATGGCCCCCCGGCCCCAGGGCGACGGCTACTGGCTCCTGGGCGGTGACGGCGGCATCTTCACCTTCGGCAACGCCGGTTTCCACGGCTCACTGGGCGGCCTCACCCTCAACCAGCCGGTGGTGGGCATGGCGTCGACACCATCAGGCAACGGATACTGGCTGGTGGCGGCCGACGGCGGCGTCTTCACCTTCGGGGACGCCGGTTTCCACGGCTCACTGGGCGGCCTCAAGCTCAACAAGCCGGTGATCGGCATGCTGCCCACCGCCAGCGGTCAGGGCTACTGGCTCTACGCCTCCGACGGCGGCGTCTTCACTTTCGGGGACTCCCAGTTCCACGGCTCCCTGGGATCCAATCCGCCCGCCACACCGGCCACGGGGGTCTCGGTCACACCCAACGGCAACGGCTACTGGATCGTGGCCGCGGACGGCGCCGTCTTCAACTTCGGAAACGCCGGGTTCTTCCTCTGACCCCCCGGGGGCTCGGAGGCAACCGGGCGCGGCCGTAGGTGGGGGGCGACCTCCTCCCGGTCGTCGAAACCGGGCCCGGCCACCGGGTCCATCTGCCGGGGGTCGGCCGGCTCCCCGCATTGGTTGCACACCAGATGAGGCTGGGACTCGTGGCCACAACTGCGGTGGACGAGCACCACCGGCGGGCCCTCACCACCCTCGCTCCAGCGGTCGCCCCACTGCATGAGGGAGACGAGGATCGGATAGAGGTCGAGACCCTTGTCGGTCAGGCGGTACTCGAAACGTTCCGGACGCTCCTGGTACCGGCGCCGTTCGAGGATGCCGGCCGCCACCAGCTTCTGGAGCCGGGTGGTGAGCACGTTGCGGGCGATCCCCAGCCGGCGCTGGAAGTCCTCGAACCGCCGGACCCCCATGAAGGCGTCGCGCACGATGAGCATGGTCCACCACTCGCCCAGAATCTCGAGCGCCCCGGCCACGGAGCAGTTCATCCCGGCAAAGCTCGTGCGTCGCATGATGTGAATCTTACTCCGTTTCGCCAAGCAACGGTATTGCCGGTACTATCAGTGGCATGACGCAACTCGCCAATGAGGCTCTCGCTCCCGAGTCTGAGGGGGGCGACCTCGTCGCTCAGCTCCAGCGCCTGAGCGAGGGTCACCTGCCCGGCCGGCTCGGCATCGAGATCATCGCCGCCGAGCCGGGCGCACTGCGCAGCCGGATGCCGCTGCGCCAGTGGCACCTGGCGCCCAACGGCTACCTCCATGCCGGCAGCGTGGTGGGTCTCGCCGATACCTCGGCCGGCTACGGGTGCCAGGCCTCCCTGCCCGAGGGAGCGACCGGCTTCACCACCGCCGAGCTCAAATCCAACTTCCTGGCCACCGCCACCACGGGGACCCTGGCCTGTCGGGCCTGGCTCGTCCACGGGGGCCGGACAACCCAGGTATGGGATGCCGAGGTGACGCACGAGGAGACCGGGCGGACACTGGCCCTCTTCCGCTGCACCCAGGTGGTCCTGTATCCCCGGGAACGACCCGGGCCCCGCGCCGCATGATCCCCGAGGCGGTTCATCCTGGCTAGCCCGAGGAGAGTTCAGCTCCAAAGGCGGCGGGCGAAAGGCTCAGTTGGTCGATCGAGTCGTCATTGCGAGTGGCGTTCCAGGTGAGCGATGTAGCGCTCCGTCAGGTGGTCGATCCGGCCACTCAGGCTTCCCTCGACGCCGTCGATCCGGGCGGTGAGCCGGTCTTCCAACCGGTTCATCTGGCGTGAGAGATACCCGACGCACGCTGCGACCAGCGCCCCGATGGCAGTCACCGTTCCCCAGTCCACTTCTCCCACGCTCCCATCGTAATCCTGCTCGCCAAGCTTCGCTCCAAACAGTTGTTCGCAGGATCGTATCGATGGGGTATGTCACTCATCTCCGGTGGCAGTCGGCACCCACAAACAGGCCACCACCAACCGGACTCAACCCAGAGCGTCGCCCACCGCGTGGATCACGAGACCGGCGATTCCGCCCACCACCGTCCCGTTGATCCGGATGAACTGCAGGTCCCGTCCCAGGAGCAGCTCGAGCTTGGCCGACGTCTCCTGGGCGTCCCAGCGGGCGATGGTGCCGCTGACGAGCTCGGCCGCCTCCTCCCGGAAGCGCTCGGCCAGGGTGTAAGCCCCGTTCTCGGCCATGCGCTCGACCCGGGCCAGCAGCTCGGGGTCGTCCCGCAACCGCCGTCCGGTGGCGGCGATGGCCTTGGCCAGATGCCGGCGCAGCTGCGACTCCGGGTCGTCGGCCTGGGCCCGCAACGAGGTCTTGAAGTTCGTCCACAAGGCGGAGGTCCACGCACCCAGCTCGGGCTGTTCCAGGAACTCCTTCTTGAGCTGCTCGAGCTTGGCCCCCAGCTCGGGTGAGCGCTCCAGGCGCTCGACCAGGCCGGCGAGCCACTCGTCGATCTGGCCCCGGGCCTGGTGGTCCGGGTCGAGGTAGATGGCCCGCAGCAGGTCCTCCACGCTGTCCGCCAGCCGGTCGAAGATCCGGGAGTCGAGCCGGTCGGGGAGCCACCAGGGGGCGTGCTCGGTGAAGCGGCGCCGGAGCTCGCCCCGGTTGTCGGCCAGCAGGCGGCCGAGGGCGCGGACGGCGCCGTCGACCACTTCCCGGTGGCGGCCTTTGGCGGTCATGAGCCGCACCACCCGGGCAGCCCACTGCGCCAGGGGCACGGCCTCGACGGCACGGCGGACCTCGGCCTCCAACAGCTCGGCCACGTCCTCGTCGCGCAGCGAGTCGGCCAGCGCCACCACCACCTCGGCGGCGTGGGCGGCGACCGCCTCGGCGTGCTCCTCCTCGGCCAGCCAGGTGGCCGCCCGGGCCACGGCCCGGGAGGAGCGCACCCGCTCGAAGAGGACGTCGGGCGACAGGAAGTTCTCCTGGACGAAGTCACCGAGCGTCTCGCCGAACTGGTCCTTGCGCTCGGCGATGACGGCGGTGTGGGGAATGGGCAGACCCAGCGGATGGCGGAAGAGAGCGGTGACCGCGAACCAGTCGGCCAGGCCGCCGACCATCGCCGCCCCCGCCCCGGCCTGGGCGTACTCCACCAGCTGGCCGCCGTCGCCCAGGAGGGTGAGAGCCAGGTACAGAGCCGTGATGAGCACCAGGAGCCCGGTCGCCCGGCGCTTCATGGCGCGCAGCTGACGGAGCCGGTTCTCCTCCTGGCGGATGGGCGGCAGCAGGGCGGGCTGCTTCACCCTGGTCGAGGCTACTGGCTGGCCGCGGAGACGGCCCGGACCCCGCGGCCGGTCGGCTGGGCTCCGGCCGGTTCCAGGGCGAGGTTCCGGATATTTCCAGCTCCGGGTAGCGAATCCTGAATGTTACCCGTGGGGCCAAAGTTATAAACGTGCTTGCAATATACGGTTGAGGGCCTAGCATTCCTTTGGGCGGAAAGTGACGAATGTGACAAGGAGCTCATATGCCCCGTCGCTCGATCGTTCTCCTCGCTGGCGGATTGCTCGCCCTGGCCATGGCCCCGCCGGTCTTCGGAGCCGGCGACTCGACCACCCCGCCGCCGGGCCAAGGGGCTGCCGCCACCACAACCACCACCGCGCCGTACGCCGCGGCCCCGACCACGACCACCGCACCGAGCTCGACTGCGACCACGGCCACCACCATGGACCCGGACGCACCGACCACGACCACCACCGCGCCCGACCAGGCGTCCGACACTCCGGCCCCTTCGGGGAACTGCTCCACGCCCGACACCAGCCAGTCGCCGGCGATGGCCGAGGGTGCGAGCGAGACCTACCCGGCGGGCGACGCCGGCGAGGTGGAGGTGCGCCGCACCGCGGGCACCGACCTCGAGATCGTCAACGCCACCGCCAACGACGGCTGGACGGCCGAGGTCACCGCCCCCACCGGCCCCCGGGTCAAGGTCCGCTTCGTCGATAGCGCCAACACCTCCAGCAAGACCCGCTTCGCGGCGTCGATGGACCAGAACGGGGAAGAGATGCACATCCGGGTCACCAGCTGCGGCTGACCCCCCCAGCATCCGACCCCAGAGCGACGAGGAAACCCGTGGCTGCCACGGGTTTCCTCGCGTCGGGCCCGGCCCGGGACGGCTTCTATGATCCCCAACCGCGCGGAAGCCGGAGAGGGAGGACGCCATGTACCCGGGCCACTGGGGCAAGGTCACGCCGGACAAGCCGGCGGTCATCGACGCCTCCACGGGGGAGACGGTCACCCACGGCCAGCTCGACGAGCGGTCGACCCGCCTGGCCCGCCTGCTGCAAGCGGCGGGGTTGCGGTCCGGGGACCACATCGCCCTGTTCATGGAGAACCACGTCCGCTACTTCGAGGTGGTGTGGGCGGCGCTGCGCTCCGGCCTGATCTTCACCACCGTGAACCGCTACCTCACCGCCGAGGAGGCGGGGTACATCGTCGACAACTGCGACGCCAAGGCCCTCGTCACCTCACGCTATCTGGCCGAGGCCGCCACCGGCCTGCTGCCCCTGGCTCCCGGCTGCGGCCTGCGCCTCATGGCGGATGGCGCCGCTGACGGCTTCGAGCCGTACGAGGAGGCGCTGGCCGCCGCCAGCGCCGAACCCCTGGAAGAGGAGCCTCTGGGCGACTTCATGCTCTACAGCTCGGGCACCACCGGACGCCCCAAGGGGATCATCCGGCCCCAGCGGCCGGCCAGCGCCCGTGACGGGCTGCCGATCGGCTCGGCCCTCGGCGCTCTCTTCCGCGTCGACGATCAGAGCGTCTACCTCTCGCCCGCCCCCCTCTACCACGCCGCGCCGCTGGCCTTCACCCTGTGCACCACGGCCGTGGGCGGCACGGTGGTGATGATGCGATCGTTCGATCCCGTCGAGGCCCTCGCCGCCATCGAGCGCCACCGGGTGACCCACAGCCAGTGGGTGCCCACCATGTTCAACCGGATGCTGAAGCTCCCCGAGGAGGACCGCACCCGCTTCGACCTCTCCAGCCACCGGGTCGCCATCCACGCCGCCGCCCCCTGCCCGCGCCCCGTGAAGGAGGCGATGTTCGAGTGGTGGGGGCCGATCATCTACGAGTACTACGCCGGCACCGAACTGAACGGGCTCACCTTCGCCAGTCCCAAGGATTGGCTGAGCCACCCGGGCACGGTGGGCAAGCCGGTGCTCGGCGTCATCCGGATCTGCGACGACGAGGGCGACGAGGTCCCCGTGGGCGAGGTCGGCATCGTCTACTTCGAGCAGCCCGTCCAGCCCTTCGGCTACCACAAGGACCCCGGCCAGACGAAGTCGTCCCAGAACCCCAAGCACCCGACGTGGACGACCCTCAACGACGTCGGCCGGGTGGACGAGGACGGCTTCCTGTATCTCACCGACCGGGCCACGTTCATGATCGTCTCCGGCGGGGTGAACATCTATCCCCAGGAGATCGAGGACTGCCTGGTGGTCCACCCGGCGGTGGAGGACGTGGCCGTCATCGGAGTGCCCAACGAGGATCTGGGCGAAGAGGTCAAGGCGGTGGTCCAGGTCCGCCCCGGAGTGGAGGCGGGACCCGACCTGGAGAAGGAGCTGATCGCCTGGACCCGGGAGCGTCTGAGCCACTACAAGTGCCCCCGCTCGGTCGACTTCGAGGACCAGCTCCCCCGCCTGCCCACCGGCAAGCTCTACAAGCGCATCCTGCGCGACCGCTACTGGGGCGACCGCGACACCCGCATCGTCTAATCAGAGTGCGACCTCGATGTCCGTGCTCGCCCGGGCTCGGCCGAAGGGCGGATCGAGTACCCAGGTCAGTGTCCGCGGCCCCGGCTTGGCGTTGCGTGGGATGCGCAGCGACATGTCGAACCACTGATCAAAGAGCAGCCGCCGTGGCGCGCTGTCGTAGAGGCCGTCGCAGTTGAGGCGATGCCGTTCTTCGGCCACACCATCTATGCGCTGGCTGAAACCGGGGCACCCGAGGACGCCCAGGAGCACCTCGCCCGAGACGCGTGTCCGGATCCGGTAGCGCAGTTGCGTCCCGGCCCGGACCCGGAGCGGAGCGCTGATCTCCACGGTCACCTTCGCGTTGTCGACGAAGTCGACGAGCGGGATCCCCTGGAAGTAGCCGACCCGCAGCTCTGGCCGGCCCGGCGGAGGGTAGTTCTCCGGTGGCTCGTCGCAGCGGTAATCCCACGGGGGTAGCCCCCGACCCTCCGATTCGATGGCAACCAGCCCTCCTCCGATAGCGAGGAAGAGGTCGCCGCCCTCTGGAAAGACGCCCCCCGGACAGGGTCCCTGGGACATCGTGAAGAAGGGAATATCCCGCCTCTCGTCCCCCTCGCCATAGTCGGCCTTGGAGCGCTCGCTCGACAGTGGGGGGACAAGCAGTGGCCCCGGCGTGTTGTTGGTGCCGCAGCCGCTGCAGATGAACGGCACCGTCGTGCCGCTGCGAGTCACGAGGCGGCCCCGTCCGTCCCGCAGCTCCACCACCGGCCGTCCGTCGATGGAGCAGGGCTCGGCGCTGCGGTTCGACACCTCCACGTACGCGGCGGCGTGCCCGGTCGCCCCCTCGCCGCCGATGGCCAGAACCCGGAGTTCGGACGCTTGACACGACGCCACCGGACCGGGCGGTGGCCGGATGGCGGGAGCAGGCGCCGCCACCCAGGGCACCACCGGTCGGCTGGAGGCATCATCGAGCGGATACCCGGGCAGGGTGGACGACGAGGTCGACGAGGTCGGCGCCGCTCTTCCCGAGTGCTCCTCGGACGACCCCAGGACCCCGACGCCGGCCGCCATGATGAAAAGCAGCCCCGTGGCCGTCACCGGCCCCGATCCCCGCCATCGTCCCATGCGTCGATTGTGCCGCCAGGTCGACCCCTTGGCACCGCGCCGCTGCATGTGAGCTTCCCGACCGGGTGCCTACCTGGCCGGGAACGGCACCTCCGACGGCCGTTTGGCCTCGCGAGGATCCTTGATTCTCAAGGTTCCGGCGCTTAGCCCACCTACACGGCGGCGGAGCGCTATCGCCTGAGTGCCCAACCGTCCATTGACTCGATGCACTGGACGTGGGCTCTGGCGACCCAGCCGCCTCTGCTTGCAGGGCGTTCAGGCGCCTCCGGCGGGTGTACGTGTCGGACGTCGCTAAGGCACCAGCAGCACCTTGCCTTTGGTCTCGCCCGCCTCGATGTAGCGGTGGGCCTCGGCCACATCGGCCAGGGGCAGGGTCCGGTCGATGCGGACGTCGAGCTCGCCGGCCGCCATCCACGAGAACAGGTCGCCGGCCCGCCAGGCCAGCTCGTCCCGGGTGGCGATGTAGTGCGCGAGCGTGGGCCGGGTCAGGTACAGCGACCCCTTGGCGTTGAGCACCTGGGGGTTGACGGGTTCCACCGGGCCGCTGGCCTGCCCATAGAGGACGAGGTGCCCGCGGGGCCGGAGGCAATCGAGGCTCTTGGCGAAGGTGTCTTTGCCCACCGAGTCGTAGACCACGTCCACGCCCGCCCCCCCGGTCAGGCCCCGCACCGCATCGACGAGGTCGACGTCGCGGTAGCGGACGATGTCGTCGGCGCCGGCCGCCCGGGCCAGCGCGTCCTTCTCGTCGGTCGACACCGTGCCGATGACCCGGGCCCCGAGGCGCTTGGCCACCTGGACCAGCAAGCGGCCGGCGCCCCCGGCGGCGGCGGTCACGAGCACGGTCATGCCCTTGTCCAGGGGGACGGTGGAGTGGGACAGGTAGTGGGCGGTCATGCCCTGGAGCATGACGGCCGCCGCCCGCTGCAGGTCGACCCCGTCGGGCACGGCCACCACGGTGGCGGCGGGGACCACCACCTGCTCGGCGTAGGACCCGAGCTGCATGGCCCAGGCCACCCGGTCACCCTCGGCCGGGCCGTCGACGTCGGGGCCGACGGCGTCGACAACGCCGGCGCCCTCCATCCCCAGCGTCGCCGGCAGGGACATCTGGTAGGCGCCGGCCCGCTGGTAGGTGTCGATGAAGTTGAGCCCGGCGGCCGCCACCCGCACCCGCACCTGCCCCACCGCCGGTTCGGGGGTGGGGATGTCCTCCACCAGCAGCACCTCGGGCCCGCCCGTCTCGTGGATCCGGATCGCTCGCATCCCGCCCTCCTCGAAGGTTTGTTGGCTACATGATCGATCGGGTGGTCCCGCCGTCCACGTCGAAGGAGGCGCCGGTGATGAACGACGCCCGGTCGGAGGCCAGGAAGGCGACCAGCCCGGCCACCTCGTCCACGGTGCCGAAGCGGGCCAAGGGCACGAACTGGGTGGCGAGGTTGGTGAACACCTCCTCCCGGTTGGCGCCCATCACGCCGATCATCGAGTCGGCCAGCCGGTCCCACAGGGGCGTGGCGATGAGCGCCGGGCACACGGTGTTGACCAGGATCCCGTCCGCGGCCAGCTCGCTGGCCATGGTCTTGGCGAAGGCCAGCAGACCCGCCTTGGCCGCCTCGTAGTCGACCATCCCCACGATGGGCGAGTGGGCCCCCACGGTGGAGATGTTGACGATCCGCCCGCCACCCTGGGCCCGCATGAGGGGGACGACCGCCCGGGTGAAGCGCACGGCGCTGTAGAGGTTGATGTCGAGGGCGGCGGCCCACTGCTCGTCAGTGGTCTCCACCATGCGGCCGAACCAGGCGTCGCCGGCGTTGTTGACCAGCACGTCGATGCGGCCGAAGGCGTCCATGGTCCCCCGGACCACCGCCTCCACTTCCTCGGGCCGGGCGGCGTCAGCCGGGATGCCCACGGCCCGGACTCCCTTGCCCTGCAGAGACTCCACGGCTTCGTCGAGGGCGGCCTTGCCCCGGGCGCAGATGGCCACGTCGGCTCCCTCGGCGGCCAGCTCGTCGGCAATGCCCCGGCCGATGCCCTTGCTGGCCGCCGTGACCAGCGCCACCTTGCCCTTCAGACCCAACTCCATGACTTCCTCCGATCCCCTACGAGTGTTCGGGCCGGCCCAGAACCTTCTCATGGATCTGCTGGGCCAGGGTGTGGATGGACCGGGTCAGCTCCGTGTTGAGCTTCAGCTCCTGCTCCTGCTCCATGAAGTCATGGTCCGCCTTGCGCTGGGCGAAGTCGGCCTGGCGGTTCTGGCCGATCATGACGAACGTCGAGAGGAAGATGGCCTCCAGCGACACGATGAGCGTCAGCTTGGGCCACGGGTCCTGTTCCAGCACCAGCATCCACACCGCGAAAGCGACCGCGTGGATGTAGACGAACCGCATCGATCCGGCGAAGGCGGTGATGGCGTCGGCCATCCGGAGCTGGACGTCGGCGGCACGGCCGGCGTTGTGCTCCATGATGGCGGGATGGCGCTGGCGGCGCATCGTGTCGGGCACGGGGTCCTCCTGTGAGCAGAGCAGCTGCTCCGCGTCGGCGCTTCACCCTATGACCAGCGGTCCCGGTTACTTGAAGGTCGGCACCGAGACGAGCACGCCGCCGAAGAGCAGCCAGGCCAGCAGGAGGGTCCACGCCACGTTGAAGGCCTGGGCGAGGATGAAGGCCAGCGCCGGCCGTCCACCCTCGGCCGTCACCAGATCCCGGAACCGGGTCTCGAGGCCGATGGAGGCGAAGGCCAGCGCGAACCACAGGGTCCGCATGCTGGTGAGCACCCCCTTGGTCTCGGTCACGGTGGCCTCGGAGATGAAGAAGGAGAACACCACCGAGGCGACGAGGAAGCCGAGCACGAACTTGGGGAAGCGCTCCCAGATGACCCGGGCGCTGGGCCGCTCGGTGTCGTCCCGCTTGCGCATCGTCCACCACACCGACAGGACGAAGGCCGCCGCCCCGATGAGGACGTTCTGGGAGAACTTCACGATGACACCGGCCTTGAGGGCACCGTCGCCGATGAGCTCGGCGGCAGCCACCACCGAACCGCTGGTGTCGAGCGTGCCGCCCAGCCAGGCGCCCCCCACCACCTCCGGGATGTCGAAGGTCTTCACCACCCAGGGCATGACGATCAGCATGGGGACGGCCACCAGCAGGACCAGCGAGGTGACGTAGGACAGCTTCTTGCGGTCGCCCTGGATGGCGCCGCAGGTGGCGATGGCGGCGGACACACCGCAGATGGCCACGGCACTCGAGAGCATGACGGCGAACTCGTCGTCCACCCGGAACTTCCGGGCCAGCCAGAAGCACACGTACCACACCGTGGTGGCGACCAGCAGGGCCTGGACCAGGCCCCGGGCGCCAGCGTCGAGGATGTCAGGAAAGAGGATCCCGGCGCCCAGGATCACCAGTCCGGTCTTGATGAAGTACTCCGTGCGCACCGCTTCGCCGAGCCAGGCGGGGACGCCGATCAGGTTGCTGATGGCGAGGCCGAGGAACAGGGCGAAGAGCACGAACTCCAAGCCGACGTCGGCCATTCCCGAGTTGCCGGCGATGACCAGGGCGGCGAAGGCGATGGCGAACACGACGGGGAAGCCTGTGATGTAGCGCACCACGTTCCCGCCCATGAGGGCGATGCCGACCGAGGACACAACGAGGTACAGCGCTCCGCCCACCAGCCATTTCCCCAGGGCGCCCCCGCCCAGGAGATCGCCCAGCGCGCCCCGCTGTCCCACTCCAGCTTGGGCAGATCCAGACGGACCCCGACCACGGTGAGCAGGATCAGGAACGCACCGAGGCCGACGGCCAGCCAGTCCTCGCTGCGCCAGGCGGCCACCGGCGCACCACCACCTGCGGCCTGCTCGGTTGCGGGACGCTCAGCCATGCCAGTGCCGAACTCCGGGTCTACGTCGGTTGTCGAACGCTACCTGGCCGGGTAGAGGGTTGCCATGAGGCATCATGGATTCCCCGCCGAGCCAAAGGGAGCGTGACGTGTCCGACATTCTCAACAACGCCGTCAAGCAGGCCCACGACTCGCTGAGCGACTTCGAGAAGGTCCTCCGCTCCATCCCCGACGCCGACCTCCACCGGGCCCAGCCCGAAGGCGGCTGGACGGTCGCCCAGGTGGTGTCCCACATGCACCTGTCGGGCCTGCTGTGGATCGCCGACCTCGAGCGGCTCCGGCATTGCGGGGCCGAGGGGATGTTCATGTTCCGGGAGGAGCTGGGCCACGACGTCCTGGGGGCCCCGCCCCCCAGCGCCAACGAGGCCGCCCAACGCATCGCCAGCCTGCGCACCGCCCTGGAGGACTGCATCGCGGCGGCCGACCCATCCGTGCTCGACAAGGGGATGGAGGTCCCTCCGTTCGGCACGCTGACCTGTGCCGAGTTCATGCCGCTCATCATCGGGCACCTGGAGAACCACGCCGAGCAGGCCAAGGACATCCTGCGGGTGCGGGGCGCGCTGCCCTCCTAGAGCACGGGAAAGACCTCGGCGCCGGTCCGTTCCCGCCGGGCCATGGCGCGCACCACGGCGCGGTCGCCGTGAAGGCGGCGGGGGGACTCGAGCAGGGCGCCGAGGGCGATGGTCACGGCCTCGGGGGGCAGCTCCGAGTCCTCCCGGCCGATGGACGCCGCCAGGTCGTCTCCGTGGACCACGAGCTCCACGATCTCGACGCGGAGCCGGTCGTCCAGCCGCATCGCGGCGGGAAGGGTCGGGCGCATGTCCAGGAGCCGGTCGCCTGGCTGCCGGTCGAGCTTCTTCCGGAGCCGGGCGAGCACCTCACGAAACTTCGTCTTCGTGTCCTCCACCGGGCGCCCGGCGTCCCGCTGGGCCAGGGCCCGCACGTAGCGGTGCATCTCGTTGCCGAAGTCGTCGCCGGTCACCACCTTGAAATCGCCGAAGTAATCGCCGAAGGCGACGACGGAAACGTCGGTGGGCACGGGTGCCTCGAGCAGGCGCTCGAGCCACACCACACCCTGGAGCACGTGGGCCACGAGCCCACCCACGGTCATCCCCTCGAGGGCGCTCGGCTCCTCCCAGTGCTTGGCCGTGGCCTCGTCGTCCAGAAGCTCGACGATGTGGTCGGAGGCCAACCAGAACGCGTCTGTGATCTGCACACCCCCATCCTTACACTGGCGCGGTGGTGAGCGAGCCGGGCCGGGGCGCCCTCCCGGAGCCGTCCTTCCAAGCCTTCCCGGAAACCGACCGGCTCGCCCTCGCCGTCGACATCGGGGGCACCAAGCTCGCCGCCGGCGTGGTCGACGGCTCCGGCCGGCTCACGCAACGCCAGTCGACACCCACGCCCGCCACCGACGACGGCGAGGAGGTGTTCTCCGCCCTCACCGGTCTCCTCGACCAGCTGCAGGCGGTCGGGGCGACCGTCTGCGGTGTGGGCTCCGGTGGCCCCATGTCGCCCGGCGGCGAGGAGATCTCGACGCTGCACATCCCCGCCTGGGACCGGTTCCCGCTGCGCCGGCGGCTGGCCGGAGCCACCGGTCTGCCGACCTTCGTGGACAACGACGCCAAAGCCCTGGCCCGGGGTGAGGGCTGGGTTGGGGCGGCGGCGGGCCGGACCGACTTCATCGCCATGGTGGTCTCCACCGGCGTGGGCGGCGGCATCATCCTCGACGGCCGTCTCCTCGACGGCCGCGCCGGCAACGCCGGCCACATCGGCCACGTCATCGTGGTTCCCGGTGGGCGGGAATGCTTCTGCGGCGGGCGGGGCTGCCTGGAGGCCGAGGCGTCGGGACGGGCCATCGCCGCCGTCACCGGCCGTCCGCCCGCCGAGGCCGGCCCCGACGTCATCGAGCGGACGGGCACGCTGGTCGGCCGGGCGGTGGCTTCAGTCGCCAACCTGCTCGACCTCCCCCTGGCCGTGGTGGCCGGGTCGGTGGCCCTGGGTTTCGGCGCGCCCTTCTTCGCTGCCGCCCAGGCCGAGATCGACGCCCTGGCCCGCCTCGACTTCTCCCGGGGCACGCGGATCGTGCCCGCCGGTCTGGGCGACGCCGCCCCCCTCATCGGCGCCGCCGCGGTCGGCTTCGCCGGCCTGGATTCCAACTGACTCCAGGCCCGTCCGCACCGCGCCTTGATCTCAGAGCGCGTCGAGGACCACCACCGTGGCCATCCCGACGATCAGGGTGAGGGCGACGCTGCGAGTCCGCCAGGCAACGAGGGTGGCCAGCGCGCCGGCCGCGAAGCGGGGTTGGGTCAGGTCGAGCGACCCGTGGGGGCGGATGAGGGCCGGTATCACCAGGGAGGCGAGGGCGGCCGGCGGGATCTGGCGCAGCAGCCGCTGTACCCCGGGGGGCACGGTGGCCAAGCGGTGGGCGAAGGCGATGAACGACGCCCGCATGGCGAAGGTGCCCGCCCCGGCGACGACGATGACGACCCAGACCCGGCTCACCGCTGCACCCCGGGGCCACCCGAGCCGTCCTCGTTGGCCTCGGGCGCCCGGCCCCGGCGCTCGCCGAGCACCTCGGCCAGCGCCCCGGCGGCGATGCCGCTCACCGCCCCGGCCATGATCGACAGCCCGCCGGCACCGGCCACCGCCGCCAGCACCGCCGCCAGCCCGCCCACCATCGCCGCCACCAACGCCGGGCGGGAGTTGACGGTGGGAACGAGCAGCACGAGGAACACGAGCGGGACGGCGAAGTCCAGGGGCACGTCGTCGGGCACCGTCGAGCCGAGCAACGCTCCGGCCATGGTGGATCCCACCCAGATGGCCCACAGGAACACGCCGGCGCCGATCATGAACGGGATCCGCCGCGTCGCTGCCTCCCCGTCCTCGGGCCAGCGGAGGATGCAGGCGGCGTAGACCTGATCGACGAGGAGGTAGGCGCCGGTCATGCGCCGCCACTGCCGCTCCCCGGCCAGATAGGGAGCCAGCGAGGCGGAGTACAGGAGCATCCGCAGGTTGATGGTCCAGGCGGCCAGGATGGCGACGGCCACCGACCCGCCGCCGGTCAGGACGTCGATCGCCGCCAGCTGGGAAGCACCAGCGAAGACGATGCTGGAGAAGCCGAGGGCGGCGCCGACCCCGAACCCGGCCGCCACGGGCGTGGCCCCGGCCACCAGCCCGAAGGGGATGATCCCGATGACGTTGGGGGCCACGGCGGCGATGCCGGCCCGAGCTTCGGAGAATGACATGGCCCACCAGGATGGCCGCCGTCCGGGCCGCGCCGGGAACCGCAGGCACCGGCGACCGGGCCGCCGCGACCGCCCGCCGGAAACCCGATTGACACCCTCCGCCGCCTCCCACCACAGTGGGCGGCCATGAGACGGACGCTCACCCTGGTCGCCCTGGCCGTGCTGGCCGTCGCCGCCCCCCTGACCACTCCGGCGGCCCGAGCCGAGAGCGACCGGTACTACCTGGCGCTGGGCGACTCGTACTCGTCGGGCGAAGGGGTCGAGCCCTACGACCCGGCGTCGGGGGACTGCCACCGCTCGGCCGGCGCCTATCCCAGCCTCGCCGCCCGGACGGCCCCGGCGAGCGCCTACACCTACGGGTTCTTCGCCTGCTCGGGCGCCATCACCGACGACGTCAACCGGCCTGGAGGCCAGGCCCATCAGATCGAGCAGGTGTCAGAGTCGGTACGCCTCGTCACCATCACCATCGGCGGCAACGACGCCCGCTTCGCCGCCATGCTCCGGCGCTGCGCCCTCGGATCCACGCCCTGCACCGAGGAGAACGACGGCGAGGAGGCCTACATCGAAGATGAGGTCCGGCCCCGGCTGACGGAGACGTACGCCCGGCTGCGGGCCGCTTCGGAGGAGGCCCGCATGGTGGTGCTGACCTATCCCCACATCTTCCAGACCGAGCGCCACTGTGGCCGTGAACCAGGCATGCAGAACGATGAGAAGGCCTGGATGCGGGACCGCACCGACCAGCTCAACGACATCATCGTGAAGGAGGCGGCGGCGGCCGGCCTGGAGGTTCTCGACGGGCGCGACGCCTTCGCCGGTCACGAGATCTGCACCGCTGAGCCCTGGGCCAGTGGCTGGGGTGACCCCGGCCCCTTCCACCCCAACGCCGCGGGCCACGAAGCCCTTGCCCATAGGTTGGTGGATTTCCTCAGCCGCTGAATCGCTGAAGATATTGTCTTAGGGCGCCCTAATCTTTATGCTTAGGATCCTCTAAGACACTCGGCGGCGACGGAGGGCGGGCATGGTCAGCGAGGCGGCATTGAATTCCTTGCGGATGGCGGCGACCCTCGCCCTGGCCGTCCCCACCCTGGGGGTACGCATCTCCTCGCCCACCCGGCCGTTGCTCGACGTGAGCTGGATACCCCGGAGCCTGCCCGGCCGCGTGCCGCACATGGCGCCGTGTCTCTTCCGCCGGAGCGTGGCCTGTGCTCAGCACCGCCAGGCCGCCGGGCAGCTCGTCACCCTGTGGGGCCTCCCCACCGGGATCGACCCCGTGGTGGAGGTTCTGATCGCACCGGGTGACCGCAAGCTCCCCTCGGGGATCTACCAGGTCAGGGTCGACGGGGGCTGGCGCGTCGTCTTCCCCAGCCTCCTCCCCGCCTCCCGCGGCGCCGAGGCCCTCGACGGGGACTGGCCCGAGCTCTGCTTCCACGAGGATCCCCTGACCGGGGTCACCCTGGTGTCCTGGCGCCGGACGGATGCCGAAGGGCCCCTCGCCGGCCGGCGGGCCGAGCAGCTCGTCGACGCCCGCGCCCGCCTGCTGGTGGCCGAGCTGCTCGACGGTTTGATGCCCGCCACCAGTTCCTGAGCCCGCCAACTTCGGGGACACCCCGAACCCCGGGCGTGGGTGATCCACACCGCCGGTGGGTAGGCGAGGGGTGTGGAGTCAGGGAGGGTGACATGAACGCCTTCGTGCTGTCGGGCGGCGGCAGCCTGGGCAGCATCCAGGTCGGGATGCTCAAAGCTCTGCTCGAGGCGGACATCGTCCCCGACATGCTCGTGGGCACGTCCATCGGCTCGGTCAACGCCGCCTTCCTGGCCGCCGACCCGTCACCCGAGCAGGTCGACAAACTCTGCGAGTTGTGGCGGGAGGTCCGTTCCCGGGACGTCTTCGCCTGGAACCCGCTGCGGATGGCCCATGCCGCCCTGCGTCGGGGTTCGCTGTTTCCCCCCGAGCGTTGGCGCCGGTTCCTCTCCCAGCGGATCTCCCTTGAGCGGATCGAGGACGCCGCCGTGCCCCTGCGCATCGCGGTCACCGATTTCGAGGACGGCTCCCCCGTCATCCTCGATTCCGGCCCGGTGATCGACGCGGTGATGGGCAGCACCGGCCTGCCGGGCATCTTCCCCCCGCAGCAAATAGGGGACTGCCTCTATCTCGATGGGGTGCTCTCCGAGCCGGTGCCGCTGAAGCCGGCCCTCGACGCCGGCATCGACACCGTCTACGTGCTGGCTACCAGCCACGCCTCGCCGGCGCCCGACGTCCGGTCGCCGGGACAGATCCTGCGCCACGCCCTCACCATCCTGCTCTTTCCCCGTATCCGCCTCGACGCCCTCGAGCTGCCCGACCGCCACCCGAAGCTGAAGATCGTACCGATCCCCTCCGAAGGCGCCCAGGTGGCGCTGTGGGACATGTCACGTCACGACGAGCTGATCGAATGCGCCTACCAGGAGACGAAGTCGTTCCTGGCCGGGCGGCACCCGGAGAGCGACGAAGCCCAAATCAACGTGGCCGCCCGGACGGTGGAGGTCGACCTGAGGGCCTACGAATCTCCCGGCTCCCGGAGCCAGCGGTAGATGGTCCACCCTTCGACCGGCCTGGCGCCGACGGACTGGTAAAAGGCGATCGACGGCGCGTTCCAGTCGAGCACGGCCCATTCGACCCGCCCGTCCCCGGCCCGCTCGAACAGGTGGTCCAGCAGGGCGCGCCCCACCCCCCGGCCCCGGTGTTCCGGGCGCACGAAGAGATCCTCCAGCCAGATGCCCGGCCGGCCCCGGAAGGTGGAGTAGGTCGGGAACCAGATGGCCAGGCCGGCCACCACGACCGGCGCGTCGCCGGCTTCGGCCAGCACCACCTTGGGGACGGCACCGGGTCCGAAGAGTGACGAGGCCAGCTCCTCCTCGGACCACATCACCTCGTCCTCCAGGTGCTCGTACTCCGCCAGCGCCCGGATCAACTCGGCCACCACCGCCACGTCGCTGGCGGTCGCGTCGCGCAGGTGCACCGCCACGGGAGGCCTGCTCACCCCGCGAGGGGCGCGGTGAGGCGACGGAGGGCGCCGGCGTCGAGCTCGCTGAAGCCGTCGACCACCAGCGCCGCGCCGGAGAAGTCCTGACCCCGGGTGTAGTCGTTGACCACCACCACGCAGGGCACCCCGGCGGCCCGGGCCGCGCCCAGGCCGGGGACGGAATCCTCCACCGCCACGGCCTCCGCCGGCCCGAGCCCCAGCCGCTCCAGCGTGATCAGGTAGGCCGCCGGGTCCGGCTTCGTGGCTTTCACGTCGTCACCGCCCACCACCACCTCGAAGCGGTCGGGGCCGAAGTGGCGCTCGAGCAGCGGCTCCACCCAGGCCAGGGAACCGGTGGTGGCCACGGCCAGGCGCAGTCCGGCCGCGGCCAGCCCGTCGAGGAACTCCCGCACCCCGGGACGGGGCTCCACCGCACCGTCCGCCACCAGGTCGAGGAACACTTCGGTCTTGCGCCGGTGGAGCCGGGGCACGAGATCGGCCCGCTCGGCCTCGGCCACGCCCTGCTCCTCCAGGTAGGCGTGGAGCCGGGCCTGGCCTCCGGTGACGGCGAGGAGCCGTCCGTACTCCTCCACGTCCCACCGCCAGGGCAGGCCCGCCTCCTCGAAGGCGACGTTGAAGGCGACGCGGTGTCCGTCGCGCTCGCTGTCCACCAGCGTCCCGTCGACGTCGAGAATGACCGCCTGGAGGCTCAGGAGACGTCGGGGAGGTCGGCCGGGATCATCCCGCGGCAGCGTAGATCAGCGTCAGGGGAGGAAGGAGGCCGTCACTCGCCCAGAAGGTCGACGACGTCCTGGTAGACCCGCTCCAGCGTCTCCCGGGACAGGGGCCGGGCACCGCCTCCCGCCCGCCGGGCCAGACCCCAGTAGCGCAGATCGGCGAGGACGATCGCCTTGGTCGTCCCCGTGCGGTCCGCCACCGCCTCGGCGCTCAGCCGGCGCCCGACGTAGAGCTCCTCCAGTAGTTGGCGGGGGATCCGCTCCCGGCGGCGCCGCCGGATGCCGTGGACGCGCAGGCTCCGCTCCACCACGCCCCGGCTGACCCGCAACTCGCGGGCCACCGCGTCCATGCTCAGCCCCCGGCGGAGATAGAGATCCTCGAGCCGCTGCGGGTCCAGGGCCGTCCGCCGGGGCCCGGACGGCCGGCGGGGAATACCCGCCTCCTCCAGTCGCCGCCACACCTGGCGGGGGGAGAGCCCCGTCCGGGCGGCCACCTGGCGGATCGTCAGGTTCTGACGGACGTAGAGCTCTTCCAGCACTTCGGCCGGGGGGTCGACCGCTCGGGATGCCAAGGGACCTCTCTCAGGGCCGGTCATGCTCTTCCCCTGACCGGGAGAACGTCCCAAAACTGGCGGTATGACGCCATCACCGCGAGAACTTCACCGAGACCTTGGGACACCCGCGCAGCCCGGCCAGCCGGCCGGCCTCGGCGATGACGGCGGACCGGACGCCGGGCGAGGTGGGGGTGAAGGCGTCGAGGCTCACCACCAGTCGACCTTCCTTGCGGGTCGACCGCCACACTCCCAGCACCCCTCCCCGGAACAGCACCACGCCGGGGTTGCCGCTCTGCCGCCAGACGCGCCGCTGCAGCTGCGGGTCGGGGACCAGGACCTCCCGGTCGTTCTGCGCCAGGAACTGGTCGTAGGGCGGGAGGAACCGCACCCCATCCGGAGCCGGTGGAGACCGGAAGGCCAAGATGTCGTCCCGGTGGAGCCACACCCGGCGCCCGGCGAGCTCGAACGCGAGGAGCCTGGGCTCCACCTCGAACCAGCGGCGGGCCCCTTCCACCGGATCGATCTCGGCCCACCGGGCCAGGTCGAGGGGAGCGGCGGGGCCGTAGGCCCGCAGGAACCGGCGGACCAGGCCGCTCCGGGCCGCGTCGGGGTCGGCCGGCGGCACGGATCCCAACCAGTCCTCGACCCGGGCCAGAGCGATCTCCCCGTTGGAGTCCGGGTCGGGCCCCGGCGCGAAGCACACCCGGCTCTTGACCGCTGCCGCCCGCAACAGGCGCTCGGGGACGTGGCGCACCGAGCACCGCTTGCACCACAGGACCAGTTCTCCCGGCAGCCGGCGGCTCAGTTCCGAGCTCAGAGCCGCCTTCCCCAAAGTCCGTCCGGCCAGCACCTGTTGCATCGCCGTGGCGGTGAGATCGAGGGCGTCCCCCACCTTGATCCCGGCCTCGTCGAGGTCGTCTCCCGCCTTGCGCAACAAGACACGCCAGGAACTCTCCTCCTCGGGCAGCACCCCGACGGTGAAGGTGTCCAGAGCGGCGGCGGGGAAGACGAACGGCGCCAGCCGCAGGCTCCAGGACCACACCAGCGCCTTGTCCACCGCCACCGCCCGGCGGAACTGCTCGGCGGTGAACCCGGTCACCCGGGCGTGCAGGCCCACCAGCCCGGCGGCGGGAGGCGTGTGCTCCGTACCGCAGGCGGCGGCCGCCTCGAGGGCCCAGTGGGGCAGCCTCTGGGCCAGGTGGTGCCCGTGGAGGCGGAAGGCGATGACAGCTTCAGGGTCTGCTTGCAGCGGTCCGCTCACGGATCGCTCCCGTCACTGGCACGATGGGCAGGAAGCGAGGGCTTCCGTCTTGTGCTTGCCCCAACTCGGCGCGAATCTTTCGAATTCAGCCAATGGTATTCAGTGTAAGACGTCAGCGGCAACACCCTTACGAAAACCCTGGTTCACGCATGAGACAATGGGTTCGGGCTTCGGCTCCGCTCTGAATCAAAGTCAATGCGATGCATCTAGATGCGCGACAATCTAGTTATCTAGTCACCAGTCATTGACAAAAGAGGCTTCCGTCACCGGGCGCCTGCCCTGTCCGGCCCGGCCCGCCCCGTCTCGCGTTAGCGAAACCGACCTGTGCGGTGGGTTTGACTCACGCGCGACCCGGAACGGGCCGTCAGCAATGCGCGGCGATCAGGGGGTGGGGATCGACCGCCGGCCCATGGCCGGGATGGAACTCGAAGTGCGTGTGATAGGCGCTGGCGTTGCCTGACTTCCCGGTCAGCCCGATCACCTCGCCCTGCTCGACGTGCCGGGGCTGGGGGCCCACGACCTGGAGCAGGTGCATGTAGACGTAGGTGTTGCCGTCGTCGCCGGTGAGGAAGGCGGTCAGGCCCCCACCCCCCCAGTGCCGGTTGGAGACGTTGCCCGCCACCACGGCTACGTTCTCGGTCCCCTTCGGGTTCATGAGGTCGTTGCCCTTGTGCCCGCGACCGTCACCCCAGTCGTCGCTGTAGGCCACGGGCCCGTTGATGGGGCAGATGAAGCTGGCCGGAAGGCCCGGCCGGGCGAGCAGGGCGACCGGCGGCTTGGCCCGGCTGACCCGGGCCTGCGCCTTGGCCGCGGCCAGTTCCCGGATCCGCAGATCCTTCTCCGCCTTCGCCATGGCGGCCAGGCGGCCCTCCACGGCGCGCCGCTCCCCGGCCAGCTGGGCCACCACCTCGTCCTGCTGCCGGCGCTTCCCATCCAACGTGCGCCGCTCCGTCCGGAGCTGGCGGGCGGCTTCGCCCAGGGTCTGGACGGCCTCGCCGGCCAGGACATTGACCTTGCCGATCAGCTTGGCCCGGCGGGCCGAGCCCAGGACGGCGTCCGTGTCTCCCAGCCCCGAGACCGAGTCGACGACCGAGTCCCGCTTGTACATCGCCGCTGCGCCCCTCATGGCCGCCTGGCGCAGCACCCCCATGCGCTGCTCGAGATCGGCGACCTTGCGCTCAAGGCCCTTCACGTCCCGCTGGAGGCGTACCTGCTCGCCCCGCGCCCGGCTCCAGCGGGCCGCGGCCTGGTTGGCCTCCCGCTTCAGGTCGGCCAGGCCGGGCGCGTCAGCACCGGCATCCCCGGCAGCCAGGGCAGGGGACGCCGCCGCCAGCAGGCAGCAGCACACAACGAGGCACCGGGCCAGGTTTCTCTTGGTCACGTCGAAAGGCCGGCACGCCCGCTCCCTCTAGGGCGGCCGATCGGGGAAGCACGCTAACAACCTGCCGCCGGGTGGGCAATTGAGGTGACGAAGCGGGAGGTTCCCGACGCGTCCCGCGCGACAACACCAGCGAACTCAACGCACTCGGCCAACTTGGGGCTACTCGGCGCGCCCGGATTCGGCGTAACGATCGAGATAGTGGGCGATGGAACGCGAGGTGTCCTCGATGGCCTCCACCCAGCTGGCCAGCACCTCGTCGCCGCGCTCGGTCAGGTGGTAGACGCGGCGGGCCGGGCCGACCTTGGAGAACTCCCACTCGGAGCGGATGGCGCCGTGCGACTCGAGCGTACGGAGCACCCGGTACAAGCTGGCCGGCTCGTCGTCGACCCTCAGTGACTTCAGCCGGACAACGAGGTCATAGCCGTGGCCGGGCTGCTCCTTGATGAGGAGCAGCAGGCACGGGCGCAGAAAGCTGTCGGGCATCCCGCCCGGGTATCCGTTGTCCATGAGTCAGCGGCAGACCTTTTTTCTGCGCGTTCGGGCTCAGCCCGTTCTCGAGAACCCCTCGGCAGGCAGGACCGAACCCACCCGGGGCGTGGACCGCGCCGCGGCGGCGGTCTCCCGGATGACCCGGGCCACGTGGCCCGTGGGCAGCGCCACGGGGTAGCCGGCGGCGGCCCGCTCGGCCTCGGATTCGCCCCCCCAGAAGCCGTACTCCCGGTGCTCCCGGGCCCAGGCCCGGCACACATTCAGGATCGGGCAGACCCCGCACAGGATCCGGGCCGCGCTCTCGCGGCGCTCCCGGAGGTCGGAACGTTCGGCGTGGGGGGCGAAGAACAGGTCGGTCCGGCCCCGGCAGGCGGCCTCCGTCCGGCGCTCCACCATGGAGCTCGGAGGGGGCGGCGCGGGGAGGAGCCACTCGTCAGCCCGTGCCCGGGGCAACAGGGCCGTCCTACCGGCGAGCGCCGGGAACCTCGTCACTCGTCCGGTGTCAAGAAAGGGAAAACTGCGATATCCACCAGCTTCACGTCGAAATGGTCGCATGACAGGATTCACCTGTCGATTGAGACTTCTCCGATAAGCTTTAACCTTTCGTTTAATCGCGTTCCTGCACCGGGAGGTGTCCGGCGATGACCCTCGGACAACTACGCACCTTCCTGGCCGTGGCCGAGACCGGCTCCGGACGGGCTGCCTCCCACCGGCTGGTGGTCACCCAGCCCGCTGTCTCGGCCGCCCTGGCCGCCCTCCAGAAGGAGGTCGGGGTGGCTCTGGTCGCCCGCGAGGGGCGGGGTCTGCGCCTCACCGAGGCGGGGGTCGTGTTCGCCGGCTACGCCCGCCGCATCCTGGGGTTGGCCGACGAGGCGGTGGCGGCCGCGGGCGGCGCCGACGAGCCGGGCCGGGGCCGGCTGCGCCTCGCTGCCGTCACCAGCGCCGGCGAGCACCTGGCCCCCGCTCTCCTGGCCGCCTTCCTGGACCGCCACCCCGGGGCGGACATCTCCCTCGAGGTCGGGAACCGCCAGCGGGTCTGGGACCTGCTGGCCCACCACGAGGCCGATCTCGCCATCGGCGGACGCCCGCCGCCGGGGGCGGACAGCCTGGCGCACCTGCCCAACCAACTGGTCGTCGTGGCGCCCGCGGGCCCGCAGTCAGGCCGGCGGGGGGCCCGCCCCTCGGTGCACTCGGCGACCCGGGCTGAACTGGCCCGGGCCACCTGGCTCCTGCGCGAGGCCGGCTCCGGCACGCGGGCCGCGGCCGAGGAGGTGTTCACGCAGCTCGACATCGCACCTCGAATCCTGAACCTGGGCTCCAACGGCGCCATGGTGAACAGCGTCCTCGTCGGGCTGGGGGTCACCCTCATCTCCCGGGACGCCGTCGCCGACCACCTCGCCGAAGGCGTGCTCGAGGAATGGACCCACGGCCCCATCCCCCTGGAACGTGACTGGCATCTGGTGACCCGGGCGGAGGAACCGCTGGCCGCCACCCCCCGGCTCTTCCTCGACGGCCTCGTCGCCGCCGGCTGGCGCCGCGCCTGAGCAAGAACCACGTGCCCAAGCGAGAACGATGAAGCGAGGGAGGGCGGGGGAGGCGTGTCCCGAGGAGGACGTGGTTTTGTCCGACGAGGGAGCACCCTCCCCCGACCGACCGGTCTACATCGGGCGGAGCGCCATCCAGACGGCACGGGCGGTATGGCGACCGGGGTTGCCCCAGCGGTGCGGACGGTCGGTCCGGAAGTGGACGGTGTCGCCCTTCCCGAGGCGGTACTCCCGCCCGTCCACCTCGAAGGTCATGACCCCGTCGAGGACGTAGACGAGCTCCTCGCCGGGATGCTCCATGGGGTTGTCCCCGCTCGACGCACCCGGCTCCACCTCGGCCAGCGCGCCGGCCAGGAAGAAGCGGCCGTACGGTCCGGAGATGCCCCCCAGCTCGATCCCGCGGTGCGAGGTGTAGACGACCCGGCGCTCGTCGGCGGGGATGAACACGGCCGGTCCGGTCTCCTCGGCGTCCTCGTTCACGAAATAGGCCACCGGCCGGTTGAGGGCGGCGGCGAGCTTGAGCAGGGTGGTGATGGTGGGCACCATGCCCGACCGCTCGATCTTGTGAATGGCCGCCGCCGAGACATCGGCCCGGTCGGCCAGCTGCTGGAGGGACAGCCCCCGCTGAAGGCGCAGTTCCCGGAGCTTGGGCCCGATCGAGGTGACGATCTCGTCGAGCGAACCGGGCGCCCGCGGGCTCTCCGGAGCACCGCTGTCCGCCTGGTCGACGGCTGCCTGCTGCTTCACTGCGCCCCCCCAAGTAAGGCACCCGTCAGACTCACTTGACGAGCGGACTCCAATCAGTATAGTCAATGCCTCTTCACACCATCGTGAATGCGGGGTGGGCGTGCCGGAACGGATCGTCGTCGTCGGAAGCGGGGCCGCCGGGATCGGTGCCGCCGCTGGCGCCCGAGCCACCGATCCAGACGCCGAGGTCAGCATCCTCACCGGTTCCGGGGACACCGCCGGCGCCTTCGACCGCCTCTTCCTGGCCGGTGCGCAGACCTGCATCGACGCCAGGATCATGCTCCGGCACGGCACGCGGATCACCGGCATCGATGTCGGTCGCCGGCTCCTCGAGGTGGAGGGCGGAGATGCCAGGGACTGGGACCGCCTGGTGCTCACCAGCGGTGCCGCGCCCCGGGCGCGGACCCTCCGTCAGCCGACCTCGAGGGTCTCTACTCCGTAGGCGACATCCCCCCGGACGGGGCGTGGGACGAGGTGCTGGGCGCGGCCAAGGTGGCGGTGGTGGTCGGCGCCACGCCCCCCGCTCTGGAGATGGTGGCGGCTCTGGCCGAACGAGGCATCGAGACCCATGTGGTCGATCCCAACTCCTCCATCCTGTCCGGGGCGGCCGACCCCGACACCGCCGCCCCGGTGGAGGAGACCTGGGCCGAGACGGGGGTGAAGACCCACTTCAACACCCGGGTGGAAGGCTTCGCCGGCGAGGGCCGGGTCCAGGGGGTGCGGACGTCAGAGGGGGAGCTGCCCGCCGACCTGGTCGTCGTGTGCACCCGGGCTCCGGCGGCCAACGATCTGGCCGCCGCCGCCGGCCTGGCCGTCTCCCCCACCGGCGGCATCACGGTGGACGATCGGATGGCCACGTCGGTCGCGGGCGTGTGGGCCGCCGGTGAATGCATCGATCGCACCGGCGACGCCCGGTTCCCCTTCCAGGATGCCGGGAGCCACGCATACGCCCAGGGCCGGGTGGCCGGAACCAACGCCGCCGGCGGCCGGCGGACCTACCAACCCGCCTACGTCCCGTGGAGCCTGCCCGCCGGCCGGTGGACGCTCGCCGGGGTCGCCTACGGCGAAACCCAGGCGACGGCCGCTGGCATCTCCTACGTCCTGGGCAAGGCCACCGGCATCTCGCGGGCCCGCTACTACCCGGACGTGAAGAAGGTGACGGTAAAGCTCCTGGCCGAGCCCGGTAGCCTCCGCCTCATCGGGGCGCAGATGGTGGGGGGCGAAGGCATCAGGGAGCGAGCCGACTTCCTCGGCATGTGCGTGAAGATGGGTATTACTCTCACCGACCTGGCCTTTATGGAAAACGTGTACTCCCCGCCCATCGGTGCCCTGAACGAGCCGATCGCCGTGGCCGCCCAGAACGGCCTGGCCAACGTGAAGGGTTGACGATGGGGAAGGGACAGGGCAAGGCGATGCAGGCAGCAGCGCGCTGGCTGCGGTCGAACTCGGAGCATTACCTCCTGCTCGACGCCCAGGCCCGCGTGGCCGCCCAGTACGGGCGCCCGCCGCCGCCGGCCCCCCGGGGTCCCCGGGAGATGTTCTGGAGGCAGGTCTTCGCCCCCACCTACCGCCGCCTGCCCTGGAAGATCCGCCTGGCCCTCATCAACCGGATGCCCGGCAGTCACCGCCGGGACTGGTCCAGCCGCCCTGTCCCCACCCGCCGGCCCGCGGTGTAGAGCCGGCCCGATGCTGCTCCCCCGCTGATCCTGGAAACCTTTTTGCCGCTCAACCACAGGCTGTTCTGAAAGCCCCGATAACCAGACGACCGGGAGGTCCCCTATGCCCAAGACCGTCAACCACAAGGTCTCCGAAGGCGATTCCCTCTACGACGCCGAGGAGAAGCTGTTCGAGGACATCCGCGCCAACCCGGGTGAGCAGGCGTTCGTCTTCATCCACAGCGTGCCTTACGAGTGCTCGGTGGCCCTGGTGAACCTGCTGACATCCACCCGGCTGGTCCGCAAGGGTTTCGACGTCAAGATCGTGCTCTACGGACCCGGCGTCCTCCTCGCCTCCGGCTCCCGTGGCTACCCCACGGTCGGTAACGAAGCCTTCCCCGGCCACATGGCCATCAACAACCAGATCAAGACCCTCCTCAAGGAAGGGGCGACGATCTACGCCTGCCGCTTCGCCATGGGCGCCCTCTACGGCTTCCGGGAGGACGACCTCATTCCGGGCATCACGCCCTTCAACCCCCTGGACGTCCTCGACTCCGCCCTCACGGCATGGCGGGCCGGGGCCTTCCAGATCAACACCTGGACGGTCTGACCCAACGGGGCTGGTGGGACGCCCGGCCTTGGCCAAGGCCGGGCGTCTGCCGCCTCGACGACGAGAAGGAGGTCGGGGTGGACAGCATCGCCGACATGGGCGGGATGCAGGGCTACGGATCGCCGCCCTACGAGCCGGACGAGCCGGTGTTCCATGAGCCGTGGGAGGGCCGGGCCTTCGCCATGACCCTCCTGTCCATCAACCGGCTGTCGGGGGCCAACCTCGACCGCATGCGTCACGCCCTCGAGCGCCTCCATCCCATGGACTACCTCGCCGACGGCTACTACGGCCGCTGGCTGAACTGCGCCGAGATCCTCCTCACCGACAGCGGTGTCATCGCCCCCGGAGCCATCGACGCCCGGGCCCGGCGCCTGCGGGGCGAGGACGTCGCCGAGCCCCCCGAGCCCACCCTCAACAAGCCCGAGTACACGGCCACCGGGCCGGGATCGCTCCGCCAGATCGAGGACGAGCCCCGCTTCAAGGTGGGCCAGACGGTGCGGGCGAAGGACATCCATCCCGCCGGCCACACCCGGCTGGCCCGCTACGTACGCGGCCGGACGGGCGTGGTCGAGCGACTCCAGCCCGCCGCCCTCCTGCCCGACACCCACGCCCACTATCTGGGCGAGAACCCGCAGCACGTCTACGGCGTGGCCTTCGACTCGACCGAACTGTGGGGCTCCGACGCCGAGCCCTTCACCCTCCACATCGACCTCTTCGAGACGTATCTGGAGGAAGCCTCATGACCACCACGCCCGCCTCCGAGCGGATCCCCGCCTCGCTGCGGACCGAGGCCCTGGAAGCGATCCTGGTCGATCGCGGTCTGGTCGACCCGGCTGTGCTCGACAAGTTCATCTCCATGTACGAGAACGACGTCGGCCCACTCAACGGCGCCAAGGTGGTGGCCAAGGCCTGGACGGACCCCGAGTACAAGGAGAAGCTCCTGGCCGACGGCACCGCCGCCATCGGCGAGCTGGGCTACAAGGGACCGCAGGGTGAGTGCATCGTCGTCCTGGAGAACACACCCGCGCTCCACCACCTGGTGGTGTGCACGCTGTGCTCCTGCTACCCCTGGCCCGTGCTCGGCCTGCCTCCGTCCTGGTACAAGGACCCGGCGTACCGGTCGCGGGCGGTGCGGGAGCCGCGCGCCCTGCTGGCCGAGTTCGGCCTGACGCTCGGCGACGGCGTCGAGATCCGGGTCTTCGACTCCAGCTCCGAGGTGCGCTACATGGTCCTGCCCGAGCGGCCGGCGGGGAGCGAAGGACATGGGTGAGGAGGAACTGGCCGCCCTGGTCACCCGCGACGCCATGACGGGCATCGCCAAGGTGGCGCTGCCGGGGTGACGCTCGACATCGTCGGTCCCGCCGCGCCGCCCCGGTCCAACGGGGAGCTGGTCTTCGCCGAACCGTGGGAGAGCCGGGCCTTCGGGCTGGCCGTCACCCTCCACGCCGGCGGGGCTTTCGAATGGGAGGACTTCCGCCAGGCGCTGATCGCCGCCGTGGCCCGCTGGGAGGCGGCCCAACCGGAGGAAGGGTGGTCGTACTACACCTGCTGGCTGGAGGCCCTGGAGCGGGTCCTGGTGGCGGAGGGCATGGTGGCCGCCGGCGACATCGCCGATCGGGTCGGGCAGCTGGCCGGGCGTCCGGCGGACCACGGCCACCGTCATGTCCCCACCCACCCGCCGGACCACGACCACGAGCACTGAGGACGGCGTGTCCGAGGGCCGGCCCAAAACCCTGTCGGTGACGGCCAGCTGGGAGGGCGGCTACCGGGCCCGCATGGATGTCCGGGGCCACGAGCTGATCGTCGACGAGCCGGTGGCGGCGGGCGGCGGTGACGGCGGGCCGCAGCCCAGCGAACTGCTCCTGGCTGCCCTGGCCTCCTGCTTCACGCTGGCCATCTACCACGTGGGCCAGAAACGGGACATCCACCTGGCCGACCTGTCGGTCCGGGCCACCGGCGACTACGAGGGACCGAAGTTCGCCCGCCTCCGGCTCGAGGTCACCTCGAGCACGCCCCGGGACATCCTCGACCCCCTGGTGGAGCGGGCCAAGGCCGTCTGCTACGTCTCCAACACGCTCCGCGCCGTCTCCGACGTCGAAGTCGTGGTTACGCCCCCTGTCTAGGTTTCACGCCGGGTCACCGGGGTACGCGCGGAGAGAGGATCCGACATTCAAAGGAGGGATCCAGATGACTGGAACCGGTTCGCGGAGCGGCTACGACAGCACCGCTGAAAAGGCCCAGGGCCAGACGAAGAACATCACCGGCAAGCTCAACAACGACAAGGACATGGAACAGGAAGGCGCCGACCAAGAGGCGCGCGCCGCGGCCGGGGAAGAGAAGATCCTGGAGCCCTGGGAACGCGACAAGGCGGCCCGGGAGATGAAGGAGATGAAGGACAACCCCGGCCGGTAAACGGCAATGAGGCCGAGACCGAGGGCCGACTCAGACTGAGCCGATCAGGCTGAGCGGCTTCGATCCGGCGGCGGTGGGCTTCGACGGCCGCCGTCCACTCGCCCCGGTCGTCGAAGGACTCCTCGGCGGCGATGTCGTCCTCGGGCCCGATCCGGTCCCCGGTGGCCGGGTCCAGGCTTGACGACCTCGAGGCGGAAGTGGGCGGCGCCGGTGTCGAGATCGGACTCCACCGTCTGGTTGATGCCGGTACCGGTCGGCACGTGCATCTCCAGCCGCACCCACGGCACCATGCCGGCCGACGCCAGCGAACCGATCTCCGAGACCAGCACCCAGGTATCGCCCGCCTCGGCCGCGGCGGCCAGACGGGCCAGGCGCTCGGACCGGGCCGCGGGTCCGGCCAGTTCCCGGTAGCGCATGCAGAAGCCGGCGCCGGCGATGAGGTTGACGTCCAGCTCGGCCAGGGGCATGAGGGCCAGAGACGAGGCCCGGTACACGATGTCGGCGGCGTCGGGCCATGCCTTCACCAAGGCGGCCAGGTCCCGGCAGGAGTCGAGTTCGTCCGCCACCTTGCGCACCAGCTCCACGGCCCGCTGGTAGAGGTCGGGGCGGGTCATGACGACGGGATAGAGGCGCTCCTCGGCGGAGCTCCACTGCGAGAGGATCTCGGCGGGCACGCCGTCCGGGATTGTCATCCCCACCTCCATCCACTATCGTGAACGCGGAGTTTCGCATCCTGTACGCCAGGCGCCAAGGAGGGGGCCCGACGCGATGGGCCGGATCGTAGTCCTCGCCTTGGGAGGAAACGCCCTGTGTCAGGTCGGCCAGAAGGGGACCTACGAGGAGCAGGAGCGCAACGCCGCCCTCATGGCCCGCTCGGTGTGCTCGCTCATGTGGACGGGCTGGGAGGTCGTGCTCGTCCACGGCAACGGCCCCCAGGTCGGCAACCTGGCCATCCAGCAGGAAGAGGGCTCCGACCTCGTTCCGGCCCAGCCCCTCTTCGCCCTGGGAGCCATGACCCAGGGCCAGCTCGGCAGCCTCCTGACTCTGGCCCTGCGGAAGGTGGCCGGGCCCCGGGGGCCCGACGTCGCCTCGGTGATCACCCATGCGCTGGTCGACCCGGCCGACTCGGCCTTCTCCAACCCGACCAAGCCCATCGGTCCCTTCATGACGGCCGAGGAGGCGAAGGACCGGGCCGCGGCCCGGGGCTGGACGGTCAAGGAGGACGCCGGACGGGGCTGGCGCCGGGTCGTCCCCTCGCCCGAGCCGCTCGGGCTCCTGGAGGCCCCCGCCATCCGGGCCCTGCTGGGCGAAGGCTTCGTGGTGGTGGCCGCCGGCGGCGGGGGCATCCCCGTCGTCCCCACCGCCGACGGGTACCGGGGCGTGGAGGCCGTGATCGACAAGGACTACGCCGCCGCCGCCCTGGCCACCACGCTCGGGGCCTCGGCCCTGGTCCTGGTCACCAGCGTGGAGACCGTACTCCTCGACTACGGCACGCCGCGGCAGCGACCGGCGGAGGAGATGACCCTGGAGGACGCCGAGCGCCACCTGGCCGAGGGACAGTTCCCCGAAGGCAGCATGGGCCCCAAGGTGCGCTCCGCCACCCGCTTCCTTCGGGCCGGCGGGGAGATCGCCGTCATCACGACCCCCGCCCTCGTCTACGCCTCGCTGGAGGGCACCGTCTCCGAGCTGGAGGGCAAGCAGGGCACCCGCATCGTCCGGTTGCGCCAGACGGGAGACGGGAGTTGAGCCGGGGCCCTGTTCCCTCGTCCTGCTGGTGGCGCACTCCACCCGGCCCCGGGGCGGCCTGGTCCACACCCTGTTCCTGGCCGAGGCGCTCCAGCGCCTGGGCCACCCCGTCCGCCTGGTGGCGCTGGGCGATCCGGACGCAGGCCTGTTCCGGCCCACGGCCGTCCCCCACACCATCATCCCGTCGCCACCGCCGGCGCCCACGCTGGAGGAGCGGGTGTTCGCCGCCGTCGACACCCTGGAGGACGGCCTGCGGGTCCTCGTCTCGGGACCGTGCATCATCCATGCCCAGGACTGCATCGCGGCCCGGGCCGCCGGCCGCATCCGGGACGCCGACCGCTTCCCGGCCCTCACCGGCGTGCGGATCGTCCGCACCGTCCACCACTGCGACGACTTCACCACGACCGTGCTGGTCGAGTGCCAGCGCCGGTCCATCCACGATCCGGACCGGGTGCTGGTGGTGAGCCAGCTGTGGCGCGACATCCTGGCCGCCGACTACGAGGTGAAAGCCGACATCGTTCCCAACGGCATCGACCCCGACCGCTTCGGCCCGCAGGTCGCCGGCCAGCGGGAGAGCTTGCGGTCGCGGCTGGGCGTCGGACGGAACGGCTTCTTCGTGCTGACGGTGGGCGGCATCGAACCCCGCAAGGGCACCGCCACCCTGTTCGAAGCGATGGCCGCTTTGAAGGACCGTCTCGATGTGCCGCCCGTCCTCGGCATCGTGGGCGGCCACTCGTTCCAGGACTACCGGGCCTACCGCGACGCGGCCCTGGCCCGCCTTCCCGAACTCGGCCTGGAACTCGGGCGCGACGTCGTGCTCCTGGGCACGGTGTCCGACGCCGAGCTGGGCGGCTGGTACCGGGCCGCCGACGCCTTCGCCTTCCCCTCGGTGAAGGAGGGCTTCGGCCTGGTGGTGCTGGAGGCGATGGCCGCCGGCCTGCCCGTGGTGGCCACCGACATCCCCGTCTTCGCCGAGTACATGACCGACGGGAACGACGCCCTGCTCGTCGGATGGAGGATGCGGTCGCCCTCGCCAGCGCTCTGGAACGGGTCGCCACCGACCCGGCCCTCCGCCAGCGCCTGGTGAGGGGCGGCGCCGAGGTGGTGGGCCGCTTCACCTGGGAAGCCAGCGCCCGCCGTCACCTCGAGATCTACGCCGCCCTGCAGGAAGCTGAGGAGGCGTCTCCGTGGGTGCCGTCCGTCCTGGAGTAGCGGCAAAGTCCCTCAGGCCTAGCCGTTCGGTCGCTGTCGCCGTCGCCCTCGTCGCGTCGTCGTCGAAGACCCGGCTCTTCAGCAGGTCCTCGGCCTCGATGCGCACGAGGTCGTCGCGGCTCAGCTCCCGTTGCGAACCGGAGACGAGGCGGTTGGCGTGGCGGAGCCGGGCCCGCTCCAGGGCGTTGCGGACGCTGCGGGCATTGGCGAAGCGGGGCTGGGTCCGGCGCCGGTCCAGATAGTCGCGGAAGGCGGCGTCGGCCTCGGGGGAGAGCTCGTAGTTCTGCTCGGCGATCATGAGCCCGCCGATGGCCAGCAGCTCGTCGAGGCTGTACTCGGGGAAATCGATGTGGTGGGCGATGCGCGAACTCATCCCCGGGTTCGACTGGAAGAAGGTGTCCATCCGGTCCTTGTAGCCGGCGAGGATGACGACGAGGTCCTCCCGCTGGTTCTCCATCATCTGGAGGAGGATCTCGATGGCCTCCTGGCCGTAGTCCCGCTCGTTCTCGGCCCGGTGCAGGTAGTAGGCCTCGTCGATGAAGAGCACCCCGCCCATGGCCCGCTTGAGGACCTCTTTGGTCTTGGGCGCGGTGTGGCCGATGTACTGGCCCACCAGCTCGTCGCGCGTCACCGACACCAGGTGGCCCTTGCCCAGATAGCCGAGGCTGTGGAGCAGCTCCCCCATCCGCATGGCCACGGTGGTCTTGCCCGTCCCCGGGGGGCCGGTGAAGCACATGTGGAGGGTGGGCCGGGTCGAATCGAGCCCGAACCGGCCACGGAGGCGGTCGACGAGGAGGAGGGCGGCGATCTCCCTGATGCGGGTCTTGACCGGCACGAGACCGACGAGCTCCCGGTCGAGGCGGTCGAGAACGGCGTCGACCTCGAGCGAGCGCCGCTCGGCGTCGATGTCCACCCGGGCGTCGTCGGGAAGCTGCGCCGGGCCCTCGTCCTGGCCCTCGTCCGACCCGCCGTCGCCCCCCCGTTGCGGGCGGCCGGCTCGGGCCGGGCGTCAGGGTGACGCCGGCCCGGCACGGGCATGGCAATGCGGGGGCCGCCGCTCTCGGCGGGGCCTTCACCCATGGCCGTCAGTGACCGTTCGTCGTGTACCGCTCGCCCGCCGGCTTGTCAGTGGCATAGGCGTGCAGGGTGTAGCGGACCTGGCGGTCACCGGACTCCTGACGCTCCAGGCGGAACCCGGGCTCGTCGGCCGGCCGGTTCACGAGGAAGGACAGAGCGGTCGTCTGGCGCCCGAGGCGGGCGTCGTAGGCGCTGACCTTGATGTACTTGTTGGGGAAGGCCTCCCGGCACGCGTTCACCTCGTAGAGGACGGCGGCCGCGTCGACGATGTCGAACATGGGCAGGCCCCACATGTCCCAGTAGGAGTTGCGGGGGTGGGGGTCGTCGGTGAACTCCACCGCCAGGGACCAGCCGTTCTCGATGGCGTAGGCGGCCTGGGCGGAGATCTCCTCGTCGCTCAGGTCGGGCAGGTAGGAGAACGTGCCTTGGGTGAGTCGCATCGTGGTCTCTCCTCTCAGGCCGTCGGGGTGGCCACGACGTCGGGCGTGTCGGTGGACTCGTAGTTGAAGCTGATGTCGCCCCACGTGTCGAGGGCCATCTGCAGCTCGGGGCAGCGGTTGGCCGCCGCCTTGAGGATGGACTCGCCTTCGGCCATGTAGTCCCGGCCCTCGTTGCGGGCCTTGACCATGGCTTCCAGCGCCACCCGGTTGGCGGTGGCGCCGGCCGAGATCCCCATGGGGTGGCCGATGGTGCCGCCGCCGAACTGGAGCACGACGTCCTCGCCCAGGTGGTGGAGCAGCTGGTGCATCTGGCCGGCGTGGATGCCGCCCGACGCCACCGGCATGACCCCGGGCATGGAGGCCCAGTCCTGGTCGAAGTAGATGCCGTTGGCCGGGTTCTCGGGAACGTGGTCCAGGCGCAGGGTGTCGTAGTAACCCCGGATGATGTTGGGGTCGCCTTCCAGCTTGCCCACCACGGTGCCGGCGTGGATGTGGTCGACGCCGAGCAGGCGGCACCACTTGGCGATGACCCGGAAGTTGACGCCGTGGTTCTTCTGGCGGGCCCAGGTGGCGTAGCCGGCCCGGTGGAGGTGGAGGATCATCCCGTTCTTGCGGGCCCACTTCGACATCGAGGCCATCGCCGTGTAGCCGATGGTGAGGTCGTGCATGATGATGACGCTGCCGATCTCCTTGGCGAACTCGGCCCGCTCGTACATGTCCTCCATGGTGGCGGCGGTCACGTTCATGTAGTGGCCCTTGACCTCGCCGGTCTGCTCCTGGGCCCGCTGCACCGCCTCGATGCAGAACAGGAACCGGTCGCGCCAGCGCATGAAGGGCTGGCTGTTGATGTTCTCGTCGTCCTTGGTGAAGTCGAGCCCGCCCTTGAGGGCCTCGTAGACGACCCGGCCGTAGTTGCGGGCCGACAGGCCGAGCTTGGGCTTGACCGTGGCGCCGAGCAGCGGCCGGCCGTACTTGTTGAGGTACTCCCGCTCCATGACGATCCCGTGGGGGGGCCCGGGGAACGTCTTGAGGTAGTGGGTCGGGATCCGCATGTCCTCCAGGCGCAGGGCCTTGAGGGCCTTGAACCCGAAGACGTTGCCGATGATCGACGACGTCAGGTTGGCGATGGAGCCCTCTTCGAAGAGGTCGATGTCGTAGGCGATGTAGGCGATGTACTGGCCTTCGATGCCGGGCACCGGGTCCACCCGGTAGCACTTGGCCTGGTAGTGCTCGTAGGCGCTGAGGCGGTCGGTCCACACCACCGTCCAGGTGGCGGTGGACGACTCCCCGGCCACGGCGGCCCCCGCTTCGATGGGGTCGACGCCGGTCTGGGGGGTGATCCGGAAGGCCGCCAGGATGTCGGTGTCCTTGGGCTCGTAGTCCGGGTTCCAGTAGCCCATCTTGGCGTAGGGGATGACTCCCGCCTTGAGGCGGTCCGCACTCGGTGACATGGGCGCTCCCATCCTTGTCGGCCACTAGTTGCTTTCTACTCATCCTCCCCGCGGATGTATCACCTGTCTATTGAGTATTCGGCGGATACCCTTAAGCGTTCTTATTTATGCGTCCGTCAGGAGGCGGGGGGCAGGCCGGTGACCGGTTCTGCGGTCAGGTCGACGACCGTGGCCGTGTCCGGCCCGAGGCGGGCCCGGAGGAGCCCCGTGTCGTCAAGGGTCCCCACCACGACCGCCTGCAGGCCCCGCTCGAGAAACGGGGCGGCGCACTCGGCCTCCCGGCCGGGCGGCACGCAGAGCAGGAAGGCGAAGCAGGGGAAGGCCACCACCCAGGCGGGCAGCGAAACCTCGGCGGGGCGGGGCAGCGCCTCCAGGTCGACGGTCACGCCGAGGCGGTGGCATTCCAGAAGCATGGCCAGGGAGCCGAGGAGGCCGGCCATGCTCACGTCCTTGGCCGCCACCGCTGCCCCCGATTCGGCCACGGTGGCCAGGGTGCGGACATCGCCGCCCAGGCGGGTGCCCCGGGCGTCGAAGGAGGCGAAGAAGGGGAAGTCGGCCCGCATGGTCCCCTCGGTGCAGCAGGCCACCATCAGGCTCTGGCCGGCGGCGGCGTGGCGGACGGCCAGCACCGGTCCCGCGGCCCGTCCCAGCCCGAAGGCCGACAGGGCGGGAGGCCCGTCGCGCAGGGTCAGGTGCCCGCCCACCACCGGCACCTGGTAGAGCACCGAGGCGTGGCGCATGCCCTCCAGGGCCCGGCGGGCCACCGCCTCGGGACCGGTGACGGTGTCGACGATGGCCAGGGGCCGGGCGCCCATGGCGGCCAGGTCATTGACGTTGGCCAGGACGGCGGCGACCCCGGCTCCGAAGGGGTCCGCCTCCAGGAAGGGCGGCCAGATGGCTTCGCCGCCGACGACCAGGGTGGCCCCCCCGTCGACCACCACGGCGCCGTCATCGCCCGGGCCCCCGAGCCAGTCGCCCTCCCCGAATACCTCCGCCACCATGGCGATGGGCGCCTTGTTCCGCAGCCCGGGGTGGGACCGGACCGCGCCGACCACCGTCTCGAGGGTCGCGCTCCTCAGAGCCTGCTCAACCGCCATGCCGTCAGCCTACGAGGTCGTGCAGCTCGAAAAAGAGCGCAATGAAGGGGCGGGGGACGCCGGTGTCCTGGGGTTCCCTTTGGAACCGGCGTGGCTCACCGCCGCATACCGGCGGTGAACAGCGCCGGTTCGGAAGCACGCCACTTACGAACCAACCGGCGTGGCCTACCGCCGCATGCCGGCGGTGAGCAGCGCCGGTTCGGGGCATGGGCGCGAGCCAACGGCACTGCGCTACGCAACGACCCCCCACCCCTTCATTGCCGCCTTTGACTTTCGGGGCCGGCCGGGGCCGGGGCGGAGGCGAGGACGAGTTCAGGCCGGCGGGTGGCGATGGCGGCGGCAGCCAGCGCCGCCCGGGCCGCGGTGGGGGCGATCAGGCAGCCGGCTTCGGCCAGCGTGGCCTGCTGGGCGGAGTCCCTGGGGGTCGGCCTCCGTGCCGAGCACGTAGGCCACGATCTCGGCGCCGGCGGCTCGCACCTCGGCACAGACCGGGGCCAGGCGCCGGCCGGGTCCTGGTTGGCGCCGTAGCCGATCACGACGTCGAGGAGCACCACGGCGGTGGTCGGGTCCCGGCCCTCCTCGGCCAGGTACTCCAGGCGGATGGAGGGGTCGATCATGGGATGGGGGCGCCCTTTGGTGTACTCCTCCTCGCCGAGGTCGAGGCAGACGTGACTCCCGGGTGGAGCGGGGACGTCCCAGCCCTTGCGCAGCGGCGTGTTGGAGTGCACCGGGCCCAGGACCCCCGAGAGCAGGACCAGCGCCTCGTAGCACAGGGTGCCGCCCGAGTAGAGCCCCCGGACCAGGCGACGTTCTTCGGGCAGGGTCCCGCAGGCCGCCGCCACCGCCTCGGCCAGACCGGCGGCGCCCAGGTCGGGCCGCTCC
>CAWBJP010000004.1:0-177358 GCA_963789165.1 uncultured Actinomycetes bacterium
GGGTAGTCAGAAGTGACTAGTCATTCTGTTCGGGGGAACAGTAGGGACCTGCGGACAGACCTCTAGGCGCTGGAGGCGGGACCACCCTCGCCGAGGGCCGCGTGGGCGGCGGCGAGGCGGGCGAGGGGCACCCGGAACGGTGAACACGACACGTAGTCGAGCCCGACCTCGTGGCAGAAATGCACCGAGGCCGGGTCGCCGCCGTGCTCGCCGCAGATGCCGAGCTTGAGGTCGGCCCGGGCTTCCCGGCCCTTCCGGCAGGCCCAGCGCACCAGCTGACCCACGCCCTCCCGGTCAAGGGTCTCGAAGGGATTGGCGGGGATGAGCTTCTGCGTCAGGTAGGGCGTCATGATCCGCCCCTCGACGTCGTCCCGCGAAAACCCGAAAGTCATCTGGGTGAGGTCGTTGGTGCCGAAGGAGAAGAACTCGGCCGTGGCCGCGATGCTGGCCGCGTCGATGGCCGCCCGGGGGGTCTCGATCATGGTGCCGACGAGGTAGTCGACCTCCACGCCGGCGGCCTGCATGACGGCTCCAGCCGCCTCCCGGGTCCAGTCGGTGAGGAGGGCCAGCTCTGGACCCGACACCACCAGGGGGATCATGATCTCCACCCGGGGATCGCCGCCGGCCTGCTTCCGCTCCACGGCCGCCTCCATGAGGGCCCGCACCTGCATCTTGTACAGGGCCGGCTTGATGACCCCGAGGCGGCAGCCCCGGGTCCCCAGCATGGGGTTGACCTCCTGCCAGGACCGGGCCGCCCGCAGGAGGGCCTCCTCCTCTGCCGAGAGACCCACCGTGGCCTGCTTGACGGCCAGCTCCTCGGTGTCGGGCAGGAACTCGTGCAGCGGCGGGTCGAGGAGGCGCACCGTGACCGGCAGCCCGTCCATGGCCTCGAGGATCCCGACGAAGTCCGCCCGCTGGAGAACCTCGAGCTCGTCGAGGGCGTCCTGCTCGTCAGCCTCGTCGTCGGCCAGGATCATCCGGCGGACGATGGCCACCCGGTCCTCGCCCAGGAACATGTGCTCAGTGCGGCACAGGCCGATCCCCTCGGCCCCGAACTGGCGGGCCCGGGCGGAGTCCTCGGGGGTGTCGGCGTTGGTCCGCACCTTCATGGTCCGGAACTGGTCGGCCCAGGCCAGCACGGTGGCGAAGTGGTCGTTCGGCTCGGGGATGACGACCACCACCTCGCCCAGGACGACCTCGCCGGTGGTGCCGTTGATGGAGATGTGGTCACCTTCGGCCACGGTGACGTCGCCGGCGGTGAAGTGCTTGGCCTTCAGGTCGATCCTGACCTCCTCCGCCCCGCAGATGGCGGGCTTGCCCATGCCCCGGGCCACCACCGCGGCGTGGGACACCAGGCCGCCGCGCGACGTCAGGATGCCCTCGGCGGCGATCATCCCGTGGAGATCGTCAGGGGAGGTCTCGGGGCGGACCAGGATGACCCGCTCGCCGGCCTCAGCGTGACTCTGGGCATCGTCGGCGGTGAAGTACACGGCGCCCACCGCCGCCCCGGGCGAGGCGTTGAGACCCTTGGCCAGCGTCGTGTACTTCGCTTTGGGGTCGAACTGGGGGTGGAGCAGCTGGTCGAGCTGGGTGGGCTGGATCCGCAGCACCGCCTCCCGCTCGTTGACCATGCCCTCGTCCACCATCTCGACCGCCATCCGCAGGGCCGCCGCCGCCGTGCGCTTCCCCACCCGGGTCTGGAGCATGTAGAGGCGCCCCTGCTCGATGGTGAACTCGATGTCGCACATGTCGCGGTAGTGAGCCTCGAGGGTGGCCATGTTCTCCAGCAGCTGGGTGTGGCACTCGCCGAAGTGGTTGGCCATGGCGTCGAGCGGCTCGGTGACCCGGATGCCGGCTACGACGTCCTCGCCCTGGGCGTTGCTCAGGAAGTCGCCGTAGGGCACCCGCTCCCCCGTCGCCGGGTTGCGGGTGAAGGCCACGCCGGTACCGGAATCCTCACCCTTGTTGCCGAAGACCATGGTCTGGACGTTGACCGCCGTCCCCAGGTCGTCGGGGATGCCCTCCATGCGCCGGTAGTCCCGGGCCCGGCGTCCGTTCCAGGAGCGGAAGACGGCCTCGATGGCGGCGGCCAGCTGCTCGTCGGGATCCTGAGGAAAGTCGGCGGCAGTTTCGAGGGAAACGAGGTGCTTGAACGTCTCGGTGACGCCCTGCAGGTCATCGGCTGACAAGTCCGTTTCGCTCGCCAGTCCCTTGGCCTCGATGACGTTGTGGAACGCATCCTCGAAGAGTTCGCCTTTGACCTCGAGGACGACCTTGCCGAACATCTGGACGAAGCGACGGTAGGAGTCCCAAGCGAAGCGGTCATTGCCGGTCTGCTTGGCCAGGCCCTTCACGGAGGTGTCGTTGAGCCCGAGGTTCAAGACGGTGTCCATCATGCCGGGCATCGAGAACGCCGCCCCGGAGCGCACCGAAACCAGGAGCGGGTCAGTCTCGTCGCCCAGGCGCTTGCCCGCCTCGGCCTCCAGGGTGGCACGGGCCACCGCCACCTCGTCCATGAGCCCGTCAGGCAGGACGTTGCCGGCGGCCATGTAGGCCTTGCAGGCGTCGGTGCTGATGGTGAAGCCGGGCGGGACGGGCAGGCCGATGCTCGTCATCTCGGCCAGGTTCGCCCCCTTGCCCCCGAGGAGGTACTTCTGGTCCCGGTTGCCTTCGCGGAAGGCGTAGACGTACTTCGCCATTTCCATCCTCCTTGGGGGCTGCAGCCTCAGGTCTCAGCGGGGCAGGCGGTCGGAGAGGTGGGACACGAGGTCGTCGATCGAGACCCGCTCCTGGGTCATCGAGTCCCGCTCCCGGACCGTGACCGCCTTGTCGTCGAGCGTGTCGAAGTCGACCGTCACGCAGAAGGGCGTACCGATCTCGTCGTGGCGGCGGTAGCGCCGGCCGATGGCCCCGGCCTCGTCGTAGTCGATCTGGAAGGCGGACCGCAGGGAGGCGGCCACCTCCTTGGCCGTCGGAGAGAGGCGCTCGTTCTTGGACAGGGGCAGGACGGCCACCTTGATGGGGGCCAGGCGAGGATCGAGCCGCAGCACGGTGCGTTTCTCGCCCCGCACCTCCTCCTCGTCGTAGGCGGCAAGGAGGAAGGCCAGCGTGGCCCGGTCGGCGCCGGCCGAGGGCTCGATGACGTGGGGCACGTAGCGCCGGTCACCCTCCTGGTCGAAATAGGTCAGGTCCTTACCGGAGAACTCGCGCGTGCTTGGAGAGGTCGAAATCGGTGCGGTTGGCGATCCCTTCAAGCTCCCCCCAGCCCCAGGGATACAGATACTCGACGTCGGCCGTCCCCGCCGAGTAGTGCGACAGCTCGTCGGGATCGTGGTGCCGCAGACGCAAAAGGTCGTCACCAATGCCGAGATCCCGGTACCAGCGCAGCCGTTCGGCGCACCAGTACTCGAACCACTTGTTGCCTTCCTCGGGGGGCACGAAGTACTCCAGCTCCATCTGTTCGAACTCCCGGGTGCGGAAGGTGAAGTTCCCCGGGGTGATCTCGTTGCGGAACGCCTTGCCGATCTGGGCGATGCCGAAGGGCGGCTTCTTGCGGGACGTGGTCTGCACCGAGGGGAAGTTGACGAAGATGCCCTGGGCCGTCTCCGGGCGAAGCCAGGCGACGGAGGCGTCGTCCTCCACCGGACCGACGTAGGTCTTGAACATCAGGTTGAACTGGCGGGCGTCGGTGAAGGACTCCTTGGCGCCACAGTTGGGGCAGGCACCCGACTCCGGCAACTGGTCGGCCCGGAACCGCTCCTTGCAGTTGCGGCAGTCGACGAGGGGGTCCGAGAACGTGGCGACATGGCCCGACGCCTCCCATACCTTCGGCGCCATGAGGATGGCGGCGTCGAGGCCGACGATGTCGTCGCGGCACTGGACCATGGCCCGCCACCACGCCTCTTTGACGTTGCGCTTGAGCAGCACGCCGAGAGGCCCGTAGTCCCAGGTGGACCGGAAGCCGCCGTAGATCTCCGAGGACGGGAACACGAACCCCCGGCGCTTGGCCAGATTGACGATGCGGTCCATGAGATCAGGGGCGGGGGGCATGCGAAGCAATGGTAGTCAGGAGGATGGCCCCGCTCCGCAGGCGCCGTTCCAGGTGATGCTCGAGGGCGCGCAGGGCGAGCGATTCGGCTTCGGCCAAGGCGGGGCCGGGGGGTTCGGCCAGCACTCCCCGCATGCCACCGCCGAGGATGCGGCCGACGACGGCGAGAGCCCCGGCACTGCACCGTGGCGCGCCCGGGCCGGCACACGAAAGGCAGAGAACACCTCCTTCCATCAGGTCGAAGGTGGCTGCCGCGGGCACGGGCTCGTCGCAGTGAGCACACGCTTCGAGGACGGGGTGGAATCCCTCCAGCGACAGCAGCTTCCAGAAGAAGGCGACGGCCACGGCGGGGACCGGCGCCTCCGCCAGCGTGCCCAGCGCCCCCACCAGCATGCGGTAGAGGGGGATGTTGGCCTGGCGCTCCTGAGCCACGGCATCGGTGGCCTCCAGCATGGCCACGGCCTGGGTGAAGGACTCGTAGTCCTCCCGCAGCGGACGGTGGGCGGCGATCGTCTCCACCTGGGTGACGACGTCGAGGTTGCGCCCTTCGTAGAGCTGGAGGGCGACGTGGCTGGTGGGTTCCAGCCGGGCCCCGAAGCGGCTCTTGGACTTGCGGATTCCCTTGGCCACGGCCCGGACCGTGCCCCGCCCCTCGGTCAGAAAGGTGACGATCCGGTCGGCCTCCCCCAGCTTGATCGTGCGGAGCACGACCCCGCGTTCCCGGTACAGGCCTGGCATACCGTCAGTGTAACTACGCCGACGTCATTCTGGCGGGCTCGCGGGTGGGAAAACGTCAGTCGTTGTCGGTCTCGAGGCCGCCGAATCGGCGCTCGCGCTTCTGGTAGGCGGCGATGGCCTCGAAGAGGTGCTCCCGGCGGAAGTCGGGCCAGAGGGTGTCCGTGAAGTAGAGCTCGGCGTAGGCCAGCTGCCAGAGCAGGTAGTTGGACAGGCGGAACTCCCCGGAGGTCCGCACCAGCAGGTCGGGGTCGGGGACGTCAGGCAGGTAGAGGTGCCGGGCCAGGGCCTTCTCATCCACCCGGCCGGGATCGAGCCGTCCGGCCGCCACCTCGGCGGCGATCCCCCGGGCGGCGTCCACCAGCTCGGCCCGACCGCCGTAGTTGAAGGCGATCACCAGGGTCATCTTCTTGTTGCGCCGGGTCAGCTCCTCGGCTTCCTCCATGCGGCGCAGCACCCGGGCCGGGACCCGCCCGCCCCGCCGGCCGGAGAAGCGGATCCGCACGCCCCGCTCGTGCAGCTCGTCCCGGCGGCGCATCAGCAGGTTCTCGTTGAAGTTCATGAGGAAGCGGACCTCGTCGAGCGGCCGGCGCCAGTTCTCGGTGGAGAAGGCGTACACGGTCAGCCACTTCACCCCCAGCTCGAGGGCGCCCTCCATGGTGTCGAAGAGGGCTTCCTCCCCCGCGGCGTGGCCTTCGGTGCGCTTCTTGCCCTGGCTCCTGGCCCAGCGGCCATTGCCATCCATCACCAGCGCCACGTGACGCGGGATGCGGTCAGGATCAAGGCCGGCGGGAATCACCGGGGGCACCCTACAGAGGTTCAGCCAACTTTGAGGGTGGCCTGCATGCCGGCGGCCCGGTGCCCGGGTACGTCGCAGAACAGGACGTACGACCCGGGACCGACCTCGAGGGTGCCGCTCTGGGAGTCTCCATTCCCGGTCGTCTCGAGCTTCTTGAACTTGGGCTGGCCCTCCACCGAGAGGGTGTGGAGCTGAGTGTCTTCGTTGCGCAGGGTGACCTCGACGGGCCCGGCCGGGACGGTGAACTCGGCCGGTTCGAACAGCAAGCCCGGCTTGGCTACCAGGTCGGCGGCCGCCTCCCCGCCACCGCCTCCGCCCGCCCCTTCGGCCACCGTGAGGGTGCCCTCCATGCCTCCCTGCCGGTGACCGGGGACATCGCAGAAATAGGTGAACGTCCCCGCCTTGAGGTCCGCCTCCTTCTTGTCCTTCGCGCCCTTGGCTCCGACCTCCAGCCTGAAGCCGGGCACGCCCTCGATGACGAACGTGTGGCCCTGGGTGTCGGCGTTCACATACTCGATGACGACCTTGCCCGGGGGGGCCGTCGCCTGCGGCGGGTCGAATTTGAACCCGGGGCCCGCGGTCAGGACGAGATCAGGCTCGCCGACGTCCTGCTCGGCCGCCTCGGCGGCCGCGTGCTTGCGCTCCTCCTCGATGGCTTCCGCGCCCACCACCCCGGCCAGGACCAGCACCATGCCGGCGCCGACCAGGGCGCTGACGTTGCTGCCCGAGCGCTCCTCGCCCCGGGCCGAGAACCAGGAGGCGCCGAAGAGCACAGACGTGGCCACGATGATGGCCAACATGGTGGCCAGCGTCTCACTCCCCCGCTCCTCCACAGCCAGCAGGATGCGGGAGAAGTTGAGGACGATGATCACGATCACCACGGCCGCGGCCAGCGGGATGGACAGGGGGATCAGCACCCGGTCGCGCAGCTCCTTCATGGCGCCGTCCACCTCATCGGGTCGTCGAGTTCACGTTCCAGGGCCCGCCAGCGCCGGGCCGACCGGTCGTTCGATTCCTCCTCCGCGTGCCAGCGGAAGAAGATCACGGCGATGATCGCCCACAGCAGGACGCCACCCCCCAGCTTCATGAGCAGCCCGCCGATGCGCTGGTCTTCCCCGGCCGACAGGCCCCACAACCGGGGCACCGTCTCGTAGAACCGGTAGATGGGGCGCTCGGCGAAGACCAGGAAGGAGGCGGGCACGGTGGGGACGATCGACGTGAGGAACAGGTAGAGCATCTGCGCCGGCGGTGACAAGGGCCGCAACTCGGGCAGGGGGGCGGTCACCGGGCACCACATGAGCAGAGCGGAGACGAAGATGGCGGCGTGGGCGGCGAAGTGGGACACCTCCGACCGCAACGTGAAGTCGACAAAAACCGGCCAGTGCGTCACCACAATCAGGGCGTTGAACGCGATCAGCGCCGGAACCGGCCGGGCCAGGCGGGACACGACGGCGAACAGCCGGGGTGGGCGCAGCAGCGCCCGGGCCAGCCAGGCCGGGGTCCCGAGCAGCAGCAGGGGCGGGGCCACCAGGGTGAAGAGGAGATGCTGGGCCATGTGCACGCTGTAGAGGTAGCCCTCGCCCAGGTCGTGGAGGGGCCAGTCGGCTCCCAGCCACAGGGTGAGCAGCCCAGCGCCGAAGGCGACCTTCTGGGCGCCGGTGGCCGGGCGGTCCCCGGCGGGCACGTGACGGGGCCCCAACCGGCGCAGGGCGAAGATGTACCCGCCGCCCAGGACGACCACCAGCAACCAGACGTCGGGGTGCGGGTGCCAGGCCCAGGGACTCATCCGAGCAACATGTCCAGGGTGACCAGGGCGACGGTGTAGACGGCGCCGGCCAGCACGATCCCGGTGATGAACAACCGCCGGAGCAGCCGGCCGTCGAACTTGAGGTGCATGAAGTAGGCGGCCACCATCGCGAACTTGATGAAAGCCAGACCCATCAGCAGAGCGACGAGCAGCTTGTCAGGCATGCTGATGTAGTAGAGACCGACCTCGATGCCGGTCACCACGGCCAGGATCAGGGCGATCAGGACGTACTTGAGCGGAGTCGGGTGGGCGTGGGAGTCGTGGACCACCTGAACCCCGTGGCCGGGAGCGGCCTCCAGCTCGGCCGGGGCCCCTGAAGACTCGGGCGCCTCCTCGGTGGCGGTGGCGGCGGTTTCCTCCACGATCCTCGATGCTCCTTAGTTGCTGGGGACGAGATAGACGACGGTGAAGATGACGATCCAGACGATGTCGACGAAGTGCCAGTACAACCCGGCGATCTCGATCTCAAGGTTACGCTCCTGGGGGATCAGGCCTCGGAGCGACATGCCGATGAGGGAGAGCAGCCACAGGATGCCCACGGTGACGTGGACCCCGTGGAAGCCGGTGAGCACGAAAAAGCTGGTGGCCGACACCGACGAGGAGATGTTGAGGCCGTCGTGGGTGAAGACGGTGAACTCGTAGATCTGGCCGCCGATGAACACCGTGCCCAGCAGGGCGGTGGCCAGGAGCCAGATCCGGAGGCGCCGGTGGTCACCGCGCTGGATGGCGGCCAGAGCCAGCACCATGGTCAGCGAGCTCATGAGGAGCACGAAGGAGCTGACCGAGGTGTAGGGGATGTCGTACACGTCGCCGGGACGCTGACCCTCGGGCCCGCGGGTGCGGTACAGGAGATAGGTCGAGATCAGGGCCCCGAAGAACAGGCACTCCGAGGCCAGGAAGGCCCACATGCCCAGCTTCTTGGAGTTGATCCCGGTGACGGCATAGTCGTGGTCGCCGGGTTTGCCACCGTGGCCGGGGGCGTGGACGGGAGCGAGGGCCTGGGTCAATGCTCCTCCTCCGCCAGGGGTTCGCAGGCCCAGCCGAAGACACCGGCCAGGATGAACAGGGCACCGAGGGCTCCCCACCACCAGCCGTAGATGGCGCCGAAGCCGATCAGGGGAAAGGCGATGGAGGTGAGGGCGGGGAAGTACGACGGCGAGGGCATGTGGATGCCGTCCCCGTCCCCGTGGCCGTCGCCGGCGTCGTGGTGCTCCTCGGGCACCGTGTCAGTGCTCACCGCGTCGTCGGAGCCGCCCGAGGGGAGGCGCACCAGGCGGCCCTCGTCGTCCTCCGTGTACTTGTGGTGCCAGAAGTCGTCCACCGAATGCACGACGGGGATCTCGGCGAAGTTGTACTCCGGCGGCGGCGACGGGATCATCCACTCCAGCGTGCGGGCGTCCCAGGGGTCCTCCGGGGCCCGTTCCGACGACCGCGTGGTGCGGAAGACGTTGACGATGAAGGCCAGCACCGACAGGGCGATGATCAGCGCCCCGATGGTGGAGACCAGGTTCCAGGCGTCCCAGCCCATCCCCTCCGGATAGGTGTAGGTCCGCCGGGGCTGACCCTGGAGACCGAGGATGTGCATGGGCCCGAAGGTCAGGTTGAAGCCGATGAACATCAGCCAGAAGTGGAGCTTGCCCAGGCCCTCACCGAGCAGCTTCCCGGTGACCTTGGGCCACCAGTAGTAGGCCCCGCCGAACAGACCGAAGATGGCCCCGCCGAAGAGCACGTAGTGGAAGTGGGCCACGATGTAGTAGGTGTCGGTCTGCTGGTAGTCGTGGGGGACGATGGCGTGGGTCACGCCCGACAGGCCCCCGATGGTGAACATGGCGATGAAGCCGAGGGCGAAGTACATCGGGGTCTTCAGGCGCAGGTCACCGCCCCAGGTGGTGGCGATCCAGTTGAAGATCTTCACCCCGGTGGGCACGGCGATGAACATGGTGGAGGCGGCGAAGGCCGAGTTGGCCACCGGCCCGAGCCCGACGGCGAACATGTGGTGGGCCCACACTCCCCAGCCCATGAAGCCGATGGCGATGCCGGAGAAGACCACCACGGCGTAGCCGAAGAGCGGCTTGCGGGAGAACACGGGCAGGATCTCCGAGACGATCCCCATCGCCGGGAGGATGAGGATGTACACCTCGGGATGGCCGAACAACCAGAACATGTGCTGCCACAGCACGGGATCGCCACCCAGGTTGGCGTTGTAGAAGTTCGCCCCGAAGTTCCGGTCGAAATACAGCTGGAACAGGGCCACCGTGATGATGGGCATGGCGAAGAGCAGCAGGAAGCTCACCACCAGGTTCATCCACACGAAGACCGGCATCCGCATGAGGGTCATGCCGGGCGCGCGCAGGTTGAGGGTGGTGACGATGAAGTTCACCGCCGCGGTCAGCGAGCCGACGCCGGTGATGACGAGACCGATCAACCAGAAGTCGATGCCGTGGCCCGGTGAGAAGGGCAGGTCGGTCTGGGGGGCGTACCCGAACCAGCCGCCGTCGGGGGCGCCTCCGAAGAGGAAGCTGAAGTAGAGAAACAGCCCGCCGGACAGGAAGGCCCAGTAGCCGAAAGCGTTGAGCCGGGGGAAGGCGACGTCCCGGGCGCCGATCATGAGCGGGACCAGGTAGTTACCGAAGGCGGCGGCCAGCGGCATGATGACCAGGAACACCATGGTGGTGCCGTGCATGGTGAAGAGCTGGTTGTACTCATCGGCGGTGAGCACGTCGCCGTTGGGCGTGGCCAGTTGACCCCGGACCAGCAGGGCCTCGACCCCGCCGATGATGAAGAACAGGAAGGCCGTGACCCCGTAGAGGATCCCGATCCGCTTGTGGTCCACGGTCGAGATCCAGCTCCAGAACCCGGTGTGGGACCGGGGACGGGCGAAGGGGCGGGCGGGGGCCCTGACCGCCACGGCCATCAGCGTGCTCCTCTCACTTGAGGGTCTCCAGGTAGGCGGCGACCTGGTCCAGCTCCTCGGGCGACAGGTTCTGGTCGGGCATGCCCGTTCCCTTGTCGGGCCGCATGGGCTTCATAGCCGAGGGATCGTCTACCCATTTCCGGAGGTTCTCGGGCGTGTTCTCGATGGTGTAGCCCGCGAAGCGGTCCCGGGCCTTGAGGTGGGTCAGGTTGGGACCGACCCGGGACACCGCCCCCTCGATGCCGACCACGGTGTGGCACGCCAGGCAGCCGCCCTTTTTGGTGAAGACCTCGAAGCCCTGGGCCGCCAGCCCCGAGGCGGGCTGAGCCGCAGGCCGCAGCTGGGAGGCCATCCAGGCCTCGAAGTCCGAAGGGGTGTGGGTCTTGACGGCCAGGCGCATGTTGGCGTGGGACAGGTTGCAGTACTCGGCGCACTGCCCCAGGTAGCGCTGCCCGGGCTCGGTGGCCTCGATGGTCAGCTTGTTGTCGCGCCCGGGCACCACGTCCTGCTTGCCGGCCAGCTTCGGCACCCAGAAGCTGTGGATCACGCCCTGGGCCAGCTCGCCGTCAGGACCCGGGGGGAGGCCGGGCTCGACCGTCCGCAACGTGAGGCGCACGGGCCGGTCGACGGGGATGTGCAACTCGTTGGCGGTCGAGAACGCCTCGGTGATGCCGTCCTGCTTCGGATAGATGTACTCCCACCACCACAGGTGGCCGTAGACCTCCACCTCGAGCGCGCCGGCGGGCTCCCGGGCGATGTCGAAGATGGTGTTGATGGTGGGCACGGCGGCGAAGAGGAGGATCAGGGCGGGGGCCGCCGTCCAGCCGATCTCGAGCTTGGTGTTGCCGTGCACCTGCACGGGGTCCGGCCGTCCGGGACGGTGCCGGTGGCGGATGACAGTGGCGATAACCAGGCCCTGGACCAGGACGAAGACGGGGACGACGGCCAGGTAGAAGATCGGCTTGAAGAGGTTGTCCTGCGTGCGGGCGATGGGCCCCTCGGGCTGCAGAACGTCCTGGGGGGCGTCGCTGGCACAGCCGGCCAGCAGCAGGAGCCCGCCCACCGCGCCGAGGACGGTCAGCACACGTAGGACAGACAATCTTCTGGGGGTTCGCACCATGCAGAATTTCCTCCTCAGTGGCGCGCCGGCACTCTACCCAAAAGCCGTTCACGACAAGGAAACCCTCAGCCCACCCTCAGTAGCCCATCCGATCGAGGGCATCGGGACGGCGCTGCCAGTCAGGCTCCACCTTGACGAAGGTTTCCAGGTGCACCTTGGCCCCGAGGAGGGCTTCCAGCTCCTTCCTGGCCTCGGTGCCCGCCCACTTGAGGACCGACCCGCCCTTGCCGATGACGATGGCCTTCTGGGAGTCCCGTTCCACCCGGATCACGGCCCGCATGACCAGCAGGGGGCCGGGGCGCTCCTCGATCTCTTCCACGGTCACGGCCAGGGAGTGGGGCAGTTCCTGGCGCGCCATGGCCAGGAGCTTCTCCCGCACCAGTTCGGCGGCCAGGAAGGTGTCGGGCTGGTCGGTGACCACGTCGTCGGGGTAGTAGCGGGGCCCTTCGGGAAGGCGGGTGTCGATCTCGGCCAGGAGGGCGTCGGTGCCCTCTCCGGTGTACGCCGACAGCGGCACGTAGGCGGCGAAGTCGCCCAGGGTAGCGGCCGCCTCACTCAGGTGGCCGAGCACGGCGGCCTTGTCGGCGGCGTCGGTCTTGTTCACCACCAGCACCACCGGGGTGCCGACCTCGCCCAGGGCGGCGGCGATGAACCGGTCACCGGCGCCGATGGGGGCCTGCGCCTCGATCAGGAAGCACACCACGTCGACCGCCCCGAAAGTCTCCAGGGACCGCTGGTTGAGCCGCCGGCCCAGCTCGGTGCGGGGCTTGTGGATGCCCGGCGTGTCGATGAATACGACCTGGGAATCCGGGGTGCCGAGGACGCCCCGGACCTGGTTGCGGGTGGTCTGGGGCTTGTCCGAGACGATCGACACCTTGGTGCCGACCAGCTGGTTGATGAGGGTGGACTTGCCGACGTTGGGCCGTCCGACCAGGGTGACGAAACCGGAGCGGAACATCTCTTCACGGGGGACACCCCCGGGCTCCCGGGTCACGTCGAGGCTTCGGCGGGCTCGGTCTCCATCGGCTCGATCCGCACGGTGAGGATCCTCCGCCCCTGGATGCGCTCGGCCTTGAACTCCAGACCCTGGCAGGCCACCGCCTCCCCCTCGATGGGCACGTGGCCGAGCAGGTTGAACATGAGCCCGCCGACGGTGTCCCACTCGGTGGAGGGAAGCTCGGCCCCCAGGACCTCGTTGACCTCGTCGATGGAGGTGCGCCCCGCCACCCGCAGGCCGCCGTCATCGAGTTGCTCGACCCGGGGCTCCTCCACGTCGTACTCGTCGACGATCTCCCCGACGATCTCCTCCAGGAGATCCTCCAGAGTGACGAGGCCGGCCGTGCCGCCGTACTCGTCGATCACGATCGCCATGTGGAAGCGGTTGAGCTGCATCTCCCGCAGCAGTTCCGCCACCCGCTTCTGCTCGGGCACGAAGACGGCCGGACGCACCACGGTCTGCACCGGGTCGTCGGCCCGGCCCTCCCGGATGGCCCGGATCATGTCCTTCAGGTACACGAGGCCAGCGATGTCGTCGGGCGTCTCCCGGACGACCGGGAGGCGGGAGTGGCCCGCCTGGGTCGCCTGCTCCACCGCGGTGTCGATGGTGTCGGTGATGTCGACGACCACCATGTCGGGCCGGGGCGACATGACCTCACGCACCACCGTGTCGCCGAACTCGAAGATCGAGTGGATGAGGCGACGCTCCTCCCGCTCGATCACCTCCTCCTGGGAGGCCACGTCGACCAGGGTCCGGATCTCCTCCTCCGAGGTGTAAGGGCCCTTCTTCAGGCCCTTCCCCGGCAGTACCACGTTGGCCATGCCGATCAGCACCCGGGTGATGACCCGCAGCGGAGGGAACCGGCTGACCACCCAGAGGAACCCCGACAGCTTGGTGGCGGCGACGTCGGTGTGGAGGATGGCGTAGGTCTTGGGCGCCACCTCGGCCAGGACGAAGAAGAGGATCACCTCGACGACGGTCCCCACCGCCACACCGAAGCCGCCGAAGTGCTCCTCCACGATGATGGCCACCAGGCTGGCCACCGCGAAGTGGCTCACCATCATGAGCAGCAGGACGACGTTGAGGGTCCATTCCGGGGCCTCGAGGAGCCGGGCCAGGCGGGCAGCACCCTTGCGGCCCTCCTCCTCCATGGTCATCGCCCGAACCCGACTGAGCTTGGTAAAGGCGGTCTCGGCCATAGCGGTGACGATGGAGACCGCGAAGAGCACGGCGATGCCGGCCATGATCAGCCACTCGGTGGTGGTCACTTCCCGCCCCGCTCCAGCTCCTTGAACCGGGCCGTCAGCTCCCGCTCCCGGCGTTCCATGGCTGTCGCCTCGTCCTCGTCCTCGTGGTCGAAACCGAGGAGGTGGAGGACGCCGTGGACGACGAGGAGGGTCAGCTCGTCGTCGAGGGAGACGAGGTGCTCCTTGGACTGGAGCTCCGCCACCCGGGGGCAGATGACGACGTCGCCCACCAGGATGGGGGCGTCGGACGGCTCGGCCGGCGACCCCGGCCCCCGCCCGCCCTGGTCGGGCTGACGCCCGCTCTCCACCAGCTCGTCGTCCATAGGGAAGGCAAGCACGTCGGTCGGCCCTTCCCGGCCCAGGAAGCGCTCGTTGAGGTCCGACATGGCCTTCTCGTCCACGAACAGCATGGACAGCTCGGCGTCGCCCCTCACGCCCTGCTCCTCCAACACCATCCGGGCCAGCCGCACCCAGCGGAGGGCATCGACGGCCACCTCGGACTGCTCGTCAGCGACGAAGACCTCCACCGACTCCATCACCTCTCGTGGAGCTCGTAGGCGTCGACGATGTCCTGGACGATCCGGTGGCGCACGACGTCGGCACTGGTCAGGTCCACGAATTCGAGGCCGGGGATGCCCTCCAGGAAGGACCGCACCGCCAGCAGCCCGGACCGGCCCCGCCCGTCGGGCAGGTCGATCTGGGTGACGTCGCCGGTGACCACCGCCTTGGAGCCGAACCCGAGGCGGGTGAGGAACATCTTCATCTGTTCCGAGGTCGTGTTCTGGGCCTCGTCCAGGATGATGAACGAATCATTCAAAGTTCTACCGCGCATGTACGCGAGGGGGGCGACCTCGATCGATCCCCGCTCCATGAGGCGCACGACGCCCTCCGGGTCGACCATGTCGTAGAGGGCGTCGTAGAGGGGACGCAGGTAGGGGTCGACCTTGGCGATCACATCTCCGGGGAGGAACCCGAGCCGCTCCCCCGCCTCCACCGCCGGGCGGGTGAGGACGATGCGGTTCACCTGTTTGGCCTGGAGCGCCTGGATGGCCAGGGCCACGGCGAGGTAGCTCTTGCCCGTTCCCGCCGGCCCGATCCCGAAGGTGATGACCTGGTCGCGGATGGCGTCGACGTAGCGCTTCTGGCCCGCCGTCTTGGGTCGCACCGTCTTCCGGCCCCTGAGCACGGCGGTGTTGAGCACGTCCGACGGCCGCTGGTCAGCTTTCATCATGTCGATGGTGCGACCCAGGTTCTCGCGATCGAGGGTGTGGCCGGCCTCGAGGAGCAGGACCAGCTCCTCGAAGAGGCGCCCGACCCGGTCCGCGTGCTCCACCTCGCCCGTGATGGTGATCTCGTTGCCCCGCACGTGGATGGACACGGGGAAGGCGCCCTCCACCAGACGCAGCAACTCGTCGCGCTGCCCGAGCAGGTTCACCATGAGGTGATTGCCCGGCACGAGGATTTTCACCTGGGTCTGAGGTGGTGGCGTCAAGCTGATCGAAGGTTAGTGCTTTGCGCTACCCGCCGGCCTCGCTGCCCTTGGGGGGCCAGCGCAGCGAGCGACCGCCGATCACGTGGAAGTGGAGGTGGCGGACCAGCTGGCCGGCGTCCTCACCGACGTTGGTGACCACGCGGTAGCCGCTCTTGGCGATGCCCTCCTGGTCGGCGACCTGGTTCACCGCGGCCATGAGGTCGCTCAGCAGGTCGGCGTCGCCAGGACCGAGATCGGCCACCGAGTCCACGTGGGTCTTGGGGACGACCAGCACGTGGACGGGCGCGGCCGGGTTGATGTCCCGGAACGAGTACGTGTGCTCGGTCTCGAGCACCACTTCGGAAGGCACCGAGCCCGCGACGATTCCGCAGAACAGGCAGTCAGACATCGGTTGTGGAGCTTAGTGGGCTACGCCGGCAGCGCCTGAAGGCCCATCCCGGTCAGGCGCCCGCAGAGCTCCTCGGGCGTCGTCAGCAGGAAGTAGGCCAGAGCCCGCAGGTCATCACCCCGGACGGTCAGCACCCGCCCGTTGAAGTCCTGGCGCTCCGTCTGGATCATGGCCACCAGGCGGGCCAGAGCCAGCGCCTCCGGTTCCCGGCACTCCTGGAGCCGGTTCAGGTCGACGGCGAAGCCCTCGGAGAGGTCCATCGCCCCCGGCTCGGTCAGGTCGACTTCAACCTCTTTGGGGAGGAGCTGCTCCGGCGGCACGCCGTAGACGTTCGCCAAGCGCATGAGGCGGGGCACCGAAATGACCCGCTCTCCCCGCTCGTAGGCGCCCAGAACCGAGGCCTTGAACTCCTCATTTGACATCGCTTCGACCTCGTGCAGCGACAAGCCCTTCTGCCGCCGGATGGATCGAAGCCGATCACCCACGCGCTGCGTCGAGATGGCCACCCGGTCCCTCCAGCTCCCCTCGTCTTCCGCCCCTCCGGACTCCCTCAAGGCTACCTGCCGAAGGCGCAAATGTCGACTCTTCGCGGCATTTGACCACTTTCCGCCGACATTTGTGGCCCGTGTGGTCTCCACCTCAGTACCCATGTCCCCTCCCCCAGACGGCGTACGCCCGAATTTTCACCGGCAGCGCGGGCCGCCCATCCCGCGCTGCGACCGGGCCACTCTAGTCACGTTCACGGCCGTTCGCCCCTGTCGTCGAAGGCGTGTTGACGCCGGAAAACGGCAAAAACTGCGGCCGCGGCGACGGCCGCCGTCTCCGCCCGCAGGATGTGCGGGCCGAGGCCCAGGCAGGTGGAGGGAGCCAGCAACTCCAGCTCGGCGTCGGTCAGGCCACCTTCGGGGCCGACGACGACGAGCACCTCGCCGCTCCCGGCCACCGGCGCGGTCAGAGGGGCTCCGCTGCGGTCCGCCACCATCAGCGCGGGATGCCCGACCAGGGACGGCGAGGGGGGACAGTTCGGCCACTTCGGGCAGGCGGGCCCGGCGGCACTGGCGGCCCGCCTCCCGGGCCACCCGGCGCCAGCGCTGCGCCTGGGACGCGGCCCGGGCCGGGTCCGGCCGGGCGATCGAGCGCTCGGCCAGCACGGGCAGGATGCGGTCGACGCCGAGCTCGGTGAGCTTCTGCACAGCCAGCTCGGGCTTGTCCCCCTTGGTCAGGGCGAAGGCGATGGCCAGCCCCGGACGGAGTTCCGGCTCCCGCTGCTCAGGGCCGGTCGCCTCCAGGCGGACGCCGGTGCTCACGACATAGGGCCGCCAGCGACCGGCTCCGTCTGCGGCCGTGACCACCTCGCCGCCCCGCAGCCGCAGCACCCGGCTCAGATGGTGGGCGTCGTCACCGTCGAGCTCGAGGATGTCGGGAAGATCCGGGACGTACACGTGGGCCGAGGCGGCGACGGACGCCGCCCAAGCTGTGCTCATGGGGTCACTGGAAGGCGGAGCGGATGCGGGAGAAGAAGCCCTCTTCCTTGGGCGCGACCTCCTCGCCCCGCAGTTCGGCCAGGCGCCGGACCAGGCCGGCCTCCTCGGCGGAGAGGCGATCGGGGATGATCACCTCCACCTGGACCAGCAGGTCGCCCCGGCCTCGGCTCCGCAACGAGGGCACGCCGCGGCCCCGCAACCGGAACACCCGGCCGCTCTGGGTGCCGGCCGGGATGACCAGGTCCTCCTCGCCGTCGAGGGTCTCGATCCGCAGAGCCACTCCGAGAACGGCCTGGGTCATGGAGATGCCGAGCACCTGCACGAGGTCGTCGCCATGGCGCTGGAAGCGGGAATGGGGCCGGACCGACACCAGCACGTAGAGGTCGCCGGGCGCCCCACCCCGGGGTGCTGCAGGCCCCCGGCCGGACACCCTCAGGCGCTGGCCGTCGGCGATGCCCGCCGGGACCTGCACCTCGACGGTGGTGGGCTGGTTGACCCGACCCTCGCCCCGGCAGTCGTGGCAGGGCGAGAGGATCTCCCGGCCGGTGCCCCCACAGGTCCCGCAGGGCAGGCTGGTGACCATCTGGCCGAGGATGGTGCGCCGCATCTGGCGTACCTGCCCGGCGCCCCCGCACGCCCGGCAGGTGGAGGGATGGGTGCCGGGCTCGCAGCCCGAACCCACGCACCGCGGACATTCCAAGGGCATCCGGAGCTCGACTTCCCGGGTGACGCCGAAGACGGACTCTTCCAGGTCGAGTTCGACCCGCACTTCGGCGTCGGGCCCCCGGGCGGGGCCGGCCGGGCCGCGCTGGCCACCCCCGAACCCGAAGAAGGCGTCGAAGAGATCGGAGACCCCGAAGTCGAAGCCGCCCGCCGGGCCCGGCCCGCCGCCCCCGACTCCTTCGGAACCGAAGAGGTCGTAGCGTCGCCGCTTCTCGGGGTCGCGCAACGTGTCGTAGGCGAGGGTGATCTCCTTGAAGCGGGCTTCCGCCTCGGGATCGCCGTCGTTGGTGTCCGGGTGGTACTGGCGGGCCAGCCGGCGGTAGGCCTTCTTGAGCTCGTCGTCGCCGGCCTGGCGGCCCACACCGAGCAGCTCGTAGAAGTCGGGGGCGGCCACAGGGCTCAGCTCGGAGGTGACAGGTGCAGGCCGAGACGCCGGGAGACGGCGGCCACCGCCGCGATGGCCCGGGGATAGTCCATGCGGGTCGGCCCCAGCACACCCACGGTGCCCCCCGCCTGACCTTCCACCGTGTAGCGGGCCAGGACCACGGAGCACTCCCGGAGGTCAGCCAGCTGGTTCTCGGCGCCGATGCGCACCGTCACGCCCTGGTCGATGAGGTCTTTCACCAGGGTCACCACCACGTACTGGTGCTCGAGCAGCTCGAGCAGCCGGGCCACCGTCTCACTGGCGGCGAAGGCGTCGATGTCAGCCGCGATGCGGCTGGCCCCGCCGATGAAGACCGACTCCGGCACACGTGCGCTCCCCCGAGCCGCCAGCGCCTCGCGGGCCTGGGCCGCCAGCCCGTCGACGGCCGCGTCGCCGCTGGAGAGGAGCACGGGCAGCTCGGCGAGGCTGGCGCCGCGGAGCTGGCCGTCGAGCACGGCCGAGACGGCGGCCAGCCGGGCCTCGTCGACGCCATCCCGGCTCAGCTCGAGGAACTGGCGCTCCACCCGCCCGTCCGACAGCACGGCCACGACCAGGGCCGAGTTCTCGTGCAGGCCCACGACCTGGATGCTGCGGATCCGGGAGCTCTCGGTCTGGGGCCCCACCACCACGGCGGCGTGGGCGGTGATCCGGGACAGGAGCAGGCTGGTCTCGTGGAGCATGTCCTCCAGGGCGTGGTGCGCACTGGCGAAGAAACTGGTGAGCGCCTGACGGTCCGGAACCTGGAGCTCCCCCTGGCGGGCCAGGTGGTCGACGAAGAAGCGGTAGCCCTTGTCCGTCGGGATCCGGCCGGCGGAGGTGTGGGGATGGGTGACGTAGCCCTCCCGCTCGAGGACCGCCATCTCGTTGCGCACGGTGGCCGAGGAGACCCCGAGCGCGGCGGCCCGGGCCACCGTGCTCGACCCCACCGGCTGGCCCGTCTCGACGAATTCTTCGATGACCGCTTTGAGGATGGCCGCTTTGCGTTCGTCCATGTCAGCCGTTGATTCTACTGAGTGGCGGCCCGGGCACCGGATGTGCAGCCAGGAACCGGGCGGTGGCGTCGTTGGCCAGCAGCCGTCCCCGGCGGGTGAGCACGAGCCGGCCGGCCCTCCGATCTGCCAAACCGTCGATGACCAGTCCGGCGTCGTGGCCGACCGGGCGCCGGTGCGGGTCCGGAGGGCGAGGATGACCGCCTCCTCGGCCCGGGTGGCGGCGTCGAGGGTCTCGTCACCGGCTTCGGGGCTCTGACCAGCCGCCACCGCGGCCATGTAGCGCTCGGGGGTGCGGAGGTTCCACCACCGCCGGGCCGTCCCGTCCGGATGGATGGTGTGCCCGTGGGCGGCGCACCCGATCCCCAGGTACTCCCCCTGCCCCCAGTAGAGGAGGTTGTGGGCGCATTCATGGCCGGGACGGGACCAGTTGGAGATCTCGTACCAGCCCAGGCCAGCGGCGCCCAGGACGTCGTCGGCCATCTCGTACTTGGCGGCCTGGTCGTCGTCGTCGGGACCGGGCACGGCGCCGGCTGTCACCCTGCGGGCGAGCGGGGTGCCCGGCTCCAGCGTGAGGGCATAAGCGCTGACATGGGGCGGGTCGAGAGCCAGGGCCCCGTCCAGGGTGGCGCGCCAGTCCTCGGGCGACTCGCCGGCCGCGCCGTAGATCAGGTCGAGATTGAAGTTGTCGAACCCGGCGGCACGGGCCAGGGCGACGGCCTGGACGGCCAGGGCCGGGCCGTGGACGCGGCCGAGCGAAGCCAGCACGTGGGGCTCGAACGACTGGACTCCGAACGACAGGCGGTTGACCCCCGCCTCCCGCCAGACGGCCAGCTTGGCGGCGTCGGTGCTCTCGGGATTGCACTCCACGCTGACTTCCGCACCCGCGGCCCGGGGGATGGCGGCGAGGATGCGGGCCAGGAGGGGGCCGGCGAGGAGCGAGGGCGTCCCTCCGCCGAAGAACACGCTGGTGGCGGGGGGCAGGCCCCCGGAGGCGTAACGGCGCTCCACGTCCCGGACGCAGGCCTCGGCGTAGGCCTCCATGAGGTGGCCCCGGTCAGTCCACGTGGCGAAATCGCAGTAGTCGCACCGGGCGGCGCAGAAAGGCACGTGGACGTAGACGCCAAACACCACGCCATGGTGGCACGGCTCAGGCGGTGGGCCGGGTGTCCTGCGCCTTCTGACCGAGCTCGGTGAAGCCGAGCACCACCGGTGACTGCGTCGTCTCCTTCACGCCGCCGGCCACCTCATCGGTGATGGCGAAGCCCATGACCGGACCCACCATCTGGAAGGCGGCCACGTCGGGGTCCTGGCCGAGCAGGCCGAGCGAGATCTTGGCGTCCTGGCGGAGGGCCCACAGCTGGTAGGTGCGGTCCGCGGGCAGCGCGGCCAGCCCGTCGGCCACGGCGAATCCCGTCCCGTTGGGGAGACGGACGACATGCACACCCGTCTTCCCGTCGAAGGACGCCAGCCGCACCTGCTCGGCGTCCGGCGCGGCCAGAGCGGCAGTGGCCGCCCGCCGGAGACCGTCCTTGGCCGCCAGCTCGTGGAACTCGGCTCCGATCCGGTCCAGACGTTGGTCCTGCACGCCGATGCGCCAGCCGAAGAAGGCGGTGAGGGCGGCGGCCACGGCGCCCAGGGCGACCGCGGCGCGCATGCTGATCGAGCGCTTGGCGCGGCGGTCCCGGGCGGCGTCGAGGGCGGCCATGGGGGTGAGGTCGATGGCAGGCGGGGCTTCTTCGAGGCTCTCGGTGATGCGGGCCCACACCCCTTCGGGGGCGCGTTCGCCGCCCTGGGCCAGGAGGGCGGCCGTCTCCCGGTGGGTGGCCACCTCCGCCCGGCACCGGGGGCACCCGGCCAGGTGGGCCTCGACGAGATCGCGCTCGTCCTCCTCGACGGCGTCGAGGGCGAAAGCGCCGAGCAGCTCCTGGATGTCCTGATGGGTGGACGGGTTCACGGCGCACCGATCCCTGCGTCGGTGAGGGCCCCGCGCAACCGGCGCAGCCCCGTACGGATGCGGCTCTTCACGGTACCTTCGGGCTCGTCGAGGAGCGTCGCCACTTCACGGTAGGTGCGGCCACCGAAGTAGGCCAGCTCGATGGCTCTCCGCTCCCCTGGCGAGAGGATCTCCATGGCCACCCGGACCTCCTCGGCCACGGCCAGGTCGACGACTTCGTGCTCCAGGTCATAACCGCCCTCGGCGGTGGCCGCCGCGTCGCGCTGCTCCCGGTTCCGGCGGGAGATCTCCGAGCGCAGCAGATCGACGGCCCGGCCGTGGGTCTGGGCCAGGAGATAGGAGCGCAGCGACCCGCGGTCGGGGTCGAACTTCTCCGGATGGTGCCAGAGCCGCAGGAACACCTCCTGGACGACCTCTTCGGCGAGAGAGCGCTCAGTGAGCAACCGCCGGGCCAGGGCGAAGACGGCCCCGGCGTGGCGGCGGTAGGCCTCGGCCAGGGCCTCCTGCTGCCACCGGCCGATGGACACCACCAGGGTGGCGTCGCTGGAGTCGCGGATCTCGTCGATTGACATCAACCTCTGTTCGGAGCGAGGCGCCGCTGTGGATGACAGACGCAACGAATGGGGGTCTCCACCCCGTCTCCGGCGTCCGGGTTTAGGCTCGCACCCATGATGCGAAACCCCCGAACGGTGCGGCCCTTCGTTCTCGGATTGGCCCTGGTCGTGGCGGGCGCGGCCTGCGGTGGCGACGACGGGGGTGCGGCGGACAAACCTGGCCAGCCGGTGGGCGAGGCGGCGGAAACGACGGGTGACCCGGGGCCGGCAACGGCCGCCGCTCAGACCCGATCGACCCTGAACGGTCTCCTGCAGGAGCATGTGATCCTGGCTGCGGCGGCCACCAGCGCCACCCTCGGCGGCCGGGCCGACGAATTCACCGCCACCGGCACCGCCCTCGAGGCCAACTCGAACGCCCTCACCGGGACGATCGCCGGCGTGTTCGGAGACGAGGTCGGCAAGACCTTCGACCCGCTGTGGAAGAAGCACATCACCATGGTGGTCAACTACACCCAGGGTCTGGCCACGAAGGACACGGGCAAGCAGGAGCAGGCGGTCAACGAGTTGACGGCCTACGCCGGCGACTTCGGCGCCTTCATCAACTCGGTCCTCCCCGACCTGACCAAAGAGGCGGTGACCGACCTGGTCAAGGAGCACATCACCAGCCTCAAGTCCGTGATCGATGCCCAGGCCGCCAACGATCAGGTGCAGGCCTACACCGATCTGCGGGCCGCCGCCGGCCACATGGGCCTCATCGCCCAGAGTCTGACCACCGCCATCGCGGCCAAGTTTCCCGACAAGGTGGCGGGCAACCCCGACGGGGCGGGCGCCACCCTGGCGACGACCCTCAACCTGGGTCTGCGGGAACATGTCTTCCTGGCCTCCGCCGCCACCGGCGCCGCCCTGGGCGGGCGCGCCGACGAATTCATGGCCGCCGCCTCCGCCCTCAAGTCGAACTCCAACTCGCTCACCGAGGCCATCTCCAACATCTACGGCCCGGAGGCGGGCAAGGCCTTCGGCCCGCTGTGGGAGCGACACATCACCTTCGTGGTGGAGTACACCACCGGCCTGGCGGCCAAGGACAAGGCCAAGCAGGACAAGGCGATCAACGACCTGGTGCAGTACAGCGCCGACTTCGGCGCCTTCCTCTCCACCGCCAGTCCCGCACTGACCAAAGAGACGGTGACCGAGCTGGTCAAGACGCACATCCTCACCCTGAAGGACGTCATCGACGCCCAGAGCAAGAACAACCTGGGCGACGCCTACACGAAGCTGCGGACGGCGGCGGATCACATGAAGGCGCTCGCCAACCCCCTGGCCGACGCCCTCGTGCAGCAGTTCCCCGACAAGTTCAAGGCGTGAACTTCGACCTGCCGCCGGAGGCGGACGACGCCCGCCGGCGGATCGTGGCCTTCCTGGCCGAGACGCTCGGGCCCGACGGGAAGCCGCCATCCGACTGGTTCGCCCGCCTCGCCGCCGCCGGCTACACCGCCCCCCACTGGCCGCCGCCCTGGGGTCTGGGTGCGTCCCCCGCCGAGCAGCTGGTCATCGACGAGGAGTTGCGCCGGGCCGGGGTCCACCGCCCCGAGAACCCGATCGGGATCGGCTGGGCCGGACCCACCCTGCTCCTGGCCGGCACCGAGGAGCAGCACCGCCGCTTCCTCCCCGGGCTCCTCGACGGCTCGGAGATCTGGTGCCAGCTCTTCTCCGAGCCGGGGGCGGGCAGCGACCTCGCCTCCCTGTCCACCCGGGCCGTGCGCGACGGCGACGAGTGGGTGGTCGACGGCCAGAAGGTGTGGACCAGCCTGGCCCGGGAGGCGCGCTGGGGCATCCTCCTGGCCCGCACCGATCCCGACGCCGAGCGCCACCGGGGCATCTCCTACTTCGTGGTGGACATGCGCTCCCCCGGCATTGAGATCCAACCCATCCGCCAGATGACCGGCGCGGCCGAGTTCAACGAGGTCTTCTTCGACGCGGTGCGGGTCCCGGCCGAGAACCTGGTGGGCACCGAAGGCGGTGGCTGGCGGCTGGCCCGGGTGACGCTGGGCAACGAACGGGTGGCTCTGTCGGCTGAGGGAGCGCTCTGGGGACGGGGGCCGTCGGCCTCCGATCTGGTCGCCTCGGCCCGGGCGGGGGCCGCAGCCGGACTTCGGCTCGACGCCCTGGCCCGCCAGCGGCTGGCGTCCCTCTACGTGGAGGCGGAGGTGCTGCGCTTCCTCCGCCTGCGCACGCTCTCGGCCCAGGTGAGCGGGCAGGAACCGGGGCCCGAGGCGTCGGTGCGCAAAGCGCTGGCCGACCACCACGGCCAGAAGCTCTTCCAACTGGCCGTCGAGCTGTGCGGAGCCCACGGGATGCTCGCCCGGCACAACCCCGACACCCTGCCCGGCCCGTTCCCATGGGCCATCGGCTTCCTGTTCTCCCCCGCCCTCACGATCGGCGGGGGCACGGCCGAGGTGCAGCGCAATATCATCGCCGAGCGGGTCCTCGGCCTACCCCGGGACGGCGTCTGATCCCGTTCTGTCACGGCGTGGCCAGCGGGGACCCGACCCACGACGGTGTCGTGATCTGGACCCGGGTCAGCGGCGCCGACGACGCGTCCGTGCCGGTGCGCTGGCAGGTAGCCACCGACGCCGAACTCCACGAGGTCGTGGCCGAGGGAAGCGCCGAGGCCGCGGCGGCGAGCGATTTCACCGTTCAGGTGATGGTCACCGGCCTCCAGCCGGCCACCACCTACTGGTACGGATTCGGTACCGGGCAGGCCGTGTCCCCGGTGGGACGGACCCGAACGGCGCCGGTTGGGCCGGTGGATCGGCTGCGGGTCGGGGTCGTGTGCTGTTCGCACTACGAGACGGGGTTCTTCAACGCCTACGGACGCCTGGCCGAGCGTGACCTCGACGTGGTGCTCCACCTCGGTGATTCCATTTACGAGGACCGGGCCCGCACGAAGCGGGTGGTGCGGAGGCATCTGCCTCCCGACCGGGTCGTCACCCTGGACGACTACCGCGGCCGCTACGCCCAGTACCGCACCGATCCCGACCTCCTCGCCCTCCTGGCCCGGCACCCACTGGTTTCGATCTGGGACGACCACGAACTGGCCGGCAACGCCTGGGCCGGTGGCGCCGCCCGCCATGAGCCCGAAACGGACGGTGCGTGGAGCGCCCGGCTGGAGGCCGCCGCCCGCGCCTACCGGGAATGGACTCCGCTGCGCCTCCCCGACCCCGCCGATCCGTTGCGCCTCTGGCGCCGGGTCCGTCTGGGCAACCTGTGCGAACTCCTGGTGCTCGACACCCGGCTGGCGGGCCGGGCCCAGCCCGCCGCCGGACGGCGCCCCGTGCTCCGGGTCTGGGACCGGCGCCGGAAGCTGCTGGGCAAGGCCCAATGGCGCTGGCTGGAGAGCGAGCTCAGCCGGCCGGCGCCGGGGTGGCGCGTGGTGGCCAGCCAGGTAGTGGTCGCGCCGGTGGCAGTGGCCCCCGGCCGTTTGGGGATCAACCCCGGCATGTGGGACGGCTATCCGGCAGAGCGCGACCGGCTCCTCAAGCTCCTCGCCGCCCGTCCGGGGGAGGCGGTGGTGGTCAGCGGGGACCTCCATTCATCGTGGGCGTCGGAGCTGGGCCCGGCCGTGGAGATGACCGCGCCGGCGGTGAGCGCCCCGACCTTCGCCGAGGCGCTGGCTCCGCCCGTGCCGGGGATCCGGCATCTGCTGGAAGGGGTCCTCCGCCTGGCCAACCCCCACGTCCGCTACGTCGAAACCACCCATCACGGCTACCTCGTGCTCGAGCTGACCCCCGGCGAACTCGAGGCCCAGTGGTGGCATGTCGGCACGGTCCGTCGCCCCGATCCGGTCGAGCGCTGCGCAGCCCGCTTCACCGTCACCCGGGGCGAACCCCGGCTGCTCACGTGATTTCCAGGAGCCAGGCGGGGTAGGCACAGGATCGGGCGCCGGCGAGAGCGGCGGAGGTGTCCGACTCGGACAAGAAGGCGCCGGCCGCGGCGGTCAGGGCGGCGGCCAGGCGGTCCTCGGTGCCGAAGGCTTCGAACCCGACGGACCACCACTCGGAACCCTTGGTCAGCAACGTGGTGATCTCGATGCTGCACCCGTCTCCGACCCGCTCGTCGACCACGTCAACGGACCCGTCTGGTGCGAGCCCGAAGGTCACGAGGCGGCGGTGTTTCTCGACGCCGACCAGCGAACCGGCGGGCAGGCCGAGCCCCGCCGCCCGGCAGGAGGCGTCGCCGATGGGCAACGACCACTTCTGCCACCGTTCGAGGCGGCCCGTGGTCCCGCCGGCCCAGGTCGTGTCTCCGAGGTCCTGGGCCCGCAACTTCAACTCGAAGGCCACCCCTCCGTCCCGCAACTTGACCCCCAGGGCGTCGCTGCCGGGGAGGAGCACGTAGGTGTCCGTCCGGCACTGCGGAGCGGGCGCCCCCAGTTCGTCGCCGCGGGTGGCGAGAACGTCAGGCGGGCGGTCCGGTCCGAACCAGCGCACCTCGAGGGTGGTCTCCATGGGCTCTGTCTACCCCGGAGGCGGCACAGCAGACCGCCGCCATCAGCGACCCGAAGGTGTTGAAGACCAGGTCCCAGCCGGCGTTGTCGAGGCCGCCGACATAGGCGTCGGTGAAGCGCAGGGAGGAGAGGAACTCGAACAGCTCGTTGGCTGCACCGAAGCCCCAGCAGGCGACCAGCGCCAGCATGGCCCGGACCACCGGGCCCGCCCGCCGGGGATCGAGGCAGTGCCCGAGACACTGATAGAGCGCCACGGTGACCACCGCCGAGATGACGGCGTGGGCGACCTGATCGAACTTGAGCACCCCGTGGATCAGCCAGGTTTCGTAGAGGATGGGAGCGCCCGGGTCGGGCGAGGGCAGGAGACCGCCGGCCAGGTGCAGGCCTCCGGCCACGGCCAGGGCCACCAGGGTGGCCCGGGGCAGGGGCCAGCGCCGGTGCCCGGCCCGCACCAGAAGGGCCAGCACGGACCACACGATCAGGTAGGCCACGATACGGCGGCTGCCCTGGCCGAGGCTGAAGCCGGTCACGGCCGCGAGCTGGCCGAACAAGGCCACGGTCAACCAGCTGGGGCGCATCATGACTGCTGAAGAATGGCGGCTGGAGGTCAACGAGGTCAACGACCTCGGCTGGCAGAGCAGTCGGACAATTCGATTGGGGCCGGAGAAGACTCTGTCGAGACCGGTGCTACCGTCCGGGTGCCACGCGCAGGGTTCTTCGCCTGTCATGGCGGCGCCGCCCCAGACCTTGGTTGCGCATCCAGCGGAATCATCTTGGATGGGCCCGGGAGCGGGCAGGAAGAGGAGCCACCATGGAAGCGGCGACCGTAGCCAACGAATTTATCGATGCCTTCAACGATGCGGACTGGGGGCGCTTCGCCGCCACCTGTTCTGCTGATGTTGTGTACGAGGAAAAGGGTTCAAACCGGACGGTCCGGGGGCTCGATGGTGTCCTCGAGGCGGCCAAAGGCTGGAGGGCAGCCTTCCCCGACGTCCGGGGAAAGATCTTCAACACCACCGCCGCCGGCACGACGGCCGCCTTGGAGATCACCTGGATCGGCACCCACAGCGGCCCGCTCGAACTCCCCAACGGAACACTTCCCGCCACGGGCAAATCCGTGGAGTTCGACGGCGTACAGATTTTCATCGTCGAGGGCGGCAAGGTGACCCATATGCGGCACTACCTCGACCTGCTGACCATGCTGACCCAGGTGGGAGCGATCCCCAGCTAGGCCAACCCGCAGGCCCGCGGAGACCGGTCGTACACGGCCGGCTCCGCCGGCCTGAACCACGCTATCCCGCAGGTGGAGGCCACTCCTCCGGACCGGGAGGAGGCGCGGCGGGAGGTACGCCGGGGGGCCCGGTCCCCGGCGGGTAGTACACCCAGGTCCCACCGGGACCGGGGACCGGTGGCCCGGTCGGGCCGGGGGGCGCGACCGGCGGCCCGCCGCCCCCGCGCCGGCGGAGGAACAGCAGACCGACAACGGTGACGGCGAGCGCCACCCCGAAGAGCACGGCCAGGGTCGCCAGGATGCTCTGGCCGACGCCCCGGGCAAAGGCCTCAGCGTCGATGACCTGCTTGTTGTCGACGTCGACGTAGACGTAGGAGCGCTGGTCGACGTCGTTGCTGACGCTGTCGCCCGTGTCGCTGATCACCGGGACCACGAGGGGAACCGGGAGGGGCAGGGGGATGGGGATCCCGGGGATGCCCACCACCTCCACCCGGTCGCGCCGCCCCACCACCTCGTAGCAGCGGACCTGACCGCCGCCGGGCGAGGCCGGGGCCCCGGTCCCGCAGGCCACCTCCCGGGTGGGGGCGGCGTTGGCGGGGAGATTCGGTGGCAGGGTCGACTGGGTGACGGGAATGGTGGTGGTCGGTCCCGTCGGCGGGGTCGTTCCCGGCGTCTCGGTGGACGGCGTGGCGCCGCTGGTATCCCCGGGGGTGGTGTCACCCGGACTCGTGTCACCCGGACCCGGAGCGTTCGGGCTGGTGTCGCCGGTGCCCCCGCCGTCCTCGTCGCGGTTGGGGCTGCTGGCGCCGGAGCCTCCCGGCGAGAGGCCGGACGTCCCGTCGTCGGGGCTGGCCGGGGCGGCCGCCGGCGGGGCGCCCGCTGGGGTGTCCGTCCCTCGCGGGGAGCCGGAGCCGCCCTGGGGTGAGTTCCCAGACGCCCCGGAGTTCCCGGCCCCCGAAGCGCCGGAGTTCCCGCCGGCCGAACCGCCCGACCCGCCGGTCGCCCCCGCCGAACCGGAACCGCCGGTCTGCGCGGTGACGAACGGCCCGCTCCCCACCGCCCGGCCGAGCACCCCGCCCAGTGCCCCGAGCAGCGTGATCACAGCCACCGCCGCCGCCAGCCGGGCCCGGTCCACCGGGGGGCGGACGACGGCACCCGCGCCGTCACGCCCGCTCATGACCCCTAGTCCTCTTCCAGGCGCAGGGCCGCGACGAAGGCCTCCTGGGGCACCTCCACCCGGCCGACCATCTTCATGCGCCGCTTGCCCTCCTTCTGCTTCTCCAGCAGTTTCCGCTTGCGGGTGATGTCACCGCCGTAACACTTGGCCAGCACATCCTTGCGCTTGGCCTTCACCGTCTCCCGGGCGATCACCCGGCCGCCGATGGCGGCCTGGATGGGCACGTCGAACAGCTGCCGGGGGATCAACTCGCGGAGCTTCGACGCCATCCGCCGACCGTAGTCAGTGGCCTTGTCGCGGTGGAGGATGGTGGAGAAGGCGTCGACCGGTACCCCGTTGAGCATCACGTCGACCTTGACCAGCTCGGACCGGCGGTCACCGGCGGGCTCGTAGTCCAAGCTGGCGTAGCCCCGGGTGCGGGACTTCATCTGGTCGAAGAAGTCGACGACGATCTCGGCCAGGGGCAGCTCGTAGATGAGCTCGACCCGGTCTTCGGAGAGGTACTCCATCATCTTCATCTCGCCCCGCCGGGTCTGGGCCAGGTCGATGAGGGCTCCGACGTAGGCCTTGGGCGTGACGATGGTGACCTTGACCCACGGCTCCTCGATGAAGTCGAGCTTGGTGGGTGGAGGCATGGCCGAGGGGTTGTCGACCACCTCCACCTCGCCTTCGGTGGTGTGGGCCAGATACTCCACGTTGGGGGCGGTGGCCACCAGCGACAGGTCGTATTCGCGTTCCAGGCGCTCCCGGATGATCTCCATGTGCAGCAGGCCGAGGAAGCCGCAGCGGAACCCGAAGCCGAGGGCGCCGGACGTCTCGGGCGTGTAGGTGAAGGACGAGTCGTTGATGCGCAGCTTCTCCAGAGCCTCGCGGAGGTCGGCGAAGTCGTCGCCCTCCACCGGGTACAGGCCGCAGAACACCATGGGCTTGGGGTCCCGGTAGCCGGTGAGCGGTTCGGCCGGGTGGGACACGGTGGTCACCGTCTCGCCGGCCCTGGCCTCGCCCACGTCCTTGATCCCGGCGATGAGGTAGCCGACCTCGCCCGGACCGAGCGAGGCCACGGGCGTGGGGACGGGGAGGCGGACCCCGATCTCCTCGGCGTCGTGGGTCTCGCGGGTCTGGAGGAAGCGCAGCTTCGACCCGGTGGTGAGGGTGCCGTTGAACACCCGGACAGCCGAGATCACCCCGCGGTAGGCGTCGTAGTAGGAGTCGAAGATGAGCGCCTGGAGGGATGCGTCACGATCGCCCTTGGGCGGGGGCACGCGCTCGACCACCGCGTCGAGCAGTTCCGCCACCCCCTCACCCGTCTTGGCCGACAGGTGGAGGATCTCGCCGGCCGGGATGCCCAGGACATGCTCGATCTCGGCCGCCACCCGGTCGGGTTCGGCGGCGGGGAGGTCGATCTTGTTGAGGGCGGCCACGATGGCCAGGTCGTGTTCCAGGGCCAGGTAGCAGTTGGCCAGGGTCTGCGCCTCGATGCCCTGGGAGGCGTCGACCAGGAGGATCACCCCTTCGCAGGCGGCCAGGCTGCGGGACACCTCGTAGCCGAAGTCGACGTGGCCGGGCGTGTCGATGAGGTGCAGAACGTGGCCCTCCCAGTCGAGGCGGACGTTCTGGGCCTTGATGGTGATGCCCCGCTCCCGCTCGATGTCCATCGAGTCGAGGTACTGCTCCCGCATGTCGCGGGGGTCCACGGCCTCGCAGATCTCGAGGATGCGATCGGCCAGCGTCGACTTGCCATGGTCGATGTGGGCGATGATCGAGATGTTGCGGATGGCCTCGGGGGCGGTCACGGGCGCCACGCTAGTGGCGCCGGGAGGCGGGGCAGGGGCCCCCGCCGACGAAGCGATGAGCCGCCAGGCGAAGAGCCGTAAAGCACAGTTACGCTAACCTGCTTGCTTTGCCGTATTGGTTGTCCGACCCGGAGTGTTCATGGCCAACATCAAGAGCCAGATCAAGCGCAACAAGCAGAACGAGCGCCGGCACGAGAAGAACAAGTCGGTCCGCTCGGAACTGAAGACCCGCGTCAAGCGGGCCGACGAGGCCGCGTCCACCGGCGCCGAGGACAGCGCCGAGAAGGTCCGCCGGGCCGTGAAGGCGCTCGACATGGCCGCGGCCAAGGGCGTCATCCACAAGAACCAGGCCGCCAACCGCAAGTCGAAGCTCATGAAGCGGGTGGCCAAGGCGTCAGCCGGCAGTTAGGCGTCGCCGCTCATCGGCTGCGACTCCTGACCCCGGCCGAGCGGCCGGGGCCGGAGCGGGCCCGGCGGGAGATGCCGGCCAGGCGGGCCACCAGCACCTCCAGGACGGCGTCCTCGGGCGCGGCGCTGGCGCCGCGGAGGTCGAGGTCGGCCTGGGCCAGGGCCTCGTAGGCGGCCCGGATGCCGGCCAGGCCCAGCGACCGTGACTGCTTCAGGGCCAGTCCGGCCGGATAGGACTTCACCTTGCCCCCCAGCGCGGCGACGGCGTCGGCTTCCCCACCCACCTCGGGATCGTCGAGGCGGAGGATCCGCTGGTAGTGCCGGTGGAGCATCACCATCACCTGCAGGGGGTGGAAGCCGGCGCCCCGCAGGCGCCCGAGCACGTCGAGGGCGGTCTCGGTGTCGCCCCGGTCGACCGCTCCCGTGAGCAGGTAGGGGGCGACCGAACCGGAGGCGCCGAGGTAGGGCTCGACGTCGTCGATGTCGAGCCGGGCGCCCTCGCCGTAGGCCGAGCGCAGCAGTTCGACAAGGCCCGGGACCCGGCCGGCGTCGTCCCCGAACCACTCGCTGACCTGCCGGCTGGCCGCCGGGGTGAGGGTCAGCCGGGCGCCGGCCAGGGCCGCCCCCAGGGCGTCGCCGGTCTGGGTCGCCGCCGTGCGAACCTCCTGGCCGCCGGCCGCCTTGAACGCCTTGGTGAGGGCGGCCGGGATCCGCCCGCCCCCCGCCACCAGCACGAGGACGGTGGATTCCAGGGGATCGGCCAGCCAGCGGGCCAGGGCTTCGGCGTCGGCGGTGACCAGGGCCCCGATCTCCCGCAGCACGATCACCCGCCGGCTGGTACCGAAGGGCGGCGTGGAGGCGGCCGAGAGGGCGGCGGCCAGCACCGGCGGCCGGTTGTCGCCCGCGTCGTCGGCGGCGTCGCTGTCGGTCGCCCGCCCGGCCACGGTGAATTCCTCCAGGGCCAGGCTGGGGTCGTCGTCGCCCAGCAGGTCGGGCAGGAGGCGATGCAGGGCGTCGCTGCGCAACGTGGGGTCGTCGCCGGCCACCAGGTAGGCGGGGGCGGGCTTCACGACCCGGGCTCCAGGAGCGTTGCGACCATCCGCACGACGCGGACGGTACCGGCCACGTCGTGGGCCCGCACGATCCGCACCCCCCGGGCCACGCCGTAGGCGGTGGCGGCCAGCGACGACCAGCGGCGCCGGTCGATGGCCTGGTCGAGGAGAACGCCCAGGAACGTCTTGTTGGAGGCGGAGAGGAGGAGCGGGTGGCCCAGGGCGGCCAGCCGGGCACTCTCCCGCAGCAGCACGGCGCTCTGAGCGGCGGTCTTGCCGAGGTCGAGCCCGGCGTCGAGCATCACCGACTCGGCCGGGATGCCGGCGCGGCGCGCCCACCCCGCCCGTTCGGCCAGGAAGGCGCACACGTCCTCCACCAGATCGTCGTAGACCGGGTTGGGGTCGGGAACCCGGGGCCGGAGACGGATGTGGGTGGCGACCACGGCCGCCCGGTGCCGGGCGGCGGTGGGCAGGAAGGCGGGGTCGGCGAAGCCGCTGATGTCGTTGCCGCAGACCGCCCCGGCCGCACAGGCGGCGTCGAGCACGGACGCCCTCCAGGTGTCCACGGAGACCGGCACGGCGAAGCGGGTGGCGACGGCCTCCACGGCCGGAACCACCCGGTCGAGCTCCTCCGCCTCGCCCACCTCGGGACCGGGACCGGCCTTCACCCCACCCACGTCGAGGATGTCGGCCCCTTCGCTGACCAGCAGTTCGGCCCGGCGGAGGAGGGCGTCCAGAGCGAACGTGGCGCCCTGGTCGTAGAAGGAGTCCGGGGTGCGGTTGAGGATGCCCATGACCAGGGTCCGGGTGGTCAGGTCGTGGACACGGCCCCCGAGCCAGCAGGGCGGTCATGAAGTGCGGAGCGTACCGGGGGGCGGTGAGGATGGCCTACCCTGGAGTGCTGACACTGGGGATCACAAGGAGCACGCTTCATGGCCCGCTTCGCCTTGCCCGAAATCCCGGACGCCGACCGCCTCGCCGCCCTCGCCATCCGGCTGGTGGTGGGACCGGTGCTGGCCTACCACGGGTTCCTGAAGCTCGACCGTCCCGGAGGCGCAGGAGCGTTCGCCGACAACGTGGCCCAGCTGCAGGTGTTCGGCATGGGGCTGCCCCGCGTGACCGGCTACATCGTGGTGGCCATCGAGCTCATCGGCGGGCTGTGCCTCCTGGCCGGGTTCCTGACCCGCCTCTGGGGTGCGCTCGTCGCCGTCCAGATGCTGATGATTCCCTTCGTGGTCAAGTCCCAGGTCGGCCTCATCGCGCCGTCCGGGCGCGGGCGGAACGGGCTTCGAGATCGACCTCCTCGTCGCCGCCTGTGCGCTGGCGCTGGTGCTCATGGGCCCCGGTGCGCTTTCGCTCGACGGAATCCTCGGGGTGGAACGGGCGAGGGCGGCCCCGGCCCGACCCGCCGACGTCGCCGCCGGCGAGCGGCGCCCAGCACCAGGACACTGACGGCCCCCAGCCCCGCGGCGGTCCGCGATCCGACGGGGAGCGGGAAGCGGGCGGCCAGGGAGGCCAGCCCGGCCAGGTAGGAGGCCAGCGCCCCGGTGGGGACGGCCAGCAGCGCCCGGCGCCGCCGGCACCAGGGGCTCGATCAGCCCACCGGCGACACCGGACCCGAAGCCCCACAGCGTCAGCCCCGCGGCCGCCGGGGCGGCGAGCAGGTTGGCGGGCAAGGCGATCAGGGGCAGGCTCCCGAAGGCGGGCAGGGCGACGGGTGCCACCCCCAGCTGGGCCGCGGCGGTGACGGCCAGCCCCGTGCGCACCACCCGGGGCCCGGGCAGCCGGGCGGCGAGCGGCCCGGCCAGGACGAGGATGCCGGCACTGGCGGCGGCGGAGAGCTGGAAGCCGAGGGAGTGGATGAGGAACGGATCCACCAGGACCAGCCCGATGACGGCCAGGGCCAGGAGCCGGCGCCCCCGGGCCGGACGGCCCGCGTAGGCGGCCAGCAAGGCGAGGGCGGCCATGGCCGAGGCCCGCAGGACCGACGGCTCGAAGCGGGCCATGGCGGCGAACAGGCCGACGACCACCAGGCCACCGGCGAACCGGCCGCCCAGACCGAAACGCCGCAGGGCGGGCCCGGCCACGGCCAGGACCAGGGCGACGTTGGCTCCGGACACCGCCAGGAGGTGGGACAGACCGGCCGCCCGGAAGTCGGAGGCGACCGGCGCCGGCAGATCGCGGTCGTCGCCCACCAGCAGTCCGGCGGTAAGGGCGGCGGGCACGTCCGGCAGGCGCCCGGCGCCGGAGAGGACCAGGCCCCGCAGCCCGTTGGCCAGCCGCATGACCGGCGAGCGCGGCGCGCCGGCGTCGATCAGGTCGTCCGCGGTCAGGGCGGCGGTGGCGTGGCGCCAGCGCAGCCGGGCTCCGGTGCCGGCCAGGGGACCGAGCCGGCCGGAGAGCACCGCCGTCTCCCCGGCGGAGAGCAGCCGGAGCCGCCCGGCGGCCGGTTCGCGGGCCACCACGGCGACGAGACTGCCCCGCACCCGGGCGAGCCCCCGCACGATGTGGGGAAACCTACGGGGGTCCTCCACCAGCTCGGCGGTGACGATGACGGGCTCGCGCTGGGCGGCCAGCTGCGACACCGGCCCGTCGAGGCCGTCCAGGGCCCGCTGCATGAGTGCGGCCGAGAGGAGACCCAGAGCGGCGAAGCCCAGCGCCTTGCGGACCCGTCGGTGACCGGCGGTCAGCAGGACGCCCACGGCGGCGGCCGCGGCGGCGAGCAGGAGGGCCCAGCCTCCTGGGGACGGGCCGACGCTCTCCCCCACCCGGGCACCGAGCACCACCACCGCCGCGGCCAGGGCGGCGGCGCGGTCGTGACCCGGGGGCGCCGGCCCTGGCGTCACACCCGCACCCGGTCACGCAGCTCGGCGAAGCGGCGCTCTCCGATGCCGGGCACTCCCAGCAGGTCCCGGACCGACCGGAACCCACCCCGGCGGGAGCGCTCCTCCAGGATCTTCCGGGCGGTGGCGGGACCGACGCCGGGCAGGGTCTCCAGCTCGGCCGTCCCCGCCGTGTTCAGGTCGACCGGCCCCGCCGGCGTGCCGGCGTCGGCCGGGGCCGGCCCGGCGTCCACCGGCCCGGGCGGCGCCGGCTCCCCCCGGCGGCTGACCGCCACCCGCTGGCCGTCCACCAGACGGGCGGCGAGGTTGAGGCGGTCGAGATCGGCCCGGGGCCGGGGACCGCCGGCGAGCTCGATGGCGTCGGCCACCCGGGAACCGGCGGCGAGCCGGTAGAGCCCGGGTCGGAACACCGCGCCGGCGACGTGGACGACCACGACCGTCGTGGTCGTGGTCGACGACGGCAGGACCGCCGTCGGGACGGGCGGGGGAAGCGCCCCGGCCACGTCGGCCCCCCGGCTCGACAGCCCGGCCCGGTACCACACGAACCCGGCGGCCACCACGACCAGGACGGCCAGGACGGCGGCCCCCCGGGGGTGCTCGTCCCGGAGCCGGGCCACGAGCTCGGACATACGACCTCCCGCAGACGCGAGTCATCTCGGGAGGAAGCGGCGGGGGAAGCCGGCAGGGAAGCTAACAGCCCCCGGCGGCCCGGGGCCACGGGATTATCAGCGGCCGGCCACCTGGCGGGCCTCGACCTCGAAGGGGATGGCCAGATAGGCGTCCTGGTGGGAGAGGCCACGGCGGCGGCCTCCCAGGTAGGCCGCCAGGTAGCGCCACAGGAAGCGGGGCACGCCGAGCTCCTCCCACTGGCGGACATGGACCATCTCGTGGCACAGCAGCGCCTCGTCGCCGGCGTGCTCCCGGCGCACGAGGATGGTGTGGCCCAGGGTCATGCCCCATACCCCCAGGGGCAGCCAGCGGACAGGGACGACCCGCGCCCGGCGGGACTCCGTCATCCCACCAGGTTGATGAGGTTGGGCGGCACGCAGATGATCCGCCGCGGCTCCCGCCCGCCCAGGTGCTCGGCGACCTTGGCCGAGGCCCGGGCCAGCTCCTTCATGGTCGCCTCGGTGACGTCGGCGGGCACCTCGATGCGGTCGCGCACCTTCCCGTTGACCTGGACGACCATGGTGACCGTCTCGGCCTGGACCAGGTCCGGGTCGAAGCTCGGCCAGGGCTGGTCGTGGAGATGGGCTCCCTCGCCGCGCCGGCGCTCCCACAGCTCGGCGGTCATGTGGGGGGCCATAGGGGCGAGCACCAGCAGGAGCTGGTCGACGGCCTCGTCGAGCGTGGCCCGCCGGGGACCTTCGTCGGACTGCACGTAGTGGTAGAGCTCGTTGGTGTACTCCATGCAGGCGGCGACGGCGGTGTTGTAGGCCCAGCGGTCGAAGTCGTCGGTGACCTTGGCCACCAGGGCGTGGCGGGCCCGGGTGATCTTCCGGTCGGCATCGGTCTCGTCCCGCTCCACCGGCTCGGCGCCGGCCTCCCCGGTGGCCAGGCGCCAGACCCGGGCCAGGTACCGGGAGGCGCCCTCGACACCGTGGTCCGACCAGTCGGCGTCGTCGCCCGGCGGGCCCACGAAAAGCTGGAAGATCCGCAGGGCGTCGGCGCCGTGGCTCTCGAAGAACTCGGCCGGGGACACCACGTTGCCCTTGGACTTGGACATCTTGGTGCCGCCCATGCGGATCATGCCCTGGGAGAAGAGGCGCTGGAACGGCTCCCTGACGCCGGGGGGCAGCAGGCCGATGTCGGCCAGGGCCTTGGTGAAGAAGCGGGCGTAGAGCAGGTGGAGGATGGCGTGCTCGATGCCGCCGATGTACTGGTCGACGGGCATGAACCGGCCCACCTTGGCCGGATCGAAGGGGGCGTCGGCGTTGCCCGCGTCGCAGAAACGCAGGTAGTACCAGGACGAGTCGACGAAGGTGTCCATGGTGTCGGTCTCGCGGGTCGCCGGCCCGCCGCACACGGGGCAGGTGGCAGCCAGGAAGGCGGCGTGGTGCTTGAGGGGGGACTCGCCGGTGGGAGTGAACTCGACGTCCTCGGGGAGCAGGACGGGCAGCTCCGCCTCGGGGACGGGCCGGGGGCCGTGCTCGGGGCAGTAGACGATGGGGATGGGACAGCCCCAGTACCGCTGGCGGGAGATCAGCCAGTCCCGCAGCCGGTAGTTGACCTTGGGTTCGCCCAACCCCCGCTCGGCCAACCAGGCGACCCCGGCCGCCTTGGCCTCGTCGACCGTCATCCCGTTCAGGTTGAACCCGTCCTGGTTGGCGCTGTTGATCTTGCGCCCGGGGCCGGTGTAGATCTGCTCGGTCCAGCCCTCGGGACGCTGGGTGGTCTTGATGATGGGCAGCTCCTGGACGACGGCGAAGTCGAAGTCGCGCTGGTCCTCGCCGGGGACGGCCATGATGGCCCCGGTGCCGTAGGTGCCCAGGACGTAGTTGGCCAGGTAGATGGGGACCTTGGCCCCGTTGAAGGGGTTCACGGCGTAGGCGCCGGTGAACACACCGCGGGCCTCCAGGGGCCCCTCGGCCGAAAGCCGCTCCACCTCGGCCTGGTTGCGGACCTTCTCCACGAAGTCGGCCACCTCCCGCTCCTGGGGGGTGCCCCGGGTCAGCTCGGCCACCCGGGGATGCTCGGGGGCGAGGACCACGTAGGTCATGCCGAAGACGGTGTCGATGCGGGTGGTGAAGACCCGGATGGGCACATCAGAACCGTTGACGGCGATGTCGAACTCGACACCCTCGGAGCGGCCGATCCAGTTGCGCTGCATCACCTTGACCCGCTCGGGCCAGTCGACCGTGTCCAGGTCGTCGAGGAGCTGCTCGGCGTAACGGGTGATGCGGAAGAACCACTGCTCCAGGTCGCGCTTGATCACGACGGTGCCGCAGCGGTCGCACACCCCGCCCTCGGCCTGCTCGTTGGCCAGGACCGTCTGGCACGACGGGCACCAGTTCACCGGCGCCATGGCCTTGTGGGCCAGGCCGGCCTCGTGGAGCTGGAGGAACAGCCACTGGGTCCAGCGGTAGTAGTCGGGCTCGCAGCAGGACAGCTCCCGGCGCCAGTCGTAGGCCGAGCCGAGGCGCTGGATCTGGGTCTTCATGGTGGCGATGCGCCGCCGGGTGATGATCCCGGGGTGGATGCCGTCGGCGATGGCCGCGTTCTCGGCCGGCAACCCGAAGGAGTCCCACCCCATGGGGGAGAGGACGCCGTAGCCCTGCATGGTTTTGTAGCGGCAGAGCACATCGCCCAGCGTGTAGTTGCGCACGTGACCCATGTGGATCGGCCCCGACGGGTACGGGTACATGCACAGGTCGTAGAACTTCGGCCGGGGGTCGTCGTCGTCGATCTCGTAGGTGCCGTGCTTGGCCCAGTGGTCCTGCCACTTGGCCTCGATCTCCTGGACGTCGTAGCCCTCGGTCATGGGCCAAGGAGTGTACCGGGGGGTGGGGGCAGCGCTCGGCGGGATTCCCGCGCTGCTAACCTGAGGGCTCGCTTTCGGGGCCATAGCTCAGTTGGCAGAGCGCTTGCATGGCATGCAAGAGGTCGGGGGTTCAAATCCCCCTGGCTCCACAGATGGCCGTGATCCAGGTGGCGGACCCCCTCGTCCCGGTCGCACAACCCCCGAGGTACCGGTTCCGGCATCTGCGAGCGCTGGACGGATTCCGGGGGATCGCCGCCCTGCTGGTGGCCTGCTACCACACCAAGACGATCCCCCACTTCACCGGCGCGGGGCAGGCCGGGATCGAGATGTTCCTCGTGCTCAGCGGGTTTCTCATCACCTCGATCCTGCGGCGGGAGCAGGCGGAGACGGGGGCGATCCGGCTCCGCCGCTTCTACGCCCGGCGGATGCGCCGCCTGTTTCCGGCCCTGCTCGCCTACAGCCTCGTCGCCATCGGCGTGGCCGAGGTGACGAGTTGGTGGGACCGGAACCCGATCTTCCTCAACGCCGCGGCCAGCCTGACCTACATCAGCAACTGGGCCCAGCTCCAGTTCTCCAACATCCCCATCCTGTTCGGTCACACCTGGTCGCTGGCCGTCGAGGAGCAGTACTACCTCACCTGGCCTCTCGTCCTGGGCGGCCTCGCCCTCCTGCCCGACCGGCGCCGCTGGCCCGCCGGAGTCGCCCTCCTGGTGGCGGCGTTGATGTGGCGGGGGCTGACCATCGCCGACGACCCGACTCTCCGCCGGATCCGCAACGGGACCGACATGCGGGCGCTCGGTCTCCTGGCCGGAGGCGTCCTGGCGCTGACGCTGGAGCAGGGTCGGCGCAGGGTCGAAGGTTTCCTGCGAGCGCCGGCCACCGGCCTCGTGGCGGCCGGCGCGGTGGTGCTCTCGTGGTTCGCGGTCGGCGAGTACACGGGACGCATGTTCATGACCTGGATGGTCGTCGCCATCGGGGCCTCGACGGTGCTCATCGGTCATTGCGCCCTGACCGATGTCCTGGGCGGGCCCTCACCCGTGGGCCGGATACTGAGCCGCCGGTCCCTGGTCTGGCTCGGCGCGGTCTCCTACAGCCTGTACCTCTGGCATCCAATGGCCATCGCCGCCATCCGCCAGACCGATGTCGCCCTCGGGGTGCGCCCGCTCCGGATGGCCCTGATGCTCGGCGTGTCGCTCGTCCTCGCCGTGACCAGCTACCACACCGTTGAGCGCCGGTTCCGTGCTCCGGCGCTGCCGGCTCCCGTTACCCGGGCCGCGGCTGGTCCCGATCGGCGGCCCGTAGGTAGGTGAGCACGGCGGCCACCCGGCGGTGCACGGCCGCTTCCGGGGGCAGATCGAGCTTGGCGAGGATGGCGTTGATGTATTTCTCGACGGCGGAGTCCGAGAGATGGAGTGTCTCGGCGATGGCAGCATTGGTGTTGCCTTCGGCCATGGCCGACAGGACCTCGAGCTCACGGGGGGTGAGGCGACTGATGGGCGAGGCGGTGGCCCGCCGGTTCACCCCGACCAGGGCCTCGACCACATCCGGATCGATCACCGATCGGCCGGCGACGACTTCCCGCAGGGCCCGGAGGAGCCCTTCGTAATCACCGATGCGGTCCTTGAGGAGGTAGGCGAGACCGGCGGCCCCATCCTTCAGGAGCTTGGAGGCGTACGTGGGGTCGCCGTACTGGGACAGCACGACAACCCCGACTGCCGGGTGAGCGGCCCGGATGGTGTGAGCGGCGTCGATGCCCTCGGTCTGGTGGCCCGGGGGCATGCGGATGTCGGTGATCACCGCGTCGGGGGCGAGACGCTCGACCGCCTCGAGCAACTCGGGGGCCGACCCCACGGCGGCCACGACCTCGACCTCGCCGGTCATCTCGAGGAGCCGCGCCGTACCCTCCCGAACCAGGACGTTGTCTTCGGCGATGACGACCCGTAAAGGGATCTCACCCATCGTCGATGTCAGGCCCGATGGGAAGGATGGCGGTCACGGTGGCACCCGCCCTCGGAGACGATCGGAGGTGCAGCGTCCCTCCGAGCGCCCCGACCCGGTCGGCGAGGTGGGTCAGGCCGTCCCCGTTCCGCTGCGCCGGTTCGAACCCACGGCCGTCGTCGCCCACCTCGACCGTCAGGGCGCCGTCCCTACGGGCGACGGTCACGGTGGCCCGGGTGGCTCCGGCGTGCTTGAGGACGTTGGCCAGCGCTTCGGACACCACGAAGAAGGCGGCGCCCTCGATCGAATTTGGGAACCTGCCGGCGCGCGTGGCCTGGTCGGCGAGGATGGAGACCTCGAGGGGCAGGCGGGCGGTGCGGTCCTCGATGGCGGCCACCAGCCCGGCGTCGCCGAGCACCGAGGGGTGGATGCCCTGGGCCAACTCACGGATGCCGACCAGGGCCGCCCCGGCGTCCCGCTGAATCTCTTCCAACGTGGCGACCGCGCCCTCGGGATCACGGCCGACGAGCTCCCGGGCGATGCGCAGCTTGGCCATCATGGCCACAAGCTCCTGCTGGGCGCCGTCATGGATGTCGCGCTCCAGCCGGCGCCGCTCGCTCTCCTGGGCCAGGACGATCCGGGCCCGGGAGGCAGTCAGTTCCGCGGCCTGGGCGTTGACTGTCTCCACATGTTCGGTGAGCGCCAGGGCCATCCCGATGTTGTGGACGGCCAGAGCAGCCTCGTGGGCCAGCAGGTCGAGGAGCGCCCTGCCCTCGGAGGCTCGCCGAGGGTCGAGCGCGGGCCCGCACTCGATCGTCCCCACCCGTTGGTCGAGATAGCGCACCGGGACCGTCAGGTCAGGAGCCGCGCCTTCCGCCACCTCGCCGTGGGTGGTGTCGGCCACCACCAACCCATCCGGGCCGGGGAGCTCAAGGGAGACGCGGGCCCACGAGAGCACCAGTCCCCGGCGGACGATCTCGGCCAGTGATGTCGCCAGGGCGTCCAGGCCGCCGGCGGTTCCCAACGTCGCCCCGAAGTCGGAGGCGAGCTCATAGCCGCTGGGACGCTGGCCGAAGACCCACCGGTCGGCCACCCGCTCCAGGCGACGGCGGGCGGGTTGGAAGACCAGCGCGGCCACAATGGTGACGAGAATTCCGACCGCCACCGGGAGGCGCCCGGTCACCGCCACCCCGAGGGCCCAGGCCACTCCGGCGTAGGCCACGGCGATCGCCGCCCAGAGGGTGGCATAGACGGCGGAACGCCGGATGAGCCGGTCGATGTCGTAGAGGCGGTGGCGAAGCACGGCGACGGCGACCGCCACCGGGAGCCCGGTGTAGAGCAACGCCGGGACCACGGTGCCGAAGATCGGTTTGGTGGCGGTGGTCCCCCACGTGCACACCGCGGGATGGTCGTCGAGCCCGCCCCCCAACACCAGATTCCCGACCACGTCCACCACCACCAGGACCCCGGTGGCGTAGGCCAGCCATCTCAGCTGCCGGCGCAGGGTGGGATCGCCGTGCCGGTAGCGGACCACGAGCGATACCAGCCCGGCCATGAGGGCCACGAGCACGAGCGGCCTGGACAACGTCTCGGTGGCGTCCAGCAGCCCGCCCAGACTCTGGAGGCCGAGCGGGTTGTCCGTACCGTGGAAATCGACCAGCGGCCCGGGCCGGAGCGCGACCACCAGGGTCTGGGCCGTCACCGCGGCCATCCCGACGGCCGCCACCCCTTTCCAGCGCACCGAGGGCAGCCGTCCGTCGGGGAACAGGAGGGGGACGAACACGGCCAGAAGCGCGAAGGAAACCCACCCCGTCCAACCCCACCAGGTGACGAAGCCGGCACCGGGAAGCGAGCCCGGCCGGGCGTCGATGGCGTAGTCCCCGTACCCATGGGCGAAGGCCGAGATGGCCAGGCCCAGGCCCGAAGCGAGGAAGAGCCAGCCGATGGGGTTCTCCGGCCGGCGGTTGGCCAGCACCGCCCCCATGGCGGGCAGAACCGGGAAGGTCAGGAGGAACACGATGACATCGGCGGACTCGAAGCCGGTCCAGCCCACGGCGGCGTCGGCCGCCACGATGAGCGCGGCGCCCGAGAGGGTGAACACGGCCACGGCTCCCAGCAGCAGACGGACGACCAGCGGCGCCACATCCAACCGGACTTCCCGGCCGGCGGCGCCCACCACCACCCCCGTCGCGCTCATAACTCCATCATGCGCCCCGCTCGGGGTGTCGTCCACGAGGCCCGCCCGACCGGCACCCTGAGGCCAGCCTCACCCTCGGGACCTGAAGCGCGCCCCCGCCGAAGTAGGGCCCGCCGGGTTCACCGCGCCCGGAATGTTCCATAGCGTCCCGTACAGAGCCGGACGACCGGCAGAAGGAGAGGATGGAGCCATGAGAACGCCACGTATCCTCCTGGTCGCAGCCACCCTGGTCACGGTGGGCCTCGTCGGAAGCGGAATCGCCGCCGTCGCTTCAGGCGGGGGTGTGAACGGAACGGCCGCCTCGGAGGCACAGCCGGTCGGGGCCGAGTTCATCCAGGCCCTGGCCGAGCAGGATTTCTCCGGCGCCGAGGCCATGCTCGCCCCGGCGGTCGAATTCAAGGCTCTGACACCGAGCCAGGGATTCGTCGACCTGCACGGGTCCGACGCCGTCATGGGTCTCATGCGCGAGTGGTACGGCACCGCCGAAGCCGTCGAGAGTCTGGAGGCCTACCGGATACTCCAGCGCCACCATGTGAACTACCGGATCCGGTGGCAGTCCCCGGAGGACGGCCTCATGGTCTTCGAGCAGCATGCCTTCTACGACGTCGACGACAGCGGTCGGATCAGCCGGTGGCATCTCGTCTGCTCCGGTGACCAGCCCGTCCCGTCCTGAGCGGGTTGGCAACAGCCGCTCCCGTCCCTACGACACCGCGGCGGCCGGTTCCTCCCAGCCGATGCGCGGGGCGTCGGCCCACAGACGCTCGAGCTCGTAGTAGTCGCGGGTCTCCTTCTGGAAGACATGGACCACGAAGTCGCCGTAATCCAGGAGCACCCAGGCGGCATCGGAGAGGCCCTCCACCTGAAGCGGCTTGCCACCCCCGAGGTCCTTCAACTGGCGTTCGACCTCTTCGGCGATGGTCTTGACCTGCCGGACGTTGTTGCCGCTGGTGATGACGAAGGCATCGGTGATCCCGATGATCTCCCCCACATCGAGCACGACGGTGTCGGCTGCGTTCTTGGTCGCCGCCGCCCGGGCGGCGGCGATGCTACGGGCGCGTGCGTCGTTCGTGGGAGTCCTCCTTGGGTGCGCGGCGTTGGCTCAGGGCCGCCAGCTGTCGGGAGACCGGGCTCGTACCCAGCGCCGTCGTCATCCCCGCCGAACCGCCGTCATTGCCATCAATTGTAGAGGTTCCGCTCGGCGATGATGCGTACGACGGCCGGGGGGACCAGTCCGTCCAGGGGCCAGCCCCGGGCGGCTCGGGCCCGCAGGTCGGTGGAGGACACCTCGAGATGGGGGATGGCAACGTGCTCGATCCGCCACCGGCCCGGGGGGGGACCACCGTGGGCGGCACCCGCCCGGTCCACCACCACCAGCGTGGCCAGGTCCGGGATCCGTTCGACCCCGGCCCAGGTGGAGAGGGTGGCGGCGACGTCCACCCCCACCACCAGGAACAACTCACGGTCGGGGCCGGACAGGGCGGCGAGCGTGTCGGCGGTGTAGGACGGCCCCGGGCGGTCGACCTCGATCCGGCACAGCTCGAGGCCGTCGATCCCGTCGATGGCGGCCTCCACCATGGCCACCCGGTCGGTGGCCGGCGCCGCCACCTGGCCCCGCTTCTGCCAGGGGTCCCCGGCGGGGACCAACAGACCCGGTCGAGCGCCAGGGCCCGCCGGACCTCCACCGCGGCGACCACATGGGCCACGTGGATCGGGTCGAAGGTCCCCCCGAAGATCCCGATCCGAACAGGATTCGCCGCAGGCGAAGCCTGGCGGCTGGGGCTGGGGCCCCCGGCCGCATCGCGATGAGCCGCCAGGCGAAGAGCCGTGGATAACAGCATTCAAGGGAGTGTACGGAGACCGACGCACTAGCCTCCCGGTTGTGAATGGTCCGCGGGCCCACGTGCTCGTGCGGGTCTGGCTTCCCGACCGGCCGGGTGCCCTGGGCCAGGTGGCATCGCGGATCGGCGCCGTGCGGGGCGACATCGTGGGCGTCGACGTCCTCGAGTGCGACGGCGGAGTGGCCATCGACGAGTTCGCCGTCAACCTGGCCCACGCCGACCTCGTGCCCATCCTGGTGCGGGAGATCGAGGAGGTCGACGGGGCCTCCATCGAGGAGGTGCGCGTCGTCGGCCATTTCCCCGACCCCCGTCTCGACGCCCTCGAGTCGGCCACCAAGCTGTGCCAGTCCGCCAGTACCGGCGAGCTGCACCGGGCCCTGTCCGCCCAGGTGTGCGAGGAGTTCCTGGCCGACTGGACGGCTCTCATCGTCGGCGCCGGGGCCGAAACCAAGGCCGAGGTGCTGGCCACCGCGGGGGCGCGGCGCCGGACGCCGACATGCTCACCGCCCTGGCCGTGGGCCTGGCCGCCTCACCCCTGGTGGTCAGTGGTGCGGCCGGCCCCGAGGACCTCGCCGCCGCCCCCCTCGCCCGCCACGGAGCCACCCTGATGGTCAGCCGCTCCGGCTACCCGTTCCGCCTCCGGGAACGGGGCCAGCTGATCGCCCTGGCCCGGATCGCCGACCGCCTCTGGGACCTGCTGGAAAGCTGATCCCCCGACGGCTCAGCGGGGGCGGCGGCCCTTGGCCTTGGTCGCCTCCCGGGCCATCAGCGACCCCCGGCGGCCGTCCGCCCGGCGCTCGTGCTCGGCGCGCTTGCCCTCCCGGTGGTCGAGCTCGCGGCGGAGCTTGACGTAGCTGGCCAGCCGTCGTTCCGGGAGGCGCCCATCCGCCACCGCCGCCGCCACCGCGCAGCCGGGCTCGCCCTCGTGGGCACAGTCCCGGAAGCGGCAGTCGCCGGCCAGCGCCTCCACGTCGGCGAAGGCGGCGGAAAGGCCCTCCTCCCCCGACCACAACCCCAACTGGCGCAGTCCCGGGGTGTCGATCAGGACTCCCCCGCCGGGCAGGACGATCAGCTGACGGGCGGTGGTGGTGTGCCGGCCCTTGGCGTCCCCGAAGCGCACGGCCCCCGTAGCCAGGATCTCCTCGCCGGCCAGGGCGTTGACCAGGGTCGACTTCCCCGCCCCGGACTCACCGAGCAGGGTGGCGGTGCGTTCGCCCTCGAGGCGGGCGACGAGGCCGTCGAGGCCGAGGCCGGTGAAGGCCGAGGTGAGATGGACCTCCACCCCGGGACAGGATGCCGCCGCCTCGGTGGCGGCCGCGTCCATGTCCTCCACCAGGTCCGCCTTGCTCAGCACCAGGACCGGTTCGGCGCCGCTCTCCCAGGCCAGGACGACGCTCCGTTCGATCCGGCCGGGCCGCAGCGGCCGGTCCAGGCCGCAGATCACGAAGACGAGATCGACGTTGGCCGCCAGCACCTGGGGCCCCCGGCCGTCGTCGGAGTCCGCCCGCGTGATAGCCGTCCGCCGGGGGGCGACGGCCGAGACGACCCACCCGTCACCCTCCGCCTCGAGGGTGACGAAGTCGCCCGTGGCCAGGTGCATGCCGCGCGGAAGGCGGGTCATGACCTCGCCGTCCGCCGTGAGCACGGCGGCGGCGCTGCGGTCGACCCGGGACACCCGGGCGGAAAAAGCCATGCCATGACGGTACCGGGCGCCGGCCGGGGGGCGCTCCCGATTTCACGGGCGGGGTCGGGCGGTAGAGTCGCACCGATGCACCGGCCCCTCTTCATTGCGCTCTTTCTCGGGCTGGCCCTGACCGTCCTGTCCGCCCTGGCCGACGCCCCCGTCGCCCTGGCCAGCCTGCTCGCCGCCTTCTGCGTCGGCGTCGCGTTCCCCGAGCAGGCGCTCCTGGCCGGCGCCGGGGTCATGGTCCCCCAGGTGCTGGGGGCCGTTGTCATCGGGATGGGCGAATCGATCGGCCTGGCCGTGGTGGCGGTGCTGGCCGGGCTGGTGGCGGTGGGCTTCTCAGCCCTCCTCGGCGCCGGCGGCGCCCTCGTCCGCCAGACCTTCCGCCGCTCCGCCCGGGGGTAGCACCGCCCCGCACTGCCAGCACGCCTCCGCCTCCCGGTCCTCGGGCACGGCGCCGCATTCGGGGCACAGCAGATGCGCCCAGCAGGCGGGATCACTCCCCGGGGTTTGGGGTGTCCCCGAAGTCACCGGTCGATGACCGCTTCCACGAACCGCTCCAGCTGGCGGAGGTTCCGGCACTCGTAGACCCCGTCGCAGTGACGGGCATAGGAGGAGATGACCGAGTCACCGGTGTCCCAGTAGGGGCGGGGTTCGGGGTCCAGCCAATAGAGGTGCCGACCCCGGCGCCGCAGGTCAGCCAGGACCCATTCGCCAGTGGCGTGGTAGTTGTTGCGGGCGTCGCCCAGCACGATGAGCGACGTCTTCGGAGTGACTTCCCCGCTGTAACGCTCGTGGAACACCTCGAAGGCATGGCCGTAGTCGGAGTGCCCGTCAACCCAGACCACGTCGGCCTCGGTGTTGATGCGGCGCACGGCGTCGGAGAAGTCGGCGTTGCCCTCGAAAAAGCGGGTCACCTCGTCGAGGCCGTCGATGAAGCAGAAGCTGCGCACCCGGGAGAACTGGGCGGCCAGGGCGTGGACCAGCTGGAGGGTGAAGCGGGCGAAGCTGGCCACCGAGCCCGAGATGTCTGCCACCACCATGATCTCCGGCTTGGACGGGTGCGGCTTGCGGAACCGGGGCTCGGCCGGCACCCCGCCGTAGGCCAGGGAGTGGCGCACGGTGGAGCGGAAGTCGAGATGGCCCTTGCGCCGGTGGCGCCGGCGCATGGCCAGGCGGGCGGCCAGGGCCCGGGCCAGCGGGTCGATGGCCCGGCCCAGGGCGGCCATCTCCTCCCGGTTGGCGTGCATGAAGTCGACATCCTCGGGCAGCTTGGCCCGCAAGGAACGGGCCATGGCCTCCGGCCCCCGGTCGGCCACCAGTCGCCGGCGGATCTCGGCCTCCACTTCTTCCCGCAGGCGCTGAATCCGGGCCTCCAGCTCCTCCCGGGCCAGGCGCTCGGCCAGCTCGTCGGGGAAACCACCCTGGCCCTGGCGCATCCGCTCCAGGAGCTTGTCAGCCAGACCCTCGAGCTCCAGGGCCCGCAGCGTCCGGTACAGGTAGTAGGTGCCCCCCACCGGCCGGCCGGGCTCCATCCCGGCGTGGCGCTCGACGGCCTGGGCGGCCAGCCGGCGCAGCATCTCCGGGTCGAGGAGGGCGGCCAGGAGCAGCGCCTCGAGCTCCTCGGCCTCACCGCCCCCTCCTCCACCGGGCATCGAACCCGGTGTGGGCGTGCCCCGCCCGTCGGGCCCGGAGCCGTCCCCGTCGTCGTCGTGGTCCCAGGGCTGGAGGGCGAAGTACACGTCGAAGAGGACGTCGAAGACCTTGCGGTGGTCGGCCCGCTTGATGAGGGTGGCGGCCATGGCGGCTTTGAACGTGGCCCGGTCGCCCAGCGGCACATGCTCCAGGGACCGCATGGCGTCGAGATTCTCGGTCATCGACACCGGCAGGCCGGCGGCCCGGAGCTGGTGGACGAAGCCGGAGATGACGTCGAGCATGCGCCCCGGGGCGGGAACCTCGACGGTTTCTCCGGGGATGTCCGGCGTCATCAGCCCTCGGCGACCTTCAGTTCCTTGCGGGCCTTCTCGATGTCGCGCTGGTACTTGAGCAGCACGTGGAGGGTGCCGCCCACGACGTCGGTGGTCACCCGCTCGACGCCGAGGTGGACCAGGGTGCGGGCCCAGTCGATCGTCTCGGAGATCGACGGCGCCTTCTTCAGGTCCAGCTGGCGAATGGAGCGCACCACGGAGGCGATCTGGTCGGCCAGGGTGGCGTCGATCCCCGGCACCCGGACCCGGACGATCTCCTGCTCCCGCTCGAGCGACGGGTAGTCCAGGTGGAGGAACAGGCACCGTCGCTTGAGGGCCTCGGACAGCTCCCGGGTGTTGTTCGAGGTGAGCACGACCAGCGGCCGCTGGGTCCCGGTGATGGTGCCCAGCTCGGGAACCGAGACCTGGAAGTCGGAGAGCACCTCGAGCAGGAGCGCCTCGGTCTCGATCTCCACCCGGTCCACCTCGTCGATGAGCAGCACCACCGGGTCGGTGGCCCGCACCGCCTCCAGCAGCGGTCGGGTGAGGAGGAAGGGCTCGGAGAAGATGTCGGCCTCGGTCTGCTCCCAGCTCGATTCGTGCTCGCGATCGGATTGGATGCGCAGCAGCTGCTTCTTGTAGTTCCACTCGTAGAGGGCCTTGGACTCGTCGAGGCCCTCGTAGCACTGGAGCCGGATCAGGCGGGAGCCGGTGAGGGAGGCCAGCGCCTTGGCCAGTTCCGTCTTGCCGACCCCGGCCGGGCCCTCCACCAGGATGGGCTTCTCCAGCCGGTCGGCCAGGAAGACGACGCCGGCGGTGCCCTCGTCAGCCAGGTAGGCCTGCTGGCGGAGCCCGTCGACTACAGAAGCCACAGAGGTGAAGCGCTCGGCCATGTGGTGTGCCTTCCTAGGTCCGGATCTGGCCGTCGCCCCACACGACGTACTTGTAGGTGGTGAGCTCCCGGAGCGCCATCGGCCCCCGGGCGTGGAGCTTCTGGGTGGAGATGCCGATCTCCGCCCCGAAGCCGAACTCCTCGCCGTCGGTGAAGCGGGTGGAGGCGTTGACGACGACCGTGCCGGAGTCGACGCCGTCCACGAACCGGCGGGCGGCCGCCAAGTCGCGGGTAACGATGGCCTCGGTGTGACCGGTGCCGTAGCGGTTGATATGGGTGACCGCCGCTTCGATGTCGGGCACCACGGCCACCGAAAGCTTGAGGGCGAGGAACTCCCGGCCGAAATCCTCGTCGGTGGCGACCCCCATGGCGGGGACGAGCCGCTGGGCGGCGCCGTCGCCGACCAACTCGACCCCGGCCTCGGACAGCGCCGCCGCCACCCGGGGCAGGAACTCGGCCGCCACCGTCTCGTGCACCAGGAGGGACTCGGCCGCGTTGCACACCGAGGTGCGCTGCGTCTTGGCGTTGACGACGATGTCCTGGGCCATGTCGAGATCGGCGGCGGCGTCCACGTAGACGTGGCAGTTGCCGTCGCCGTCGATGACGTAGGGGACCTTGGCGTTGTCGAGGATCGATTGCACCAGGGCCGGCCCGCCCCGGGGGATGAGGCAGTCGACGAAGCCGGTCAGCTGCATGAGCTCGACGGCGGCGGCGTGGCTGACGTCCTCCACCAGGATGACCGAGTCCTCGGGCAGCCCCGCCTTGCCCACGCCCTCCCGGAGCAGGGCGGCGATGGCCACGTTGGAGCGCAGGGCGCTCGACGAGCCCCGCAGCAGAGCGGCGTTGCCGGACTTCAAACAGAGACCGGCGGCGTCGGAGGTCACGTTGGGGCGGTTCTCGTAGATGATGGCCACCACCCCGAGGGGCACCCGCACCCGCTGGATCTCCAGGCCGTTGGGACGGCGCCAGCCGTCGAGCACCTCCCCCACCGGGTCGGGGAGCGTGGCCACCTGGCGCAGTCCGGCGGCCATGCCCGCGATCCGGGCCTCGGTGAGCCGGAGGCGGTCGAGAGGGCCGGGTTCCATGCCGCCGGCGGCGGCCGCCTCGAGATCGACGGCGTTGGCGGCCAGGACATCACCGGCCCGCTGGATGAGCAGATCGGCCGCCTGGTGCAGGGCGGCGTCCTTGGCTGCGGTGGAGGCGGTGGCGAGCAGGCGGGAGGCGGCCTTGGCCCGCGGCCCCAGTTCGGCGACGGTCATACCCCGCGATTGTAGTCTTGACCGGTCGGTCTAGTTCCGCTCGGGGACGCCCTCCCCAACGCCCCCGAGCGGAAGGTCGGACCCCCTACTTGTCGAGCTTGATGACCCAGAAGTCGTCCTGGTACAGCTCGGCAGGGAACTTGGTCAGGTCATTCGTCCCGGAGATGTCGACCTGGCCGGTACGGCCCGCGAACACGCCGGTGGCCCTCGTGATCGTCTTCTCTCCTTCAGCCCGCTTGCCGACGATGATCCACCCCGGCTTCTGGGGATCCTGGGCGGCGCTCACCGTGGCGTGGCTGGTCAACTCGCCGTCGGGCCAGATGAAGGTGGTGAACACGTCGAAGGTGCCCGGCCCGTTGGGCTGGACGTCGTCGATGATCTTGCCGATCTCCTCACCCGTGGCCAGGTTGTACATGGGGAAGGTGAGGATCGTCCGGTTGTCCTTGGTGTTTTCCGGCACGGTCTTGCCCCGGGAGTTCACGGCCATCTGGTCGTACTTGCTCCCGTCTTCGGCCATGATCTCGACGGCGTACTTCTGCAGGCTGGTGATCCCAGCGGCCTTGGCGGCGGGCTCCGAGTCTCCGGACACGAGCGGCGCGAGCAGTACCCCGGCCATGATCAGGGCGGCGGCCATAGCCACCGAGCGGATGCTGCGGATCATGCTTCGCTCCTTGGTTCGATGAAAGCGGCGATGGTTAGAGCGACCGGTCCCGGCCTTGCGGGCCGGTCCAGATGTGCGACATCTTCCTGTCGACGGTATGGGTGACTGTCACATCTTGTCAATGATTGCCACAAAGTCACCCAACTTTGTCGGCAGGGTTACGCGATCCGGACGTAGCTGCCGGCCGGTGCTTCAGTTCCCGTCCCCAGGCTGCCATCGTCGCCCTCGAACGGAGAGAGGGGAGGATTCCCGTTGAGCACCCACCACCCGGACCACGACTCGCACGATCCCGCCTCTGCCGTCCTCGGCAGCCTGCTGGGCACGTTCACCGTGGCCGCCTTCGCCTACCTCGGCGCCCTGGGCTTCGCGGGCGGGACGGTACCGCTCCTCGGTTGGAATCTGGCCGGCGGCGCCCTTCACGGCCTGATCTGGCTGGCCCTGCTGAGCAGCGTCGGGCTGGTCGTGCTGTGGTTCGTGCCTCTCATGGCCATCGCCGCCGCCTCTGCCGCCGTCACCCGCCTCCGGCCCGCCCGGGTGGCCGAAACCCGCCGGCCCGGCCGGCGCCTCTTCCCCCTGAAGCAGGCGGCCTGACCCCAGACCCACGTGGTCGGCTCGCATCGTCGCGCCCAGGTTCAGGGCAGCACGACGAGATCGTCACGGTGGATGACCTCGTGGGGCGCGCCCTCGGGCAGCGACTGGGTCCGGGACCCGGCCACCGCGGCCAGCGCCGCCGACCCGTAGCGCACCAGGCCCTTGGCGAAAGGACGGCCGTCGGGGCCGATGACCTCGACCGGGTCCTCGGGCTCAAAGCGGCCCTCGACGCTCCGCACCCCGGCGGGTAGGAGCGAGCGTCCGGATTCGATGAGGGCCCGCCGGGCTCCGTCGTCGACCAGCAGTCGGCCGTGGGAGCCCTGGGCGAAGGCGATCCACAGCTTCCGGGAGGACAGTCGTTTCGCCCGGGGATGCACCACGGTGCCGACGCCGTTGCCGGCCAGGGCGCTCTCCAGCACCCCCGGCACCGTCGCCCCGGCGATCACGGCCCGGACGCCCGACCAGGCCGCGATCTTGGCCGCGGCCAGCTTGGAGGCCATCCCCCCGCTGCCCCGCTCGCTCCCGGTTCCCCCCGCCGCCATCTCGAGGGCGGTGTCGACCTCGATGATCTCCTCGATGAGGGTCGCCTCATGGTCGATGCGGGGATCAGCGGTGAACAGGCCCGAGGTGTCGGTCAGCAGCAGCAGCAGGTCGGCGCCGACCAGGTGGGCCACCAGGGCGGCCAGCCGATCGTTGTCGCCGTAGCGGATCTCGTCGTCGGCCACGGTGTCGTTCTCGTTGACCACCGGGACTGCGCCCAGGTCGAGCAGGCGCCGCAGCGTCTGACGGGCATGGAGGTACTGGGTGCGGTGGATGAAGTCGTAGGGGGTGAGGAGCACCTGCGCCCCGATGAGGCCGTGGGCGGCGAGGATGGCGTTGAGGCGTTCCATGAGCCGGGGCTGGCCGATGGCGGCCAGCGCCTGGAGGGTGCCGATGTCGGTCGGGCGCTGCGCCAGGCCCAGGGCGGGCAGGCCGGCGGCGATGGCCCCCGAGCACACCAGCACGACCTCATGGCCCGCGGCGCGGGCGCCGGCCACTTCGGCGCACAGCTTGAGCAGGGGGCCGGCCACGATCTCGCCCGACGCGTCGGTGAGGGAGCTGGTGCCGATCTTGACGACGGCGATGGCCATCAGCTCAGCCTCACGACAGGCCGGCTCCGACCTCGGCGTACTCCAGCTCGACCGGCCCGACCCGGACGGTGTCGCCCTCCTTGGCCCCGGCCCGGGTCAGGGCCTTCTCCACGCCCAGGCGCCGCAGCCGGTCGGCCACGTAGGCGGCGGCCTCGGCGTTGGTGAGGTCGGCCATGGCGACCACCCGCTCCGCCACCCGTCCGCTGACCCGCCAGGCGCCGTCGTCCTCCCGCCGCACCACGAAGCCTTCTTCGATGGGACGGTGGACGACGAAGGACTCGTGTTCGCCCTCGACCGCCCGCGCCTCGTCCACGAGCCCGTTGACGGCTCCCAGGAACGGCCCCAGACCCTGGCGGGTGACGGCGGAGATGCGCATCCCGTCGAACTCGGCCGTAGCCACGTCGGCTTTGGACCCCACCACCAGGCGGGGGCGTTCCAACAGCTCGGGCTGATAGCGGCCCAGCTCGTCGAGGAGGATGCGTTCCTGATCGGCCGGGCTGCGTTCCTCGATGGAGGCCAGGTCGAGGAGCACGACCAGCACCCGGGCCCGCTCCACGTGGCGCAGGAAGCGGTGCCCGAGCCCCCGGCCCTCGGAGGCACCCTCGATCAGGCCGGGCACGTCAGCCACCACGAAGTCGGCGCCGCCGTCCATGAGCACCACCCCGAGGTTGGGCACCAGCGTGGTGAAGGGGTAGTCGGCGATCTTGGGCTTGGCCGCGCTGATGACGGAGATGAGGGTGGACTTGCCGGCGTTGGGGAACCCGACCAGGGCCACGTCGGCCAGCAGCTTGAGCTCGAGGCGCAGCCAGCGCTCCTCCCCGTACTCGCCCTGCTCGGCGAAGCCGGGAGCGCGCCGGGCGTTGGACAGGAAGCGGGTGTTGCCCCGCCCTCCACGACCTCCCCGGGCACCCAGGTAGGAGTCCCCGGCGCCGACCAGGTCGGCCAGGACGGATCCGTCGCGGTCGCGCACCACGGTGCCCTCGGGCACCTGGACCACCAGGTCGTCGCCCTGGGCCCCGTGCTTGCGCTTGCTCCCGCCGTGCGCCCCGGAGGTGGCCCGGCGGTGCGGATGGTCACGGAAGGCGATGAGCGAGGCGACGTTGTTGTCGGCCCGAAGCCAGACATCGCCGCCCTTGCCGCCGTCGCCGCCGTCGGGGCCGCCCTTGTCCACATGGGCCTCGCGCCGGAAGGAGACCGCGCCGGCACCGCCGTCGCCGCCCCGCAGGTTCACCATCACCTCGTCAGTGAATTCGGACATCGAGGTGAAGGATACGGGGACCGAGAGGCGCCCCGGGCGGGGCGCCGTGGGCTACTCGGTGACGGCCGGGATGATGTCGACCAACTTGCGGCCGCGGCGGTGACCGAACTTGACCTTGCCCGGCGCGGTGGCGAAGAGCGTGTCGTCGCCACCCCGGCCCACGTTGTTCCCGGGGTGGATCCTGGTTCCCCGCTGGCGCACGATGATGGACCCGGCGGTGACGGCGGTGCCGTCGAACACCTTCACGCCGAGGCGCTGGGCGGCCGAATCACGGCCGTTGCGGGAGGTACCGGAGCCCTTCTTCTTCGACATCTTCGTTCAGCCTCTCGCGATTCCGATGATCTCGATCGTGGAGTAGTGCTGGCGGTGCCCCCAGCGCCGCCGCTGGTTGGTCTTGTTCTTGTAGCTGAACCCGTCGATCTTGGGTCCCTTGGCCCGCCCCACCACCCGGGCCCGCACCTGGGCGCCGGCCAGTTGCTCGGGGGTCGACAGGACGCTGTCGCCGTCAACCACCAGGACGGGATCGAAGAAGACCTCCTCGCCGTCGAGCAACTCGACGTCGAGGCGCTGGCCCTCGGTCACCTTGTACTGCTTGCCACCGGTCTTCACCACTGCGTACATAGCCGGGGAATCCTACAGGAGGCTGTGGTCGAGGACGATGCCGCGACCTTCGCAGTTGGGGCAGGTGGTGGAGAACGCCTCGACCAGACCCTCCGAGATCCGCTTGCGGGTCATCTCCACCAGGCCGAGCTCGGAGATCTCGAAGACCTGCGTGCGGGTCTTGTCCCGGGCCAGCGCCTCCTTGAATTTGCGGACGACCTCCTCGCGGTTCTTCCTGATCTCCATGTCGATGAAGTCGATCACGATGATCCCGCCGATGTCCCGCAGGCGGAGCTGACGGGCGACCTCCTCGGCCGCTTCCAGGTTGTTGACGAAGACCGTGTCCTCCAGGTTCGAGCGGCCCACGTTTTTGGCCGTGTTCACGTCGATGACCGTCAGCGCCTCGGTGCGCTCGATGATGATCGAACCTCCTGAGGGCAGCCAGACCTTCCGCTCCAAGGCCTTGTGCAGCTGCTCGTGGACGTGGAAGCGCTCGAAGATGGGCAGGTCCTCGTCGTAGAGCTCCACCCGGTCGGCCAGTTCGGGGGTGATGGCCTCGACGTAACGCAGGACCTCGGTGTAGAGGGCCGGATCGTCGATCACCACCGCCCGGTATTCCTTGTTGAACTCCTCCCGGATGACCCGGATGGCCAGGTCGGGCTCCTGGTGCAGGAGCATGGGGGGCCGGCCCTTGGCCGCCTGCTTGGAGATCTCGTCCCACTGGGCCATCAGCCGGCGCATGTCCCGGTGCAACTCGTCGGCGCTGGCGCCCTCGGCCGCGGTGCGGACGATGAGGCCGGAGTCCGAGGGGCGGATCTCGTCCAGGATCTTCCGGAGCCGCTTGCGCTCGTCGTCGGAGAGCCGCTTGGAGATCCCGTAGGTCCCGGGCTGGCCGGGGATCATGACCACGAAGCGGCCGGCCAGGCTCACCTCCTGGGTGAGGCGGGCCCCCTTGGTGCCGATGGGGTTCTTGGTCACCTGCACGACCACCGACTGCCCGTTGCGCAGCAGGCGCTCGATCTTGGGCCGCTTGCCCTCGATCTCGGCCTCGTCGAACACGATGTCGTCGCGGTAGAGCACGCCGTTCTTGGGCGTGCCGATGTCCACGAAGGCGGCTTCCATGCCCGGCAGCACGTTCTGGACCTTGCCCAGGTAGATGTTGCCGTCGATGGCGGTGGTGGAATCCGCGGGCCGGGAAACGTAGTGCTCGACCAGGCTGCGGCCCTCGAGCACCGCCACCTGGATCCCGACCCCGGGCTGGACGTGGACGGCCATCATGTACCGCCCGGTGGGACGGCCCTTGCGTGTGCCGCCCTTGCGCCGTTCGAGAACAGACTCGTCCAGGTCCTCGAGGGAGGCGGCGGTGGGACTCTCGATGGGCGCCGCGGTGCCCTTGCGCCGGCCGCCGCGCCGCCGGCGGCGGCGGCTGGGAGCCGGGGCCTCGGTGGTGGCCGACTCCGTGGTCTGGTCCTCGGCCGGCGTGGGGGTCCCCCGCCCCCGCCGGGCGGCAGGCGCCGGCTCCGCGGGCGTGGCCGCCGGACGGGGGGTCGAACGGCGACCGGGCTGGGCCGCCGGCGGGCGACGGATGGGCGTGGCGTCCTCGTCATCGTCGCTCCTGGCGACGGGTTCCCGGGCGGCCGTGGAACGGGACCGGCCCCGGGAGTTCGACGCCCGGGGCGCGGGGCTGGGCTCGCCGCGGCGCCCGGCGTCAGTGTGCGCCTCCCCGTTGGGGCCGTCGGCGCTCAGCGCGCGCTCAGTGGTGGGGGCAACCTCGTCGGCGCCGTCGGTCAGGTCGGCCGCCGCGCCGTCATTGGCACCGGCGGCCGCGGGGCGCCTCCGGTTACGTCCTCCCCGCGAACCGCGGCGGCGACGCTTGCGGGGCGCCTCGCCGTCGTCGGCGGGCCGGGGCCCTGTTTGTTCGGCCGGCGCCCGGATGGCGGCCGGCTCCTCGGAGGCCGCTCGGACCTCCGGAATCCTCTCGTCGGACATCGAACCCTTTCCTTACGCCGCGCGCCGCAAGGGCGCGCTGACGCGCGACGACGGGCTGGGGAACCCCGGGGGCCGGGGGGCGTCCGGATGCCCGGGTGGCCAGGTCCCCGTAGGGACGGTCGTGGCGCGCCTTCGAATGAGGGGTGCGCAATGCACCATGGGCGTGATGGAGAGAAGCCGCGGAGCTGCGGCGTCCGAGGGCCACCAGGCGCGCTCGGGTCACCAGCAGCAACACCAGTATCGCGGTGATCGGCGCGAAGAAGACGCCGCCGGACCAACGGAGCCCACGCCGTGATGTCAGGCATCGGCGGACGGGCTCGAGATCCTCAGCCAGCGGCGGAACGATTCGCGGCCTGGGAAATTCCATCACGTTGCAGTCAGTCTAGCCGCCAGCGGCGTGTGGAGCCCCGGCGGGAGGACTGGCTCACGGGAGGACTGGCTCCGGCCCGGGAGATGTTGGCCACCAGGCCGACGGCAGCCAGGCAGGCCACGGTGGCGGACCCCCCGTAGCTCACCAGCGGGAGGGGGATGCCGGTGATGGGGGTCAGGCCCATGGTCATCCCGACGTTCTCGAAGACCTGAAACCCGATCATGGTCAGCACCCCGGTGCAACACAGCGCCGTGAAGGCGTCCGGTGCCCGCGCCCCGGCCCGCCAGATACGCCACGCCATCAGGGAGAACAGGCCCAGCAGGCTGACCCCGCCCAGGAGGCCCAGCTCCTCCCCCACCACCGTGAAGACGAAGTCCGTGTGGGCCTCGGGGACGTAGTCGAGACCGGTCTGGCTCCCGGCGAACAGCCCGCTGCCCGCCACGCCGCCCGACCCGATGGCGATCTTGGCCTGCTCCAGGTTCCAGGTCGCGCCTCGGGGATCGGCGGACTGGTGGAGGAAGCCGGTCAGCCGCTCGACCTGGTAGGGCTCCAGAACCCCGGCCCGGAGCCCGCCCAGAGCGCCGAGCAGGCCGGCCAGTCCCAGGAGGGCCAGGTGGCGGGTGCGGGCGCCGGCCGTGACCACGATGCCGGCCGTCAGCACCACCAGCACCATGGCCGTGCCCAGGTCGGGCTGGAGGAGGGTGAGGCCCACGACCGGGGCGGCCAGCAGCAGGGCACCGAGGAGGCGCCCGCCCCCCCAGCGGCCCCGGGCCCGGGCCCCATGCGCAGCCAGGACGGCGATGAGGACGGGTTTGGCCAGCTCGGCGGGCTGCATCCGGAAGGGCCCGAGGTCGAACCAGGCCTGGGCTCCGTTGGCCTTCGCCCCCAGGGGCGAGAGGACGGCAACCAGGGCGGCCAGGACGAGCCCATAGGCCAGCGGTGCCAGCTGGCGCAGGCGGCCCACGTCGACCGACATAGTCACCACCAAGGCCACCGTGCCCAGTGCCACCCAGGCCAGCTGCCGGGCGACATAGGCGGTGGCGCCCCCCGGGCCCGAGCGGGTGGCCGAGGCCACCATCACCACACCGAGCACGGCGATGGCCACCGCCCCGCCCACCAGGAGCATGTCCACCGGAGCCCGGCGCTTCTTCACTTGAATGCGGTCTCGAGGACCCGGCGGACGATTGGGGCGGCCACCACCGAGCCGAAGCCGGCCTCCTCAACCACGGCCACGACGGCCAGGCAGCGACCGTCCGCCCGGGCCACGGCGGCGAAGAGGGAGGTGTCGGAGCGGCCGGTCCTCTGGGCGGTGCCCGTCTTGCCCCAGACGTCGAGGCCGGGGCGGGAGAAGCCCTCGAAGGCGAGCGCCGCAGTCCCCTCCGGAGATGCCACCGCGGCGCGCAGGCCGGCCACCACCGGGTCCTGCCGGCCCGGGACGAAAGCGGCTCCCGGGGCGGCTCCGGCCACCGGTCCGGCGGTGACATGGGGCATGGGTCGGGTACCGCCGTTGGCCAGGGCGGCGTAGGCCACCGCCAACTGGAGAGGGGTGACCAGCAGGTCCCCCTGCCCGATGGCGAGGTTCACGCTGTCTCCGGGATACCACCGCGGGTCGGGGAACAGCCCCCTCTCGTGCGCGGCCCGCTTCCACTCCGGCCCCGGAACCCTCCCGGCCGCCTCCGGGCCGAGGTCGATGCCGGTCAGGGCACCCAGGCCCAGGCTCCGGGCCGCGGCCTGGACGGGCCCGTCCCCGGCATCGGTGTGGAGCCGCTGGCCCAGCACGTAGAAGTACACGTCGCTGGACACGGCCAGGGCCCGGGTCAGGTCGACGCGCCCGTAGGACCGCCCCTGGGCGTTGCGGAAGACCCGCCCACCCACCTGGTACGACCCGTGGTCGACGATCGCCGTGGCCGGCGTCAACGCGCCCGCCGTCAACCCGGCTCTTGCCGTGACCGGCTTGAAGGTGGAGCCGGGGGCGTAGAGACCCTGGAGAGCCCGGTTCACAAGGGGGGAATGCTCGCCGGCCAGATCCGGGGCGGAGGGGTCGAAGCCCGGAGCCGAGGCCAGGGCGAGCACGTCCCCGGAGGCGCACTCCACGGCCACTACGGCCCCGCCGGGCGCGGGGTGGAGGGGCCGGGCGGCCGCCATGCGCTCGGCCAGGGCGGCTTCGGCCGCGGCCTGCACGTCGAGGTCGACGGTCAGGTGCACGTCGTGGCCCGGGAGGGGCGGGCGGCGCTCGAGCCGCCGGACGACCCGGCCCCGGCTGTCCACCTCCAGCCGATCGGCCCCTGGAAGGCCGGTCAGTGCCTCGTCGTGGAGGCGCTCGACACCGCTCGTGCCGCCGGCGTCCCCCACCGCGCCGACGAGGTGGGCCGCCAGAGTGCCGTAGGGGTGGTGGCGCCGGGGGCGGGCTTCGATCTCGACCCCGCCGAAGCGCTCGGGCCACTCGCGCAGCGCCAGCACCACATCGGGAGCGACGTCTTCCGCCAAGGGGATGGCGGCCTGGGGGGAGACCCGGGGGTGCTCGAGGGCCAGGGCGAGGTCGGCCTCACTCCGGTCCAGGATGGGGGCCAGGCGACGGAGCAGGGCGGGGCGCCGTCGCTCCGGCACCGAGCGGGACAGCGCTACCCGGTAGGCGATCCGGTTGCCCACCAGCACCTTGCCGTTCCGGTCGAGGATCCGGCCCCGGGGGGCCTCGAGGAGCAGGGCGTGCTCCCGGTTGTCAGCCGCCCGGGCCGCCAGCGCCGGTCGTTCGGCCACCTGGAGGTGGAACAGCCGGCCCAGCAGGGCGAGGAAGGCCAGCGCGCACAGCACCCCGACCAGTGCCGTCCGGGGTCGCCGGCGCGGCTGGGACGCCCTCACGCCGGGCGACTCGCCCCAGCCAGGCGCCGCACGACGGCGAACACGGGCGGCGCCAGGGCGCCGGCGGTGACCGAGGCCCGCATCAACAGCCCGAGGCTGGTGGACGAGGGCACGGGTCCCGCGCCGAAGGCGGCGGCCCCGAACATCACCAGGCCGCCGGCAAGGAGGGCGCTCGCGGCCACCCGGGGAGCGGCGAACCATGCCCGCCGGGGTGCGGGCAGGGCAGCGCCCGCCCAGGCCACGGCGGTGAAGGCGGCGGCGGAGAGACCGAACGGGGTGATGAGAAACAGGTCGGCGGCCAAGCCGGCGGCGAAGCCGAACACAACGGCGCCCCGGGAGGGGATGGCGGCGGCCACCGCCGCCGTGGCCAGCAGCAGGAGGTCGGGGGCCGCTCCGGGGAGCCCCAGCCGGGGGGCGGCCAGGGCCTGACCCAGGACGGTGACGACGAGCAGTGCTCCCAGCCGGCCGACCGTCGGTGGGCGAGTTTTGGTGACGGATCCGACCACCCCTCGGACGAATCCGTCACCAAAAGCTCCGGACGAGACCGCCGAAACTCCACCGGGCCGCAGTCCGGGTGCGGGGTGGGAGGGCCGCGGCGCAGTGCGCGTCACGCCGGCGGCCGCCAGGCCAGGACCTCGACAACCTCGAGCCGGCTCACCTCGGCCAGGGGAGTGACGGTGCGTCCCCCACGCCGCACATGGCCCACGGGCAGGGCCGGCGGGAACCGTCCGTGCTGGAGCCCGGCCGTCACCACCAGGACCCCTTTCGTAGCCTCGACCTCGCCGTTGAGGAGCTGGAGGCGCAGGCTCTCCCCGACCCCCTCGACCACCCCGGACTCGCCGCTGTCGGACAGTCGCACTCCGACGGTCGAGGCGGAGTCGCCAATGGGAAGCACGGTGGCCCGTCCCGCCGACGCCGACACCACCCGCCCGACCAGCGCCCCCGCCGCCAGTACCGGCATCCCCGGCTGGATGCCCGCTTCCGTCCCCCGGTCCAGCACCAGCCCCGAGCCGGTACGGCCAGTGGGTAGGGCCACCACCCGGGCCGGGATCTGCTGGAGTGCGCCGGGCGTCGGCAGCCCGGTCAGCGATGCCAGCTGGGCGTTGTCCCGGGCCAGGGCGTCGGCCCACTCGGCCCGGCCCCGGTCGACGGCCACGCGCCGGCGGAGCCGGGCGTTCTCCCGGGTCAGGTCATCGGCCCGCCCCAGGGCTGCGGCCACCGTCGAGAACGGTCGGGTCACGGCCCCGTCGACCTGCCCGAGCCCGCCGAGGACGGCCTCCCGCAGCCCGTCGACCGCCGCCCCGGTCCCGCCGGCGTGGTCGGCGGCGGCCAGCGTGAGGGACAGGGCCACGAGCAGCGAGGCGGTGCGGCCGCCGGCCGTCCCCCGGGTCCGGGGTGTCCCCGGAAAGCTTGGGCCGGTCACGCCGAACGGGCGCCCACGAAGACCCCGGAGCACTGATCCAGCCGCTCCAGGCAGTGCCCGGCGCCCCGGACGACGGCGTGGCGGGGATTCCCGGAGATGACCACCGGCATGCCCGTCTCATCGGCCAGGCGCTGATCGAGCCCGGGCAGGAGGGCGCCGCCGCCGGTGAGGGAGATGCCCCGCTCGAGGATGTCGGCGGCGAGATCCGGCGGGGTGCGGTCGAGGGTGACCTTGACCGCGTCGACCACGGCCGAGACGGGCTCCTCGAGCGCCTCCCGCATCTCCTCCGTCGAGGTGACCACGGCGCGGGGCAGGCCACTGACGAGATCGCGCCCGGTGACCTCGGCGGCGGACTCGGACTCCGGAGGGTAGGCGTTGCCGAGCAGCAGCTTGATCTCCTCCGCGGTGCGCTCCCCCAGCACCACGCCGTGGTGCTTCTTGACCCAGCCGACGATGGCCTCGTCGAGGTCGGCACCCCCGAGGCGCAACGATTCGCTGGCCACCACCCCACCGAGGGACACCACGGCGACCTCGGTGCGGCCCCCGCCCAGCACCACCACCATGCTCCCGGCCGCCTCGTGGACGGGCAGGCCGACCCCGATGGCGGCGGCCATCGGTACCTCGACCAGATGTACGGGGCGCCGGGCGCCGGCCGACTCGGCCGCCTCCTGCACCGCCCGCTGTTCCACGGCCGTGATGCCCGAGGGGACGCACACCAGCATGCGCGGCCGGCTGAACCGGCGCGGGTTGACCTGCTCCACGAAGTGACGGAGCATCCGCTCGCACACGTTCAGGTCGGCGATGACACCGGCCTGGAGGGGACCCACCACCTCGATGTGGGCCGGCGTGCGCCCCAGCATCCGCTTGGCTTCCGCCCCCACGGCCAGCGGCCGGCGGTCAGCGGCGGCCACCGCTACGAGCGACGGCTCCTCCAGGACGATGCCGCGGCCCCGGACGTAGATCGTCGTCGTCGCCGTCCCCAGATCGACGGCCAGGTCGCGTCCACCCAACGCTCGTGTCTTGATGAGCCCGCCCTCCGCCCGACGGCCGGCAACCGAAATGACAGAGGTGAGATTACACCCTTGGAATTCAAGTGCAAGGAGCCGCCCTCCGGGCGGCCCTGCCTTCATGTTCCGGTGCGGCTACTGCCTCGCTGCGCTCGGCGCCGCGCCGAAGAAGAGGGCGATCTCCCGGGCCGCCGACTCGGGCGAGTCCGAGCCGTGGACCAGGTTCTCGGTGAGCTCGACGGCGAGGTCGCCGCGGATGGTGCCGGGCGCGGCCTGACGGGGGTTGGTCGTGCCCATCAGGGTCCGGACCACCGCCGGCGCCTCGGGTCCCTCCACGATCATCGCCACCACCGGCCCCCGGGTGATGAAGGTCACCAGGTCCTTGAAGAAGGGCTTGTCGACGTGCTCGGCGTAGTGGCGGCCGGCCAGGTCCTCGTCGATGGTCATCATGCGCATCTCGGCGATGCGCAAGCCTTTGCGCTCGAAGCGGGAGACGATCTCCCCCACCAGGCGGCGTTCCACGGCGTCGGGCTTGCACAGGACGAGGGTTCTGTCGGTCATGGAATCAGGACCTCCGAAGGAGGGACTGGCGGCTGGGGCTGGGGCCCCCGGCCGCAGGAGCGATGAGCCGCCAGGCGAAGAGCAGTGAGAACAGGAGGCTACTTGAGGGAGGTCCGGGCCTCCCCCACCACGTACAGGGAGCCGGTCACCACCACCTGGCCCTCCGGATCGGCTCCTTCCAGTGCCCGGCGCACCGCCTCGGTGACGCTCGGGGCGACCTCCACCTGGCCGGCCCCGAGGGCCTGGGCGGCCACCGCCACCTCCCTGGGGTCGAGGGCCCGGGGGCTGGGCGGCGGGCAGGCGATCACTCGGGCCGCCGACCCGGCATCGAGCGCCCTGAGCATCACGGCGGGGTCCTTCTCCCGCAGAAGGCCGACGACCAGGGTGCGGGGGGCGGGCAGGAAGTCCTCGGCCAGGGCCGCCACCAGCGCCTCGGCACCGGCCACGTTGTGGGCGCCATCCAGGATGACCAGAGGGGAGTGCCCGACCACCTCCAGGCGCCCCGCGGACCGGAAGGAGGCGAACGCCCCGGCCACGACCTCCGGGTCGAGAGGGCCGTCCCAGAAGGCCTCGGCCGCGGCCAGCGCCAGCGCGGCGTTGTCGGCCTGGAAGGCACCGTGGATGGGCAGGTACACGCCCGGATAGTCCCGCCCCGGGGTGCGCAGGTCGACGAGATGGCCGGCGTGGGCCAGACGGATCTCCGTGGCGCCGAAGTCCTCACCCAGGCGCAGCACCCGACCGGGGGACCGGTCCAGGAACAGCGGCTCGAGGGTCGGGTCCCTCTCCCCCAGCACCAGGGTGGCTCCCGGCTTGACGATGCCGGCCTTCTCGGCGGCGATCCCTGCCCGGGTGGGCCCCAGGTATTCGGTGTGGTCGAGGCTCACGTTGGTCACCACGGCCACGCTTCCGTCGGCCACGTTGGTGGCGTCCCAGGTCCCGCCCATGCCCACCTCCACCACGGCCACCTCGACGGCGGCATCGGCGAAGAACCGGTAGGCGGTCGCGGTCAGGATCTCGAAGTAGGACGGAGGGTCGGGGAGATGGCCCTCCACCGCCGCCACCAGCGACAGCGCCTCGGCCAGGGCCGCGTCGCCGATGGGTTCGGCTCCCCCGGGGCCCTGGGCCCAGGCGATCCGTTCGTTGACCACCTCCAGGTGGGGGCTGGTGTAGGTCCCCACCGACAGCCCCTGGTGGGCCAGCAGGTGGGCGATCATGTTGGTGGTGGTGGTCTTGCCGTTCGTCCCCGTGACGTGGACGACCTCGTAGTCCAGTTGCGGGCTGCCCAGCAGCTCCACCAACGGCCGCATCCGGTCCAGGGTCGGGCGCCGGAGCGCACCCCCGCGCTCGAGGTTGGTGTGGGTGTCGAGCCAGGCCAGTGCGTCACCCAGGGAAAGGTCGACCATCAGTCGCCGTCGAGCTGATCGCGCTGGGCGCCGAGGGTGGCGATCGCCTCCTGCTCGACGGCCTGGCGGCGACGCATCTCCTCCACCACTTTGGCTGGGGCCTTGGCCAGAAATCCCGGGTCGGCCAGCTTGGCGTCGATCTTCTCGAGCTCCTTGCCGTGACGTTCGATCTGGCGGTCGAGGTCGGCCCGGGCCGAGGCCACATCGATGACACCCGCCAGCGGGAGGGCGATGGTGGCACCCGCCGCCACCAGGCGCTGCTCCCCCGGTTGGGGCTGGCGCGCCTCGACGAGCTGGAGGGCCTCCAGCCCGGCCAGGGCGGAGAGCTCGACCGAGAGGTCGACCAGGGCCTGACGCTGCGTGTCGTTGGCGGGGACGATGAAGGCGGTCAGCCGCTTGGACGGCGCCACCTTGTGCTCGGAGCGGAACCGCCGGATGGCGGAGACGACCTCGATGACCGAGGCCATGGAGGCGTCGGCCTGCTCGTCGATGCGGGTCCGGTCAGCCACCGGCCACGAGGCGGTGGCCAGCAGCCCGTCGCCGCCGAGGCGGTGCCACAGCTCCTCGGTGACGAAGGGGATGGCGGGATGGAGCAGCCGCAGGATGCCGGACAGGACGGCGGCCAGGACCCTCTGCGCCCGGTCCCGTTCCTCGCCGCCCGCAGCCAGGGGACGCTTGGCCAGTTCCAGGTACCAGTCGCAGAACTCGCTCCACACAAACGCCTGGAGCTTCTGGACCCCCTCGGCGAAGTCGTAGCGCTCGAACCCCTGGTCCACCGCCGCGTTCACCTGGGCCAGGCGGGAGAGGATCCACCGTTCCGGGAGGGGCAGATCACGATCGAAGCGGCTGGCGTCCAGCCGGGTGAGGGGATGCCCGTCGAGGTTGAGGGCGACGAAGCGGGCCGCGTTCCACAGCTTGTTGACGAAGTTGCGCCCACCCTGGACCCATTCCTCGGCCAGGGGCACGTCGTGGCCGGGGCTGGCGGCCCGCACCATGGCGAAGCGGAGGGCGTCGGCACCGTAGCGGCCGGCCATCTCCAGCGGGTCGACCACGTTGCCGTAGCTCTTGGACATCTTGCGGCCTTCGGCGTCGCGCACCAGGCCGTGGATGGCCACCTCGCGGAAGGGCACGTTGCCCATGAACTGGAGGCCCATCTGCATCATCCGGGCGACCCAGAAGTAGATGATGTCGAAGCCCGTGTGCAGCATGGCGTTGGGATAGAAGCGGGCCAGGTCGGCGGTCTGGTCGGGCCAGCCGAGCGTGGTGAAGGGCCAGAGGGCGGAGGAGAACCAGGTGTCGAGCACGTCCTCGTCCTGGACGAGATCGGAGGAGGCACAGCCGTGGCACTGGGTTGGATCCTCCACCGAGACGATGACCGTCCCGCAGTCGCGGCAGTACCAGGCGGGGATGCGGTGCCCCCACCAGATCTGGCGCGACACGCACCAGTCCCGCAGGTTCTCCATCCAGTTGAAATACAGGGTCTCCCACCGTTCGGGCACGAACTGGGTGCGGTCCTCCTTGACCGCTTCGATGGCGGGGACGGCCAGTGGGCGGGACTTGACGAACCACTGGAGCGACAGGCGGGGCTCCACCACGGTGTGGCAGCGGTAGCAGTGCCCGATGGCGTGACGGTGGGCCTCGACCTGATCCAGGAGGCCCTCTTCGGCCAGCGCCTGCTTCACCGCTTCCCGGGCCGCGTAGCGGGCCAGGCCGGCGAAGCGCCCGCCCGCCTCATTGACCACGGCCGACTCGGTGAAGATGTCGACCGGGGGGAGGTTGTGACGGCCGGCGATCTCGAAGTCGTTGGGATCGTGGGCGGGTGTGACCTTCACGGCGCCGGTGCCGAAGTCGGGGTCGACGGCCTCGTCGGCCACCACCGGGATCTCCCGGCCGACGAGGGGGAGCACGAGGGTCCGGCCGACGGCGCTGGCGTAGCGGGGGTCGGTGGGGTGCACGGCCACCGCGGTGTCGCCCAGCATCGTCTCGGCCCGGGTGGTGGCCACGGTGATGAACCCGTCGCCCTCCTTGAACGGGTACCGGATGTGCACGAGTTCGCCGTCCGTGTCCTCGTGCTCCACCTCGATGTCGGACAGCGCCGTGTGACACCGGGGACACCAGTTGATGATCCGGTTGGCCCGGTAGACGAGGCCTTCCTCGTAGAGGCGGACGAAGACGACCCGCACGGCCCGGGAGCAGCCCTCGTCCATGGTGAAGCGCTCGCGGCTCCAGTCGCACGAGGCGCCCATCTCGCGCATCTGGGCGGTGATCCGGCCGCCGGACGCCTCCTTCCAGCGCCACACCCTCTCCACGAACGCGTCCCGACCGATCTCGTGGCGGTCGAGGCCCTCCTTGGCCAGTTCCCGCTCGACCACGTTCTGCGTGGCGATGCCGGCATGGTCGGTGCCCGGCACCCACAGGGCGGCGTAGCCCTGCATCCGCTTGCGCCGGATGGTGGCGTCGATCAGGGAGTGCTCGAAGGCATGGCCCATGTGCAACGAGCCGGTGACGTTGGGTGGCGGGATGACGATGCAGAACGGCTCGCCGTCGGGGTTCACCTCAGGGCGGAAGGCGCCCGCCTCTTCCCAGGCCGCGTACCAGCGCGACTCGGCCGGCGCCGGGTCGTACGCCTTCGGCATCTCGGCGGCGGGGGACATGGCGGGAGATTGTACGGGGAGGGGCTCCCTCCGCCGCCGTTGAGGGCCTTCAGATCAGTCGGGTGACCAGCGGCTTGTCGTGCGGGACCTTGCGGCCCGAGGAGATTGCGTCATCGAGGGCCATCCGAAGTTCCACCACGGAGGCAGGTGCGTGCCCGTTGCTGGCCGCCTCCCTCACCTTCTCGGCACCCCGAGCGATGGCCGGCCGGGCCCGCTCCAGAGCCGGCTCCACATAGGGCCGGGACTTCGCGACAGCCTTCTTGGCCGCCACCTTCGACCGCTCCCCCGCCTCCTTGGCAGCCGCCCTGGACCGCTCCGCCGCTTCCTTCGCCGCGGCCCGGGCCGCCTGTGCGGCCTCCTGCTTCGCGGCCTTCTCCGCTGCCTGGCGGGACTTGGCGGCAGCCTTCTCCGCCATCTGGCGCGATTTCGCCGCCGCCTTCTCGGCCAGCCGCTGCGCCGCCTTCTCCGCCTGGCGAGCCGCTTTCTCGGCCGCCTTGCGGGACTCCGCCGCCTGCTTGCGGGCCGCCTTCTCCCACGTCTTGCGGGATTCGGCCGCCTGCTTGCGGGCCGCCTTTTCGATCTGCCGGCCGGCCTTCCAGGCGGCCTTGGCCGCCTCCTGCCCCCGACGCTCGACCGCCTCCTGGGCGTGTTCGAACACCTCGGGGGCGGCCTCGGCGGCATCGTGGACCTGCTCGGACACGGCGTCCATCATCTCGGCCACCCGGCCGGGGACGGCACGGGCCAACTCGGCCACCATGCCCAGCCCCTCGGGCCGGGACTTGCGGGCGCGGCGACCTCGGACAGCGAGGCCGGCACCTACCAGCCCGCCCCCGGCGGCGCCGCAGGCGGCACCCTTGCCCGCCGTGGTGAGCGCCTCCTTGCCCTCCTGCCCCTGCTTGCGGGCGTAGGCGTAACCCGCGCCCCCGCCGGCCACCGAACCCACCACCATGGTCTTCACGATTCTTCCCATGGTCATGTCGTACCCCATCTGGGCGCGCCTAGCCACCCGAATCCGCGCCGGTGCCCGCGCTTGACCCCCGGGGAGGGGGTGGATGGCGACCGCCTCGGGGTTCTTAGGCGCTGCGGCGACCGCGTTCGGCGGCCGGCTCCACCCGGGGTACGAGGGTGGGGTGGACCTTTTCCAGCACCACGCTGCGGTCGATGACGCACTTGCCCACGTCGTTGCGGGAAGGCAGTTCGTACATCACGTTGAGCAGCACTTCTTCGAGGATCGCCCGCAGACCCCGGGCCCCCGTCCCTCGCAGGAGCGCCTGGTCGGCGATCGACTGGAGGGCATCGTCGGAGAACTCCAGCTCCACGTTGTCGAACTGGAAGAACTTCTGGAACTGCTTGGCCAGGGCGTTCTTCGGCTCGACCAGGATCCGCACCAGGGCTTCCTGGTCGAGGCTGCTCACGGCGCCGATGACCGGCAGGCGCCCGATGAACTCGGGGATGAGCCCGAACTTGAGCAGGTCCTCGGGGAGCACCTGGGACAGGATGGCGCCCAGTTCCTTCTCCTGCGCGGTCCGGATGTCGGCCCCGAAGCCGATCCCCTTGTGGCCGATGCGGCCCTCGATGATCTTCTCGATGCCGGCGAAGGCCCCGCCGCAGATGAACAGGACATTGGTCGTGTCGATCTGGATGAATTCCTGGTGGGGGTGCTTGCGGCCGCCCTGGGGCGGCACCGACGCGGTGGTTCCCTCCAGGATCTTGAGCAGGGCCTGCTGGACCCCCTCGCCGGAGACGTCCCGGGTGATCGACGGGTTCTCCGCCTTGCGGGCGATCTTGTCGATCTCGTCGATGTAGATGATCCCGGTCTCGGCCTTCTTGACGTCGTAGTCGGCCGCCTGGATCAGCTTGAGCAGGATGTTCTCGACGTCCTCACCGACATAGCCGGCCTCGGTCAGCGCGGTGGCGTCGGCGATGGCGAAGGGGACGTTGAGGAGCCGGGCCATGGTCTGGGCCAGCAGCGTCTTGCCGCAGCCGGTGGGCCCGATGAGGAGGATGTTCGACTTCTGCAGCTCGATCTCGGGGTCCCCGTAGGCGCCGGCCTCAACCCGCTTGTAGTGGTTGTAGACGGCCACGGCCAGGATCTTCTTGGCCTGGTCCTGCCCGATCACATAGTCGTTGAGGAACTCGAAGATCTCTTTGGGCTTGGGAAGCTCGTCCCACTTCACCTCGGAGGTCTGGGAAAGCTCCTCCTCGATGATCTCGTTGCACAGGTCGATGCACTCGTCGCAGATGTAGACGCCGGGGCCGGCGATCAACTTCTTCACCTGCTTCTGGCTCTTTCCGCAGAAAGAGCACTTCAGCAGGTCTCCTCCGTCGCCGAACTTGGCCACCGGTCTGTCCCCTCCCCGACCTGTCCGCCGTTGTCCCTGTTCCTCCGGCCCTAACTCACGCCCGATGCTGTGGCCACTGCGGCCAGCTCCCGGTTGGTGAGCACCTCATCGATGAGGCCGTACTCCTTTGATTCCTCCGCGCTCATGATGAAGTCGCGGTCGGAGTCCTTGCGCACCCGCTCGACCGACTGGCCGGTGTGATGAGCGAGGATCTCCTCCAACAAGTTTCGCATGCGGATGATCTCTTTGGCCTGAATCTCGATATCAACCGCCTGCCCGGCGGCACCGCCGTGGGGCTGGTGGATGAGGATCCGGGCGTGTGGCAGGGCGTAGCGCTTGCCCGTGGTGCCCGCCCCCAGGAGGACCGCAGCTGCCGAAGCGGCCTGCCCGAAGCAGATGGTGCGGATGTCGCACTTGATGTATTGCATGGTGTCGTAGATGGCAAAGAGAGCGGTGATCTCCCCGCCCGGGGAGTTGATGTAGATGCTGATGTCCTGGTCCGGGTTCTCGCTCTCCAGGAACAGCATCTGGGCGGAGACCACGTTGGCGACGAAGTCGTCAATCGGTGTGCCGAGGAAGATGATGCGGTCCTTCAGCAACCGAGAGAAGAGGTCCCATCCCTTTTCCCCACGCGGGGTGCTCTCGTAGACGTTGGGGATGACCACGTTACGGATGGGTTCGATCACGCCTCGGTACTCCTCTCGGACAAGTCGAGCGGCTTGCCCTCCTCGTCGAACACCACCGCGTGGTCGACGAGGAACTGCAGCGCCTTCCCTCTAGACAACTCAGAGCGTACCGCCTCCAGACCCCTGCCGCGTTCGATCTCCTTGCGCAACTGGGCCGGTTTCACCTTCGAACCTTCGGCCATGCGGACGATCTCGGCGTCGACTTCCTCGTCGCTGACGACGAGCTCCTCCTGGGCGGCGACGGCCCTCAGACCCAGGTCGGCTTTCACGGCCGCGACAGCCTGGACCCGCACCTGATTGACGAGTGCGTCCTCGGTCTGGCCGGTGGCCGCCAGGTACTGCTCGACCGTGGCCCCCTGGTCGGAGAGGCGGTGGATGATGGAGTGGAGGCGGCGCTCCATCTCTTCCGCCACCAGCGGTTCGGGGATGTCGATGTCGACGAGGCCGCCCACGGTGTCGAGCAGGCGCTCCCGGACGGCGAGCTGACCCTGGATCTGGCGCACGGAGTCCATCCGGTTGCGGATGTCGGCGCGCAGATCCTCCAGGGTGTCGAACTCACTGGCTTCCTTGACCCACTCGTCCGTGGCTTCGGGGAGGACTTTGCGCTTGACCTCCTTGACCAGAACCTGGAAGGAGACCTCCTGGCCGGCCCGCTCCCCCCAGCGCTCGGAGAGGACGTCGTTGAACCGGACGATGTCGCCGGGGCGTCGCCCCTCGAGCTCGGTGTCGAGCTTCGGGGACACGAGGTCGGAGCCGACCTCGTAGAGGAAGTCGCTGGCCGTCAGGCCCGGTACCTCCTCGTCGTGGATGTACCCCTTGATGTTGAGCTGGGCGTAGTCGCCGGTGCTGAGCGGGGCGGCGGAATCCTCCAGATCGGCGAAGCGCTCCCGCAGCCCGTTGACCTGGGCATCGATGTCGGACTCGACCACCGCGGCCACAGGCACGGTGATCTGGAGCCCCTCGTAGCCCGTGATCCGGGGTTGGGGGCGCACCTCGACGACGGCGTCGAACTCGACGTCGCCCTCCTCCTTGCCGGCGGTGATGTCGATCTCCGGTGGTGCGATGGTGTCGAGCGCCTCCGCCGTCACCGCCTGGGCGTAGTAGTCGGGCAGGGCGTCCCGCAAGGCCTGTTCCCGAGCCAGCTCAGTCCCGAGGAAGTTCTCCAGGATGCGCCGGGGAGCTTTGCCGGGCCGGAAACCGGGGATCCGTACCTCGCGGGCCAGCTTGCGGAAGGCGGCGTTGATAGCCGTCTCGAATTCGCTGGCGGGAACCGCCACACGCAGGCGGACCTTGTTGCCCTCCAGCGTCTCGATCGAGGTCTCCATGGGGACGGGGAGTGTACCCGGCCCGTCCGGTTTCGTGGTGACCCGGCGGGCGCTCAGTCCGAGATGGGGACTGCCCCCAGGGCGGCGCCCAGGTCTCCCCGGGGCGAGACCGAGACCCGCTCGAGGCCGAGGTGGCGGGCGAGATCGCTGAGTTCGCCGGCCAGGGCGGGGACGGTCCCCGCCGGGTCGTGGGGCGTCTCCCCGAACGCGCCCAGGACCCGCAGGACTTTTGCCGGGCGGTCGGCCTTGAGGTCGACCCGGGCGACGAGGTGCTCGCCGAGGAGGAAGGGCAGCACGTAGTAGCCGTGGGTGCGACGCGGCGCCGGGGTGTAGATCTCGAGGCGCAGGCGCATGCCGAAGAGACGCTCGGTGCGGGACCGCTCCCACACCAACGAATCGAAGGGCGAGAGCAGGGCCCGCGGCCGGGGCCGCCGGCGGCGGGACGAGGCGGCGGCCGGATCGAGGAAGGCCGGCTCCCGCCAACCCTCCACCTGGGCGGGCACGACGGCGCCCTCCTCGACCAGCTCGGCCAGGCGGGGGCGGGCCTCGGGCCGGCGGATGCGGAAGTAGTCCGCGATGTCGCCGGCGGTGCCGACGCCCAGCCGGGCGGCGGCCAGCCGCAGCAGTTCCCGCTGGGCTTCGGGCTCGGCCGGGGTGGGGGCGGCCAGGACGGCGGCGGGCAGGACCCGCTCGGTGAGCTCGTACATCCGCTCGAAGGTGCGGGTGCGGCCGGCGGCGGTCAGCTCGCCCGTCCAGAACAGCCACTCCAGTGCCGTCTTGACGTCGCCCCAGCCCCACCAACTTCCGCGGGACCGCTTCGCTCCGAGACCCCCGAGGTCGCGGCCGGAAAGGGGCCCCCGGGCCGTGATCTCGTCGCGGACGGCCTTGACCAGCCCGGGCTGGTCGCGCTGGATACGGACCATGGACCCCCAGGCCTCGCCCGCCGCCCGGGCCATCCGCCAGCGCAGCAGCGGGTGGAGTGCGACGGGCACCAGGGAGGCCTCATGGCCCCAGTACTCGAAGAGCTCCCTCCGCCGGTAGGCGAGATCTCCCAGCAGGTCCCGGGAGTGGGGGCCGAGGCGGGAGAAGAGCGGCAGCTCGTGGGAGCGGGCCACCACGTTCACCGAGTCGAGCTGGATCAGGCCGACGGCGGACAGCCCGCGGCGGGCATGGCGGGCGTCGATCCTTCCGGTCGGACGGGGCGCCCCGAAGCCCTGGGCCACCAGGGCGACCCGGCGGGCCTCGGGGAGGGAAAGAGGCTCGACCTTGATCAGCGGGGGATGAAGCGGACCCGGAGGGAATCCAGGGCCCGGATGGCCAGGCCGGGCCGGCGGACCGGCTCCTCGAGCAGCTCAAGCCTCGAGAACCGCTCACGGAGGCCGGCGAAGACGAGCTGGCCCTCCATGCGGGCCAGGCGGGCGCCGAGGCAGAAGTGCAGTCCCCAGGCGAAGGCCAGGTGGAGGTTGTCGGTCCGGGCGATGTCGAACCGGTCGGGGTCGGGGAAGCGGGCCGGATCACGGTTGGCGGCAGCCAGGATGGCGAAGACCGTGTCGCCCTCGGACACCACCTGCCCACCCACCTCGATGTCCTCCAGCGCGCGGCGGTGGACCATCTGGACCGGGGTGTCGTAGCGGAGGATCTCCTCCACCGCGGGGGCGACCAGAGACGGGTCCTCCAGGAGGCGGGCCAGCTCGCCCGGGTGACTGAAGAAGGCCAGGAGCCCGTTGCCGATCAGGTTGGTGGTGGTCAGGAACCCGGCGATGAACAGCAGGGTGACGGTGGCGTAGAGCTCGTCGTAGCTGAGCTCGCCCTCCCGGTAGCGGACCAGGAAGGCGGAGAGAAGGTCATCCTCGGGCCGGGCCAGACGGGTGGAGATGAGGGCCTTGAAGTAGGCCTCGAGATCGTCGCCGGCCCGGGCCACCAGCTCGGTCTGCTCCGGCGTGGGGTGGGGCTGGTCGGAGGAGACGAGGGTGTTCATGAGGGGCCGGAACCACGCCCGGTCGGCCTCGGGGACGCCCATCATCTCGCTGATGACCGTGACGGGCAGCGGGTAGGCCAGCTCGGCCATCACGTCGGCTTCGCCCAGCGCCGCCAGCCGGTCCAGGCGCTCGTCGACCAGGGCCGCCACCCGGGCCCGCATGGCCTCCATGGTTGGCGGGATGAACGCCCCCTTGGCTACCCCCCGGAGCCGGGTGTGGTCGGGCGGGTTGGCGGTGAGCATGGACGGCCGGGTGCGCCGTTCGGCCAGCTTGAGCCTGGCCTCGTCGACGCCATGGCGGCGCACCACGATGTGGGGGTTCTTGCCGATGCGGGCGTCACCCAGGATCTGCCGGGAGGTCTCGAAGTCGGAGATGTACCAGACCCCATCGAGGTCGCAGCGGTGGACCGGCGCCAGCTCCCGCAGGCGCCGGTAGTGGGGATAGGGATCGGCGTGCCCCTCGGGGGTGGCCATCACCGTGTGGATGATGGCGTCGGCCTCGTCCTGGACCGGGCGCGTCAACGAACTCGTGGTGATGGCCATCAGGCACGTTACCTGACCCCGAGTGCCACTTCGAGGTTGGAACCGGACGCGCCGAAGGCGGCCGCGGGGCCGCCTTCGGGGTACTGCAGGTCGGGGGGTGGATCAGGCGGCGTCTTCCTCGGGGGTCTCGATCTCGGGGGCGTGGGGGGCGAGGGCGGCGTCCAGGCGGGCGGCCACCGTCTCCCAGCTCGGGAAGCGCCCGGCGAGATCGCTCAGGTCCCGGCGGAGCCGGTCACCGTGGTTGGTGCCCGCCAGCTCGACGAGAGCGGCGATGAAGGCTTCGGAGGCGACGGCGAACCGGTGGGTGCGGCCGTCACGGGGGTCGAGGACGTAGGCGTGCGTCCCGCCACCGAGGGGGACGATGCGGCTGGCGTCGGCCGAGGCGATGAACGCCTCCTTCGCGCCGCCGGTCCGCATGGAGGCACGGGCCGTCTTGGACTGCGTTGCGCCGTCGTCCTTGTTCTTCACCTTGCCAGCCACCGAAGCTCCTCCTCGTTCCCGTCCCCGGGCACTCGCCCGGCACGTTTGTCCTGCCTCTGTCTCGACATTCGCGCGGCGCGACTTGAGAGAAACTTCGCGGCTTTTGCTCCCCAGCGAAATTGCCCCGCTCGCCCCGTGCGAAGCGGGAAATGTAGCGGAAGCCGACGGTCCCCACGAACCGTTCCTCAGGCGGCCACCGGAGCGACCATCTCCTCGATCATCGAGGCCTCCACCGGCCGGCTGAACAGGTAGCCCTGGGCGACGTCGCAGTCGTGTTGGCCCAGGTAGATGCGTTGGGCATCGGTCTCGACCCCCTCGGCCACCACATCGAGCTTCATGGCGTGGGCCATGGCGATCATGGCCGCCACGAGCGGTGCCTCGTCGGAGGCGTTCTCGATCTCGGAGACAAAGGAGCGGTCGATCTTGAGGGTGTGGAAGGGGAAGCCGCGCAGGCGGCTGAGGGCCGAGTAGCCGGTGCCGAAGTCGTCGATGGCCAGCTTCACCCCCAGGGACTCCAGGTCGCGGAACACCGGACGGGTGTCGCTTCCCTGGTCGATGGCCATGCTCTCGGTCACCTCCAGCTCCAGGCGCTGGGGCTCGAGCCCCGTGAGGATCAGGGTCTCTTCGACCCGCTCGGCGACGTTGGCCCGCTGAAAAGCCCGTCCCGAGATGTTCACCGCCATCCGCAGGGGGAACATGCCGGCCTCGCTCCAGTCCCGGGCCTGCTTGCAGGCCGTGCGCAGCACCCAGTCATCGAGCGGGACGATGAGTCCCGTCTCCTCGGCCATGGGCACGAACCGGTCCGGGGTGATCATCCCCAGCGTGGGGTGCGGCCACCGCACCAGCGCCTCCACCCCGACGATCCGTCCGGAGGCCAGGTCGATCTGGGGCTGGTAGAAGACCCTGAGCCCCCCGGTGTCGATGGCGTGGTGGAGGTCACCCTCGAGGGCCAGCTCCCCTGGCGCCGCCGCGTTCATATCGATGGCGTAGGTCTCGTAGCAGTTGCGCCCCCGGTCCTTGGCCCGGTACATGGCGGTGTCGGCGTTCTTCAGCAGCACCGAGGGCCGGGTGCCGTCGTCGGGCCCCACGGCCACGCCGATGCTCGGCGTGACGAACAGCTCCTGGCCCTGAAGGATAAAGGGGTGCCGGAAGGCGGCCAGGATCTTCTCCGCCACCAGTTCCGCCTCACTGGCGGAACGGACGTCCCCCAGGAGGAGGGTGAATTCGTCGCCGCCCATGCGGGCCACGGTGTCGGAGGCGCGAACCACGGCCCCCAACCGCCGGCTCACCTGGCGGAGCAGTTCGTTCCCGGCCGGGTGGCCGAGGGAGTCGTTGACCCGCTTGAAGCGGTCCAGGTCGATGAACAACACGGCGACCTTGCCCCCCGCCCGGCGCTGCTGAGCCAGGGCGATGTTCACCCGCTCCTCGAACAGCAGCTGGTTGGGAAGGCCGGTGAGGGCGTCGTGGAACACCTGGTGCTTGATCTGGTCGACGAGTCCGGCATTCTCAATGGCGCCTGATCCCACCGCCACCAGCGCGTCGAGCAGCTTGGCGTCATTCGCCCCGAAGGGGTCGAGACCGCGCCTCTCCGACACCACCAGCCAACGCTCCGGATATCTGTTACCAGGAAGCCGGCTGCCGATTTCATCGGGACCCGGCGGCGTCTCGGCGATTCGTGCCTTCCGACACTGCAGCAGGTCACGAGCGGAGCCCGTCACCGCCTCCTCCACGTCCGCAGGCTCCATGGAGGCGTGGGCCTCGAGGGTGGCGTGCAGGAGGCCGTCGAGCCGTTCCCGGTCCTTCCGGGCGCGGAGCGATCCGGCCAGAACGACCTGGAGCACACCCATCGGCAGGACCGCGAAGAGGAGCGCCCAGGAGTAGGCGGACCCGGCCAGTCCGCCGAGTAGCCCCACGGCCACGGTCGCCGCCCAGAGGAGAAGCCGGAAACCGAAACCGTCGCCGGCTGACCGCCAGAAGCGCTGACCTTCGGTGACGGCGAAAACGACCCCGATTGACGCGGCGTTCACGAGGAGGAACACGAGGGCCCCGAGCGCCACCGCGCTCGATGTCCCGCGGGCTGACCCCGCCGTTGCCGCCGACCAGACGGGCGGCGCCCACCGCAAGGCCGGTAGCGGTGACAATCGTTCCGGTGTTGAACGCGACCCGGACAAGTGGCCGGCGCCGCACCAACAAGCCCAAGGGGACGCCCACCGCGAAAGCCAGCACGGCGGCGAGGGGCGGGAGCAGCATCACCATGGCTACGAGAAAGGCCTCGTCGAGGAGGAAGCACTCGAGGTCTTTCTTGCGGAGGACCAACAGCGGGAAGGCCCAGTTGAGGCCGATCATCACCGTGAAGGCGACGAAGACGGTGAGGGGGCCGACTCCCAGGTGGCCGGCCAGGGCAATGGCGGTCGCCGCGGTGACAAACCCCGCGGCGATCGCCCCTCCGATGATGATCCTCAGCTTCGCCGGCACGCTACCCCTACTCCCATGCTGTGGCATACCAGCCACTGCCGTACCAGCCACTGCCGTACCAGCCACTGCCGTACCAGCCACTGCCGTACCAGCCACTGCCGTACCAGCCACTGCCGTACCAGCCACTGCCGTACCAGCCACTGCCGTACCAGCCACTGCCGGTCCAATCCGAGGCCAGGTACGCCACCGGGTCGAAGACCAGGTTCTGGGCCGTCATCTCTCCCTGGAGGAGGGAGAAGATCGGGATGAGCAGGTTGAGGATCGGAACCAGAATCCCACCGGTCTGGATCTGGATCTGGAGGCCGGCCCGGTCGACGGCGAGCGAGCCGCCACCGATGGAACGGAGGACGCCCTGGTTGGCGGAGTCGAAGGTGCCGGCGTGAGCGGCGGCGTAGGCATCCAGGGAGCCATGGCCGTCGACGTAGGGGTTCCCGACGGGCCCGACGGCGGCCGTGCTCAGGAGGCGGGCCTTGACCTGGTCGGGGGTGAGGCCCGGCTCGTTCTCGAGCAGCAGGGCGATCGCACCGGAGGTGACCGCGGTGGAGAACGACGTGCCCGAACCCTTGAAGTAAGCAGTCCCGACCCGGGACCCGGGGTAGGCGGTGTCGATCTTGGACCCGGGGACCCGCAGGCCGATGACGGAGCGCCCCGACGCCACCAGGTCGGGCTTGGACAGACCGTCGGCCTTGGTGGGCCCGGCGCCGGAGAACCCGGCCATGACGTCGTCGTTCCGGGTCCCGGTGCCCCGGTCGTCGAGCGCACCGACGGTGATGACCAGCGGGTCGTCGGCCGGCTTCATGACGGTCTCTGCCGCCGTGCCGAAGTTGCCGGCGGACACGGTGACGACGATGCCGCTGTCCCACGCCTTCTCGACGGCCGCATTGACCGTGCTCAGGTAGTACGGCGTGGAGGAGTTGGTGCCGAGCGAGAGGTTGAGGACCCGGATGCCGTAGGTGTCCTTGAAGGAGACGGCCCACTGGATGCCGGCCAGGAGGTGGCTGATGTCGGCGGCGCCGTCGTTCCCGGCGATCTTGATGGAGACGATCTTGGCCTTCGGCGCGACGCCCTTGTTGGCCCCGTTCGACGACGCCCCGTTGCCGGCGATCAGGCCGGCGATGAAGGTGCCGTGCCCGAAGCCGTCTTCGAAGGGTCTCCCATCATCGATGTCCTGGCCGTACTGACCGGAGACGTCGACACCCCCGATCACCCGCCCCGCAAGGTCGGCGACCGGCTTGACCCCGGTGTCGAGGACGGCGACGGTGACCCCTTCGCCGTCAACCCCCTCGGCCCAGAGGTCGTCAGCGCCAACCACCTTCGGGTATACGGCGGTGGCCGGGTGCAGAGGCGACGGGTTGGCGGCCTGGACCTGGACCGGCTCGTCGGAGCTGACTTCGACGACGCCCGACTGGGTGCGCAGCGTGGACAGGGCGGCGACCGGGACGTCGGCGGCGACGCCGTTGACGATCCACAGGTCCTGGGTGACGCGCCCGCCGGCAGCCTCGACCGCGGCCCGGGCCACACCGGCATCGGTGCCCCGGACGATCACGGAGGCTCGAGCCGCCTCGGATGCGGCGGCGCTGACCATCGCCCCGCCGGGTACGGCCGCCAGGACCAACGTGGCGACCGCCAAGGCCAACCTCTGCTGCCAACGACTGCGCGTGCTCATGTACATGCCCCTCCCTCTCTCGCCCGCCTTCGTGGGACATCATCGGGAGGCACCGGGTCGCGCTCCATAGCGCGTTCGAACCAGGTGGTGGCTATTTCCAGCCTCTGGTCGACACAGTTGGTCCCGGGTGCGCATTTCGCGCCCGATACATGAGGTTTGGAAATGAGTTCCTGTTGAGTTTGAGGGGGCAGAGAGTAAGGTCCGCCCGTGACTGTGGCGCCGAGAATCGCGGTCCTGCGGTGGGTGGCCTTCACCACGGTCCTCCTCGGCCTCGTGGTCCCGGCTCCGGGCGCATCGGCCGTCACCCAGGGGTGGACCCACCAGTTCGGCACCACCAACGTCGACGAGGCGCACGCCGTGGCCCTCGATCCTTCGGGAAACAGCTACGTCACCGGCTGGACGCAGGGGGCTCTGCCCGGCCAGACCTCGTCGGGGAGCCTCGACGTCTTCATCCGCAAGTACGACCCCGCCGGCACCGAGCTGTGGACCCGCCAGTTCGGCAGCTCTGAACGGGACTATTCGCGGGGCGTGGCGGCGGACGGCGGGGGCAACATCTACGTGGCGGGCGAGACGGAGGGCACCCTGCCCGGGCAGGCCTCGGCCGGCGGACGGGACGCGTTCCTCCGCAAGTACGACCCCGCCGGCACCGAGTTGTGGACCCGTCAGTTCGGTGGCGCCGGCGGCGACGGCGGCGCCGGGGTGGCTCTCGATGCGGCCGGCAACCCCTACGTCGTCGGTACCACCCGTGGGACCATGCCGGGCCAGGTCACGGGCGGTGACTATGACGCTTTCGTCCGGCGGTACGACCAGGAGGGGAACGAGGTCTGGACCCGCCAGTTCGGCGGCAACGAGGGTGAGGGCGCCCGCAGCGTGGCCATCGGGTCGGGCGGGAAGGTGCTGATCGTGGGCAGCACCCAGGGGTCGTTCCCGGAGCACTCCAACGCCGGCGGGTTCGACGTCTTCGTCACGCAGTACGACCTCGACGGCAACGCCCTGTGGCTGCGCCAGTTTGGCAGCGACGTCAACGACTTCGGAGTGGCGGCGGCCACCGACGACAGCGGTCAGGTCATGGTGGTGGGCAGCACCGACGGCGTCCTGCTGAGCAAGTCGACCGGCGGCGGTACAGACTCCTTCATCCGCCGCTACGACTCCACCGGTACCGCCCTGTGGACCGAGCAGTTCGGCGGCAGGTACACCGACGGGGCCCTGGCCGTGGCCATGGACCCCCAGGGTCGCGCCTTCGTGGTCGGCAGCACCGCCCGGAGCGCGCCCGGAGGGCCGGGGAGCGGCCAGGACGCCTTCATCAGTTGCTACGACGCGATCGGCCGCCAGCTGTGGGTCAGCGAGTTCGGGACGGATTCGGTCGACATCGCCCTCGGCGTGGCCCTCTTCGGGCGCGGCATGCATGTCGTGGGCAGCACGCTGGGCGCGCTCCCGGGCCAGACCTCGACCGGGAGCCGGGACGCCTTCACCCTCACGTTCGGCTGACTTACTTCGGCCATACAGCACCGTTCCCGTGCTCTCGGCACGTTCGTGACGATCACCGCCCCAGCGGCGACGGCGGGCCGGAGCGGCCAATCAGTAGTGATTCCCGCTCCAGGGGCGTTCCCTACGCATCCATGAGCGTGCGCAGGGCATCCATGGGCGTGCGGAGAGGTACGCAGCCGAGCCACGGCGAAATCCCCGCCATGACCGGAGCGCGTTGGAAGCGAGGACCGTGGCGGACTCATCCGCCCGAGTGTCGTCGCCCGCGGGGCGGAGTTGTTCCCGCCCGGCCCGCGCCCCGGGTCCGTCGCCTCCGGCGCCGTAGCTGATCGTTCGAGATCGGACGGGGTGCATTCCGGGTACCGTCCCGGCGTGCGCTTCCGCAAGCAGGCCCAGCTAGACACCTCCCAGGTCTCGGATCGGCGCGGCATGGGGCCGATGGCGCTCGGTGGCGGAGGGATCGTCGGCCTGATCGTCCTCGTCTTCACACTCCTTTCGGGCGGCGAGGGAGGAGTGCCGGCGGATCTGCAGCTGGGCGAGCCGGGCTCGGATCTGTCCGCCGAGTGCAGGACCGGCGAAGACGCCAACCAGCGCAGCGACTGCCGCATCGTCGGTGTGATCAACAGCGTGCAGGCCTTCTGGGGCCAGGAGGTCAACGACTACCGGCCGGCGACCACAGTCTTCTTCCAGGGCGCCACCACCACGGGCTGCGGGTCTGCCACCTCGGCCGTCGGGCCCTTCTACTGCCCACCCGACCAGCGCGTCTACATCGACCTGTCGTTCTACGAGGAGCTCCGTACCCGCTTCGGCGCCACCGGCGGTCCCTTCGCCGAGGCCTACGTCATCGCTCACGAGTACGGCCACCACATCGAGAATCTCCTGGGCGTCCTCTCCCGGGCCGGTCAGGGCGGCACCGGACCGGAGAGTGAAGGCGTGCGGGTGGAGCTGATGGCCGACTGCCTGGCCGGTATGTGGGCCCGGGGCGCGGTGGACACCGGGTTCATCGAGGAGTTGACCGACGACGACATCCGTGACGGCCTCGACGCGGCGGCCGCCGTGGGCGACGACCGCATCCAGGAGCGGCTTCAGGGTCAGGTCAACCCCGAGTCCTGGACCCACGGTTCGGCCGAGCAGCGCCAGCGCTGGTTCGCCACCGGGTACCGCTCCGACGACCTCGCTCCCTGCGACACGTTCGCCGCCCCCGCGCTTTAGCTGACCGCGAAACGCCGGACCGCTTCCTCGTTCCATTCCAGGCCGGCTCCGGGGACGTCCGCGATGAGGACGTGGCCGTCCTCGACCAGGACGGGCTCAGCGAGGACGGCGCCGGCCACATCGAGGTACTCCAGCCAGTGGCCGGTGGGAGTCACGGCCAGCAGGTGGGCGCTGAACTCCGGGAAGATGTGGCTCGAGAGCGGGAGGCCGGCGGCCTCGGCGAGACCGGCGGCCCGGAGCCAGCCCGTGACGCCACCGATCTTCATAGCGTCGGGCATCCCGAAGTCCGACGCCCCGGCGGCGATGCTCTTCTCCAGGTCGTGCGGGCCCCACCAGTTCTCGCCGATCTGGATGGGTGTCGCCGCCTCCCGGGCGATCCGGGCGTGGCCGGCGAAGTCGTCGGCCCGGGTGGGCTCTTCGATCCAGAGCAGCCCTTCGTCCTCCAGCGCCCGGGCACGGCGGATCGCCTCGGGGACGGTGAGAGACTGGTTGTAATCGACCGCCACGGGGACATGGTCGCCGAGCTCGGCCCGGATGGCCCGGACGGCGGCCACGTCGGTGTCGACGCCGACCTTGACCTTGTAGGCCGGAAATCCCAGTCCGGCCAGCTCGGCTGCTTCCTTGGCCGCGCCGGCCGGGTTCATCGTTCTCAGGCTGCCGTAGGCCGGTACCGGTCGGGGCTCGCCGCCGAGCAGCCGGACCAGCGGCAAGCCGGCGGCGCGGGCCAGGGCGTCCCAGGCGGCCATGTCGATGCCGGCCATGGCCATGCCGGTCAGGCCCTGGGGTCCGAGGAGGCGGAAGGCGGCCTGGAGCCGAACGTCGAGGACGACCGGCGCGGCAGCGCTGCCTTTGATCAGCTCCTCCAGGCGCGTGACGAGATCGGCCACCGCTCCCAGGGCGACGGGCGTGTAGCAGAAGACGTAGCTGTGACCGGTCACGCCCTCTTCGGTGACGAGGTCGATGAGCACCAGTGGAGCCGTGGCGATCCGCCCGCTGGCCGTCTGCACCGGCGGGTCCAACGGCACGCTCACCGGCCGGGCCCGGAGAGCGGCCACGGTCAGCTCGCCGGCGGCCGTCATGCGCGGAGTCGACCACGGCGTGTCGACCGGGGCAAGGCATTTCATCAACGCCCAGTCGCCCTGGTGATGTCACACCCCGTCGGTATGGTCCGCTCATGTGTTCCAAACGGTGAGGAGGGTGACTAATGGACTACGAAGCTGGGGACGTGATCGTGTACCGCACCTACGGCGGCGGACTGCGCCGGGTGCGGGTCCTGGAGCGGCTGCGCGACGTGAAGCGGGGCCGGCCAGGGTTCGACGGGACGGTCGTGTCCGGACCGGAGAAAGGCCTCGACGTCTGGGGCTACGACGACCAGATCGTCGACCTGCGCCTGGTTCAGAACCCCACGCGGGTCGATGTGGTCCGCCCGTCCCACGTCGAAGAGGAGAGTCCCGGGGCTGCCTGACGGGACGGGGCGGTTAGCATCGGCTCCTTCGCGTCCCGACGCCACGACCTGGCTCCAACCAGGACGAGGTCGGACCCTGACTCAACCTCGCGGGCTTTGCGGCCGACGACGGTGACGCATCCCAGCGAAGGAGCCCCTCGTGGCCTCGACCCCGAACCCGTCCCACATCCGCCATTACCACAGCCAGTTGGAAGACCTGCGCACCCTGCGGGCCACTCATGTCGCATCCGGCAACGACGCCAAGGTCACCAACGTCAACCGGCAGATCCAGGCCCAGCTGAGATGGATCGCCGTGGCCGAGAAGATGGTGGCGCCCGCCGCCTGAGCCGGTGTCGAGCAGTCGCCAACCCGGCGAGGTCCGCAGGTACGCTGGACCGGACCGGGGAGTGGCGCAGTGGTAGCGCACCTGCTTTGGGGGCAGGCGGTCGGGGGTTCAAATCCCCCCTCCCCGACGGGTCGCTAGTGTGACTCACGATGCGGGTGTAGCTCAGTATGGTAGAGCGCGGTCCTTCCAAGTCCGATGCCGCCGGTTCGAGTCCGGTCACCCGCTCTCAGTCTTCAAGCCGGAAGGGTTCGAACTTCCGGCCGAGGTACAGCTGCGTTCGCGCCGTAATGGCTTCCGTCGGGATCATGTAGACACATGCGTCCCCACACACGACGAACAACCACTCGTAGTCCGATGGGTTGAAGTCGCGCCTCAAGGTCCGCTTCGTGTTGCTCCCGATCGTTTTCAGGCCCACCACATAGCCCCGCTGGCTCGCCATCCGTTGGGTCGTTGTCTTGACCTGGACCCGCTCGAGCCGATCGCCGTTCTCAATAATCAGATCCCATGGCTGCGTGTCCGTGAGAGGTATGGCAACCTGCAGCCCGATACGGCTGAAGTAGGCGATCGCGATACCGAGACTGGCATTTCCCTGAATCCGCGTGTTCGGGTGGGTCTTGAATCCAAGGGCCTCTCGAAGTGGGCGTCGCTCGGGTGGGTCGGGTCTCGGCGGGCGGTTCGCCCGGGCCCGCTCCCGACGGGACGAGGCGGCGACCAACGCCTCCTCGCGATGGGCCAAGTACCACTCGTGCTGGTACACCTTCCGGCACGGCCGGCAATACGAATCGAACTTGACGTTCCCGTTCGTCCGCAGCGTCGCCGGGAATTCCTGCAGCGGTTTGATCGCCTCACAGCGCCGGCACTGGCGGTTCCCAAGGTCGGCGAACTCCGGTACGTCAGCCATCACACCTCCCCAGCGGGCGCGCCGTTGCGCCTCCTCCCGACCCTACCGACGGGGTACGTCAGGAACTGCCGGGCCGGGCGGCGAGGTCGGCTACCTCAACGAAACCCGCGGCCGACAGGCCGGACGGCACCACCCCCTCGAGGGCGCGGTCGAGGAAGGACCCGAGCAACGACCATCCCGCCTCCGACGGCGGGGCGGAGACGGTGGCCAGCGACAGGGCGAAGCCGATCTCGTTGACCCGGGGCCTCGTTCCGGGGAAGACGACCAGGCAGCGGCGGGCGCACAGCCGGGGGGCACCGGTCATGGGGTCGGCCTCCCCGTGGGCCAGGGAGCGGGCGTAGCCGAGCTTGTCGTCGTGGTAGGTGGCGTTGCGGCTCCAGGTGGCGTCCACGGCCATCACCACCGGCTGCCCGCCCGTGGGCCACCACTCCACCACCGCGTCGGGGCTCCGCTTGCGACCCAGGGCCACGATGCCTTCGCCCCGGCGGGGATAGACCCGGTCGAAGGCCACCCGCACCCGGCCCAGGGCCGTGGCCGCCTCCTCGGCCCCGCCCCGGGGCAGCGGCGCGCCCGGCCGGGCCGGAAGGCCGAGGCGGCGCCGTACCGCGGCCCGCACCGCCTGGGCCACCCACACCTCGAAGAGGGCGTTGAGCGTCTGGGTGCGCAACCCGAGGGCGACGGGGTCGCCGGGCAGGGGCGAGAAGTGCAGGCTGTCGTCGAGGGCGTCGGAGAGGGTCCGGAAGGCCCGGTAGTGGGGCTGGTCCCGCAACAGGAAGCTGACCCGGGGGGCGGGGCCGGGTGACAGCTGCGCCCAGGGCGCCTCCCCGGCCAGCAGCTGGAGGGCCCGGGCCGAAGCCACCAGCTCGTTGGCCAGCTCGGTGTCGACCAGGGCCTCTTCGACGGTCGCCTCCCGGACGAGGCCGAGGAGACGGCGCACCACGCCGACCACGAAGCGGTTCTCGGGCGTGTCGGGGCTGCGTTCCCGGGCCAGGGTGGCGACCTGGCCGTAGCGGGGCGCCTCGGGCGGGCGGGGCGGGTCGAAGGGATGGAGCCGGCGCAGCAGCAGGCGCCGGCCGCCGGTGCGTTCCAGCGGCGCCCACTCCTGGCGCGAGGTGGAAGCGGTGACGGGGGCCCGGTGCAGAGCGGCGAAGGCAGGCAGGGCCCGGCGGAGGAGGGCGATGGCCACCAGCGCCCGCTCCTCGTCCCGTTTCGGGACACGGGGCGCGAGGTCGGCCCAGATGCGGGCCCGCCCGGCCGGATCGGCCAGGGCCCCGGCCCCCGCCCAGGTGCGGAACTGCTCGACGAGGAAAGCGAAGCCCTCCACCGTGGTGCGCCCCGGCAGCATCACCACCCGGGGACGCACGGCCGCCGCCCCGGCGGGGGTGAACATCAGGTCGAGCTCCCCCACCCACTGCTCCCGGCGGCAGTCGGCCACCCACACCGGGTCGGCCCGGTCACCCACGAACGGCACCGGCATCCCCGCGATGAGCAATTGGCCTTCCACCCCGGGAGCCAGGGTGAACTCCAGGGCGGTGGCCTCGTCGATGCGCAGCGGGTCGCCGGTGACAGGCACCGCCCGTCCCCCGAGCAGCAGGCTCATGGCCTTTAGGAGAGCCGCATCTGGCCCAGGGTGAAGTCCTGGCGCCGCAGCTCGGTGAGCATCCGTTCCAGAGTGGCCACCGAGCGGGGGAACTCGCCCGGCGCGGCCCGGAGCCGGCCGACGAGGGCTTCGAGCACCTCGGGGTGGGCGGGGTCGGATCGGGAGAAGCGCAGCCGGGGTAGCACCTGGGCGGACAGGGCCCAGTCGAGCGCCTCTTCGTGCGTGTGACCCCGGGCCGCCCCCATCACCGCCCAGCGCACCAGGCGTCCGCCGGCGCGGTACCCGAGCCCCTGGCCGGCGTCGTCGAGGCTGCCGTCGAGGTCGACCAGCAGGCGGGGCACCCACGACGGCACCGCCGCCGTCTCCGGCAGGTGATCGAGGAACGCCTTGAGCTCACCGGCCTCCACCACCAGGTAGGCGGCCCGGTCGAGGATCTTGGCTGACACCGGCTGGGTGGTCTCGTCCAGGTTCACCGTGCCCACCACCACCAGGTTGGCGGGATAGGCCACCTCGGCCGGGAAGCCGGCCTCCTCGTCCCCGCCGGTGTGGAAGGCCACCCGGCCGGAGGGGATCTCCATCTTCGAGAGCAGCTCGGCCAGGTAGTGCTCGGGCCGGGCCAGGTTCATCTCGTCCAGGCACAGGTGGTAGGCCCGCCCGGGGTCACCGGCGGCGGACACGATGAACTGGGAGGCGGGCGTGGACGAGAAGAGCGCCCCCGGGAAGGGCGGCAGGTAGCCGAGCAGGTCCTCGTTGGCGTGCCAGTCGGGGCGCACGGCCACGAGACAGACAGCGGCGCCGAGTTCATCGGCGGCTTCGACGGCGAGTCGGGTCTTGCCCGTCCCCGACGGCCCGGCCAGGATCACCAGCCGGCTCTCAGCCACGGCCAGCTCGTACTGGGCCACCAGAGTCGTCGGGTAGAAGCCGCCCCGGGCCCGGAGCCGGGCGTGGAGCGTCTCGGCCGGTGGCGCCCCCGTGGTCTTGCCCGCCCGTTTCGCCTTGCGGGGCGTGGCCGGTACGGGGGTCTTCCCGACCTCCGCCGCGGCTCCGTTCCCAGCCGGGGCCGGTGCCTCAGCCACACGGGCGCGCTGGTCGGCCAGCATGACCTCGAGGGCAGCGAGGTCACGCTGCACCCCGGGCTGCTCGGCGGCCAGGGGTGCCAGGTGGTCGCGCACCTCGACCAGGAGTCCCTCGAGCCCGCCGGCGTCGAGGGTCCGCAACGACTGGGAGCCCCGGGGACTCGACCAGCGCCGGTACACGGCCGACCACGGCACCACCCCCCGGGGCAGGAGCACGGCCGCGTCGCGGTCACCGTTGAGCACCCATCCCCTCCGGGCCGGGGCGACGGCCAGGACCCGCCACAGACCCACGACCTCGTTACCGGCATCGGTGGCGGCCCACAGCACGGCCACATCGCCCGCCTCCGGTGGGGTCTCCTCGATGATCGGGCGGTACTCGTCCACAAACGGGTCGGTGAGCTCCATCCGGGGTTGACCGGCGAAGGCCGCCAGCCAGGCGCAGCGCCGCACCCCCTTCTCGCAGAAGTCGAGCTTGAACCGCTCGGAGGAGGCGCAGGCCCGGTTCCCGGCCGGGGCGGTGCAGATGGTCCCGTCGAAGAAGTGGTTGTGGGCGTTGACCCGGACGACGTAGGCCGGTGTGGCCTTCGCCGCCGCCGGCCGGGCCAGGCGCTCGGGCCACCCCCGCTGCACCGCCGATCCGCCGGTCAGCATCTCGACCGTGCCGGCCGCCACGCCGGCTCGGGGCGCGGCCGCCGGCGCCTGGGCCAGCGCCGAGACCTTGCGGTCCATGCCGGGCAGGAGACGTACCTGGCGGGTGAGGTCGGCCATGGCGGCCAGATCGCCGGCCGCCCGGGCCGCGGCCAGCGACTCGACCAGCGTCCCACCCACCCCCCGGTTGGCGGCCCGGTCGATCACGCTGGCCGTCTCCCGGCGGATCTTCTCCCCCTCCAGCGAGGTGGACAGGTCGGACAGCCAGGCCCGGGCTTCGATCAGCTCCCCGGCGTCGAGGGCCAGGCGCACCAGGTCGGAAACGTCGGCCGCATCGCCGGTGGCGTGGGGTTCCACCCCGGCCAAGGAGTCGAGCACCTCGGCCTCGGCCCGGCGCCCGTCCTCCACCACCGCGGCCAGTTCCTTGTCGCCGGCGGCGTCGGCCACCGGACCGGCCACGCCGCCCAGGAGGCGGTGGGCGAAGAACCGGTGCTCCTCGGCCAGCGGGGCCATGACCTCGGCCAGGGCGACGGCCAGCCCGGCGGGCTCGGGACGGGGTGGCGGCCCGCCGAGGGCGGCCAGGAGCCGGCCGGCCAGGACGGGGTCACCGGTACCGGCCTGGCGGGTCAGGGCCTTGACCCGGGCTGCGGGCAGCGGCTCGATGGCCGGTCCCAGGTCCCGGACCCGGGCGGCCAGGTCGGTGGCCAGGTCGACCCGCGCCTCCAGCTCGCGGCGGACCTTGGCGTACAGCGGCGTGCCCTCCACCACCCCCGAGGCCCGCAGCAGCGCCTCGGCCCGCTCGGCCAGGGGGGCGACCGCGCCGGGGTCAGGGGCCGTGCCGGCCTGGAGGGGGGTGACGACGCCTTTCAGCTCGGCGTTGAGGTCGCGGACGACGGCCTGGGCCTTGGCCACCTGGGACAGGACAGGCACGGTGGAAGCCAGGTGGACCAGGCGGGCGGTGTCGTCGGTGAAGCGGCGCTGCTTGACCTCAGACCCGAGGTTGGGGGGCCAGCCGCCGGGGAGGATGGCCGCCGCCAGCTCGTCCGGCAGGGGGTGGACGTACCACAGCTTGGCCGGGCGCAACCCGACCACGGCCGCCACCCACCAGTCCAGGAGGGCGCCCAGGGTGGGATCGTCGGGGGCGAGCTCGACGGCCACCTGGGCCAGGCGGACCTCCACCGGGCGCAGCGCACCGTCGGGCACGCCGGCGTGGAGACCCCAGACCACCAGGTCGTGGAGGACGGAGGCGGCCCAGCGCCGGTCTGCAGCCGTGGGCACGACGCCGCTCTCCACCGGACGCCCGACCAGTGCACTGGCCCGTCCGGCGGTGTTGACGGCGGTCGAGACCCCCTCATCCATCGCCGATCGACGCTACACGGCCACTACTGGTAGGTGCGGACGTCCGCCTCGTACTCGGCGGCCAGGCGGCGCACCCGGTCGGGCAGCGTGCCGGAGGCCAGGTCGGCCAGGCTCACGACCTCGAGGACGGAGCGCAGGCTGGTGCGCACCGCCATCCACACCTCCCGCAGCGACTCCGCCGGGCCGTGGTAGGTGAGCGAGGCCAGGCTCGAGTCGTGCACGTTGGCCAGCGGGCCGTCGATGGCCCGGATGACATCGGCCAGGGAGATCTCGGCCGGCGGCCGGGCCAGCCAGTAACCGCCCTCCGCCCCCCGCTGGCTACGCAACAGCCGGGCCCGCTTGAGGTCGGACAGGATGCCGAGGAGGAACTTGAGCGGGATGTCCTGCGCCTTCGAGATGTTCTCGGCCTTGACCGGTTCGGAGGCGTCCTCCGCCGCCAGCTGGGCCATGGCCCGCACGGCGTAATCGACCTTGACGGAGATGCGCACCCTCACAGTTTGGCGCAGCGGGACGGCTCCCGTGGGGCATAGCTCCCCGCCGGTAGAATGCAAGCGAATCGCCCAGGGCGAATCGAGCGCCCGTAGCTCAGTTGGATAGAGCGACGGACTTCTAATCCGTGGGTCGGGGGTTCGACTCCCTCCGGGCGCGCCGGTGTCCGATCAGGAGACCCGCCGCCGCGGCTTCCGGGCTTCGATGTGGACGTCGACGCCCAGGGACTCGGCCAGGAGGTCCTGGCGGCTGCGGGCCGAGTAGAGCTCGAGTTCGGCGTCGGCGTCGCCGTCGACCTCCACCACGAGCCGCAACGGCGCGCCCCCCTCGCCCCCTTTGGCCCTCACACCGGTGACGGCCCTGGAACGGGTGCGGTCCAGGCCGGCGGCGATCCGCAGCAGACCGCCGAGCACCCGGACCACGTACTGGTCGTCCTCGCCCAGCCGGGCGTACTCGGGGTGGCGGGCTTTGGGAGCCGACTTCCGGTGGTAGCGGGCCACCAGGGCGATGAGCTCGATCTCGTGGTCGGTGAAGCCGGTGAGCAGCTCGGTGTTGCGGATGACGTAGTAGCTGTGGAGGTGATGGCGGTCGTGGCTGATGATCAGCCCGACGTTGCACAACAGGGCCCCCGCCTCCAGCCACTCCTGGCATTCGTCGGGCAGACCGTGGAGGTGCTGGGTCCCCTCGAAGAGCTGGAGGGCCAGGGCGGCGATGCGCTCGCAGTGGGGCTTCTCGTCCGGGGTGAGCGCGGCCAGGTGCTGCACGCTCTCGAACCGGAGGTCCCGCAGGTGGCCCAAGGTCCCGGCCTGGCGCCGGCGGAGGACGTCGAGCAGTACGCCCTCCCGCAGGGCGAAGTCGGAAACCACCATCTCCTCGATCCCGAGCGACTCGAAGATCTGTTCCAGCACCAGCACCCCGCCCAGGATGATGTCGGCCCGGCGGGGGTCGAGACCCGGCACCGACTCGCGGTCTTTGGCCCGGGGATGGGCGAGGAGATCGTTCACAACCTCGCCGAGGTCGTCGTCGGTGAAGGTGGCGTTCCCCCGTTGGCGCCGGGGCTCGTCCCCCCGGCGGGCCCCCACCATCTCGGCGACGTTCAGGATGGTCCCCGAACTCCCGACCGCCACCTCGCAGCCGCCGTGGGCGGCGATCATGCGCCGCACGGGTGCGAGGTAGCTGCGGATGAAGGTGCGGGCCTCGTCCACGGCCTTCTTCTTCACCGGCTCCTTCCGGAAGAAGCGTTCGGTGATCCGGATGGCCCCCACCTTCAGGCTCCGGGCGTCGAACACGTCGTCGCCCCGGGCCACCACGAACTCGGTACTGCCCCCGCCGATGTCGACCACGAGGACCTGCTGGTCGAACACGGGCACGGCCTGGAGCACGCCCAGGTGGATGAGGCGGGCCTCCTCCGCTCCCGAAATGACCTCCACGGCCACCCCCGAGGCGCGGTAGACGGCGTCGAGGAACTCGGTGCGGTTCTCCGCTTCCCGCACCGCGCTGGTGGCCACGGCGTGGATCTCCGCCCCGAAGGAATCGGCGATGCGCCGGAACCGGGCCAGGGCCGCGACGCCCCGCTGGATCGCGTCCGGTTCGAGCTGCTTCATGTCACCCGAACCCGAACCGAGGCGGACGACCTCCTTCTCCCGGTCGAGGATCTCGAAGCGGTTGTTCTCGACCGGTCGGGCGACGACGAGATGGAAGCTGTTGGTGCCGATGTCGATGGCCGCCACCGGCGTGGCGTCCGCGGTCATGACGGCATTCTGACCGACTGGAGAAAGGCCCGGACGCGCTCCCGCACCTTGCGGTGGTCGGCGTCCTCCAGGGCGCTGATCACGTCGACGGCGAAGGGGGCCACGGCCCGGATGGCGGAGGCCACGTTCTCGGGGGTGAGGCCGCCGGCCAGGATCGACGGGCGGTCGTGGCACTCGACCACGGCCCGGGCATTGTCGATGGCCACGGCCCGGCCCGTGCCCGCCGGCCGCTCGCTGGTGACCGAGTCGACGAGGATGGCGTCGGCCCCGGCGCCGACGAAGCGCCGGGCCAGCTCGACCCAGTGGGAAACGGGCAGGTCGGCTGACGGGTCGATCCGCAGGGCCTTGATGATCCGGATGCCGCTGCCCTCCAGGTGGAGGGCGACCTCGGACACGACCTGCTCCGGCTCGTCGCGATGGAGCTGGAGGGCGTGGGGCGTCGTCGCTTCTGCGATCCGGAGGATCCACGACGCGTCGCCGCCGACCACCGCGACCCGGGTGACGAACGGAGGGACAACCCGCATCAGCTCGGCAGCCCGGGCCCGGGTCAGGTTCCAGGGATTCTCCTGGGGATGCTCGACGACGAACCCCAGCGCGTCGGCCCCCTCCTCGACGCACATCTGGGCGTCGACGGGGTCGGTGATCCCGCAGATCTTGACCCGGACCCTCACTTCGTCAGGGCCTCACCGCGTCACGGCCAGCCCACGCCGACCAGGGCCCGGATGGCGGCGGCGGGGTCGGGCGCCTGGAGGATCGACGTGCCCACCAGCACGGCGTCGGCTCCCGCCGCCCGGGCCCGGACGGCATCGCCGGGTCCGGCGATGGCGCTCTCCGACAGGACGAGGGTGCCGTCCGGACGCCCGGGGTTCGGGGTGTCCCCGGAGAAAAACGCCGCCGCCAGGCGCTCGGTCACTGTCACGTCGCCGTCGTCGACCTCCCGCACCAGGATGTCCCGGTTGTTGATGCCGAGCACGTCGGGCCGCAGGCCGAGAGCCTGGACCCGGCGCAGGTCGTCCTCGTCGTGCACCTCCACCAGCGTCTCCAGGCCCCGCTCCCGGGCGGCGGCATGGAGCCGGGCCAGGGGCTCGTCGTCCTGCATGCACACGGTGAGCAGTACGGCGTCGGCCCCCGACTCGACCGTCTCGTCCAGGTCCGCCTCGGTGTGCAGGAAGTCCTTGCGCAGGATGGGGACACCCACCACGGGCCGCACCCGCCGGACGATGTCGAGGTCACCGCCGAAGTCGTCCGCCTCGGTCACCACGGACAGGCCGGCGATGGCACAGGCGGCCATGGCGCCGGCCAGGGCCTCGGGAGATCGGCCCCGGAGGAGATCGCCGTCCTTGGGCGAGCGCACCTTGATCTCCGACAGCACGGGCATCAGATGCTCGTGCTGCCGGAGCCGGATCGACGCCGCCAGGCTGCGGGGCCCTCCATCACCCCGCGGGCCTGTCCGGCTCACGAAGAGGCGATGGCCTGCGAAGCCTCGGCGAACTCCGCCAGCTTGCGGCTGGCGGCCCCCGAGTCGAGGTTCTCCTGGGCCAGGCGCAGGCCTTCTTCGGGGCTCTTGGCCGCCCCCGCCACGTAGAGGGTGAAGGCGTTGTTGAGCACGAGGAAGTCGCGCCGCGGCCCCTGGTCCTTCCCCTCGAAGATGTCACGGATGACGCCGGCGTTGTAGGCCGGGTCGCCGCCCTTGACCTCCTCGAAGATGGTCCGCTTCAGACCGAAGTCCTCGGGGGTGATCTGGTAGCGCTCCACCTTGGTGCCGGTCACCTCGGCGATGTCCGTCGGGCCGAGGATGGAGATCTCGTCGAGCCCGGCCGGGTTGCCCCCGTCGTCGGTGCCGTGAGCCACCACCACGTGCTTCATGTCGAGCTGGGCCACCGCCTCGCCCACCATGGGCACCAGCTCGGGCTTGTACACCCCCATCATGTGGTGGGGTGCCCCGGCCGGGTTGATGAGCGGCCCGATGATGGTGAAGAAGATGGTCTTGATGCCGAGCGCCAGCTCCGGGAAGAACACCTTGAGCATGATCGGGTGGAAGCTGGGGGCGTAGAGAAAGCTGATCCCGACCTGCTCGATGAGCCGGCGGCCCTGGTCGGGGGTGAGCTCAGCGACCACGCCGAGCGCCTCGAGGGCGTCGGCGCTGCCGGAGGAGGCGGAGATGGATCGGCTGCCGTGCTTGGCCACGGGGACGCCGGCCGCCGCGGTCAGGATGGAGTTGGCCGTGCTGACGTTGAAGGTGGTCATGCCGCCGCCCGTGCCGCACATGTCGGTCAGGTTCCCGTCCACCTGGGGGGTGATCTGGACGCAGTTGGCCCGCATGGCCCGGGCGATGGCCGCCACCTCGTCGACAGTGGGGCCCTTCATGAGCAGGGCCACCAGCAGGCCTGCGATCTGAACGTCGGTGACCTCGTCGTCCCGCATCCCCTCGACGAACTCGGTCAGCTCGACCTCGGTGAGGTCCTGGCCCTGGGTCAGCTTGCCCAACGACTCCTTGAACATGGCGGCGTCTCCCTCCCCGGGGTCTGGGGTATCCCCGGAACCTCTGGCGACCTGGGGCAGAGATCATCCTCGATGCCCGGACCCCTCCACAAGGGCTTGGCCGCCTCGTACAGCCCGGGTCAGGCCTCCAGAGCGCCGGCGAGCCGGGTGACGACGTCGACGTACTCCTCGACCATCTCGTAGACGACCTGGCGGGCGGGCTTGACCGTCTGGAGCGAGCCGACGACCTGGCCCACGAAGTAGTTGATGAGCCGCTGGGCGCCGGGGGATCCCGCCGTCGCCGCCCGGCTGATCCGCCGGCGGGCCGATTCCACCAGCAGGGGCTGGAGGGGCATGGGCAACGGCCCGGGCGAGTCGGGCCCGTCCCAGGCGTCGGTCCAGGCACTGCGCAGCTGGCGGGCCGGCTTGCCCGTCAGCGACCGGGACCGCACCGTGTCGCTGGAGCCGGCGGCCAGGAACTTCTCCATGACCACGGGGTGGGTCTCGGCTTCCTTGGTGGTCAGCCACACCGAGCCCGTCCACACGCCCTGGGCGCCCAGCGCCATGGCCGCCGCCATCTGGCGGCCGCTGGCGATCCCACCGGCGGCCAGCACCGGGAGGGGCGCCACCGTGTCGACCACCTCGGGCACCAGCACCATGGTGGCGACCTCGCCGGTGTGGCCGCCGGCCTCGTAGCCCTGGGCCACGATGATGTCGACGCCCGCCGCCTGCTGGCGCTCGGCGTGCTCGCGCTTGCCCACCAGGGCGGCCACCAGGACGTCCCGGTCATGGGCCATGTCCACCATCTCCGGCGGCGGGGGGCCGAGGGCGTTGGCCACCAGGCGCACGGGGTGAGCCAGCGCCACCTCGATGAGGCGCAGGGCGCCACTCGCCGACAAGCCGATGGTGACGTCCCAGACGGGCTCGTCGCTGTCGGGGACACCCCGAGCCCCGGGGCCGGTAGCCTCGGACGGCTCGATCCCGTGTTCGATCAGCAGCCGGTCGACGAAGGCGCGGTGCTCGTCGGGGATGAGATCACCGAGGGCGCCGGCCAGGGTCCCGCCCGCCCCCGTCCCCGACAGCTTCTGGGGCACCAGCACGTCCACCCCGTAGGGCTTGCCCTCGACGGCCTCGTCGATCCAGCGCAGCTCGACCTCGAGCTGCTCGGGGGTGTGGGTGGTGGCGCCCAGCACCCCCAACCCGCCGGCCTTGGAAACCGCGGCCACCACGTCCCGGCAGTGGCTGAAGGCGACGATGGGGAACTCCGATCCCCAGCTGGTCACAGATGGGAGTACGCACGGAGCCTCCCTGCTCCTAGGCCGGCATGCACAGGCCACCGTCGACACACAGCACCTGGCCGGTGACCATCCGGGAGTCGTCGCTGGCGAAGAACACAGCCACGCCGGTGAGGTCGTCGGGCTCGAGGGCCTGCTTCACGGAACTGCGAGCCACCAGGTGGTCCTGCACCTTCTGGGGGATGACCTTCTTCGTGGCCTCGGTCATGGTCAGGCCGGGGGCGATGCAGTTGACCAGCACGTTGTACTGGCCGAGCTGGCCGGCCAGGAACTTGGTCAGGCCCACCACCCCCCACTTGGTCTGGCCGTAGGCGAAGGCCTTCACCTCCTCGAACTCGGGCCGAACCGGGGCGTCGTAGAGGTAGGCGGCCACCGACGCCTGGTTGATGATGCGTCCCCGGCGCTGGGCCACCATGACCGGCGCCGCCGCCCGGGCCATCACCCACTGGCCGTGCAGGTTCACGTCGAAGACGTGGCGCAGGTACTTGTAGCTCGAGTCGGCGTTGTCGATGTCGTGGTACAGGGCGGCGTTGTTCACCAGCACGTCGACGGTTCCGAAGCGGGCCACCGTCGCCCCGACGCATTCCTGGGCCGAACCCTCGTCGGTGATGTCGGTGCGGACCAGCACGGCGTCGTCCGTCGCCAGCCGCTCCATGGCCGACGCCCCCCGGCCGGGGTCGATCTCCGCCACCACCACCTTGGCCCCCTCGGCCAGGAACCGCTCGGCATAGGCCAGGCCGATCCCCTGGCCCGCCCCGGTGATGATGGCGACCTTGCCCTCCAGGCGCATGCGTCTCCGCCTCCCCTGTCCCGTTCCGGATCCCGGCGGTTGGACTCTAGGAGGCGTCCAGGGCGTCCCGGTGCTCGGGAGCGGCCACCGCCACCAGGCGCCGGCGGCGGGCGGCCTCGTCCAGGCCCCGCAGATCGGCCACGCCGTGCTCGGTAACCACCACGTCGACGTTTGTGCGGGGGGTCGAGACCACTTCAACGGTAGGCACGATGGTGGACACCCCCCGGCGGGTGGCGGGCAGGGCCACAATGGACAGGCCGCCGTCGGAACGCACGGCGGCGGCACAGAAATCGGGATGGCCGCCGATCCCCGCCACCTGGCGGCCGCCGACCCGCTCCACGTTGACCGCCCCGTCCAGGCCCACCTGCACGGCGGTGTTGATGGCCACGAAACGGCTGATGGCAGCCAGGCGACCGACATCGTGGCTGTCCTCCACCGGCACCAGGAGGAGCTTGCCGCCGGCGGAAAGGGCGGCCAGCTCGTCCCCGCCCCAGGCGTACGTGGCCCGGGCCCGCCCGGCCAGCAGACCCCGCCGATCAAGGTCGGCGATGGCCTCGGTGACCAGGCCGGAACGCACCTGCACGGGGACGTCCAGCCGGGCGATGACCGCCTCACAGACGGCGCCGGCGCCGTACTGGACGGTGGCCCGGGGGGGCACGAGAGCGGCGGCCGCCGCCCCGATGTGCATCTCGACGGCGGTGGGCGGCCGCCCGGCGGGAGTGGGCGGCCGTCCGGGCGCTTCGAGCACCTCCACCACCTCGCCGGGGATGTCCGGGGAGTCGTAGGGCAGAGCGTCGGGTTGCACCTCGACGACCACGCGACGGGCGAGACGGGCGGCGGCATGACCCCAACCGACGCTCGGACCGAAGACGAACCCTCCACCCGCCGGCCGGCCGGACACTACGGCGACTTCAGGACGGAAGGGCCCCGCCAGCAAGCGGGGAACGCCCGACAACGGCACCGGCAGGTAGCGGACGGTCCCCACCGCCACCGGCTTGTCCAGGCGGTAGCCGGCGCTGACGCTCCAGGTGCGCCCCTCCGGCAACGAATCCACCCAGGAAAGGTCCTCGACGGTCCAGCCCACCAGCAGGTCGGACTCGGCCAGCCCCATCAGGTCGGCGATCACCGCGGGGTCGGTGCCCGGCGCGCCAGGGCCGTCGCCCCACGCGATCAGGGGCCGCCCGGACCGGGGGGTCATGGCCCAGACGATGTGGAGCCCGACGACTGTCCTCGGCGATCGCGGCACGGGACCGGGAGGCTACTCCTGGCAGGGTCCACCGGCACCGACCATGCGCTGCGTCCACTCCGACGCCGCCACGAACCACTGGCGGGAGGTGTAGTGGACGTTGATGTCGTGGCCCGCTTCGGGCAGGACGTACTGCTCGAAGCAGCGGGTGGAGTCGAACCACTGGCGCGAGCGTGACGTCGTCCCGTCCGGCGCCGAGCACGGCTTGCCGGCACAGAACCAGGCGTCGTACTCCCCGATCGCATCCAGGACCGGCGCCTTGATCCCGTCCGACTCGCCCATCACCGGCGGGAACGTGCGCCCGTCGTCGCGGGTGAAGGTCTCCTTGGTGGCCTCGTCCATCTCGATGATCTTCGGGTCGGTCTGCTCCTGGCGGTAGAACACGTGGCGCTGCCCGGCCCGGGACGTGAGGTAGCCGTCGTCGAGATCGGCGAATCGGCCCCCCTCCTCGTTGGCCGAACGCAGGTTGCCCCAGAACTCCCGCGCGAAGGCGGGATCGAACTCGTGCTGCAGGCCGGCGATGATCACGCCGTCGACCTTGCCGGCGTAGCGGTTCCCCACGCCATAGGCGATGACCGCGCCGTAGCTGTGCCCGACGATGGCCACCTTGTCGAAGGCGACGCCGAACCGACCGCTCCGCAGGGCGTCGATCAGCTGGCCGAAGATGAAGATCTGGGAATCGACGGTGACCTCGGACGAGTCGGGGTGACTGCTGTCGCCCATTCCGAGCCGGGTCACGTTGAGGGTGGCGATGCCGGCCTCGTTCATGGCCCGCACGTAGGAATACCGCTCCGGCTGGTAGGGGAGGTCCCACGTGGAGGGGCCGTACGTGGCGCCGGAGATGAGGACCTGGGCGACCCGGCCCGGCGTCGCCCCGCACAGCTCGACGGCAATGCGCTGATCGGCGGGCCGGCCCGGACCGAGCGCCACCGGCACCACCTCGTCGAGACAGCCGGCGCCCTCCGCTCCGCTCGGCGCCACTGGTGGAACCAGAACGCCGGCCACGAGGGCCAGACCGATGAGCCACCTTCCGCGCCCCGGTGCAACCATCCCCGCCTCCCCCCAGGCCGGCACGATTTCGTACCCACCATGGTAGACGGGGAGAACGCGCCGACCCCGGCGGGGTGTTCACCGCCGGGGTGGGCCAGAACTGGGGACTGATCAGGAGATCAGTGGTCGTGCTGGTCGCCGTTCGTGTGGTGGCCGTTCCCCGGCGCAGCCGAGGTCGTGGACTCCTGCTCGCCCTGGGACCACCACGGCGGGGCCCACTCGGGACGGGCACGGCCCCGGGATCCGCTGGCCGTGGCGCGGTGGGCGTCGTCGTAGTTCTCGGCCAGGTCGACCGTGGCCTCGTCCCGGCGGCCGGAATCCTCGTCGGCCCCGAGCCAGGCCTTGGCCTGCTCCACGAACGTGCCCGCCTTCGACAGGCAGTCGAGCACCGAACCCTCGATGACACGCAGGTGATCGACGCGCTCCTGGGCCGCCGTGACGATGTGCATGGCGTCGGTGCGGGCCTCGTTGACGACCTGGGCGGCGTCCGCTTCCGCCGCCGCTCGGCGGGCCTGTGCCTCCCGGCGGGCCTGCTCGAGGGTCTCCTCCGCCTCCACCTGGGCGGCCCGGGCGACCATCTCGGCCTCCTGGCGCAAGCGGGCGGCGGCGGCCCGGGCGTTGTCGATCTCGGCCTCCACCTCGGCCCGGATCCGCTGGACCTCCGCCTGGGCGTCGGCCTGGATGCGATCCGCCGTCTCCGACGCCATCTGCATCAGGCTCTTGAAGCCGCCGTCGACCTGGAGGAACACGTTCTCCGCCGCGGCCGCCCCGGCTGTCGCCTGGATGGTGTCGCCGAGTTCCCTCAGGAACTCGTTGACGAGATCAATGTCGTAACCCTGACGTCGAAGGGGGAACTCCTTCGACCTGATGTCTTCTGGCCTCAGGTTCATGCACCCGCTATTCGGCGGAGCAAACGCACAATCCTGCCGGGAATCCTCCAAAAGCCCCGATCACCGGGTTTTGGCGGTATTCGTCACGATGGCCTCGACCACCCGGTCCCAAATACCCGGGGGCAGGTCGTGGCCCATCCCGTCGATGATCATCAGCTCGGCGCCCGGAATGGCTTCGGCCGTGGCCCGGCCCCAGGACGGGCGCACCAGGGGGTCGGACCCGCCGTGGATGACCAGGGTAGGCACCTCGAGCTTGGCCAGGGCCGGCCTCCAGTCCCCCGAAGCGATGACGGCGCACAGCTGCCGGGCGGGCCCCACGGGATGGAAGCAGCGGTCATAGGCCAGCGCGGCGCGGGCCCGGATCAGGTCCTCGTCGACGGCGAAGCCGGGCGAGCCGACGAGCCGGGCCCCCTCCAGGGCCTGGGCCACGGCCTCCTCCCGCGACTGGGGCAGCGGCCGGAGGAGGGCGGCGTTCACCTCCGGCGAGGCCGGGTCGGAGGACATGTCCCCGGTGGGCGTCGACATGATCGAGCAGAGCGAGAGCACCCGGTCCGGGTGATGGATGGCGAGGTGCTGGGCGATCATCCCGCCCATGGACACCCCCACCACATGCGCGGCACCGACCCCGAGGGTGTCGAGGACGCCGATCGCGTCGGCGGCCATGTCGACCAGCGTGTAGCTGGCCTGGGAGGTGTCGCCCTGAACGGCGGCGATCACGTCGGGCGGGGGGCCCTCGGTCTTGGTCGACAGCCCCACGTCCCGGTTGTCGAAGCGGATGACGTAGAAGCCCCGGCCGGCCAGCGTCTGGCAGAACTCGTCGGGCCAGTGGATGAGCTGGCCGCCGAGTCCCATGACCAGCAGGATCGTGGGAGCGCCCGGATCCCCGGTGGTGTCGTACTCGATGGTGACGCCGTTGACGGTGACGTTGGGCATGGGTTCGACGTTACCGGCCTCCCCGGCCGGCTCGTCCACCGGCGGTACGCTGAGCTGGTGCCGAGTGTGGAGCCGGGGCCGGCCGGCGGGCTGACCCAGCTGCACGACGCTCTACGGGCCCGATCGGCCCGGCTGGCGGTGTCGTTCGTGGTCCGGGCCGGCGGGGAATCCCTGGCCGTGGGTGACGGCGCGCCGGCCTTCGAGCTGTCGATCCGCACCCCCGCAGGGATGGCGGCGGTCCTCTCGTTGCGGGAGCTGGCCATCGCCGAGGCCTACATGGCGGGCGACATCGACTTCGACGGCGACCTCTTCGCCGCCATGACCCTGCGCGACGTGCTGGCCGACCGGGAGGTGTCGGTCAAGGCCTGGTCGTGGCTGAAGCCGATGCTGGTGGGCCGGCGGCGGTGCAACCCGGGGTGGATCGCCCACCACTACGACGCCGGCAACATCCAGCTCCTGGCCGCCGACCGCCACTGGCAGACCTACACGCCGGGCATCTACCACGCCGAGACGGAGACCATGGAGTGCGGCGCCACCCGCAAGCTGGAAGCCGCCTTCGAGGCGCTGCACCTCCGTCCGGGAGCGACGCTCCTCGACGTCGGCTGCGGCTGGGGTGGGTTCGTGCGCTTCTGCGCCGAGCGAGACGTCAAGGTCACCGCCATCACCCTGTCCCGCCACCAGCTGGCCTTCACCCGGGAACGGCTGGCCGAAGAAAAGCTGGAAGCCGACGTGTCGTACCAGGACTTCTTCTCCTTCGACCCGCAGCGCCGCTTCGACGCCATCAGCCTCATGGGTGTCCTGGAGGACCTGTCCCGCTACTCGGCGGTGGCGCAACGACTGGCCCGCTGGGTGGAGCCCGACGGACGGATCTACGCCGACTTCGCCTCCACAAGGGTGCCGTTCGGCATGTCCAGCTTCATCACCAAGTACATCTGGCCGGGGGAGTTCCGCATGGTCTACCTGCCCGCGCTCATGCGGGCCCTGGCCCGCTCATCCCTGGACGTGATGGAGATGCACAACGACCGCCGCAACTACCGGTGGTGGGTGACCAAGGTCCATGACCGCTGGGTGGAGCAGCGGGAAGAGGTCCTCGCCGTGGCCGACGAGCGCACCTGGAGGATGTTCCGGCTGCTGCACGCCGGCGTGGTCGCCACCATGGAAGACAGCACCGAGCGCGCCACCGCCTACCGCCTGGTGCTTGCCCCCCGCCGGAGCAGCTGACCCGCCCTGCGCGTCAGGACGGGCCGGTGCACTGCGGGCACGAGCACCAGGCCAGCATCAGGCTCCAGGTGTAGATGCCGGTGTCGTGGCCGTCGTTCCAGTGCAGCTGGAGGCCGTAGTTGCCCACCAGTTCGGCGGCTTCCACCCGTAGCTCGCCCGCCGGGCCGAGGGGCGACCAGGCCGGCCGCCCCCGGTCCCGGAAACCCCGGCACTCGGCGCAGGGACAGTTGCGCCGCAGCTCCTCGAGGCCGAACTCGCTTACGTGGCCGTCGACCCAGGTCAGGGTGACGGACCGGGCCCGATCCACGTCGACGCCCTCGGGGGCGGCAGTCGGCTCCTCCATCCCATCGACCGTAACCGGCCCCGGGGCTACAGGGGGGCGGTGAGCTCCAACTGGATGCCGTCGGGATCCTTGAAGGGCAGGAGGGCGATGCCGAAGGGGGGGAGATCCGTGATCCCCCCGTTGGGAATCCCCCACTCGTCCAGTTGGGCCTGGGCCGCCTCGAGTTCGGCCTTGCTGCCGACATTGAAGCTCAGGTGGTCGAGCCCGACGCGGAAAGGGTCGAACGAGTCCTTGGCCTCACGACGCTCCGGGTCGGTCGGCCGCAGCCCCATGATGAAGCCGGCGTTGGCCAGCACGATGCCGCCCTGAAGATTCTCGACCAGCAGCTGGTAGTTGGGATCGTCCTCCGGGGGCAGGGTGTCCATCGCCACCTGGAAACCCAACAGCTCGGTGTAGAAGGCCTTCGAGCGTTCCAGATCGTTGACGGTCAAGCGGAGGTGGTGAGGCGGTCCGACGGTCAGCTGTGCCACGACGGCTCCTTTCGCCCAGGAGCGCCGATCATGCGACCCGCACCTAGTGCTTGTCCAGCTTGGCGGCCAGGGCGTCGATGACACCGGCGGCGAAGTCGACACCGCCGAACTCGCCCGCGCTGCCCAGGCCCCCGGGGCTGAACACGTTCACCTCCATGAGCTTGTCGCCCACGATGTCGATGCCGGCCAGGAACATCCCGTCCTCCACAAGCTTGGGCCCCACTGCTTCGGCCAGGGCGAGGACGGTGTCGTCCACTTCGGCGGGGGCCGACGTGCCTCCGGCGCTCATGTTGGAGCGGTCGTCGCCCTCGGGTGGGACCCGCCGGAAGGCGGCGTAGTGGCCGTCCACCTCGAGCGGCCGGCCGTCCATCAGGAACAGGCGCATGTCCCCATCGCTGGCTGCGGGGAGGTACTCCTGGGCCACGACGTAACCGTCGCGGGCCACCGCCTCGATCATCTGGCTCAGATTGCCCTCTTCGGCGGGAGTGACGACGAAGACCGATTGACCGCCCGAACCCTGCAGCGGTTTGAGGACGGCCCGGCCGCCGCGGTCGGTGACGAACTGCTTGGCCTCGTCAGGGTCCCTCGTCACCAGGGTCTCGGGCCGGACCGAGGTCGGAAACGTCTGGAAATAGAGCTTGGTCAAGGCCCGGGACAGCCCCACCGGGTCGTTGAGGACCAGGACTCCCTGCCGGGCGGCGAGCTCGCCGAAGATGATCCCCGTGGCCTGCGCCCAGGGCCGGATCAGGTAGTCGTCGGCCGGATCGTTGCGGAGCATGAGGATGTCGAGGTCACCGACGGGGATCCGCTCCGGAGCGTTGTGCTCGGACTGGATGGCCGCCAGGAAATCTTCGAGGTCGGCCCCGGTCACCTTCGGAGCCCGGCGGGCCCGGGCCCGGACCGCCTCGTCGGGGTCGTAGGCGAAGTCGTCGCTCCCCAGGTACCAGACGTCGTGCCCCAGGCCCACCGCGGCCCGGGCCAGACGGGTGGTCGTGTACTGGCCCTTCTCGGTGGCCACGTCGTTGACGAAGAATCCGAGCTTCACCCGCAGGCATCCCGCCAGAGCGCATCGAGACTGAGCCCGGAACTCAGCCGGGCCAGGCCTTCACCGGCCCGGGGATGGGACAGCCACCGGGGCCGGAGGGGGGGCGGTCGCAACCGCCCGCAACCCGTCAGCTCCTCCACCACGGGAACGTGCAGCAGGTCGAGCTTGCCCACCAGCAGCGGTTCGATGGAACCGCCGGTCCCCAGGTGGGACAGGAGCCGTTCCAGCCCCCGCAGGTAGATGGCGTCCTTGGTGAGGCCGCCGGAGCGGTAGACACGCATCACGACCCGGAAGGTGGGCCCGGGCGGGAAGCCGTGCTGCCGGCGGAGCCGGTGGAAGGCTTCGGCGAAGGAGTCGCCGGCCAACAGCCGGTCGACGGCCACCACCCGGGCGGCAAGCAGCGCCAGACGGGAGGCGGTGAGACCGCCGACGAGGAACTCGGCCAGAACGGCGAGGCCTTCCTGGGTCTCGTCGGCGCCGGGCAGTCCAACCTGGAACAGGCCCAGCGGCTGGACCCGGCCGTTCTCGTGGGTGACGACATGGGTACCGACCTCGTGGTGGATGAGGGCCTCCACCCGCGCCGGCTCCAACGCCAGACGCCGGCCCACCAGGAGCTGGCCGTCCGACACCATCACTCCGGGGAGGTCGTCGCGTATGGCCACGGTGGCGTGCATGGAGGTCCACTGACGGCGGTAGCGGGCGATCTCCTCGCCGGCCCGGCGGGCAAAGGCGAGGGCGCCGACGGGGGCCGTCGGTTCGCCGGGGGGCGCCTTCTGGGCGCAATCCAGCAGATCCTCGGCGGCGGCGACCAGTTCAGGTTCCACCCCGCCGTACAGCTCGAGACTGGTGCCCAGGAAGGCACCGGTGTTCCGCTGCTCGACCAACCGGAGCTCGCACTCCAGCTCCCGGCACTTGGCCTCGAACAGGGCGGACAGAGTCGCGTCCTCCACTTCGGCCACGGGCAGGGCGGCGAGACGGTGGCGTAGGGCGGCCGGATCGATGGTCAGCGGGCGGTAGCGGAAGGCGGGCTCCTCCCGGCACCCGCCGGCCCGGAATGCCACCCGGGCGTCCTCCACATCAACCGGGGTGACGTCGATCAGATGGTCGAAGGCGCAGGCCACCTCGACGAGACCGCGGTCGACCTCGGCTGCCACCGCCGGCAGGCTCGTCTCCGATTTCAGCAAGCTTCCAGCTCCCCCGTCACTCCAGGCACGGTGGCGGCGAGGGCACGGCCCACCGCTTCCCACACCGGCTGGTCGAGCCGGCCGGTGTGCCCATCCATGAAGAACTTCTTGACCTCGACGGCCAGCCCGCACCCCGTCTCCGGAAAGGTCTCGTGGACCCAGCGCACCAGGTGCCCACCTTTGAACCGCACGTTCTCGGCGACATCGAGGTACCGCCCGGCGACGGGCTCGGCGGCCACATCGGCCAGAAACCGCTCCACGACCGGTCCCCACCGGTCACGGTCCAGGGGGCCGGTCCCCAGGTTGATCTCCGGCTCCTCGGCCGCCGACCATCCGGTCCCCGGCCTCCCGGGGTTGTAGCTGTGGAGGTCGTAGACGACGAACCGCCCATGACGCGCCTCGAGGCGGCGCAGCACCTGCTCCAGCTCGGCGTAGAACGCGTCGTGGAGACGACGCGAGGTCTCGACCAGCTCTTCCGGTGGTGTCCGCTTCCAGCAGCGCAGCCCCCAGGCGTCGTCCGGCTCCAGATAGACGGCGTGGGGGCGGGACCGGTTGAGGTCGACCTCGAAACGGGAGCGGTGCACCACCAGGCGTGTCGGCGCCAGGACCGTCCAGCCCCCCGTGTGGGGGTCCTCCTCCCAGAGCCGGGTGACATCGTCCACGGCGAGCAGGGCCGCCACTTCGGGGCGGACGTCATGACCGGCATGGACGGCGCAGGCCACCACCGGCCCGGCCCCTTCCACCTTCTCCCAGGCCTCCATCATCACCTCTTCCCCACAAGCGCAGCTCCGGCAAACGGCAGCGCGGGTGACCCTCGCCGTTGTGGGGTAGGAGAACGACCCATGAGCGAGGAGATCGCCGCGCTCCGCTTTCGCAACGACGAGCTTGTCGATGCCACCACCGACGCCACCCGGCTGACCGTCGACGGCACGGCCAGTCACCCTCTCCTGACTGCCGACCAGGAGATCCAGCTGGCCCAACAGATCGAGGCCGGTGATCGGGAGGCCCGCCAACAGATGATCAGTGCGAATCTCCGGCTGGTGGTCTCGATCGCCCGGCGCTACAAGGGCCGGGGGGTCGCCCGGCTCGATCTCGTCCAGGAAGGGATCCTGGGCCTCATGATGGCGGTGGACCGCTTCGACTGGCGGCGCGGCTTCCGGCTGTCGACGTTTGCCAGCTGGTGGATCCACAACTCTCTGCGCAACGCCATCGCGCTCCAGGGCCGCGCCATCCGCATCCCGCCTGATGTTTCTCGCCAGGAACGCCGGCTCCGCCTGGTGGAGGAGGAACTGAGGGAGCGTCTTGGCCGCGCTCCCCGGGACGAGGAGATCATCGAGGCCGCCGGATGCTCGGCGCGGGTGCTGCGCTCCCTCCATCAAAGCCGGCGGACGGTCCTCAGTCTGGACGGGCCCGTCCTGGGAGACGACCGTCCCCTCATCGATCTGGTGGCCGCCGAAGAGGAGCCTTTCGAGGAGACGGTCGAGCTCAGCTTCAGCCATGACAGCCTGCGTCAGGCCCTCGACACGCTCCCGGAGCCGGAGCGCCGGGTGCTCGAGCTGCGCTACGGCATCGGTTGCGGCGAGGGGGACACGCTCCGCGCGGTGGGCCGGAAGCTCAATCTCAGCGGCGAGCGGGTGCGCCAGATCGAGCGTCGTGCCCTCCAGCGCCTCGCCTTGCGCCGGGAGATCCAAGCTCTGCGGGTGACGGCCTGAACCAGGCCCCCGGCCAGGCGGCACACTGTCGAGGCCAACCTGACCAGGAGGAACCGATGAGCCGGCGCGACCAGATCCGCATGACGGATGGCGAAGTGGCCAGGTTCCTGGAGGAGAACTCGACCATGACGTTGGCCACCATCGGTTCCGACGGCCGGCCTCATCTCACGGCCATGTGGTACGGCCTGGCCGGCGGCCACGTCGTGTTCTGGTCCTACCGCCCCGCCCAGAAGATCGTGAACCTCCGCCGCGACCCGCGCCTCTCCGTCCTGATCGAAGACGGCGCCACCTACGGCGAGCTGCGCGGCGTCTCCATCAGCGGCACCGGCGCCATCCTCGAGGACCCGGACGACGTGCTGGCCATCGGCCAGCTCCTGCTGGAACGCCAGGATCCGGGGTTCGAGGCGGCCGCTTCGGCGGCGGCCGCCACCGCCCCCAAGCGGGTGGCGGTGCGGATCGACGCCGAACGGGTCACCTCCTGGGACCACCGCAAGCTCGGCGGCGGCTACTGAGCTGACGCGGAGACGGCCCGGCGTCAGGCGGCGCGCAGGACGGCCCCGAGGCGGGCCCGGGCCTTGGCCAGGGCGACGGGCTCGTCGAGGATCGCCCCGGTGGCCCGCACCAGCGCCCGGGCGGCGGCGACCTCGGGCATGGTCGGGCTGTGGGCCCCGATGAGGCGGCGGGCGAAGGGCGGCAGGCTGGCCATGCCCCCGGCGTAGAGCAGGCGCCAGGCCGGCCGCAGCACCAGAGGGAGACCGGGCGGGTCGGCCAGGAACCGCAACGCCTCCCGGGCCTGCTCCCCCACGGCTAGATACGGCCGGTGGTGCTGGAGGGCGGCGTCGAGCTCGGCCCACGAACGCGGCGGGTCGGGCACTTCCATGGCCTCCCCGACCCGGGCCACCTCGTTGATGTAGAGGTCGAGCTCGGCGTCGCCCAGGGGGTGGGCGGCGAACCGCTGGTGGGCGGCCGCGGTGGCGGCGTACTGGGTGACGTGGACCCAGTGCAGGAGTTCGGGCTCGCTGGCCTGGTAGGGCCGGCCGTCGGGCGAGACCCCCACCACCCGCTCATGGATGCGCTGCACGGTATGGACGGCCTTAGCGGCCTCCGCCGACGTGCCGTAGGTCACAGCCAGGATGTAGGCGCCGGTGCGCTTGGTGCGGCCGAAGAAGTCGTCTCCGAAGGAGCTGTGGTCGACCACCCCGGCCAGGGCCCGGGGGTGCAGGGATTGGAGGGCGAAAGCGGCGACGCCAGCCACCAGCATGGAGATGTCGGCGTGAACCCGCCAGGTGACACTGCCCGGACCGAACCAGCCGACGTCGGCCTGCGGGTTGAGCATGCGCTCGCGGGTCGTCCCCGTGTCGACCAGATGGCCCATCGCCTCCCGGACGAAGCCGGCCAGGACGGGCGCCGCCACCCGGGCCGCGGCCCCGGCCGCCGCCCCGACGGCGAGCTCGGGTGCGTTCGGCCGCGGCGGGATCCAGAGGCGGCTCTTCCGGTCGTGCATGTCAGCCTCCAGCTCGGCAGTGCCCGGCGCACCTGGGACAAGAGTACGGGCCGGGGCCGGACGCCACCTCCGCGCCGGGGTCCGAGTGGGACGACTTGACCCCCCTTGGCAGGTACGGGTGGGTTTGTCCGATTTGGTTACAAAGTGCCTTATTGCACTCAGTGTCACCCTTGTCTTACGTTCACCGGCAGTACTCCGGGAGGTCATCCCGGCGTCACCGGCGGAGGGGGGATCGATGGGCCTCGGGCACAGCCTCGTCGATGTGACGGATACCGACGACGAACTTCTCCACCGGGCCATGGAAGGTGACCGGGGGGCCTTCGAGGCGCTCTATCGCCGGCACCGGGACGCCGCCCGCCGGGTGGCGTCGGTGCACAGCGACTCGGGCGCCGACGCCGAAGACGCCGTGGCCGAAGGCTTCGCCCGCCTCTTCGCCGCCCTCCCCCGCCTGGCCGGCCGGCGCATCGTCTTTCGCGCCTACCTGCTGACGTCCGTCCGCAACGCAGCCACCGACCGCCACCGGCGGATGCGGAAGATCGACCTGCGGGAGGCGGTGCCCGAGGGACCGCCCGAAGCCGGGGCCGACCAGGGTGCCCTGTCCGCCGTCGAGCGCAGCCTGGTCGGACAGGCCTTCCAGACCCTCCCGGCCCGGTGGCGCACCGTGCTGTGGCTGACGGCGGTGGAGGGGCTCAGCCCGGCTGAGATCGCCCACCGGATCGGCATCACGCCGTCGGCCGTGGCCGCCCTCGCCTACCGGTCCCGCCAGGGATTGCGCATGGCGTATCTGCAACTCCACGACGTCGATGCCGCCGTGGTGCCCAGCCTGACGGCCGCCGCCTGACACCCGGTAAGATCTCACCCACTTGGTGGGCGTAGCTCAGTGGTAGAGCGGTTGACTGTGGCTCAACAGGCCGCGGGTTCGATCCCCGTCGCTCACCCTCTTCAGTCGGTCAGGGGCTCTCCCGGGAGCCCCTGAATCGCGTGCGGGGCGGAAAAAACCGTGAATATCGGTGCGGTCTGCGTAAGTTCGTCCGCTTCTGGGCGTCCTCATGACGATGCGGGCGACGGTGCCCGCCGTCATCAGGGAGGCCCCCCATGCCCCGCTCGTTCCCCGTCCGTCGCCTCGCCCCGTTCGCGGTGGCGGCCATCAGCCTCGTCACTCTGGCTCCGGGCGTGGCCCTGGCCCATGTTCCCGGCTCGCCCGACCCCGTGCCGCCGGCGGAGGAGCCGGAGGCCAACGTGGTGCCCATCGTCGGCAACCTCTCCATCTCCACCCGGGACTCCGACGACCACAGCGTCGCCGACGGCTGCGTGACGCCGGGGACCCACCGGCTGCTGTGCTTCGACTTCTGGACCCACAACATCGGGCGCGCCGACTTCGTGGTCGGCTCCCCGGCCGAGCGGCCCGACCTGTTCGTGGAGTCCGCCTCCCACGGGCACTACCACCTGAAGGACTTCAACGAGTTCGCGCTCTTCGACATGGCCGGCAACCCCGTGATCCGGGGAGCCAAGCAGGCCTTCTGCCTGATGGACAGCGAGCACATGAGCCCGTGGGGTCAGGATGAGGGACAGTTCGAGAGCTGCAACACCAACCAGGGCATCTCCGCCGGTTGGGCCGATCTCTACGGCCGGGAGCTCCCCTGCCAGTTCGTGGTCATCGACGGGGTGCCGGACGGAACCTACGTGCTGCGGTCGACCACCAACGCCCAGCGCGTCGTGGCCGAGTCCGACTACTTCGACAACACGATCTTCACCTATCTCCAGATCTCCGGCGCCCACGTCACCCAGCTGGAGGGCCCGCCGCCGTGGGCCGACCAGCCCGGATGGGACGTGTGAAGATGCCATGACCGATCGCTACGAGTCCTTCGTTAGGGAGGTCGTGGCGCACGGCCGTCAGATTGGGCAAGGATGGCGCCATGGCCACCTCTCCCACCCGGTCCATCCCCCGGCGGGAGCCCGGTGTCCACAAGGGCCCCAACGTCAACCGGGCCCTGCGGGGCGTGCCCACCATCGCCCCGTGGCGGAATCCGACGTTGTGGCTGGTCGTGCTGGACGTCGGGCTGGTCGTGGGCGGCACCGCCGGCTACCTGTCCGGGTCGCTGCCGGCCTGGGTGACGGTGGCGGCCCACACGCTGGCCTTCTACCTGGGCTTCACGGTCCTGCACGAGGGCGTGCACCGGCTCGTGCACAAGAACCGCTTCCTCAACGACGTGCTCGGCTGGCCCACCGGACTGGTCTTCACGGTGACCCAGCCCACCTTCCGGGCCGTCCACCTCGTGCACCACTCCCAGACCAACGACCCCGACCAGGACCCCGACTTCTTCGTGGGGCAGGGCCCGTGGTGGCAGCGGCCCTTCCGGTTGCTGTCGCCGCTGTGGGAGTACCGCACCAAGTACTACGGGAACCGCCTGTGGCGGGCCCGCTGGGAGCTGGTGGCGCAGCTCGTGACCGACGTGGTGGTGGTGGGCGTGGTGGCCGTCAGCATCGCCACCGGTCACGGCGGGGACATGTTCGTGCTCTGGATGGCACCGGCTCTGGCCTCGGTCGCCCTCCTGGCCTACTCCTTCGACTACCTCCCCCACCGGCCCTACGACAGCCGTGAGCGCTTCCTCGACACCCGGGCCTACGGCGGCCGGGTCCTCAACATCGTGCTCCTGGGCCAGAACTACCACCTGGTCCACCACGCCTGGAACACCATCGCCTGGTTCCGCTACCAGCGGGCCTTCGACGCCGCCCGGGCCGAGCTGGAAGCCATGGGCGCCCGCATCGACACCGGTGCCTATCGCCGTCCGTTGACCACCAGCTGAACATGCCTGCCCATCCGCCGGTCGTGATCGAAGCTGCGCTCAACGGGATGACGACCAACGACCGCAATCCCCACGTGCCCCGCACCGTGGACGAGATCGTCGCCTCCGGGCTCGCCTGCCTGGTGGCCGGGGCCGCCATCATCCACAACCACAACGACGAGCCCAACTTCGGCGGCGCCACCCGCCACCGGGCCCAGCCCTACCTGGCTGCCTGGCACCGCCTCCGGCAACGCCACCCCGGGCTCATCCTCCACCCGACCATGGCCGGCGCCACGGCCGACAGCACCGTCGAGGAGCGCTTCGCCCACCTGGTGGAGCTGCACGACGCGGGGCTCCTGCCCATGGCCACCTGCGAGACCGGAACCATCGCTCTCGCCTTCCCCGGCGAGGGTGTTGACGGGGCTGCCAATTCCGGGCCGCCCATGTGCCGCCCCGACACGTTCGGAAACCCGGCCAGCGACGCGGAGTGGATCTTGCGGTGGTGCCGGGAACGCGAGGTGCCCGTCCACATCTCCATCTTCGAGCCCGGCCACCTGCGCCTCGTCCTCGCCTACCACCGGGCCGGTCTCCTGCCCAGGGCGAAGATCCAGCTCTACCTGGGCGGGGAGCGGATGCTGTTCGGCCTGCCCGCCAACCCAACGGGGCTCAAGGCCTATCTCGAGATGCTGCAAGGCACCGGCCTGGCCTGGATGGTCGGCGTCTTCGGCGGCGACATCATCGCCGCCGGCGTCGCCCGGCTGGCCATCGAGCGGGGCGGCCACGTGCGGGTCGGGCTCGAGGACCACTTCGCCCCACCGCGCACGCCCCGCAATGAGGAACTGGTCCGGGAGATGGTCGAGCTGGCCCACGCCGGCGGCCGGCGCCCGGCCACCCCCGACGAGGTGCCCGGGATCTTCTGGGGCGGCGGCCGTCCGCATGCGACCTGACGCTCCCACTCTCCGCTGCCCAACCACCTGACGACCACGGAACTGCTCAAGACGCCGGCGCGGTATGACGCCGTTTCTGGCTTATACCGGAACACCCGCCAAGAGGACTTCTTCTGGTTTGCTTTCCGTCGGCCGGAGTCATGGGTGCAGCTCGACGCCGAGACCCGCCTGCATGGCGACCTGCACGTCGAGGTGGACGGCGACCGGATGGGGTTCCTCATCGTCGACGGCGCCGTTGCGCTCCGTTGCCGAGAAACCGGCCCGGGTTACCGCCGGCTCCATGCGATGGTGCAGCACGGGATGACCTGGCCGGGCGAGCCGGTCTTGACGGAAACCGTGACGCGGGAAGGACGCCAAGCGCTTCGGTACCGTTGGGAGAACGAGATCGAAGGTGAGGCGGTCTTTGATCTGCTGTCAGGAATGGTCGTCCGCACGGAATGGCCCGGTGAGGTCGTCGAGTTGAGCGATCTGCAATTCGACGATCAGGTGGATCCCAGCGTCTTCGACCCGCCCGGACGCACGATGACCGGTTTCCGGGGGGGCAGCGCCTACATCCGCCAGGACGAGGAGACCGGATCTTGTGCGTTGTCCTGGAGACCTACGTCCGGTCCCGGGAGCCTGACGGTCCCTGGCCCGCAGGACGTCACCTACGACGCAGCCATTGAATGGGCTCGTCTACGAAGCGATGACGTGCACATCTCCTTGGAACGTAGGGCGTGCTGAGCACCCATCCTTCGCCGTGGTGTCAAATTACCCTCTTGACATTTCGAACGCCTGTTTGCTAGTCTGCACGTTGCTGGGTCGGCTGCATTTCGCCACCCTGGCCTCGAGGGTTCCCCTCCTTTCCGATTCGGCTTCCGGTGCTGGACGCTCCCGGGGACGACAGGAGGTGCGGTGCCCGACGATCTTCTTGGCCTGGCTCGAGGCTTGCGAGCCGCGCTGGTCGCCTTCGACGCAAGGCTCTACGCGGGTGTGGACGCGGCGGTCGTGGCCGAGGAGCTAGCGGCGACGGTGAAGGCGTGTGCGGCGGCCCAGGTGCTGGCGACGGCGCGGGCCGCGCAGTGTGGGGCACACCGGCAGAAGGGCTTCGCGGACGCCGCCGACTGGCTGGCGCGAACTGCGGGGACATCGACGGGGGAGGCCAAGACGCAGCTGGAGACGGCCCTGGCCTTGGGGCAGATGCCCGACACCGGCGCCGCGGTGACGGCTGGCAAGCTGTCGCTGGCGCAGGCCTCGGAGGTGGTGAAGACCGAAGCGGCATGTCCCGGGTCGGAGGCCGAGCTGTTGGCGATGGCCAAGGGCGCGAGCCTCAAGGTGCTCCGGGATGCGAGCCGCAAGCGCCGGCTGGGAGCGATCGATCCCGAGGACCTGCATCGCCGCCAACATGCGGCTCAGTCCTTCTCCCACTGGCTCGACGAACTGGGCATGGTCGGCTTCAGAGGGCTGGTCCCACCCGAGGTTGGTCTGCCGTTCGTGAACCGCCTCGACGCCGAGACCGACCGCCTGCGAAGCCAGGCGAAACGGGACAACAAGCTGGACGGGAGCGGAAGCGAGGTGCAGAGCCGTGACGCGTACGCCGCCGACGCCCTGATGAAACTGGTTGCCTGCGGAGGGAAGGGCAAGACGCATTCGGCGGATCTGGTGATCGTCTGTGACCTGCGCGCGTTCCGGCGCGGTCACGCCCATCCCGGTGAGCCCGTCCACCTGGTGGGCGGCGGGCCGGTGCCGGTTTCAGTGGTCAAGGAGGTGGCCGACGACGCCTTCCTCAAGGCCGTGCTCCACGACGGGACGCGCATCGAGACGGTGGTCCACTACGGCCGCCACATCAAGGCCGACATCCGTACCGCCCTCGAACTCGGAAGCCCTCCCGACTTCGACGGAGTCACCTGCGCCGCCGCAGGTTGCGACCGCCGCTACCACACCGAGTGGGATCACAAGGACCCCAAGGCCAATTGGGGGCCCACCGCCTTCGACAACTTTCAGGCGCTTTGCTACCCCCACCACCAGGAGAAGACCGCCCGCGACCGAAACGCCGGTCTCCTCAGCCCCAGAGCGCCAGGACCCGACCCGCCGCGACCTCGGGCCGCGGCCCGGAAAGGATCAATCCGCCAGGAGCTTGACCATTGCAGCGATGCCGACGACGACGATGAAGCCGCGCAGGACGGAGGGTGGGAGGCGGCGGCCGACGTGGGCGCCGATCTGGCCGCCGAGGACGGAGGCGACGGCGATGATGATCGCCGGCTCCCAGGCGATCTCGGCCGAGAAGAGGAAGACCAGCGCCGCCACCGTGTTGACCAGGCCGGCGAGGACGTTCTTGGCCGCGTTGATCCGCTGGAGGTTCTCGGTGAGGGCGAGGCCGAGGATGGCGATGAGCAGCACGCCCTGGGCGGCGCCGAAGTAGCCCCCGTAGATGCCGGCCCCGTAGACGGCGGCGAGCAGCCACGGTCCACCGTGACGGCGGGCGGTGCCCTCGTCGCGCCGGAGGCGGCGGACGAGCGAGGGCTGGGCGACCACCAGCACGCAGGCCAGGGCGATGAGGGCGGGGACAATGGCCTTGAAGGCCTTGTCGGGCAACACGAGGAGCAGCACGGCGCCGGTGATCCCGCCGCTGAGCGAGGCCAAGCCGAGGCGGACGAGCCGGGCGCCCTGGCCGGTCAGCTCCCGGCGGTAGCCGTAGGCGGCCGACGCCGAGCCCGGGGCCAGACCCACGGTGTTGGACACGTTGGCCACCACCGGCGGAAAGCCGACGGCCAGGAGCACCGGGAAGGTGATCAGGGTTCCGGAGCCGACCACGGCGTTGATCGCTCCCGCCGCCAGGCCGGCGGCGAACACAGCCACCTGCTCCAGGCCGGTCACTCCGCCGGCCGCAGCCGGTAGCGGATCGGCAGGTGCTTGAGGCCGCCGACGAACAGGGTGTGGGTCAGCTCGGGCTCGCCGGCCAGCTCGATGTGCTCCAGGCGGGGCAGCAGCTCCCGGAACAGCGCCCGCATCTCCATGCGGGCGAACTGGGCGCCCAGGCAGAAGTGGACGCCGAAGCCGAAAGCCATGTGCCGGTTGGGGGAGCGGCCCACGTCGAAGGAGAACGGGTCGTCGAAGACGGCCTCGTCCCGGTTGGCCGACGGGTACGACAGCAGGAGCGCGTCCCCGGGCCGGATCTTGACCCCGGCCAGCTCGTAGTCGGCGGTGGCGTTGCGCATGAAGTGCTTGACCGGCGTGACCCAACGGATCATCTCATCCACGGCTGTGGGCAGCAGCGCCATGTCGTCCTGGAGCCGCGCCAGCTGCTCAGGGTGCTCGAGCAGGGCCTGGAGCCCGCCGGCGATGGAGGACGACGTCGTGTCGTGGCCGGCGGTGGCGGCGATGATGTAGTACGAGATCGTCTCCATGTCCGCCATCGGCTTGCCGTCGATGGTGGCGTTGGCGATCACCGAGGCCAGGTCCTCGCCCGGATTGGCCCGACGCTCGGCGGTGAGGGCGTAGAAGTAGGCGAAGAAGTCGCCCAGCACGTTGATCAGGTCGATCAGGTCGACGCCCCGGCGGACCTCGGGGTCGGCGTTGCCGAAGAGCTCCTGGGTGAGGCGGAGCATGCGGGGGTAGTCGCTCTGGGGCAGGCCCAGGATGGCCAGGATCCCGTTGAGGGGGAACTGCATGGCCACGTCCCGGGCAAAGTCGCACTCGCCACCACGGGCCGCCATCGCGTCGATCGCCTGGCGGGCCATCTCGGCGAAGCGGGCGTCGTACCGGCCCAGGCTGCGGGGCTGGAACCAGTCGGCGGTGACGGCCCGGTGCAGGCGGTGATCGGGGTCGTCCATGTGGATGAGCGTCTTGAGCACGTCGCCATGCAGCTGGCGGAAGGCCTCGTCCTCGTGGGTGGCGACGATGGGCCGCGGGCCGTTCTGGAACACGTCCGGGTGGGTCTCGACCTCCATCACATCGGCGTGGCGGACGACGGCCCGGAAGGGGAGGAACTGGGGATGCTCCACCATCGGCAGCGCCGATTCCCGTCGCAGCAGGGCACACGCCTCGTGGAATCGGGCCTCGTCGGCGTAGGCGGCGGGATCGACGAAGACCTGGGCGGCTTCCTCAGGGGTCAGCGACACGCCCGGCAGACTAACTAGGTGGAGGTCGCAGCCCGGGCCCGCCGCCGCAGGATCCCGTCGGACGACCCCTCGAAGCGGCGGCTCTCGAGCCAGGCCGTCACGCGGTCGTGGTCGGGGTGGGTGGGGCGGACCACGTTGTAGAGGTAGTTGATGCCCCGGGCGGCCGCTTCTTGTTCCAGCTGGTCGAGCACGAAGGTGCCCACGCCGTGGCCGTGGTGTTCGGGATCGACGGCGAGGAGCATCTCGGCGTCACCCCAGGCCGTGTCCATCCAGCCGTAGGCCACCACGGTCCCGCCGTCCTCCACCCGCCACCAGTCACCGGGCAGGCGCTCGCCGGCCTCATAGGCGGGCATTTCGAAGATTCCCTTCGGAACCCCACCGACGATGCGGGCCTTGTCGGCGTCCCACTGCGGACCGTTCTCCCGCACCCATTCAAGACCCATGATTCGCCTCCTCGACGGGTCACAGGCTAATAGCGCCGACTCCGGGACAGTTCGCCCACCCGCCGGTCCAGAATTCGACATCGGTCCCGCGAACTCAAGCAGTCTTATCGGCACCGCGTCATTCAACCTCTGGCGCAGCCGCGCCGATGAGTGCGGACATCCCCCCGTCCTACCGCTCTGGCGCTGCCGCGCCGGCGAGAAAGGAGAAGGCCTATCGACCCACCACCGGGCTCTCGTCTGCACCTCGTTTCGGACAATCCCCAGTTGTTTGACTCACGAGCTGAATGCGCATGGACGGTTGCCCGCACCTGCCCACACCTGAAGCCCTCCGGCTTTGCACCCCACCAGAGCCGCGCTCTGGCGGGGACCCAAAGAATCGTGACTTCAAGGAGGCGCAAGATGCGCAACCCCTTTCGATCGTTCCTCCTGCTCGTGGGCGCAATGCTCATGACAGGCACGCTCCTGATCGGTGACGTGCTGGCCGAACCGGCCCACGCCATCTCCCGCCGAGCTCCCGCCGGCGGCGCTAGCTCGTACCACCCCCCCAGCGCCGTCAGGACCGCTCGGCGTCCCGCCCGGCGCCGGACCACCCGGCACTATCGCCGGGTGGCACCGCGACCTGCACCCGCACCCGCTCCCGTCAACGGTGACGTCTGGGCCCAACTGCGCCAGTGCGAGTCCGGCGGTCGCTACGACATCAACACCGGCAACGGCTACTACGGCGCCTACCAGTTCCTGCTGTCCACCTGGAACGGGCTGGGCTACCCGGGTTACCCCCACCAGGCGCCGCCTCAGGTCCAGGACGAAGCGGCCCAGAAGCTCCAGGCGCGGAGCGGCTGGGGCCAGTGGCCGGCCTGTTCCCGGCGCTTCGGCCTGCGCTGACGTCGTGCCCCACGGGCCGGGGCCGGTTGTCCCGGCCCGTGGGGTGAGGCCTGCAGTCGTCTAATTTCAACGGCCATGCGGGGTTCCGCCGTCTACGCCCACCTGTGGGGCACGGCCGAGGTCGAGGCGTTGCTCTCCGACGAACCCCGGCTCCAGGCCTGGCTCGACATCCTGGCCGCCCTGGCCCGGGCCCAGGGCGAGGTGGGGCTCATCCCCGCTTCCGCCGCCGAGGAGATCGTCGGGCAGGCCCGGGTCGACCGGCTCGATCTCGACTTCGTGGTGGCCGAGACCCGGGCCACGTCCCACTCCACCTTGGGCCTCATCCGAGGCATGCAGCGGATTCTCTCGCCCGAAGCCGGCGAGTGGTTCTGCTACGGCGCCACCGTGCAGGACGTCAGTGACACGTGGTGCGCCCTGGTGGCCCGGGACATGGGCGGGATCGTGGAGCGGGACCTCCGGGCCATCGAGGACGCCCTGGTGGGCCTGGCCGTCGAACACCGGACCACACCCATGGCCGCCCGCACCCACGGCCAGCCCGGTCTGCCCGTCACCTTCGGCTACAAGGCGGCCGTGTGGGCGGCCGAGATCCACCGGCACCGGGAACGGCTCCGTCAGGGCCGGGAACGTTGCCTGGTGGGCCAGTTGGGCGGCGCGGCGGGCACCGGGTCGCTGTGGGGTGACCGGCGCCGCCCGCTGCAGGAACGGTTCTGCGCTCTGATGGGGCTCGGGCTTCCGGAGGGCCCGTGGATCTCGGCCCGCGACCGGCTGGCCGAGTTCGGCGCCGTCCTGGCCATGGTCACCCAGACCCTGGGCAAGATCGGCAACGAGGTCCTCCAGCTCCAGCGCCCGGAGGTGGGCGAAGTGGCCGAGCCCCTCACCCCGGGGGCCGTGGGCAGCATCACCATGCCCCACAAGCGGAACCCGGAGCGCGCCGAGCACCTCGTCACCCTGGCCCGTCTGGCCCGGGCCGAGGCCGGGGTGCTGCTGGAGTCGATGGTGGTGGAACACGAGCGGGACGGCCGGGCCTGGAAAGCCGAGTGGGCTGCCTTCCCCGACCTGTGCCGGTTGACGGGCGCCTCCCTGGCCCTGGGCCGGGCCGTGGTCGAGGGGCTGGTGGTCGACCCGGCGGCCATGGCCGCCAACCTGGCGGCGCGGGGTGGCTACGTGCTGTCGGAACGGGTCATGCAGGCGCTCTCCGAGCACGTGGGCAAGCAGTCGGCCCACCTCATCGTCTATGACGCCTCCATGGCCGGGGTGGAACAGGGCCTGTCCCTGCGGGAGGCGCTGGCCGCCTCGCCCGACGTGACCAAGCACCTCTCACCTGCCGAGCTCGACGCTCTCTGCGACCCGACCGCGGCCGTGGACCAGGCCCCCGACGTGGTCGACGAGATCCTCGCCGCCCTCGAGGAATCCCCGGTGCGGGACGAACCGGGGCAGCCGTGACCGACCAGGAATTGCCCGGGTATCTGGGTCTGGGCGGTCGACTGGGGACGGGGCCGGCGACGGAGCTGGTGGAGGCAGGGTTCGCGCTGGAGATGGCGGAGGCGCCTTCGCTCCATGACGGATTCGCGCTGGCCGACATCGCCCATGCCGTCGCCCTCGTCGAGGCCGGCCTCCTGCCTGCGGCTGAGGGCGTCCGCCTGCTCGGCGCCCTGGTGGAGATGGCGGCCATGCCGGCCGAGAAGTTCCCCTACGACGCCGCCTTCGGCGACCCCTGGAACTCGAGGGAGCGGGTCGCGGAAGAGCTGGCCGGGCCGGCGGCGGGGTGGCTGGGAGTGGGGCGGCCTCGGCGGGAGGCGGCCCGGGTGGCACTACGTCTCGCTCTGCGCCGGGGTGTCCTCGACGCCCACGGCGCCCTCCTCACCCTGGCCGGTGCGTACCTGGGCCAGGCCCGGCGCCACCGGGACAGCCTCATGAGCGACTTCACCTACCTGCAGCCGGCCCAGCCGACCACGCTGGGCTACGTCCTGGCCGGCCACCTCCAGCCCGTCCTGCGTCACCTCGGGCGCCTGGAGGAGGCCTACCGGTGGGTGAACCGCAGTCCGGCCGGGGCCGGTGGCACCACCGGCAGCTCGGTGCCCGTCAGCCGGGTCCGGCTGGCGGAGCTGCTCGGCTTCGACGGCATTGTGGAGCACGCCCGGGACGCTATGTGGCAGACCGACGGCCTGGTGGAGCTGCTGGCCGTGCTGGCCTCGGCCGCCACCGAGGCGGGTCAGGTGGCGGCCGATCTGGAGATCTGGGCGTCGCCCGCCTACGGGTTCGTGGAGCTGGACGACGGCTACTGCCGGGTGAGCGCGCTCATGCCCCAGAAGAAGAACCCCTACGCGCTGGCCGTGGTCCGCCAAGGGGCCGGAACCGTCGCCGGCGCACTGGCCGCGGTGCTCTCGGGGCTGCGGACGCCCACGGCCCGCACGGACCACTTCCTGCTGGCGCCAGGCGAGGTGCGCCGGGCGCTGGCGATGTTCACGGCGTGCACGCGACTCCTGGCGGGCGTGATCGCGACGTTGTCCGTCGACAAGCGCGCTTTGGCGGCCGGCGCCGGCGAGCTGGGCCTGGTACTGGGCGACCTGGCCGACGAGATGGTGGTGGCGGGTGTGTGTGATCGGCGGACGGCCCACCGGGTGCTGGGAGAGGCGGCGCGGGCGGCGCAGAGTCAAAAGCGGGCAGTGAAGGTGGACGATGTGGCCAGCGCCGTGGGTCGAGCGGGCCTGTCGTTGCCGGCGGGGATGCTCGAGTCGCTGTCCGACCCGATGGCGCTGCTCCGACGGCGGACCGTCAAAGGGGGCTGGGCTGACCTGCCCCGGCTGCTGACCGCCTCCAGCCGAGATCTCGGCCGCCACCAACGCTTCGCCGATCGGGCGCTGGGCGCCATCGACGCCGCCGAGGCCGACCTGCTCGCCCTCGCCCGGGAGCACGCCACCGGCTGAGCCCGGTCGCGGCGCCTCCCCCACCCCGTCTCGCGTTAGCCAAACCCACCGCACAGGTCGGTTTCGTTAACGCGAGACGCAGCCGGCGCCTCCCCCACCCCGTCTCGCGTTAGCCAAACCCACCGCACAGGTCGGTTTCGTTAACGCGAGACGGGGGCGGGCGGGGTCAGGGGCGGCGGCGGTCGAGGAAGGCTTGCATGCGCTGGCGTTTGTCGTCGCTCTCGAACAGGAGGGCCTGGGCGGCGACGTCGAAGGTGGTGGTGGCGGGGCGGTGGAGCCGGAGGGCGAGCTTGGTGAGCTCGAGAGCCCGCCACGAGCGCTTGGCGATCTCGGCCGCCGTCTCCAGGGCGGCGTCGAGGACGGCGTCGGGTTCGTGGACGGCGTCGACCAGGCCGGCGTCGAGGGCGGCGGAGGCGTCGAGGGTGAGCCCGGTGTAGAGCATGCGCCGAGCCATCCCCAGGCCCACCAGCTGGGCCAGGCGCCAGTTACCGCCGGCGCCGGCCATGATGCCGAGCGCCAGCTCGGGCTGGGCGAAGCGGGCCCGGGTGGAGGCCACCCGCAGGTCGCAGGCCATGGCCAGCTCGCAGCCGCCGCCGAGGGCGGGTCCGTCGACCACGGCGATGGTGGGCCAGCGGTGGGCTTCCAGGCGCTCGAAGAGGTCGGCGTTGATCGCCCCGAAGGCGTCGTCGGCGTCGCGGGCGGCCAGCTCGGCGATGTCGGCGCCGGCCACGAACATGCCCGGAGTGGTGGAGTGGACGACGAGGATGCAGGGCTCGGCGGCCGCCTCGACCAGGACCCGGCCCAGCTCTTCGGTGGTGGCCTTGTCCAGGGCGTTGCGCTTGTCCGGCCGGTTGATGCCGACCAGGAGCGCGTCGCCCCGGCGCTCGGTGACGACCCTGGGCTCGGCGCTCGCCTCGCTCATCTCAGGCCACCAGTTCGAACCGGGCCGGCTCGCCGTCCTGCTCGAGGCACCGGATGATGCCCCGGCGCTCCAGGGCCCGCAGGTGGGCCATGGCCTCGGCCACCGCCGCCCGGCGCATGAAGCCGGTGATGGAGGACCACGGCCGGGACCAGTCCATCCGTCCCGCCACCTGCCAGGCGGTGGTGAGCCCGTCGGCCAGGGCGGCGGCCACCTCGCCGAAGCGGTGCTCATGGTGGTCGGACAGCTCGGCCAGGCGGGCCTGGAGGCCCACGAAGCGGTGCTCGTGCGCCGGGAGGACCTCGTCCGTTCCATAGGGGACCAGGCGATCCAGCGACCGCAGGTAGGCGCCCAGCGGGTCGTCCCCCGCCTGGGGGTGGAAGGGAATGTTGGGGGTGATGCGGGGCAGGACATGGTCGCCGGAGAGCATGAGGCGGTAGCGGTCCTCGTAGAAGCACAGGTGGCCGGGCGAGTGCCCGGGAGTCCAGATGGCGGTCAGGTCCCAGCCCGGCACCTCCGGCTTGTCCCCGTCCTCCGTGAGGATGTCCGGCTTCGTCGTGGTCACGAACATCTTCACCGGCATGGAGGCGTGGCTCAGCGTCTCGATCTCGTCGTCCGGAGCACCCATCCACCGCAAGTTCACCGCCACCCGCTTGAGGAGGTCGTCCGGGTCCCCATAGCGGTCCTGGACCAGGGCCGCGTCCTCCGGGTGGAGCGCCACCCACGCCCCGGACGCCTCCCGCACCCGTCCGGCCAGCCCGTAGTGGTCGGGATGGATGTGGGTGACGAGCACGCCCCGCACCGAGGTGATGTCGGTGCCGGCCTGGCGGAGGCCGGCGCACAGCGTGGACCAGGATTCGTCGGTGTTCCAGCCCGCGTCGACCAGAAAGGTGCCTGTGTCGCTCTCGAAGGCATAGACGAACACGTAGCGGAGCGGGTTGTTGGGGATGGGGACGGGGATGCTCCACAGGCCCGGGCGGACCTCTTCCACGGGCGGGAGCGGCCTCTGGGGGGTGGCGGGGGTGGCCATCCGGGGAGCATGGCACGCACCACCCCCCGGGCCCGGCACCGAGTGGCCCAGGCTCGGCGGCAGGGGCAATGCTCGGAGGATGAACGATCCCCTGCTCGAGTCCTGCGCGGCCGTCTTCGACCACGCCGCCATCGCGGCCCGGCGCCTCCGGGACCTCCTCCCGCTCTACCAGGACATCCTGGGCGGCGAGTTCCTGGCCGGTGACGACAACACCCGCGTCGGCTACCGGGCCCTCCAGCTCCGATATCCCGACGGGTCGCGGATCGAGCTCATGGAGCCGCTGACGGGCTCGACGTTCTTCGACAAGTTCTTCGCCGGCCGGGGTGAGGGCCTTCACCACGTCACCTTCAAGGTCCCCGACATCCACGCCGCCCTGGCCGTCCTCGAGCGCCATGGCGTGCCCACCACCGGTGTCTACCTGGACGATCCCAACTGGCTCGAGGTCTTCGTCCACCCCAAGGTGGCGAACGGTGTCCTGGTCCAGATCGCCCAGGTCGGACGATCCACCCCCGTTTCCGAATGGGGTGGCGGCGTGAGCATGGACGAGCTGCTCGCCGGCCGGGGCCTCAACGGCAACGGGGTCCCGAGCCCCTGACGCCCCAGGAGCACGCCCTAGGCGAATTTGGCCGCCAGGTCGGCGTAGGCGTCGAGCACCGGGAGGGCCTCGTCGGCGGGCCCGGGTGGGACGACGAGCAGGCAGCGCGCCACCCCCATGGCCCGGTAGTCCTCGATGGTCTGGGGTTCGGGGCGGGGACCGAAGATGTTGACGGGGATGGGATCCCGGCCGCCGTCCTCAGCCCGGCGGGCCAGCTCCGCCATGCCCTCGCGCACCCGGTGCCGGCTGGGATTGGGCATCCAACCGTCGCCGTACTCCAGCACCCGGTCGATCACCCCGGGCCCGTTGCCGCCGACGAGGACGGGCGGGTGGGGCTGCTGCACCGGCTTCGGCCACGACCACAGGGGCTCGAAGTCGACGAAGTCGCCGTGGAACTCCGCCTGCTCCTCGGTCCAGATGGCCTTCATGGCCAGGATCCGCTCCCGCATGAGCCGGAACCGGGTGCGGGGGTCGGTGCCGTGGTTCTCCATCTCCTCCCGGTTCCAGCCGCCGCCGACGCCGAAGAGGAACCGGCCGCCGGAGACGAGGTCGAGGGTGGCCACCTCCTTGGCCGTGACGATGGGGTCGCGCTCCACCACCAGGCAGACGCCCGTCCCCAGCAGCAGGCGGGAGGTGGCGGCGGCCACCGCGGCCAGGGCCACGAATGGGTCGAGGATGTGGCTGTACTCCCGGGGCAGGTCGGCCCCGCCGGGCCACGGACTGCGCCGGCTGGTGGGGATGTGGGTGTGCTCGGGCACCCACAAGGAGTCGAAGCCCCGCTCCTCCACGGCCCGGCCCAGCTCCACCACGTTGATGGAGTAGTCGGTGGGGAAGATGTAGACGCCGAAGTTCATGGCTTGTACCGGGTGCGAGCCGCCTCGATCTCGGCCCACGCCGCCTCCCGGCCCTCGTAGCCCCGAGTGGAGGACTCCTTGCCGGGCTCGAGCATCTTGTAGACCTCGAAGAAGTGGGCGATCTCGTCGAGGAGGTGCTGGGGGAGGTCGGCCAGGTCAGTGCACCCCGGAGGACGAGCGGGCGTCGTCCACGGGTACGCAGATGATCTTGGCGTCGGGCCCCTTCTCATCCGACATCCAGAACACCCCGACGGGCCGGGCCCGTACCAGGCACCCGGGGAAGGTGGGGTCGTCGAGCAGCACGAGGGCGTCGAGCGGGTCGCCGTCCTCCCCCAGGGTGTCGGGCACGAACCCGTAGTCGGCGGGATACACGGTGGCCGAGAACAGCCGCCGGTCGAGGCGGATCACGTGGCGGTCGTGGTCGTACTCGTACTTGTTGCGGCTCCCCTTGGGGATCTCGACCATCATCTCGATGAAGTCGTCCATGTCTCTTCGCTCCCCCCTGGCGCGGCCGCTAGACGAAGGCCGACAGGCCGGTGATGGCCCGGCCGACGACGAGCGTGTTGATCTCCCGGGTGCCCTCGTAGGAGTAGATGGCCTCGGCGTCGGCCACGAACCGGCCCACGTGGTGGTCAAGGAGGATCCCGTTGCCGCCCATGAGCTCCCGGGCCAGGCCCACCGACTCCCGCATGGCCACGGTGGTGTAGGCCTTGGCCAGCGACGCCTGCTCCTCGGTGAGGACCCCGGCGTCGGCCAGCATGCCGAGGCGGAACACCATGCACTGGGAGGCGGTGATGTGGCCCAGCATGCGCACCAGCATGTCCTGGACAAGCTGGAACCCGCCGATGGGCCGGCCGAACTGCTCCCGCTCCTTGGCGTAGGCCAGGGCGATGTCGTAGGCCCCCTTGGCGCAGCCGACCGCCTCCCAGGCCACCCCGAGGCGGGTGCGGCGCAGGACCTGGGCGGTGTCGGCGAAGGAGTTGGCCGCCTGGAGCCGGTTCGTCTCCGCCACCCGGCAGTCGGTCAGGGTGATGTGGGCGTTCTGGACGACCCGCAGGGCGATCTTGTCGGAGATCTTGACCGCCTCGAACCCGGGGCTGCCCCCCTCCACCACGAAGCCCTTGACCTGGCGGTCGGCCTCGTCCACCGCCCAGACCACGGTCAGGTCGGCGAAGGTGGCGTTGCCGATCCACTTCTTCTCGCCGTTGAGCACCCAGGTGTCCCCGTCGCGCCGGGCGGTGGTCTTGAGGCCCCGGGCGGCACCGGAGCCGACGTCCGGCTCGGTGAGGGCGAAGGCGCCGATCTGTTCGTAGCGGGCCATGGCCGGCAGCCAGCGCTGCTTCTGCTCCTCGGAGCCGCAGGCGTAGATCGAGCCCATGGCCAGCCCGGAGTGCACGCCGTGGAAGGTGGCGATGGAGCTGTCGGTCGAGGCCATCTCCATCATCACCGCCCCCTCCACGAGGTAGCCCCGCCCGGGGCAGCCGTAGCCGGAGTAGGCCAGGCCGCCGATGCCGAGCGCCCCGATGCCGGGGATGAGGTGGTGGGGGAACTGCTCCCGGGTCCACATCGAGTTGATGATGGGGGCCACCTCGGTGGTCATGAACTCCCGGACCCGGTCGAGGAGCTCCCGGTCCTCCTTGGCCAGCAGGTCGAGCAGGGCGTAGAAGTCGGTGTGCTCGGGCTGGACGACCGTCGTGGTCATGACTGCCTCCCTCGGGCGATGCTGGCGCCATGCTCCCCCGGCGGGGCTCCCCCCGTCGATGGGCCCGGGGGCAGCACTTGGCCGTGCGGGGCTGTGCCCGGGCACACTTCTTGTGCGGGAGCACAAAGAAGGGGCGACATTCTCGTCCACCAGCCCCTCCCGCCGTCCGGTCCCGATCCGTCATGATCAGACGGCGCCGTCATGATCAGACGGCGACCGCATCGATCCCGCAGGAGGCAGCGACACCGTGAGCCAGCCGGACGTCCCCACGCCCGCCGATCAGTCGAGCGAATCGACCATGCTCGGGGCGGTGCCCCTGGTACCTCTGGGCCGGCCCCAGGTGGCCGCCGCCGCCCGTCTCGCGGAACACGGCCTGCGCCATCCCCTGCGGGTGGCCAAGGCCGGGGCCCGCCTCGGCGGGGAACTGGTCGGGGTGGTGCGGGGCACGTCGGGCCGGGCGCCGGCCAAGGGCGACCGCCGCTTTGCCGACAAGGCCTTTGCCGAGAACCCCGTCTACCGCCGGGTCATGCAGGGCTACCTGGCCGCCGCCGGGGTCGCCGATGACACCGTGGGCCGCCTCGGTCTCGATCCCAAGAGCGCGGAGCGGGCCCGGTTCGTGGTCGGCCAGGCGGCCGACGCCCTCGCTCCCACCAACACGCTGGTGGGTAACCCGGCCGCGCTGCGCAAGGCGGCCGCCACCAAGGGGGGAAGCCTGCTGGCCGGCGCCCGCAATCTGGCCGGCGACGTGCTGCACAACGGCGCCATGCCCACCTCGGTCGACTCCCGGCCCTTCGTGGTGGGCGAGACGGTAGGGGTCAGCCCCGGCGCGGTCGTGTTCCGCGACGAGGTGGCCGAGCTGATCCAGTACCAGCCCACCACGCCCCAGGTGTGGTCCCGGCCGATCGTCGTCATCCCGCCCGAGATCAGCCGCCATTACATCCTCGACCTGTCCCCCGGCCGGAGCCTGGTCGAATTTCTCGTGAGCCAGGGCCACCAGGTGTTCGTACTCAGCTTCCGCAACCCCACCGCCGAGCAGCGGGACTGGAACCTCGACACCTACGTGGCCACCGCCGAGAACGCCATCGCCGCGGCCTGCCGCATCACCAAGAGCCCGGACGTGCACCTGGTGGGCGTCTGCGCCGGCGGGGTGACCACCGCCGCCCTGGCCGGGCATCTGGCCGCCACCGGTGACCGCCGGATGCACGACCTGAGCCTGCTCGTCACCGTCCTCGACACCTCGGCCGAGACGATGGCGTCGCTGTTCCTGTCCGAATGGTCGGCGTCGATGGCCGTGCGGGGCACCAAGCGCAAGGGGTTGCTCCAGGGCCGCCAGCTCAGCCGGATGTTCGCCTGGATGCGGCCCAACGACCTGGTGTGGAACTACTGGGTCAACAACTACCTGATGGGCAACGACCCGCCCGCCTTCGACATCCTGGCCTGGAACGCCGACATGCCCAACATGACGGCCGGCCTCCACGCCGACTTCGCCGCCCTGTTCCTGGAGAACCCCCTGGCCGAGCCGGGCGGGCTCAGCGTGCTCGGCACCCCCATCGACCTGGCCAAGATCGACCAGGACGCCTACGTGGTGGCCGCCCTCACCGACCACATCACCCCGTGGCAGGCGTGCCACCGCAGCGTCGGCATGCTCGGCGGGTCGAGCCGCTTCGTGCTCAGCTCCAGCGGGCACATCCAGGCCATCGTCAACCCGCCCACCAATCCCAAGGCCAGCTACTGGGCGGCCGACGACCCCTCCGGCGGAGCCGAGGCGTTCCTGGCCGGCGCCGACAAATACACCGGGTCGTGGTGGGTCGAGTGGTCCGAATGGCTGGGTGCCCGTGGTGGAACCGAGCAGAAGGCTCCCGCCCGCCTCGGCAGCCGGGGCCTGCCCGTGCTCGACCCCGCTCCCGGCCCCTACGTGCGGAGCTAGCGGCAATGGCGCGCCGGCCCGGGGCCCGGGGTGGCCCCGGGGAGCCCGGCGACGCCGCCCGGGTCGCAGGTTGGGACCAGCCCCGCCAGGTGGTGGAGGTCGACGGTGTGCGGCTGCGGGTCTCCGTGGTGGGCGACATCACCGGCGCGCAGCCCCCTCTGCTGCTCTGCAACGGCATCGGCGGCGCCATCGAGCTGTGGGAGCCGTTCCGTGCCGCCCTCGGCGCCTATCCCAGCATCGCCTTCGACGCCCCCGGTGTGGCCGAGTCCTCGGTACCCGCCTATCCGCCCACCATGGCCAACCTGGCCGACATCTTGGTGCACCTCCTCGACCATCTCGGCGTCGCCCAAGCCGACGCCCTGGGGGTCTCGTGGGGCGGCGCCCTGGCCCAGGAGCTGGCCCGTCGCCACCCGGACCGCATCCGGCGCCTGGTCCTGTGCGCCACCGCCGCCGGCGGGCTGATGCTCCCCGGCCATCCCCGGGTGATGGCCATCCTCGCGACGCCGCTGCGTTACTGGTCGCCCACCTACCTGAATCGGGTGGCTCCCGTCCTCTACGGACCCGACATCTGCGACGACCCCGAGATGCTCTCCCGCCAGCGCCACATCCGCTTCACCCGCTCACCATCGGGGCGGGGCTACCTCTACCAGGTGCTGGCCCTGCGCCGGTTCGTCAGCGCCCTGTGGCTCCACCGCCTCCGCCAGCCCACCCTCGTCCTCCACGGCGACGCCGACCCGATCGTCCCGGTGGCCAACGGCCGCATCCTGGCCTCCCGCATCCCGGGCGCCCGCCTGGTGACGGTGCCCGGTGGCGGCCACCTCTTCCTCCTCACCCGCCCGGAGGCCATGGCCCCGCTGATCACTGACTTCCTCACCGACGACCCGGCCCGTTAGCTCAGGAACCAGGGCGGGAGGGGCCGAGGAGCGACACCGCTTCGCTGGCCAGGAACAGCTCGGCCAGGCCCCGGGGGTCCTCCAGGCTGCGGCCGGTCAGTTCCTCCACGCGCTGGAGCCGGTTGCGGACCGTATTGCGGTGGCAGAACAGGGTCTTGGCCGCCTCGGCCGCCGAACCCCCGGCGGCGAAGAAGACCCGCAGGGTCTCGAGCAGCAGGGTCCGGGCCTCGGCGTCGAGCGCCAGCACCGGCTCGAGGACGACCCGGGCCGTCCGCCAGCCGGCGTCGGCGTCGCTGGCCAGCAGGGCCCGCACGGGATGGTCCTCGTAGGCCACCACGCCCTTGGTGCCCGCCGGCAGGCAGGCCCGGGCGATGTCGGCCAGCCGGAGGGCCTCGGGGGTTCCGGTGAGGTCCGGATACGGCGGCGACAGTCCGACCCGGGCGATGGCCGCCCCTTCCAGGACAGTCCGCAGCCCATCGAGGGTCACGGTCGGGCCGAGGGACACGACTCCGAGATACCGCCCGGTCCGCAGCCGGAAGATGCCGGTCCCGCCCCGGCCCCGCAACTCGTCGGCCACCGCCCGCTCGACCGGCTCGGCCGCGGCGGGGTCGACGGAGACGAGCACGAAGGACCCGTGCAGGGGCAGGCCGAGAGAGGCGGCCGCCTCGGGGAGGGAAGGGTTCTCGGCCGCCAGCCCGGCCAGGACGGCGTCCACCACCAGGCTGCGACGCTCGGCGTCGAAACGGCTGAGCTCGGCCATGCGCTCCTGGTAGGCGGCGGCCACCATCACCGAGTAGTCGTCGATCATCTCCCACAACGAGGAGGCGGTATCGACCAGGGCGTCGGTGGCATCGGGCCCCGTCCGGCGGGCGCGGTCCACGAGCTCGTCCCAGATCACCCGGCCGCCCAGCCGGAAGGCGTGGAGCACCTCGGCCAGCGGGAAGCCCTGCTCGGCCCGGCGCCGGCCGGTGGCCACCGGCGCCTCGGCGTCGGCCAGTTCCTGGCCCGCCAGCCGGCGGAGCATCTCGGTCAGGTTGTCGGCACACGAGCGGCGCAGGTCCTCGGGGGTCACCGCGGCGGAGAAGCCGTAGGAGGCGGACTCGGACCGGATCCACTCCACCAGCCGGTCGGCCAGTTCGGGCACTTCGCCGAGCAGCTCGGCGCCCAGGGTTCTCACCGACACGTCCACGCCGCTCACCCTAGTTGTGCACCGGCACACCCAGCGGGGCGCAAGTCGGTCCCCAGGCCCATCGTTTCGTCCCCTTTGCTCCCGGACAATGAAGCCATGACACGTACCCGTCAGGGAGGAACCATGCAGCTCCGCCGTCTCAGCCTGGGCGCCGCCGTCCTCGGCACCCTCCTCACTGTCTCCGGCCCGATGGCCCAGGCGCAGGTCGGTGTCGGCCTGCCCGACCTCGTCGGTCAGTGGACCGAGCCCTTCGAAGAGGGCGGCGCCGGCACTCCTCGCTGCGTCCCCTCGGACGAGAACGACCCCGGGGGCTTCGTGGTCTGCAAGGCCGTGGCCCAGGCCGCGGCGGTCCTGCCCGACGGCCGGGTCGTCTACTACAACGGCCTCGAGGGCAGCGAGAACGCCGAGCCGGGCCCCGTTCCCCTGGGCAAGCTGCCCGCTGTCTCCCGGGACAGCCAGACCCGGGTCCTCGACCTGCGCTCCGGGACCCCCACGTTCACGGTGCCGGCCCAGGCCCGCGGCGGTCAGACCAACGAGAACCTCAACGACGGCCAGAGGTCTGAGGACAACGTCTTCGGCTACCTGGGTGTCCCCGGCCGCCCCGGTGACGGCCTGGTGGGCAGCCTGGCCGGCGCTGCCGGCGTCCCCGAGCAGCAGCCCACCTCGCCGCCCGACGACTCCGCCGCCAACGACGGCGACATGTTCTGCGCCGACCTGGTGTCCCTGGCCGACGGCCGGGTCATCGCCGTGGGCGGCACCGACTGGTACATGGAGCCGGCGGTCATGGACCGCAACGAGGGCGACCCCGCCGACGTGGGCGTGACCGAGCTCGAGGGCCTGCCCAACTCGAACATCTTCGACCCGAAGACCAACGCCTGGAGCCCCGGCGCCCGCATGAAGTACGGCCGCTGGTACCCCGGCCTGGTGGAGCTGGCCGACGGCAAGGTGCTCGTCACCGGCGGCACCACCAAGCTGATCAAGTCCACCCAGCTGTCCCAGGTGCGCCGCACCGAGACCTACGACCCCGCCGCCGACACCTGGACCGAGAACTACACCGGCCTCGCCTCCGAGAACAGCCTGCCCCAGATGCCCCGCCTCGTCCTCGCCCCCAACGGCAAGGTGTTCTACGCCGCCGTGGGCCAGATGTGGGGCCCGGCCGGCCAGGCCGCCGACGAGGCCACCTACGCCCTCCAGCAGTTCTTCGACCCGCAGACCAAGGAGTGGGAGATCGCCGGCCTGTCGCCCCTCGGCGCCCGCAGCGGAGCGGCCGTGGTCCCCCTGCCCATGAAGGCCCCCTATGACTCCATGACCCTGCTCACCTTCGGCGGCACCCTCGGCCCGCCCCCCGGCTCGTGGATCCCCGCCACGCCCTTCTCCACCCTGACCAACATCACCGCCGACGGGTCCGTGACCAACGAGCTGACCGGCAACCTCAACCACGGCCGCTGGTACTCCTCCGGCGTGGCCCTGCCCGACGGCAAGGTCCTGGCCGTGGGCGGCGCCGACAAGGACGAGGTCGTCGACCCGGGCACCGAGATCCCCATCAAGGTCCCCGAGCTCTACGACCCCGCCACCGGCACCTGGACCGAGGTGGCATCCCACACCCGGGACCGCACCTACCACAACTCCGCACTGCTGCTGCCCGACATGCGGGTGCTCCTCGGCGGCCACACTCCCCTCGCCGCCCACTACGGCGGTCCCAACCAGGACCAGGGCGGCCCCTTTGCCAACAACGACAAGGACTCGAGCTTCGAGGTGTGGAGCCCGCCCTACCTGTTCCGGGGCGAGCGGCCGTCGATCTCCTCCGCTCCCGCCGGCGTGGCCTACGGCGAGCAGTTCTCCGTGGGAACGCCCCAGGCCGGTGAGATCGAGTCCGTCCAGCTCATCAAGACCCCGTCCCCCCAGCACATCATCGACTCCGAGCAGCGCATCCTCGAGCTGCCCTTCTCCCCCGCCGGCGACGGCACCCTGGCGGCGGTGGCCCCGCCCACCGGGGTGGCCGCTCCCCCCGGCTGGTACTACCTGATCGTCAACCGCAAGACGGCCCAGGGCCCGGTGCCCTCGGTGGCCCGCATGGTCCAGGTCGGCGTGGGCAGCAACCCGGCCGAGGCGCTCCAGCCCTTCGCCGACGACGCCCCCGCTCCCGTGGGTGGCTCGGCCACGCCGACGGAGGACACGAGCACGGCCACCGCGACCCAGGCCGAGTTGACCAAGGCCACGGCCGACACGCCGGCCGCGGTGGTCACCGACAGCACCGGCACGATGTACGGATACCTCTCGGAGCGCTGGCTGGGCCGCAACGACTGACCCTTCCCTCTCCCCTGTCACGGCCCCGGGATCCTCCCCCCCGGGGCCGTGGCGCGCGCCGCCCGGCGGTGGTGGGTACCGTGGTCGCCTTCTGACCTGGGAGCAACGCGTGGACAAGTCACTCGAGGGCAACACCGGCCAGCCCTTCCGGGTGGTGGTGGAGGAGGGCAAGGTCCGGGAGTTCGCCCGGGCCACCAAGTCCTCCCACCCTGCCTACCTGGCCGGCGGCGGGCCGGCGGCGGTGTCGCCCGTGACCTTCCTCGCCTCGTCGGCCTTCTGGCAGAGGCCGGAGAGCTCGCCCTGGGGCGAGGCGAAGCTGAACTGGGAGCGGATCCTTCACGGCGAGCAGGAGTTCACCTTCCCCGGCCCGCCGCCCGCCGCCGGGACGGTCCTCACGGCCGAGGCCCGCATCGACCGGGTCTACGAGAAGGACGGCAAGCGGGGCGGGACCATGACCTTCGTCGAGGTGGTCACCGAATACCGGGACGAGTCGGGGGCGGTGGTGGCGGAGTCCCGCTCAACCGTCATCGAGACCAGCCAGGCCCCCCCGAAGGAGTGACGCCGGTGAGCGCGACGTGGAACGAACTCGAAGTCGGTGTCGAAGGACCCGCCTGGGAGGACAAACCCCTGACGGTGACCGACTTCGTCCGCTACCAGGGTGCGTCGGGGGACATGAATCCCATCCACCACGACACCGAGTTCGCCCAGCAGGCCGGGTTCGCCAAGCCGTTCGCGGTGGGCATGCTGCAGGCGGGGGTCCTGGCCACGTGGGCCACCGACTGGCTCGGGCCGGCCAACGTCCGGCGGTTCAAGGTCCAGTGGCGCGAGCAGGCCTGGCCCGGCGACGTCCTCACCTATTCGGGGGTGGTGGTGGACAAGCGAGAGGAGGAAGGGCAGCGTCTCGTCGACGTGGAGATGGCCGTCAACCGGCAGACCGGCGGCACCCATCTGAAGGGCTGGGCCACCTTCGTCGTTCCTGACTGAAGACTCCACACGAGCCTCTTTTTAGCTCACAAACCCCTTCAACCACACCAGTTTCAGCTCTAGAGCGGATGTCCGCCAGCGGCGCGGATCCTTCCTTTATGGTCGCCCCAGGGCGGAGGTCGGCAACGTCGTTGAAGGTGGTGGCTCGATGGTTGCGCTGGAACACTCCGACCCCAACTGCGGCCACGAAACGCTGCTCACCCAGCAGTGCGGGAAGTGCTGGCGCTGGTGCTGCCCGGCCTGCTACTCGCCCTGGATGGCGCTGGCCTGCACCGCCTGCCGCACCGAAGCCAAGCACGGCGTCCATCCCACGATCGAGGTCGATCTCGCCGGACTCGAGCGCCTCCTCCGGGCCTGACGTTCAATCGTCCAGGCGGAAGTCCGGGTCCGGTCCGCCTTCTTCCGCCGTCCGGCGCCCGATGATCTCGAGCAGCTGAGCCGGGGTCATCTCCGACGTGCGGCTGAGCTCGTGGAGCAGACCGCCGCTGAGGGAGACGACCCCGGCCAGGAGCCCCTCCAGGACGGTGACGACCTCTTCCAGGGAGTCCGCCTCCGAGGCGTAGCTGTTGACGATGTGGCCGAGCACGGTCATGTCCCCGTCGCTGGCGTTCCAGGCGGTGAGCAGCGCCACGGCCTTGCGCAGGTCCTCCCACTCGGCACCGCCGGCTTCGACCATGGCCCTCGTCCCGTCTCAGTGTGGCGGTGGACGGCCATCTTCCTACCCGGAGCCGACCGGGTGTGTGAAAACCTGGGTTGATGGCCACCTTCGGACTGGTGCACGGCGCGTGGCACGGCGCCTGGTGCTGGGATCTGCTCGTCCCCGAGCTGGAGCGGCTCGGCCACCGGTCGGTAGCCGTGGACCTCCCCTGCGAGGACTGGGACGCCGGCCTCGACGACAACGCCGACCTCGTCGCCGCTGCGCTGGAGGGCGCCGGAGACGACGTCGTGCTCGTCGGGCACTCGTTGGGTGGCATCACCATCCCGGTGGTCACCGCCCGGCGGCCGGTGGCCCGACTCGTGTTCCTCTGTGCCCTGCTGCCCGAACCCGGCCAGCGCCTGGACGAGACGATGCGCGACGACAAGCCCAGCTCCGGCCGGGGATGGTCCGGACCGCCGGTCGTCCACGACGACGGGTCGGCATCGTGGGAGCCGGAGGCGGCGATGGCCGCCTTCTATCACGACTGCCCGGACGACGTGGCCCGGTGGGCCGCCTCCCACCTGCGCCGTCAGGTGTGGACCACCACCCGCCAACCGTGTCCGCTGGAGCGGTGGCCCGACGTGGCGTCGAGCTACATCCTGGGCACCGACGACAAGCCGATCGCCGCCGACTGGGCCCGGCGGGTAGCCAAGGAACGCCTCGGCGTCGACGCCATCGAGCTCCCCGGCGGCCACTCCCCCATGCTGGCCCGGCCCCGCGAGCTGGCCGAGGTCCTCGCCGGTCTCGCCGCCCGCGGTTAGGAGCGGTCCTTCATGGTGGCGTGGGGCCGGGCGCCGGCCAGGAGCTTGCGGGCGACGGCGTCGACCTGGTGCGGATCGGACACCGCCTCGGCCGACGGGCCCTGGTGCCAGCCTTCGCTCACGGCCAGCCCATGGCCCGAGACCTCGAAGACCTGCTCGGTGACCCCCGCGGAAGCCGTCGACGCCAGCCACACGCACACCGGCGCCACCCATTTCGGGTCCCAGCCGGCCAGCATCTCCTCGGCCAGGCCGAGGTCCTCGGTGAGGCGGGTGAGGGCGCCGGGGGCGATGGCGTTGACCGTCACCCCGTAGCGGGCCAGCTCCCGGGCGGCGATGATCGTGAACCCGGCGATGCCGGCCTTGGCCGCCCCGTAGTTGGTCTGGCCCGGGTTGCCGTAGATGCCCGACACCGAGGTGGTGTTGATGATGCGGGCGTCGTTGCCCTCCCCCGCCTTGGCCCGGTTCCGCCAGTAGGCGGCGGCGTGGCGGGCGGGCGCGAAGGTCCCCTTCAGGTGCACCTGGATGACGGAGTCCCACTCCGCTTCACTCATGTTGACCAGCATCCGGTCCCGGAGGATTCCGGCGTTGTTGACCAGCACGTCGAGGCCTCCGAAGACCTCCACGGCCTGGTTGATGAACCGCTCGGCCCCGTCCCAGGTGGAGATGTCGTCGGTGTTGGCCACCGCCGCCCCGCCGGCGGCGGTGATCTCGTCCACCACCGCCTGGGCCGGACCGGCGTCGTTGCCGGCGCCGTCCCGGCTCCCCCCGAGGTCGTTGACCACCACGGACGCGCCCTCGGCTGCCAGGGCCAGGGCGTACTCCCGGCCGATGCCCCGGCCCGCCCCGGTCACCACGCAGATCCGCCCCTCGCACAGACCGGCCACGATCCCCTCCTCAACGCACTGAATGACCGCTCAGTTTAGTGCTGAGCCCGATACGTCCTGATAAAGTCACTGAGTGACAGAATTGCGGGTGGCGGACCCGGACGCCCGGGAAGCAGCACAGCCGCCGGCCGTCGAGGTGCTGGCCCTGTGCAAGCACTACGGCGCGGTGGAGGCGGTGCGCACGGTCACCTTCCAGGTGGCGCCCCGGGAGGTCTTCGCCTTCCTCGGCCCCAACGGGGCGGGCAAGTCCACCACCATCCGCATGCTCTGCACCCTCACCCGTCCGACCGCCGGCCAGGCTCGGGTGGCCGGCTTCGACGTGGCCCGTCAGCCTCGGGCGGTGCGGCGCAGCATCGGTCTCGTGTTCCAGGACCAGACGCTCGACGAGCAGCTGACGGCGGAGGAGAACCTCCGCTTCCACGCCGTCCTCTACGGCGTCCCCCGCGACCAGGTGGGACCCCGGATCGACCGGGTCCTGGAGCTGGTGGACCTCACCGGCCGCCGGTCCGACCTCGTCTCCACCTACTCGGGAGGGATGGCCCGGCGCCTGGAGATCGCCCGGGCGCTGCTCCACACCCCCGACGTGCTCTTCCTCGACGAGCCCACCGTGGGCCTCGACCCCCAGACCCGGGCCCGGATGTGGGAGGACGTGCTGCGCCTGCGGGACGAGGAGGGCGCCGCCGTCTTCTTCACCACCCATTACATGGACGAGGCCGAGTACGCCGACCGGATCGCCATCATCGACAACGGCGCCATCGTGGCCCTCGACACCCCGGCCACCCTCAAGGCGGCGGTGGGGGCGGACACCGTGCACCTGCGTACCGCCGACGACGCCACCGCCGCCGCCCGCCTGCGGGCCGCGGGGTTCGAGGTGGAGCGCGTGCCCGGGGGCCCGGGGGTGTCCCCCGGAGCGAACGGCCTGGTGGTGGCGGTGGCCGACGGGGAGCGGGCCGTGGGGGCCCTGGTCCTCACCGCCGGCGTGACCGTCGAGCGGGTCCGGGTCCACACCCCCGACCTCGACGACGTGTTCCTCCACTTCACCGGCCGCCAGATCCGCGAGAACCCGGACGGCCAATCCCTGCTGCGCCGTTTCGCCACGGCCCGGAGGCGTTGAACATGCGGGCTGATATGGCGCTCAACCTGCCCGACGAGGGCAGGACGGTAGCCATGGTGTGGCAGCGGGAGCTGCTGCGCTTCGTGCGGGCCCGGGTCCGCATCGCCACCAACTTCGTGCAACCCGTGCTCTTCCTCGTCGTGCTCGGGGCGGGCCTGGGCCCTCTGGTGGGCACGACCGGCGGCGTCGACTTCAAGCAGTTCGTGTTCCCCGGGGTGGTGGCCATGGGGGTGGTCACCACGGCCATGTTCAGCGCCGTGTCGATCCTCTGGGACCGGGAGTTCGGGTTCCTGCGGGAGATGCTGGTCGCCCCCGTCACCCGGACCGCCCTGGTCCTGGGCAAGGCGGCCGGCGGGGCCACGGTGGCCACCCTTCAGGGCAGCGTGATGCTCGTCCTCGCCCCCGTGGTGCACGTCCGCCTCACCGTCGGCGTCGTGCTCGGGGTGCTCGGCTCGTCGCTGCTCATGGCCTTCGCCATGACCGCCTTCGGCACGTTCGTGGCCAGCCGCATGCAGAAGCTGGAGAGCTTCTCGGTGGTCATGCAGTTCTTCATGCTGCCGATGCTGTTCCTCTCCGGCGCTCTCTTCCCGCTGGGCGATCTCCCCGGCTGGCTGGTGGCCCTCACCCGGCTCGACCCGCTCACCTACGCCGTCGATCCGCTGCGCCGGGCGGTGTTCTCGGCCCAGGACGTGCCCCCCGAGGCGCTGGAGCGCTTCCCGGTGGGCGTGGAGGTGTTCGGATGGACACTGCCGGTGGTGGCCGAGGTGGCGGTGGTCATCGCCTTCGCCGCCGTGTTCCTGACCCTCGCCGTCCGCTCTCTGGGCCGCCCCGACTGACCCTCGGCCGTTACGGTCTCCCGTCATGTGCGGTCGGTACGTTTCCGCTCAGCCTGTCGATCACCTGGCCGAGTGGTTCCAGGTCGATGAGGTGGTCACGGAGCCGTTGCCGCCGAGCTGGAACGTGGCGCCGACGGATCCCGTCTACGCCGTCGCCGAACACGAGCGCCGGCGTCGACTGGGCTGCTTCCGCTGGGGTCTCGTCCCGCCCGGTGCCGGCGACCCGCCGCGGGGTGTGCGTCCCATCAATGCCCGGGCCGAGACCCTGGTGGAGCGTCCGCTGTTCCGGGATTCGTTCGCCCGCCGCCGCTGCCTGTTGCCCGCCGACGGCTTCTACGAATGGGAGAAGCGGGACGGGCGGAAGCAGCCGTGGTTCATCGCCCCCGCCGATGGCGGCGTCCTGGCCATGGCCGGCCTGTGGTCGACCCGGCGTCGACCAGGAGACCGTCCTCCGGACCTGCGCCATCATCACCACCGCGGCCAACCAGACCGTGAGGCGGCTGCATGACCGGATGCCGGTCTTCCTCCCGCCCGAGCACTGGGAGGTCTGGCTCGACCGGACCGAGGATGACCTGGGCCTGCTGAGCTCGTTGCTCGTCCCGGCGCCCGACGACTGCTCCAACTCCGGCCCGTCAGCATGCAGGTGAACTCGGTCCGCAACAACGGCCCCGAGCTGACGGTCCCGGTCGGTGTGAGCTACTGGCTCAGGATGCAGAGGACGCCGGTCCAGTGCATGGGCTGCACCTCACCGCCCAGCTTGGCGATCTCGGTGGCCGAGTACATGCCCAGCAACGGCATCCGGGAGCCGACCGTCCGCTGGATCTCGGCCGCCTCCTCCTCGTCGGTGCCCATGAGCATGCTGGTCCGCCCGCGGCAGTCGACGTACAAGGCCAGGATCGGTTCGCGGTCGCCGATCCGCTCGTAGAGCTGGTTGACCTTCTCCTCCATGTAGTCGAAGTCGAAGCTGCGGCGCATGAGCTGGAACTCGGTGCCCGTCTTCAGGTCGTTCTCGAACATCATGAGCCCGCCCCGCTCCTCGTCGAACGCCAAGACGACGCGGTTCTGGTACTCCTCCTCCTTGAAGGGCCCGAACTTCTCGCCCCGGTTGATCCCGAACGTGACGTAGAGCGGGTAGTCCTCCGAGGGCTTCCCCGAGGAGCCCCCGAGGAGCTCGGCCACCTTGTCAGTAGCCCGCACGCCGTCGATCTCCAGGACCGTGGCGCCATCGACCTTGGTCACGGTGTGGTACCCGCTGGTCGGCCTGCAGCCGTGCATGATCACCGTGTCCATCCGCAAGCCGCCGGAGAGCACGACGGCCACGGCACTGCCCTGCTCGATCCGGTCGTCGAACCACTGGTGGCCGGTGTCGCCTTCCCACCCGCCGGCCATCCCGATCCCCGCCATCGCCGGCCACGTGCCCAGCCCGAAGCCCATGCCCTCCAGGAGGGGCGTGGCCATGTTGAGCGACCAGCCCGCCATAGCCATGTCTTTGATGGCGTCGAACATGAGGAAGAGGCTGGGATCGCCCCGGTACTCCTTGCTCCGGATCTGCTGGCCCAGCGCCAAACCGACCTCGAACTCGTTGTCGGGAAGCGGGCCCTCGAGGAACAGGTCGATGTCGTCGCCGGGCCCGGCGGAGAGCGACGGCCACACCGACCTCGAAGCCGTCGTAGCCCAGGTAGTCCCGGGTCACCACGCCCATGGCGTTGCCGCCGGCGATGCGGGTCGCCGGCCCGGCGACGGACCGCAACCCGTCCCGCAACTGGGTCGGGTTGTGCTTGGTGGTGGCGAACATCAGGGCCAGGTCACAGGTCTCGGTCCCGGCCTGGGCCAGGGCCGCCCGGGTCGCCTCGATGGCCGCCTCCGTCGACGTCGGATTCACGCTGTGGCCCACACCTGCTCGCATGGCAGCCCCTCCCGTCTCTCCCCGATGGGGCCCGTCTTATTGGCTCAGGATGCCGAGGACGCCGGTCCAGTGCATGGGCTGCACCTCACCGCCCAGCTTGGCGATCTCGGTGGCCGAGTACATGCCCAGCAACGGCGTCCGGGAGCCGACCGTCCGCTGGATCTCGGCCGCCTCCTCCTCGTCGGTGCCCATGAGCATGCTGGTCCGCGCGCGGCAGTCGACGTACAGGGCCAGGACCGGTTCGCGGTCGCCGATCCGCTCGTAGAGCTGGTTGACCTTCTCCTCCATGTAGTCGAAGTCGAAGCTGCGGCGCATGAGCTGGAACTCGGTGCCCGTCTTCAGGTCGTTCTCGAACATCATGAGCCCGCCCCGCTCCTCGTCGAAGGCCAAGACGACGCGGTTCTGGTACTCCTCCTCGTTGAAGGGCCCGAACTTCTCGCCCCGGTTGATCCCGAACGTGACGTAGAGCGGGTAGTCCTCCGAGGGCTTCCCCGAGGAGCCCCCGAGGAGCTCGGCCACCTTGTCGAGTCGCCCGCACGCCGTCGATCTCCAGGACCGTGGCGCCATCGACCTTGGTCACGGTGTGGTACCCGCTGGTCGGCTTGCAGCCGTGCATGATCACCGTGTCCATCCGCAGGCCGCCGGAGAGCACGAGGGCCACGGCACTGCCCTGCTCGATCCGGTCGTCGAACCACTGGTGGCCGGTGTCGCCTTCCCACCCGCCGGCCATCCCGATCCCCGCCATCGCCGGCCACGTGCCCAGCCCGAAGCCCATGCCCTCCAGGAGGGGCGTGGCCATGTTGAGCGAGTAGCCCGCCGTCGCCATCTCTTTGATGGCGTCGAACATGAGGAAGAGGCTCGGATCGCCCCGGTACTCCTTGCTCCGGATCTGCTGGCCCAGCGCCAGGCCGACCTCGAACTCGTTATCGGGGAGCGGGCCCTCGAGGAACAGGTCGATGTCGTCGCCGGGCCCGGCGGAGAGGACGGCCACACCGACCTCGAAGCCGTCGTAGCCCAGGTAGTCCCGGGTCACGACCCCCATGGCGTTGCCGCCGGCGATGCGGGTCTCCGGCCCGGCGACGGACCGCAACCCGTCCCGCAGCTGGGCCGGGTTGTGCTTGGTGGTGGCGAACATCAGGGCCAGGTCGCAGGTCTCGGTCCCGGCCTGGGCCAGGGCCGCCCGGGTCGCCTCGACGGCCGCCTCCGTCGACGTCGGATTCACGCTGTGGCCCACACCTGCTCGCATCGCAGCCCCTCCCGTCTCTCCCCGATGGTGGCCGCGTCCTATTGACTCAGGATGCCGAGGACGCCGGTCCAGTGCATCGGCTGCACCTCACCGCCCAGCTTGGCGATCTCGGTGGCCGAGTACATGCCCAGCAGCGGCATCCGGGAACCGACCGTCCGCTGGATCTCGGCCGCCTCCTCCTCCTCGGTGCCCATCCACATGCTTGTGCGCCCGCCACAGTCGACGTACAGGGCCAGGATCGGCTCGCGGTCGCCGATCCGCTCGTAGAGCTGGTTGACCTCTCTTCCATGTAGTCGAAATCGAAGGTGCGGCGCATGAGCTGGACCTCGGTGCCCGCCTTCAGGTCGTTCTCGAAGGTGATGAGCCCGCCCCGCTCCTCGTCGATGGCCTGGATCGCGCGGTTCTGGTACTCCTCCTCGTTGAAGGTCCCGAACTTCTCGCCCCGGTTGATCCCGAAGGTGACGAAGAACGGGGAGTCCTCCGAGGGCCTCCCCGAGGAGCCCCCGAGGAGCTCGGCCACCTTGTCGAGTCGCCCGCACGCCGTCGATCTCCAGGATCGTGACGCCGTCGGTTTTGGTCATGGTGTGATACCCGCTGGCCGGCTTGCAGCCGTGCATGATCACGGTGTCCATCCGCAGGCCGCCGGAGAGCACGAGGGCCATGGCGCTGCCCTGCTCGATCCGGTCGTCGAACCACTGGTGGCCGGTGTCGCCCTCCAACCCCCCGAACATCCCGATCCCCGCCATCGGCGGCCACGTCCCGAGCCCGAAGCCCATTCCCTCCAAGAGGGGCGTGGCCATGTTGAGCGACCAGCTCGGATTCGGCATCTCCTTGATCGCGTCGAACATGAGGAAGAGGCTGGGATCGCCCTGGTACTCCTTGCTCCGGACCTGCTTGCCCAGGGCCAGGCCGACCTCGAACTCGTTGTCGGGCAGCGGACCCTCGATGAACAGGTCGATGTCGTCACCGGGCCCGGCGGAGAGCACGGCCACGCCGACCTCGAAGCCCTCATAGCCCAGGTAGTCCCGGGTCACCACGCCCATGGCGTTGCCGCCGGCGATGCGCGTCGCCGGCCCGGTGACGGACCGCAGCCCGTCCCGCAGCTGGGTGGGGTCGTGCTTGGAGGCGGCGAACATCAGGGCCAGGTCGCAGGTCCCGGTCCCCGCCTGGGCCAGGGCCGCCCGGGTCGCCTCGATGGCCGCCTCCGTCGACGTCGGATTCACGCTGTGGCCGACACCTGCTCGCATGGCACTCCCTCCTCGTGGAAAGTACGTAGGCCGGTACGATCGCTCCGCTCAGAAGCGTCCTATTGGCTCAGGATGCAGAGGACGCCGGTGGCGTGGAGCGGCTGCACCTCACCGCACCACCTTGGCGATCTCGGTGGCCGAGTACATGCCCAGCAGCGGCGTCCGGGAGCCGACCGTCCGCTGGATCTCGGCCGCCTCCTCCTCCTCGTTGCCCGTGAAGACGCAGGTCCGCGCGCCGCAGTCGACGTACAGGGCCAGGACCGGCTCGCGGTCTCCGATCCGCTCGTAGAGCTGGTTGACCTTCTCCTCCATGTAGCCGAAGTCGAAGGTGCGGCGCATGAGCTGGAACTCGGTGCCCGTCTTCAGGTCGGTCTCGAACGTGATGAGCCCGCCCCGCTCCTCGTCGATGGCCAGGATCACGCGGTTCTGGTACTCCTCCTCGTTGAAGGGCCCGAACTTGTCGCCCCGGTTGATCCCCAAGGTGACGAAGACCGGGTAGTCGTCCGAGGGCGTCCCCGAGGAGCCCCCGAGGAACTCGGCCACCTTGTCGGTCGCCCGGACGCCGTCGATCTCCAGGATCGTGACGCCGTCGGTCTTGGTGATGGTGTGGTAGCCGCTGGCCGGCTGGCAGCCGTGCATGATCACGGTGTCCATCCGCAGGCCGCCGGAGAGCACGAGGGCCGATGGCACTGCCCTGCTCGATCCGGTCGTCGAACCACTGGTGGCCGATGTCGCCTTCGAACCCCCCCATCATCCCGATCCCCGCCATCGCCGGCCACGTGCCCAGCCCGAAGCCCATGCCCTCCAGGAGGGGCGTGGCCATGTTGAGCGAGTAGCCCGCCGTCGCCCTCTCCTTGACCGCGTCGAACATGAGGAAGATGCTGGGATCGCCCCGGTACTCCTTGCTCCGGATCTCTTTGCCCAGGGCCAGGCCGACCTCGAACTCGTTGTCGGGCAGCGGGCCCTCGATGAACAGGTCGATGTCGTCACCGGGGCCGGCGGAGAGCACGGCGACGCCGACTTCGAAGCCCTCGTAGCCCAGGTAGTCCCGGGTCACGACACCGATGGCGTTGCCGCCGGCGATGCGGGTCGCCGGCCCGGCGACGGACCGCAGCCCGTCCCGCAGCTGGGTCGGGTCGTGCTTGGAGGCGGCGAACATCAAGGCCAGGTCGCAGGTCTCGGTCCCGGCCTGGGCCAGGGCCGCCCGGGTCGCCTCGATGGCCGCCTCCGTCGACTTCGGATTCACGCTGTGGCCGACACCTGCTCGCATGGCAGCTCCCTCCGTCTCTCCCCGATGGTGCACTCGTCCCGTCCTGTTGGCCTACTGGCTGAGGATGCAGAGGACCCCCGTCCAGTCGAGGGGCTGAACCTCCCCCGCCACTTTGGCGATCTCGATGGCCGAGTACATGCCCAGCAGCGGTGTCCGGGAGCCGACCGTCCGCTGGATCTCGGCCGCCTCCTCCTCGTCCGTTCCGCTCAACATGCTGATCCGCCCGGCGCAGTCGACGTACAGGGCCAGGATCGGCTGGCGGTCGCCGATCCGCTGGTAGAGCTGGTTGACCTTCTCCTCCATGTAGCCGAAGTCGATGCTGCGGCGCATGAGCTGGATCTCGGTCCCGGCCTTCAGGTCGTTCTCGAACATCATGAGCCCGCTCCGCTGTTCGTCGATGGCCATGACCAGGCGGTTCTGGTACTCCTCCTCGTTGAAGGTCCCGAACTTCTCGCCCCGGTTGATTCCGAAGGTGACGTAGAGCGGGTAGTCCTCCGAGGGCTTGCCGGAGGAACCCCCGAGGAGCTCGGCCACCATGTCCACCGCCGGCATGCCGTCGATCTCCAGGACCACGTGCCGGTCGACTTTGGTCACCGTGTGGTAGCCGCTGGCCGGCCGGCAGCCGTGCATGATCACGGTGTCCATCCGCAGGCCGCCGGAGAGGACCAGGCCGATGGCGCTGCCCTGTTCGATCCGGTCGTCGAACCACTGATGGCCGGTGTCGCCCTCCATCCCCCCGAACATCCCGATCCCCGCCATCGCCGGCCAGGTGCCGAGCCCGAAGCCCATCCCCTCCAGGAGGGGCGTGGCCAGGTTGAGCGACCAGCCCGCGGTCGCCATCTCCTTGATCGAGTCGTACATGAGGAAGAGGCTGGGATCGCCCCGGTACTCCTTGCTCCGGATCTGCTTCCCCAGCGCCAGGCCGACCTCGAACTCGTTGTCGGGCAGCGGGCCCTCTATGAACAGGTCGATGTCGTCGCCCGGGCCGGCGGCGAGCACGGCCACACCGACCTCGAAGCCGTCGTAGCCCAGGTAGTCCCGGGTCACCACGCCCATGGTGTTGCCGCCGGCGATCCGGGTCGCCGGCCCGGCGACGGACCGCAGCCCGTCCCGCAGCTGGGCGGCGTCGTGCTTGGACGTGGCGAACATCAGGGCCAGGTCGCAGGCCTCGGTCCCGGCCTGGGCCAGGGCCGCCCGGGTCGCCTCGATGGCCGCCTCCGTGGACGTCGGATTCACGCTGTGGCCGACACCTGCTCGCATGGCCGCTCCTTTGTCTCTCCGGCTGCCGCAGACGATAAGTGAGCGAGCCCGATCGGGCATCGTGGAAAGTACGTAGACCCGGTACCGATTTCCTTCGGGTCAGAGGTCGAGCTCCGACGCCCGCTTGGCCAGCTCGACCTTGGAGCGGACCCCGAGCTTGTCGTAGACGCGGGCCAGGTGGGTCTCCACCGTGCGCTCGGCGATGAAGAGCAGGCCGGCGATCTCCCGGGCGGTGTGGCCGTCGGCGGCCAGTCGGGCCACCTCCCGTTCCCGCGGAGTGAGGGAGGTGGGGCCCGAGCCGGTCGGACCCGCGCCGGCGCCGGCGACTTCCAGGATCTCGAAGGCGTCGACGGGCTCCGCGATGCCCGGAAGGGTGAGGGTGAGGGCCCGGGCCCGTACCCGGTCCTGGACCAGCGCGTGGGTGGTGAACCCGCATACGATCCCGTCCGGTTCGGCCTGGGCCCGGAGGCGGGCGGCGACGTTGATCGGCGTTCCGATGGCCGTGTAGCTCTGGAGCTGGTCGCTGCCGAACACGCCCACCGTGCAGTACCCGGTGTTGATCCCGATCCGGACGCCGAAGTCGCGGCTCACGCCCCGCCGGCGCCACCGGGCCCGGAGCTCGTGGACCGTGGACCGCATGGCCCAGGCGCTGCGGACCGCCGCCCACGCCTCGTCCTCCGGATCACCGCGCACCGGAACCCCGTAGAGCACCATGACCTCGTCGCCGATGAACTTGTCCACCGTGCCGCCGTGAGCGACGGCCACGGCGGCCATCTCCCGGAGGAAGTCGTTCACGACGGCGGAGACCTCTTCGGGTTCGAGGCGGTCGGAGAGCGCCGTGAACCCGACCATGTCGGCGAACAGCGCCGTTACCCGCCGGCGCTCGAACTGCTCGGGCTGGCCGATCTGGCCCTGCATCACGGCCTCGGCCAGGGCGGCGGGCAGGAAGCGGCGGAGCTCACCGGTGCGGACCAGCTCGCCCACCTGCTCCTCGACCTTGGCCTCCAGCCGCCGGTTGAGCCGCTCCAGCTCGCGCTCCTGGGCCCGGCTGCGGAGCAGGGCCCGGACGCGGGCCAGGAGCTCGCCCTCGTGGAAGGGCTTGGCCAGGTAGTCGTCTGCCCCGGCGTCCAGGCTCTCGATGCGGGACTCGGCCGCGGCCCGGGCGGTGAGGAAGATGACCGGCACGGAGCCCAGGTCGGCGTCGCCTCGCAGCTCCGCCAGCAGCCCCCGTCCACTCACGCGGGGCATCATCTCGTCCGACAGGATCAGGTCCGGCTGGTAGAGGCGGGCCTTCTCGAGCCCGTCTTGGCCGTCCACGGCCAGGAAGACGTTGTAGTGGGGCGCGAGGAGGTCGGCCACGTACCGGCGGAGGTCGGGGTTGTCCTCGACGTAGAGGATGGTGGCCACGTTCGCGTCCAAGGTCTGCGACGTCTGCTCGTTGGGCTGGCGGACCGACTCCTGATCGGCGCCCACGTCCACGGCCGTGGGGCGGTCGACCATCGGCGGGGGCGAGCCGTCCCCGGGCACGGTGTCAACGACCGTCGCCGGGCTGAGATGGCCCTTGCCCAACGGGATGGTCACCGTGAAGCGGCTGCCCTCGCCGTACTCGCTCTGGGCGCTCACCGTGCCGCCGTGGAGCTTGGTGATCTCCTTCACCAGGGCCAGTCCTATGCCGGTTCCTTCGAACTGGCGAGCCTCGCCTCCGTCCGCCTGCCGGAACCGGTCGAACACCCGGGTGAGCTCGTCGTGCTTGATGCCCACCCCCGTGTCCCGCACCGACAGGACGAAGGATTGCCCCTCGATGGCGGTGGATACCTCGACGTGGCCCTCGGGGGTGAACTTGACGGCGTTGGACAGGAGGTTGTTCACCAGCCGGTCGAACTTCTCCCGGTCGACGAACAGCGACGTCCCGCCCGCGCCGGCGGCCAGATCGGTGCGGAGGTCGACCCCTCGTTTCTCGGCCAGGGGCCGGAACTGCGCCACCCGTTCGGCCACGAACCGGTCGACCTCGGGGAAGGGGGCCGCCCGCAGCTGCATCTCTCCCGCCTCGAACTTGGTCAGGTCGAGGATCTGGTTGATGAGCTCGAGCAACCGGCGCTGGTTGCGGTGCATGACCTCGGTCAGCTCGAGGACCTTCTCGGGGACCTCTCCCGCCGCGCCCGTGGCGGATCTGCTCGAGCGGGCCCAGTGTGAGCATGAGCGGCGTGCGGAACTCGTGGGAGATGTTGGCGAAGAACTCCGTCTTGACCCGGTCCATCTCCTCCAGCACAGCGAGGCGGAGATTCCGGATCGACGCCGAGATCAGCCCGGCGACGGCGACGAAGGTGTCCACGTCGCCCTGGTCCAGCGGCGGGTAGGTCGGCCGTGCCTCCCTCAATTGGCCGGACAGGAGCAACCCGATGGGCTCGGCCTCCCCCATCACCGGTACGCACACGAAGAAGGGGAGGTCCAGCTTGGTCCTGATCTCCTCGATCAGGGGCGTCGGTTCGGTCGCCCGGTTCACGAGGAGGAACCCCTGACCGCTGGTGATGTCCTCGGGGAACTCCAGGTCGAGCTCCCGCAGGCGCTCGGCCGTCTCGGTGTGGAAGCCGACCCACTGCGCCGGCCGGAAGTGGCCTCTCTCCGTGGTGGGGGTGAGGACCACGGTCCGCTCCATGCCCCGGATGGCGTTCAGGGTGATCTCGAAGATGGACGAGACGTCCTGGTGGACACCGACCGACTGCTGCAGCTCGGAGAGCACGGCAAACCCCCGGCGCTTCTGCGCCAGGGCGTAGCCCAGTCCCTGGATGCGCAGCTGGAGCTGCTGGTTCTCTCCCGCCAGTTCGTCGAGCTGGCGCCGGTAGTACTCGAGCTCGCCCGGCTCCCCGGTTCTCTCCGTGCCCCGTCCTTCCGGTTCGGTGGTCATGGGGGCGGGGCGACGCGGGCCCTATCCCGACCGGGACGCGGCGGTGGAGCGGCGGCGGGGTTTCGGCGTGTCGGCCGTCATCTGGAGGAGGCCGCTGTCGAGCAGGTCGAGGGCTTCGGCCACCAGGCTGGGGAGATGGGCCTGGCCACCGCCCTCCAGCCACACCCCGAAGGCGGCCCGGGTCGCCCCCAGGGTGGTGGCGGCCACCACCACCGGACGGAGGTCACCGTGGGCGTCAACCCCCAGGTGCTCGGCCACCATCTCGGAGACGGCCTGCTCCCAGTCCCGCTGCAACATCAGGCTCCGGGCCTGGAGGGAGGGTGTGCCCCGCATCACCCGCGCCCTCAGCAGCAGGCGTTCGCGGTCCTCCTCGTAGGTGCCGGTCATCGACATGAGAGCGTGGCGGAGAGCGGTGAGGATGGGCTCCGACGGGGGTCGGGCGGCCAGCGCGGCGCGCAGTTCGGCCAGGCGCCGGGGATGGTCGGAGAGGAGGACGTCCTCCTTGGAGGCGTAGTAGCGGAAGAAGGTGCGGCGGGAGATCTCGGCCGCGGCGGCGATGTCGTCGACGGTGGTGGCGTCGAAGCCCCGTTCCAGGAACAGGCCGAGGGCGACCTCCTCCAGCTGGGCCGCCGTCCGGCGCCGGTGACGCTCCCGCAGCCCGGGAGGGGACTCCTCGGGTTCCTCTTCGCTCACTGGCCGACCTCCCTGCGGGAGGGCTTTCGGTGGTCTTGGGCGAGGACGTGCGAGAGAACCATTGAGGATGATCTTATTCTTTGGCCTCCGTGGACCTGCGCTGCGCCGTCTGGGCGCGTACCGAGGCCGTCGATCCCATCGGCACGGCCGGCTGCTACGCCGGCTTCCTCGGCGTGGACTGGCGCCGGCCCTGGCCCCGGGATGTGAGCGAGGTCGTGGCCCTGGCGCCGCTGGTGGCGGCCGCCGCCGAGCGGGGCTTGCGCCTCCAGGGCCTGCTCCCCGTCGACGGGGCGAAGACGGCCCGGGTCGTGCTCTACCAGGCCGGTCCCGGGCCGGGCTTCGACACCTACCGGCGCTCCGAGGCGGAGTGCGCCCCCGACGAGGTGGTGGCCGCCGCCCTCGATCTTCTCGGCCGCGATCCCGCGGCGGCGACGGCCGCGCCGCCCGGCGCTGATGTCCTGGTCTGCACCCACGGCCGGCGCGACATCTGTTGCGGGTCAAGGGGGACGGCCCTGCTCGGTGAGATCGACGAAGCCGGCCCGCTGTCCGAGACGAGCCGGCTGTGGGCCACGACCCACACCGGCGGGCACCGCTTCGCCCCCAATGCCATTGTGCTGCCCGAAGGCACCGTGTGGGGCTTCCTCGACGCCGAGCGACTCCGGGGGATCGTCCGCCGGGAGGGGCCGGTCGACGACCTCCTCCCCCACTACCGGGGCTGCGCCGGCCTCGGCTCACCGGCCCTGCAGGCCCTGGAGCGGTCCGTCCTGGCCGAGGTGGGCTGGGACCTCTTCGACTGCCGGCGTACGGGGACCGAGCTGGGCGGGGGGCGCGTCCGCCTCGACGTCGCCGGGCCGGACGGGGCCACCCGGTCCTGGGAGGCCGTGGTGGTCACGGCCCGCCTCCTGCCCGTCCCCGAGTGCGGCCAGCCCGCCGAGGCGGCGAAGAAGCACGAGCCCGAGCTAGCGGTGACGGACTTCGCCCCAAGGTGGTAGCGATTTACGCCCTGTCAGGGCGTAAATCGCGGACACCTGCGAGGGCGGCGGAGCTCAGGCGCTGGGTTCGGTGCCGACCACGGAGACGAAGGACACGGCGTCGCCGGGACCGCCGCCCAGGTTGTGGGTGAGGCCCAGCTTCTTGCCCGCCTCCACCGTCTTGATGCGCCGGTCCTCGGGCGCCTCGCCCCGCAGCTGGAGCCAGCACTCGAACATCATCCGCAGCCCCGACGCCCCGATGGGGTGCCCGAACGCCTTCAGGCCACCGTCGGGGTTGACGGGGAGGTCGCCGTGGAGGTCGTAGGTGCCGGCCAGCACCTCCTTCCAGCCGAAGCCCCGCTCGGCGAAGCCGAGGTCCTCCATGAGGACGAGCTCGGTGGGGGTGAAGCAGTCGTGGACCTCGGCCATGGCCAGCTGGGCCCGGGGGTCGGTCACCCCGGCCTGGGCGTAGGCGTCGGCGGCGCTGGTCACCACCTCGGGGAAGGTGGTGTAGTCGTAGCCGGGGTCGATGCTGCCCGATCCCATCCCGGACACGAACGACAACCCCTTCACGTACAAGGGCTTGTCGGTGTAGCGGTGGGCGTCCTCGGCCCGGACCACGATGGCCGCGGCGGAGCCGTCGGACACCCCCGAGCAGTCGAAGATGCCGAGCTGGCCGGCCACCAGCGGCGAGCACGAGATGGCCTCCTTGGCCACCTCCTTGCGGAACTGGGCCCGGGGGTTCTTCGCCCCGTTGGCGTGGTTCTTCCAGGCGATGCGGGTCAGGACGTCCTTCATCTCGTCGGGGTCGACGCCGTACTTCTTGGCGTAGGCCGGAGCCAGGAGGCTGAAGTTGGCCGGGGCCGTGATCTCGCCCAGGGGCCCGCCGGTACCGTCGTCGGCGGGGCCGGGGACCACCAGGCCGGAGAAGCCGCTGTCCTTCAGCTTCTCGACCCCGATGGCCATCACCATGTCGTAGGCGCCGCTGGCCACGGCATAGCAGGCGTTGCGCAACGCCTCGGAGCCCGTGGCGCAGTAGTTCTCCACGTGGGTCACCGGCTTGTGGATGCGCAGCGGCCGGGACAGGGTCAGGCCCGAGAAGCCGGAGGCGATGGTGCCCAGCCAGAAGGCGTCGATGTCGTCGAGGGCCACTCCGGCCGAGGCGATCGTCTCGTTGGTGGCGTCGATCAGCATGTCGTCCACCGAGCGGTCCCAGTGCTCGCCGAAGGGCGTGCACCCCATCCCGATGATGGCCACCCGGTCGCGGATGCCTCTTGATGCCACTAGGAAACCTCCTTCATGGACGGCGCCTGGTCGGCGCCGCTGTCTGTCTGCAAGTCAGACCCTGCGGGTCTGACTTTCCAGAAGTAGTTGTGAACACCGGCCGCCGTCGCCATCTTCCGGAACGTCGGCTCGACCCGGTCGCCGATGCCCACCGAGGCCGGGTCCACGTCGGTGAGCTGGCACTTGAAGCGGCCGCCGCCGTCGAAGTCCACCACCGCCGCCACCAGGGGCGGGCTCGGCGTGTAGGCCAGACGGTCGATGGTGTAGGTGGCCACCGTGGCGGCCACATCGGCCATGGGGGCGTCGACCATGCGGTCGACGGAGTGGCACGACATGCACACCCGCACCGGAGGCAGGTGCACCGCCCCGCACGACTCGCAGCGGCTGCCCACGAAGCCGAACTTGTAGCGGGTGGAGCGGTGGGTGGGCGGGGCGGCCGGGGGCAAGGGATCGGGCCGGCGGGGCGGTTCCTTGGCCAGCATGCCCCGCCACGACAGGAACTGGGCGTAGCGCAGATCGTCGCGCCCGCCCGCGATCTGGGCGGCGACGGGCTTGGCCGGCGAGTGGGCGGCGATGGCGTCGGTGGTGCGCAGCACGAGGGCGCAGGCCCCGTCGGCGAGGACGACCACCACGATGGTCTGGCCGGGGGTGGCCCGGTCGAGCACGTCGGCCAGCACGATGCCGGCCTGGGCCGTGCCGGCATTGCCGATGGCCGCCGAGAGATCGTTGGCCAGCGCTTCGGGGCGCACCCCCGAGGTGGTGGCGAAGCGGCGCACGGCCCGGCCGGCCAGACCCGAGACGACCAGGTGGTCGACGTCGCCGGGGGTGAGGCCGGCCTGCTTGAGGGCGTCGGCGAAGGCGGCGTCGGCCAGCGGGCCGTAGATGTGCTCGCCGAAGCGCTCCTCCCACACCCGGGAGGCGTCGGCCCCGGGGAGGCGCCAGCGGTCGAGGAACTCGTCGGTGGTCGCGGCGCTGGCCACCACCTCGGCCAGCACCGGCGCGCCGGCGCCGGAGCCCCCGGCCTTTCCGGGGGACACCCCCGAGCCCCCGGGGGCACCGCCAAAGAGGAGGGCCACGGCCCCGTCACCGCCGTCACGCTCGTCCGCCCCGCCGGCCAGGCCGGTCCGGATGTCGGCCAGGACGGCCAGGGCGGGGACGGGCGAGTCGGAGGCGGCCAGCACGGCGCCCACCCCCGAGCGCACCGACCCGGCCATGTCGACGGCCAGCGCCGAGGCCGGCAGGTCCAGGGCCGCGTGGATCACGGTGGCGTTGGTCTTGTCCAGGTACGGCGGGCTGGCGGTGGCGAAGAAGACCCGCTGCGGACGGGCCTCGTCGGGCACGGTGCGCAGGGCGTTGCGGGCCGCCTCCACCCCCATGGACGTGGCGTCCTCGTCGTAGGAGGCCACCGCCCGGGTCCCCTTGCCCCCGCCCTCCCCGAGAACGGCGGCGATCTCGGAGCGCTTCAGGCGGAAGTAGGGAATGTAGGCGCCGTAGCCGACAAGCCCAGCCATGCGACCTCCTGGAATCTTCACCCCGGCCTTCACCGCCAGGCAAGCCTGGCGGGGACCCCGGGTACGGTGAGTTGCACCACGCTACTTTCTGCCCGAGTGGCCGTCCGACTCGGGACGCGCTGCGTGTCTCAGCGGGCGCCGGTGGCGGCGGCCACGTCGAGGCCGCCCCGGCAGGTGGGGCTGTTGGACCCGCAGGCCACGCTCGTGTCGACCGTGTCGAGGATCCGGTCCACGGCTTCCTGCTGGGTGAGACCCTGGGCTAGGAGGAGGGCGACCGCCCCCGCCACGTGGGGGGCGGCCATCGAGGTGCCGGCCAGGTACTCGTACTGGTTGGTCTTGCCTTCGGCCCACCAGGTGGACAGCACGTTCTCGTCGGCGTCACTGCTGCCCGAACCCCCCGGGGCGACCAGCGCCCACTTGGCGTTGCCGGTGGGACTGGAGTAGCTCGCCACCTGCTTGTCGGGGCCGGTGGCCCCCACCACCAGGGCGTTGAGCTCGCCGTACTCGGCGGAGCCGATGCCGAGCCCGAAGAGGTCCTCGTTGCCCGAGCTGACCACCGGGACCGCCCCGTGGGACCAGGCGTACTCGACGCCCTCCGCCAGGCCCGAGCCCAGGGTGGCGGCGGTGACGAAGAGCGCCTCGCCCAGCGACAGGTTCACCACCCGGGCCCCGTGGTCGACCACCCACTTGATCCCGGCGATGACGTCCTCCTGATTGGCGCTGCCGGTCTCCGTGAAGGCCCGGGCCACCACCAGGGAGGCCTCGGGTGCGACCCCGGCCACCCCGACCCCGTTGTCCCGCACGGCCGCGGCGGTACCACCCACGTGGGAGCCGTGGCCGAACACGTCCTGGCCGGTGCCATCGCACTTGGCCGGGTCCCCACCGGTGTCGATGCAGCTGGTGTGGACCACCACCCGACCAGCCAGATCCTCGTGGGTCAGATCCACGCCCGTGTCGACGATGCCGATGCGGATGCCCGCGCCGGTGGTCTTCGCCCAGGCCGAGGGGGCGCCGATCTGGGCCAGGCCCCACAGCTTGTCGAAGGAGGCGTCGTTGGAGGCCGAGACAGAGGCCCCGCCCGGGCCCAACCCCAGGACGAGCCCCGCGACGGCAGCAGCGATCTTCTGGCGTCCCCCGACCACTGCGCCTCCCTTGGCTCGCCCTGCAGGTCAACAGGCTAACGCCTCCCGGTAACCTCGATCACGCGATGGCCAGCGAGAACGTGACGTACCTGGCCGCATTCGGCGGCGGAGTGGTGTCGTTCCTCTCGCCGTGCGTGCTCCCGCTGGTGCCCGCCTACCTGTCGATCATCACCGGCCTCGACATGACCGACGTCCGCCAGGGCCGGGCCCGGCACCTGCCCCGCATCGCCTGGCACACGGCCCTGTTCGTGGCCGGCTTCTCCGCCGTGTTCGTGCTCCTGGGGCTGTCGGCCACCACCCTCGGCCAGGCCGCCCTGCGCAACCAGTCGACCATCACCCGCGTGTCGGGCCTGATCATGCTGGCCATGGCCCTCTACGTCCTCGGCTCACTGGTGCTCTCCGCCCCCGGCCTCTACCAGGAGCGCAGGTTCGCGCCCAACCTGTCCCGCTTCGGCCCGCTGGCCGCCCCCGTGGCCGGGGTGGCGTTCGGGTTCGGCTGGACGCCGTGCATCGGCCCGGTCCTGACCTCGGTGCTGGCCATGGCCGCCACCTCCCGGGGCCTCGGCCGGGCCGCCGCCCTGCTCCTGGCCTACTCCGCCGGCCTGGGCATGTGCTTCCTCGCCGCCGGCCTGGCCCTCGGACGCCTGGCCGGGGCGCTGCGCTTCGTGACCCGCCACTCCCGGGCGCTGACGACCGTGTCGGCGGTGTCCATGGCCGCCTTCGGGGTGCTGCTGGCGCTGGACCGGCTGGTGTGGCTCACCTCCAAGCTCCAGGGTGGCCTCGAAGCCATCGGCCTGGGCCGGCTGGTCACCCTGGGATGGTGGGGATGACCGCCGGCAGGCTGCGCCTCGTCGTCGGGGTCACCGCCCTGGCAGTGCTGAGTGTGGTCGGCTTCTTCTCCTTCCGGGGAGCGGACCAGGACCGGGCCACCTCGGACGTCGACGTCACCGCCCCCGACGCCTTCAACCTCCCGGCGCTCGAGGGTGACGGCCGGGTGCGCCTGGCGGATTTCAAGGGCACGCCGCTGGTGGTGAACTTCTTCGCCTCCTGGTGCGGACCATGTGAGCAGGAGCTGCCCCACTTCGCCGACGCCGCCCGGAAGCTGAAGGGAAAGGTCAACTTCATCGTCCTCAACTCTCTGGAAGATCGTCACGCCAAAGCCGTCGAGATGGCCAAGCGTCACGGACTGCGGGAAGCCGGCATCACTGTCGGCCGCGACGTCGGGGGGCGGGCCAACTCGCAGCTCCATGACACACTGGCTCTGGGGCGGGGTATGCCGATCAACGCCTTCTACGACGCGGAAGGAACCCTGCTCGACGTGGGCCGGGGTGCGCTGCTGGGCGACAAGCTGGCCAACAGTCTTCGGAACCTCTACGGCGTCACCTACTGAACCGGCGACGCCTCCGGTCGGAACCCGGTCAGCAGTTCCAGGACCCGCTCCACCACCGTAGGGCCGTCCAGGTAGACGACCACCTCGTGGTCGACCCCCTCGGGATGGGTCCGGAGACGGCCGTCGCCCTCCACGATCAGGGGCAGCGTCTCGAAACCGGCCACGAGTTCGCCGGCGGCCACCAGGAGCGCGGCCGGATCGTGGAGGTGGATGGCACGCTCGTCCTCGGGGACGCCCGCCTGCTCCTGGGCGACGAGCCAGGCCTCGACGGCGGGTTCCAGCGCCGGAGCCGCGGCGACGATGGCGGCCTGCTCCGGCGGGTCGAGGCGGGTGGTCAACGTGGCGTCGAGGGGCACGAGGGTGACCGTCTGGTCGGCCAGGAGGAGGGCGGCGGCCCTCGGGTCGGCGGCGAAGTTCGATTCCACCGCCCGGCGGGCCCCCCGGTGCTGAACGGGATGCAACGCGCCGCCCATGACCACCAGGCGTTCCGGACGGCGGCCCATGGTCACGGCGGCGGCCATGTTCGTCAGCGGCCCGATGGCCAGGACGGCATCCGGCGTGGCGGCCGGGATGGCCTCGACCGCCGCCGGCACACCTGCCACCACGAGCGTCCCGGCCGGCACCAGTTGGCGGGCCACCTCCGCCCGCCAGCCCGCGTCGGTGCCCACCGTGCTCACCCCGACCAGTTCGATCTCCGGGTGAGCGACCGCGCAGAGCAGCGCCACGGCGTCGTCCGGGTTCGTACCGACGTCGGTGTCAACCCAGAGCCTGATCACGCCCAGACCCTAACGAGGGAGCCCCGGGGGCTGATAAGAGTCAACGCCCGTTTCCGAGTGGCCATGTGAGCTCCGTTGGCAGTGTTCGCTCCCGGTGACAGACTCGACCCCGCCCGGCTGCCGGGCGGGGGGAGGGGCAACATGACCAGACCCTGGCACTACATGTTGGTCGCAGGCGCTTTGTTGTGGGCGGCTGGTTGCGGAGACGATAAGGAGGCTTCGTTGGATACGTCAGGGGTTGACCGCGTGATCGAACATGCCCACGTCGCGCTGGAGAAGATCATCAACGGAACCTCGGAGGAGTACAACCGGCTGTTTTCCGAGCGTGACGACGTATCCCTCGGCAACCCATTCGGCCCGTTCGTCAAAGGCAGACAGAAGGTCGTGGAGACCGTGGCGAACGCCGCAACGCGCTATCGGGACGGCGAGGTCGTTGGGTTCGACCTGATCAACAAGCACGTCACCCCGGATCTCGCCCTTGTCGTGGAGGTCGAGCGGTTCCGGGCCAAGGTCGGCGGGAGTTCCGAGTCCGTCACCATCGCTGTCCGCACCACCCAGGTGTTCCGCCCAGAGGGTGAGACCTGGAAAATGGTGCATCGGCACACCGACCCGATCACCACCCCTCAGGCCTCGGAATCCATCATCCCGAAGTAGGACCGACGGTCGAACCTTCCTTCCCGCCAGGGCACACCAAGAGGCGCAGGGCGGGTCAGGCGAGCAGCTGCTTCAGGGCCCCGCGCAGCTCGGGGGCCTTGAAGGTATAGCCGGAGGCCTCCAACCGGGCGGGCAGCACCCGCTGCCCGGTGAGGAGGAGCTCCTCGGCCATCTGGGCAGTGAGGGCGAGCTTCAGCGCGGCCGCCGGCAGCGGCATCAGTGTGGGCCGGTGGAAGAACTCGCCCAGCGCCTTGGTGAATTCGGCGTTGGTCACCGGGTGGGGCGCGGTGGCGTTCACAGGCCCGGAGGGGGCACCCTCGCCCAGGAGATGGATGATGGCCCCCACCTCGTCGTCGATGGCGATCCAGCTCATCCACTGCCGCCCCGAGCCCATGCGGCCGCCGAGTCCCCCTTTGAAGGGAAGGAGCATCTTCTTGAGGGCGCCGCCGTCGGGCGACAGGACGATCCCGGTGCGCAGGTGCGCCACCCGGATGCCGGCCGCCTCGGCCGGAGCCGTGGCCGCCTCCCAGGCCTGGCACACCTCTCCCAGGAACCCGGGATCGTCCGCCGGGGTGTCCTCCGTGATGCCCTCGTCGCCCCGGTCCCGGTAGATGTCGACGGCCGACCCGGACACCAACACCGCCGGCGGCTGCGCCAGCTTCGCCAGCGTCTCGGCCAGGAGCGTGGTCCCCTTCACCCGCGAGTCCTTGATCCGGGCCTTCTGGCCGTCGTTCCAGCGCTTGTCGCCGATTCCTTCCCCGGCCAGGTTCACGACCCCGCCCACGCCCTCGAGGCCGCCGGCGTCGATGGTGCCCGCCTGCGGATCCCAGGCGATGGTGTCGGGTCCCCCGCCCCCCCGCCGCACCAGGCGCAGCACCCGGTGGCCGGCGGCTTCGAGGGCGGGCCGCAGGGCCGAGCCGATGAGCCCGCTGGAACCGGTGACGGCGACGTCCATGCCCTGGCCTCCTGTGGTCGGGCGGCCATGATCGCACCCGCTCCGCTCCACGATCCGAAGCCGGCGCTGACGGAGCGCCGGAGACCGCCAGGTAAGATGCCTCCGTCCGGCCTCGGCCGGGTGGGCGCCCCTAGCTCAACTGGCAGAGCAGCGGACTCTTAATCCGCGTGTTCCGGGTTCGAGTCCCGGGGGGCGTACGAGACGTTGATGCTGGTCAGATGGGTTTTTTAGGGTCTCGTTCAGAGTTGTGAATCACGCTGGATAAGCGACCAGGTCGCTTATCCGATCGGCGGCTCCGATCTTCCGCAGGGCTGTCCGCCCACCCACTTTCAGGGCGTGCGATAGAGAACCTGTCACTAACCCCTATGCGCGCTCGTAGCAGCGTTTCGCGACAATGGATCGCGTGGAGATCACGATCGATACCCTGCGCCATCGGCGCGACGAACTCCTCGAAGTCGCCCGGCGTCGGGGGGCCAAAGAGGTCTGGGTCATCGGCTCCGTCGCCCGGGGCGACGCCGGCCCGTCGAGCGACGTCGACTTCCTCGTCGAGTTCGAACCCGGGCGATCGCTCCTGGACCAGGTCCACCTCATTGACGAACTCGCCGCTGTGCTCGGTACCCGAGTTGACGTCGTCGCCCGCGGCGGACTGCTCGACCGCGACCGGCACATCGTCGACGAGGCTGTCGCCTTGTGACGGCCCGAGGCGACGAGCACCGCATCGCCGACATCATCGACGCCGCCGCCAAACTCTCGGAACGACTCCAAATCCCGTACGAAACCTGGCGCGACGACGAAGACCTCCGCCTCGTCACCGAACGGCTCGTTGAGATCGTCGGCGAAGCCGCTGCTGCTCGCCCGCTACGGCCATATCCAGATCCTCGACAAGGCGAGCCTCGACAAGATCGCCGGCCTCGGGTGACGAGGCCTGGGGACCTCGGGCGTTCCTGAGTCATTTGGTTGACAGCAGATCCCCGAGTTCCTGCTGGTGACGGTCCATCCAAGCCGCCTCTTCGCCGGGCGCGGGCATGATCAACCCGGCTTCCATGACGGATGTGGGATCGATCTCGTTCAGTCCGAGGACCAGACGGCGGGCGTCCTGGCCCGTGATCGCGGTCCACGCTTCGGACAGCCGGGTCAGCAGTTCGGCTCGCGTGGCGCGATCCCGGCCGGCCCGGATCGTTGCCGCGATCACCGAGGCTGTGTGTGGCCTGCCAGCGGTGAAGAAGGTCGACGGCTCGTATTCGCTGAACACAACATTGACGAACCCCCGGGGTGCGCCGGTGACGGAGGTGTGAACGGCTGTGATTGCTTCCGCGAGGTCGGCCCGGCGGTCGGCATCGAGCGATCCGGCTGGGACCAGGCATTGATAGAGCGGCATGGGGTTCCTTTCACGACTCGAGGAATTTCAGGACTTCGTCGACAAACTCATCGTGATATTGGAAGATGCCGCCGTGTCCGGCGTCGGAATAGAGAGTGAGTTGGGCATGGGGCAGGCGTCGAGCCAGGTCGACCGAATTGCTGCTGGGCACCATCCGATCCTGGTCACCGTTTGCGACGAGGACCGGCTGTTGAATGCTCTTCAGGTCGGAAGGTTCCTGGCGTCCCCAGGCGTGGATGGCCTTCAGCTGAGTGCGGAACGCGATGAGGGAAATCGACTTATCGCGATTGTCGGTACGTTCCTTCAATCTCTTCAGGAATTGTCGAGCCGCTGACCGGCCGTTGGCTGTCTTGGTGAAGAAGAGGTAGTACTTCGGATCGTTGAAAGTCAGGGCACCTTTTGCCATATCACGGATGGTGAGAGAAGTGACCTTGTCGATGCCTTCGCCTCCGGCGGGGCCCGTGCCCGCGAGAACCATCTTTCGGACGAGTTGCGGTTCCTCCTGTGCGATCACCTGCGCCACGAAGCCGCCCAGCGAGAATCCAAGGAGATCGACCTGATCGAATCCCAGCGCCCGGGTGAAGGCAACGGCATCCCGCGCCATCGCGGCAACCGAGTGCGGTGTCCTGCCTTGTGAGGCCCCGACGCCTCGGTTGTCGAAGGTGATCACCCGGTGTCTCGCAGCGATGCCGTCGACGACCCTGGGATCCCAGTTGTCCAAGACCGCGCCCAAGTGGTTGAGGAACATCACCGGCGTGCCACCATTCGGACCGAGCTGCCGGTAGGCGAACCTCGCGCCGTCGATATCGACAGTCTTGGTCGGCGCGTCTTTGTACGTAGTGATCACGGTCACGGCGCTCTCCTTCACGATGTTGGCGAATGAACGGCGGCCGGCGACTCGCTGGCTTCGTGCAGTCCGGCCTCTGCGGCGCCGAGGCTGAGGGTGTCGAGCCCGAAGGCCGCGACAGGCCCGTGCACGCCGGGCTTGAGGAATGGATCCGGCGTCGCCATGTGGACGGCGCCCCAGGCCAGGAGGGATGCCGTCATCTCGTAGGGATCAGGCCCAGTCAGTGCCGTCGTGACCAGGGGCTGACCGGAATCGTCGCGGGCGACGGCGATCACCAGGGACCGGCCGTCACCGTCCGGCTCGCGATGCGATCCCGGGAGCCGCTCGGACCGCCGCTTCAGCGCGGCCCGCACCTTCGCCGATCGCAGGAGGGGCGCCTGGAGCGTGCTGGCCGTCCGTATCGGACGCGTCCAGTGCCCGAACCAACCCAAGCCCACATCGACGCTCTCCAGCTGGGGGAAGACTTCCGGCAGCCCGAGATGCTCGGAGCCTCCGACGGTCATCGCCGCACGTTTCACACCGGCGTAGTGGAAGGTGCGGACGCGCTTGCCGGCGCGCTCGTCGACCAGGCGGGCGGGAGCCCCGGGGCGCGGGCGGCGGTAGGCGAACGCGTCGTCGGCCGCCGAACCGACGAGCGTGGTGCGGGTGCCTCCCGTGCTCAAGGTGAAGACGTCGCGCAGCGTGCTCCGGTAGCGCAGCTCGTCACCATGTCCCGAACGGGTGAGGAAGTAGCCGATCTCGATCCGGCGCGCCCGCTCGCCCGCCCGCGTCAAGGCGAGCGCGCCGGCAAGGTTGCCCGGCACATAGTCGTAGCCGAACGCGGGCACGAGGGTCGCTCCCCGGCCGGCCGCGACGGCGTCCAGCTCGAAGACGCGCCGGACGAAGGTCCCCTCCCCTGTCGAGTCGAGGTAGTGAGCCCCCACCCGCGCCGCTGCCGTGACCGTGGCCATTCCGAGCTGCATGAACGGCCCGACGGTGGAGATGACCACATGGCCTGGCTCCAGGACCCGCGTGAGGTCGGCCGTCGAGGTGACATCCACCTCGGCCACCGGAAGCTCCGCCTCGAAGCGGTCGGCTACGGCCAGCATCTTGGTGCGGTTTCGCCCCACCAACGTCGGCTTCTCCCCCCGTGCGAGCAGGTCCCGGAGCACACGCTGCCCGGTGTATCCCGTCGCGCCCAACAAGACGATCCTGCGCTTCTCCACGACTCCGCCCTTTCGTATGTGTCTTGAGTCGGCTAGTGCGGCGTGACGACGATGGGGATCTGCCGCTCGTTGGCCGAGCACTTCGTCGACCTTGGCGACCCGGTTGCCCAAGTGTTGCTGCCCCTCGGTGTGCACTTCGTTGTCGGACTGGGCGACCAGCGGGAGCGGGCCCAGGCCTCCCACGAGGCGGGGGCGCGCCTGCACAACTCCATCCGCTAGGCGGCGGCCGATGGGGCCAACGACGGGTACAGCGCGATAAGCGGCGCCGAGAGCGCGGCACGTACCAGTCGAGTCGTTTCGTCGGCGAGCACTTCGAGCTGGCCGGCTTCGACGCCGTTGAGTGTCGCTTCGGCGACCCGCTCGGGCGCCGTTTTCGGGGCGGCGACAGCCGCCGCCATGTCGGTGTCCATGTACCCGACGTGGACAGCCACGACGAGGGTCTTCTGGCTGGCGAGGCTGAGCCGCAATGAGTTCGTGGCCGCCCACATCGCTGCCTTGGCGGCCGAGTACGCGCCGAAGTCGGCGGACGTGACCCACGAAAGAACGGACAACACGTTGACAAGGGCGCCTCCGCCGTTGTTGGCGAGGACCGGCGCGAAGCTGCGGCTGACGGCGACAGGGCCGAGGTAGTTCACTTCCAACTCCTGACGAAGCCCGTCTTCGTCTCCCAGGGTCGGCGCGCCGGTGAAGATACCGGCGTTGTTGATGACGAGTGTGACGTCCTCGGCCAGGCGCGCCGCCTCGACGATCGAGCCGCGGTCGGTGACGTCGAGCCTGACCGGTACGAGCCTGGGGTCGGTGATCGTCTGCGGTCGGCGCGCCGCGGCGTACACCTTGGCTGCGCCACGTTGCAGGAGGGCTTGGGCGTATGCCGCTCCGAGTCCTCGGTTGGCGCCGGTGACCAAGGCGACGGATCCTTCGATGTTCATCGTGTGCTCCTCTGCTCGGTTGTTCCGCGGTGCTGGGCGTTCTGGCACGGCATCGCCGTCACCAGGCGAAGAGCACCTTGCCGGCGCGGCCGGTCTGGACGGCGTGGGCCACGGCATCCCGGTACTGCTCGAGCGGGTAGGTGGCTGCGACGGGGGCCCGCAGGACGCCTTCGGCGATGAGGGAGGCGAGCCGGGCATAAGCGGCGGCGATCTCGCGGCGGGGAGTCGTCTCGAGCCAGTGCTTCAGCCAGAACCCCCGCACGTGGACATCACGGAAGATGAGGTCGGGGGGCGAGACGACGACCGGGTCGCCGCTCATTCCCCCGTAGCTGACGAGGGTGCCCCCGTCGACGAGCCAGGAGGAGAGTTCGGTGATCACGTCCCCGGCGACCGCGTCGAGCAGCAGGGAGATCCGCTTGTCGCCGAGGGCCTGCTCCAGTTGCGCACGGAGATCCGGCCCACTGATGACAACTGCGTCGGCGCCCAATTCCAGCAGCTCCGCCGCAGCCTCGGGTCGGCGCACCACGTTGAGGGTGCGGACGCCGGCCTGCTTGGCCAGGGCGATGACGTAGCGGCCCACGGCCGAATTGGCGGCGGTCTGTCCGACCCACGTGCCTGGCGGGAGCTCGACGAAGCGACGGAGCAGGAGGTCGGCCGTCAGGGGGTTGATGCCGAGCATCGCCAGCTGGAGCGCGTCGGCCGCCGGGTCGACCGGGATGGCGCTGCCTTCGTCGATCACGGTCTGGTCCTGCCAGGTGCCGTGTTCCAGGGTGGGAATGATCAGGACCCGCTCGCCGATGCGGACGGGATCGACGCCGGGGCCCACGGCGACGATCCGGCCGACGCCTTCGGCGCCGAGCGGGGCGGGCAGGGCGGGGCGATATCCATAGCGACCGCTGATGAGGAGCAGGTCCGACGGATTGATGGGGGCAGCCTCCAACGCCACAAGCACCTGTCCGGCCCCGGGTTCGGGCGCGACCGACACAATCAGCTCCGGAGCCGTGGTCGGCTTCCCGAAGGCCCGCAATTGCAACGTTTTCATCGTGATATCTCCGGTCGATGGTCGGATGACCAAGGTGTGAGTTTTTTGATAGAACGCACCATACCACAGTAAGTTTCATGATGGCACCAACTATCGTGGAGGCGTGCGCCGGACCAGCTACAAGGACATGAACTGCTCCGTCGCCCAGTGCCTCGAGGTCGTGGGCGAATGTTGGTCCCTACTGATCCTGCGCGACGCCTTTCTCGGGATCCGGCGGTTCGACGACTTCCAGGCCCGCCTCGGGATCTCCCGGAACGTGCTGAATCAGCGCCTCTGCCGGCTCGTCGAGCACGGTGTGCTCGAACGGGTCCCCTATCAGGAGCATCCACCCCGCCACGAGTACCGGCTCACCGACAAAGGGCGGGACCTGTGGCTGGTCGTCGCCGCCCTGCGTCAATGGGGCGACAAGTGGGCGGCGCCCGACGGCCCACCCCTCGATGTCATCCACACCGCCTGCGGCCATGTCACCGACGCCGTGCCCACGTGCTCGCAATGCGGTGAGCCCCTCGAAGCCGGAGCGCTCCGAGCCGTGCCCGGCCCGGGCGGGCGAACCACGAGTGCCGGCGAATCAAGGCGAGGCCGAGGTTAAGAAGATCGTCGAGCATCGATCGTGGCGGTGAGTTCGTCTGGCTGTTCCCCCCTCGGCGCCAGCCCAGCCGGACACACATTGGTTGAGCCCGCTATCAAGTCTTAGGAGCCGTCTGTACTGTGCCCAATCGTGTGCCCAACAAGTCAGGAACGTACGAACGGTCCTGAACGGCTGCGGACGCGAAGATCCTGGTCAGCCAACGATTCCGTACGGGACTGAACAGGGCTGAAACGCCACGCCGGAGACTCTTAATCCGCGTGTTCCGGGTTCGAGTCCCGGGGGGCGTACTCAAAAAACCCAGGTAAGGGACCTGTACTTCGTTTCAACGACTCGGGTCCTTCCAGTCTTCACCGTCCGGCTCCCGGCGAGCTCGCCCGGCCCCGGCCGATAGCCAGCCCATACCGCAGAGCCGCCCCCCAGATCAAATGGTCGGAGCGCTTGCCTTCGTGGCTCTGAGTGCGTTCCATCACGCAACCCTATATGCTGAAGTCATGCAGCGGACCAGCTTCGAGGACATGAACTGCTCGGTGGCGCAATGTCTCGAGCTCGTAGGGGAGTGGTGGAGCCTGCTCATCGTGCGGGACGCCTTCTTGGGCGTGACCCGCTTCGATGACTTCCAGGCCCGCCTCGGAATCTCCCGCAACATCCTCAACCAGCGGTTGAACCGCCTGGTCGACAGCGGCGTCCTCAAGCGAGTGCCGTACCAGGACCATCCACCCCGTTCGGAGTACCGACTGACGGACAAGGGCCGAGACCTCTGGCCGGTGGTGAACGCCATGCGCCAGTGGGGCGACCGGTGGGCGGCTCCCGCCGGACCGCCGGTGAAGATGCGGCACACCCGCTGCGGGCGCGTGGTCAAGGCGGTGCCGGTCTGTTCGCACTGCGGCGAGCCACTCGACGCCAGGACGGTCACCGTCGTCCCCGGGCCGGGCGCGTCCGAAGGCGACTTCGACCGCACCCGGCTGGCCCGAGCTCGCTCGGACCGCTGAGCCGGCACGGCTTCGGCGGTATCTCCGAGCCGCTTGCGTCGCCAACGACGGGCGGTTCGGCGCTGCGAGTTCGGCCCTGCGTCTCTCCGAGCCCGACAGTGAGTTGCATCAAGGAACGCACCAGGGTAGTGTACGTTCCATCAACGCACTTACTGCCCCGGCGAGGGCTCCAGCGAAGGCGGTTGGGATGTCCGACGCCGTCATCATCGACGCGGTACGCACCCCAGTGGGCAAGGTGCTCTTCACGTGGTGATGCGGAGGCCCCTCGATCTTTCGGAAAGGGCTCGAATGAGCGACGCCGACTGGAAGCAGAACGCCTGCAGCCTCTGTTATGTGAACTGCGGCATCGAGGTGAAGACCGAGGGCCGGGCCATCACCCGGGTGCGGGGCGACAAGGCCCACCCCCATACCGCCGGTTACCTGTGCCAGAAGGCACAGCGGCTCACGTGGTACGGGAACCACGCCGACCGCTTGACCTCCCCGCTACGCCGCCGGCCTGACGGTACGCACGAGCCGATCGACTGGGGCACCGCCCTCGGCGAAATCGCCACCCGGCTTAAGGCGATCCGGGACGCCGACGGGGCGGTGGGCCGGCCCGGATCGTTCGCCTACTACGGCGGTGGCGGTCAAGGGAACCATTCCGGCGGGGCCTACGGGACCGCCCTCATGAAATGGATGGGCTCGACCCGCTACTTCAATGCCCTCTCCCAGGAGAAGACCGGCGATTTCTGGGTCAACGGCAAGATGTTCGGGTCTCAGACGTGCCATACCTCAGAGGGTGTCGACGACTGCGACCTGCTCGTGGTGATCGGCTGCAACCCGTGGCTGGCCCACGGCTTCCGCAACGCCCGCAAGGTCGTCAACGACATCAAGAACCAAGCCGATCGCAAGATGATCGTCATCGACCCCCGCCGCACCGAGACCGCCGACGTCGCCGATCTCCACCTTCCCCTCCGGCCCGGGACCGACGCCTTCCTGCTGTCGGCGATGATCGCCATGATCATCGAGCGCAACGCCCACGACGCCGCCTGGCTCGCCGAGCACACCGACGGTTTCGTCGACGTGGCGGCCACCCTGGCCAAGGTTCCGGTCGCCGAATGGGTCGCCCAAGCCGACGTCGAGATGGCCGACGTCGAACGGGCCGTCGACATGATCCTGGCTGCCGAGGCCATGACCGTCCGGGTCGAGCTCGGCATCCAGCAGGGACGCCATTCCACGCTCAACAGCTACCTGGAGAAGCTCCTCTACCTCGTCACGGGGAACTTCGGTCGGGAGGGGACCAACAACTTGCACAGCTGGCTGCAGCCGCTGTGGGCCAACTCCAAAGGGCAGCGTTCGGAGATCACCGGGGTCGAGTACATCGCCGGGCTGCTCCCCCCGAACACCCTCACCGAAGAGATCCTCAGCGACCACCCCAACCGGGTCCGCGCCGTCTGGGTCGAATCCTCCAACCCGGCCAACACCGTGGCCGACACCGCCGCCGTGGAAGCCGCCATCCGCGCCTGCGAGCTTTCCGTCGTGGTCGACATCGCCTACACCGAGACCGCTGCCCTGGCCGACTATGTGCTGCCCGCCGCCTCCCAGCACGAGAAGTGGGAATACACCCTGTTCAACTTCGAGTGGCCCACCAATTACTTCCACGTCCGCCGGCCCCTTTTCGAGCCGCTGGAAGGGACCCTGCCCGAGTCGGAGATCTACGCCCGGCTGTTCGAACGGCTCGGCGTCCTCCCGAGCACAGAGGCCCTGGCGGAACTGACCGAAGTCGCCCGCCACGACCGCCAGCACCTCCTCCCACGCGCCGGCGACGTCATGGCCGACCACCCAGGCCTCTCGGACATCCTCCCGGTGCTCCTCTACCGCACGCTGGGCGCCACGCTGCCCGATGGCGCCGCCCACATCGCCCCGCTGTGGCTCGCCTGTCACCGGGCGGTCTCGTCAATGGAGACCGCCGTGCAGCGGGCCCTCGACACCGACGCCTCCGGTGCCGCCCTCGGCGAGGCCCTCTTTGACAAGGCCATCAACAGCCCGAGCGGCTTCGCCTTCAGCCGGCACGATCACGATGACATCTGGCAGCTCGTCAAAGGTGACCGCATCCAACTTGCCATCCCGGAGCTGCTCGACTGGATCGGCCGGCTCGATCCCGCCGCCGAGCAGCCCGACCCTGACTACCCCTACTCGCTGGTGAACGGCCAGCGCCGCTCCCACAATGCCAACCAGATCCTGCGCGCTCCCGCGTGGCGCAAGAGCGACCCCGATGGCGCGCTGCGCATCCACCCCACCGATCTCGCCCAGCTCGGCCTCGACGCCGGCCGCTGGGTCGCCGTCGTCACCCCGACCGGCCGCATCGTCGTGCGCGTCGAGGTCGACGATTCGATGCGTCGCGCTCAGGTCGCCCTGCCCCACGGCTTTGGCATGTCCTACCCCGACGGCCACGGCGGCCGGGTCACCAACGGCCCGCGCATCAACCAGATCACCGCCGCCGACGACCGGGACCCGATCGCCGGGACCCCCCACCACAAAGACGTGCACGTCCGGCTGGAGGCCGCCGGCCCTGACGAAGCCGCCGCCGCCGAGGAGGCCAGCGCCCGGGTCGGCGAACTCATCGCCGCGGGGGTGGCGCTGGCGCGGGTCCAGGAGTGACTCCGGAACCGGCGTCATCATTGGCTGACCCGAAAGGAACATCCATGGTCTCGGCTGTCCCCCACCCCGTCACCCGGCTCGTCTTCCACATCGACGCATCTTTCGACGACTTCCGCGACCGCTACGAGCGAGCCGTTCCCACCATCGATCTGGCCAACCTGGTCGAGTTGTCGGCCGGGTTCAGCACCTGGGACGCCCTGGTGGAACGCACCGCCGAACTCGCCCCGCACGGCTTCCTCATTTACGGGCGCATCGACGTACATCCGTTGATGAGCCTGGCCGGCCACCGCTCCCGATGCATCGAATACCTGATGGGCAACCACGTCATCGCCGAGACGATGTTCCGCCACGACCCCGGCATCATGCTGTACGCACCGCTGCGCACCCTGTTGTACGAGGACCTGGAGGGCACGACGCACTTCGCGATAGATCAGCCGAGCACACGGTTCGCCAGCTTCGGGCACGACGACATCACAGCCACGGGCAGAACACTCGACCAGAAGCTGGCGGCGCTCCTCGTCGCACTCGACATTCCCGTTCCCGAGGTGCTGGGCAGCAGTCCAACGTCAGTCGACGCCCCGAGGTGAGTCCGAGTCGGACCGTCAAGGTGGTCCGCCAGCCGGGCGGCCCGGGCCCGGTGGCGCCCGCCGTGGCCGGCTCGTCGGGTTGGGGGGGGAACCGGTCGGGTCCTAGAGGCTTATCTGCGCCGGCGGGGGCCACGGCTGGCGGGCTGGGTGACGGGTTCCGCCGTCGGGGCGGCGGGGATGGGCCGGGTGATGGGCGCGCCGGCGGCGACTGTGAGCTCCTCGCCGTGGTGAGCGATGGGAAGGGCGTCGCCCTCCAGCAGGTGGTAGGTCGCCTCGACCGGCGTGATGTCGACGAGTAGACACCGTCCCTGGAAGAGGAAGCGGAAACTCAGCCTCGTCAGGGCGGCGGCGAGGCGCGGCGCGAACGTCAGCCGTCCGCCGTGGTCCCGCATGCCGCCGAAGCCGGCCACGGCGACGGTCCACGCGCCGGCCAGGGCGGCGATGTGCAGGCCGCTGCCCGTATTGCTATGGAGATCGTGGAGGTCGGCGAGTGCAGTTTCAGCCACGGGGCCGGCTTCCTACGCCGAGAACTCTTAATCCGCGTGTTCCGGGTTCGAGTCCCGGGGGGCGTACTGAGATCGAAAGCCCTGCTGAAGCAGGGTTTTTTGTTTGCTCGCTTCTCCGGTGGCCGGTGGATCAGAACATCGACGACCAGATCGAGTGGCTCGACAACAACACCATCCTCTACGCGGTCGACACCGGCGTCGGAGTCCCCGACACTTACGCCACCCCGACCGACGGCACGGGACAGCCCCGCGTGTTCCTCAAAGACGCCGACTCACCCGCTGTCGTGCGGGCTGACCTCAAGCACTCCAGCCGGGACTTGACGAGGCTGGCACACATAGTCACTGGCCGCTGGCGAGGCCAGGGTGGTGGATCTGACCCGCGACCTTGGCCTGGCACAGTCGAAAGTGTCGGCGCACCTGGCCCAGCAATTCGGCGCTGTTGGCGGAAGAAGAAGTACGCACCATCGACGGCCGTGGCTCTCCCTAAAGCATGGCAACGATGGCCGTCGCAAGACTGCGGACCTTGTCGATGGGCACCTTTGCCGAGATGAGGACATCGACATCGCCCTTTCGGACGGCGAAGCTATTGGTTGTTCTTCCCAAGAAGGTGACGGAGGCGGAGAACGCCTCGTCCCCAACATCTGGGACGTCCGCCACCGGCGCGCCGCCCCCCACGAAGCCCGCCTTGTCCTTGGCAAAGTCGCCAGCGGTCGTCGGCGACCGTAAGCGGACAACGAGCTGGGTTCCGTCGGGGCTGTCGTAGTTACAGATCGCAGATGAGCCGCTGCGCGAGGCGGCCGGTTCCTTGACGGCCATGCCGATGTGCTCGCTGACGAGGGCGGCTGGTACCAGCGCGCAGCCGGGGCTGCCCACAGCGCTAGCCGCTGGGCCCGCGGTCGGCTCTGTTGACTCCGGGCCGGTACTGGTTGAGCTCGGCGCGCCCGTTTGGTCGTTGTCGGAGGCACTGCAGCCCGCGAAGACGACCGCTGTGAGGAAAACGAGACCGCTCGCGACCCGGCTGGGGCGGCGGACCCCCCGCCACGGCGACGTCTCGATCCGGCTCATGGCTGTCAGTGTGGCCGATGGAACGGTCGATGGCCGCCCAGGAGCCCCTCCTGTTGGCCACCCACGCACTGGCCTCCCACACGTCATTTCTGGACCGCGGATTAGCGGTCCGCGGGTCCGTGAATCGGCGCCGGTGGATCGCGTTCGATACGCGACCTGGTCGCGTATCCGCAGGGCTACTGGGCGCTCTGGGCGGTCTCAGTGCTCTGGGTGGAAGAAATACACGCTCGTCAGGGCACTGGAGCAACTGGGTGGACGAACGGGAGCGGACTCTTAATCCGCGTGTTCCGGGTTCGAGTCCCGGGGGGCGTACTGGGCGTTGGTGCTGGTAGGTGGCCGCTTTCTGGTGTCTCTCTTTCCGGGGCGAACTCAACTGTGTGAGCCGCGGATCCGCGGCTGTGGCCAAGTTTGTGGCAATGGCGTTCATTGGAGCTCGGATCCGTTCAACCTCTCAGCCACAACCTCGACCGGTTGGGCCGTACGTCCGGCTCCTCGTCGATGACAGCTGCTCATTCGCTCGCTTGCGGTGCAGGCGTCCGTCAGCCTCGGGCCGTGTACAGCTCCGATCTCGAAGGTTGGCGTGCCGAGCACCGGGCTGCATCCCAACTGGCAAGCTTGAACTTGTCCCAGCCTTGTTCAAGGTTATGCTCTTTCCTTGAATAAGGGAGGGATGTGAGCAAGGTTCTCCGGCGGCGGTGGCGAGCGGCTCTCGATACCGGCCTCTCACGCCGGGACCGTCAAGGCTGCGCCTACGAAGCGTACGTCCCCGACCCGGTCGCCACGCGCTTGTTTCGATTGGACGGCGATGTCGCAGCTGACGTCGCCGACGCCGAGCGAGCAATCACCGAACTGAACGCGACCGCCGTCGCGCTCGTCGATACGGAGGCGCTGGCGCGAATTCTCCTGCGAGCGGAGGCGGTGGCATCGTCGTACATCGAGGGTCTCGTCGTCGGTGGCCGACGACTCCTCCGGGCGGAGGCCGCCCGAGTGGCGGGAGAGGCCGGCATCGATATCACCGCTGAAGAGGTCCTCGGCAATATCGACGCCATGACGTGGGCCGTCGATAACCTCGCCGAAGCCGAAGCGGTGACCGTAGATGGCCTCCTGACCGTGCACGACCGCCTGTTATCGGGAACACGCCTGAGATCACATGGTGGCCGCATCCGCGACGTCCAGAACTGGATTGGCGGGAGCAGCTTCAATCCGTGCTCGGCGGCATTCGTCCCCCCACCGCCAGCGTACGTCGAGGGACTTCTCGAAGATCTCTGCATCTTCGCCAACGACGATGCGCTGCCACCAGTCGCCCAGGCGGCGATCGCCCATGCCCAGTTCGAAACGATCCACCCGTTCATCGATGGCAACGGACGTACGGGCCGGGCGCTCATCCATGTGATCCTGCGTCGCCGAGGGATCGCGCCGCGACTTCTCCCCCCGGTGTCCCTGGTGCTGGCAACCTGGTCGACGTCCTACGTCGAGGGGCTCACCGCCACCCGGTATCGGGGGCGATCGACCTCCGCGGAGGCCCATCAGGGTGTCAACGGCTGGATCGCGACGTTCTCGGCCGCATGCCGCCGCGCCGTCGAGGAGGCGGCGGCGTTCGAGGCGAAGGTCGAGCGGATTCAGGGCCAGTGGCGGCACGCGCTCGGGAGAGTCCGGGCCGCGTCAGCCGTGGAACGGCTCCTCGGGGCCCTCCCCGGCGCGCCAGTCGTCTCGGTGTCGACCGCCGCTCAGCTCATCGGGCGCAGCTTCCAGGCAACCAACGAAGCAATGAACCGGCTCGAATCCGCGGGCGTCGTCCGGCAGGTCAATGTCGGGCGACGCAATCGAGCCTTCGAAGCCCGGGCGATCCTCGATGCCTTCACCGCACTCGAACGTCAACTCGCCAGTCCAACCGGCGATACTCGTTCTGCTCCGCCTCGGCGACCGGCGCCGGCACAACCCCGGTGATGCCCTCGACAAGGGGCACGGGATGCCGATATGTCCGTCGGCACACGGATCGGCACACGGATCCGCTTGGACCGGGCCACAAATAACCCGCGGTTGCGGACTACCAGCCGGCCTGGTGTGGCTAACTCTGTGGCTATGGAATCGACGAACAGCGAACGGAGACGAAGAGATTCGGACACGAAGAGCCTGATCAGCCGAAGATTCGAACAGCGGTGAACCGGGACGGCTTGATGCGCCGAGAACTCTTAATCCGCGTGTTCCGGGTTCGAGTCCCGGGGGGGCGTACGGACGACAAATTTGCTGGACAGCGCCTACTTTCGCCGGGCGCCCCGCTCGCTTCGGAACTCAAATGTATGAGCCGAGGACTTGGTCCTGTGGCCAACTTTGTGTCGAAGCCGTTCATCGGCGTTCGGATCCGTTCGACACATAGAGCACAAACGCATCCGTGGAGTGCACGACTAGGAACAGGGTCAGCGGGCGGCACCTACAAGTGCCCTGGCCGCGACGTCCCGATCCGCCTCTCCCACAACCCACCCGGCGCCACCTCCAGAGGTAGAGCGTGGAGTTCCCCCGGTCCCGGACGGGAGCCGGCAACGACGATCCTATATCGGTACAGGTATACTCAGGGTATGGTTGCAGAGCACTACTCGCGACACCTGATCCGGATCGCACGACGGCAGGCCGGGCTCACCCAGGAGGCCCTGGCCCAGCGAGCGGCCACCAGCCAGGCCGCCATCTCCGCTTACGAATCCGGACGTCGCTCGCCGTCGGTTGCTACCCTCACCCGCATCCTGGAGGCCGCCGGCTGCGAACTCCGGATGCGACTCACCCAACCGGACACCCACGATGCCACCCGGCGCATCGCCGAGAAGCTGCTGCCATCCGACCAACTCGACGCCTTCACCCAAGCCGAGCACAAGCGCATCAAGCAGGGCCGCCGGCGTTCCAAGGCCGTCGGTGCCTGATCTCGACATCGCCGGCGTCGTCCGCACCCTCAACACCCACGGGGTCCGCTACGTGGTCATCGGCGGCGTCGCCGCCCTCGTCCACAACCTCCCGCTCCCCGCCACCGTCGACATCGACGTCACTCCCTCACGAGACCCCAAGAATCTGCAACGCCTGGCCGAGGCCTTCGACACCCTGGACGCGGGGTTGCTCACCGCCGACCAGCCAGGAGCGTGGTTTCCCCGCCGTCCGGTGGAGAACTGGGCCCAGTACGACACCCTCCACCTCATGACGAAATACGGCCCCCTCGACATCGTCTTCGCGCCGGACGGAGCCCCTCGAGGCTACGACGACCTCCGAACCTCGGCCGACAAGCACCCCGTCCAGGCCCCCGACGCTCAGGCCCTCGTGATCTCGGTGGCCACCTGGGAACAACTCAAACAAGCATCCGGCCGCGCCAAAGATCTCGAGCACCTGGACCGCTTCTACGAGCAGTCATAGGAACAAGGGCCGACCGTGGTCGCCAGGGAGCTGGGCATCCCCTGCGTGATGAACACCGCCGTGGGCACCCAAGTGCTCTCCACCGGCGACCTCCTCCGGGTGGACGGCGACGCCGGGACCGTGGAGGTCCTCGAGCGGTCTGAAGCCTCTGCGCAACAGACGTAGTCACTTGTATGACAATTCTCGCCTTTTGTCCGGTCGCGTGACAGGCTGTGGCCATGGCGCTCGCCGCCCGCGAGCTCCTGTCCGTCCTCGACTAGCCGCCCGTCACCCGCAGTTCGGAGGTTCCCCGATGCCGTCACTCGTCGCGCTGGCACCGATCCACTTCCCGCCCGACGGGATGGTGATGAACAGCTTCTGGCAGCCGTTCATGACCTACGTCAACGTGATCCCCATCGTGGCCGCCTGTTCCACATCGGCGGCCTGCAGACCGTGCTGGTGACGCTGCTCACCGGCGGGACGCTGCTGTTCCTGGACGGCCGGTTCGATGCCGGCGAGGTCCTGCGCCTCATCGAGGTCGAACGGGTCACCCGGTGGGGGTGCGTCCCCACCATGGTGGTCCGCGTCCTCGACCACCCCGACGTCGCCGTACGCGACATGTCGAGCCTCCGGTCGATCACCATGGGCGGCTCCCCGGTCATGCCCGAACTAGTGGCCCGCACCCGGGCGGCGTTCCCCCAGGCCCGGCGGGGCGTCGGCACCGCCTACGGCCTGTCCGAATCCGGCGGTGTACTCACCACCGGCACCGGGAACGACTACGCCGCCCGCCCGCACTCGGTGGGCCAGGCCCTGCCCGTGGTGGAGCTGCGCATCGACCACGCCGACGGCGAGGAAGCCGGCGAGATCCTGGCCCGCTCCCCCACGGTCATGACCGGATACTGGGGCTGGCCCGACGACCACACCGTCGACACCGACGGCTGGCTCCACACCGGCGACGTCGGCCGCCTCGACGAGGACGGGCACCTCTACGTCCTCGACCGCTCGAAGGACATCATCATCCGCGGCGGCGAGAACATCGTCCTCGATGTCGAGACCACAGCCGTCAACCAGCGCGGCGCTGGCCCTGCCGGCCCGGTCGACACCGGAATCGCCCGCCGGCCGGCGGACGTAGGCATCCCATGCTCAGGCGCACGTCAGGCGAATACGCCGGTCAGCGGACGACTTCGCTGCCGAGGAACCTCTCTCTCATTCCTCGAGGAGCGGCCGCCAGTGGGCGCCGCCGTCGTCGGTCTGCATGACCCGCACCCCGGCGGCGTTCGCTTCGATGGCCCACGCCCGCCGCTCGTCGATCGCCTCCAGGGACACCCACCGGCCCTGGATGCCGGTGGGGGGCACCTTCCGCCATCGCCCTCCGCCATCGGTGGTGACGGCCACGACGGTGCCCTCGCTGTCGGCGGCCCACCAGGCGTCGGCGTCGGCGACGCTGGCGTGGGGATAGCGTTCCGATCCGGGAAGCTCGATGCTGCCCGCGAAACTCCACGTCTCGCCCCGGTCGCCGCTGACGAAGAAGGTGACCCGGCCTCGTTCTCCTTCGATGAGGCCGACGGGCAGCACCCGGCTGGTCAGCCGGGGGAGGGCGTAGCCGACGTCGAGGCGGTCTACGCCCGTCCCCTGCGGCTGGCGAACGACATCGCGCTCGGTCCAGGTCCCGCCCCCGTCCAGGGTTTCGTACAGACGATCACCGCAGTCGGTGAAGCGGTAGCCGGGTTCGGCGAGCCAGCCATGGAGCACGGTGTCGAAGTGCACCGGTCCGCAACCGGGAATCGTTGTGGGGCCGGACCAGGTGCGGCCGCCATCGGCGGTCCGGTAGAGCGCTGACGTCGGGGGGACTCCCGCGATGGCCGGATCAGCGGCCATCCACCCGTGCTCGCGGTCAACGAAGAACAGCCACCGGGGGGTGTCGGCTCCGGTGTCGAGCAGGCTGGCGGACCAGCGTCTTCCGCCGTCGGTGGTGAACAGGAGGCGGTGGCCCTTGTCCTCGGAATCGGCGAGGAGGACCCAACCATGGTCCGAGTCGACGAAGAAGGCGTCGACCACGAGCTCGGCCGGCGACTTCTCGGGCGGCGTCACGTCGACAAAGCCGGCCTCGTCGCCAGGCACCCGCACTCCCTCCCCGAAGAGGACGGGCGACGGGCGAAGCCGAGCCGCCCAGACGCCCCTGCCGCCGGGGTCGGCCCGCTCCTGCGCTCCGGCGGTGAACAGGAGACGCTGGACGTCGTCTCCTTCACCGGCGGTGACGTAGGCCAGAAGGCGCTCACCCACCATCAGCGCAAACTCCACCTGGAGCGCCTGGCGGGGGGCGGACGTCTTGGAGAGGCGGAATTGGCGGCCGTCGGGAGAGCGGAAGAGGGTGAGACGCCCCTGCCCCGACGTCCCTGTGGTTTCGGACCCCACCACCATCAGGCCGCTGGGGTGGGCCAGGAGGCGCCCCGGAAGCGGCGGGGCGGGGAGGCGTTCCCAACGATCCTGCGACGACAGCCGCCACAGGGCCGGGTCCTCACCGAAGTCCCCGGTACCGCCGACGATGTCCACGGCGTCGGTGGTGACCACGAGCTCGTCGATGGTCACCAATGCCCCGTCGGGAAATGGCACCGGTCGCCATCGCTCCCCCGTGGTGTCAGCGACCCACACTTCCCCGACCGCTTGCCCATAACAGCACCGGTTCCCGCCTCCGGCGACGAGTCGACCCCCGGCAAAGACGACCTTGTCGAGCTCGTTCCGATCCGGAGTGTCCTGCGGGATCGCCGCTCCGGGCAGCTGTCGCCAGGTCCGTCCGCCGTCATCGGAGTGCCAGACCGCGTGTGCAGTGGCGTACCCGTCCCCCTGGGTCCAGCCAACGGCGACCAGGCGACTCCCGGCGACGACCACATCGAGCACCTCAGCGCCCTCGAGCGTGAAGTCGGGGGTGCCGCGGATCAACCGCTTCCCACTGACGACGGAGGTGGCCCCGCCCCCGCGGGCCGGGGCGGCGGAGGTGTCCTGCCCTCCAGGTGGCCGGACCGGTAGGGCGGCCTCCTGCCACTCGATCCCGTCGGCCGAGTACAGGGCGAACGGTCGGCACCGATCCGGACACGTGGAGGCCACGACTGTGAATCCCATGGGATGGGCCACCAACGCGCTCGGAGAAGGCAGGCCCGACGCGTCTCCCGGGTCCACCAGCGCCTCGCTCCGCCGGAACGACTCCTCCCAGGTGGACCCGTCGGCCGATCGCCAGATCACGAGAGGCAGGCCGCCGTCGTCGCCGCCGGTCCCCACCGTCCCGACGGCGACGAGAAGGCCCGAGGCGCTCACGGCGACATCCCACAGCTGCGACCCGGCGGGCAGACCCCGGACCGTCCGGCTCGCCCAGCCCCCGGTGGCGGCGGGATTGCCCCCCGGCTCCGCCACAGCCCCGGTGGCGGGCCCCGCCGGCTTGCCCTCCGGAGCGGCGCACCCCGCCAGAGCAACCGTCAGTGCCACCACGCCCACCCTTCGCGCGGCTCAAAGTTCGCCTCCCCAAGCGCCCCCATAGGATCGTCACCGCTGGGCTTCCCTGCCACTGTGCATGTCCGTCGCGTGGGCGGCAAGGGGAGACTTTCCTCACCCGGGCGATAGGTTCGAGCGAACCACATACGGCGGTAAGGGGACGCAAGCGCGGCCCTACTGCACGGTGGGGGGCGGCACGGTAGATGGCCGGCGGCTGCGGTGGTAGCTCCACACGGTGACGACGGCGGTGATCACCCCGACGGCGGCGAGAACGGCGAGGAGCGCCGGGCCGTAGTCCCGGAAGAGGACGGTGGGGTTGTCGGGGCGCACGCCGTAACCCCGTACCAGCGGCAGGGAGAAAAGGGTGACGACCGCGCTGACGATGAGCCCGCCCTGCACGGGTCCCCGGAGCGGCGCCGGCAGGAGGCGGGCGACGGCAAATCCGGCCAGGAGCACGGCGGGAGCCAGGAGGCCGTCGTGGATGACGGCCGCCCCGAGGAACCAGCGGACGATTTCGGTGGGCTGGGTGTCCCTGGCGTTGTCGAGCCCACCGGCGATGCCGTAGGCGATCACGGCCCACCCGACGATCAGCGCGGCCCAGAACAGGCGGCCCCGGGCGGGCTCGTCCGCGCCAGGTGAACCGGGGCCGGTCACGTGACGGTCAGCCGGGAGACCCATTTGGTCTGCAGGACGCCGGGCCGGTTCGGCCCGATGAGCCGGACGGGATATCCATGGTCGATGTGGAGGGGTTCGCCGTTCAGCTCGAGGGCGAGGAGGGTGTCGGCGTCGCGGGCGTGGACATGGGTGACGTCCGACGCCCGGTAGCGGCCCCGGGGCTGAAGGGACTCCACCCGCACCTCGGCGTCGGGGCGGGCGCCGGCCCGCTCCAGGACGTCCCGGAGGCGGGCGCCCCGCCAGCGGGCCGAGGCGCTCCATCCTTCAACGCAGGCAATGGGGAGGACCGCCTCGTGCTGGGGAAACGAGCGCAGGTCGCCGAGGGACAGGCGCAGTGATCGCTCGACCGCCCCCGCCACCTCGAGACGGTAGGCCGTGTCCCGGGCGGCGTCGAGCACCCCGGCCGCCCCCGCACTCTTGTTGACGGGCAATCCCTGGGGCCCGATGCCGGGCCGGCGGGGGGAGAGGAGCGTGAGCCGCCGCAACGGTGCCACCGTCTGGCCGGCGGTGGTGAGGGTGAGCACGCCGGCGGCCGCCGCCAGGGCCCCGAGGAAGCCCCGCCGGGTCAGGCCTGCGCCGCGCCCGTCATGGCCGTCCGGAGCAAGGTCGGCGAGGCGCGCGCCACCGAAGAGCGCCCGGCGGGTGACGGGGACCTTGGCGCCGACGTGAACGATGAGCGCCCCGATCGTGACCCACGCCCCCCAGTAGTGCCCGGCGGGGAAGAAGAACGGCCACGGGTACCACTGGTCGATGTTGGCCACGCCGGTGAAGAGCATGAACAGGGCGCCACCCACCAGGAACAGCAGGCTGAGCCGCTCCAGGGCGTGGCCGAGGTCGCGGACCGGTGGCCAGGCGTAGAGTTTGGGGTAGACGGTCCACAGCTTCCCCAGCAGCAGGGGGACGGCGGCGATCCCCGTGGCCACGTGCAGGCCCTGGGTGATCCGGTACAGGCCGGCGGGACGGGCCGGCCAGGTGAACCAGCCCGGCGGCTGCTGGATCAGGTGGGAGACGACCCCGGTGGCGAAGCAGGTGGTGAAGGCCACGCCCAGGGCGACGCCGAGGATGGCGGCGACCCGCTCGTCGTGGAGGGGGCTCGGGAAGGCGCCAGCCCGGAACGGACCCACCCGGGCCCGTTCGGGCCAAGGAAGGTTCATCCGCGGGCGTCCAGTCGGGCGAACCAACGTCCGGCTCCGGACCACACATCGTTGATTGTCATCCGGCGCGGCCGGCGACGGCGTGGGCGTCGTCCACGCCGACCCGGGCCCAGGGGAACCACGGTCCGGCCCGGCCGTCGACCTCGAGGCGGACCCGCTCGCGTCCCCCGCGGGTCCCGGGGGGCTCGAGTTCCGTCAGCAGGTGACCCCCCGGGCGAAGCAGGACGGCGATCCGGCGCAACAGCGCGGCGGGGTCGCCGCCGATGCCGATGTTGCCGTCGAGGAGGAGCACCGTGGCCCAGCGTCCCGCACCTGGGACCCGGGCGAAGATGGAGCGTTCCAGCACCGGGGCACCCTGGGACCGGGCCAGCACGAGGGCGTAGGGGGCGACGTCGATCCCGAGCGCCAGACTGGCCGGCCCGAGCCAGGGCCAGGACATGGCGGCCGGGCCCGCAACCGACGTCGAGGACCGGGGCGACGGCCCGGGCCAGGACGTCGTCCTCTTCGGGGGCGGGGTCCGCCGTCCACCGTTCCACGGGGAGCGGCCGAGCTTCCCCACCGGCGGTCCGGAGTAGGGGCCGGGACGGGCCGACGGCCGCCTTCCCCGTCATGCGGACGACCGGGCGGGCTGGCGCGCCCGGTACCCGAAGGCATCGAGCCGGGCGGCGAAGCGGGTGTGGGGGTGGGAGGCGGCCACCGCCCGGGCGTCGTCGATCCGATCGACGTCACGCAGGGACGGCAGGCGGTGCACGCGCCGGCCCCGGGCCAGGAGACGGGCGAGCTGGGCGGCGCCGGTCTCGGGCGTGCTCATGGGCACGCCGAGGAGGTCGTCCGGGTCCGGGTCGTTCAGCCCGAGGGCCCACCAGCCACCGTCGACCGCCATCCCGAGGACGGCGTCGACGCCGGCGGCGCGCAGCGCGGCCAGCGCCTCCCCCAGCAGGGTGGCGCTGACCTGAGGGGTGTCCATCCCGATGAGCAGCGCGGGGCCGCCGGCGGCGGCAAAGGCGGCGGCGAGTCGGACGTCGAGCCCGCCTGCCACCTGGGGCACCACGTCGATGCCCGCCGGGAGCCATGGGCCCGGCGTTCCGTCGAGGACGAGGATCCGGCGGGAAGACGGCGTCGTCGCCACCGCGGCCAAGGTGTCAGCAAGTGCCGCCTCAGCCAACGAGGCCGCCTCCTCGGGTGTGCACGGCGGGCAGAGGCGGGTCTTCGACCGGCCCGGCTGGGGTGCCTTGGCGATGACCAGCAACGAGGCGAGCGGGCTCACCGCAGCACCCGGCCCATGTCCCGGACGGTGCGCAGCGTCCCCCCGACCGTCCCGGTCACCTTGGACCGGCCCGTGCGGTGGTCGTAGGACACGTCGACTTCGGTGATGCGCCACCCGGCGGCGGCGGCCCGCAGGACCATTTCCAGCGGCCATCCGAAGCGCCGGTCGGCGATCCCGAGGGCGAGGAGGTCTTCCCGGCGGGCGGCCCGCATGGGGCCGAGATCGGCCAGGGCCACGCCTGTGCGCCGGCGGACCTCCGAAGCCACCACCAGGTTCCCGAGCCGGGCGTGGAGCGGCCAGGCGCCGCGCCCGGCCCGGCGGGCCCCGAGGACGAGGTCGGCGCGGCCATCGACGACGGGCCCGGCCACGGCGGGCAGCTCGTCCGGGTCGAGCGAGCCGTCGCAGTCCATGAAGCAGACGACGTCGTCGGTGGCGGCGGCCAGCCCGGCGAAGCAGGCGGCCCCGAAACCCCGGCGGGGTTCGCTGATGACGGCCGCCCCCAGGTTGCGGGCCACCTCCGCGGAGCCGTCGGTGGAGCCGTTGTCGACCACCAGCGGGTGGTAACCGTCCGGGAAACGGGCCAGGACCCGGGGATGGCGGCGGCTTCGTTGAGGACGGGGAGGATGACGTCGGGCACGCCGGCCACGGTAACGAGCGCCGCGGCGGAGGACCCGCTGAATCGCCTTACGATTCGCGAAACTCCGCCGCCAGGGCCGAGGGGAGCCCCCGGTCCCGCCGGTACGCTCGCCCGGTGCCCGTCACGCTGTTCCGCCCGCCGGTGGACGCGTCCGCCCCCGGCCGGCGCCTACCCCGGGCCGGCGGTGGAACTCCACCGCGGTCGTCACCGCCTGGGCCGCCCTCGTGTGGGCCGCCCACCGCTGGGGCGACCAGCTGATCGACAGCGGCCACAAGCTGCAGGTCGGTTTTCCGCCGCTGGTGGGCGAGTTCGACTCCCGGGTCGGTCTCCGGGCCCTGCCGGCCGTCGCCTTCGCGGTCGGGGCGGTCGTGATTCCCCCCGATCCTCGCCCGCCACCTCACGTGGCGGCGGCTGCTGGTGGCGAGCGCCCTGGCCGCGGCCCCGCCTGGGGCGGTGGTCCTGGCGCTGGTGGACGGCTCGGGCGCCCTGACAGCGCCGCTCCTCCTGCGGGGCGAGTACCTCCGCGACGTGGCCCGGGTTAACATTCCCGCAGATTTCCTGGCTTCCCTCACCGAACGGATGCCC
>CAWBJP010000005.1:0-81991 GCA_963789165.1 uncultured Actinomycetes bacterium
CAGCGGTAGGGGTCGGCCACCGGCACGCCGTGGATGTCGTCGACGACGTCCTCGGTCCGTGTGGGGGGGTACTGGTCGGTGCGCTCGGGGCCGGTCGCCGGTTTTCCTCCCGGAGGCAGCAGGGCCGAGCCCGTGAGGAGCACGACGATGAGAAGGCCGGCGCACCGCAACACGGGGCGATCCTTGCAGGCAGAGCCTTGTCAACCAAAAGCGGCGCTCAAGCGTCAGTAGCCCTGATGATGAGACTCATGGCCGCCCCGACGGAAAGAGACCAACCCGGAGCGCAGAACTTCGACCTGCCGCGACCTCTACCGGGAACACCGGGCCGCCCTGGTCCGGCTGGCGGCCCTGCTGGTGGGGGACGAAGCCGAAGAGGTCGTCCATGACGCCTTCGTACGGACCCATCTGGCCTGGGATCGTCTGCGAGACCCGGAACGGGCGCTGTCCTATCTGCGCAGCGCGGTGCTGAACGGAGCCCGCTCCCGGCTCCGTCATCTGAAGGTCGTCGACCGCACCGCACTGGGCGGGACGGCCGCCACGGGCCGCTTCCGCGGAGGCGGAGGCGATGGCCGGAGAAGAGCATCGCCGGGTCATGACCGCGCTTCGTGCGCTGCCCACACGCCAGAAAGAGTGTCTGGCCCTGCGCTATTACCTGGAGCTCTCCGAAGCCGAGATCGCCGCCGTCCTGGGCATCTCGCCCGGCTCGGTCAAGACCCACGTCCACCGGGGCCTCGCCGCGCTGGCCGATCACCTCAAGGAGCACGACGCATGAACGTGGAAGATCGCCTGCGTAACGCCCTGGAGGATCACGCCGCCTCCGTCCCCAACCCACCGGACCGGTGGTCCGAGGTGAGGCCGACGGGGCCCGCATCGCCCGCCGGAACCGGAGGCGGACCGGGGGGTTCACCGGCCTCGGTCTGGTGGCCGCCGCCTGCGTTGCCGTCTTCGCGGTCAGCGCACTCAACGACGGCGGCCAAATGGTCCAGACCCGTCCGGCCGACAACCCGCCGGCGACGTTCGAGCCCACGCCGGCCACGCCTCCGTTGCTGTGGCCTTTCCGCACGGTGGACGAAGCCCGCCAGTGGCAGGAGGACGGCAAGCCGCAGGGTCACTCTCCCTGGCACGCCGACGCCGAGGCGACGGCGCTGACCTTCACGACCGGCTACCTCGGTTTCACCGACGTCGACCGGGTCGTCGACGCCGAGGTCACCGGCGACGAGGCCCGGGTCACCGTCGGCTACAACAGCGAGGGGAGCAACGTCTCTCCGGCCGCCACCATCCGCCTAGTCCGGCTGGGGGAGGGGTCCGACGCCCCCTGGGAGGTGGTGGGCACCGACGAGGACCCGTACTTCAGCATCGCCGCCCCCGAGGCCGGCGCCGCGGTCACGTCCCCCCTCGACGTCTCCGGGCTGATCACCGGCGTGGACGAGAGCATCCACGTGCACGTCCGCCAGCCGTCGACGCCCCGCCCCTTGGGGGAGTCACCCTGCTGTGGAGCCGAAGGCGGCGAGAACTTTCCCTGGGAGCGGACGGTCGCCTTCGACGGCGCCACCGATCCGTACCTCACCGTCGTGGCCTTCGCCGGGGGCCACATCACCGACGTCGAACGCTTTGTCCTGGTCGGGGTGCGCCGGGGCTGACCCGGGCGGGCGTTCTGGGGGATCCGGCCGGGGCCGGGGATCAGAGGCTCAGGAGAAACTCTGTCAGGGCGTCCATCTCGGCCAGGGTGAAGTTGAAGGCGAAACGGGCGTTGTAGAAGGGAATCAGGTTGTCACGCAGAGCCCGACGCGCCGGTTCGCGACCGGTGGCGAGATTCGTCGGCGCCGTCGGGTCGCCGGCCAGGCCGTCGTGGAAGTACGGGTCGGGGGGTGTCGACGTGTCCGGCGCCTCCTCCTCGCGCAGGACACCGAGATCCATTTCCGGGACGGGGTGGAGAGGGTCGGGCAGGAAGAGCTCCTCCTGGCCCGTGGGCCGGCTCGTTTCCGGCGGGTCGACCTCGGCCCGAGCCGAGGATCGGGCCGTGAAGAAGGCGGTCGTGGCGAGCACCAGCGGTAGGGCGAGGATCAGGTGCGGCGGAAGCCGCCGGGTGGGCACCATCGCGTGTCGCTCCCCGAACTCGGACAAATCGTTCTCGGGGCGATACCCAATCGTGCGGGGCGGAGAACGCCGTCAGGCTTTGCGGCCGTAATCGACCATGTCGGCAGCCAGGCGGCCAAGGAGGGTGGCGAGTGCCTCCCGGTCCTCCTCCGGCCAGGCGTCGAGGATCTCGACCAAGGTGCGGCGCCACGACGCCCGCAGCTTCTTCAGCGCCTCCCGCCCGGCGGGGGCGAGGGCCAGCATGGTGACCCGGCCGTCCTTGGGGTCGCCGGTGCGCTCCACCAGGCCGGCCTGCTCCAGTTCCTTCACCTGACGGCTGGCGGTGGAGATCTGGACGCCGAGCCGGGGTGCGAGGTCGGACAGGCGTACCGGGCCACACTCGGCGATGCCCCGGAGCACGGGATAGGCGGCCCGGTCGAGAGGCAGTCCCGCCCCCGCCCGCACCCGCTCGCCGATGCGGCGCAGATGCGACGGCCGCCCGAGAGTGAGCAGCGCCTCGTCCACCCTGATCAGGGCCGGGTCGTCGGGTCGGAGCATGTGTTCCTCTTGTTTGTACGAAGCAACTGAATTAGAACATACTTGTATCAACCAACTAAATGGTGCCATCTGGTACTTCTTGGTACCAACGGTGCTTTTCACCCCTCGGAGGTCGACGATGACCAAGCGACTGGGTTTCTTCCTCGCACTGGGGCTCGGGGGAGTGGTCCTCCTCCTCGCCGGCCTGGCCTGGGACGCCCTGCTCCACGCGGCCGACCCGACGCTGGCGGGCCGGGAGGGCGTACTCACCATGAGCAACCCGGGACACGCCCTGCTGGGGGCCGGTGTGGCCGCCGTTGTGATCGGCCTGCTGGGGGCGGCGGCCACCGCCATGGCCATGAGCGGCAGCGCGCGCCTGGCCCGCCCCGCCGTCAGGCACGCCTTCCTGGGTACCGGCCTGGCGCTGGTGGTGGCCTCGGCGGCCATCACCTCGTGGTCCGCCACCGCCGGGCACGAACATCTGGGCGCGGCCGCCCACGCCAGCGGTCACGACCGGACCGGCGTGGCCGCACCCGACCACGCCCACGCCGAACTGGCTGCGGCTGTGGGCCACGACCCCGCGGCCGGGCCCGTTCACGGGCACGACCCCGCCCCGGCGACGGCCGCCGGCGACGCCGCCCACGCCCACCCCGCGCCGGTGGTGGCCGCGGCTCCGGGTCACAACCACACGACCGGCGGCGCGGAATCCACGCCCGCCCACGTCCACGAGGCCGTCGCCTCGGCGGGTGACCACGGTCACCACTCGGCCGATCCCGGTTCGCCGGCCCCCGCCGCCGTGCCCGCCGCCGCCCCGATCCCCGACGGCGAGGTGACCGAGGTCCGCTATGGCCCGTTCGCCCTCGGCCCGGCCGGCGCCGGCGGCGACACCGATCTCGGCAACGTGGTCCTGCCCAACGTGCCCAAGCCGTGCGACGACTGCTTCATCCTGGCCGCCGAACCCGATCTCATCTATGCCGACGGGACGTCGGCCAACCTCGACACCGGGGTGATGTTGCACCACGCCGTGTTCTTCAACCCGAGCCGGACCGACACCACCTGCGGTGACGACGAGTTCTTCCGCAACCTGGGCGAACGCTTCCTCGCTTCGGGCAACGAGCGGACCCAGCGCCGCTTCCCGCCGGGGTTCGGCTATCACCTCGGCACCGGCCCCGTGAACGCCGTCTTCCACGTGATGAACCACTCGGCGGAGCCCAAGACCGTGTACTTCCGCTACAAGGTCACCTGGTTGCCGGGCAGCACCGAGGGCATCCGGCCGGTGACCCCCGTATGGCTCGACATGGCCAACTGCCGGACCTCCGAGTACTCCGTGCCCGCCGGTCCCTCGAGCAGCCACTGGACCTGGAAGTCGAGCATCACGGGACGGATCATCTGGACGGCCGGCCATGTGCATGACGGCGGGGTGCGGACCACCCTGACCAACGCCACCTCCGGACGCCACCTGTGCACGGCGTGGGCCGGCTACGGCACCAAGCCCGCCTACATGGGCACCATCGAGTCGATGAGCACGTGTGCCTGGGACGCCCTCGGCACCGTACGGGAGGGCGAGACCCTCGACCTCGAATCGGTCTACAACGCCAGCGAAGCTGCCGACGACGTCATGGGCATCATGGTCGCCTACGTGTGGGAGACCCCCGACCTCGACGGAGGGACGGCCCCGCCGCCCGAAGCTACCGGACAGACCCCGGCGCCTCCGACCTCGACCCCCCCGGCCAAGAACCCCCATCCCCACCACCACTGACCCTGGCTGGGATCGGTCAGCGGACCTGACGGTCCGTCGCTAGCATCCGCCTCTGGTTCCTGACGTTTCGGGGGGCACCCCCGCACCCCCGGGCCGGCCGGGACCCCGAGGAGGATCATGACCGACGCGCCCCCGCCGCCCCCGCCGCCTCCGCCGCCTCCTCCACCACCCCCGCCGCCGCCGCCGGGCGGCTACGGCGGTGCGCCACCCCCGCCGCCCCCCGGTCGCTACGGCGGTGGCTACGGAGGCGGTGACTACGGCGGCGGCGCCCCGGGACCGAAGCCGGACAACAATCTCGTGTGGGCCATCCTGTCCACGCTGTTCTGCTGCCTACCGATCGGGATCGCTTCGATCGTCTTCGCCTCCCAGGTCGACGGGAAGTGGGCCCAGGGGGACTACGCCGGGGCGCGCGAAGCGTCGGACAAAGCCAAGCGCTTCGCCATGATCTCCGCCGGAGTAGGAGTCGGACTCGTCCTCCTGTACTTCGTCGTGATCGCCGGGATCATGGCCGGTGGCGACGACAGCACGGGGTACTGATGTCCTCCGGGACCCCGCCCTACGACTCGCCGCCCCCGCCTCCTCCGCCGCCACCCCCCGGCGGCTCAAGCGGCGGCCCTTACGGCGGCGGCCCTTACGGCGGCGGCCCCTACGGCCCGGGCTCGCCCGGCCCCAAGCCGGACAACCACCTGGTCTGGGCGATTCTCTCCACCGTCCTGTGCTGCATGCCCTTGGGGATCGCGTCGATTGTCTTCGCCTCCCAGGTGGATTCGAAATGGGCGGCCGGCGATTACGCCGGCGCCCGGGAGGCCAGTGAGAAAGCCAAGAAGTTCGCCATCATCTCCGCCGGCGTGGTGGCCGCCGCCGCCGTCCTCTTCATCGTCTTCGTCGTGATCGGCTCCCTCGTCTCGCTGAACAACGGCCCCGACTCTTGATCGAAGCCCCGCTCACCGAACTGCACCCTTCGTCGGGGTCATGGCGCGTCCCGGCCTGGGCCGCGCCGGCCGCCGTAGCCGGGGGGGCGGCGGCGGTGCTGGGCGGGCTGGTGGTGCGGGACCCGACCGTCGCCGGGCACTACCCGACCTGCCCGTTCCTGGCCCTCACCGGGCTCTACTGCCCCGGGTGCGGAGCGCTGCGCGGCCTGCGGGCCCTGGCTGGCGGGGACGTGGGGGCCATGGCCGCTTACAACGCCATGCTGGTGGTCGGGGTCGTCCTCCTGGTCTGGGCCTGGCTGGCGTGGACCGGCCGGCGGACAGGCTGGTGGCGTTTTCGCCCCCTCCCCGGATCCGCCCCCTTCGACTGGGCCCTCCTCGGCCTCGTCGTCGCCTTCACCGTGGCCCGCAACCTGCCCTTCGGAGCCGCCCTGGCCCCGTGAACGCCGCACGGGGCAGGTGGTCGCGCTTCACCCCCTAACAGGGGGTCGATCGCGTCCACCTCAGAAATTCGGCCGTGAGGCGGACCGGCGGTCGGCATACTGCATCGCCGTGAGAAAGAGGACCCTCGGCCCGGACCAGCAGGCCAGTGCCCTTGCTGCCCGGCAGTGGGGTGCCATCTCACGCCGCCAGGCGCTCGGAGTCGGTCTGACCGACAAGCAGGTGGACGGTCGTCTGAGTACCCGGCGCTGGCTGGTCGCCGTCCGAGGTGTGTATGTGGTGGCGGGGGCACCCGAAACGTGGGAACAGCACGTGATGGTCGCCTGCCTGGCCGGCCCGAACGGCACTGCGGCGTCCCATCTGACGGCGGCGGCGCTTCTGGGGCTGGGAAACCCGCCCCCGGTTCCCCACGTCACGCTGTCGAAGTCGGCCAGCGGTCGCTTCGGCAACGCTCTGGTCCATCGCCACCGCATCCCCGTCGACCCGAGGGACCTACGGTTCGTGGGTCCGGTCCGCTGCACGACCCCGGCCCGGACACTGGTCGACTGCGCCGCGCTCCTTGACTACCACGCGCTGTGCGAGCTCCTCGATGCCGCTCTCTGCCGGGAGCTGGCCAGCCCCGCCGCTGTCCGAGCTGCGGCCGGACGAGCTGGGTTGGCCCCGGGGCGAAAGGGCCTACCCCTGCTCGAACGGGCCCTGGCAGAGTGGGAATCCGGCCCCCGGCCTGGCAGTCCTGCCGAGATGCGCCTGTTGCGGCTCCTTGAGCGGTGGGGCTTTCCGACCCCCGAGCGACAGATCGAGGTGAGAGACGGGCGGGGCCGGCTCATCGGTCGGGTCGATCTCGGCTGGCCGGATTTGAAGGTCGGCTTCGAGTACGACGGCGCCGAGTTCCATGGTCCCCGACAGTCCGAGCACGACGCTCGGCGTCAGGGGTCGATCGAGGCGCTCGGTTGGCGCCTCGAACGCGTGCGAAAAGAGGATGTGCGCCCACCGGCCAAAGAGTTGCGGTCCCGGGTGGACGCCCTGTTCCAGAGCCGGCGGGCCGCATGAGAACGAGGCGGTCGCGCCTGGCTCCCTCGCAGGGGGTCAAGCGCGACCACCTGGTGTGAACGCCGGGGTCAGTCGGCCCGGAAGGCGCCGGCTTCACTGCCGGTCCGGATGCCCCGGAGGCCGTACCAGGCCAACTCGGCGGTCCAGTGGGCCAGCAGCTCGGGGTCGTGCTCGGCGCCGGCGTCGAAGAGGGCGCGCCGTCCCACCGCCTCGGCCAGGCCGACCACGGCGTGGGCGATCACCCGACGGTGCTCGGCCGGCAGCTCGAGGGCGATCTGCTCGGCCACCGTCTCCGCCATCAGGTCGAGGACGGCCTCCGCCACCTCGGCGAATTCGGCGTCGTTGCGCACTGACGCTCCGAAGAGCAGCCGGAAGGCGGACTGGTTGACGGTGACGAATGTGAAATAGGCCGAGAAGCCAGCTTGGACCCGCTCCCGGGCCGTGTCCGCCGGGGCGGTGGCGGCATTGACCTCGGCCAGGAGCCGGCGGGCGGTGTCCTCCAGCAGCTCCCGGTACAGCGCCCGCTTGGAGGGAAAATGCTGATAGAGCACCGGCTTGGTGACCCCGGCGGCTTCCGCCACGTCGTCCATGGAGGTGGCGTGGAAACCCCGGGCGGCGAAGAGATCCCGAGCGACGTCGAGGAGTTGGTGTCGGCGGCGGGCAGCGGGGAGCCGCATGGCTCAACGACAGTAACAGAGGCGGACATTTCGCCCGAGACGGACATTTCTCCTCGCCACCGGTAACGCGGCGAGTGCCCGATATGCCCCCAGCCGCAGGAGACGGGCCGCCAACCGCAGAATCACAGCGACATGAACAACGGCAGATGGATCCGGAAACCCGGTTTTCATCGCCCGCCTGAGCCCGCACGCCCGGCGCCAGCCCGGCGCGCCTCTCTGCTCGCTTGTCGCCCGCCGGCGACAGCGGAGCCGTAAGGGGCCTACCTTTCTGGCGTAGCAACTCGGTCTGAACCGTCGTCACCGGACGGAGACGAACCGGGTGCGGAACAACTCTGCTGGGGGAGAAGAAATCGGAGGCTGCGACCCTCCGCTCGGGTAGTGAAGCCCGGGCGGCGGTCGCCGGCCAATTCATGTCCTAGGGTTCGTCCTGGCTTTCGCGCGCCTCGTCGAGGCGTGCCGCCAGCAACTCGGACTCGGAATCGTCCAGCGGCCATGTCGCCGCGCCCGTGTGCTCCACGATCTCGGACGGGGTGGCCGCCGCCGACAGGACGCTGGTGACGCCCGGGAGCGACAGCACCCCGGCCAGCTCGGCCTGGATGGGCGTGCGGTCGGTGTCGGGGTAGATCAGCCCGGCGATGAGGTGCCGGGGCGGAGCGTCGGTGGCACCGCGGGGGGCATCGCCCACCACCGCCACCTTCTGCTCGGCCGCGTCTGCCGCCAGGGTGCGGCCCGGCTCCACCTGGGCCAGCCGGAGGGGCACGACCAGCACATCGATCCCGCCCCGGGCCAGAGCGGCCCGCGCCTCGTCTTCTCCGGCCGTTGCCACGCCCACGGCCCGGACCCAGCCGGCTTGGCGGTCGTCGGCCAGTTGCGCCCACAGGTTGTCGTCGCCCAGAGCCTCGATGGGCGGGTCGTCGAGCAGCCACAGGTCGACCCATTCGGTCTGCAAGCGGCGTAGGGACACCTCCAGCCGGAGGCGAACCTCCTCGGGCCTCCAGGCCCGGTCCAGGGGGCTGAACGCGGCCGGACCCGCGGTGGCCACGCAGCGGGCACCGAGGGCGATGTGACGGCGTTGGCTGCGCAGAGCCCGGGCCAGGGTGTCCTGGGCGTCGCCGTCGGGCGCCGAATCGAACAGGTCGATCTCAGCGTCGAGGGCGGCTCGGATCAGTGCCGCCGGGGTGACCCCCTCGGAGGGCCGGGCCAGAACCTGCGTCGACCAGCCCACCGCCGACACCACCAGGCCAGTCGCCCCCAGCGGACGGTGCAGAGCCATCAGAGGAGGTCCTCGAGGCGCTCGGTGAGGGCATCGAGGGAGAAGTGGGCCCGGGCCAGGGCCAGATTGGCGTCGAAGCCGGCCTCGTCGGGAACGTCCAGGGCCGCGGCCACGACGTCCGGGTCGCCGGCGGGAAGGAACCGGAAGCCGAGGGCCAGGATCTCGTCCAGGGCCGGGTACCGGGCCACGGCCAGGGGGCGCCGGGCCCACACCGACTCGATGACAGGCTGGCCGAAGCCTTCCCCGCCGGTGGAGGGGAAGACGACCAGGTCGCAGGCGGCGTAGACGTCGGCCATGGTGGAGGGCGCTCCGGGGAGGCGCAGGTCGCCCGGGCGAGTCAGGACCACCGGTACCCGGGCACCGGCCACCATACGCTCCAGGGCCGGTCCGTAGCCGTCCTCGGCCGGCCCCGGTAGCCAGTAGATCACGGCCCCGGATGCTGCCCGCCGCTCGGCCAGCCCTTCGGTCAGGGCCAGGGCCGCAGGAATGTTTTTGTGGGGGGTGGCCCGGGTCGGTTGGAGCACGACGAGGTCACCGAACCCGACTCCCAGCGCGGCCCGGGCCGCTTCCCGCCGGCCGGGCGGGGCGTCGAGGTCGAAGGCGTTGCGGACGGTCACCGCCTCGACGCCCCGCTCCGCCAGTTCAGCCCGGGAGAAATCGTTGATGGTGACGTGGATGGCGCCGGGCAGCGGCGGGGGGAGCGCCGTGACATGGGCCGTCTCGGGCCGCTGCCAGGCCAGGTCGTGGTGGTGGAGCACCACCCGGGTGGAACGATCATCGAGGATCTCGCCCAGGGCCTCGGCCAGGGCGCCGGCGGCGGTCAGGTTGAGAGGAAGTGACAGCAGGTTCTCGACCACCACCACGTCACAGCCCGCCAACGCCTCGAGGATGACCCCGGGCTTGGGGGGTGCCACGCCGGCCGGGCGCTGTCCGTCGGGGCCGGGTGCCACTTCGGCGGCGACGCCCAGTCCGGGCAGGACCACGTCGCCGGGGCGGAGCCCGTCGGCCAATTCACCGGCCACGCGCCGCACGGAAAATCCCATCCGCTCGAAGGCCCGGCCCCAAGTTGCCGCCTGGACGGAGACGCCGTCGGGCCCGCCGAGCCGAAACGACACGAGTGCGGCAGTGGGCGGCATGCGCCCTGACCATACCGAGCTAGGCCGCGGCTTCGATCGCCTCCATGGTCACCGGGCGGCGCCGAGTGGGGGCCGGACGGCTGCGGTGCACGAGAACGTCCGCCAGGCCCACCAGCAGGATGAGGTCGCCGAAGGACAGGGCCTGGTTGAGGGGGCGCAGCACGATGATGTCACCCAGGAAGGTGAGCGAGTCGGACGGGCGTTCGGCGTGGTGCTTGACCGTTTCCCGGAATCCGGGGTCGGTGCGGATGGGCATACCCCCGTTGACCAGGATGACCAGCCCGTTGAGGGCGATCCCCAAGGTCACCACGGACATGCCCTTGTTCGCCAGGTTGCCCAGGCAGAAGCTGATGAGGAGGGCGTAGGACAGGCCGAGGAGCAGGCGGCTGAACCCGTTGCCGGGTCCTGACCACAGCAGGTCCAGGACCACCTGCAGGGCCAGCGCTCCGAACAGAGCCCACACCCACCGCAGGCGGGTTTCCAGGACGCGCGTCAGGCTGCCGCCGGTGAGGAGAGCCACCCCCAGGGCGAGGGCCAGGGTCAAGACGAGGAACCTCATGCCTCCATTGTCCAACGCTGCGGTGCCGGGTCGGGGGATTTGGGCTGTGGCCCGTAGAGTGCGCCCGGCGCGTTCGCACGAAGGAGCAACTGGAGTATGGAGCAGGTCCGCTACGAGGTGGGCGGGCCGGTGGCCCGGGTCACCATCGACCGCCCGGAGCGGCGCAACGCCATGTCGTTCCAGGTCATGCGTGAGCTGGCCGAGGCCTTCGCCGCCGCCAAAGCCGACGACGCCGTGCGGGTCGTCGTCCTCACTGGTGCGGGAGAGCAGGCCTTCTGCGCCGGCGCCGATCTGTCCGGCATCGGCTCCCAGGTGGGCCCGGCCCAGATGCACGAGGCCCGGGGCCAGGTGGCGAACCTGTTCCGGGCGCTGTGGCACCTGGGCAAGCCGACCATCGCCCGGGTGCGTGGCTACTGCCTGGCCGGCGGGTTCGGCTTGGCCCTGGCCTGCGACTTCGTCATCGCCACGGAGGACTCCACCTTCGGTACCCCCGAAATCGACATCGGCCTGTGGCCCTACATGATCTCGGTCCCCCTGCTCCGCTCCATGCCGCCCAAGGTCGCCCTGGACCTCATGATGACCGGGCGCCGCGTGAAAGCCGGCGAGGCGGAGCGGATCGGGTTCGTGAACCAGGTGGTACCCGTCGACGGTCTCGACCCCGCCGTCGACGAGCTGGCCGCCACCATCGCCTCCAAGTCGCCCGTCATCATTCGCTGGGGTCGAGACTCCTTCTACCGGGTACTGGACATGCCGGCGGAGGAGGCACTCGACTACCTCCACGCCATGCTGACCGTGACCACCACCACCGAGGACGCCGCCGAAGGCCTGGCCGCCTTCGCCGAAAAGCGCAAGCCGGTCTGGAAGGGGCGCTGAGGATGTTCGACGACGCAACCGCCGCCGTGGAAGGGGCGCTGGCCGCCGGAGCCCACTATGCCGACGCCCGGGTCGTGGTGGGCCGGAACCAGAGCGTGGAAGCCCTCAACGGCGTCATCGAGGCGCTCGGCCAGCAGGATTCCGCCGGCGTCGGGGTGCGGGCTCTCATCGGCTCCTCATGGGGCTTCTTCGCCACCACGGAGCCGGCGTTGGCCCGCTCGGCCGGGGAGCAGGCGGCGGCCATCGCCCGGGCTTCGACCTCCGTGCCCGGGCCCGCCCTCCCCCTGGCCGATGTCCCCGTGGAGGAGGCCGACTACGAGACCCCCCATGTCGAGGACCCCCTGGCCGTGTCTCTGACCGAGCGGGGCGACCTGGTGGTGGAGGTGACCAACACCATGCAGGCGGTGCCCGGGGTAGGCCTGGCTCGGGCCTTTCTCTCCGCCTGGGACACCGAGAAGTGGTTCGTCTCCAGCCAGGGCCACCGTCTCCATCAGCACCTGGTGGAGACCGGCGGCGGCATTGACGCCACCGCCGTGGGCGAGTCGGAGACGCAGCGTCGTTCCTACCCGCAGGCCTTCGGGCAGTTCGAGACGGGCGGCTACGAGGTGGTCCGCCACTGGGACCTTCCCGGCCAGGCCGAGCGGGTCGCCTCCGAGGCCGTCGCCCTCCTCACGGCCGACGAGTGTCCCGCCGGCACCACCGACCTGATCCTCGACTCCAGTCAGCTCGCCCTCCAGATCCACGAGTCGGTGGGCCACGCCATCGAGCTGGACCGCATCCTGGGGTGGGAGGCGGCCTTCGCCGGTACCAGCTTCCTCGAGCTGCCCCAGCTCGGCTCGCTGCGCTACGGATCGCCGCTCATGAACATCACCGCCGACGCCACCCTGCCCCGGGCGCTGGGCAGCTTCGGCTTTGACGACGAGGGCACCCCCGCCCAACGGGTCGACATCGTCCGGGAGGGCGTCTGGGTGGGGGTGCTGTCGGGCCGGGACTCCGCCGCCGTGGCCGGCCTGCCGCCCGGGGGGATGGTCCGGGCCGACGGGTACAACCGCATCCCCATGGTCCGGATGACCAACGTGGGCCTGGTCCCGGGCGACTCGTCGCTGGAGGAGATCGTCGCCGCCACCGACGACGGGATCTTCATGGCCACCAACCGCTCCTGGTCGATCGACGACAAGCGGCTCAATTTCCAGTTTGGGTGCGAGATCGCCTGGGAGATCAAGGGCGGCAAGCGGGGCCGCATGCTGCGCAACCCGACCTACACCGGCATCACGCCACAGTTCTGGGGGACCCTCGACATGCTGGCCGGCGGCGACGAGTGGCTTCCCTGGGGGGTGCCCAACTGCGGCAAGGGCCAACCCATGCAGTCGGCCCACACCGGCCACCCCGCCGCTCCCGCCCGCTTCCGGGGCGTGCGGGTGGGGGTCCGGGGATGACGGCGCGGCGCGATCCCGCAGAGCTCTGCGAGCGGGTCGTCGACCTGGTCGGGGATCGCGGCGAGGCCCAGGTCAGCGCCCGCCGGGGCCGTCCCGCCCTCACCCGTTTCGCCAACTCCTTCATCCACCAGAACGTCGGCGAGGACAGCGTCTCCGTCACCCTCAAGGTGGCCGCCGCCGCCCGGGTGGCCTCCGCGTCGACCACCCGGGTGGATGCCGACGGCCTGTCGGCCCTGGTGGAAGGCACCCTGGCCGCAGCCGCGCTGCGCCCCGAGGACCCCGACTGGCCCGGTCTGACGCCGCCGGCCCCGGTCCCCGACGTCGATCACTACGACCCCGACACCGAGGCTGCCTCCCCCGACGGACGGGCGGCCCGGGTGGCCGCCTTCGTCGCCGCCGGCGAGGGCCTGCGGGCCGCGGGCTACTGCGACACCGACGGCGGCACGATCGCCTTCGCCAACTCCGCCGGCCAGCGTGCCGCGGGCCGCTCCAGCCGGGCCACCATCGACGGCATCCACCAGACCGACGACTCGGCCGGTTCCGCCCACCAGTCCTCGTGCCGCCTGGCCGACATCGACGCCGTCGCCGCCGGGACGGCCGCGGCCGACCGGGCCCGACGCAGCTCCTCGCCCATCGACGTGGAACCAGGGGAGTACGAGGTGGTGCTCGAACCGGAGTGCGTCGCCACCCTGGTGGAGTTCCTCGCCTTCTACGGGTTCAACGCCAAGCAGGTCATCGAGGGCCAATCGGGCATCCGCCTGGGCGAAGCCCAGTTCGATCCGGGGGTGTCGCTGTGGGACGACGCCACCGATCCGGCCGCCATCGGGGTGGCCTTCGACGCCGACGGAACCCCCAAGCGCCGTCTCGACCTCGTCGCCGGCGGGACCTCTACCGCCCTGGCCCACGACCGGCGGACGGCTCGGCGCCTGGGTACGGAGAGCACCGGGCACGCCGTCGACGGCAGCGATGTGTGGGGGGCCATCCCCACCAACCTTTTCCTCGGACCGGGGCAGGGCGCCATCGGCGACCTGGTCGCCGGCATGCGCCGCGGCCTGCTCGTCACCACCTTCAACTACTGCCGGATCCTCGACCCCAAGACCCAGGTGGTGACCGGCCTCACCCGCAACGGCACCTTCCTGGTGGAGGACGGCAAGGTGGGGCCGGGGGTGAGCAACCTCCGCTTCACCCAGTCGTTCCTCGAGGCGCTGGCTCCCGGCAACGTGCTCGGCATAGGCGCCGACGCCCGGTTCGCCGACTCCGAGTTCTTCGGGCCCGGACTCGTTCACGTTCCCCCCTGCACCTGGCTGCCTTCCGCTTTACCGGCGGGGCTCAGAGGGTGACCCCGGGGATGATCCGCTGGGAGACCCGGGGGGCTGTGGGCTTGGCCACGCTCGACCGGCCGGAGCGGCGCAACGCCCTTTCGGTCGAGATGTGCCACCAACTCCGGGACCATCTGGCCGGGAATCGGACACTCCGGGCGGCGGTGGTCACCGGCGCCGGTTCCGCTTTCTGCGCCGGCGCTGAACTGGGCCGCCAGCCCCTCTCGGGCGAGGACGGCTTTCGTCCCGCCTTCGAGGCCCTACTGGACGAGATCGTCGATTATCCCGCCCCGGTCATCGCCGCCGTCAACGGCCCCGCTCTGGGCGGAGGTACCCAACTGGTGGTGGCCTGTGACCTGAGGGTGGCGGCCCACGACGCTGCCTTCGGAATCCCCGCCCCGCAGCTGGGAGTGATGCTCTCTCCCGAGAACATCCAGCGCCTGGCCCTGCTGGTGGGACAGGCCCACGCCCGCGACCTCCTGCTCACCGGCCGGCGCGTCGGGGTGGGCGAGGCCCTGCGGATGGGCCTGGTCCACCGCCTGGCCGACGATGCTCTGATCGACGGCCTGGCCCTGGCGGAGGAGATTGCCGTGTTGGCGCCGCTCACCGTGACCGGCCACAAGGCGGCCCTCAACGCTCTCGCCCGTCACATGGGCTACACCCGCGGCGAGGACGACGACCTTCTGGGCCGGCTCGACTCCCTCGTGGCCCGGGCCTTCGCCAGTGCCGACCTCGAGGAGGGCCTGGCCGCCTTCGCCGAGAAACGCCCCCCGGACTTCGCCGGACGCTGAGGATTTTCCGTGAGGCCAACCAGCTTGTTTCGACAGCGCCGGGCCGTCTTCCTCTAAGCAGGTCTCAGCGGGGCGTAAGGAGAATCCCCTTATTGTGCAATGACATTACGTTGTCCCAATGCGCCCATTGGGACACCAGCAGTGACCGCGGAAGGAAGGGCCTTGGTCGTGCGCGCCCGCTGGACCAGGAAGACGTCGAGGTGTTCGACGCTGCGCCTGGCCGCACTGGTACTCGGAGGGCTGGGACTGCTGACGACGGTCCTGGCGCCGGCGCGGCGCCGTAGTTCCCGGCACCACCGGCAAGATCGTTTTCACCAGCGATCGGACCGGCGACTTCGAGATCTTCGTCATGAACACCGACGGGAGCGGGGTCATACAGTTGACCCATGCCCCGGGCGAGGACCGGGAGCCGGTCTGGTCTCCTGACGGCACCAGGATCGTCTTCGTCAGCTACGGCGAAGCTGTGGACGGGTCGTCGTCGGACATCATGGTCATGAATGCCGACGGCACCGGGCTGACCAACCTCACCAACTTCACCGGCTTCGACGACGAACCCACGTGGTCGCCCGACGGGAAGAAGATCGCCTGGAGGACCAACCGGGCCAACAGCGACGCCGAGGTCTTCGTCATGAACGCCGACGGGACCAACCCGGTTCAGTTCACGCGCCATGAGGGCGTCGACGACGAACCGGCCTGGTCGCCCGACGGGACGAAGATCCTGTTCCGGCGATGCAACCCCAACCAAGGCTCCGACGCCGGGCACTGCAGCATCGCCACCGCCAACGTCGACGGCACGAACGTCACCGACATCGGCAAGGTCACCACCGGTTACAAGGACGACCCGGCCTGGTCGCCCGACGGCACGAAGATCGTCTTCCGCAGCTACGGCGTGGATGGGGAGCCCGATATCTTCAGCATCAACGCCATCGACGGGAAGGACAGGACCAACCTCAGCAACGATCGGGATAGCAACGTCGATCCCGCCTTCTCGCCCGACGGCACGACGATCGCCTACGTGCGCCAACCCAACAGCATCCCCGAACGCACCGGCAACGGTGAGATCTGGCTGATGAACGCCGACGGCAGCGGCCAGGTCAACCTGACCAACCACCCCGATTTCGACGGCGACCCCGACTTCCAGGCCCTGCCCGCCGGCACCCCGCCGACGACCGCAACCACCGGTCCCGGCGAGGACACGACCACCACGACCACCTCCCCGGATTCGACCTCTCCGACCACCACCACGTCCCATCCGCCGGTCACCCAATCGCCCTCGACCCGTTCGGGGTATTGGATGGTGGGTTCGGGCGGGAAGGTCTACGCCTTCGGGCAGGCCGCTCATCTGGGTGACGCGGCCCTGCCCGCCCACATCCCAGCGGTGGACCTCGAGCAGTACCTCGGAGGCAACGGCTACTGGGTGGTCGACCGCCACGGCGGCGTGCATGCCTTCGGGGCGGCCAAAGGCGTGGGGAACGCCGGCGGGAAACTGAAGCCGAACGAGAAGGTGACGAGCCTGTCGGCCACTCCCTCGGGGGCGGGCTACTGGATCTTCACCGACCGGGGCCGGGCCCTCCCCTTCGGCGACGCCGCCTTCCACGGCGACATGACCGACGTGGCCCTCAACGGCCCCGTGCTGGACTCCGTCCCCACCCCGTCGGGGCGGGGCTACTACATGGTGGCGTCCGACGGCGGGGTCTTCGCCTTCGGTGACGCCCTCTTCGCCGGTTCGACGGGGGCCATGAAGCTGAACGCCCCGGTGCAGTCGCTGGTGCCCGATCCCGACGGGACCGGCTACTGGCTGGTGGCCGCCGACGGTGGCGTGTTCGCCTTCCAGGCTTCCTTCCGGGGCTCGATGGGCGGCGGCCGTCTCAATCAGCCGATGACGGGCATGGTCGCCTTCGGCGACGGATACCTGATGGTCGCCGAGGACGGCGGCATCTTCAACTTCTCCAACCGTCCCTTCGACGGATCACTGGGCGCCACCCCGCCCGCCCTGCCCGTGGTCTCGGTCGCCGCGCTCACGACCTGAACCGGCCCAGTCGCGACGCCCCAGCCCGGGGGCGGCTCCGGCGTCCAGGGTGAGGTGAACGAGGGCGGGGGTGAGCACCCCGAGCATCATGGCCGGTACGGCGATGCCCGAATCGTTGAGGGCGAAGCCGAGGGCGGCCACGACCAGGACGCCGGCCACTGCCGGTCCGAGTTGGGGCATTCCCACGCTCAGGCGCCGCAGCGCGGCTCGGGGTCCGATGGACACGAAGGCCACGAAACCCAGGCTGACGGGAACCAGGGGCAGCCAGCGCCGGGCGGCGGGCCGGGCCAGATCCCACGCCACCTCGGCTTTCCGGGCCATGGCGTCGGACAGGGGACGGAGTCCGTCCTCGGCCATGCGCTCCAGCAACCGTCCGAGGTGGGTGCGCTGCTCCGGGGGACGGAGAAGGTCGAGCCCCCCGAGCGCGACGACGGCGGCCAGGGCGGCGCCGGCCACGCCCATGGCCCCGAGGACCGACAGCTGCACCCCGAGGAGGCCGGCCGCCACCACGGCGAAGCCGGGCAGGCCGGCCAGGATCCCACCCACGTCCGCGCCCCAGGCCGGGAACCCGTCAGCCACCACGGCCAGGGCCAGCACGCCGACGCCGGCCCACGCCCCGCGCCGCCCGCCCAGCTGGTGGGCCACGATGGCGGCCAGGAGGGCGCCCGCCGCCGCCACCTGGGCGAAGGCCAGGTTCCCGAAGCCGGCGTAGCGGCCGCCCACCGTGGGGGAGTAGCCAAAGACGGCTGACAGCTGGAACCCCGCCCCGGAGACGACGTCGGCCACCAGCAGACCGAAGAGCAGCCCGAGCGGGATCGTGATCCGCAGCAGCGGCCGGCCTCCCAGCCGGGTCGCGGCCCCCGCCAGCACCAGCCCGCCCCCCACCACCAGAACAAGCCAGGCGCGGGGCGTGGTGATGTCGAAGCTGGCCGGTAGCCAGGCCACGGGCAGCATGGCCAGCACCCATAAGGCTGCGAACGCCACCACGGCCTGCGCCCGGTGCCCGCGGCGGCGGGCCAGGGCCAGGATGCCGGCCACGGCCAGGGCCACCTCGGAGGCCACGAACCCCCGGGTGACCGGGGCCACCAGCCGGTCCCGCAGGCGCGACTCCCGGTCGGCCTGGACCAGTCCGGCCAGCGAGACCGGGCCCGGCCGTCCCGCTTCGAAAGGACGACCCTCCATCACCGGGGGGCGGGGGACGCCGAGCAGGTCGAGGACAGTGGGGGCGACGTCGGCCAGGGTGACGAGCCCGTAGCGCCGGGTCGAGGCCGAGCGCAGCAACCCGGCCTGCACGCCCGGAGCCCGCAGGGCGGCCACGCCCAGATGGGCCTCGTCGGCAGCGGTGGAGGGCGTGATGAGGATCACGGCGGAGGTCCGGTCATCGACCCCGGTCAGCAGACGGCCCAGGAGCGCGTCGGTGGAGGCCAGGGCGAAGGCCACCAGGGCCCGGCGTCGGGCGGTGGGAACGTCGCCGGCGGCGAGCTGGGCCCGGGCCACGTCGGACGCTTCCACGACCACGACGGTCCGGCCCACCCAGGCATCCTGGAACGCACGGTGCCCGGCTGCGGTGTCCAAGCGGACCCCGAAAGGCGCACGCCGGTCGGCGGCGAGGAGGGACCGGTCCACCTCGCCGCCGGGAAGGCGCCCGTCACCACCGGCCAGGACGAGCACCGCCTCCCGGTGCCAATCAACCTCGTCGGTGCCGGTCACCGACGTGTCGGCATTGGCCACCACCGCCCGGCCCACCCCGGCGCCTTCCAGGGCATTTCCCAGGGCCCCCACCTCCGCTCCCCGCCGCCGCCGCTCGTTCAGGGCCATCAGGGCCGGGACGGCGGGGGAGACGATGCCGCCGTCTTCCGCCGGTCGGGCCCGGGCCCCGAGCCGGCGGTGGCCGTTCATCAAGGCGCCGGCCCCGATGGTGGCGTAGCCCTCGGCGACGGACGTCGCCCGGTGGAACACAGGCAGCGATGCGCTGGCCACGGCGGAGCCCGCCACCAATGCCCGGAGATTGGGCACGTCGGCGGCGGCCACGTCCTCCCACGCCACGCCGGGCAGGGTGACGATCAGGACCCGTTCGACCTGCCGGCGAGTGGCGGCGCCTGAGGTGGCGGCCGGGCCCGGCCCCGTCACCATAAGGCCGAGACAGGCGACCACCACCGTGCCAGCGACAACGGCGCGGGCCGTCCCGAGCGTCACGCCTGCAGTTCTACATCCTCTGTGAGTAGCCTCTTGCCCGATGCGGTTCCGCCGACGTCCCGACGCGCCCTCCGAACCAGAGCCGGACGACCGCGCCTGGGCGCGCCCCGCCGACGACGAGGATGTGGCCACGGCGGAACCGCCATCCACCGACCCGGAGGCCCGGGCCGAGGCCCCGGAGCCACCCTCGTACGAAGCGGACCCGGAGCCCACCTACGACGACACCGCGCTGGAGTTCGCCTACGAGGCGGCCGAGGAGCCGGCGGCGGAGGAGCCCGTGCACGAAGCGGCGGAGGAGCCGGGCGAGCCGATCGAGGTCCAGCCCTACGAAACCACCGAGGAACCGCTGCCCCCCGAGGCGCCTCCGGCTGCGCCCGAGCCTCCCGTCCGGCGCTGGACCCCGGGTCGGGACCCGACGGTCCCGATGGCCGAGGGAACGGTACGGGCGGCGGGCGGGGTGGTGTGGAGCCGGTGGCAGGGCGGGTTGCGCGTCGTGGTCGTCCATCGCCCCCGTTACGACGACTGGAGCCTGCCCAAGGGCAAGGCGGGACCGGGGGAGAGCGACGCCGAATGCGCCCTCCGGGAGGTCCGAGAGGAGACCGGCCTGGCCTGCTCGCTGGGCGATGAGCTGGGGACCGCCACCTACTACGACCGCCATGGGCGGCTGAAGACGGTCCGCTACTACGCCATGCAGCCTCTGGGGGGCGGTGAGCAACCGCAGCACGAGGTGGACGAGGTCCGCTGGCTCGGTCTCGAGGAGGCCAAACGCCTCCTGTCCTACGACCGGGATGTGGAGATGCTCGACGCCATGGCGGCCATGGCGGCCCGGTGGGAGGAGCCCGAGGAACCACCCTCCGGCTGAAGTCCCCGGCGTGGGAGTCGGGCGGCAACATCGGTACCCTGAATTGATGTCTTGGGCTCGTCTGCGCCTTGTGACCCTGGTGGTGGCGGTGCTGACCGCGGCCGCCTGCGGTCAGAAGCCGGGCGTGTCGGGCTCGGCGGCGCCCCCTGTGGCCGAGGAGACGGCCGCCTCGACGACGCCTGCTTCTGCCGCCGACGTCACCGGCGCGGCCCCCGCCACTGATCCAACCCCCCTCGCCGGGGCGCCTTCGGCGGGTGCCACCGCCGACCCATCCTCGGCCTCCGGCCGGCCCGCCGTGGCTCCCCGCGCCGGGCCCGTACCGGCCACCTCCGCCCCCGCCCCGGGGAGCGCACCGGCCGCTGCGGCCACCGCTGCGGGCCGCTCCGTTGGGCCGGCGCCGGCGCCCGAGTCCTCTCGCGTTCCCTCCTCTGATGCCACCGGTCCCGCCCCCGGCGCCGAGGATCGCACCGGGGTCAGCGACACCGAGATCGTCATCGGCCTGCACGCCCCCATCACCGGGGCGGCCCCGGTGCCCCAGGACAGCCTGGACAAGGCCAAGGGCCTCTACTGGCGCTTCGTAGCCGAACACGGCGGGGTCTTCGGGCGCAACGTGCGGGTGATCATCAAGGACGACCAATTCAACCCCACCCGAGCGGTCCAGGTATGCCGCGAGATGGTGGAGCGGGACAAGGTGTTCCTCCTCATGGGCATCGGCACCGACCAGACCATCGCCTGTGCCCGCTACGCCAGCCAGGTGGGTGTCCCCTATTTCGCCACCGGGGGGAGCCAAGCCGGCTTCGCCGATCTGGCCACCTACTTCAACGTCTCCATGACGTTTCCCCAGCAGGCCCCCATGGTCGCCCAGCTCGTGCGGCGGGCCCAGCTGTCCCAGGTCGGGATCTTGACCATCGACACGCCGAACTACAGCGACACGCACACCGCGCTGGAGTCCGCGGCCCGGTCCGCCGGTTTGCAGGTCGTACGCAGCAGCCGTATCAACAAGAACGCCTCCCAGTCCGAGACGCTGGCCGAAGCCAATGCCATGCGCACGGCGGGGGCGGAGGCGGTCATGATGATGGTCACCCCCCTGGTGTTCCTGAATCTGGCTCACGCTGCCCAGGGACAGGCCTACAACCCGCTGTGGACCGGTCCCGGGCTGTCCAACGGGTTGAACCTGGTGGCCGAGTTCGGCTGCCCCTCCATCGGCAAGGCCACGTTCCTGTCGCCGTTCCCCCAGCTCGACGTCATCGACCGTTTCGACGCCGACTACCGGCCCATGTACCGCCGGGTGAACGGCGAGGAGGCGGACGACCTCGGCCTCGCCCTGTGGGGGCTGGACAAGACCCTGCACCGCTTCTTCGACACCACCGGCCGGGATCTGTCCCGGCAACGGTTCCTGGGCACCCTGCGCAGCGGCCGGGAGTTCGTCTCGAACATCCTGCCGTCGGTGCGCTACAGCCCGGGGAACCCCTTCGGCGCCTCCCAGGCGCACGTGCTCGAGGCCGACTGCTCCAGCCGGACCTACAAGAGCGCGGCACACCTTCGTGTCGTCCCTCTGAGCCGGCTGGTATCACCGTCCGTTCAGTCAGTTCTCACTAACCTTCTGCTTTGCTGGTGATGTCCAGTGGGGAGGTTGATCAATGGGAACGGCTCGTGCGGTCATGTGTTCGCTCGTCGGCGCAGTCCTGCTGGCGCAGGGCTTGGCCGGTGACGCCCTCGGCGCCGGCCCCACGTTCACGCTCAATCCGACGTCCGGACCCGCGGGCAGCGCCTACGAGGCTGCCGCTTCCGGGCCGGGCAAGACCTGCCCCAACCCCAGCGACGTGGTGATCGTCGCCTTCGTCGACGCCGGCGGAGTGGAGACCGAGTCCGATCCCATCCCGGTCAAGGGCGACGGCTCCTGGCGGGCCACCTTGATGGTCCCTGGGACCGCCGCTCCCGGGGCCGCCGACCTCGAGGCCGGGTGCCACGCCACCGCCGATGCCGACGAACCGAACCTGCTTTACGGCCCGGGGAGATTCACCGTCACCGGCTGACCGGGCCACGCCCAGGCAGCCCGCCTATGACGGGAGGCCGACCCTCACTCCGCCAGGTTGAGCAGGAACGTACGCTTGATCTCGGTGATGAAGCGCATCCCCCGGTTGGCGACGAACTCGCCCGCTTCGACATGTTCGCCGGTGAAGGCCCGCATCTGGCAGTCGGGCATCTTGCCGCCGAAGCTCTTGAGGGAGCCGGACCCGTCAGTCGAGCGGTAGAGGTTGACGACCTCGTGCGACGCGGTCACGAACAGCTTGCCGTCGGGTGACTGGCGGGCGACCGACACGGAGTGGCTGTTCATGAGCTTGCCGATGTAGGTGGGCTTGTTGGTCACCCCCTCGTTCAGGGTGTTGAAGCGGTACATCCGGGCGCTCGGGCTGGTCTTGGTCACCAGCACGAGGGACCCCCGGGACATGAAGGCGGCCTCGGTGTTGTAGCTGCCGCTCGGGTAGGCCCAGCTGTACACGTTGACGGCCCGGACGCTGGTCACGGCGTCGGGGTCGGGCTCGATGATCTCGTAGATCTTCTTGCTGGCGGCCCCGCCGTTGTCGACCACCCAGAGCCGGGCCACGCCGTCCGTGCCGATCGTGTAGGTGATCTCCTCCCAGTCACCGTTGACGGCGTTCTCGACCAGGATCTCCTTGCTGTGGGCCATACCGTCGGCATCGAAGCGGACGGCGTTGATGGCCGCCGTGTGGCCCGAGTCCCGCACGACCCAGTACACACCGGGGTATTGCCGGGAGTCCGCCATGCCCGAGGCCTCGCCGATGTAGTCGGTCTCGTCGGGCCACACCGTTCGGGTGGGCATCTCGGGGAAGCCGCAGGTGGTCGGGCCGGGGAGCACCTCGGCGCTTGAGGCACCGCCGTGGGATGTCTCCAGGGGCTCTTCGATCACCTCGAGCGGACCGCCATCGGGGTCGGCCGGGTGAGCGCGGGGCGTGGAGTCCGGCTCGTCCCGGGGGACGAGAATGGTGGTTCCCGTCGTCGGCGCCGGTCCTGCCGGGTCCGGTGTGGTCGCGCTCGGCGCCGGATTGGGGCTGGTGCTGGCACCGGGCTGCGAGCGGGCCGGCGCCGCACCGGGGTGCGAGGCCGACGATGGGCTGGTTCAGCCGGATCGACCCCGTGGAGCCGAGGAACCGGGCGTCGCCGAAGGCGAAGATCCCGCCATCGCTGCCCACCAGCCAGTAGCCGGCGCCCGTGGGGGTGGCCGCCATGCCGACCATGGGGACGTTGATGGCGCCGGCAGAGCCCAGGAGCGGGGCGTCACCGAAGGCCGAGCACGTTGCCCGAGGCGAAGGCCTGCCAGTAGCCCTTGCCGCTCGGACGTCGGGGCGAAGCCCACGATCTTGTCGGCCGTCGACCTGCCGCTGCGCGGTGCCGTGGAAGTCGGCGTCGCCGAAGCTGAAGATGCCGCCGTCGGAGGCGACGAGCCAGTAGCCCTTGCCGGTCGGGGTGGGGGCCATGCCGACGATGGGCTGGTTCAGCTTGATGGCGCCGGTGGAGCCGTGGAAGGCGGCGTCGCCGAAGCTGAAGATGCCGCCGTCGGAGGCGACGAGCCAGTAGCCGTGGCCCGTCGGGGTGGGGGCCATGCCGACGATGGGCTGGTTGAGCTTGATGGCGCCGGTCGAGCCGAAGAACCCGGCGTCGCCGAAGGCGAAGATGCCGCCGTCGGAGGCGACCAGCCAGTAGCCCTGGCCCGACGGGGTGGGGGCCATGCCGACGATGGGCTGGTTGAGCTTGATGGCGCCCGTCGAGCCGAAGAACGCGGCGTCGCCGAAGGTGAAGATGCCGCCGTCGGAGGCGACGAGCCAGTAGCCGGCCGGAATCGCCCGCGTGCCGGGGGCCGGATCGACGGAACGAGCCGGGGCCGCGAACAGAACGGCGCCGGTCAGCGCCACAGCCACCAGGGTGGCGATCCTCCTGCGGGTGCGGCGAAATGCACGATGAACTGACAAGACGGCCCTCCCCATGACGACCCGCGCCCGTGCCCGGGGGCTGCGCAGGATCTGTAGGAAGGAGGTACTGCGCGACCAGGGTGAAATCCTTCCTCGGACTGACTTTCCTGCCTATGAGCGAGCAAAGGCCGCGGCATGGGAGGAACGTGCGCTGCAGTAGCGAACCTGTCAGAACGGGCGAAACGGCCCTGGACTGGGGGGAAGATGTCGATGTCGCGCGGCCTGGCTCAGCGCGCCCGGATCAGCAGACGTGCGCTGGTCCTGGTGTCCGTCGGGCTTATGGCCGGTCTGGCGCCGGGAGTCCCCGGCTCGCCGGCCGGTCGGGCCCGGGCGAATACCGGTGGCTGTGGGCAGGAATGGAGCGCCGCCGAGCGGATCGGCACCCTCCCCGGCGGCCTGCTGGAGGTCTCCGGCTTCGTCTCCAGCGCCCGGTATCCCGGCGTGGCTTGGATGATCCGGGACTCGGACAGCCCGCACAGCCTCTACTCCTTCACCATCGGCGCCGGCGGGCCCCAGTGGACGGAGTTCACGGTCTCGGGCGTCTCCAACCACGACTGGGAGGACGTGGCCTACACCGTCGGAGCCGACGGCCGGGGCCGGGTGTGGATCCTCGAGAACGGCGTCGAGACCGGCCCCAAGGAGATTTACGAGGTGCTCGAGCCCGATCCCAGCGCCGGCGGCACAATCACGGTGGCCAACACGTATCGGGTCGAGTATCCGGGCGGCAACCGCAACACCGAGGCCATCTTCTCCCTCGGCGGCCGCCTGGTGGTGGTGGCGAAGAGCAACCCCAACCGGGTCTTCCGCCTGCCCTGGCCCATGTCTCCGTCGCGCACCAACCGACTGGAGGACGCCGGCCGCCTCGACGTCGGCTCCTTCCTGACCATGATCGCCGTCTCGGGCGACGAGCGGACCGTGGCCGCGGTCAACACGCAGGACGATGTGACGGCCTTCGAGGACCCGGACGGTCGGGGCGAGCTCAGCGCCTTCGTCGGTCCCGACCCCGTCTTCCGGACGAACATGGTCAAGAGCCAGCGGGAGGCGGGCGACTTCTTTCCCTACCACTCCTGCGACATCGTTCTGGTGAGCGAGGATGCCAGCGTGTGGAGGCTGTCCAACGCACGCTCGACCGTCCCGAACCAGCCGCCGGAGCTGCCCGCGCCGGTGACGCCCGATCCGCCACCCGTCCCGCCGGCCACCGTGACGCCGTTCTCAGCGCCGGAGCCGCCCGTCGTGCGGGCCCCGGGCGGCACTCCCGAGCCGGGAAGCCGGGCCGGGTACTGGATGGCGGGCGCCGACGGCACCGTCTACGCCTTCGGTGCTGCCCCCAACCTCGGCGGCCCGACCGTTCTTGGCCCGGTGGCGGCGGTCGACCTCGAGCCCACCCCATCGGGGAACGGCTACTGGGTCGTCGACGGGCGCGGCCGCGTCTACTCCTGCGGCGACGCCCGGCACTTCGGCCACCTCACCACCGGCCTAGAGCCGGGTGAAGGCGTGAGCAGCCTGTCCGCCACGACATCGGGAGCGGGCTACTGGATGTTCACCACGAAGGGCCGGGTGGTCACCTTCGGCGACGCCGTGGCCCATGGCGACCTTGCCGCCAGTCCGCTCAACGGGCCGGTGCTGGACTCGATCGCCAGCCCCTCGGGTCAGGGCTACTACATGGTCGGATCCGACGGCGGCATCTTCGCCTTCGGTGACGCCGCCTTCCACGGCTCCATGGGCGGCCGGCGCCTCAGCGCCCCCGTCCAGTCCCTCGTCCCCGACCCCGACGGCACCGGATACTGGCTGGTCGCCGCCGACGGTGGCGTGTTCGCCTTCGGTGCCCCGTTCCGGGGTTCCATGGGCGGCCAGCGCCTCAATCGGGCCATCACCGGCATGGTCGTCCTTTGGGAACGGCTACCTCATGGTCGGCGAGGACGGCGGCATCTTCAACTTCTCCGACCGTCCTTTCCTCGGGTCACTGGGGGCCACGCCGCCGGTCCGGCCGATCGTCTCGGTGGCAGCCATCAGCGGTAGCTGACCTGCCCTTCCGGCCCTACCGCAGGCCGGGAGTAGTCACTCGTCGTCGAACTGGTCGTCGGCGTCGTCCGCTTCGTTGCTGTCGTCGTCCGCTTCCTGGCGGATGACGTTCAGGTTCCGATCCAGGTCGACCTCGACCTCCCGTCCGTCGGGCAGCAGAACCTCGACGCCGTAGGCCGCGCCGTCGTCGCCCATCTCCGTCTCCGTCACCGTGCCGCCGCCGGTCGCCTTCAGGGCGGCGTCGATGGCCTGGTCCCGAATGGAGCCGGTGAGCTCCTGATCATCGTCACCGGGCGAGACGATGGGGCCGATCTGCGAGGAGGCCGGGCCGGCTCCGAAGCCGCCGGCGACCACCACCACGACGCCGGCGGCGAGAGCGGCGGCGATCCATTTGGTGTTGCGCGGCACGAGGTCCTCCTCAGTCAACAAAAATGAGCCGATCTGAAATGCTTTAAAAGGTTCTCGATTCTATAAAGCTAGTCTCCTGTGCGGCTATCCTCATAGGGCTGCGCGCCAATTGACATGCTGGAGAGTGGTTCTTACACTCGGTATGCTGGGAAACGAGTTGGTTGGGGGGCGACCTCCATTGCCGAGCGCAACGAAGCAGGCCAGAAGTCTATTGATGTCATGAGCCTGCCTTATTGGCCCTGAACGCCACCTGAACCGGCTCGTATCCCCACAAGTCTCGAGAGGGGATGCTCGATGTCGCTTCGGAAATTAGGGGTCGCGTTGCTGGCCGTCGTGGCTGTCACCTCCCTGGCGGGCTGTGCCAAGACGATGGAGAGCGCGTCGGCCAAGGAGCCCCGCTTCGAGCTCGAGCTCGTCAACGAGGCTGAGGGTCTCAACCGGCTCACCTTGGTCTCGAAGGCGGCCGAACGGATCGGGGTGAAGACCGAGAAGGTCGGCGTGCTCGTCCGCTTCGGTGGTGACTCGCAGCGCACGACGGTGCCCTACTCGGCGTTGCTCTACGCCCCCGAGGGGGCGACCTACGTGTACACGAACCCCGAACCCCTCGTTTTTCTCCGTCATTCCGTCACGGTCGACTACGTGGAGGGCGACCTGGTCGTTCTCGCCGCCGGCCCACCACGGGGAACCGCCGTGGTGACGATGGGTGTGGCGGAACTGCAGGGCATGGAATTCGGCGTCGGCAAATAACTGCAAAGGACGGCTCAACGCATGATGCGAAGACTCATCAGCAGCAGCCTGCGGTTCCGCGTCCTCGTGGTGGTGGCCGCCGCCGGCATCATGTTCTTCGGTGTCACGCAGGTGCGGAACACGCCCGTGGACGTGTACCCGGAGTTCACACCGCCGTACGTGGAGGTCCAGACCGAAGCCCTCGGCCTGTCCGCCGCCGAGGTGGAACAGCTGATCACCGTCCCGTTGGAGGCCGACCTCCTCAACGGGGTGGCGTGGCTGGACGACATCCGGTCCGAGTCCGTGCCGGGGTTGTCGTCGATCACGCTGGTGTTCGAGCCGGGGACGGACCTTTTCCGGGCCCGCCAGATGGTGCAGGAGCGCCTGGCCCAGGCCCACGCCATCCCCAACGTGTCCAAGCCGCCCCAGATGCTCCAGCCGGTGTCATCCACCAGCCGGACCATGATGATCGGGCTCTCGTCCAAGACGCTGTCCCTCATCGAGATCTCGCAGCTGGCCCGCTGGACGATGAAGCCCCGCCTGATGGGCGTGGAGGGCGTGGCCAACGTCTCCACCTTCGGGCACCGGGAGCGCCAGCTGCAGGTCCAGATCGACCCCAAGGAGCTGAGCGCCAAGGGCGTGTCTCTCCAGCAGGTGGTGGAGACGACTGGGAACGCCCTGTGGGTCTCGCCCCTCAGCTTCCTGGAGGCGTCCACTCCGGGCACCGGTGGGTTCATCGAAACGCCCACCCAGCGTCTGGGTGTGCAGCACGTCCAGCCCATCGAGTCGGCCGAGGATCTCTCCAAGGTGGCCATCGAGGGCACCGAGGGCGCGACACTCCGCCTGGGTGACGTGGCCAACGTGATCGAGGACCACCAGCCGCTCATCGGCGACGCCCGGGTCGACGACGGCACCGCCCTCCTGATGGTGGTCGAGCGGCTGCCCGACGCCAACACCGTCGACGTGACCGAAGGTGTGGAGGCCGCTCTGGCCGACCTAGCTCCCGGGCTCGACGGTCTCAAGATCGACACAGCCATTTACCAGCCGGCGGAATACATCCACCAGGCCACCGGCAATGTCAGCCGGGCGCTGCTCGTCGGGCTCGGCCTGGCCATCGTGCTCCTCGGCTTCGCCTTCTACCACTGGCGGACCGCTCTGATCAGCGTCGTCACCATCATCGTGTCGCTGACCGCGGCCGGCGCCGTGCTCTCCCTGCGGGGGACGACGGTCAACTCCATGGTCCTGGCCGGGCTGGCCATCGCCCTCGGCGCGGTGATCGACGACGCCATCACCGGCACCGAGCGCCTGGCCCGCCGCCTGCGGGAAGCCGGTCCGGACGACCCCACCTCCACCATCGTGGCCGCCGGGGTCGAGGTCCGCAGCGCCATGACCTACGCCACGCTGTTCATCCTCCTGCCGGTCCTGCCGGTGTTCTTCATGGGCGACCTGTTCGGCGCCTTCGGCCGGCCGCTGGCGGTGTCGTACGCGCTGGCGCTCGGCGCCTCGATGGCCACCGCCGTGATCCTCACGCCGGCCCTCGGGCTGCTGCTGCTGGGCAAGACGCCGCTCCCGACGCGCCAGTCGTTCCTCGTCAGCCGTCTGACAGGCCGCTACGAAGGGTTGCTCTCCCGTCTCCTCAGGACCCGCAAGCCCGCGTTCATCCTGGCCGGCGTGCTGGCCGTGGTGGGCCTGGTAGCCCTGCCCACCCTGCAGCGATCCGAGCTCCCATCGCTCAAGGAGCGGGATTTCGTCGTCGAGCTGGAATCCAAGCCCGGCACCTCGCTGACCAAGATGACCGAGCTCACGGCGCAGGCCACCACCGACCTGCGGGCCATCCCCGGGGTGCGCAGCGTCGCCAGCCACACCGGCCGGGCCATCACCAGCGACAAGGTGACGGACGTCAACACGTCCGAGCTGTGGGTCAGCATCCATCAGCAGGCCGACTACGAGGCCACCGTGGCCGCCATCCACAAGGTGATCGACGGCTATCCCGGACACGACCGTGACGTGTTCAGCTACCAGCAGGCCCGGGTGAAGGAAGCCAAGGAAGGAGCGGACGACCCGGTGGTGGTTCGGGTCTATGGCCAGGAGCCGAACGCCCTGGCCGACAAGGCCAACGAGGTCCGCGACGAGCTGGCCAAGATCGACGGCATGGCCAACCTCAACGTCGAGCTGCCGGTGAACGAGCCCGCCCTGGAGGTCGAGGTCGACCTGGTCCGGGCCCAGGAGTTCGGCATCAAGCCCGGTGACGTGCGCCGCCAGGCGGCCACCTTGCTGTCCGGGATCGAGGTCGGCCAGCTGTTCTACGACCAGAAGGTGTTCGAGGTCGTGGTTTGGGGGACGCCCGAGACCCGGCAGAACGCGGACGACGTCCGCAACCTTCTGATGGACACGGCCAAGGGCTTGATCCCGCTGCATCAGATCGCCGACGTGAGCTTGACCGACTCGCCCGACGTCATCGAGCGGGAAGGCGCCTTCCGGCGCATCGACGTCACCGCCAAGGTGTCGGGACGGAGCCAGAGTGCAGTGCTCTCCGATGTGAAGAAGCGCCTGGAGGCCATCGACTTCCCGCTCGAGTACCGCGCCGAGCTGATCGGTGAGTACCAGGACAAGAAGGCCGCCGAGCAGCGCCTGCTGTGGCTGGGTGGCCTCGCCGCCCTCGGGATGCTCCTGCTCCTCCAGGCCTGCTTCGGCCGGTGGCTCCTGGGCGCGGCCTACTTCCTGACCCTGCCCGTCGCTCTGGTCGGTGGCGTGGTGGCCGCCCACCTCAACGGCGGCACGCTGACCATCGGAGCCGCCGTCGGGCTCCTCACCGTGCTGGGGCTCGCCGCCCGCAACGGCATCCTGCTCGTCCGCCGTTACCAGCAGCTGGAGCGCCGGGAGCACGAGCCCTTCGGCCTCAACCTGGTGGTCAGGGGCGCCCGGGAGCGGCTGGCTCCGACGCTGATGACCGCGGCGGCCACCGCCCTGGCCTTCGTTCCCTTCGTGGTGCTGGGCGCCGGGCCGGGCATGGAGATCCTCCATCCCATGGCGGTCGTGATCCTCGGCGGTCTCGTTACCGCCACCCTGGTCAACGTCTTCGTCGTTCCCGCCGTCTACCTCAAGTTCGGCAACGTCGAGAGCGACACCGAAGTCGATCTCCGCCTGTTCGAAGAGGAACTGGCACCCATTCCACCGGTGAGCGTCACCGTTCCGTCGTCATGATGCGCACGATCGTCGCCGCTTCGCTCAGATTCCGTTATCTCGTCATCGCCCTCGCCGCCGCGCTGATGTTCGTCGGCGTCGGGCAGATCAAGTCGATGCCGGTGGACGTCTTTCCCGAGTTCGCCCCACCCACGGTGGAGATCCAGACCCTGGCCATCGGGCTGGCTCCGGCCGAGGTGGAGAACCTCATCACGGTGCCCATGGAGGAAGTCCTGGCCGGCACCAAGGGCCTCGACGTCATGCGGTCCCGTTCGGTCAACGACCTGTCCCAGATCCGGCTCATCTTCGACCGGGGCGTTGACCTCATCGACTCCCGCCAACTCGTCCAGGAACGCCTCGACCTGGTGGCCCCGCATCTGCCCACCTGGGCGGCCCCGCCGGTCATGCTCCAGCCGCTATCGGCCACCAGTCGGGCCATGAAGATCGGGATCCACTCCAAGGATCTGAACGTGATGCAGCAGTCGATGATCGCCTACTGGACGATCCGGCAGCGGCTGCTGCAGGTGCCCGGCGTGGCCAACGCCCCCATCTGGGGCGAGAGGATCCAGATGCTGTCCGTGCAGGCCGACCGGGACCGTATGTCGGCCCACGGGGTCTCGCTGAACACGGTGATGGAGACCACCGCCGAGGCCCTGGAGGCAGGGCTGCTCCAGTTCAACGAAGGCAACTTCATCGGGACCGGCGGGTTCGTTGACACCGCCGAGAAGCGGATGAACATCCGTCACCGGCTGCCCATCGAAACCACGGAGGACCTGGCCGCCGTTCCCATCACCGAAGGGCGTGAAGGCCTACCGCCGCTGCGCATCGGCGACGTGGCTGATGTGGTGGAGACCCACCCGCCCATGGTGGGTGACGCCGTCATCAACGGCGGCCCCGGGCTCATGCTCATCGTGGAAAAGCTGCCCTGGGCCAACACCCTCGACGTGACCCGCGGGGTGGAGGAGGCCATCCAGTCCATGAAGCCGGGCCTGTCCGGTCTGGAGATCGACACCACCATCTTCCGGCCGGCGACCTTCATCGAGACCTCACTCAAGAACCTGAGTAACGCCCTGCTGCTGGGCTGCCTGCTCATGATCGTCATGCTGTTCTTCTTCCTGTGGGAGTGGCGGGTAGCGCTCATCAGCGTCATCGCCATCCCGATGTCGCTGGTGGCCGCCGCCCTGGTCCTGGCCTGGCGGGGTACCACGATCAACACGATGATCCTGGCCGGCATGGCCATCGCCTTGGGCGACGTCGTCGACGACGCCATCATCGACATCGAGAACGTCGTTCGCCGGTTGCGACAACATCGCAAGGAAGGAGGCACCCGGTCGACGGCGGGCGTGATCCTGTCCGCCTCGATGGAGGTGCGGGGTGCCATCGTCTACGCCACCCTGCTCGAGGTCGTGGCCGTGGTGCCGATCTTCTTCCTGGAAGGGCTGTCGGGAGCGTTCTTCCGTCCGCTGGTCTTCTCCTACGCCATCGCTCTCATGGTCTCCATGGGTGTCGCCCTCACACTGACGCCGGCCCTGGCGCTCATCGTGTTGCGCAAGGCGCCGCTGGAGCGTCGGGAGTCGCCTCTCGCCGTGATCCTCCAGCGGGGATACTCCTGGCTTCTGGCCAGGATCATCCGGCGGCCCCGCTACGCCTTCGCCGGCGTCACCGCCATGGCGCTCGTCGCCCTCTCCGTGGTGCCCAGCCTGGGCCAGTCGCTCCTGCCCGACTTCAAGGAGCGCGACTTCCTCATGCACTTCCTCACCAAGCCGGGGACGTCGCTGGAGGAAGAGGTCCGGATCACCACGGCGTCGGCCAAGGAGCTGGAGAAGATTCCCGGGATCCGCAACTTCGGCGCTCACATCGGCCAGGCCTACCAGTCGGACGAGCCGGTGGGTCCGGAGTTCGGGGAGAACTGGGTCAGCGTCGATCCCAAGGCCGACTACGACCAGACCCGCGACGCTGTCCAGGCGGTCATGGACGATTACCCCGGGCTCATCACCGACGTCCAGACCTACCTGAAGGAGAGGATCCGGGAGGTGCTGGCCGGCTCCAGCCATGCCATCGTCATCCGGATCTCCGGCCCCGAACTCGATGTCCTTCGGGAGAAGGCCGCAGAGTTGAGCGCGGCCCTGGCCGGCATCCCCGGCATCCTCGAACCGCACGTGGAGAACCAGTCGATCATGCCGCAGGTGCAGGTGAAGGTCGACCTCGCCGCGGCCGAGCGCTACGGACTCAAGCCCGGCGACGTCAGGCGGGCGGCCTCAACCCTGGTCAACGGAGAGGAGGTGGGCGACATCTTCCGGGAGGGGAAGGCATACGACATCCCCGTGTGGAGCCCGTCGGACAAGCGCGACAGTTTCAACGATCTCCGCAACCTGAAACTGGACACGCCCAGCGGCGAGCTCGTCAGCCTGGCCGATGTCGCCTCCGTCGACCTGAAGCCGTCGCCCAACGTGGTCAAGCACGAGGACCTCTTCCGCAAGATCGACGTCGACGCCGACGTCAAGGGGCGGGACCTGGGTTCGGTGGTGGCCGACGTCGAGACCGCCCTGGCCAAGGTGGACCTCCCACGGGAGTACCACGCCGTGATGCTGGGCGAGTACCAGGAGCGGCAGGCAGCCAACCGGCGGCTGCTCAGCCTGGCCATCGTGGCCGCCATCGGCATCTTCTTCCTGCTCCAGGCGTCTTTCCTCAGCTTCCGGCTCGCCCTGGTGTCGTTCCTCACCCTGCCCATGGCCCTGGTGGGAGGGGCATTCGCCGCCTATCTGGGTGACGGGGTGATCTCCCTCGGCAGCATGGTCGGCTTCCTGACTGTGATCGGGATCGTGGCCCGGAACGGCATCATGCTCATCAGCCACTACCAACATCTCGAGAACGAGGAAGGCGTGCCCTTCGGACCGGAGCTGGCCCTTCAGGGCGCTAAGGAGCGGCTGGTGCCGATCATGATGACGGTGCTCACCACGGGACTGGCCCTGGTTCCGCTGATCATCGCCGGATCGATCCCCGGCCAGGAGATCGAGCATCCGATGGCCGTCGTCATCCTGGGCGGCCTGCTGGCCTCCACCTTCATCAATCTGTTCGTGGTGCCTTCTCTGTACCTGCGTTTCGCCAAGAGCCGGCGATCAGGCTCGGGCCAGCTCGACCAGCTCGGTGCTACCTGATCCGCCCGCCACCGTCACCTCCAGGATCAGGCCTACCCCCGGCGCGTAGTAGCCGTGCCGGACGACGCCGGGCTCGAGTGGGCTCGATTGCCTGGTCATGAGCACGCCGTCGTAGTTTCCGAGCTCTCCGACCGCTCGCTCGTCGAGGCTGAGCACCTCGCCTTCTTCCTCCGTGCTCTGTCGGTACCGGTCGCCCACCCGGGCCTGGGCCTTCATGACCAGCCCGGGCTGGGCGCCGTCCACGCCGGCCTCCCAACTCTCCGCTCCGCTGATCGAGCGGCCGGATGCGGCGTACTCATAGGTGTTCTCGCCAAAGGACCAGACGTTCCCTTCCCGGTCCTGGGCGTACCAGCCGAAGGAGTCTTCGACCACCTTCCCGGCCACGCTCGTGACGTCGTGGACGACGACGCAGCTGACACCCATGACCTGTCGGGTGACCGCCGTGACGTCCACCACCGTGCGCCGTGCCTCACCATCCCTGGTACCTATGTAGACCCGGCGGGTCCCGGTGCGCAGGGGGAACAACGGGTTGTCGATCTCGGTCGTGAAGGCCGCCGGGTCCACCAGTGCCGTGTAGGCGTCGGCGTGCCGGACGGGGCGCTCGCGTCCCCCAGGCCCGATCGGACCTCCGGTCATGATCACGACCACGAACCCGACCACCAGGGGCACACGCCAGCGACGATCCACGATCTCACCTCCCACCTGTCGTACCCCGACCGTAGTGATTTGCTCTGAAGCTGCCCTGAAGTTGGAGCCGCACTCCGGCATTTGTTCAGCGTGACTTCAGCGGGGGTTCAGCCCGGCTTCAGGGCCGGCTTCAGTCGCGAGCGGAGGCAGGGCACACTTGAGACGTGCGGATTCTCGTTGTGGAAGACGATGAGCAACTGGCTCGCTCCATCAAGAGGGGCCTGGAAGCGGAGGGTTTCACGGCCGAACTTGCCCACGACGGAACCGACGGGCTGTGGCGGGCCACCGAGGAGGAGTACGACGCCATCGTCCTCGACATCATGCTCCCCGGCCTGAACGGCTACCGGGTCTGCGCCGCGTTGCGGGCGGCCGGGAACTGGACACCCATCCTGATGCTCACGGCCAAAGACGGAGAGCTGGATGAGGCGGAGGCGCTCGACACCGGAGCCGACGACTACCTCTCCAAGCCGTTCTCCTACGTCGTGTTGGTCGCCCACCTCCGAGCTCTTCTCCGGCGGGGCCGGCGTGAGCGTCCCGCCGTCCTCCAGGTCGGTGACCTTCGGCTCGACCCGGCCGCGCACCGGGTGTGGCGGGCCGACACCGAGGTGAGGCTCACCCCGCGTCGAGTTCTCCGTCCTCGAGTTCTTGATGTGGCGAGCCGGCGAGACGCTGTCCAAGAGCGACGTCCTCGACCACGTCTGGGGCGACGACTTCGACGGTGACCCCAACATCGTCGAGGTCTACATCGGTCACCTGCGCAAGAAGATCGACGAGCCCTTTGGTCGGCGGGCCATCCAGACCGTCCGGCTCGTCGGCTACCGGCTGGACCCTGATGGCGGTTGAGCGCCGGCCTCGGTGGCGGCGCCTCGCCACGGTGCGAGGCCGGACCACGGTGGCCGCCACCGTCATCGTCGGCTTCGCCCTCGCCCTGGCCGCCGTGACCCTTCTGGCCCTGCTGCGCCGCTCGCTGGTGGATCAGCTGGACGACGCGGCCCGGTTCCGGGCCGAGGACATCGCCGCCCTGGCCCGGCAGGACGATCTGCCCGCCACACTGGCGGGCGACGACGACTTCATCACCCAGGTGGTGGACGACACCGGGCGGGTCGTGGCCGCCACGGCCGGCCTGGATCTCGAAGGGCCGGTCGCGGACTTCCGGCCTTCCGGCACGGAGGCCGAGGCCCGCACCTTCGACGAGCTGCCGGTGGGCGACCCGGAGAGCCACGGGTTCCGTGTCATTGCCCTGCGGCTGTCCTCTGCGGCGGGCCCGCTGACGGTCTACGTGGCCTCCAGCCTGGAGGACGTCAACACAGCCATCGCCCTCCTGCGGGGCGACATGGCCGTCGGGGCGCCCGTGCTGATCGTCGTGGTGGCGCTCACGGCCTGGCTCGTCATCGGTCGGGGCCTCCGGCCCGTCGAAGCCATCCGGGCCGAGGTGGCGGACATCTCGGACCGTTCCCTCGACCGGCGGGTCCCGGTCCCGTCGACCGACGACGAGATCAGCCGCCTGGCGGGGACCATGAACACGATGCTCGACCGGCTGCACGCCGCCTCCGAACGTCAGCGACGTTTCGTGGCCGACGCCTCCCACGAGCTTCAGACCCCGCTGGCGGCGGCCAGGACGGAGCTGGAGGTTGCCGTTACCCACCCCGAAGGCACCGACTGGAAGCAGACCGCCACCGACTTGCTGGCCGCCAACCGCCGGATGGAGCGGCTCGTCCGCGATCTCCTGTTCCTGGCCCGGACGGACGACACCGCCCCCCGCCCGCCCGGCGTCGCCGTCGACCTCGACGACATCGTCCTCTCCGAGGCGGCCGCCCTGCGCAGCCACGGACACGTCCACGTCGACACCACCCGCGTCTCCGCCGCCGCCGTCCTGGGCCGCCGCGACGAGTTGACCCGGGCCGTCCGCAATCTCCTCGACAATGCCGAGCGCCACGCCTCGTCCGGAGTCGCCCTCGAGCTGGCCAGCGATGATCACCGCGTCACGTTCGTCGTCCATGACGACGGTCCCGGTATTCCGCCCGGGGACCGCCACCGAATCTTCGAACGGTTCACCCGGCTCGACGACTCCCGTAGCCGCCAGCGTGGTGGCACCGGCCTCGGGCTCGCCATCACCAAAGAGATCGTCGAGGCCCACGGTGGCACGATCGCCGTGAGCGACGCCTCCGAGGGCGCCCGTTTCGTCGTCCACCTGCCTCCCGCCTGAACCGCCGAACCCGAGGCAAGCGCGGCGGGGAAGTCAAAGGCGCAGTGAAAGAGACGGGTGGGTGGCGAGCGCGGGAAGCCGTCCACTCCTCGAACATTTGGTGACGGATTTCGCCACCTGTCGGACAAATATGTCACCAAAAACCCTCGCGGCCCAGGGGCTGGGTCACCCGGGCGGCGTTAGAAGTTCGCCGGCAGGAGCTGTTCGAGGTGGGCGTAAAAGACGAACAGCATGGCCAGGAAGGGCAGGACACCGCCCAGGTACGTCGTCCAGTGGCGGCGCCGACGCACCGCCCACCACCAGGCGACCCCGATGGCGGCGGTGAGCAGGCCCCACATCACCGTGGACCCCTTGGAGCGTTCGCTCCCCAGACCGGCGTCGGCCAGGGCGTCTGGCGCCGGAGCCTCCGGAGGGGTCGCTCCCGGAGGTGGCGCCGGAGCCGCCTGCTGGCCTTCGGCCAGGCCTGCGACCACCACCAGGCGCTGCTTGGCGGAGTATTTCGGATGACACGTGGTCAGGGTGAGCTTGGCCACCGGGGTCGGATCGAGCACCTCCACCTGGCTGGGGTTCACCACCTTCTTCTCCTCGACCTTGAAGGTGTAGCTGCCGGCCAGGGTGGTGACCAGGATCTCGTCGCCCGCCTCCAGTTCGTCGAGACGGTTGAAGGGTGCGCCGTAGGTGGTGCGGTGCCCGGCGATGGCGGCGTTCCCCACCGTCCCCGGCAGCGGAGTGGACGGGTAGTGGCCGGGGGCCTTGCGCAGGTCAGCCAGCCCCGTTCCCTCCACGACGTGCCGGTCCAACCCGATCTTGGGGATCCGGATGAGGGCCACCGCCTCGCCGGTGGGCGGCGGTGGCGCCGAGGTGGACGGGCCGGTGGTCGTGGTGGTCGACGGGGCGGCCAGCTTGGCGTCGAATTCCGCCTCCAGGTCGTTCTGGGCCCGGGCCTCGTAGAAGCCGGTCCCCCACAGCTGGTAGGCGACGAACAGCAGGATGAGCACACCCGTCCCGGTGAGGGCGGCTCCGATGGCGGAGAGAGCGGAGCGCAGGCGGTCCACGCCTGATGAGGCTACCGGGCGGGTCGGTCCCGTCGGCTGCAACCGGGTGGGCCCGCATGAGGTTCGTACACTGGCCTGGTCGAGTTGCCATTTCGGGGAGAGCTCTTGATCGTCCCCGCCCGCCCGTCGGGCTCCGCTGTCCGCCTCCGTTCCGCCGTGTGCCTGCTCGGCCGGTTCCCGGCTCTGGCCGGTGTCGACCTCGACGTCGACGAGGGCGAGGTGGTGCTCGTGTCGGGGCCCAACGGAGTGGGCAAGACGACCCTCCTACGCCTCCTGGCCGGTCTGGTCCCCCTCTCCGGTGGGACGGGCGAAGTCCTCGGTCACGATCTGGCCTCCGACCGCCTCGGCGCCCGCCGCCACATCGCCCTCCTGGGCCATGCTCCCGGCTGCTACGACGACCTGTCCGTACGGGAGAACCTCCGCTTCTTCACCCGGGCCGCCGGCGGGCGGGCCGCCGACGCCGACGCCGCCCTGGAGCGACTCGGGCTCGGGCGCCAGGCCGACCTGGCCTTCCACCGGCTATCGGCCGGCCAGCGCCGGCGTACCGCCCTGGCCGCCCTGATGGCGCGCCGGCCCCGGCTCGTGCTGCTCGACGAGCCCCACGCCGAACTCGACGCGGCCGGCCGGGACCTCCTCGACGGCCTGATCCGGGGCCTGGCCGCCGAGGGTGCCACCGTCCTGCTCTCCTCCCACGAGCTGGAGCGGGCTCGGGCCCTGGTGGGCCGGGAGGTGACACTGCTCGCCGGCCAGGTGCGCCCCACAGGCCCGCTCCGGTCGCCCCGGGAGATCGGGCAAAGAGGCGAATCGGTCAAATAGGGACATTCGGTACACAAAGCAGGAATTCGTGCCGACGCGGGGAAATGGCACAACAAGTGCTTTGAATACTGGGGGGTTTCTCGCCCGCCCCGGGGCGCAACCTGTTCCGTGGAAGGTGCTGAAAATGTTCAAGCCGCGCAGACACCGTACCGCTGTCACGATCGCCCTGACCCTGGCCCTGGCCTCGCCCGTCGTCCAGAGCATGACGCCGGGAGCCGGCGCTGAGGATGGGCCGATTGCCACCTTCGCCGCCACCGCGCCGCCCGGCTACTGGCTGGTGGGGACGGACGGGGGCATCTTCTCTTACGGCGGGGCCCGTTTCCACGGGTCGACCGGCAGTCTGAAGCTCAACCAGCCCATCGTCGGGGTGACGCCGACCAACACGGGCGGCGGCTACTGGACGGTGGCGTCCGACGGAGGGGTGTTCTCTTTCGGAGACGCCAAGTTCCTGGGGTCCATGGGTGCCGTCAAGCTGAACAAGCCCATCGTCGGGATGGCTGCCACCCCGTCGGGACGGGGCTATTGGATGGTGGCGTCCGACGGCGGCATCTTCGCCTTCGGTGACGCGGCGTTCTTCGGATCCACAGGCGCCATCAAGCTCAACAAGCCCATCGTCGGCATGGCCCCCACCCCGTCGGGCCAGGGTTACTGGATGGTGGCGTCGGACGGCGGCATCTTCGCCTTCGGTGACGCCGGGTTCTTCGGCTCCACGGGTGCCATCAAGCTCAACCAGCCTGTGAGCGGCCTGGCCTCCACCCCATCAGGCCAGGGCTACTGGATGGTGGCTTCCGACGGCGGGGTCTTCGCTTTCGGCGACGCCGTTTTCCGCGGGGCGGCCCCGCAGCGGCCGGTCAAGCCGGGCAGCGTTCGCAAGGTCATCGCCATTGTGCCGTCCCGTTCGGGCGCCGGGTACTGGCAGGTGGCCACGGGGGGCGAGGTCCTCGCCTTTGGAGACGCCCCCGATCTCGGCAGCCCGTCGTTGCTCAGCCGTGACCTCGTGGGGATGGCCGGCGTGCCAGCCACGGCCACCGTGCCGGTGGCGGCGCCCGCTCCGCCCCCGTCCGATCCGGCGGAAACAGAGCCAGCCCCCCAGCAGGAGACGCCGCCGACCACGGCGCCGGCGCCGTACCTCGGTGCCCCGCAGTACTTCTCCTCGGTGCCCATCCCCACGTGGGGCACGGGGCCCTCGACAGTGGAGGACAACAAGGCCGGCCGGCTCTATGCCCTGGCCGAAGCCGGCGACAAGATCTTCATGGGCGGCGAATTCGAGTCGATTGTCCCCCCGGGCAAGGATCCGGGCCCGGGAATCGCCCGGAAATACCTGGCCGCTCTCGACCGTCACACCGGCCAGCCCGTTGACTGGGACGTTGCGGCCAGTGACCTGGTCCTGTCCCTCGTGGCATCGCCCGACGGCCACACCCTGTACGTGGGTGGGCGGTTCCGATCCATCGCCGGTCTCGCCGCCGGGCGCGTCGCCGCCTTCGACGTGGCCAGCGGTCAGCGGGATCGCGACCTTCGACCCGCCTCTCGCCAACGCCGGGGTGAGGGCGATGGCCCTCCATGGCGACACCCTCTATATCGGAGGCGCCTTCAGTCAGATCGGTGACATCAATCGCGACCAGCTGGCCGCCCTCGACGCCAGGACCGGCGCGCTGCGCACCGACTGGGAGGGGCCCAGCAACGGCCATCAGTGCTACACGGGTCAGACCGGCAGCCTGACGGAGGGCTGCGACGGGCTCGTCCACGATATGGCAGTGACCGCGGACGGTTCGCTGCTCTACGTCGGCGGGGACTTCGCCGATCTCGGTGGCGGCGACCACGGCGGCCTCCTGACTCTCGACGCCGCCACCGGCGACACCGCCTCCTGGCAGGCCGACAACGACCGTCCCATCTTCGGGCTGACCGTGTGGCCCGGCGACGGGAAGTCCCTCGTCGTGGCCACCGGCGGCACCGGCGGCCAGGCCCAGTTCTACGAGTACAAGGCCTCCAAGCGGTCCTCCAAGCCGAAGTGGCTCCACAAGGTCGACGGCGACGCCACCGACGTCACCGCTACCCGGGAGCGGGTCTACCTGGTCGGCCACTACGACTTTGTCCTCGGCGAGAACACGGTCTGCGGCGCGCCGCCCTGCAAGGGCTCCGCCGACAACGGCGACGAACCCAACCGGCACCTGTCCGTGTTCGATGCCCGGACCGGCGCCCACGACCTGAGCTTCACCGCCCAGGCCAATACGCCGCAGGGGCCCTACGTGACCATCATCGGGAAGGACCATTGGTACGTGGGGGGCGACTTCACCAACATTGACATCCGGGCCGGCGGCCAGGAGTACAAGCAGCCCGGGTTCGTGCAGTTCCCGGCTGTCGATCCCCGGGGGTAGGCAGTTTGCGTTCCCGGTGGCAGGGGATGCCATCGTTGGGACATGACGACCAAGCCCTACCGCACCGAACTGACCCCGCTGTCGTTCCTGCGCCGATCGGCGGCGGTGTTCCCCGAGCGCGTCGCCGTGGTCCACGGCGATCGCCGTTCCACCTACGCGGAAACCGAAGCGCGGGTTGACCGGCTGGCCCGGGCGTTGCTCGACGCCGGCCTCCAGAGCCGGTGACCGGGTGGCGTTCCTGGCGCCCAACATTCCCGCCCTGCTCGAGGCCCACTATGGCGTCCCCGCCGCCGGCGGAGTTCTGGTGGCCGTGAACACGCGGCTGAACTCCGAAGAGGTCGGCTACATCCTGAACCACTCCGGGGCCCGATTCCTCTTCGTCGACGCCGAACTGGCGCCCGTCATCGAGCCCCTGGACCTCGGGCACCTCCAGGTGGTGCGGATCGATGACACCGGGCGGGCCGGCGACCCCTACGAGGACCTGCTGGCCGTTGCCTCCTCCGACACCCCCTCCCGCCCGGGCCCGGGGACGAGGAGGACACGATCTCCATCAATTACACGTCGGGGACGACGGGCCGGCCCAAGGGAGTCATGTACACCCACCGCGGGGCGTACCTCAACGCCCTCGGCGAGGTCATCACCACCTCCATGGACTTCGACACCGTCTACCTGTGGACGCTGCCCATGTTCCACTGCAACGGCTGGTGTTTCACCTGGGGCGTTACGGCCGTGGCCGGCCGCCACGTCTGCCTCCGCAAGGTCGACCCCGAGCGCATCTGGGAGCTCTTCGCCTCCGAGGGCGTCACCCATTACAACGGCGCGCCGACGGTCCACATCGGGGTGGTGAACCATCCGGCCGCCCAGCGCCTGGAACGTCAGGTCACCGTGACCGTGGCCGGGGCGCCACCGTCACCGACCCTCCTGGGCCAGCTCGACGCCCTCAACTTCCGCCCCATCCACGTGTACGGGCTGACGGAGACCTACGGACCGCACACGGTACGGGACTGGCACGAGGAGTGGAGCGGACTGCCGGCTGAAGAGCGGGCCGACCTCCTCGCCCGCCAGGGCCAGGAGTATCTGATCGCCGACCCTATCCGGGTGGTGGACGAGGAGATGGGCGACGTCGCCCGGGACGGGGAGACCCTGGGCGAGGTCGTGATGCGGGGCAACAACGTCATGAAGGGGTACTTCGACCAAGCCGAGGCGACCGAAGAGGCTTTCCGGGGCGGGTGGTTCCACTCGGGCGACATCGCCGTCATGCACCCGGACGGGGCCATCGAGCTGAGAGACCGCAAGAAGGACATCATCATCTCGGGGGGCGAGAACATCTCCACCATCGAGGTGGAGCAGGCCGTCGCCCGTCATCCTGCGGTGCTCGAGTGCGCCGTGGTCGCCATTCCGGACGAGAAGTGGGGCGAGCGGCCCAAGGCGTTCGTCACCCTCAAACCGGGTGCGGAGGCGACGGAGGACGACATCATCGCCTTCTGCCGGGAGCACCTGGCCCGATTCAAGTGTCCTGCTGTCGTCGAGTTCACGGACCTGCCCAAGACCTCCACCGGCAAGGTCCAGAAGTTCGTGCTGCGGGAGAAGGAGTGGGCCGAGAAACAGAAGCGGGTGAACTGACGGCTAACCGGGGACCTGACCCTCCTCGGGGAGCCGCACCTCTTCGTGCTCGCGGTCGAGGCCCAGCACCTCGCCCAGCACCGTTCGAACCTCGTCGCTGCCCCGGGGGCGTCGGCGATCGAGATCGTGGGCCCGGAGCTGTCGGGCAGGGTGACCTCATTGGGCGGAGTGACCGACAGGAGGGCGCTTTCCTCCGTCAGGCTCTGGACCAGTGACACCAGCTCCCCCAGCAGCTGATGGACGTCGACCAGCCCCGAGCCGATCTGGGACAGATCGGTGCGCACCCGTTCTGCAGCCACGCCGGCCTGAGCCTTCATCCGCTCGGCGGTGGCGTCGGCGCAGGTGAGAATGGAGGCGGCCTCTTCACCCAGGTGGCGAAGCAGCTCGGTACGGTCCAGGGCGGGCTTCGCCACCGTGGCGGCAGCCCTGACGGGCTGCCGGGAGCCGGCGAGTTCACGTTCGAGGGCGGCGATGCGGGCATCACGCTCGGCGACCTGGCCCGCAACGCTGGCCAGGAACCCGTGAACCTCCTCCCGCACGTAGCCGCGCATGACGACGGGAAACTCCTTGCTGGCGATTTCGTCCGGGTTCGACCGTCGCCTCCCCAAGCTCTTTGTAAGTAATCATGAACACTACCTGCGCCGGGCCAGGCGGGGCAGGGTCGATCTTCCCCTACTTCCTACCTCACCGAGCCGATCCTCGCTTGACCGGCCCCAAATGGGGGCACGAAACTGGACGGTGCTGAGGTTCGGGGTTGCGAGCTGGGGACAATGGCATCGAGATGGAAGAACACCCCGCGAGGGAAATCGATCTGCGGGACGGGTCCGCCGGGGCCCCGAACCGGCGCACCGCGGCGGGGCTGCGTTTCGAGGCCAAACTCGTCGGTCACCTCCGCGCTCGAGGCTACCCGGCGAACCATGAGCCCCCGCCGGGGGAGAGCTACAACCCGGCCAACCCGGCCCACCTCGCCGAAGCGGGACGGGGCCTGGCTCGCTACCACGAAGCCGTGCGCAGCTTCCCGGACCGCATGCGGGCTCAGGGGCGGCCGCCGCTCCCGGCGCTGGAGCACAGCGGCCCTTACGTCCTGGCCGATTTCGCCGGGGTGGCCGAGGCTTACTTGGGACCCGCCGGCCACGCTGGCTGACCCGGGCCAGCTCGTTTCTCTGGAGTCAGTTCATCCGGGTGCCAGAGGCCCTGGCGGCGTATCCTGCCCGACCTGCCCCGGCTGGTGATCCACGGTGCCTACGACCGCTCCGCTCTGACTTACCGGGGGACCTCCTCGCCGGCGTGACCGGCTTCGGGTGGGCCGCCTACGAGTTGCGGGCGCTCGACGTGGGGCACGCGCTCGATGCCTTCGCCGGGGTGACGGACGGGGCCGACGGCGGCGCCGGGCTCGACCTCGAGCGCTGCGCCGCCCTGATGGCCGCCTACAGCGAGGTTGAGCCCCTCCCGGCCCAGGAACGGGCCGCCCTGCCCCTCGTCTTCCGAGCCCAGCGTCTGACCGGGGTGCTCACCGGGACGGCTCGTTTCCTGTGCCGGCGCGAGCGCGATCTCCAGCCCGATCAGGCGGAGGTTCACGGGATCCTTCGACATGGTCGAGCGGGAAGCTGGGTGGGCCCGCTGGCTCGAGGCCGGGGAAGCGGAACTGCTCTCCGCCCTCGGTGGTTCTCTCGTGGCGTAGGAGCAGTCGGAGGAGCAGTAGGTTGTGCGCCCTACCGCTTCGACACCGGGGGGCATCATGCGGGTGGTGGTCGACTTCGACCGGTGCCAGTCCAACGCCGTGTGCATGGACGTAGCGCCCGAGATCTTCGAGGTGCGCGACGACAACTTCCTCTACATCCTCAAGGAGACGCCCGGCCGAAGAGCTGCGCCCCAAGCTGGAGAGGCGGTGCGGCGCTGTCCCACCCAGGCCATCTCCATCGAGGAGGACTGGCTCCTGAGGAGCGTCCGAGTGCCGACCTTGGACCGGATCGTCGTGGTCGGGGCCTCGCTGGCCGGCCTGTCCGCCCTCGAGGCACTGCGGCAGGCGGCTTACGAAGGTGAACTCGTCGCTCGTCGGGGCCGAGGCCACCTGCCCTACGACCGGCCGCCGCTGTCCAAGCAGGTGCTGCCGGCGCCTGGGAGCCGGAGCAGGCCAAGCTGCGTGACGCCGCCCACTACGACCCGCTGGAGATCGACTGGCACCTCGGGCGCCGGGCTGCCTCCCTCGACCTGGACCGGCGGACTGTGGTGCTCGACGACGGCCAGCCGCTGGCCTTCGACGGGTTGGTCATCGCCACCGGGGCCACGCCCCGCACCCTGCCGGGTGCGGCCGCCCTGGCTGGCGTCACGTGCTGCGCACGATGGAGGACTGCCTGGCCCTGCGCAAGGAGCTGGAGGGCGGCCCCGGGTGTGCGTGGTGGGGGGCGGGTTCATCGGGGCCGAGGTGGCGGCCTCCTGTCGCTCCCGAGGCCTGGAGGTCACCATTGTTGAAGCCTTGCCCGCCCCTCTGGCCCGGGCCTTCCCGGCTGAGATGGGCGCCGCCTGCGCCGCTCTCCACCGGGACCACGGCGTCGATGTGCGTACCTCCGTCGGGGTGGAAGGCCTCGACGGCAGCGGCAGGGTGGAGCGGGTCCGACTCGCGGGCGGGCGGCTCCGTGGCCGCTGACGTGGTGGTGGTGGGGGTGGGCGTCATCCCCGCCACGGACTGGCTGGAGTCGTCAGGGCTCGAGCTGCGACAACGGCGTGGTCTGCGACGAGACGTGCGCCACGGCCGCCCCCGGAGTGGTGGCGGCCGGCGACATCGCCCGGTGGCCCAACCGCCTCTTCGGAGAGGAGATGCGGGTCGAGCACTGGAGCAACGCCGTGGAGCAGGGGGCGGCGGCCGCCAAACGGCTTTTGACCTCCGCCGAGGCTGCTCAGCCGTTTACCCCCGTCCCCTACTTCTGGTCCGACCAGTACGACAGCAAGATCCAGTTCCTCGGCCGGGCCGCGCCCGACGACGCCGTAGCGGTGGTGGACGGTTCCCTGGAGGAAGGCCGTTTCGTCGCCCTCTTCGGCCGAGCCGGTCGGCTGGTGGGGGCGCTCGCCTTCAGCCGCCCCCGTCAGCTCATGGCCTATCGGCGACTCATCGCCGGCGCCACCTCCTGGGACGACGCCCTGGCCAAGGCGGCCCGCTGATCTTATGGCTCTTCGCCTGGCGGCTCATCGCGGTGCGGCCGGGGGCCCCTGCCCCAGCCGCCAGTCCCTGCTGCCGCAGGTCCTGTGATTGACGAGGCCACGGCCCGGTTCGGCGAGCTTGTGACCCGTCCCGACGCCGAGATCCCGCTTGACGAGGCTGCCGCTCTCATCGGCGCCCACGCCGCTCCCGGCCTCGACGTGGCCCTTCAGCTGGCCCGCCTCGACGACCTGGCCGGAACCTGCCCGGCCGCCACCCTGAGCGGGCTTTGCCGCCACCTCTTCGACGACCTGGGCTTCGCCGGCAACCGGGAGGACTACCTGGACCCCCGCAACTCGTTCCTCCACGAGGTCCTGGATCGCAGAATGGGCATTCCCATCTCCTTGTCGGTCGTCACCCTTGAGGTGGGCCGGCGCCTCGGCGTCCCCCTCGCCGGTGTCGGCATGCCGTCCCATTTCCTGGTCCGGCATCTGGGTGAACCCGCGGTCTTCGTCGACCCCTTCGAGGGCGGCGTCCGCCTCACCGAAGCGGACTGTGAGGCGATCTTCCGTGTCCTGGGGGGGACCGGGGCCTGGGTCCCGGCGTATCTGGATCCGGTCGGTCCCCGGACCATCCTCACCCGGATGCTGGTCAATCTGCAGAGCATCTTCATGCCCCGCCACCTGCGTTCCGCCTCCTGGGTGCTGCGCCTCCGCCTGCTCATCCCCGGGTTGTCGCTCTCAGAGCAGGTCGCGCTGGCCCGGGCCCTGGGCTCGCTCGGCCAGTTCGAGGCGGCCGGGGCCGCCCTGGAGGGCGCCGCTGACATCGCACCCCCCGAGGACGCCGACCGTCTCCGGGCCCAGGCCCGGGCCCTACGGGCCCGCACCAACTAGCTCACGGCTCTTCGCCTATTCGAACTCGGCCCGGACGGTGGCGTCGGCTTCCCGGTTCTTGTCGGCCAGTTGCTCCCGGAAGCCGTCGACCTGTTTGCGCACGTCGGGATCGGAGAGGGCCAGGATGCGCAGGGCGAGCAGCCCGGCGTTGCGGGCACCGCCGATGGACACGGTGGCCACCGGTATCCCAGCCGGCATCTGTACGATCGACAGCAGGGAGTCGAGCCCGTCCAGCTGCTTGAGCGGCACCGGTACCCCGATCACCGGGAGCGGGGTGGAGGCGGCCAGCACGCCGGGCAGGTGGGCCGCCCCCCCGGCCCCGGCGATGATGACCGACAGGCCCCGCCCGGCGGCCTCCTCGGCGTAGCGCTGCGCATCGGCCGGCGACCGGTGGGCGGAGATGACCCGCACCTCCCGGGATACACCGAACTCCTCGAGGATGTCGGCTGCCGGCCGCATCACCTCGAGGTCCGTGGCGCTGCCCATCACGATGCCCACCCTGGGTTCCGGCACGGGCGAAAACCTACACGCGACGTTCATGGCTCTTCGCCTGGTGCAAGGATCTCCTCGTGAGCGACCGACCGTTGGTGACCACCGACCATCACACCGCCGACCTGCCGGCCACCCCGCAGCGTGACCGCACCATCCCGGCCACCCGCTGGGTGGAAGCCCCCGAGGCGCTCAAGTCCCTCGGCGCCGACATCGGCGCCCCCCAGGTGGACTACAAGCGGCGCATCGGCCGCTGGCTCCTGTGGCGGGCCGGGCCCGCGGTCAAGGCCGACGCCCGCTACATGGCCATCGACGCCGACGACCTCGACCGCCGGTGCACCTTCCGGCTCTACCCCGACGGTTCCGGGGAGGGGGAAGGCCCCGATGGGCTGGTCCACACCCGGTTCCGGGCCTGGAAGGAGGCCTTGCGCGACTCCTCGTGACTCGGTACTACCCTCGATTCGATGACGATCGACGCCGAGAAAGCGAAGGAACTCATCGAGTCGGAGCGGGCCCGGATCGAGGCGCTGGTGCGGGAGCGGGAGGCAGAGGGAATCACCAGCGAGAGCGAGGGCGAGCAGTTCTCCGAGTTGGCCTCCCACGACCAGCATCCGGCCGATCTGGGCACCGAGACCTTCGAGCGGGAGAAGGACTTCTCCCTGCTCGAACAACTGGAAGCCGAGCTTGATGATCTCGACCGGGCCCTGGGCAAGCTCGACGAGGGGACCTACGGCATCTGTGAGGCGTGCGGTGAGGAGATCCTCCCCGAACGCCTCGAGGCGCTACCCGGCGCCCGCTTCTGCGTCAAGGATCAGGCTCGCCGCTGATGGGCTTCGATCTGAGCCGCCTGGACACGTGGTCGGAGGAATCCGAGTTCAAGGTGGAGGCGGCCCGCACCATCGCCTACGCCGCCGCCACCAATGACGCCAATCCGAAGCACCGGAGCGGAGCTCTGGCCCCGCCGATCTTCGCCGTGGTTCCCATCTGGGAGGCGATGATGGCCGCCGCCCTGGCCATCGTGCCTCCCGAGGTGGCCATGCGGGTGGTGCACGGCGGGCAGGACATGCGCTTCCACCGCCCCCTGGTTCCCGGTGACGTGCTGCGCTCCCGGGCGGCACCCATTGGCGTCCAGGTGCGGGGGACGGGAACCACATTGCTCATGAAGACCGAGTCCCGAGACGCGTCGGGGGCGCTGGTCAATGAGCAGTACGTCACTACCTTCTTCCGCGGCGTGGGTGAGGGGGACTCGGGCGGCGCCTCGTCCCCCGAGCACAAGCTGACAGCCGAGGTGAAGTCCATTTCACCGCGGGCCGAGGTCGTCTCCCGGATCGACGAGGACCAGACCTTCCGCTACGCCGACGCCTCCGGTGACCGCATGCCCATTCACCTCGACGACGCGGTGGCCCGGTCCGTCGGGCTGCCCGGCATCATCGTCCACGGCTTGTGCACGATGGCCTTCGCCGGCCGGGTCGTGGTGGAGGAGGCCTGCGCCGGGGACCCGGAGCGCCTGCGTCGCCTGGCCGTGAGGTTCTCCCGTCCCGTCCTCCCCGGTCAGGAGATCACCACCCGGCTGTACGACGCCGGGCGGGACCCGGACAAGGTCCTGGTCGGGTTCGACACCATCAACGCCGACGGCCAGGCGGTGCTCAAGGACGGGTGGGCCGAGGTGACGTCATAACCCGGCTGCGGCTCTTCGCCCGGGCCCGGGAAGCCGCCGGGCGGGCCGCCGACGACATCCCCGCCGCATCCCTGGGCGAGCTGCTGGACCGGGCCTGCGCCACCTACGGCGAAGAGTTCGCGGCCGTGCTGGCCACCGCGGCCGTGTGGATCAACGGAGAGGAGCCCGCCGACGGCCGCGCCACGGTGCTGGAGTCCGGCGACGAGGTGGCCGTGCTCCCACCGGTGAGCGGTGGCTGAATTCAGAACCTCCCGGGGGCGGAGTGCCCCGAAGGCTGGGTTCAGGCTTGCTTCGTCTCCCAGAAGATCTTGTCGATCTCGCCGATGAGGCCGAGCAGCTTCTCGCCCTGAGCGGGATCGACTGACTTCTTGGATTCGCCGGCGGCCTTGGTGGCCTGCCAGAAGATGTCGTGGAGCTGGGGGTACTTCTCCAGGTGATTCGGCTTGAAGTAGTCGGTCCACAGCACCCAGAGGTGATGCTTGACGAGGTCGGCCCGCTCCTCCTTGATCAGGATGGCGCGCTGGCGGAAGGTCTCATCGTCGGAGGACTGGTACTTCTCCTGAACGGCCTTGACCGACTCAGCCTCGATCCGGGCCTGGGCCGGGTCGTAGACGCCGCAGGGGAGGTCGCAGTGGGCGTGGGCCACCAGGGGCGGACGGAGCTGATCGAAGGCGGTGAGCAGGCGGGTGGCGACGGACATGGGTGGCTTCCTCCTCGAGAACGGGAACACTCCGAACCCCGGCCGGCGAGTGGTGCTCGCCGCCGCGCTCCTCGGTGTCCTGGCCGGTCTGGCCGCCCGGCGGTTCCGGCGGATCGAGATCACGGGCGGGAGCATGTTGCCCGCCCTGGAACCGGGCGACCGTGTGGTGGTGATCCGGGCCGGGCGGCTCCGGACGGGGGACATTGTGGCCTGCGCCGAGCCCGGCCACCCCAACCGGACGATGGTCAAGCGGGTGGCCGCCCTCCCCGGAGGACATCTCCGCCTCCTCGACGGCACCGAACTTGCCGCTGGGCGAGGCTACATTGTCATCGGAGACAACTCTGAAGCCAGTACTGACAGTCGTCACTTTGGCCCCATTTACGCCAAGTCGATCATTGGTCGACTGGTATTTCGCTATGTGCCCGAGTGCCGAGCCGGGGTCATTTCGCGCCGTTCCGCCCGCTTCGCGTTGAAAAGCGGGGTTGAGCACGCGTGCTCCGTCGAGATGTTGTCCTGAATGGTTGTCCGGGATTGCCCGATTTGAAACCACCTTGTTAAGGTCCGCTGGCAATGGCCCTCTCAAGGGCCAAATTCGGGCCATGCGCAATCTCCTCCGCACACTCCTCGTCTCCTGTGTCTGCCTGTTGCTCGTCGCGGGCCCGGCCGAGGCGCTCGGGTCGAAGGCGCGGCCCCGCAAGGTGTCCGAGTCCGACCTCAAACGGCGGGCCAACAAGGCCGCCGCCGGTTACTCCCGGGCCCAGGCTGCGGTGGCCCGGCTGGGCAACGACATCGACCGGCTGGAGAAGGACCTGGCCAAGCTGCAGGCGAAGATGGCGCCCCTGCGGGAGGTCATCACCCGGCGGGCCGTGGCGGTCTACCAGGCCCGCCAGGGGATCGACGCCATCGCTGGCCTGTCCGCCCAGCCGGACCTCGTGGAGTCGGGCCGGAGTGCCCTCCTGGTCGGCCATGCGTCCGCTGCCGACCTGGCCGTGATCAAGGGACTGAACGCCGCCCGGGCCAAGATCCGTGACCGCCAGCAGGCGATCGCCGGCAAGCGCCAGGACCAGGAAGCGGCCATGACCGAGCTGGACAGCGAGCGCAAGGTCGTGGAGCTCGAGCTGGCCGTCATGGCCCGCGCCCGTCAGGATCTCCAGTCCCGCCTGGTGGCCGCTCCCCGTCAGGCCCGGGCCAGCCGGGGCGAGGGAGGACGCCGCGAGGTACCGCCCCGGCCAGCCCTGCAGTCACCGGAGGAGGCGGCCGCCATTCCCGTGGCCACCGAACTGATCTGTCCCATCGCCGGACCGCTGGCCTTCACGGACTCCTGGGGCGATCCCCGGGGAGGCGGACGCCGCCACAAGGGCACCGACCTGATGAACCCGTTCGGCACTCCCAACGTGGCCGTGGTGTCAGGCCAGATCGCCCGACACCGCTCGGGGGCGGGCGGGCTGTCCATCTATCTCTACGGCGACGACGGAAACACCTATTACTACGCTCATCTCTCCGAGGTCGTCGGGGCCGACCGTCGGGTGGCTCAGGGAGAGGTCGTGGCCTTGACGGGCAACAGCGGCAACGCCCGGGGCGGGTCACCCCATACCCACTTCGAGATCCACCCCGGTGGCGCCGCAGCGGTCAACCCGTATCCGTCGGTTCGGGCGGTCTGCTAGGGGTCGTTCCGCTTCTGGTCGCAGCCCGGGTCATCCCGGGAGCGATACCCTCTCACCCATGGTTTCCAGCCCGCCGCCGGCCACCCCCGCACAGCGCCGCCTCGACCGGGTGCTCGACCCCGTCTATCTCGAGGGCTTGAGCGACCGCGCCGTGGACGATGTCGAGTCCATGAAGGTCGAATGCGTGGAGCTGGAGACGGAGGCATCTTTCGTGCGCCGGTTGGCGCAGGCCCGGATCGACATCCTGGCCGCAGAGCGTCGCCGGCGGGAGGAGGGGGGCTCGCTCGACGAGCTCATCGCCAGCCTGGCCGGCATCCTGGCCGACGAGAGTCCCCGACCGTCACCGGCGCAGGCCCATCTGCCGCAGGTGCTTCACCCCTCGCCGGAGATCGAGTGGACCCGGGGCCTCGAAACTCTGGTCGGCGACGACACGCTCGTGCGGCTGCCCGACCTGTCCGAGGACGAGCTGGCCGAAGCGGAGCAGCGGCTGACGGAGCTGGAGTCCGAGGTGTCGACCGTTCGGCATCGCCTCCATGAGGTCCTCCATGTCCTGGAGATGGAACTGGCGGCCCGGCTCCAGGCCACGCAGTGACCGCGCCCGGGGGTCCGGGGGTGTCCTCCGAGCCGACAGACCCGGGCCGCTGCATCCTCGTGGTCGACGATGATGCCGTGCTGCGCCGGGTGGTCCGGGCCGTGCTGGAAGCCGACGGGTTCGTCGTGATCGAAGCCGCCGATGGAGAGCAGGGACTCAAGCTGGCCGACGAGGCACGCCCCGGCGTGGTCATCCTCGATGTGATGATGCCCGGCCTCGACGGGGTCGAGGTCTGTCGGCGGATGGACCACGGCTCCACCAAGGTGCTGATGCTGACCGCCCTCGGCGACGTCACCACCGAGGTCGCCTCCCTGGAGGCGGGCGCCCGGGGGTTTCTGACCAAGCCCTTTTCGTCCATGGAGCTCCTCGACCGGGTCGAGGCGCTGCTCAAGTCATGAGCGATCAGCCCCCGGCTTCGGTCCCGGACCCGGAGGACCCGGACCCGGCTTCAGTCCCGGACCCGGCGGTCGCCCTGGAAGCCCAGCTCCTGGTCTTCGCCAAGGAGCTGGGGGAGAGCTACACCCGGGAGCGGGCGCGCCGGCTCGAGCTGGAGCGGGCCTACGCCGACCTGCGCCTCGCCTATCTGCAGACGACCCGGTCCCTGGCCCTGGTGGTGGAAGCCAAGGACGCCGGCACCGGCGCCCACCTGGAGCGCTGCCGGACCTACGGGATGACCCTGCTGGCGGAGATGGGCGTGGCCGACGAGAACCGGGAGGCGGAGTTCGGCTTCCTGCTCCACGACGCCGGCAAGGTCGGCATCCCGGAGCGGATCCTCAACAAGCCCGGCCCGCTCAGCGCGGCGGAGTGGAGGGTCATGCGCACCCATCCGGTGGTCGGCTACCAGCTGGTGGCCGACATCCCCTTCTTGCGGACGGCCGCGCTCGTCATTCGTTCCCACCACGAGATGTTCGATGGGACCGGCTACCCCGAGGGGTTGCGAGGCGAGCAGATCTCCCTGGCCGCCCGGGCCTTCTCGGTGATCGACGCCTTCGACGCCATGACCGCTGATCGGCCCTACCGGGGCGCCGCTGCCCCGGACCAGGCCGTGGCCGAGCTGGAGCGCATGTCGGGGACTCAGTTCGACCCCGAGGTGGTCCGGATCTTCGCCCCGCTGGCGGAACGCCTGGTTCCGCTCCCGGCCGCCTGATGGCACCGCTGGCCGGCCCGGGGAACCCGGGCCTGGAGACCCGGATGCGGGAGCTGGGCGACTTCATCCGCGACCAGCGCCGCACCGCCCGCCTCTCGCTGCGGAAGCTCTCCGAGCTGGCCGGTATCTCCAATCCCTACCTCAGCCAGATCGAGCGGGGCCTGCGCAAGCCCAGCGCCGAGATCCTCCAGGCCATCGCCAAAGCGCTGCGGATCTCGGCCGAGACGCTCTACGTACGGGCCGGAATCCTGGAGGAACGGGACGGGGACCACGATTTGGTGGCCGAGATCCTGAGCAATCCCACCCTGACCGAGCGCCAGAAGCAGGTGCTCATCGACGTCTACCGGTCATTCCTGAACAGCCCCACGTCTGGCGATCAGTAGGCCACCCGGTACATTTCTGATCGTGCCCCGGACCCTGGCCATCCTCAGTCTGCATACCTCGCCCCTGGCCCAACCCGGTTCAGGTGACGGCGGGGGGATGAACGTCTATGTCCGGTCAATGGCCTCGGCGCTGGCCCGGGCTGGGCTGGCCTGCGACGTGTGGACCCGGGCAGAGCATCCGGACCAGCCCGAGGTCGTCGTGGTGGAGCCCAGCTTCCGCGTGCTCCACGTCCAGGCCGGTCCCCGGGAGACGCTGCCCAAGGAAGCGCTGCCGGAGCTGGTCGACGAGTTCACCGCCGCCATGCTGGCCCGGGTGCAGACGTGTGGACGGGACTACGATGCCCTGCACGGCAACTACTGGCTGTCAGGCCAGGTGGCGCACCGCCTCAAGCACGAGCTTTCGCTGCCCATGCTGGCCACCTTCCACACCCTGGCCCGGGTGACGGGAGCCGACGGCGGGACCGACGGCGCGGGCCGGGCCGCGGGAGAAGACCTGATCATCCGGTGCGCCGATCTCATCCTGGCCTCCACGTCGGCCGAGGCGGCGCAGCTCCAGCACCTCTACGGCGCCGATCCTGACCGGGTGGAGGTCCTGCCCCCCGGCGTGGACCACCGGCTCTTCGCCCCCGGCGACCGCAGCCTGGCCCGGGCCCGGCTCGGCCATCCGGGGGAGCGGGTCATGCTCTTCGTGGGTCGGATACAGCCCCTCAAGGGTCTCGAGCTGGCGGTCGAGTGTCTGGCCGAGGCGAATGGTGATCCGGTGCTGTGGGTTGTGGGCGGGCCGAGTGGCGCCGAAGGCCCCGGCGAGCTGGCCCGGGTCCGGGCCCGGGCCCAGGAGCTGGGGGTGGCAGGGCGGGTGCTGTTCCTTCCCCCGGTGCCTCACGACCGGTTGGTCGACTATTACCGGGCCGCCGATGTGGTGGTTGTCCCCTCCCGCAGCGAATCCTTCGGGCTGGTGGCTCTGGAGGCCGCCGCCTGCGGGACGCCGGTGGTGGCCGCCGCCGTGGGCGGGTTGACGGCCATCGTCGAGGACGGGGTCACCGGCTTCCTGGTCGAGGGCCGGAACCCGCTCGATTGGGCCACACCCGCCTCATTGATCCTCGACGACGCCGAACTGGCCGCGGCCATGGGGGCGCGGGCCGCGGTGCGCTCGGGCCGGTGGTCCTGGTCGATGACGGCGGCCCGGCTCCGGCGCCTCTGCGCCGACCTGGTGGAGCGCACGCCTGTCGAGTGCAGCTAGATAGGTCCGGAGTGTCCCTCAGGGAAGAGGCCGCGCAGCTGGTAGCGGACCACCTCACCGGACCCGTGGTCAAGGAGGCCTACGTCCAGCACGTCGAGTACGACCCGGAGATCCCGCGCTGGTACCTCCGTTTCGGCTGCGACGGCCGTGACGCCTCCACCATCTACTTCGACCTGGGTCAGCGTTCGCTGCGCTATGAGCTCTATTTCATGCCCGACCCACCCGCTCACCACGAAGAGCTCTACCGCTGGCTGCTGCGCCGTAACCACCACAATCTCTACGGCGCCCGCTTCTCTCTCGGGTCTGACGGCGACGTGTACGTGGTCGGGCGCGTGCTCTACGAGCACCTCACCGAGGAGGAGCTCGATCGCGTCATCGGCGTCTGTTACGAACTGGTGGAGACCTGGTTCCAGACCGCCATCCAGATCGGCTTCGGATCGGTGAAACAAGCCAGTAAATCCCTTGCCCCGCAAAGGGAAGCGGACTAAGTTGACGCCGCCGTCGCCGACGGGTGGCGGCGAGGCGAGGCCCGAGGTGCAGGAGGGCCCGTCCCGTTCGGGGAAGTGCGGGGCGGATCCAAGAGTTCCTCGGGCCCGCCCGCGTCCGGGGGGCGACGGGCAGGCAAAAAGCCAAGGGCACGGCGCCACGAAGTGGCGCCGGGAGGTGGGGCAGGGGCCCCCGCCGACGCCGCGATGAGCCGCCAGGCGAAGAGCCAACGCCACGGCGCTGTCATCATCGCGGCGGTCAGCCTGGCCGGTGTGCTGGGCAACGCCATGGTGGCGCCCGCTCTCCCCGACATCGCCCGGGCCCTGTCGGTGGACGACACCGGGATTGGCCTCGTCGTGGCCGCCGCCTCCCTGCCCGGTGTGGTGGTGGCACCCATCATCGGTGTGGCCGCCGACCGGCTGGGGCGCCGAGCGGTGGTCGTCCCCTGCCTCGTCGTGTTCGGACTCGGCGGCTTGGCGGCTATGGCCGCGCCCAACTTCGGTGTCCTCATCGCCGCCCGGTTCGGGCAGGGCTTCGGGGCGGCCGGACTCGTCAACCTCGCCGTCGTGATGATCGGGGACCGCCACGACGATCCGGTGAGCGGGCCGCCGCCATCGGGCGCAACGGCGCTGTACTCATCGCCGGCCTGGCCGTGCTCCCGGCCATCGGTGGCGGCCTGGTGGCTCTCGCCGGTTGGCGGGCGGCCTTTGCGCCCATGGGCCTGACCCTGGCCGTCGCTGTGGCCGCGGCGCGCCTGCTCCCGCGGGAACGGCCGGCAGGAGTGGAGAGCCTCCGGGCCCAGATGCGGTCGGCGGGGGCCTCGCTGGCCGACCGTCGGGTGGCGGCCATGCTGATGGTCGGGTTCTGGGCTTTCGTGCTCGTCTTCGGGCTCGTCCTCACCGCCCTCCCCATCGACCTCGACCAGCGGTTCGGCGCCGGCCCCGCGCTCCGGGGGGTGATCTTGGGACTGCCGGCGTTGGCCTCGCTGGTGGTGGCCCTGGCCATGGGCCGCCTGTCCGCCCGGTTCGGGACCTGGGACCTCGTGCTGGCCGGCTTCGCTGTGCTCGCCCTCACGTTCGCCGGGGTGGCCGGGGCCGGGAGCGTGGCTCTGGTGGGGCTGTCGATGGTCGTCTACGGCTTGGGCGAGACGCTGGTCATCGTCCCCCTCCAGGCCTACGCCGCCGGGCTGGCTCCCGCCCACCGTGGGGTGATGGTGGCGGTCTGGGTCTCGGCCGTGCGGGCCGGTCAGGCGGCCGGTCCGGTACTGGCCGGTCTGTGCCTGGCCCACCTGTCCGCCCAGGGCACCATGGCCCTCGGCTCGATCGTCTCCCTGCTGATGGCCGGAGCCGTCCTCGCCCTCCGCCGGGTTGTTACCCTGCGCTGATGGCTCTTCGCCTGGCGGCTCATCGCGATGCGGCCGGGGGCCCCTGCCCCAGCCGCCAGTCCCTGCTCCGCAGGTCCTGACGCTGATGGCCCGGCTGGCGTTGCTCGGTGGCGGGAAGATGGGGGAGGCCCTCATTGGGGGGCTCCTGGATGCCGGCTGGGAACCCGAGGACCTGGCCGTGGCTGAGCCCGTTCCCGAGCGCCGCCACGTGCTGGAAGGACGCTTTCCCAAGGTCCGGGTGGTGCCGGCTCCGGCCTGGGCCGTGGCCGAGGCCGACGTGGTGGTCGTGGCCGTGAAACCGGCCGACGTTCCCGCCGCGCTGGAGAGCGCGGCCTCGGCCCTCGTTCCCGGCACGCTGGTGGTTTCCATCGCAGCAGGAGTCACGCTGGCCGCCCTGGAGGCGCTTCTCCCCGGCTACCCGGTTGTGCGGGCCATGCCCAATACGCCGGCTCTGGTCCGCCGGGGAGCGGCCGCCATCGCGGCGGGGACCCACGCCGGTGAGGAACACCTCACCCGGGCCGAGCGGATCCTGGCCGCGGTGGGCACGGTGACCCGCGTCCCCGAATCGCTCCTCGACGCGGTCACGGGCCTCTCCGGGTCGGGCCCCGCGTACGTGTTCCTGCTCGCCGAGGCCCTCATCGACGCCGGGGTGAGTGTCGGCCTGCCTCGCCCGGTGGCCCAGGCGCTCGTCATCCAGACGCTGCTGGGATCGGCCACCCTCCTGGCTGAGGGCACGGAGGGACCGGAGGCTTTGCGGGCCGCCGTTACCTCTCCCGGGGGGACCACCGCCGCCGGTCTGGCCGCGCTCGAGTCGCGGGCCGTGCGGGCCGCCTTCCTGGAGGCGGTGGCGGCGGCCACCGAGCGATCCCGACAATTAGGGCAAAAGTAAGGGAAAAGATCGACCGTAAGTGGCCACGGATCGTTCACGCGCGGTGCGTGGGTGAATGGGCTGGTTTCCATCTCCGTGCGTGGCGTGGCCGGTCGCGGGCCCTGGTGATGGTGCGTGGCGTTTCACTTGCCGTGGTCGCGTAACATCTCTGCGGCGCGGAATCGCTCATGTGGCGCTCTATTCGCCCTAGACAACTGCGGTCACACGGCGTACCCTCGAAAGTGGCGGGTGGAGAATAGGGGTGACCGCGTGGCGCAGTCCTTTGAGAAGGCGCGCTTCTTGACGGTGCAAGAAGTAGCGCAGCTGATGCGGGTTTCGTCGATGACCGTCTACCGCCTCATCCGGGCGGGGGACCTTCCGGCTGTACGTGTCGGTCGTTCCTTCCGGGTGCGCGACGTGGACGTCGACGGGTACCTGCAGTCGCGGTACACACAGGCCGGGTAGACGGGCCGGCGGGCCCGGGGTCCGTGGGGAACCCCCACTGGACCCCGTCTCTCGGCCCGCCCCCGTCCGGTTGTCCCACTGCCACCAGCTACTAGGGTCGAGAAAGTGTCCGACCCTGCTTTCGTGTCGTTTTTGTCCGACTACGGACTGGCCGACGAGTTCGCCGGTGTATGTAGGGCCGTGATCCTGCGCGTCGCCCCTGACGCCCGCGTCATCGACATCACCCACGAGATCCCGCCCCATGACGTGCGGGCCGGGGCGCTCACCCTGGCCCGGGCTGCGCAGTACCTGCCCCGCGGTGTGGTGCTCGGCGTGGTTGATCCCGGGGTGGGGACGGCTCGGCGGGCGGTGGCCGCCGAGGTGGAGTCCGGTTATCTGGTGGGTCCGGACAACGGGCTCCTGGCCCCGGCCGTGGCCATGTTGGGCGGGGCGAAGCGGGTGGTGTCGCTCACCAATCCCGAGTACCAGATGGAGGCGCCCGGTCCGACCTTCGCCGGACGGGACGTGTTCGCTCCCACCGCCGGCTATCTGGCCTCTGGCGTCGACTTGGCCGAACTGGGTGAGGACATCGATCCGCTGTCCCTGCTGCCCGGGTTGGTTCCCCTTTCCCGGCCCGACGGTGACGGCGTCGCCGGTGAGGTGCTGTGGGTCGACCGCTTCGGCAACGTGCAGCTCAACCTCGACCCCGACGAGCTCGCCATGCTGGGTCTCCGTCCCGGTGACCGCCTGGGCGTCGAAATCGGATCGGAACGGCGGACGGCCCGTTGGGTCTCCACCTACGCCGACGCCCGGTCTCTGGAGCTGGTCCTGGTGGTGGACTCTTACGGGCTGGTGTCGCTGGCTTTCGACCGCACCCCGGCGGCGGAGTCGCTCGGACTGGGAGCCGGCGCGGCCGTCACCCTGCGGCCGCTGCCTGCCGATGATCAGGGGGGACCCCCCCCGGGCCCCGGGGGTGCCCCGTCATCATGAGGTCGGGCACCGCCATCGTGCTGGCCGTCCTCCTGGCCCTCATCATGGGTGCGGCCGTCATCCAGTTCGTCGTCATGAGCCGCGGCTGAGCCGAGCGCTTTAGAACAGTTCGCCGGCCAGCCGGCGGATGTCGCGTTCGAGGGTGGTGAGGCCCTCGATCTTGCCGACGCACAGCGAGACCCCCGCCTTGGCCGCCTCCCGCTCCACGTCGGGGTCGAGATAGGCGGTGTAGAGGATGATGGCCTGGTCGGGTCGCTCGGCCCGGATGGTGCGTGCGGTGTCGATCCCGTTGATCCCTGGCATCGAGTAGTCGACCACCACCACCTGGGGATCGGCCTCGCCCACGGAGGCCACCGCCTCTTCGCCGCTCGCCGCCTGTCCGACCACGTCGAAGCCGGAGAGCTCGAGCATCTGGACGAGCATCTTGCGGACGTGGGTGGTGTCGTCGACCACGAAGACCCGAACCGACATGCATTCGAAACTACACCGTGGAGCGGTCACCCTCGTTGGGGCTCCTACCCGCAGATCCTCGATCCCGCCCGATGTCCTCTCCGAGGTGTGATACAAGTCACGTCATGAAGCACTTCCTGCGGCTGTGGTTTGTCTTGTTCGCGGCATGCGTCCTGCTCGTAACCGGCTGCGGTGGCGACGAGGAATCGAGCACCCCTGAACCCGACGTCGAGGAGACGGCCGAGTTCCCCGCGGGCTCCACCATGGCCCGCCTGGCCGATGCCGGTGCCATCAGGATCGGCACCAAGTACGACCAGCCGGGACTCGGCAACATCAACCTGGAGACCGACGAGCCCGAGGGCTTCGACGTCGAGATCGGCAAGATCATCGCCGGCAAGCTCGGCATCGACCCCGAGAAGATCGAGTGGGTCGAGACGGTGTCAGCGAATCGCGAGAGCTTCATCGCCAACGCCCGGGTCGACATCGTGATCGCCACCTACACGATCAACGACAAACGCAAGGAGCAGATCGACTTCGCCGGCCCCTACTACGTGGCCGGACAGGACCTCCTGGTGGGGAAGGACGACGACTCGATCACCGGCCCTGACACCCTGGCCGGCAAGCGGGTCTGTGCCGCCACCGGCTCGACGCCGATCGGCAACATCCGCACCAACTATCCGGACGCGGAGGCGGTCGAATTCGACACCTACACCGAGTGCGTCGACCAGCTCGAAGCGGGCCAGATCGACGCGGTCAGCACCGACGACATCATCCTCGCCGGTTACGCCGCCGATCCCAAGTACGAGGGCAAGTTCAGAGTGGTCGGCAAGACCTTCAGTCAGGAGCCCTATGGCATCGGGCTGAAGAAGGGCGACACCGACTTCCGCAACTTCCTGAACGACACGCTGGAGGCGGCCTACCAGGACGGGACCTGGAAGAAAGCCTTCGACGCCACCCTCGGGTCGAGCGGGGTGGAGGCACCCGACCCACCTGCGGTCAACCGGTACTGATCGGGCTTCGGCCTCAGGTTCGATAGCCAGGCGACCGTAGGCGCCGCTCGTGGACTTCGTGATCGAGCAGCGCAGCCTCATCCTTGAAGGCTTCGTGATGACGGCGCGGCTGGCCGCCACCGCCGGCGTCCTCTCGCTGGTGTTCGGTACCGTGCTGGCGGTCATGCGGGTGTGTCCCATCGCCCCCCTGCGGTGGGCGGGGGCGTTCTACGTGACGGTGGTGCGGAACACGCCGCTCACCCTGGTGTTCGTCTTCTCCGCCTTCGGGTTGCCCCGGCTCGACATCCGGTTCTCGTTCGTCACCTTCGCGGTGATCGCTCTCACGGCGTACACCTCGGCCTTCGTGTGCGAGGTGGTGCGCTCGGGCATCGGTTCGGTGGCCACCGGGGAGATCGAGGCGGCCCGCTCGATCGGTCTGCCGTTCGGCAAGATCCTGACGTTGGTGGTGCTGCCCCTGGCCTTCCGGGCGGTGATCCCGCCGCTGTCCAGCGTCTTCATCGCCCTGACGAAGAACACTTCGATCGCGGTCGCCTTCAGCGTGGCTGAGGCCACCAGCATTCTGCGCCGGCTGCAGAACCAGGATGCGAGCGCGACCTTCCCCCTGCTCTTCGCCACGGCCGCGGGCTACCTCATCCTGACGCTGGTGCTCAGCGCGGGCTTCCACCGGCTCGAACGGCGAGTGAGGGTGCTCCGCTGATGGCTCTTCGCCTGGCGGCTCATCGCGGTGCGGCTGGGGGCCCCTGCCCCAGCCGCCGGGCCCTGCTGACGCAGGTCCTCCGATGATGGCTGCCGCCGCCCTCTTCGACGCCCCGGGGCCTCGGGGCCGGCGCCGCATCCTCCTCGGTACCCTGGCGGGCGCGCTGGTGCTGACGGCAGTGATCGCCGTCGTCGTTCAGCGGCTCGCCGACACCGGGCAGTTCCGCGGCATCTTCTGGGAACCGTTCACACGCTCAGGTGTGCAGCAGATCCTCCTGAGGGGTCTCGGAGCCACCCTCAGGGCCGCCGGTGTAGCGCTCGTGCTGGCGCTGGTCCTCGGACTGGTATTGGCGGTGGGTCGCCTGTCCGAGCGATGGCTGTTCCGTCAGGTCAGCAGCGTGACCGTCGAGTTCTTCCGGGCCCTGCCGCTGGTGCTGCTGATCTTCTTCGCGTTCCTGGGGCTTCCGCAGCTGGGGCTCGACGTTGGCGGATTCGGTGCCCTGGTGATCGGGCTGACCCTCTACAACGGCTCGGTGCTGGCCGAGATCTTCCGGGCGGGCATCAACGCCGTGCCCAGGGGCCAGACGGAAGCGGCGTACAGCCTCGGGTTGCGCAAGGGTGCGGTGACACGCCTGATCCTGATCCCCCAAGCCGTCCGTACGATGCTCCCCACCATCATCAGCCAGCTGGTGGTGCTGCTGAAGGATTCCGCCCTGGGGTTCATCGTTGCCTATCCGGAGCTACTCCGGAGCGGCCGGCGGATCTACACCAACATCGGCAACGTCATCCCCACCGCGATCGTGGTGGGAACGATCTACGTCGTCATCAACCTCGCCCTGGCGCAGATCGCCACGACCCTCGAGCGACGGCAGCGGCGTGAGCGCCGTCGACCCATCGACCCCGACGTGCCCGTCGACATCAGCGTCGGTCAGCTCTAATGGCCCCTCGCCCGCTAGTGGGCGAGGATCTTGGAGAGGAACTCCCTCGCCCGGGGCGACTCGGGCACGTCGAAGAAGCGGTCGGGGGGTGCCGACTCGACGATGCGGCCCTGGTCCATGAACACCACCCGCCGTGCCGCCCTGCGGGCGAAGCCCATCTCGTGGCTGACCACGATCATGGTGGTGCCCTCGGCGGCCAGCTCCAACATCACGTCGAGCACCTCTTTGATCATCTCCGGGTCGAGCGCGGAGGTGGGCTCGTCGAAGAGCATGAGCTTGGGCTCCATGGCCAGGGCCCGGGCGATGGCGGCCCGTTGCTGTTGGCCGCCGGACAGCTGAGCCGGATAGCGGTCCGCCTTGTCCCCGATCCCCACCCGCTCCAGGAGGGAGGTCGCCCGCTCCCGAGCCTGCGCCTTGCTGACGCCCCTGACCTTCACCGGGCCGAGCATCACGTTGTCGATGACACTCTTGTGAGGGAAGAGGTTGAAGCTTTGGAAGACCATGCCGACGTCGGCCCGCAGACGGGCCAACGGACGGCCCTCCTCGGGGAGGGGCTCGCCGTCGATCAGGATGGTGCCGCTGTCGATGGTCTCCAGCCGGTTGATGGTCCGGCACAGGGTCGATTTGCCCGAGCCGGACGGGCCGATCACCACGACCACCTCGCCCCGGTCGACCTCCAGGTCGACGTCGACGAGGGCCTTGGTGTCCTCGAAGCGTTTGGAGACCTTGCGCAACTCGACCAGGGGGGCCACGCCCCGAGCGTACTCAGGTCCGCTTCGCGGCTTGGTACGTCAGACGTAGTCGAAGTCGTGGAGCCGGGTCAGGACGGAGATGAGGAGCTGGGAGGGCTCCGGCGGGGGCGGCGGCGGAGGCGGAGGCGGCTCAGGGGCGGGCGGGGCGGCTGCCGGAGCGGGCTCGGGTGCGGGGGTGGGGACGGGAGCCGGTGCCGGGCCAGGCTGAGCCTTGGGCTGGGGTGCCGGAGTCGGAGCCGGGGCCGGAGCCGGAGCCGGAGCCGGGGCCGGAGGGGCGGGGGCCGGGGGCGCTACCGCCGCCGACGCCGCTTTCATGAACATCTCCGACACGTAGAGCGTGCCGCCGACGTAGGTGGCGCCGATGCCGATGTAGTTGAACTCCGGGTCGACCAGGTTGGCGTAGTGCTTGGGGGAGGCGATGAAGGCGTCGTGGAGGGGTTGCACCGAGCCGCCCATCCCCACGTTCTCCCCGAGCTTGCGCCAGTCGGCGGTGATGCCGTCGGAGAGCGTCGAATGCCAGATGCGGCCAGCGGCGGCCATGGTGGCGGACCAGCCCCTGGCCTTGTCCACCAGGTTGGGGTGAACGGCCAGACCCGGCAGTCCCTTGCTGGCCCGCAGCTCGTTGATCTTGGTCACGAAAGCGGCTTCGTCGCCGGCCGTATCGGCGGAGGCCGCCGTGGGCAGCATCGCAACCGCCACCGCCAGGGCGAGCACAGCGAACAGCTTTCTCATGCCAGCCCCCTTTCGAGTGCGCGAGGCACCCACGAGAGGGCTGAGCCCCCATTCGGCAGCCCGGCGACCATGCCCCCCAACAGGGTTAGGCCCGTAGCTTTGCGTCCCCGGATTTCCCCGGGTTTGCCGTTGTCGTGGGATCGGTTGTTGTTGTCCCAGGTATCGACTTCGGGTGGTCAGCCCTTGAGCACCCAACGTGACAAAAGTGACTAGTCTCACCCAGGCCGAGAAGGAAACCGAGGAGAGGCGTCGACGTGCGTATTGTGTCCCGCAGGGCGGCGAACCGGTTGTTTTTGGCCGGTGTTGTCCTGACCGGGGCCTGCTCCCTGTTCGAAGCTGGCAACACCAATGGCGGGGCGGTGGCGCCTCCGCCGGCCAGCGGCGAGGCCGGCGATGGCAAGGTCGTGATCCAGGGCATCGCCTACAACCCGGCCCGGGCCGAGGTGGCCGTCGGTCAGGAGCTGGTGTGGACCTTCGCCGACAACGGGCTGACCCACAGTGTCACCGCGGATGACGGCTCGTTCGATTCGGGGCGCCTGGCCAGCGGCGAGTTCCGGCGGGCGTTCACCACCGCCGGTGAGGTGCCCTACCACTGCGAGGTCCACGCCCGGATGAAGGGCATCGTGGTGGTGGCCTGACGAGTTTGAGAATTCCCTCACAAGGTCGGTAGGCTGGCGGGACAGAGAATTCCTGCTGCCCGTCCCGAGGGGCGTGAACGTTGCCCGACCGACCCCGGCGGATACCCGAGGCGACCGTCGCCCGGCTTCCCCTGTACTACCGAGCCCTCCTGGAGACGGCGGAGCAGCGCATCCCCACGATCTCCTCCGAGCGCCTGGCCGAGATGGCGGGGGTCAACGTGGCCAAGGTGCGCAAGGACTTCTCCTACCTCGGCTCCTACGGCACCCGGGGCGTGGGTTACGACGTGGAGTATCTCCTCTTTCAGATCTCCCGGGAGCTGGGGCTCACCCAGGACTGGCCCGTGGTCATCGTGGGCATCGGCAACCTCGGTCATGCTCTGGCCAACTATCGGGGCTTCTCCGCCCGGGGCTTCCGGATCGTGGCCCTGGTCGACGCCGACCCCGAGAAGCACGGCGAGCGCATCGGTCCATTGGTGGTGGAGGCCATCGAGGAGCTGCCCCGCATCGTCTCCGAGCGGAAGGTGGCCATCGGGATCATCGCTACCCCGGCCTCGGCGGCTCAGGAGGTGGCCGAGGCCCTCGTCTCGGCCGGAGTGACCTCGGTGCTCAACTTCGCCCCCACCGTCATCTCGGTGCCCGAGGGCGTGTCGCTGCGCAAGGTCGACCTGTCCATCGAGTTGCAGATCCTGTCCTTCTACCAGCAGCGGCGCGACGGGCCGGGGCCGGAGGTCACTGGGTTCGGGGGCGCCCCGGACCCCGAGGGTTTTGGGGGCACCCCGGACCCTGGGCACCTCCTCGAAGGCCTCGGGTGACCGGGTCGGGCACCGTGGGCTACCCCGTCAGCCTCTCGCTCGAGGGCAAGCGCGCCGTGGTGGTGGGCGGCGGCCGGGTGGCCACCCGGCGGGTCGACGACCTGCTGGCGGAGGGGGCTTCGGTCGTGGTGGTGGCGCCGGACCTGAGTGAGCACCTCGAGTCCCGGGCGGCGGCGGGGGAAGTGGCGGCCGAGCGTCGTCCTTTCCGGGCCTCCGACCTGGATGGGGCGTGGGTCGCCTTCGCCGCCACCGACGATCCGGCCGTGAACCGGGAGGTCACGGTCGCCGCCGCTGACCGGCGTTGCTTCTCCAGCTCCGCCGACGGTGCCCCGGCCTCGATGACACCTCTGGCTGTGGTGCGCCGCGGCGATCTGGAAGTGGCCGTGGGGACCTCGGGACGGGTCCCCGGACTGGCTGCCGGTCTGGCGCGGCGCCTCGGCGCCGAGCTGGGCCCCGAGTACGGCGTGCTGTGTGACCTGGCCGCCGAACTTCGTCAAGAGCGGAAGGCCGCCGGCGGCGGCACCGACCCCGACTGGCTTGCGGTCTTCGATTCCGGCATTCTCGATTCCATCCGCACTGGCAATCTGGACGACGCCAGAGAGGGGCTGCGGAACACATGTCATTCATCGTCGTCGGGCTGAACCACCGCACGGTGCCGCTCCCGTTGCTGGAGCGGGCCAGCGTGCATCGGGACGGGCTGCCCAAGGCGCTCCGGGACCTCGCCGGGCGCGAACATCTGGCCGAGGTGGCCATCCTGTCCACCTGCAACCGGACCGAGGTCTACGCCTCGGCCACCAAGTTCCACCCCTCGGTGGGGGACGTGGCCGACTTCCTGGCCGAGCAGGCCGGGATGGCTCCCGGCGACCTGATGGACCACCTTTACAGCTACTACGACGAGGCGGCCGTCACCCATCTCTTCGGCGTTGCCGCCGGCGTCGACTCCGTCATCCTGGGCGAAGGGGAGATCCTGGGCCAGGTGCGCGAGGCGCTGAAGGTGGCCGAGCAGGAGGGCACCGCCGGGGCCAGCCTGAGCCGGGTCTTCCGGTATGCCATCGAAGTGGGGAAGCGCTCCCGGGCGGAGACGGGCATCGCCCGGGGCTCGGTGTCGCTGTCCTCCGCGGCCGTGGCCCTGGCCGCCGAGCACCTGGGGGGGCTGCACGACCGCCGGGTGCTGGTGCTGGGCGCGGGGGAGATGGGCGCGGGGATGGCCAAGGCGTTGGTGGCCTCTGGCGCCGCCGAGGTGATGGTGGCGGGCCGGAGCCCGGAGCGGGCCACCGAGGTGGCCGCCAAGGTGGGAGGCCGGCCGCTGCCCATCGAGCGCCTACCCGAGGCGCTCGTGTCGGTGGACGTGGTGCTGACCTCCACGGGGGCGACGGAGGCCGTGATCGACCTCCCCGTGCTGGAGTTGGCCATGGACCGTCGCTTCGGCCGGGACCTGCTGATCGTCGACATCGCCGTGCCCCGGGACGTCGACCCGGCCGCCGGCGCCCTGCCTGGCATCACGTTGTGTGACATGGACGATCTCAAGGCCTTCGCCGAGCGCTCTCTGGACCGGCGCCGCCGGGAGGTGGCCCGGGTGCGGCGGATCATCGCCGCCGAACTGGAGCGCTTCCGGGCCGAGGCGACCGCCCGGGAGGTGGCGCCGCTGGTGGCGGCGTTACGGGCCCACGGCGAGGAGGTGCGTCTGGGGGAACTCGAACGCTTCCGGACCAAGCTGGGGGGCCTCGACCCCAAGGCGGCCGAAGCCGTCGAGGCGCTGACCCGGGGAATCGTGGCCAAGCTCCTCCACGATCCGACCGTGAAGGTGAAGGAAGCGGCGGGAAGTGGCCGGGCCGAGATCTACGCCGATGTCCTGACCGCCCTGTTCGCCCTGGACGTGGAGTGATGCGCCGGCCGGCACGCGGGAGCGCCTGATCTCCACCCCACGACCGTGGCGGATCGCCACCCGGGGGAGCCGGCTCGCCCTCTGGCAGGCCGAGCGGGTGGCCCGGATGCTCGGCGGTGACGCCGAGATGGTGGTGGTGACGACCACCGGTGACCGGCGGACTGACGTCCCCGTGTGGAGCATGGGGGGGACGGGCGTCTTCGTGAAGGAGGTCGAGGCCGCCGTGCTCGACGGCCGGGCCGACCTGGCCGTCCACTCGGCCAAGGACCTGCCGTCGGACACCGCCCCGGGCTTGCGCCTGGCCGCGGTGCCCGAGCGGGCCGATCCCCGCGACGCCCTGGTGGGAAGGCGGCTGGACGACATCCCCACCGGGGGGCGCATCGGCACCGGATCGGTGCGGCGGCGGGCCCAGCTGGCCGCCCTCCGTCCGGACCTCACCTTCGGTTCCCTGCGGGGCAATCTCGAGACGCGGGTGGCCAAGGCGGCCGACTTCGACGCCGTGGTGGTGGCCCTGGCCGCCATGGAGCGCCTGGACTTGGAGGAACAGGTGGCCGAAGTCCTGGACCCCTCGGTGATGCTGCCCCAGGTGGCCCAGGGGGCGCTGGCCGTCGAGTGCCGGGAGGACGACCCCGGGACGGTGGCGGCCCTGGCCGCCCATGACGACCCCGTCGCCCGGGCCGCGGTGGAGGCGGAGCGGGCCTTCCTCCGCCAGCTGGGCAGCGGCTGCGACCTGGCCTGCGGCGCCCTGGCCCGGGTCGCCCCGGACGGGGGGGTGGCCATCGAGGTGCTCCTCGCCTCACTGGACGGGCATCTGGTGCTACGCACCCGTCATCAAGGCGACGACCCGGTGGCCGTGGGGACCGAGGCGGCGCGGATCCTGCTGGAGGACTGCGGGGGCCGGGCCGTCCTGGAGGACACGGTGAGCTCTCCGGTCGTACCATTGGGTTGACGAAGCTCGGTGCGCCAGTGGGTGACGGCGTGCCATTCGCAGCAGGGGGGACAGTATGGCTGCAGTCCGGGGCCAGATCGCCGGGTTCACGCTGGCGTCGCTCGTGTTTCTGGTGGGCTCGGTGCTGACCGCGGGGGCGGCGCCAAGGCCGGCCGCCGTCAATCCGCCAGTCGACGGTTCCGCCGTTCACGATTCGGTTGGCGAGCTGGCCGGGGGTCTGGCCGCCCTGGGCCTGGAGGTGGGGACCCGGGTCGATCCCATGCCGGCTCTGGCCGCGGCCCGGCTCCGGCCCGCCCTGGTGACCCGGCTGGCGGGCGTGGTCCGTCAGTTGCAGGTCTGCCAGGACGCCTCCAACCGTCTCGTCGCCGGCCTCCCGGCGCCACCCGGGGAGCTGCTGCGCGACAACGTCGTGCCTACCAGCCCACCGCCGGGGACGGACGACATCCGGGTCTGCGCCGACGAGCTGAAGGTGCGGGGGACGGAGCTCATGCACTACCTGGCCGCGGCGCCCGCCGACCAGGGGTCCGATCTCACCCTGTGGCCGGTGCTGCGCCTCGACCTCGACGGGTCGGACGACACCGTGGACTACGACTACATGCTGAGCGTCGATTCCGGGGGCAACGACACCTACCTGAACAACGCCGGAGCGAGCCTCATCGACGTCCGGCGGGGCCCGCCCGGCTCCGGAGCCCAGTCGATCCAGCGCGCCCGGGGCTGCATCAATCCCGCCTACGACCTGCTCGCCGGGGAGTGCGTCATCTCCGAGGCGCTGCTCGTCGACACCGCCGGCGACGACACCTACGGCCACATGGAACCACCCGATCCGCATCTGGACGGGCTGTGCACGGCCGATCCGCTCGTGCGCCGGGTTATCACCGGCGGCGTCGGCTCCTGGGGCGTCGGCATCCTCCTCGACGGCGGCGGCGACGACGTCTACCTGGGGAAGTCGATCACCCTGGGCGCGGGCCACTTCGGGGGCGTCGGCATGCTCATCGATGAGAGCGGCGACGACCGCTACAGCGCCATTCGCCTGGCGACGGGATTCGGAACGCTTTTCGGCCTCGGCGTGTTCCACGACGTGGCCGGCAACGACACGTACTCGTATTACCTTCCCGGAGCGCTCGATCCGCAGGCGGAGGACCGGACCCTCGGGGCCGGCGGCGCGCTGGACACGGGTGGCACCTGTGACAAGGTCTCCCGCTGGCAGGAAGGCAGCGGCTTCCTCGGCGGCGTAGGCGTCTTCTTCGACGATGCCGGCCGCGACAACTATCAGGTGGCGTCACCGACGCTGCACGAGCCCGGGGCCTCCAACCTCCTCCGGTCGACGGGCTCCCTCGGATTCGGGGACGGCGGCTTCGGGCTGTTCGTCGACGGAGCCGGCGCGGACACCTACACCGGCATGCCCGACCGGGGCGACGGAAAGACTGTGCCCCCGAGCGACCACTCGAGTGGGTTCTTCCATGACGAAGGGGGCGGGGCAGCGACGCAGCCGGCGGCAGGCCCGGGTGGCCCCGCGGGTGCGTCGTTCACCGCCTGGTTCACGCACTACATCCCCGAGACGGTCAACGTCGAGAGGGGCGGCACCCTCGAGTTCTTCAACCCCGACCTGTACGGAGGACCGTTCGGCGGCCGGGCCCACACCATCACCGAGGTCCGGTCCGACGGCCCACCCCGCTTTGACGTCAAGGTGCCCTGGGGCACGTCGGCAACCATCGGAGGGGTCGAGGGTCTCGACTCCGGCACCTATCCCTTCAGCTGCCGGATCCACCCCTTCATGCATGGGACCCTCGTCGTGCGCTGACGGCTCAGCCCGTCTCGCCGCCAGGGTGCTGCGACCGGTGGGCGAAGGCGAGCATGATCTCGGGGACCCGGCCCTGATCGTGACCGGCCCCGGGGGCTACTCCTTCGCCGCCGGAGCCACCTGCGAGGTGGATGCGGAAATGTTCCTGGCCCGGGCGAGGGCCGGTCAGGATCATTTCGCCGCCGGTCACGCCGGCGCCGCCCTGCGGGACTTCCGGGGGGCGGTGGACATGTGGGGGGAGCCACTGGCTGAGGACGCTTATGAGGATTGGGCCCAGGAGCCCCGGGGGTCCCTAGGCCGCACCTACCTCCAGGCGCTGGAGACCGGAGCGGAGGCGTCACTAGCGGTGCGTGACCCGGGGCAGGCGGTGGCCCTGGCGGAACGAGCCGTCGCGCGCGAGCCGCTGCGGGAGACCGCCGTGGTGCTTCTGGCCCGGGCCCTGGCCGCTTCGGGCGACCAGGTCGGGGCCCTGCGGGCGATCGATTCTCTGCGCCGGCGCCTGGTCGAGGAGGTCGGGCTGGCGCCGTCGGCCGAGATACTGGCGCTGGAGACCCGGCTCCAGCGGGGCGAGCTGGTGGGCGAGATGGCGCCGCGCCGCATACCCCCAGAGGCCCGCCACGCCTTCGTGGAGTTGGCCTTCGTGGGCCGGGAGGACGAGTTGCGCTTGTATCGAGTGCGTTGCGGGGTGCGGAGCCGGGCACGGTCCTGGTGGCGGGGGCGGCGGGGGCGGGGAAATCCCGTCTGGTGGCCGAGGTGGTCGGATTCTCAGAGCTTCCGGTGATGGCGGTGCGGGCCTTCCTCCCCGAACGGAACGAGCCCTGGGGGCTGGCGCGCGCCGTCCTGCGGGAGGCGCTGGCCATGGACCTCGAGGCTGCCCAGGTCATCCCCGATCGGGCCGCCCAGGCGCTGGCCGACGTGGTTCCCGAGCTGGAGGAGCTGCGACCCATCGGCCGTGGCGTGGTCGACCCGGAGAGCCGCCGGGCGCTGGCCCTGGAAGCGGGAGCCAGGGAGCTCGAAGCCGACCCCCGGCTCCGAGCCGTCCTGCTTCGCACGCGGGCCGAGGCGCGTGCCCTCAGTGGCGATCTGGTCGGAGCCCGTGATGACTTGCGCATGGCGCTGCCATCGCTCCCGCGGGGTCCGGAGCGCTCCGGAGCCCTGGCCCGGATCGCCGAGATCACTTCGGCCCTCGACGACTACGACCAAGCCGGGGACTCGATCGAACTGGCCTTGGCCGAGGCCGGCGACGACCGCCGGGCCAGGGCGCAGGCCCTGACCGTCGCCGCCTTCCTGGACGCGAACCGGATGGAGATCGACAAGGGCGAGGCCCGGGCGGCGGAGGCGCTCGTCCTTTTCGAGGAGCTCGGCGAGCCCGCCGGTGTGGCCAGCGTCGTCGACCTGCGGGCTATGGCCGCCTTCTTCCGGGGACGCCTCACCGAGGCCGCGGCGCTGTTCGACCGGGCCTCCCGCCTCTTCCGGGACACGGGTCAACTGATGAAGGTCGGTTCCCCGTGGGCGACGGGGGCCTGGCTGCAGAGGGCGGCGCCGGCGCCTGGCCGCGGGCAGGATGGACGGCCGTGACGGCGGTTGGCTTTCAGGAACTCGAGTTCGTCGGACGGCAGCGGGAACTCGGCGCTGTCCTGGATGCCCTGGCCGGTCCGGGCGTCGTTTTGGTGTCGGGCGTGGCCGGTATGGGAAAGTCCCGTCTGCTGGCCGAGGTCATGGCCCGCCGCCCGGGGCCGGTCATCTTCGTCCGCGCCTTCCTCCCAGAGCGGGACGAGGCATGGGCCCTCGCCCGCTCCCTCTTGCGGGAGGCGGCAGGAAGCGATCCGGAGGCGTTGGCTGTCGTTCCGGTCCGGGCCGCCGCGGCCCTGGCCGACGTGGTCCCCGAACTGGCGCACCTGATTCCCGGCGATGCCGGCCCGCTCGATCCGGAGAGCCGCCGGGCTCTGGCCTTGGAGGGAGGTGTCCGCCTGCTGGCGGCCGTGACGGCGAGCGGGATGCCGCTCGTGGTGGACGATCTCCAGTGGGCCGACCCCACCAGCCTCCGACTTCTGGGCCTCCTCACCCGCCGGGTGCCTGAGCTGAGCCTCCTCCTGGCCTACCGGCCCGAAGAGGCCGGCCCGGATTCGGCCGTCACCTCCTTGGTCGACGAACTCTCGCGGTCGGGGGCTGTGTGCTCGTCGATGTCGCTTGAGCCGCTCTCGCAGCAGGCCCTTGGGGATCTCCTGGGGGACGACCCCCTCGCCGGCACCATCGCCACCGAGACGGACGGCACGCCCCTGGCCGTGACCGAAGTGCTGCGCGCCATGACCACCCGGGGAGTCTTCGAGGTGCACCCGGCCCACCGCTGGCGGCCCGTCGACCCCGGCGCCGACGTCGAGGGCATCGCCCGGGAGGTCTCCCGATCGGGCCAGCGGCGGGCCATCCAGACGCGGGCGGCCGGAGAAACGCCCCATCGCCGGGAAATCCTCGCCCTCCTGGCCCTGTTGGGCCGGCAGATTCCGGCCCGGCTCCTGGCCCTGGCCACCGAAGCCGAGGAGGCGGACGTTGTCGATGATCTAGAGGTCGCTGGGTCGCTCCGGGCTGGCTCGCCTGGGTGATGCGGGTTGGACGACGGCCCACGACGTGATCGGGGAAGCGGTCGTGGAGGGACTCGAGCGAGCCGAACGGGGCCGGCTGCATCACCGGCTGGCCCGGGTCCTGGAACACGAGGGCAAGGATTCCGCCGAGACGGCGCGGCACCTGGCCGGGTCCGGGGACACTCCGGCGGCCGCCGCCGCCTTCGCCCGGGCCGCCCGGGAAAGCCTTGATCGTTGCGCCGGCGAGGAGGCCGTGGCCCGGGCCGAGGCGGGGCTGGCGCTCGATCCCGTCCCCGGCATCCGGAGTGCCCTGCTCGAAACCCGGGCGGAGGGTCAGGCCATCGCCGGCGAGATGGCCGCGGCCCGGGACGACCTGCGAGCTGTGCTCCGCGACGAGCCCGCCGGTCCCCGTCGCTCCCGCCTTCTGGCCCGGTTGGCGCTGTGGACGGGTGGGGCCGAGGACTACGCCGAAGCGTCCGAACTGGTCGAGCTGGCTCTGACGGCGGCGGCCGGCGACCTGGCGGCCCGGGCCGAGGCATTGGTCGTCGGGGCCGTCATGGATCTCAACTGCGGTCGCATCGAAGCTGGTGAGGCCCGGGCCGCTGACGCCCTGGTCATCTTCCGCCAGCTCGGCGACGAGTTGGGGGTGGCGCGCGTGCTCGACCTGCGGGCCATCGCTGCCTGGGTGAGCGGAAACTTTGATGGCCTCGCGGATCTCGCCCGTCAGGTGGCGCGCCTGTTCCGCGACTGCGGAAGGCTCCTTGCCGTCGGGGAAAAACTCGGGTCAGCAGGATGGGTTGATGCGATCAGAGGCCGACCTGAGCAGGGCCTCGCCGACTGCCATGAGGCGCTCGAGCTCGAACTGATGCTGGGCCAGCGAGAGGGCGTGGCCGTCGCCCTGTGGGCCCGCAGCGAAGTGTTCTCCGCCCTGGGACGGGTCGATGAGGCCATCGCCGACTCCGAGGAAGCCGTGGCCCTCTCACGGGCGATGGGTCATCAGACGATGGTCGCCGCGTCGCTGCGGGGTTTGGGTCTCGCCCAACAGACAGCCGGCGACCTCCACGTCGCGGCGGGCACACTTCGGGAGGCGGTGGAGGCGAGTCGGGGCCGGCCCGTCCAACTGGCGTGGGCCGCTGGCTGCCTCGCCTCCGTGCTGATAGAACTCGAGGATCTCGAGGGGGCAAGAGACGCCGCCCGGCTCTGCCTCGCCCAATCGGTCCCCGGTGGGAGTTTCGACGGCCGGCTCGTCTTGGCCGAGCTGGCCCTGATGGAGGACGAGCCGGGGGCTCGAAGTCTTGCCGTCGAGACGGTCGCCTTCGCCGAGGCCCGGGGCTGGCGCTCAGGACGTTCCCGTGAGCGCCTCGAGCGCCGGTTGGCGGCGGCGCCCGCCGAAGAGCGAGCCTTCGAGGCTCGGCGAGGCGCGCCGGACATTCATGTTCACCGACATCGTCGGGTCGACCAACCTGGTCGAGACGCTGGGCGACGAAGCCTGGGGTCATCTGCTGCGCTGGCACGACCAGACCCTGCGGACGCTCTTCGCCCACCACCACGGCGAGGAGGTCAAGCAGGTCGGCGACGGCTTCTTCGTCGCTTTCGAACAACCCGGGGACGGCGTGGCCTGTGCCGTCGCCGTCCAGCGGGCGTTGGACCGGCACCGCCGGCGACCATGGCTTCGCCCCGTCGGTCGCGTATCGGGCTCCACGAAGCCGAGGCCACCCGGGAGGCCGACGACTACAAGGGCATCGGAGTGCACGAGGCGGCCCGGATCGGTGCCCTGGCCAGTGCCGGCGAGATCGTGGCCGGTGGGGCCTTGGCCGTCCACGCCGGCGAGCAGGCGGTCTCGGACCCGCGGCTGGTGAGCCTCAAGGGCATTTCCGAGCCGGCGGAGGTCGTGTCAATCGACTGGCGCTAGGGCCCTGGGGTCCTACGCGGTGCGGTCGACCGGGTGATGGGAGAACGCCAACCACTCGGGGGGCAGCTCGGCCCCGCATTGGTGGAGGAAGGGAATGACGTCGTTGAAGGCCGTGTGGCGGACGATCTTGCCGTTCTGGATCTCGAAGATGCTGACGCCTCCGAGCTCCATCTGGTTCCCGGTCGGGGCCAGCCCGATGAGCTCACCCTTGTGGGTCCCCCGGGCCGTCCAGTGCTGGACGACGACGTCGCCTTCGGCGATGAGCTCGTGCGTCGTGTAATGGAGGTCCGGGAATGCCCCGAGCACCATCTCCTGGAGGACCTTGAGGCTCTCGACCGACTGCGGGAGCACCTCCGAGGGGAAGCTGTTGCTCTTCCACTCCGGATCGAGCAGCCCCGCCACCGTGTCCATGTCGTCGTTGTTGTAGGCGTCCTGGTAGCGACCCACGATCTCCTTGTTCCGTTCGGCCTGCTCGCTCATGACCTCTCCCCCCGGGGTTTCCCCATCGGTACCAGTCACATTAGGACCGACCCTCGGTCTTGTCCTCCGTAGCCGTTGGCGTTGCCCGCGGCGGGCCGTGCAACCGGCGCCATTAGCATCTGCCCGTGGCCTTTCCCGAACGCCGTCCCCGGCGCCTGCGACGCAACCCCGCGGTCCGCCGGCTGGTGGCCGAGACCCGGTTGTCGGTGGACGATCTGGTGGCGCCCCTGTTCGTCAAGGAGGGGATCGCCGAGCCCGAGCCGGTGGCGTCGATGCCGGGCGTCGTGCAGCACACCCGGGAGAGCTGCGCAAGGAGGCCCGGGCGCTGGCCGACCTCGGCGTGCCCGCCGTCATCCTCTTCGGCATCCCCGCCCGCAAGGACGGCCGGGGATCGGCCGCCGACGACCCCGGCGGCATGGTCCAGGTGGCACTCAGGGACCTGCGGGACGAGGTCGGTGAGCGGATCGTCGCTCATGGCCGACAACTGCCTGGACGAGTACACCGACCACGGCCACTGCGGCGTCGCTCACCGTCCGACCGGTGACGTCGACAACGACGCCACCCTGGAGCGGTACGCCGCCATCGCCGTCGCCCAGGCCGAGGCCGGGGTCGACGTGGTCGCCCCCTAGCGGGATGATGGACGGCCAGGTGGCTGCCATCCGGGCCGCGCTCGACGACACCGGACACGCGGAGATCTCCATCCTCGCCTACGCGGCCAAGTACGCCTCCGCCCTCTACGGCCCGTTCCGGGACGCCGCCGAGTGCGCCCCGAAGTTCGGTGACCGTCGCGGCTACCAGATGGACTCCGGCCAACGCCCGGGAGGCGCTCGACGAGGTCGCCTTCGACCTCGCCGAGGGGGCCGACATGGTCATGGTCAAGCCGGCCGCTGGCCTACCTCGACATCATCGCCTCGGTCCGGACCGCCTTCGACGTGCCCGTGGCCGCCTACCACGTGAGCGGCGAGTACACGATGGTCCAGGCGGCGGCGGCCGACGGATGGATCGACGGCGACGCCGTCGCCACAGGAGCACGTCACGGCCATCAAGCGGGCGGGTGCGGACATGATCCTCACCTACTTCGCCCGTCAGCTGGCGAGGCTGAATAGCGTGTGAGCGACTGTTCGGCGGGCGCAGGCGAGCATCCCGGGCGGGGTCAACTCGCCCGGTGCGGGCGTTCGGCGGCGTCGGGGGCGAGCCCGTTCTTCGCCGCCCGGGCCGAGGGCGCCTACCTCGTCGACACCGACGGGCGCCGCTATATCGACTACGTGCAGTCGTGGGGGGCGTCGATCCTGGGCCACGCCCACCCCGACGTGGTCGCGGCGGTCAGCGGGGCCGCTGCCCGGGGCACCTCGTACGGCCTCCCACCGAGGCGGAGATCCTGCTGGCCGAGGCGGTCTGCGCCCGGGTCCCGTCGGTGGAGCGGCTGCGGCTGGTGTCGTCGGGCACCGAGGCCACCATGACGGCCGTCCGGCTGGCCCGGGGCGCCACCGGACGCGACCTGATCGTCAAGTTCGCGGGCAACTACCACGGACACTCCGACGCCCTGCTGGCCGCGGCGGGGAGCGGCGTCGCCACCCTCGGCCTGCCGGGCTCGGCGGGTGTGCCCGCGGCCGGCGGTGGCCGACACGATCGTCGTCCCCTTCAACGACGCGGCCGCCCTCGACGAGGCCTTCGACCGTCACGGCGGCCAGATCGCCGCCCTGATCGTGGAGGGGGTGCCCGGCCAACATCGGGGCTCATCCCCGCCGCGCCGGGGATTCCTCGAGCAGATCCGTCGCCGCTGCGACAGACGCCGGCGCCCTGCTCATCGTCGACGAGGTCATCACCGGATTCCGTCTCGGGCGACGGCGGCGCCCAGGGCCACTACGGCCTGACCCCGGACCTGTCGTGCTTCGGCAAGGTGCTCGGCGGAGGGCTGCCGCTGGCCGCGCTCGGGGGCCGGCCGAGGTGATGGACCACCTCGCCCCGGCCGGAGCCGTGTACCAGGCGGGCACCCTGTCCGGGAACCCGCTGGCCACGGCCGCGGGCCTGGCCGTGCTGGAACATCTCGATGACGCCGCCTACGGGAGCTCGCGAGGACGGGCCGAGATGCTCGCCGCCGGCTTGGAGGAGGTCCTCACCAAGGCCGGGATACCGGTGCAGCTGCCTCGGGTCGGTCCCCTGTTCGGGCTGTTCTTCAGCGAGACGGCCGTTCGCAACTACGACGAGGCGAAGGCGGCCGACGCCGCCCGCTACGCCCGCTTCTTCCACGGGATGTTGGACCGCGGCCACTACTTCGCCCCGAGCGCCTACGAGGCCATCTTCGTCTCCCTGGCCCACACCCCCGAGGACCTCGACCGAACGCTCGAAGCCGCCGTGGAGGTGGCACCGACGCTGGTTCCCTGACTCGTCACCGCCTCTACGGTCCCGGCCGTGTGTGGTTGTCGGTGAAAGTCAAAGGCGCGGTGATGGAGGCGGTGATCCCGGCGCTGGTCGCGGGGACGAGGGCGGGGCAGGCGGCGTTCCGGAACCGGCAATGCCCCGGTTTCGAACGCCGGGCGCCCGGCCCGGCGGGGGCGGCGGGACGCCGAGGATTCGCTCAGGTGGCAGCGTTTCACCACCGCCGGCGGTGGCAACTCGCGACCACCTGAAACTTGGGCCGTGGCCGATGGCCACCGAGCCGAGGTCAAGGGCGGCGCAGCCGGCGGAGCGAACCCTTGACCACGGCGCACCCGAACCCACTCACCGCGCCCACCATGGACAACGGCCACGGCGAAGCCGGGGCCGCAACCGCCTACCAGCCTGAGAACGAGCCGCACGCAACTGCCGATGTGGCCGGACGGAGACCTCAGGGCTGCAGTTCGAGCTACTCCTCGGGACCCTGTTCACCTTGTCGATGGCGAAGAGGATCCAGACGAAGATCACGCAGAACACGGTCATCGCGATGAAGGCCACGTCCCCGTCCGCCGAACCGTCGATCAGCTGGGGCTGGGCCAGCGTCATGGGTGCTCCTTAGGGGGGTGGGCGTCACGTCAGACGCCGGCTCCGGCTCGGGGGCGGGCTCGGCGGGAGCCATCTCGGCCCGCTGCTTGGCCCGTTCGGTGTCGTGCATGATCTTCAGGGTGATGGCGAAGAGGATCCCGAAGGCCAGCGACATGAACAGCGGAGGCTGGCGCAGCGACCCGAGGTCACGGATCAGGACGACGGTGTACTTGGGCTGATCGCGGATCGGCGGTCGGCGGCGGCGGCGCCTGACCCGGCAGCGGCTTGACCTCCTTCACCCCTTGGACCGTCATCGTGGCGTAGTGCGTGGCGTGGCCCAGGTCCAGGAACCCGCTCGTGCCGCCCCCCGCTCGAACGCATCGACCACCACGTACTTGTCCGCCGACGTGTACTTGGCGAACTCGCCACCAGATTCGGTCAGCGTGGTGTCGAGCGACGCCTTGATCTCGCCCTGCTCGGCCTCAGGCATCGGAGAACCCGTCTCGGCGATGTCCCGGGCCGCCTCGATCTCGGTCTCCGCCAGGTTCTCGACCACGTCGTGGACGTTCCAATGCGGGGCGGGGCCGTGGAGGGCGTTCAGCGGGGTGAGGTTCGTGAACCAGACGAGGCCGAGCATGCACAGGAAGCCCGTCAGCGTGGCGAAGGAGACGAGGAATCCCAACCGCTTCCCCACGTCGGTGGCCAGCAGCATGTAGATCGACCCGCAGAAGAGCGTGACGGCGGCGACCACGACGAGGTAGCCACGGATCTGCTCCCCGATGGGGAGCTGCCCGCCTCCCGCTTCCGTCGCCAGTGTCCAGAGCCGGACCATGATGTTCTCCTGCGTTGACGGCTAGAGGCCGCGTTCGTAGATGACGATCTTGCTGATCTGCTCGGCGCTGAGGATCGAACCGAACCCGGGCATCCGCCCGGACCCGAGGCCGAGATTGCCGTACTGCTTCTGGAACTCCGAACCGGTCGTCACGAAGTCGATGTGCTTCTTCGGACACCGCCCGAGAGCGCCGGGAACTGACGCAGTGTCGACGCCGTCCGGCAGGTTCGGCCCGAAGCGCCGCCGCCGGCGGCGAGCTGCGGGTCGCCGTAGGAGAAGCCCTTGGTGTGGCACCGGGCGCAGTTGATGTTGAAGAGCGCCTCACCCTCGGAGACGCCGGGTTCTTCTCCTGGAACGCCTTCGAGCCGCTCGGTGCTGCGCTTCTTGGCTTCCTCGGGCGTGATCTGGATCGACTTCAGGTAGTTGACCAGGTCGTGGACCGGCTGCTCGGGAAGGGCACCACCGCCGGCGATGCCCCAAGCCGGCATAGGGGTGCCCGGGCGGCCGTACACGATGACCTGGGTGACCTCTTCCGGTGAGAAACGCAGCAGCACGTCATCGAGCGACGGGGCCGCCCACTTGACAGTCCGGGTGATTCGCCCGGCTCGTCCGGAGGGAGGACCAAGGAGGCGTCACCCCCGGACCCGTCGGCGCCGTGGCAGTTGGCGCACTCCAGGCGGGCGATCTGGCTGTGGGCGTCGACCCCGTCGATCTCGGCCTCGGCGGAGGCGAAGCGCTGCCTTGCCGCGCAGCATCGAGTCGTCGTCGAAGTCGCCGTTCATCCGTTCCTGGCGGTCGGGTTCGAGCAGCCAGTAGGCGGGCAGGGAGGCGGCCAGCACGGCCGAGAAGAGCACGGCGGCCCGAGGTAGCGCTCGAGCTTCGGGCCTTCCAAGGCGTGCGTCGGAGTAGGGCTCCGTCAGGTTCGAGGCGCGGGTCGGGCGTCTTGCCGGGACCGACATCACGGCCACCGCGACGAAGACCACCAGGGCCACACCGTTGACGAGGAACAGGATGGTGCGCAGGCTCAACGGTCGGTCCTTCGTCAGGGGGTTGCGACCGGCCGGGGATCGCGTCACACGCAGTTGGGCCCCTCCGCCTCTTGGCCGGTGGTGTTCACGCCGATGGCGGGGCCTTGGGCGACGAGGCCGGAGGTGTTGATGGCCACGTTGCCGTTGGCGTCGATCTGCGACGGGCCAGCGGTCCATGCCGCGGGGGGCGGGACCACCCTTCTTTTCGCCGACCCGGTTGTACTTGGAGCCATGGCAGGGGCACTCGAACCACTGCGAGCGACAGGCACCACGGAACCCGGCAGCCCAGGTGCGGGCACTTCTGGGACAGGGCGACGAACCCGGCTTCCATGCCCGGCCAGCAGCGGGTCCTGGTAGACCCTTTCCCCTTGGGGAGGGCGGATTCGGGGTAGGGCACGAGGTAGCTGCGGGCGTCCGGCACGTAGAACGGGCGCCCGTTTCGTCTTGATCTCGTCGAGGATGGCGTCCTTTCGCCGGCGCCGCACGGCGCCGCCGAAACCGCCGGAGGCTCGGCCACAGGAAGGCGATGCACGGCCGGCACCGAAGGTGCCGAGCACCAGGCTCTGGCGGCCACGATGCTCCGGTTGAAGAACATGGCGGCGGTTGACCCCGAGCTGCTCGGGGTCGGCCGGAGCCTCACCGAAGCGGATCAGGCCACCGGCGGCGGTGAGGGCGGGGCGCCCCGCGCTCGGCCGGTTCGAGACTGCGCTTGGTCTCGTCGTAGCGGGCCCGGGCCTCCTCGTCGAGGTCGGCGGTGGCCACCACCTCGGTCGAGGCTCGACTTGTCGGCCTTGCGGGCCTCGCGCCCCGAGCGACCCGGTGGACGACCGTTGCCTGGAGATGGTGGTGGCCACCACCAACAGGACGGCCAGGCCGAGCAGGACGGGGATGGCGATGAGCAGGACGTCGAGAGCTTCCATGGCGGACCCCTATAGCTCGAAGAAGACGCCGACTTCCCACGGGTACGTGAAGTTGAACCCCGGGCCTCGGAAGAAGCACCCGATGATCACCAGCACGGCCCAGAACATCAGGAAGAACGTGAAGATGGAGATGGCGAACTTCCGCTCGTTGGGCTTGGTGGCGGGGTTCTTGTCGATGTACGGCGCCAGCATGAGGACGAACAGGCCCATGCCGGGATGGTCACGCCCGCCACCATCGGGTGCCAGATGGTGAGGAGTTCCTGGAGGCCCAGGAAGTACCAGGGCGCCTTGCGGGGTTGGGCGTCTGGTTGAAGTTGGCGTTCTCCAACAGCGGCGCCCGGACCAGCGCCGAGAACACGGTGATGACCGCCATCAGGGCGAGCATGGAGACGAACTCACCGACCAGCAGGTGCGGCCAGGTGTGGACCTTGTCCTGGGCCTCGGCCCGGGTCTGCTGGATCGACCCGGCCTTGACGACGGTGAGGAGTCGCTGCGTGTGCCCACCGGGACCAGTGGCGGTGGGGGCCGGCGCCGTGGCGGTGGCGGCCGCACCGGCCCGCGGCGGCGGGTTGGCCGGAGCGGCTCCGCCGGCGGCCGGCGCCTCCGGAGCGTCACCGCCACCCTTGGCGGCCCGCCGGGCGGCGGCCCGGGCCAGCAGGTGCGCGGGGACCTTCGCTGCCCTCGCCGCTGGGCCGGCTTCGGCGGCAGGAGCGTCGCCTCGGCCTCGGCGGCAGGGGCGACGTCGTCGGCAGCTTCGGCGGCGGGAGCATCGGCCGCCTCGGCGTCTGCCGCGTCTCGCCGCCCTCTTCGCCCGGGACGGGCAGGCCGAGCGCCTTGCGGCGCTCCATGCTCCTCTGCAGCAGATGTTCGGGGACTTCGCCCATGCGTCGCCCTCCTCCGATCTAAAGCGGCCCGGAGATGCCGCCATCCTTTCGGACCCTCCAGAAATGGATGGCCAGGAAGATGGTGACCACGAACGGCAGCAGCGGGACATGGAGCATGTACCACCGCAGCAGCGTCTCGGTGCCGATCTCCTGGCTGCCCGAGCAGCACGAACCGGACCTCATTTCCGAACACCGGCGTGTAGCCCATCATGTTGGTGCCCACGGTGACGGCCCACAGCGCCAGCTGGTCCCAGGGGAGCAGGTAGCCGGTGAAGGACAGCAGCAGGGTGAACTGCAGGAGCATCACGCCGACCACCCAGTTGAACTCCCGGGGCGGCTTATAGGCACCGTGGTAGAAGACCCGGGCTCATGTGCAGGAAGACGGAGAGCACCATGAGGTGCGGCGCCCCAGCGGTGCATGTTGCGCACCAGGGACCCGAAGGTGACCGCCGTCTCAAGCGTCCGGATGTCGTTCCAGGCGCCGCCGCCGTGGGCCGGTAGAAGAACATCAGGAAGATGCCGGTGACCGTCAGCAGGATGAACAGGAAGAAGGACAACCCACCCAGGCAGAGGGTGTAGGAGACCTTCACGGCGTGCCGCTTCACCTTCACCGGGTGAAGGTGGTACTCCACGCTGTTCATGATCACGTAGGACCGGTTCCGGGGGCTGTCCGTGTAGCCCTTCCGGAAGAAGGAGCCGGGACGGAAGATCGAGCTTCCACGCCTGGGAGCCCTTCATCTTCTCGTTGACTCTCGAGCAGCTTGCCCTTAAAGGCCGGCGCCGTCGTCCTGTTGCCACGGCCCGTGTACCTAAATCCTCTCTCGTTCGAAAAGCCTCAGAAGCGTACTCCGTAGGCGTATCCGTGCCGGTTATCCCGCTGGTGCGGATCACCCTCTGGTCTGCGCCCGTCTTGCCGAGAATGATCACGCCGGTGGGGCAGCGGTCGACGCACAGCGCGCAGCGGGTGCAGACGTCCTCGTCGACCACGAAGAAGACATGGTCATGGGGATCGTCCCCCGGCTTCTCGCTCCCATCGAATCCTCGATGACGTCGACGGACAGCATGTGGATGCACTTCCACGGGCAGATGTCGACACAGCCTTCGCAGAGGATGCATTCGGCCTGGTCGATGTGCAGGAACTGCTTCGGCTTCACCGCCGCGGCCAGCCAGGCGGGTCGGACCTCCTGGAGCATGTAGCGGTGGAGAACTCCGGCATCGGGGGATTGGCATCGGTCTTCTGCCATGAGGCTCGGGTCTCAGTCCTTCTTGGTCACGGGCCGGGAGAATGCGGAGGTGCCGACCGGGGTGGGCGGCAGGGGGGGGCCGGCTTGGGTTTCGCCGTGCCCCGCTTCTGCCACATGATCCAGGTCACGGGGATGTTCAGGCTGAGGAAGATGATGTAGAGGGTGGCGGCCACGATGTAGCGCAGCGCCCGGCCGGAGTA
>CAWBJP010000006.1:0-75710 GCA_963789165.1 uncultured Actinomycetes bacterium
TTCCTGTGGCTGTGTCCGAAGATTTCGCCGCTGCTGTCGATGAATCTCATGCCGCGCTGGCCGAGTTCGTGAAAGGGAACCCCGAGCCCTTGAAAAGGCTGTATTCCCAACGGGACGACGTCAGCCTTGGTAACCCGTTCGGCCCGTTCCAGCGCGGATGGAAGGACTGCGCCGAGATGATGGAACGCACAGCCACTGTCTACAGCGATGGCAAGGCAGTTGCGTTCGACACCGTCGCGACGCACGTAACCCCCGATATCGCCTGCCTCGTGGAAGTCGAGCGGTACCTGACCAAGATTGGCGGGCGAACGGAAGTTTCCACCGTCACTCTGCGGGTTACGACTGTCTTCCGACCCGAAGACGGCACGTGGAAGATGGTCCATCGGCACGCCGATCCCATCGCGCACGCACAACCCCCGGAATCAGTCATCCAGAATTAGGTGTCCGTGGCGGTCCGCTGAGGGCCGCACTGCTGCGGATTGACGCGGCGGAGGCGCTGGGTCACACAGCGCGCCTTATCACACGGCGTCTAGTGCCGTATCATCCTGCGAGCGCGGCCTGTTTTGCCTGGCCGTCCTGCCTCGTTACGCCGGTATCCCCGTCGCCACACGCCGCGGCCGTGACGGCCAGCTGGTGTGGGCGGCCATCGGAATCTGCCCGCTGGCGGCCAGCAGACGCTGCCCACTCACGGCCATCTCCTCACGCAGGGTGCTGGCGGCGGGGGACACGACAGCCCTGCCGGTGCCGCCCTCGACCGGCACCTCGGGGACGCGGTGGCACGGGTGATCGACGGCGCGTTGTGGGCGTGGCTCTCCGAATCAGATTGCCGGCGACCGCGGGCTCCGAGCCTGACGAGGCCGTGGCGCCTGAGCCCTACACCGGGGCCGGACAGTTGCGACGAGGTAGCTAGTGTCGATCCCATGACCCATGGACTCCGAACCTTCCTGACATTCCAAGCTGGCGCCGCCACTGCAGCTCTCGATCTCTACCGGGACGTCTTCGACGACTTCGAACTCATCGAGATCGACCACTACGGCCCGGGGGACAGCGGACCCGAGGACACCGTCAAAGCCGCAAAGTTCCGTCTCGCTGGTAGCGACTTCAGCTGTGCCGACAGCCCCGTCGGTCATGAATGGGGGTTCACCCCTGCAGTGTCACTGTGGATCGACTGCGACGACAACAACGAACTGCAGCGACTCTTCGATCGGCTCTCCGATGGCGGCGTGGTGTTCATGCCCCTCGACGACTACGGGTTCAGTACCCGTTTCGGCTGGGTTGGTGATCGCCACGGGGTGACCTGGCAGCTCAACCTGCAGTGACGACGAACACTCGAACACCTGGCTCGACGATCCGGTCCGCTGGGAACTCACCTGGGATCGGGCGACGTCGTCCGACAACGCCACCGCCGACCTCGCACGCAGAGTGCCTCTAACGCCGGGTCCGGGAGCGACGTCGTCGAAGACCTCCCTTCGCGCCGACCACACTCCGTAGTGGCCGTCATTGGGCACCCACTGGCCGCCAGCGGGCAGTTTCAGATGGCCACCAATATTCTGGTGTGGTCGGATGCAGGGGCGGTTCCCAATGGCTGAGCCAACCCCGGCCGGCACAGAGTCCGGTGTCCCCAGCCATGGGGCGACGCCACCGATGAGCTCGAGCGCTCGGCTGAATGTCGTCTCAGCAGCGAGAGGGGAGAGACGGCAGCAGGTGTCGACGGGGCCGGGGACAAGGGGAGCCCGTCCGCTTCAGGCTTCCACTGCGGCATGGGCGTGCCCCACCAGTCGCGCGGCCCAGCCGACCATTCGGACACCTTCGGCCGCAGAGATCATGGCCGCGCCGTAATGCACAGAGTCCTTCCGGTCCAGCAGTCGGCCCAGATCCTTGGCCATGGCGGGGCCGTGGGGCGCGACGGTCGACACGAGGGCGGTGGCTTCACGGTGGTCCTGGCCGCGGGCTCGCACCGAGAGCCGAGCGCAGCACGCAGCATCGGCGGCGGCGATGGCGGCCAGGACGGCCAGCGCGCCGGCCACACCCGGGTTGGCCACATCGGTCGGGTCATCGACCACCAGCCGCGCCGCGGCAAGGTAGGCGTCAGCCTGGGCGAGCCGGGCAGTGGCTTCCATCCGGCTGCAAGGCGACTGGCGGGATTGCGAACGGGGCGTCATCGGGGCCGTCCGAGCGCTCGACGGTGCCCCGAGATGACCACGAGTTCCCGGTCCCAGACCTTGACAATCGGCTCCTCGGCCCTCCGAAGTCGCCGGATATCCGCAGGAGTCAGCGTGATGATCTGGGCAGAGTTGCCCGTCCAGGCTTCGACAGACTCTCGCAGGCGATCGACGTCATCGATGTTCCCGTCGTCGGAGATGACGAGCAGATCGATGTCGCTCGACGCATCGCCGTCGCGGCGGGCCGCCGAACCGAACAGCCCGACCAGCACCGGTCGCTGCGACCACCCTTCGATCTCCCGCCGGATCCTGGCCGTCAGTTCCCCGTGGAGGTTGGTGAGCAGCTCCACGGCCGGAGCAGCGAGATGCTGCCGGTTCAGGAGATAGCCTCCCGGAACCTCATGCACCAGACCCTCTCCCACCAGACGCAACAACACCCGGCGAATCCCCGACTTCGACCCTTCGCCGGCCCGACGGTGGATCTCCGCCAGCGACGACGGCGCCGTCGTCCCGGCCAGCACCGCGACCACGGGGCCATCAAGCGTCGGCATCACCGACCGGAGCGGTAACCTCACATCCATGTCTGTGCAGTATATCGCACGATGTACGCAATAGTGCACGACGTGCGTGATAGTGCACCGGCCCGCTTGCCTCGCCCCATCCCCCGTGGTGGTTCAGCAACCTCGCAGGCGCTCGGCGTTGACATGGTCGGCAGGGCAGCGAAGTCCTTGGACCGGTTAGGCGGTGCCCGGAGCTGTCGGCGGCGGCAACCGCTTCGACACCTCGATCATCGGGTTCGACTACCCCGCTCTCGGGGCCCCAGCCAAGCTCATCGCCGGTCGCTATCCCAGCGGTCCGGACGAGGCCGTCAGCAGCGACGCCGATGCCGCAGATGGGTTCGGTGTCGGAGACCGGGTCGAGGTGGTGCCGAACGGATCGACCATCGTCATCGTCGGCCTCGCCTCAGATGTCCAGTTGAACGCGGGCCCCACTCTCTTCGTCGCCTACCCCGACTACGCCCGCCTGGTCCGGGCCGTCAACCCCGATGCCGGCGTCCCCCTCCCGAACGTGCTCGTCGCCGCGCCCGGCGAGGGCGTCGCCGCCGATGAGTTGGTGGCGGCCATCAACGCCCAGTCGGACGACCTGGATGCGCTCACCCGGTCTGACGCCGCCGACGCCACGCCCGGCGTGTCCCAGGTCCGACAGTCGTTCCAGATCATCTTCCTGCTCTATGGACTGGTGATCCCCTGCGTTACCGGCCTGTTCTTTCTGATCGTCACCTTCCAGAAGGCCGGGTCCCTGACCCTGCTCCGGGCGCTCGGCGCGCCGGCGGGCCGGCTCGTCACCGCACTGCTCATCCAGGCGGTCATCATCGTCACGGCTGGTTTCCTGATCGGGGTCGCGCTCTACACCCCCGTGTCGCAACAGCGTCTCGGGGGCATACCACTGCGTTTCGAGACGCAAGCGGTGGTTGTCTGGGCGGTGCTGCTCCTTCTGCTCGGAATCGGCAGTTCGCTCCTCTCGGCCCGCCGGGTGCTGAGCATCGATCCGTTCGAAGCGACCACCGGGGCCGCGAACAGGTGAAGCTGGCACTGCGCGAACTCCTCCGCCGGCCGAGCCGCTTCATCACCGCGTCGGTGATCCTCACCCTCATCGCCGTGCTGCTGATGTTCCTCGGGGGCCTCCTCGACGGGCTGAGCCGCACTGCAACCGGCGCGCTTCGGGCCCAGGACGTCGACGCCATCGTGTACTCGGACACCGCCCAGGCCTCGTTCCTGCGGAGCCGAATCGATCCCGCCACCCGAGCCGCCATCGAAGGGATCTATGGGGTGTCCGACACCGGCGGCCTGGGGGTGGTGCTCCTCGGCGCCCGCGTTCCCGGCAACGGACCCCGCGAACTTGCCAACACCGCGGTCTGGGGTTACGAACTCGCCCAGAAGCGTCTCCCCGAGCCGCCGCCGCCGGGGACGGCGTGGGCCGACGAGATCCTCCGGGCCGACGGTGTCGAGGTCGGCGACGAGCTCCTGATCGGCCCGGCTCGCACCCCGATCACGGTGCGGGGATGGGTCGCCGACCGGCCTACAGGGGTCATGGCGGACTGTGGGTCGATGTTCCGACCTGGAGGAAGGTCCTCAACCAGAACCGCCCCGACGCCGCGCTGGCCGACGGTGTGTACCAGGCTCTCGTCGTGCGCAGCGGCGACTCGGACCCCGCCGGCATCGTCGAGTTGATCAACGCCACCCGACCCGACCAGGTGGCGGCCTACACGATTTCCGACGCAGTCGACCAGATCCCCGGGGTCACCGAACAACGGGCCACCTTCAACCAGATCCTGGCCGTCACCGTGGTCATCGCCCTCGTCGTGATCGCGCTCTTCTTCGCACTGCTCACCGTGGAGCGCACCGCCCTTTACGGCGTGTTGAAGGCGATCGGTGCCCGGTCGAGGACCATCTTCGCCGGCCTGGTGATCCAGGCCACCGCTGTGACGTCGATCGCCGCGGTGGTTGCCGCGGTCACCGTCACCGTCCTCGACCTGCTGATCCGACCCGGATCCATCCCGCTGGCGCTCTCGGCCGGCAGGATCGTCTTCAGCGTCGCCGCGTTGCTGGCCGCCGCCGTCGCCGGCTGCGCCTTCTCGCTTCGCCGGATTCTGCGCGTTGACCCGGCCTCCGCACTGGGGAGCTCCCAATGACCAGCCCAGCACTGCGCCTGTCCGACGTCCGCAAGGTGTACCGGATGGGCGACAGCAAGGTTGTCGCCCTCGACCACACCACCCTCACCGTCGCCGCCGACGAGATCGTGGCTCTCGTCGGACCGTCGGGTTCGGGCAAGACCACACTCTGCTCGATCGCCGGCGGGATCCTGTCGGCCACGGAGGGGTCGGTCACGGTCGGCGACGAGCGGATCAGCGACTACTCCGACCGGCAACTCACGATGTTCCGGCAGCACCAGGTGGGGTTCGTCTTCCAATCGGTGAACCTCCTCCCGTTCCTCACCGCCCGCGAGAATCTCCTCGTCGTCGACGAGCTGGGCCGACGCGAAGGAAAGCGGGCCCGGCAGCGGGCTGACCGGCTCCTCGCTGAACTCGGCCTGACAGACCGGTCCAGGAACCTGCCGTCGCAACTCTCGGTCGGGCAGAAGCAACGGGTGGCGATCGGCCGGGCCCTGATGAACGAGCCGCGGCTGGTCCTCTTCGACGAGCCCACCTCCGCGCTCGACACCGAGCTCGGCTCACAGGTCATGAGGCTCATCCAGTCGGAGATGAAATCACGGGGCACCGCTGCGATCGTGGTGACCCACGACGATCGGATCACCGACTACTGCGACCGGACTGTCCGCATCGTCGATGGCGTCGTCGCCGCCTGAACCCGACCCGCGGTCGAGGGCGGCGGCATGAACAGGAACGGCGGCCTCGAGGCCGCCGTTCCCAATTGATCGAACTCAACGGTTGATCAGAGGTCAAACCGGTCGAGCATCATCGCCTTGGCCCATGCCGCTACGAAGTCATCCACAAACGGCTGTCTGGAGTCGTCGGAGGCATAAAACTCGGAGATGGCACGCAGCTCGGAGTTGGACCCAAAGACCAGGTCCACCGGCGTGGCGGTCCACTTCACCGCCCCGGTCGTGCGATCCTTGCCTTCATAAATGCCTTGTGCGCTGCCGGACTTCTGCCACGCGGTGGACATATCGACGAGGTTGACGAAGAAGTCGTTGGTCAGGGTTTCCGGCTTGTCGGTGAACACACCATGTTTGCTACCGCCATGGTTGGCATTGAGCACACGCATGCCCCCAACCAGCGCCGTCATTTCCGGCACCGTCAGATCCAGCAGACGCGGCGCGCTCGACCAATGCTTCGGCGGGGGGACGCGGGTAGCCATCCTTCAGGTAGTTACGGAAACCGTCGGCCTCCGGCTCAAGCAGCGCGAAGGATTCCACATCCGTCATTTCCTGGCTGGTATCGGTACGGCCCGGAACGAAGGGCACGACAACGTTGTAACCGCCGCCAGCCGCGGCCTTCTCGATGGCGGCGGCCCCGCCGAGCACGACCAGGTCGGCCAGCGACACTTTCGTGGCGCCGCTGTTGAACGTAGCCCGGATGGCTTCGAGCTGCTCCAGCACCTTCGCCAGTTCCTGGGGATTGTTCACCGCCCAATCCTTCTGCGGTGCAAGCCGGATGCGCGCACCATTGGCGCCACCCCGCATATCGGTCTTGCGGAACGTGACGGCCGAAGCCCAGGCGGTACGCACCAGCTCGGGGATGGTCAGGCCGGAGCTCAGGATGGCCGTCTTCAGCCGGGCAATGTCGGCGGCGCCGATCAGCTTCTGGTCAACGGCCGGTACCGGATCCTGCCAGGTGAACTGTTCATGCGGCAGCCAGCTGCCCAGATAGCGAGACGTTGGCCCCATGTCGCGGTGCGTCAGCTTGAACCAGGCCTTGGCAAAAGCCACCTCGAAATCCTTGGGGTTTTCGAGCCAGCGCTGGGTGATCTCGCGATATTTCGGGTCTTCCCGCAGCGACAGGTCGGTGGTCAGCATCATCGGCGCATGGCGCTTGTTGGGATCGTGGGCATCCGGAACCAGGTTGGCGCCTTTTCCATCCTTGGGCGTCCACTGCTTGGCGCCGGCGGGGCTCTTGGTCAGTTCCCATTCAAAGCCGTAGAGGTTCGCCAGGAAGTCGTGGGTAAATTGGGCAGGGCTTGCGGTCCACGCGCCTTCCAGGCCACTGGTCACCGCATCAACGCCTTTGCCGGTGCCGCACTTGTTCTTCCAGCCCAGGCCCTGTTCTTCCAGGCTGGCCGCTTCCGGATCGGCACCGACACAGTCGGCCGGCTTGTGGGCGCCGTGGGTCTTGCCGAATGAATGGCCGCCCGCAATTAGCGCCGCGGTTTCCTCGTCGTTCATGCCCATGCGGCCGAAGGCCTGTCGGATATCTTTACCCGCCGCCACCGGGTCTGGGTTGCCGTTGGGGCCTTCGGGATTCACATAGATCAGGCCCATCTGGGTGGCGCCGAAGGGCTTGTCCAGCTCACGCTCACCGTGATGGCGCTCGTCGCCAAGCCATTTGCCTTCGGGGCCCCAGTTCACTTCCTCCGGCATCCATTCATCGGCACGGCCAAAGGCGAAACCGATAATCGGAAAGCCCATGTCTTCCATCGCCACGGTGCCCGCAAGCACCATCAGGTCGGCCCAGGAGACGGCATTGCCGTACTTGAGCTTGATCGGCTGTAGCAGGCGGCGCGCTTTGTCCAGGCTGGCGTTGTCCGGCCAGGAATTGAGCGGCGCGAAACGCTGCATGCCGGCGTCGGAGCCGCCGCGACCATCAGTCGTGCGGTAGGTACCCGCGGCGTGCCAGGACATGCGGATGAAGAAGGGACCGTAATGACCGAAGTCCGCCGGCCACCAGTCCTGGGAGGTTTTCATCGCTGCCTTGAGATCCTTCTTCAGCGCTTCCGCGTCAAGCGCTGCAAAAGCCTTGGCGTAATCGAAGTCCGCCCCCATGGGATCGGCTGACGCCGAGGAATCACGCAGCGGCTCCAAACTCAGGCGATTGGGCCACCAATAGTCATTGTCCGGGATGCCCCGCGCTCCGATCGCGTTGACGGCGGTGGTTTTCTCTTGCTCCGGCGTCTTGGCGGCTGGTGTCGAGTTGTTGGTACAGGCCGCAAGCACAAAGCACAGAGCTATGACCCTTGTTTTCATCATGGACACACCCCCCCTGGTCGAAAGCGTGAGGCCTAATGGCGTGAAGCGCCACCTTTATGAGAAACAGCGCGCAAACCCGACTCGATGAGTGGTCTGGAAGGGACACCATCCTGGGACGGTCTGATGCACAGGCTGCCAGGCGAACCACTCCTCGGCAAGAAGGCTCAGGGCAGCGTGATGACGGCGGTCACCCTCTTCCTCGAGGCCAGGGCCGAGAACGCAGACGGCTATGACGACGTGACCCAACGGATCGTCTCGGATGGAGGAAGCCGTCCGTGATCGGGTGGCTGCGCTCCGGGAGCTCCGGGACCTCGGCTGGAGTCTGGGCGACATCTCGAATGTGACGGGCATCTCCCGGCCTCGTCTCCACCGCTGTTGCGTGTTCGGGCTGACGGGGTCGACTGGAGCCAGTTCTCCGACCCCCGAGGAATCCCCGGGGGCTGGTTGCTCACTGCTGATCATTCCGGGCCTCTCGGCGCCCACTCCAGAGGCGGTCCCGGAATTCTGCTCACTATTTGCTCACTGGCGGCCCTTCAGAAAACTGTTTCCGCAGGTCACGGTCTATAAAGGTGGTGAGCCGGCCTGTACGCCGGATTCTGTCGCCGAGCGCCTTGCGGCGTTTCGGCTGGCGGCCATCCCTCTCGGCCGGCGGTTACCCGACGGCTCTTGCGGCCTACCCGGGGGTCTTGATCGGGCGGGTCACCCATCCCCCTGTCTGGCCTTGCTCCGGGTGGGGTTTACCTAGCCGCCCGGGTCACCCCGGGCGCTGGTGCGCTCTTACCGCACCGTTGCAACCTTGCCTGTGCGGACCGGGCTGGTCGACCAGTCCGTCCCGCCATCGGCGGTCTGTTTTCTGTGGCACTTTCCTTCGGGTCACCCCGACTGGGAGTTACCCAGCACCCTGCCCTGCGGAGTCCGGACGTTCCTCGGACCGGTCATGCCGGTACGCGGCCGCCCGGCCGGCTCACCACCGCCTTCCATGGTAACCGGTCGGGGCGCTGCGTCGTTCCCTCCTGATAACGAATTCGTTATCGATCTGGGCTAGAGTGCAGCCATGGACGCAGCCAGCGCACTCAAGCAGGCGCGGCACCGGGCCGGGCTCAGTCAACGCCAGCTCGCCACCCGATCCGGCGTGGCCCAGCCGATGATCGCTCGAATCGAGCGCGGCGCCGGTGTTCCCCGCCTCGATACCTTCGTTCGCCTCCTGGCGGCCTGCGACGCCCGCCTTGAAGTGCAGTCGCAGCGACCCAGCCCCGATGTGGACCGGTCGATGATCCGAGAGTTGCTCGCGCTCACACCGGCAGAGCGGGCGGCGAGAGCGGTGGCGGACGCCGAGGGTCTGGCCGCCCTCCCGCCGGCCGGCGTCCTCGCCCGACGCCCCCGGCGGCGAGGGTGACCGGCTTCGATCCCATCCGCGCCCTGCGGATCCTCAGCCGCTACCAGGTACGCTTCGTCGTCATCGGCGGTTTTGCCGGCCGGCTCTGGGGATCGCCGACGATCACGAACGACATTGATGTCTTCGTGGACTGGTTCTCGATGGAGAACCTGGAGCGACTGGCGGCGGCGCTGGTCGAACTGCGGGCCCGCCTTCGCGGAGTGGAAGACGACGTGCCCTTCCTGCTCGACGCCAGGACGCTCAAGGCCGGACGCAACTTCACGTTCATGACCGACGCCGGGGCGCTGGATGTCCTGGGTGAACCCTCTGGGCGCCTTCCGTACGATGATGTCGAGCGCCGAGCGCACCAATTGGAGATCGCCGAGGACTTGACGGTGGCCGTGGTCGACCTCGAAGACCTCATCGCTCTGAAGCGTGCCGCCGGCCGGCTGAAGGACCAGATCGAGGTCGAGATCCTGGAGGCGGTACGGGAAGAGCGGGAGCGTCGGTAGAGCCGGAGCGTTCCTGAAAGCGTCAACCGACACTTGACGACGCCGTACCGTCAACTCATACTTGACGGCATGACCGACCTTCCCGATCTGGACCGGCTCATCGCCGCCGTCAACGCCGAATCCCTGACCAGCGAACCCCTCGATCGTCTGGCCGCCGCCGCCCGGGCCCGGGACGAGCTCGACGACCTGACCGAGGCCCTGCTGGACCACTTCGTGGAGGCGGCCCGGGAGGCGGGCTGCTCGTGGAGCCAGATCGGCGCCACCATCGGTGTCTCCAAGCAGGCGGCGCAGCAACGCCACACCGCCACCGAATCGGTGGCCCGGCGCCTGCTGAGCCGCCTGCCCCGGGAGCGTCGCTCGGGCCGGCGCCCGTTGCTCTTCCGGCGCTTCACGCCCCGGGCCCGCGCCTGCGTCGTCGCCGCCCAGGACGCCGCCCGCCACCTGGACCACCACTACATCGGTACCGAGCATGTGCTGCTCGGCATCTTCTCCGAGCCCGACAGCATCGCGGCCAAAGCGCTGGTGGAGCTGGGCGTCACCGGCGAGGGGGTGCAGGCAAAGGTGGTCGAGATCGTCGGCCGCGGCCAGCAGACGGTGAGCGGTCACATCCCGTTCACGCCCCGGGCCAAGAAGGTCCTCGAGCTCTCGCTGCGGGAGGCGCTCGCTCTGGGCCACAACTACATCGGCACCGAACACATCCTCCTGGGCCTGGTCCGGGAAGAGAAGGGAGTGGCGGCCACGATCCTCGCCGCCCAGGGCGTCGACTACGACCGGGCCCGGGAGACGCTCCTGCGGGTGCTGGGCCCGGCCCGCTGACCGCGTTTCGCCCGGCCGCGGCGGGCATCTACGGTGGCCGCCAATCGCAGCGACCTGGGAGGTGGCGACGGTGGCCGACGAAGAAGAGATGGCCGAGGCTTGCGCCGTGCTCGATGACGTCATGGGCGAAGTGGGGGAGCGACCATGCCCGCCCGGTGCGCTGCGCACGGCGTGCGTCGCCGCCCGGGCCGGTATCGCCAACGGTGAGGCGCCTTTCGCCGCCATGGCCGTCGCCGCCGGACTCGAACCCGGCGCCCTGCCCGACGACGACGAGGAGCTGTGGCTGGCCCTGGCCACCGGGGTGGTGGCCAACCCGGAGGGCCCGACCGCCGAACTGGGGTTGACCGCCTGGCTGTGCACTCTGGCCGGCCTCACCCTGTGGGGACCGGGGACCCAGGCCGACCCGCCCGCCCTGGCGGTGTGCGTGTCGGAAGGCGACTCGGACGGCAAGGGGGACATCCCGGCTCTGGAGGCGGCCTTCAAGCCGGTGGTGCAGCAGTGGCGGGCGCTGGACGCCCTGGAGGTGACCGAGCGCCTGACGCCGCTCGGCTGGTGGGGTTTGCCCGAGGCCCAGCGCCGGGCCTGGGGGGCGAAGACGGGCTGAGGTCGTTCAGAACTGGATGGCGGAGAGCTCCGGGACCCACTCCCGGCAGGCGTCGACCGCGGCCCGCCAACGTTGGCGGGCCGCTGAGCGGTCGGCGTCCGTCCCCACCGGCTCCACGACCACCCGGGGCTGAAGGAGGGCGGCGCAGTCCTCTTCGTTGGCCCAGACGCCCGTGGCCATCCCGGCCAGGAAGGCGGCGCCCAGCGTGGTGGCCTCGGTGACGGCGGAGGCCTCCACCGGCCGGGCGGTGGCGTCGGCCAGCGCCCGGAGGACGACCCCGTTGGCCGACATGCCGCCGTCGACCCGGAGGCGTTCGACGACCAGGCCCGTGTCGGCTTCGGCGGCCTCGAGCAGGTCGGCGCCTCGGTGCGCCACCCCCTCGAGGACGGCCCGGGTGAGCTCGGCCCGGCCGCTGCCCCGAGTGAGGCCGAAGAACCCGCCCCGGGCGCCGTAGTCCCAGTCCGGGGTGCCCAGCCCCAGGAAGGCGGGGACGAACACGACGCCGCCGCTGTCGGGCACGGACGCGGCCAGGGCCTCGGTGGCGGCGGCGTCGGGCACGATCCCCAGCCCGTCCCGCAGCCATTCCACCGCCGTGCCGGCGGTGATGGCGATCGCCTCCGCCCCCCAGGTCGTCACCCCGGCCCGGCGCCAGGCGGCGATGGGGATGGTCCCCGCCGGGCCCCGGCCTGGCCAGGGCGGCCGCTCGGCGCCGGTGCACACGTCGAGCATCCCGCCGGTCCCCAGCGTGAGCTTGGTCGCCCCGGCCCGGACGCACCCCTGGCCGAGGAGGGACGCCTGCTGGTCGCCGGCCAGGCCGGCGATGGGCGGCGCTCCCGGCAGCGCCAGGGCCTCGCCGCAGATCCCCGACGAGTCGACGATGGACGGCAGGACCGCGGCCGGGATGCGCAACGCCTCGAGGACGGTCGGGTCCCAGCCCTGGGCGTCGAGGGACACCAGGGCGGTCACGCCGGCGTTGCCCGGGTCGGTGGCGTGGACCGTCCCCCCCGACAGGGTCCAGGCCAGCCACGTGTCCACGGTTCCGAAGGCGAGTTCGCCGGCCTCGGCCCGGCGGCGGTCGGGGTCGGCCAGATCGAGAAGGAAGGCCAGCTTGGTAGCCGAGGCGTTGGGCGCCAGCCGGAGGCCCTGGGCCTGGAGGGCGAGGCAGATCCCGACCGTGCGCAGGTCCTGCCAGCCCACTCCGGGGCCGACGGGGGTGCCGGTCGAGCGCTCCCAGCAGATGGTCGACGCCCGCTGGTTGGTGATCCCCACCCCGGCCACCGGCCCACGCCAGGTGGCCAGGGCCTCGGTGGCGACCTCGAGGGCGGCGGCGGCCAGCGCGGCCGGGTCGAACTCGACGAAGTTGGGCAGGGGAGTGGACGGCAGGACCTGGCGGTAGACGGAGGTGGCCACCTCGCCCGCGGCCGTCACCACCGCGGCCCGCACCCCGCTGGTACCGGCGTCGACGGCCAGGACCGCGCCCGGGTCGCTCACGTCCTCACTGGCTCCGGCTTCGGCTCCGGACGCCGGCCACGAAGCCGCCCAGAATCCCGAAGGACATGGCGAACAGGCCGGAGGTGACCAGCGCCTCGACGACCTTGAGGGCGGTATCGCCTTCCCGGCCCAGCAGCTGTTCGCCGACCAGCGCCCGGGTGGCGATCCGTAACGGCAGCCACAGGGCGAAGGCGGCCAGGCCGGCCAGGGCTCCGTGGGTGTAGGGGGAACCCTCGGCGGTGGTGGCGGCCCGGTAGCCGGCCAGGAAGAAGGCGGCCAGGATGACGGCGAAGAGGCTGAACACCAGCCACCCCTCGTCCAGGTCCTTGACCGACGACAGGGCGAGGTCGGCCAGGCTGGCCGGGGCGATCACGGCCAGGCCCAGGAGGGCGCCGCGTCCGACCGCCCCCAGATCCAGATCGACACCTTCGAGCATTCTCATCTCGGGGGCACCCCGGGCCCCGGGCTCACGTCCACGACCACCCCGGCGGTAGGAACGGCGACGGCAACCCCAGCTTGCCCGGGTTCAGCACGCCGTGGGGGTCAAGCACCGACTTGAGGGCGCCCAGCACCTCGAACGCCTCGTCGCCCAGGGCGGCGGGCATCCAGTCGCCGCGCACCATGCCGACGCCGTGGTGGTGGGAGATGGCGCCGCCCGCGGCCAGGGTGGCGGACATGGCCGCCCCCAGCGCAGCCCGGTAGTAGCCGTCCTTGGCCGCCGGGTCGTCGCCCGGCGCACCGGCGAAGGTGAAGTACAGGCAGCCGCCGTCGGTGTAGGCGTGCGAGCAGTGACCGGAGGCGGCCAGCGTGCCGGGCACGGCTGAGATCTCGTCCACCACCGTCCGGTACAGGCCGGGCAGGGCCGACCAGGGGGCGGCCACCTCCACCGTGTCGGCCACCAGGCCCGCCCCGATGACCACGCCCAGGGCGGAGACGTCGTTGCGGTGCTCGAGCCACTGTGCCACCAGGCGCCGGTCGGTCACCGCCGCCCCCGGGGTGCGCCGGCATTCCTCCTCCACCAGGGCCAGGGTCCAGTCCACGATGGCGGGGTCGGCTTCGTCGAGGACGAGCAGCAGGGGCGCGTCGACGGAGAAGGACCGCCGGGCCTCGGTGTCGTCGTAGAGGCGCACCACGCACGGGGTGGCGCCCCGGCGGAGCACCCGGCGGATGGCGTCCAGGCCGTCGGTGAAGGAGGCGAAGGTGTAGGCCGCCCAGCCCGACCCGGCCGGTCGGGGCCGGACCCGCAGGGTGGCTTCGGTGATGATCCCGAGCGTCCCCTCGCTGCCCACGAACAGGGCGGTGAGGTCGGGGCCGGTGGCGGCCCGGGGCCCGTGGCCGCCGGTGCGCAGGGTGCGGCCCCACCCGTCGACCACGGAGAGCCCGGCCACCATGTCCTCGATCTTGCCGTAGCGGGTGGAGTACTGCCCGGCGCTCCGGCACGCCAGCCACCCCCCGACGGTGGAGATGTCCATCGACTGGGGCCAGTGGCCCAGCGTCACGCCCCGGTTGGCCAGGGCCGATTCCAGGTCGTCGCCGAAGGTGCCGGGGCGGACCCGGGCCAGGAGCGAGATGTCGTCGACGTCGACGACGCCGGCCAGTCCCGGGCCGGTCAGGTCGACCACCACCCCGCCGGCGACGGGCACGGCTCCGCCGCACACCCCCGACCGCCCGGCGGCCGGGGTGAGCGGCACCCGGTGCTCGGCGGCGAGGCGCACGCAGGCGACCACCCCGGCGGCGTCCGCCGGGCGCAGCACCGCCGCGGGCCGGGCCGGGACCAGCCCCCGGGTGGCCCACACCGCGGCCAGCGGCCACCAGTCCCGTCCGGCGGCGTCGAGCACGCCGTCCGCCACCACCAGCGCCTCTGGGCCCAACTCGGCGGCGGCGGCGGCCAGGAAGGCGTCGGGGACGGGCGCCGGGGTGACGTCCAGGCGCCGATCGAGCGGGCCGGCGGGGAGGGGGACAGGGCCTTCTCCCCGGCGCGGCGCGGCCTTACTCACGAGCGGGCATCCGGGAACTCGTCGGCGAAATGCCGCTGTAGGCGGCAAAACGCCGACGAGAACGGACGTGCCGGACGCGTCACGCGGGGTCCTCGGGGTGGGAGAGGACGCTGGCCTCGACCGCCGCCTCGGCGGGGTCGGCGGCCCGGCGTTGGCGCTCGGCCAGGGCGGTGAAGGCCTCCAGCTGGGCGGCGGTCTCCTCCGGGCTCCAGCCCAGCTCACCCGCCATCAGGGCGGCCACCGCGGGGGCGGCGGCGACCGCGGCCCCGGCGTCGAGCAGCAGCGCCCGGGTCCGGCGGGAGAGGACGTCCTCCAGCGTGAGGGCCATCTCGTAGCGGACGGCGTAGACGGCCTCGGCGGCCAGGTAGGGCAGGCCGGGCACCAGCGGCTCGGCCAGGGCCGGATGCTCGACGACCATGGCCGCCACCGTGCGGGCCTGGCCGCCGTGCCGGCCGGCGAGGTGCTCGAGGGTGTCGGGGGCGATGCCGAGGCGCTCGGCGGCGCCCGGGGCGATCACCTCTCCGTAGCCTTCGGTGCCGAAGAGGGGCACCGATGCCGTTCTCGACCGGCCCACGCCCGGCCGGTCCCCGGCGGCCCGGCGCACCTCCAGCGCCTCGTCGACGGCGTCGGCCGCCATCTTCCGGTACGTGGTCAGCTTGCCGCCCACGATCGACACCAGCCCCGACGGGCTGCGGCGCACGGAATGGCGGCGGGACAGGTCGGCGGTGCGGCCCGTCCCCACGGTGCCGCCGACCAGGGGCCGGAGTCCCGCCCAGGAGCCGAGCACCTCGGAACGGTCCACCGGGTGGCGCATCCAGGCGTTGAGCGCACCCAGCAGGTAGTCGATGTCGGCCGCGGTGCAGGTCGGGTCGTCGAGGGGGCCGTCGTAGTCGGTGTCGGTGGTGCCCACGTAGACCCGCTCCCCCCAGGGGACGACGAACACCGAACGCCGGTCGCCCGGGACGGGCAGGACGGCCGCCACCTCGAGGTGGGGCCGACCAGCGGGCAGGGTGATGTGCACCCCCTTGGCCGGGCGGATGGACCCGGGGTTGCGGCCCTCGTCGAGGGCCCGGAGCTCGTCGGCCCAGACGCCGGCGGCGTTGATCACCACCTTGGCGTCCACTTCGATGGCGGCCCCCGCCCGCCGGTCGGTGAGCGCCGCCCCCGCCACCTGCTCGCCGACACGGAGCAGCCCGGTGGCCTCCACGTAGTTGGCCACCACCGCCCCGTGGCTGGCCGCCGTCTTGACCACGGCCAGGGTGAGGCGGGCGTCGTCCACCCGGGCGTCGTAGTAGAGGAACCCGGCGGCCAGGCGCTCGGGGTTCAGGTCGGGCATCCGCTCCAGGGTCTCGGCTTTGGACAGGCGCCGGTGCAGCTTGCCGATGCGGGCGCCGCCGGTGGCGTCGTACATCCACAGGGCCACCCCGATGGCCCGGGCGTAGGCCCGGGCGCCGGCCTTGCCGGCCGTGCCACTGGCGAAGATGGGGATGAGGAAGGGGAGGGGCCGCACCAGGTGGGGGGCGAGGCGCAGGAGGCGCTGGCGCTCGGCCAGCGCCTCGTAGACGAGGCGGAACTCCCGCTGGTTGAGGTAGCGGAGACCGCCGTGGACCAGCTTGGAGGACCGTGACGAGGTGCCGGCGGCAAAGTCGCCCCGCTCCACCAGGGCGGTGCGCAACCCCCGGCTGGCGGCGTCGAGGGCCACGCCGGCGCCGGTGATCCCCCCGCCGATGACCAGGAGGTCGAACGGCTCGGAGGCCAGGCGTCCCAGATTCGCCTGCCGCTCGTCGCCCGAGAATTTCACGGGCACCGATCCTAGGGGCCGGGCTCCGTCGATTCGTCGGAGCGGCACATTCCCGGCATAGCGTGGCCGGTAGGGGGGAATAGGTGCCAGAACGGTTTTTTTTGAGTTGATCGCGGGGAGATGCTGGTTATGCAGGCGCTGATGGAAAGGTTCTCGTCGCTGGAGTCGTTGCGGCTCCCGAAGGCTCTGGCGTGGCGGGCCAAGGGGGCCTGCCGCGGCAGCGACGCCATGATCTTCTACCCCCCGTCCGATGACGACTCCCTCGCCGTCACGGCCAAGGAGATCTGCTCCCATTGCCCGGTCCGCAAGCCGTGCCTGGAGTTCGCCCTTTCCACCCGGGAGAAGCACGGGGTGTGGGGCGGCCTCACGGAGCGGGAACGTCGCCGGGTGCTCCGCCAGCGCCGCCGTTCGGCTTAAGGCCCGCCCCCGTCAACGGAACGGCTGGTCACCGGCGGTAACCTCGCCGGCGTGATGCAGTCCGCACCCTTCGCCTGGCCGCCGGTGCTGGCCAAGCTCCTGGCCCGCCAGGATCTGGACGCCCACGAGGCGGAGTGGGCCATGGCCACCATCCTGGAAGGGTCTGCCAGCTCGGCCCAGATCGCCGGGTTCGTCATCGCCCTGCGGGCCAAAGGGGAGACGGCGGCGGAGATCGCCGCTCTGGCCCGCACCATGCTGGCCTTCGCCGAACGGGTCGAGGTGTCCGTCGCCGGCCCGCTGCTCGACACGTGCGGGACGGGCGGGGACCGCTCCGGGTCGATCAACGTGTCCACGGTGGCCGCCTTCGTGGCGGCCGGGGCGGGCGCCAGGGTGGCCAAGCACGGGAACCGCTCGGCGTCGTCGGAGTGCGGTTCGGCCGACCTGCTCGAGCAGCTGGGCGTGACTCTCGACCCGGGCCCGGCCGGGGTGGCCCGCTGCATCGAGGAAGCCGGCATCGGGTTCTGTTTCGCACCCCGCTACCACCCGGCCCTGCGCCACGCCGGGCCCACCCGCCGGGAGCTGGGCGTCCCCACCACCTTCAACTTCCTCGGCCCGCTGGCCAATCCGGCCGGCGCCCGCCGCCAGGCACTGGGCGTGTCCGACCCGGCCATGGCCGAGAGGGTCGTCGCCGCCCTGGACGAGCTCGGCTGCGAGCACGCCCTCGTCTTCTACGGCCACGACGGCCTCGACGAGCTGACCACCACGACCACCTCGACGGTGTGGGAGCTGAACGGCGGCGAAGTGCGCACCTTCGTGCTCGACCCCAAGCTCCTGGGCGTCCCGCAGGCCAACCCGGGCGACCTCCGGGGCGGAGGCCCGGTCCGCAACGCCGAAGTGGCCACCGACGTGCTTTCCGGGGCCAAGGGTCCGGCCCGGGACATCGTCGTCCTCAACGCCGCCGCCGCCCTGGTGGTGGCCGGGGTGGCCGCCGGCTTCGCCGAAGGCCTCGAGGCGGCCCAGGCCTCCCTGTCCGAGGGGCGGGCGGCCGCCGCCCTGGAGCAGCTGGTGGCCTTGAGCGGCGCCGCCGGAGACGCCGGCGCCTCTCCCGGAGCATGACGACCACCGGGCTCCAATGCCCCTCCTGCGGGCACGTCCACCCGCTGGCCGACGTCGCCGGTCAGGGGCGGTTCCGCTGCGGGGGCTGCAAACAGCTGCTCTCCGTCCCCGAGTCGGTGGAGGCACCGCCGCCGTCGCTGGACGGGGAGGCCACCCGGGCCCATCCCGCCGCCACTCCGGGCCGGGCGGGGACGGGTGGTGGCCCGGCGGTGAGCGGCGCGGCGGCGAGCGGGCCGAGGTCCGCCGTGGGAGCCTCTGGGTCCGTGCTGCCCGGACCCGTGGCCCCGGTGCCCGGCGTCGTCCGGGCGCTGGTGTGGGTGCTGTTCCTGGCGCTGGGGTTCGTGGTGGCGGCCGCGCTGCTCCGGGTGGTGGGGATCCTCGATGTCGACGCCGTCCTCGATGCCTTCGCCGGGGAGGGCGTGCGGCGCTACGGCGTGCTCCTCGTGCTGCTCCCGCTGTGGGCGGTGCTGTCCGCGGGGGGCGCCCATCTCGTCCTCGAATGGGCGGGGCGGCGGCTGGGGCGGCGGGGGCTGCGGCATGGTTCGAGCGACGCCGGGAAGAGCGAAAAGCCGCCGTCAAGGAAGGACGAGCGGGCCCGGCGCGCCGTCTGAACCGCCGGCGTCGCCAACCGCCCTGGACCCCCGCCCCGCAACCGGCGCTGTTCAGCGCCTGTATGCGGCGGTGAGCCACGCCGGTTGGTGCGTAAGTGGGGCGCTCGTCGAACCGGCTCTGTTCACCGCCGGTATGCGGCGGTGAGTCACGCCGGTTCGAGAAGGCCGGGGGCGGTGGTGGGGTCAGGGGCGGTGGTCGAGCCAGGTGCCGGGGTGGCCGGTGCGGGCGGCGACCAGGCCGGCGAGGATCGACAGGGCGATCTCGGCGGGGGTGCGGCAGCCCAGATCGAGGCCGACGGGCGTTCGTAGCCGGTCCAGCTCTGCGCCCAGGCCCTGGGCCCGCAGCGTGTCGAGGTGGGCGGCGGTGTGGCGGGCGCTGCCCATCATCCCCACGAACCGGGCCGGGGAGCGCAGCAGCACGCCGAGCTGGCCGGCGAGGCTGGGGGCGTCGTGGTCGGTGGCCACCGCGTCGGTGGTCGGCCCGGCGCCCACCCCGTCGAGCGAGGTTTCGACCCGGCCGGCGGCGGCCACGTGCTCGGGGGTGACCCGGTCGGCGCGGTCCTCGACCAGGACGGTGGCGTAGCCGAGCTCGGCCGCGCCCCGCAGGAGGTGGAGGGCGACGGGCGTGGCCGAGAGCACCACGAGCAGCGGCCGGGGGGAGAGCGGTTCCAGGTAGACCTCGACCGATCCGAGTTCGTGGGTGTAGGTGGCCAGGGTGGGCTGGCCGGCCGCCAGCAGGTCGGGAGCGGAGGCCACCGCCTGGGCGTCGAACTCGGAGCAGCCCAGCGTTCCCGCCAGCGGGCCGTTGCGGCCCAGGAGCAGCTTCTGGCCCGGTTGGCAGGGCGGGGAGCCGTCGGTGCGCACGGCCGTGGCCAGCACCACCTCCTCGCCCGCCTCCCGCCGGCGGGTGGCCTCGGCCATGGGGTCGGTCACGGCTCCATCACGGCCGGGGAGTGTAGGGGGCGCGACGGGTGGAAGAATGCCCCTATGGCGACTCTTTCCGATGCCGAGATCGACAGCGCCCTCGACAAGCTCCCTGGTTGGAGCCGGCAGGAGGGCAGGATCACCCGGGAGTTCAAGTTCAAGGGGTTCCCCGAGGCGGTCGGGTTCGTGGAACGCATCGTCGGCCCGGCCGAGGCGGCCAACCACCATCCCGATCTGGAGATCCACTACAACCGGGTGCTGGTGGCGCTCTCCACCCACTCCGAAGGCGGCGTGACGGCCAAGGACACCGATCTGGCCGCGGTCATCGACGGCCTGAGCTAACCCTCCTTCCGTCCCTCACGCAGCTGCGGCGGGTAGACGGCGCCGTCGGGCCGGGGCCGGTGCACCACGACCAGCCGGGTCTGGCGCTCGGCAGGTGAGCTTCACGTAGGCGGGGGCTGGCCGGCGGCGACCGGAGCGGCGGAACGGGGGCTGGTGGGCCGCCACCAGCCGGGCCTCGACCACGGCCGCCTCCAGCGGATGGCGGCAGACCAGGTGGTCGATGCGGGCCGTCTCCCGCAGCAGGCGTCGGAGGCGGCGATCGCCGGAGGCGAAGTAGGCGCGGACCCGTGGCCCGCAGGTCGCCCGCCCGGCCCACGTGGAGGACGCGCCCGCCGGCGTCGGTGAACAGATAGACGCCGGGGCGCGTGGGGCAGGCGGGCGGCCAGGGGCAGCTTGGCCAGCGCCAGGGGCGACGGCGTCTGGGAAGGCGAGTAGATCGTCGAGGGCGAGGATCCCGAAGGTCGCCGCCCGCTCCAGCAACCCGTGGAGGACCCCGGCGGTGGCCAGCACGTCGTCGAGGGCCCGGTGGGTGGGCTCGGTGTCGGTGCGGAAGAAATGGGCCAGGGTGGCCAGGCGCCGGTTGGGCACGTCGTCACCCATCAGCCGCCGGGCCAGGGCCAGCGTGTCCACCCGGGGCTGGTGGAGGGGGCGGCGACCGGTGGCGCACAGTGCGGCGTCGACGAAGGCGGTGTCGAAGCGCAGGTTGTGGCCCACCAGGACGGCGTCGCCGAGGAACTCGAGCAGGGCGGGGAGCACCTCCTCGATGGGCGGGGCAGGCACGAGCACCGCCTCGCTGATCCCGGTCAGCACCGAGATGAAGACGGGCACCTCGCAGCCGGGATTCACCAGGGTCTGGAAGGTGCCGAGGCACTCGCCGCCCCGGAACCGGGCCGCCCCCACCTCGATGATCCGGCTCTGCCCGGGAACCATGCCGGTGGTCTCGAGGTCGATGACGGCGAAGGTGACCTCGTACAGCGGGGTGGTGTCACCCGAGAACAAGCTCAACATGGAACGAAGGTAACGACGGGGTGAGACATTCAACCGGGCTCTCCGGGGCCTCCCGGGCCCGCAAATGACGCGAGAGAGCGTCGCCCCGGGGTTACCCTCCCTGGATGATGGCTCTTCGCCTGGCGGCTCATCGCGATGCGGCCGGGGGCCCCAGCCCCTGCCGCCAGACCCTGCTCCGCAGGTCCTGAGCGTGACCCCGCCGGACAGGCTCGTGGGAGCCCTGTGCCTCGTCGTGGCCGTCGTGGCCGCCACCTGGGGCCGAGGCCCGTCCGAAGTGGCGGAGCGCCAGGCGGCCGGCACGGAGATGTTGGAGGTTTCGGCCGGGACCGAGGCCCCCGACGCCAGCCCCGATGCCACCTCCTCCACCACGGCGCCGACGACCACGGCCACCACGGGCAAGGGCTCGGCCGCTCCCACCACCACGACGGCCCCCGCCCCCACGACCACCACCGCCCCCCCGTCCAAGGAAGCGGACGAGGCCCTGGCCCGGCGGGCCGTGCTCACCGGCGGCGACCTGCCCAGCGGCTTCGTGGTCGTGCGCCCCGCCCCCACCGCGACGACCGAGACCGACGGACCCTTCGAACGCTGCCTGGGCCCCGACGCCGCCACCCTCACCGCCGCCGTGCGGGCCAAGTCCCGCTCCGCCGAGTACGGGCGATCCGGGTCGGGCACGGTGTCGTCCTCCTCGGCCGTCCTCGACACCCCTGCATCCGCCGACAAGGTGCTGGCCACCCTGGCCACGCCCGCCGCCCGGGGCTGCTTCGAAGGGCTCATCAATGCCCGTCTGGCCCGCAACCCCAACCTCTCCGAGGACGTCCGGGGGACCATGTCGCCCCTCGACGTGTCGGGCATCGGCGATCAGTCGACCGGGTTCCGTTTCGAGGTGCAGCTGCCGGCCGAGGACGTCGAGAACGAGCCCTCCTCCGAGGAGAAGGTGCCCTACATCGCCGACTTCGTGTTCGTCCGCAAGGGCCGCGTGCTGGGCCTCATCGAGTTCGGCAACGTCCGCCAGCCGTTCCCGCCCCCCGAGGTGAAGGCGGTGGCCACCAACCTGGCCCGTCGGGCGGAGTAGGGGGCCGAGTCCGATGCCGACCCGTTACCGGTGCGGAGCCTGCGGGAACCTCACCCGCTTCGACGTGGTGGCCACCACCCGGACCCGTGCCTTCTGGCACTTCAGCGTGGGTGGCGACCTCGAGGTGGAGGACGAGGAGATCCTGGAGCGTCAGGTGGAACAGGTGACGTGTCGCTGGTGCGCGGCCACGGCCCCTCGATCGAGGAGATTTCAGTCGCCCCGGCAGAGCCCGAGCGCAGCGAGGGATAGCTCTGCCGGAACGGGAGTGAGGTGCCGCCGCTGGCGGCGCCAAGTTTCCTGGGCGACGTCAGTCGCCCAAGAGTTGGATGACGACCTTGCGGCTGCGGGGCCGGTCGTCGAAGTCGATCATCACCACCCGCTGCCAGGTCCCGACCTGGAGCTCGGCGTTGGCGAAGGGCAGCGTGACCGACGGTCCGATGAGGGCGGCCCGGGCGTGGCTGTGGCCGTTGCTGTCGGCGTTGCGCTCGTTGTGCTGCCAGGTGTCGTCCTGGGGGGCGACCCGCTCGAGCACGTTGTTGATGTCGGCGTTGCAACCCGGCTCGCACTCGATGGTGGTCATGCCGCAGGTGGAGTGGGCCACGAACACGGTGCAGAGCCCGTCGCGGAGGCCGTAGTTGGCGATGGCCTTCTGGGCGTAGGACGTGAGGTCCAGGATGTCGCCGTCGCCTTGGGTCTCCAGGGTGAGCTCGTCGTATCGTGCCTGCATGCAATCCCTCCACCGCGGGGACACCCGGCACCCTGGGCACATGATCCGGGGAGCCTCGGACGCCTCAGTGTACGGAGCCGACCGGTGGAAGGCGCAACGAGGCAGCTCATGAGGGACCCCGTCAGCCGCCCCCTGAGCAGCTCCGGGAGCGACGAGGTCGAGCCGCCGGCCGGCGTGTTACCCGAGGGTCTGCTGGCGCCGCTCCTGGAGCTGGCCGCCGATGTGCTGCGGACGCTGCCGCCGGCTGACGTGCCCCTGGCCGCCCGACGACTGGCCACCTTCGACCGCCGGGGCCTGGCCACTCCCGCGGCCCGGGCTCAGCTCCGCCGGCTGCTGGACACGGAGGAGGCGGTCGGGGCGGCGGTGTCCGACGCCTACGCCCGCAGCCCCGAGGCGGCCGAGGCCCTGGCCGGCTGGGAGCCCGGTGAGGCCGTCGCCGGGGTGGCGGCGGCGGCCGCCGGCGGGCGCCTCCCCAGCCTCGCCTCCGCCCTGTGGACCGTGCGTCCCCCCGGATGGGAGTTCGCCCTCGGCCTGGCCGTGGCCACCTTCGAAGCGGGACGGGCCGAAGAGGGCGTCGCCGAGCGGTTGCGGGGCCTGGACGAGCGGATGGTCACCCTGGAGGAGGCCCGGCGCCGGGCCGAGGTGGCCTTGGCCGGCGCCGAGGCCCAAGCCGGGACGCTCGAGACCCAGCTGAAGGAGGCCCGGCGGGCCCGGCGGACGGGTGAGGAACGGGTCGCCGCTGACCTGGCCGCGGCCCAGGCCCGGGTGGAGGAGCTGGAGGCGGCTCTGGCCGAGGCCGTCCGCCGGCGGGGGGAGGCCGAGGCCCAGGCCAAGGTCGAGGCCCGCCGGGCGGCGGCGGAGCAGCGGGCCCGTACCGAGGCGGAACAGGCGGCGGAAGCGGCGGCCCCGCCCCTCGAACCGGTGCCATCCCCACCCCCTCCCGGTCCCGATCCGGCCGTGGTGGCCGAGGCGGCGGAGACCACGGCCCGCCTCGCCGAGGCCATCGAAGGGGCGGCCCGCCTGGCCGGACGGGTGGCCGACCTCCTCGCCCCCGAAGGGGCCGAGCCGGCCGCCGGCGCCGCCCCCGCCCCCGAGGTGCCCCGGACCCGGCCGGCCCGGCCGAAGCGGGCCCGGGTCCAGGTCCCGCCGGGCATGATGGCCGACACCCCCGAAGCCGCCGAGACCATGGTGCGCACGCCGGAGCTGGCGGTGGTGGTGGACGGCTACAACGTGTCCATGCTGGCCTGGCCCGAGATGCCGGTGGCCGTGCAGCGGGAGCGGCTTTTCGGGGCGCTGGCCGAGTTCCAGCTTCGGACCCGGGTGGGGGTGATATTGGTGTTCGACGGGGCCGACGTGCGCGGGGTCCGCCCGCCCCGCCGGCCGGGGCTGCGGGTGGTGTTCTCCGCCGCCGGCCAGGAGGCCGACGAGGTGGTGGTGGAGGAGGTGGCGGCCCGTCCGCTCGACGTGCCCGTGCTGGTCGTCTCCTCCGACACCTGGGTGCGCGACCGGGCCGAGGCGCTGGGCGCCCAGGTGCTTCCCTCGGCCGTGTTCCTGGCGCTGCTCCGCCGCTGACTCACGGCTCGAGCGCGCCGGCCCCGGCTGGCGCCCCGGATCGCCAGCGCCAGGCGACGGCGGTGGCGGCGAGGAAGGCGGCGGTGACGCCGGCCCAGCCGAAGGCGTAGGTGTCGGTGGCGTCGACCACCGCTCCGAAGGAGACGGGGCCGGTGAAGAAGCCGGCGAAGAAGCCGAGCAGCACCCGGCCCGAGGCCCGTCCCGCCCGGGCGGCGTCGACGTCGCGGACGATGGAGAGCATCCCCAGGGCGTTCCAGGCCACCGCGGTGGCCCCGAGGGCGGCGGCGCCGCCCCACAGGAGGGCCACTCCGGCGGCCTGCGCCCCCCAGACCAGCCCGGCGGCGACGACCGACCCGGCGGCCAGGAGGAGGAGCGTGCGGGTCACAGGTGTGGCGGTGCGGTCGTGGCGCCGTCCCCACCACACCCGGGCCACCACCCCGACCAGGCCCATGAGGCCGGCGGCCAGTCCGGCCGTCCGCCGGCCCGTCCCCAGCTCCTCCACGGCGTAGAGCGGCAGGTAGGCGCCGGCCGCTCCGACGCCGAGCCCCATCAGGGTGGAGTAGGCGGTGAGCCGGTTGACCGCCGGCCCGAGCGGCACTGATCCGGCATCACCCGGGTCGCGGGGCAACTCGAAGCGGCCGGAATGGTGGGGGACGGTGAGGAGCGTCCCGGCGACACCGGCGGCGGCCAGGAGAGCGCTGGCGGCCAGGGCCCGAGCGCCACCCCCACGCCTCGGCCAGGGCGGGAAGGGCGGCGCCGGCCAGGAAGGCGCCGACCTGCACCCCGGACTGTTTGACTCCGGTCAGGATCCCCTGCCGGGCCGGCTCCACGTGGCGGGCGATGAGCTGGTTGGTGGCGATGTTGCCCAGGGCCACGGCCACTCCGGCGAGCGCCGCGCCGGCCAGCAGGCCGCCGAAGGCGGGGGCGGCGGCGGCCAGCAGGGTGGCCGCCGACCCCACGGCGAACAGGCCCAGCAGGCTGCGCCGGCCTCCGAAGCGGTCGACCAGCGGGCCGAGCACGGGCGAGAGGGCCGAGCCCACGAAGTACATCACGGTGGTGAGGGAGCCGAGGGCGGTGCGGGACAGGTCCAGGTCGTCGCGGATGAACGGGCCCAGCGCCCCGAAGGCGTAGCCCACGAAGGTCGACACCACCATGCCGGCGGCGAGCGTGGCGCCCAGGCCGGTCAGATGGGGGGAGCCCGTCAAGCGGGAGGAGCCCGTCAACCGAGGTAGGCGGCCCGGACCCGCTCGTCGGCCACGAGGTCGGCCGCCGGGCCCGGAGAGCGTCATGCGCCCGGCTTCCAGGACGTAGCCCCGGTCCGCCCGCTGGAGGGCGAGGGTGGCGTTCTGCTCGACCAGGAGGATGGTCACGCCGGCCTCGTGGAGCTCGCCCACGATGGCGAAGATGTCCCGGACCAGGCGGGGGGCGAGGCCGAGGCTGGGCTCGTCGAGGAGCAGGAGGCGGGGCCGGCTCATGAGGGCCCGGGCGATGGCCAGCATCTGCTGCTCGCCTCCCGAGAGGGTGCCGGCGGGCTGGTCGATGCGCTCGGCCAGGCGGGGGAAGCGCTCGAGCTGGGCTTTGAGGTCGGCGGCGATGGCGCCGTCGTCCTTGCGGGTCCACGCGCCCAGCAGCAGGTTGTCCCGCACGCTCTGGCGGGCCAGCACCCGCCTGCCCTCCGGGGAGTGGCCGATGCCCAGGGCGACGGCCTTGGGCGCCCCCACCTTGCGCAGATCGTGGCCGTCGAAGCGGATGGAGCCCGTGTGGGGCTCGACCAGCCGGCTCACCGCCCGCAGCAGGGTGGTCTTGCCCGCCCCGTTGGCCCCGATGAGGGTGACCACCTCGCCGGCGTTGACGGTGAGGTCCACGTGCTCCAGGGCGCTGATGCCCCCGTAGCGGACCGAGAGGTCGTTCACCTCCAGCAGGGGAGCGGCGCCGGCACCGCCGTCAGAGGACATCTTCCTCCCCCAGGTAGGCCTCGACCACGGCCGGGTCCCGGCGGACGACCCCGGGGTCGCCCAGGGCGATGAGCTTGCCGAAGTCGAGCACCGCGATCCGGTCGCAGAGCCCCATGACCAGGGGTACGTGGTGCTCGATGATGAGCACGGTCAGGTCGAAGTCGCCCCGCAGCCGGCGGATGAAGTCGGACAGCGAGCTCTTCTCGGCCGGGTTCATGCCGGCCGCCGGCTCGTCGAGGAGCAGCACCTTGGGTTCCAGCGCCAGGGCCCGGGCGATCTCCAGGCGCCGCTGGTCGCCGTAGGGGAGGTTCCTGGCCTTCACCTCTTCCCGCTTCGACAGGCCCATGAGGCCGAGCAGCTCCCGGGCCCGCTCCCGTACCGCCCGCTCCTCGGCCGGCCCCGGCGGCAGGCCGAGGACCCCGGTGAGCAGCCCGCTGCGGGTGTGGATGTGCCGGCCGATCATCACGTTCTCCAGCGCCGAGAGGTTGGCGAAGAGCCGGATGTTCTGGAACGTCCGGGCGATCCCCCGGCGGGCCACCTGGTGGGGCCGGGTTCCGGTCACGTCCTCCCCGTCGTGGAGGAACCGTCCCGTCGTCGGCTTGGTGATGCCCGTCACCACGTTGAACAGCGTGGTCTTGCCCGCCCCGTTGGGCCCGATGAGCCCGAAGATCTCCCCGGGCTGCACGGCGAAGGACACGTTGTCCACCGCCGTCACCCCGCCGAAGCGCCGGGTGAGTCCCTTGACCTCCAGGACGGGGGTGGCCGTGGCGGTGCCGGTCTCGGCGCTCATGCGCCTCCCTCGGCCAGCAACGCCCGCACCCGCTCCTCGACACGGGGGAGGCCGAGCTCGACGGCCGTTGTCAGCGCCTGGTCGAGGAGGCGGCGGGCGAGCGCCGCGTCGTGGGGGTCGCCCCGGCGCTGCAGGACCGCGGCCAATTCGGCCCGGCTGCGGGCCAGCCACGGGTGGGCGTCCATGCGTTCGTGGATGGCGGCGGCGGTGGCGAAGCGTTCAACGGCCTCGTCCCCGCGGCCCATGGTGGTAGCCAGCAGGCCGAGGTAGAAGGAGATCGAACCAGTGGGAGTGCCTCCCTGGCCGACACACAGCACCTGCCCGGCATAGGGCTCGATCCGCTGGTGCAGGATCTCGGCCCCGGCGGCCTCGCCGAGATGGGCGCAGGTCCAGGCGCACTCGCACTGGCACCGGAGCCATACGAAGTCGAAGGGGGCGGCGAACCCGGCGCCGAACAGCTCGTCGAAGACCACCCGGGCGTCGGCGTGGGCCCGGGACTCGATCAGGGCGGTGGCGAGCATGGCTCGCAGGGTGGTGATCAGCGGAAGACGTTCGCTCAGCTCACGGAGCTCGTCCACCATCTCGTCCAGGCGGCCGTCCTCGAAGCACAGAGAGAACCTCTGGGCCAGGCGGAAGATGGGGGCGTCGGGCTGACCGGTGGCCATCCCCGTTTCGCAGGCGGCCTCCAGCTGCTCCTCGGCCGGCCGTAACCGGCCCCGCAGGAGACTGAGTCCCACCTCGTGGATCTGGACGTGCCAGGTGAGGGCGGGCTGGCCGAGGTCGGCGACCAGATCCTGGTTGGCCACCAGGCAGCGCTCGGCCTCGTCGGAATCGCCCCGCTCCATGGCCGCCCGGAAGCGCAGCAGGCCGGCGCGCAGCCGGATCACGGGGTCGCCCAGTACATCGGCCAGCCCCAGCAGCTGGGCGGTATTGGCCAGACGCTCGTCCACGTTGTCCGGCGAGGAGATGGTGTAGTCGCGGGCCAGGAGGACGTGGGCGAGGGTGGCGGGGTCGTCCAGTTGCCGTGCCGCGGCCAGCGCCTGGTCGGACAGCTCGACCCGTCGGTCCCGGTCCGGCATCCAGGTCTGTTCCAGTGCCAGGTTGGCCATCAACCGGGCCCACAGGACGGACTGGTCGCTGACCGCGTCGATGGCCGCTTCCAGCATGGCGACCCGGTCGGCGTCGAGCTGCCCGATGCTGCTGTAGAGGTTGCCCCGGGTGTTGGCCAGCGCCGCCCGGGCCAGGGCGTCGGCGTCACCCCGGGCCTGGGCCAGGTGGGCGGCTTCGAGGAGCGTGTCCCGGTAGGCGGCGTCCCCCGCCCGGCGCTGGGCCTCGCCCCGGGAGATGAGGAGGTCGAGCCGGCGGGGGTCGTCGGTGGGAGCCCCGGAGGCGGCCAGGAGCTCGAGCGCCTGGGCGTAGTAGGTGGCGGCCTCGTCGTGGGCGAGCTGGGCCAGCGCCCGGTCGCCGGCCCGGGTGGCGTAGTCGACGGCCTTGCCGGCCTCGGCGGCGGACACTGCGGCCCGGGCCCAGTGGTGGGCCAGCGCCGGGAGGTGGTCGTCGAGGGCGTGGGCGTGAATCTGCTCGATGGCCTCGGCCACCCGGCGGTGCAACGCCACCCGGCGGGCGCCGGTCAGCTCGTCGTAGAGGGTGGCCCGCACCAGGGCGTGGGAGAAGCGGTTCCGCGGCGCCGGTCCCCGCACCTCCACCACCAGGCGGGCGGCGACGGCCTCGTCGATGGCGGCCAGGAGGTCGTCCTCGGCCATACCGGAGGCTGCCGCGACCACCACCGGCTCGAACTCGCTGCCGACCACGGCGGCGACGGTGAGGGCCTGGTTGGCGGCGTCCGACATGCGCGACAGGCGCCGGCCCACGACGTCGCGCACGCCCTCGGGGATCCCAACCTCGTCGAGGACGGAGGACACGAACCAGCGGCCTTCCCGGCGCTCCAGGGCGCCCGTCTCGGCCAGGTGGCGCATGACCTCGACCATGAAGAACGGGTTGCCCTCGGTCTCGGCCCACACCGCCCGGGCCAGGTCCTCGACCTCCTCGTCGAGCCCATGGCCGGCGGCGGCCTCGATGAAGGCCGCCACCCCGGCGGCGTCGAGCCCGGTGACGGGGAGGCGCTCCGATCCACCGCCGAGCCGCAGGTCAGCCAGGAAGTCGGTGAGGGGATGGCCCCGGCCCACATCGGTGTCGCGGTAGGTGGCCACCACCAGCACCCGGGCCGGCTCGGTGGCACGCAGGGCGTGCCGCAGCAACAGGAGCGTGGGCTTGGCCGCCCACTGGATGTCGTCGAGGATGAGCAGCAGGGGCGTGTCCGCGGAAACGTTCGCCAGCCAGGAGGCGACGGCGTCGAAGAGGCGGTACCGCTCCGTCTCCGGGTCCGAGCGCAGCGGCTCGGGGAGGCCGACGACCAGGTGGGACAGCTCGGGGAGGATGCGGGCCAGCTCGCCGCCGTGGCGGCCGAGCCGCGGGGTCCCGGCGTTGGTCACGTAGTGGCGGAGGGCCTCGACGAAGGGCTGGTAGGGGACGCCGAGGTCCTCGTCGCAGCGCCCGGCCAGGACCAGGCCGCCCTGGCGATGGATCTCGCCCGCCAGCTCGGCGGCCAGTCGGGTCTTGCCGATCCCCGGCTCGCCGCCGAGCAGGGCCACCCGCCGTTCCCCGGCCGCCGCTTCCTTCCACTGGTGTCGGAGCCGCTCCAGCTCGCCGTCCCGACCGACGAAGATCCGCCCGGGGCCGGTGAGCAGCGGCGGGAGCGGCACCTCGGTTTCGCCGGGGGCGGCCGGCGACCAGGCCACCTCGAAGACCATCACCGGCTCGGGCAGGCCCTTGAGGTCGAGCGCACCGAGCGGCGCCAGCTCGGCGCCGGAGCGGGACCCGGCCACCGTGCGCACCACGGCGCTGCACAGGATCTGTCCGGGCCGGGCGGCGTCCACCAGGCGAGCGGCCTCGACCACCGGGATGCCGAACACGTCGCCTGTCGCCGTTGACACGTCGCCGAGCGACAGGCCCACCCGCACGGCCAGGGGCACGCCCGAGTCCCGACCCTGGCGCTCGGTCGCCTGCTGGATGGCCACGGCCGCGGCCAGGGCGTCACCCGCCGACCCGAACGTGGCCAGGACGCCGTCGCCCGTGTTCTTGATGGCCGTCCCGCCCCGGCTGGCCACCGCCTGGCGCATGAGCATGAAGTGCCCGTCGCGCAGCCGGTCGAAGGCGGCGTCACCCAGGCTGGCCATGAGCTCCGTCGACCCGACCAGGTCGGTGAACAGCACGCAGGCCATCCCGCCGGCCATGTCAGGCGGCCTCTTCGGGTTCGAGCTCGGAGGGCGGCCGGCGCCGGCGGAAGTCCCGGCGCTTGATGCGCTCCAGGAGCTCGGGGGTGATGAACCCCTGAGGGAAGAACACGCAGGACAGTGCCAGGAGCACGCCGTAGATGATGAGCCGCCCGTCCCGGAGGAACTGGGCCGCCCACTCGGGCAACAGCGCGCTGTCGGCCCGTTCCCGGAGCCATTCGGGCAGGTAGGTGAGGGCCATGCCGCCGGCGATGGGGCCGAGGAACGTGCGGGACCCGCCGATGAGCACGAAGGACAGGTAGATGATCGAGGCGTCGAAGGTGCCCTGGCGGGCGTTCCAGCTGTTGATCAGATGGGCGGCGACGACGCCGGCCAGGCCGGCCAGCACGCCGCCGATGACGAAGGCCCGGACCTTGGACCGGGTGGTGTCGATGCCCATGGCCGCGGCGGCCAGCTCGTCCTCCCGGATGGCGGAGAAGGCCCGGCCGGTGCGGACCCGTTCGAGGCGCCACGTGAACAGCCCGGCGGCGAGCAGCAGCGGGCCGGCCAGCCACAGGTAGGAGAGCTTGGTGCCGAAGGGCTGGGGGATCTGGAAGATGCCGATGGCCCGGCCGGTGACGTCGAGGTTGAGGGACAGGACGCGCAGGATCTCGACGAAGGCGATGGTGGCCAGGGCCAGGTAGATGCCGGACAGGCGCAGGGCCGACAGCCCCACGACGACGGCCAGCGCGCCGGACAGCACCGCCGCCACCAGCATCTCGAACAGCACCAGGGCCACGGGGTAGGTCCCGTCGGTGGCGAAGGTTCTCGTCGACAGGATGGCGGCCACGTAACCGCCCAGGGCGTAGAACCCGGGGCTGGCCAGTGACAGCTGCCCGGCCATGAGGGGCAGGTAGAGCGACAGGCCGAGGACCGCCCCCAGCACCATGGTGACGATGAGCGAGCCGTAGGAGTTCAGGTACTCGAGCACGCCGCGGCCCCGGTCCTAGACCTTCTGCACCTGGGCCCGGCCCAGGAGCCCCTGGGGCCGGACGAGGAGCATGACGAGCAGGACCACGAAGGCCACCGCCTCCCGGTAGGACACCAGGCTGTCGGGCAGAAAGGCCTCGGCCACGCCGATAACGAGGCCGCCGACCACGGCCCCGGGGATGTCACCCAGCCCACCGAGCACGATGACGGCCAGGCCCTTCAGCCCGAAGGCGATCCCGAAGCTGGGGCCGGCGATCCCCACGGACATGGCGAGCAGAGTGCCGGCCAGGCCGCCGAGCACCCCGGAGATGAAGAACGACAGCCGGACGAGCCGGTCGGTGTCGATGCCGAGGAGCCGGGCCGTGTCGGCGTCCTCGGCCACGGCCCGCAGGCCCTTGCCCGTCCGGGTCCGGTTGATGAGCAGGGTGAGGGCGACGACCATCACCATGGACACGAGGAAGATCACGACCTGCACGGTGCGGATCGCCGCCGGTCCGAAGTCCACCCTGTCGGGCAGGCCGCCGAGCGGGTCCTGGTAGGAGTAGTTCTCCGCCCCGAAGAGGTACTGGACGATGTTCACGATGGCGATGGACACCCCGAGCGACGAGACCAGGGTGAGCAGCGGATCCGAGCCCCGCTTCCGCAGCGGCCGGAAGGCCACCTGCTCCACGAGGATGCCGAGCAGGCCGGCGCCCAGCGCCCCGCCGAGCAGCGCCAGCCAGAAGGGTGCCTCGAAGGGCAGGGCCGAGTTCTTGAGGATCCCGTTGAACCCGAAGCGCGCCCCGGTGAGGGCGTAGGTGAGGTAGGCCCCCACCGTGAAGACGGCGGCGTGGGCGAAGTTGATGACCCGCAGGATGGAGAAGACGAGCGTGTAGCCGAGGGCGAAGATGGCGTAGACGCTGCCGATGGCCAGCCCGTTCAGCAGCTTCTGGAGGAGATCTCGCACCTCAGCGGGGCTCTAGTGGGCGCTCGCGGAAATCTTCGTGGTGTCTCGCCGGCCAGTGCCGCCGCTGGCTGCGTCCTCCTCCTCGGCGTAGAACATCGCTACGCCTCGTCGTGCGTCCTTGCCAGCGACGACCCTGACTCGGCGATGCATCCACGAGATTTCCGCGAGCGCCCACTAGCGGACGAAGGTGAATTCGCCGCTCTTGCCGTCGGCGCCCATCTTGATCTGGGCCACGTAGAACTTGTCCTGGATGATCTCGCCCTCGGGGTCGAAGGAGATGGGCCCCAGCGGCGTCTCGTACTTGCCCGCCAGAACCGCCTTGTTGAGCTCGATGCGCTGCGTCTTCACGTCCATGTCCTTCAGCGGCTTGGCCTTGTCGACGACTCTCAGGGCCTCGACGAAGACCTGGACGGCGGTGAACGTCTGAGCCGAGAACTGCGGCGGCTGCTTCTTCTGCTCGGCGGTGTAGGCGGCCAGGAACTCCTTGTTGATGGGGTTGTCGAAGGCCGGGCTGTAGGCCTGGGCGATGAGCACCCCGTCGCAGGCCTTGGCGCACACCGGGAAGACGTTGGTGGTGTTGAGCCCGTTGCCGCCGATGATGAGCCCCGTGTAGCCGAGCTCCCGGAGCTGCTTCACCAGGTTGCCGCCGTCGGCGGCCAGGCCCGAGACGATGATGAGCTGAGGCTTCTTGGCCAGCATGGCGTTGGCCTGGGCGGTGAAGTCGGTGTCGGAGGTCTGGAAGGTCTGGACCGTGGCCAGGTTCAGCTTCTTGGCCTTCACCGTCTCCTGGAAGGTGCCCGTCTCCGAACTGGAGAAGGCGTCGTTCTGGGCGTAGGCCACCGCCACCGTCGTGATGGCGGGGTCCATGGCCAGCGCCTGCTCCACGGCCAGCGGGGCCACCACCGAGACGGGGGCGGAGACCCGGGCGATGAAGTCGCCCAGCTGGGGGATGCCCTTGGCCGTGTTGGACGGCGCCAGCACGGGGACGCCGGCCCGCTCCGCCTCCGGGTCGGCGGCGTTGGCCTGCTGGGAGAGCGTGGGGCCGACGATGCCGACCACGTTCTTGCCGATGAGGGCGTTGAAGGCGTTGATGGCGCCGTTCTCGTCGCCGCCGGTGTCCTCGAAGATCAGCTTGATGGGCCGGCCGTTGACGCCATCCTTGCTGTTGAAGAACTTCTCCGCGATCTTGGCCCCGACCACCTCCTCCTGGCCGAGGAGGGCCACCGGCGAGGTTTGGGCCACGCCGATGCCGATGAGGATGGGATCACCCGAGGTGGTCCCTGAGCCCTGGGTGTCATCCGTGGCGGCGTCCCCGCCGCTGTCCTCGGAGCCCGCCCCGCAGGCGGCCAGCAGGACGCTGAAGACCAGCGCGACCAGCAGTCGTGTGTGGCGCCCCATGGCTCCCCCTTGTGCGCGTTGGGTGACGGAGGCATCACGCTACCCGTCGGTGCCGCCACGCGTCAGCCGAGAGCGACGAACTGACACCCGGCGGAGGGCCACGGCCGGCACGCTGCGCCCCGGGAAGGCAACGGGACGTGCTGTTACACTCCGCCCCGCGTCGGCGCTGGCACGTGGCTTCGGGGGACGGATGCCCAAGCTCCATCTCGTCGGGATCACACCTGACAACAAGGGTCTTCTGCTTTCGGAGCATGCCGCGCTCCAAGCGGGGCGACCTCGTCCTCGAGATCGACGACAAGCTGCTCGAGGCCATTGAACAGGCCCACCGCCAGCTCCAGAGGGAGGAGGGGCGCGGGTTGGAGTCCGCCGCCCTGCCCTCCAAGCGGGACGACCGCGAGGACGTGCCCGGCTCAGCCCGGCTGACACCGCGCGAGATTCAGCACCGCCTGCGGCTGGGGGAGTCGGTGGCCGGCCTGGCCAAGTCCTCGGGGACCGAGGAGTCCTGGATCGAGCGCTTCGCCGCCCCGGTGCTGGCCGAGCAGGCCCGCGTCGTCGACCGGGCCACGGTCATGGTCTACAAGAAGCCCCGGGTGGGGCCGTCGGCATTGCCGCTGGTCCAGTCCGTGGCCGCCAACGTGTTCGACAAGGGCGCCACCCTGACCATGGACGAGATCGACGAGGGCTGGTCGGCGCACATGCGTCCCGAGGGCGTGTGGTGCGTGACCTTCTCCTTCTCCCACAAGGGCCGGCGCCATCTGGCCGAGTGGGACGTGGACATCTCGACGTCCGAGTTGACGGCCCGCAACCGGTTGGCCGGGGACCTCGGCTACCGGGAGTCGGGCCGGCCGATGCGGGCCCCGGACCCGGCCCCGGCGCAGGCGGCGGTCCGTCCGGCCCCGGTGAAGAAGACCGTGGTGAAGAAGCCGGCGGTGAAGAAGCCGGCGACGGGGAAGGGCGCCGCCCGGCCGGTACCCCAGACCCTGCCCGGTACCTCCACCGACGCATCGCCCGACGCCGCCCCTTCTGGTCTGGCGACGGGCCCCGGCCCGGTGGCGCCGGCCGCCAAACCGCCCCCGGCCCCAGAACCGACGGCGTCCGCCGTACCGCCGCCGGCTGCGAAACCGACGGGCGCCGAACCGACGATGGCCGCAGAACCCACGGCCGCCGCACCGAAGCCGACGCCTACTGTCCCGTCTGCGGCCGTACCTCCGTCCTCGGCCCCGGCGGCGCCTCAGGAGTCCACGGCGCCGGCGGCTGCTCCTCCCGGTCGGGTGGCCCCGCCGGCCTCGGGCCCGGCGCGTCCGTCGGGTCCGTCGGCCGCGGCCCGTCCTCCGACCACGGCGCGTCCTCCGACCGGGGCGCGTCCCACCCGGGCGGGTGGCGGGCGCGATCCCCTCGGGCGCCGGGCGCTGTTTTCACCGCCGCCGGCAGAGGGTGAGGCTGGGGCTGAGGCTCAGGCCGCGAGTCCCCCAGAGGTTCCTGAACCGGCCGGCGCGGCCGGTGCCGTCTCCCTGGCCAACCGTCCAGCCCCGGCGACGACGCCCCCCGCCCCCCGGCCCACCGTGGCCGCCACCCCGCCCTCGCAGCGGGTAGTGACCGGTGCCCAGGTGACCTCGGCGGCCGCCACGCCGGCGGCGCCGGCCAAGAAGGCCGCCGCCCCGGCGAAGAAGGCGGCGGCCAAGAAGGCGGCGGCCAAGAAGGCGGCGGCCAAGAAGGCCGCCCCCAGCAAGGCGGCGGCCAAGAAGCCTGCGCCGGCGGCGCCCGACCCGCCGGTGCCGCCCGGGGGCGTCAGCCCGTCTGGTCCGGCACCGGGGCCCGAACCGCCGGCCGGCTGAGCTCCCTGTCGCCTTCGGCCGGGCTCGTCACCGACGTGGTCGTCGTGGCCCGCCCGTCGCGCCCGTCGGACACCGGAGGCTCGGGCTTCACCGAGAGGTAGAGCAGGTACAGAGCCACCCAGAGAGCGGCCAGGACGACCGTGGGCACCAGGCGCGGCGGGGGAGCAGGCATCGCCGGGGCAGGATACCGACGGGTTGCCCCTCGGGCCGGGATGCGCCGGGATACGCTCGGCCGCTCATGTCCAGCATCGTCCTCGAGGGCGTGACCAAAGAGTTTCCCGGGGGCGCGGTGGCCGTCTCCGGATTCGACCTGACCGTCGGCGACGGTGAGTTTCTGGTGCTCGTCGGCCCGTCCGGTTCGGGCAAGACCACCGTGCTGCGCATGGTGTGTGGCCTCGAGGAGGCCTCCGCCGGCGTCATCCGCATCGGCGACCGGGTGGTCAACGACCTCGCCCCCCGCGACCGGGACATCGCCATGGTGTTCCAGAACTACGCCCTCTACCCCCACATGTCGGTGTTCGACAACATGGCCTTCGGTCTCAAGCTGCGGAAGGTCCCCAAGGCGGAGATCCGGCGCCGGGTGGAGGAAGCGGCCGAACTCCTCGGTCTCTCGGGGTTCCTCACCCGCAAGCCCCGCCAGCTCTCCGGCGGTCAGCGTCAGCGGGTGGCCATGGGGCGGGCCATCGTCCGGGAACCGGCCGCCTTCCTCATGGACGAGCCGCTGTCCAACCTCGACGCCAAGCTGCGGGTCCAGATGCGGACCGAGATCGCCAAGCTGCACCAACGCCTCGGCACCACCACCATGTACGTCACCCACGACCAGACCGAGGCCATCACCATGGCCGACCGGGTGGCGGTCATGCGCGACGGGACTCTCCAGCAGCTCGACACGCCTCAGCAGCTCTACGACGACCCGGTGAATCTCTTCGTGGCCGGCTTCATCGGGTCGCCGGCCATGAACCTGGTGGGCGCGCACCTGGTGGCCGGCGGGGGCGGCGGGGTGGTGGCCACCTTCGGCCCGCACCGGCTCCTGGTGCCCCCCGCGGTGCTGGAACGCCGCCCCGGAGCCCGGGACCTGATCGGCCGGGAGGTGGTGCTCGGGCTCCGCCCCGAGGATCTGGAAGATGTCGCCTTCGGGGCGGCGGCGACGGCGGAGACGGCGCTCGAGGTCACCATCGGGCTGGTCGAGCCCCTCGGGGCCGAGGTCATCGCCCACTTCGACGTGGACGCCCCGGCGGTGGCGACCCGGGACACCCTGGAACTGGCCGCCGACGTGGACCCCGGAAGCCGGGGGGACGCAGCCGCCGCCCGGCAGGCCATGTCCGGAGCCCGGGCCGCCTTTACCGCCCGGCTCCATCCCCGGACCACCCTGCGGGCCGGGGACACTGCCCGCCTGGTCGTCGACGTGGAGCGCCTCCACCTCTTCGACCCCATCACCGGCGAGACCCTGCGCTAAGCGAAACCGTCTCGCGTTAGCCAAACCGACCTGGGAGGTGGGTTTGGCTAACGCGAGACGGGGGGTGGGGGCGGATTTCCCTAGGCTGCGGGGATGCCGTCGCTGCTGGTGACCAACGACTTTCCGCCCAAGGTGGGCGGGATCCAGTCGTATCTGTGGGAGCTGTGGCGGCGGCTGCCGGCCGGGGACGTGACGGTCCTCACCACCGCCTACCCCGGCGCCGGCGCCTTCGATGCCGCCCAGGCCTTCCGCATCGAGCGGGCGGGCCGGGTGCTGCTCCCGACGCCCGCGCTGGCCCGGCGCATCGACGCCCTGGCCGGCGAGGTGCGGGCGGACGTGGTGTTCCTGGATCCGGCGCTTCCCTTAGGCGCCCTGGGACCCCGGCTCCGCTCCGCCCCCTACGTGGTGGTGCTGCACGGGGCCGAGGTGACTGTCCCCGGCCGACTGCCCGGGAGCCACCGGATGCTGGCCCGGGTCCTCCACGGCGCCGCCGGGGTACTGGCGGCGGGGACCTACCCGGCCCGGGTGGCGGCGGGCGTGGCGGGACGGGCCCTGCCCGGCCTGGTGGTGCCCCCCGGTGTCGACGTGTCCCGGTTCCGGCCCCCGTCCGGCGCCGGCGAGCGGGACGCCACCCGGCGTCGCCTCGGGTTGCCCACCGGCGCGCCGCTGGTGCTCGGGGTGAGCCGCCTGGTCCCCCGCAAGGGTTTCGACGTCCTCATCGACGCCACCGCCCGCCTCGCCCCCGGAGCCACCCCGGGCGCCGGGGAGAACGGCTCCGACGCCGGGGTGCACCTGGCCCTGGCCGGGGCGGGTCGGGATCGAGCCCGGCTCGGCCGCCGGGCGGCGGGTGCCGGTCTCGGCGACCGGTTCCACCTCCTCGGGCGGGTGTCGGACGCCGACCTCCCCGCCCTCTACGGCGCCACCGACGTCTTCGCCATGGTGTGCCGGGAGCGCTGGGGGGGACTGGAGGCGGAGGGCTTCGGCATCGTGTTCCTGGAGGCGGCCGCCTGCGGCACGCCGTCGGTGGCGGGCCGGTCGGGCGGAGCCGAAGACGCGGTGGTGGACGGGGAGACCGGCGTTGTCGTGGCGCCCCGGGACACCGGCGCGGTGACGGCCGCCCTCGACGCATTGCTGTCGGACTCCGAGCTGAGGCGGCGCCTGGGGAAGGCTGCCCGGGCCCGGGTCGAGGCCGAGTTCGCCTACCACGCCCTGGCCGCCCGGCTGGCCCCGCTGGCCGCCGGCGACGTCTCGGTGCTCACCCCCCTGGCCCTGGCGTGAACGGTCGCCCGCTCGTGATCGCCAGCTGGGCGGGAACGGCTGTCTTCGCCGTCACCGCCCTGGCCGCCGCCGCCGGCGCGCCCAAGCTGCCGGCGCTGCTGGTGGCCCTGGCGCTTTTCGTGGCCTCTCTGCCCGTCTCGATCTATGCGCTGGCCAAGGGGGCTCTCCGCACCGCCCAGAACGCGGAGAAGGTGACGGTGGGAGGCCTGTTCTTCCTGTCCCGGTCGGCACCGCCGGCGGTCCGGCGCTCGCTGCTCGGCTCGCTCGCCGCCTGCCTGGTGGTAACGGCGGCAACGGCGGCGGCCGAGCCCTTCGGCGTCCTGGTTCCCGTCTGGCCGCTGGGGCTGTGCGGCGCCTGGGCCGCCCGCCACGGCCAGTTTCCGCCCATCCCCGAGCCGTCCCGGTAACGTCGGAAGGGATGGCGGACGAAGCGGTCGAGCACATCCGGATCGGGGCGCCCCCCGAGCGTTGCTTCGAGGTGGCCGTCGACTTCGAGCACTATCCGCGCTGGGCCACGGACATCAAAGAGGTGGAGGTCCTCGCCCACGACGCCGAGGGCCGGGGCACCAAGGTGCGCTTCGCCGTATCGGCCATGGGCCTGACCTTGGGTTACATCCTGGACTACGACTACGCCGACGCCCCCGCCGGGTTCTCCTGGACGCTGGCCGAGGCCGACATGCTCACCGCCCTCGACGGCGCCTACCGCTTCGACCCCGATTCCGCCGGCACGGCGCTGACCTACCGGCTGACGGTCGACCTGAACCTCCCGATGCCCGGCTTCATGAAGCGCCGGGCGGCCGGGATGATCATCCAGAACGCGGTCAAGGGCTTCAAGCGTTACCTGGAGGCTGGCGCGGAAGGCGCCTGACCGGCCGGAGTCCCAGCCTCCGGCCGCCTAGGCCGACCGGTTGATTCCATCCGACGGTTGTGTCATCCGCCAGATGGCGTCGAGCACCCGATCGGGGCGGAGAGCCAGGCCCCGCACCGCGTACCGCAGGAATCGCAGTTCGTCGCCCTGCATGTGGTGCGCCCAGGCGAGCGATACGGCCAAGTTGGCGTGCGCGCGCCGGCGCAGGCGGCGGAGATCCCGGGAAACCTCGGGTGAAGAGAAGAACCGGTCGAAGATCATCCGCATCTCGGTTTCGATTCGCCCCGGGTTCCGGTGGATCTGCCCGGGGTGGAGCCGGTAGAGGGCCAGCGGGGCGGGAATCGCGATTGCCGGCGCGGCCTGGAGGAGCCGGCAGGCGAGGTCGCAGTCCTGGCTGATCGACAGGTCCTCATCGAACCGCCCGACCTGGTCGAGGAGCTGCTTCTCGATAACCGCCGTGAGGTCCATGTTGACCGCTGGACCTTCGAGCAGGAGCGTGTTGGCCAAGGCCCGCTCGGGCTCGGGCGGTTCGACCCGGCCGACGAAGCACAGGTCGGAATCCACGACGTGGAACCCCGAGTAGGCCATGGCCACCCCCGGGGCGGAGCGGAGCCCGTCCATCTGCCGTTCGAGCTTGCGGGGGAGCCAGAGGTCGTCGGCGTCGAGGAAAGCGACGAACGCCCCCCGGGCGGCGTCGATGCCGGTATTGCGAGCGTGGGACACACCCCGATGGGCGGTGCGGATCACCCGCACTGAGCCGCTGAACGCCGCCAGCGCGGCGTCCGTGTGGTCGGTGGACCCGTCGTCGACCACGATGCACTCGATGTCGGAATACGTCTGGTGGAGCACGCTTCCGACAGCCTCGGCCACGTAGTGGCCGACGTTGAAGGCGGGGATCACCACCGAAACGAGAGGGTTGGATCCGCCGGCCCGGGTCACGGTTCGCACACTGCCACCAGGCAGCGGGCCACGGGAGCGGCGTCGACGGCGAAGACCCAGTCGTACTCACCGGGATGGAGCGTGCGGTCGTGGAAGAGACGGCACAGGGGGTCGGTCAAGGACACGGGCAGCCACCGGGAGGCGGCGCGAAGCCAGCGGCGCTCGAAGTGGTAGGCGTCCCGGGGCGTCTGTCCGAGGACCGACACCCGGCTGAAATGCCGGCCCAGCATCGTGTGGAACCGCGGCACGCCGTCCGGCTCCGGTCCCACCGGGGAGGAGACGACGACGGTGCCGGCCGGGCCCACGATCCGGCGCAACTCCGCGAGGATGCAGTCGTCGGGGGCCGACGGCTCCTCGTCGGCGAAGCAAGTCACCAGGTCGACGGTCCCGTCGGGCAGGGCGGCCAGGCCCTCCCGGTCGGCCACCACCACCCGGATGGCGCCGGCCTCCTCGAGGACCTGCGCCCCGAAGCCCGACCCGCACGTCAGCACGGTCCGGGTCCGGGCCCAGCGCGCCGCGAAGTGGTACCGGGCCCGGGCGGCGGCCCACCCGGTGGTGCTGGAGGTGGTCGTCACCGGCCCCGACCGAAGGGGGCGGCGCTCTTCAGGCCGCGGAGCAGGTGGACGGCCTCGCCCACTACGAACCGGAGGTCGCTCCGGCCCGGCACCAGGTCGGTGAGGGAAAAGCTCTCCTCCCATCGGCGGTAGGTCCGGAGGCACACCCCGAGCCCGGCGATCGACCCGACGACCGAGGCCACGGCCGCGCCCATGGCGCCATGGTCGGGGACGAGCAGGAGGTCGAGGGCGAGCATGGCGCCCAGCGAGGTGGCGAACGAGCGGGGCAGCAGACCGGTTCGGCCCCGGGCCGCCCACGCCCGGGCCAGGGCCCATTGGGCGCCGCCGGCCAGGCCACCGGCGAGCAGGACCAGCGCGGGCGCCACCGAACCTGCGAAGCCCGGCCCGAAGACCGTGGTCGTGAGCACGGGGACGGACACCAGGAGCAGGACACCGACACCGGCGCCCCCCATGATCCCGATCCGGATCGCCTGGGCCGTCAGGGGCCAACCAGCCCGATCGGGCATCGAGGCGAGGCGCGGGAAGGTCACGCCGGCCAGCACCACGGGGATGAAGCCGGGCAACGTTCCCACCGTGAGCGCCACGGCGTACCGGCCGCCTTCCGCGCTCCCAGCCAGTGAGTACACCACCAGCTGGTCGGCCCGTTGGGCCACGGCCATCAGGAGATAGGAGGTCTGCAGGGCCCACCCCACCCGGGTGGCCAGACGCAGATACTCCAGATCCCAACGGGGAGTCAGTGACAGGCCGAGCCGCCGCACAGCCCGCGCCCCACCGCCCAGCCAGGCGGTGGCCCCGACCAGGATGGCGAGGACCGCTCCGGCCAGGCCGAGCGAGGTAGCCCCGAGGATGGCGAAGGTGCCGAGCATCGTGACACCGTGGCGGCCCGACTGCAGCAGGCTGCTCGTCACCATCCGTTCCTCGGCGTTGAGGATCTGCATGAGTTGGTTGGCTTGGAGGATCACGATCAGGGTGAGGGCCTGGAGGACGGCGGGTCCCGTATCGATGTCGAGGAGGGCTGAGGTGGCCACCAGCCCGGCGGCGCCCAGCGCCCCTGTCACCAGCAGCGGGGGGATGCTGGCCGAAAGGGCGCGCTGGAGTGTGGTCTGGCGTTTGCCCACGAGGATGATGGCGGCGTCGCCGAGGCCCAGGGTGGCCAGGTAGAAGAACAGGATGTCGCCGAGGAACGACAGCGCCGAGAGCATCCCCTTGCCGGACGGCCCCAGGTGGCGGGCCGTGGCCACGCTGGTCAGGAAGCCGAAGGCCAGGACGGAGGTGCCGGCCGTCAGGCGGGCCGCGCCGCTGCGGGCCAACGGCGGCCGGCCCGGTGCCTCCCCGGCTGCTTCCGGAGTCTGCTCCGCATCCACGCCGACAATGAGTAGCAGAGCAGAGTGCAAAAGTCGCGGCCGGATGATGTGGCCGTGTAGAACGGGCCCGTGTCATCCCCGGCGGTGAGTGTCGTCATGCCCGTGCGCAACGAGGCGAGGTATCTCGACGAGAGCATCGCAAGCATCGCCGGGCAGACCTTCACCGACCTCGAGATCGTCGTGTACGACGACGGATCCACTGATGGGACGCGAACGGTGGCCGAGGCCTGGGGGGCGAGAGATCCCAGGATCCGGATCACCGGGTCGGTTCCCCTCGGCCTCGTGGCCAGTTCCAACGCGGCGGTCGCGGCCGCCCGGGCGCCCATCCTGGCCCGGATGGACGGGGACGACCGATCCGACCCGCGGCGCATCGAGCGGCAGTACGAGGTGCTCGCGGCGCGTCCCGAAGTCGTCCTCGTCGGCGCCCTCGGCGACGGCATCGACCGGCATGGGTCCCGGATCCGCCCCCGGGACCGGACCCGCGCCCTCAGGACCTCGCCGTTTCCACCCTTCCCGCATGGCTCGGCCATGTTCCGGCGGGAGGCGTTCCGCGCCGCCGGGGGTTACCGGGCCGAGGCGGAAGGCTGGGAGGAGATCGACCTCTTTCTTCGGATGGGGCAACAGGGCCCGGTCGTCGTGTTGCTCGACCCTCTCTACCATTACCGCTATCACGCCGGCGGGTGGTCCGTGGCCGCGGCCGACGAGCGGCGGGCTTGCCTCAACGCCGGCAGGTTCCGATGCCTCAACGCCTTCGCCGCCGGCCGCGACTATTCGGACCTCATGGGGGGGGAACCGGGGCCGCAGTGGCACGAAGCGCTCGACGACGCCACCGCCTCCCGGCTCGCCCTGCAGATCTGGGCCGGTGACCGTCCCTCGCCGGTGCCGTCGCTGCGGCGGTTCCACGCCGCGCATTCGCCCCGCTACGCACTCCGGTTCGCCGTCTACGGGTGGGCCGGATGGGTGAGCCCGGGCCTCGTCCGGGCCGGGCTGCGGGCGTGGACGAGGGCGAAGGACGCGGCGGCCGGCATGGTCCTGCGGGACCGTCGACAGGTGCCATGGCGCTGCCGGCCCTCCTGATCGGCCTGGGAGGCCGGGGCAGGGAGTGGGTTGGCGAGATCGCCCGCCACCCCGCCTGGGATCTCGCCGCCGCCGTCGAGGTCGACCCGGCCGCCGCGGCCGCCGCGGAACAGGCCGGCGTGCCCGCCGGCCGCTGCTACCGGACGGTCGAGGAGGCGTGCCGCTCCGTTCCCGGTCTCCGGGCGGCGGTCGTCGCCACCCAGGCCGACGCCCATGTCGAGCCGTGCCGCGCCGCCTGTGCCGCCGGCCTGGCGGTGATGGTCGAGAAGCCGTTGGCGATGACGCTGGCCGACTCCGCCGCCCTGGTCCGCGACTTCGAGGCGGCCGGCCTGCCGTTCGTCGTGGCCCAGAACTACCGCTACCTCCGTTCGCACCGGACTGTCCGGGCCGTGATCCAAAGGGGGACTCTGGGCCAGGTCGGGCTGGTCGCGGCCCGGTATTACAGGGGGCCCCACGACATGGCGCCGTCGCTGGCCCGGCTTCCCCACTGCGTGACGTGGGGAGTGGCGGTCCACCACCTCGACGCCCTGCGCTGGGTGTTGGGCCGGCGGCCGGTGCGGGTGTTCGCCCGCAGCTACCACACACCGTTCGCCGACGCCCTGCAAGGCCCGACGTTGGACGCGATGATCGAGTTCGAGGGCGGGACGTCGGCCACCTACTCGGCCACCTACGAGTCGCGGGGTCACGAGTACTTCGAGCGTGGCCAGGAGTTCTACGAGCGTGTGGTCGGGGAGCGGGGGACGCTCCACGTGTTCCATCGCTGGCTCGTCCTGTGCCCGGCGGGCGGGCTTCCCCGGCCGGTGCGGCGGGGCCGCCGGGCGGAGACGGAGGAGTCGGTGCTGCTCGGCCAGTTCGCCGCCGCCGTCAACGCCGGCGCCGACCCGGAGTGCAGCGGGCGTGACAACCTGCAGACCATGGCCATGGTCGAAGCCTGCCTGTGCTCCGACCAGGAGGGGAGATGGGTGTACCCCCAGGAGCTGCTCGATGACGTCCCGTGACGGGCTGACGGTCCTGGCCATCGGCCTCGACTCCTGCGAGGTGGAGTTCATCGACGCGCTGGTGGCCTCCGGCCGGCTTCCCAACCTGGCCAAGCTCATGGCCGAGGGCAAGCGCTCCGACATCGGGTCGACGTCGCACATCGGCAGTGGCTCCGTCTGGGCCACCTTCGCCACCGCCGTCCATCCGACGATCCATGGCGTCGGCAACGAATGGCTCTGGGACGCGACGACGATGCAGGTGCGCCGGTTCAGCGCCCGCGGGCTGGCGCCTTTCTGGCAGGAACCGGCCGCCAACGGGTTGCGGGTGGGGGTGCTCGACGTCCCCTTCGCCGGGCTGGTCGGGCTCGAAGAGGGGTTCGAGGTCAGCGAGTGGGGCGCTCACGATGTCCTGGTCGGGAGCACCGAGGTGGGCCCGGCCGAGGCGGCGGAACTGGTGGCGCAGGCGCCCCGCCACCCCTTCACGCTGATTCCCGACCTGACCGTCGAATCCGTGGCGCGGGGCAATCTGCGGTGGGCTGCCGAAGGCGCCCTCACGGGCGTCAGGCTGCGGACCGAGCTCTTCCGGCGCCTCGTGGCCACCGGCCGGCCCGACGTGGGCCTCGTCGTCTTCCCGGAACTCCACCATCTCGGGCACGTCATGTGGGACACGGTCGAGGACCGGTCCGGGGCCGGCGCCCGCTGGCACCTCGACGCGGCGTCGGTGTCGCCCAGCCTGACCGACCTGGCGGAGGCCATCGACGACCAGATCGGCCGGTTGCTCGACCTCGTGGCCGGCAACGGCTCCGTCCTCGTCTTCTCCCTCCACGGGATGCGGCCGGCCCGGGGGGTGTCCGGATTCCTGGCCACCCTGCTCCGGGCCACCGGTTTCTCGGCGCCGCCGACCTGGCGGAGCCGGACCTGGGAGGAGCGGGTGACGGCCGCCTTCCAGGAGATCAAGCGCCTCAGCCCGGAATGGGCGAAGACGCGGTACCACCGGAGCGCCAGCCGGGGACTCCAGACCCGGCTCGCCCGTCCGACCATGCTCCAACAACAGGACTGGAGCCGTACCCGGGCCTTCGGCCTGCCTACCGATCAGCACGGCCTCGGCCGGATCAACCTGGCTGGCCGGGAACGGGACGGCATCGTGCCCGCCTCTGAATACGACGCCCTCTGCGATGAACTCGAACAGGAACTTCGGGAGCTGGTGACCCGGTCGGGCGCCGGGCTGGTCGAGAGAGTGGTCCGCCCCGCGTACGGTCGGCCTGAGCGGCAGAGGTCGTCACTGGCCGACGTGATCGTCCACTGGACCGATGCGCAGGACGAGGAGCCACTCGTCCTGCGCCGGCCGGCCGTCACGCTGGAGAAGATCGGTCCCCACCGCACGGGTCAGCACACCGACAATGCTTTTTGTGTGTGCGCCGGGCCAGCGGCGGCCGATGTCCTCGACCTGATCCCGGTCGAAGACCTCTCACAGGTGATTCTCGGGGCGGCCGGCTACCGATCCGTGGGGGATGCCTGGTCGGGCTAGGGGGTCTTGCGCGACCACCAGTGCGACTTGTGCTCACCCTCCTCGTAGGAGCCGACCGCCTCGTTGAGGTGGGTGCTGAGGGCCTGGAGCTCGCCCTCCAGCTTCTCCACCCGGTTGGCCAGCGCCACAACCTGGGCTTCGGCCCGGGCCGCCCGGTCGACGGCGCGATCGACGTCGGCCTGGCTGGCGCCCTGGCCCGCGGCCGGGGCCGGGCCGGCGGTGCGGACGGCGCCCGGCGCAGAGCCGAAGGCGGAGAACGAAGCGATCTTGTCCAGCCAGTAGCCGTTGGCCTTGGCCTCGGCGACCTTTTCCACCATCCACTCGAGCGCCTTGGTTGTCTGGTTATCGGTCGTGGTGCTCAACACTTCCCCCCTTCAACTGACTGCTCTGACCAGCCTGAACTGCACTGGGCGACGCTACCAGTGGCGGAGCGACGTAGCATCTGACCCCAGCGCTGAGCCGAAGAAGGGGGTCGCCGTGATCAGTGACGACCGGATCCGCTCGCTCGCCGCCCGCCGAGGGAGCCCCGTCGTCACCAGTTGCTATCTCGACGTCGACGGGCGCCGCCATCCGCGCCATGTCGACTACGAGCACCAGCTGGACTATCTGGTGCGCCAGGCCCGGGAACGGGCCGGCGGCCTCGAGCCGGCCGCCGTCGCCTCGGTGGAGGGCGACCTGGGCCGGATCAGCTCGTGGGTGAAGGGGGGCTTCGACCGGTCGCGGGTGCGGGGCCTGGCCTTCTTCAGCTGCTCGGCCGAGGGGTTCTTCGAGGTCGTCGAGTCGCCCCTGTCCGTCCGCAACGAGATCGTCCTCAACCACACCCCCCACGTCCGCCAGCTCGAGTCCCTGGCCCAGGCCTACGACCGCTTCGCCGTGGTGCTGGTGGACCGGCAGCGGGCCCGCCTGTTCCGCTTCGAACAGGGCGAGCTGTCCGAGTGCACCGAGCTGTTCGACGCCGTCCCCCGCCGCCACGTCCAGGGCGGTCGCTCGGCGGCCAACATCCAGCGGCACACCGACGAGCTGGCCCACAAGCACCTCAAGCACGCCGGCGAGGTCACCTTCGACGAGGTGGGCCGCAACTCCATCGACCACCTCATCCTGGGCGGCCCCCACGAAGTGGTGACCGAGTTCGAAGCCCTGCTCCACCCGTACGTGAAGGATCGGGTCGCCGCCCGCCTGTCCATCATGGTGACCGCCGCCCCCGAGGAGGTCCGTCAGGCCGCCCTCCAGGTGGAGCACGAGCTGGCCCGGGCGGCCGAGGAAGCCATGGTGGACCGGTTGCGCGACCAGGTGGGGGCGGGCACCGGCGGGGTGGTGGGCCTGGATCCCACCCTGCGGGCCCTGGTCGAGCGCCGGGTCGACACGCTGCTGGTCTCCGACGGATACGAGGCGCCGGGCTGGCGCTGCCCGTCGTGTCGCTGGCTGGCCGTCAAGGGCCGGGGCTGCCCGGTGTGCGGGGCGTCCATGGAGCTGGTGGAGGACGTGGTCGAGCAGGCGGTGGAGGAGGCGCTGGCCAGCAAGTGCCGGGTGGAGGTCGTGCGGGAGAATGCCGACCTGGACGTCCTCGGCCGCATCGGCGCCCTCCTCCGGTTCTGAATGGTCCTGTGACGGGCGCTTGCTGACCATCGGCGTCGACCTCGGCGGGACCAAGGTGCTCGGGGTGGTGGCCGACGGGGCCGGCACCGTCCAGGCCGAGACGCTGCGCCCTTCGGGCGACGGCGCGGAGGCCGTCCTGGCCGGTCTGGCCGGGGTCGTGGCCGAGCTGGTGGTGGCCGTCCCCGAGGCGGAGGCGGTGGGTGTCGGAGTGGCGGGGATGGTGGACTACCAGGGCGTCGTCCGCTTCGCCCCCAACATCCCCGGGATCGAGGGCCTGGAGGTGGCGACCCGCCTGGAGGCCGCCTGCCGCCTCCCGGTGGTGGTCGACAACGACGCCAACGTCGCTGCCCTGGGCGAGGTCCTCCACGGCGCCGCCCGGGGGCACAGCGAGGTGCTGGTCCTCACCTTCGGCACCGGCATCGGGGGTGGCATCGTCACCGGGGGCCGGCTGCTCCGGGGCGGCCACGGGTACGCCGCCGAGGTCGGCCACTTCACCATCGACCCCGACGGGCCGCCGTGTGCCTGCGGGGCCCGGGGCCATTGGGAGTCGTTCGCCTCGGGCACCGCCCTCGGCCGGATGGGCCGGGAATGGGCGCTGCGGGGCGACGCCCCCGGGGTGCTGGCCCGGGCGGGGGGCGATCCCGCCGCGGTGACCGGGCACGAGGTCGGGGAGTCCGCCGCTGCCGGCGAGGCCGACGGGCTGGCCCTGCTCGACGTCTACGCCCGGTGGGTGGCCGTCGGTCTGGGTGGGCTGGTCAACATTCTCGACCCCGAGCTGGTGGTCGTCTCCGGCGGGCTGGTGACCCTGGGCGACCTGCTCCTCGACCGCGTGCAGGCCGAGCTGCCCGCCTTCGTGGAGGCGCCCGGGCACCGGGAGGTCCCGCCGGTGGTGGCGGCCGGGCTGGGACCCAAGGCCGGGGCCATCGGCGCCGCCGCCCTGGCCCGGCCCCTGGCCGAGACGGCCCAGGAGGCGGAGGACGCCCGGGAGGCGGGCGAGGCCGGGGCGGTGGGAAAGGCCGTGCGGGGGTGAGCGTCCGCCTGGGTCTGACCCTGCCGTCGTTCCGGTCCGAGCCCGGCCCGGTGCTGGCCGTGGCCGCCGCCGCCGAGGCCGCCGGTCTCGACGGGATCTTCGCCTTCGACCACCTGTTCCGCGAGCGGGGGACGCGCGGAACCCCGTCCCGCCCTGGAGCTGACCACCACCCTGGCCGCGGTGGCGGCGGAGACGACCCGCATCACGGTGGGGTCCCTGGTGGCCCGGGCCACCCTGCGCCCGGCCGCCACCCTGGTGGCGGCATTGGACACCGTGGCCCGCATCGCCCCCGGGCGGATGGTGGCCGGCATCGGCTCGGGTGACGAGGACAGCGACCCGGAGAACGAGGCCTTCGGCGTCGAGACCAGCGACCGCCTGGTCCGGCTGGAGGAGACGGTGGAGCGGGCCGTGGGCCGGGGCTACCCCGTGTGGGTGGGGGGCTGGGCCCCGGCCGTCCGGCGGCTGGCCGCCACCCGGGCCGACGGCTGGAACGGCTGGGGCGGCGACGCGGCCGGCTTCGCCCTCCGGGTGGCCGAGGTGCGGGAGGAGGCGGAGCGGGCCGGCCGGCCACCGACGGCCGTGGAGTGCACGTGGGGCGGGCTGGCCGTCATCGGGGCCGACGAGGCCGAAGCCAAAGCCAAGCTCGACCGCCTCGGCGGGGAACGGCCCGGGCTGGTGTGGGGCGGCCCGGAGCGGGTGGCCGAGGGACTGGCCGCCTATGGGGAGGCGGGTGCCACCTGGGTCATCGTGGGGCCGCTCGACTCGGCCAACCCCGACAACGCCGGGATCCTCGGCCAAGCGGTGCTGCCCCTGCTCACGTGACGGTGATGGCCACCTTCATGCCCGCGTCCCAGTGGTTGGGGACGTGGCAGCCGATGTACAGGGAGCCGGGCTTGTCGAAGGTGTAGGTCAGCTTCCCCTCCCGGCCGGGGGACAGGACCACCCGGGCGGCGTGCTCGGAGCCCTTGTGCCCGCCGGCGTGTCCGCTGCTGCCCTCGCCTTCCTGGCTCTCCTGGAGCTTCTCGTCCCCGATGACCGCCTCGTGTTCCGCCTGGCCGGTGTTGCGGAAGACGAACTCGACCGTCTCGCCCGCCTTGACCTCCAGCCGGTCGGGCTCGAAGGCGATGTCGCGCATCTCGATGCTGACGGTGCGGCCGGACTTGTGCCCGCCGTGCCCGCAGGCCGCGGCCAGGACGGCAAGGAGCAGGGCGGCGGTCACCGCCGACGGGCCCCGGTGCGGTCCGGGTCGCATCATGCCCGCGCCGCCTCGACGAGCCGGGGGGCGAGGTCGGCCAGGGCGGCCAGGTGGGGGTGGGACCCGTCGGTGCAGAAGCCGTAGGGGTCGAGATGGACCGGCCGGACACCGGCGGCCAGGGCCCCGACCACGTCGGCGCCCACCGCGTCCCCCACGTGGAGGGCGGCTCCGGGGGCGACGCCCGTCGCCTGGAGGGCGATGTCGAAGATGGCCGGGTCCGGCTTGGCCAGGCCCACCGCCCGGGAGTCGATGACGACCGCCATGGGCACGCCCCGGCCCGGCCCGACCTGGCAGATGCCCTCCTCGGCCAGGCGGCCCTCCAGCGTGCCGTCGGAGTTCGAGACGATGGCCAGCGGGAGCCCGGTGGCGGCCAGCGCCCGGAGGGCGTCGAGCGACCCGGGCACCTGGCGGCTCCACACGCCGGGGGTGTTGAAGCCGGCGAACAGCTCGGCCATCGCCTGCCCCCGGCGCTCAGGGTCGACGCCCACCTCGGTGGCGTAGGCCTCGATGTAGGCGTCCCAGACGCCGTCGTCCTCGTCCGGCCACACGGCCAGGGCGGCCACGCCGGCGTAGTGGGCCCGGTCCAGGCGGTCGGGGTCGGCATCCACCCCGGCCCGCCGGAAGGCGTCGAGCATGGGCTGGTGAGCGGGCAGGTGGAACACGCCGCCCACGTCGAGAAACACCGCTTCCACTCCGGCCCAGTGGTCGTCCATGAGGCTGGAATGGTAACGGGCGCAAGGGATGCGGCTGATACCGTGGTTCATGGATTTCCGCCGGATCAACGCCCTGCCGCCCTATGTCTTCGCCACCACCGACGCCCGCAAGATGGCCTTGCGCCGGGCCGGCGAGGACGTGATCGACCTCGGCTTCGGCAACCCCGACCTGCCGTCGCCGCCCATGGCGGTGGAGAAGCTGTGTGAGGCGGCCCGCAACCCTCGGAACCACCGGTATTCGGCCAGCAAGGGGATCCCCAAGCTGCGGCTCGCCATCTGCGACCTGTACCGGCGCCGGTTCGGAGTGGATCTCGACTTCGAGACCGAGGCCATCACCACCATCGGGGCCAAGGAGGGGTTGTCGCATCTGATGTGGACGCTGGTCGGGCCGGGCGACTCGGCTCTCGTGCCCAGCCCCAGCTACCCGATCCACATCTACGCCCCCGTCCTCGCCGGCGCCGAGGTCCGCCAGGTCCGCCTCGGGCCCGAACAGGACTTCTTCAACAACCTGACCTCCGCCTTCGAGGAGTCGTGGCCCCGGCCCCGGGTGATCGTCATCTCCTTCCCCCACAACCCCACCACGGCGTGTGTGGATCTGGACTTCATGACCCGGGTGGTCGACTTCGCCCGGGAGCACGGCATCCTCGTGGTGCACGACTTCGCCTACGCCGACCTGGGGTTCGACGGCTACGACCCCCCGTCCATCCTCCAGGTGCCGGGGGCCAAGGACGTGGCCGTCGAGCTGTACACCCTGACGAAGTCGTTCTCCATGGCCGGGTGGCGGGTCGGATTCCTGGTCGGCAACGCCGAGGTGGTGGCCGCCCTCGCCGACCTGAAGAAGTATCTGGACTACGGCACCTTCCAGCCCATCCAGATTGCGTCCATCGTGGCCATGAACGAGGCGCCCGACTACCCGAAGCAGGTGTGCGAGATCTACCAGAGCCGGCGCGACACCCTGGTGGAAGGCCTGGCCCGGATCGGCTGGGAGTTCGAGAAGCCGCGAGGCACCATGTTCGTGTGGGCTCCGATCCCCGAGCCCTACGTCGACATGGGCTCGCTGGAGTTCGCCCTCATGCTGATGGAGGAGGCCAAGGTGGCCGTCTCCCCCGGGGTGGGCTTCGGGCCCGGCGGCGACGGGTTCGTGCGCTTCGCCCTGGTCGAGAACGAGCAGCGCATCGCCCAGGCCGTCCGCGGCGTGCGCAAGGCGCTGACCAAGCTCGGCTGATCCTCCGCCGGACGCCGGAAACTGCGGCCCTCCCTCATAACCGACAGGCATTGGTCGACGGGCGGGGCATGACCAACTATGCGTCTTCAGGCTCCGGTCCCCGCCGCTGGCTCGGTGTCGGCCGATCATCCGACCCCGACGCCGCCAGCGTGGGGCTCGAAGCCACCCAAATCGCCCTCGTCCATCCCGACCCCCGCCTCCTCGTCGTTTTCTGCTGGGACCAGTACGACCTCGACCAGCTCCTGGCCGGTGTCAGCAAGGAGGCCGCGGGCGTGCCGCTCGTCGGCTGCACCACCGCCGGTGAGATCTCGGCCAGCGGGCCGGGAGACGCCGGTGTGGTGGTGATGGCCCTGGGCGGGCCCGGGTTCTCGGTGGCCACCGCGGCGGCGAGCGCCGCCGGCGGCCGGTTACGTGAGGCCGGGGCCGAGGTGGCGGCCTGCCTGGAGCGGGTGGAGCCGCGGCCCCACCGGGTACTGCTGCTGCTCACCGATGGGCTGGTGGGAGACCAGCAGGAGATCGTGCGGGGCGCCTACCGGGTGCTGGGCGCCGAGGTCCCCCTGGTGGGTGGCTGCGCTGGTGACGGCCTGCGGATGAAAAAGACGTTCCAGTTCCACGACGGCGAGGTCCTCCGGGACTCGGTGGTCGCGGCCGGGATCGCTTCCGATGCGCCCTTCGGCATCGGCGTCCGCCATGGGTGGCGCCGGGTGGGGGAGCCCATGCTGGTCACCAGCAGTGAGGGCACCCGGGTGTACACGCTGGACGACGAGCCTGCCCTCGATGTCTACCTTCGCCAACACCTCGACGCCCCGCCCGACGCCTGGTCGGATCCGGACGCCTTCACCCGATTCGCCCTCACCCACCCCCTCGGGGTCAGCCGCCGCAGCGGCGAGGAGGTGCGGTTCGTGGCCGAGGCCAACTTCGCCGACCGCTCGCTGGGCTGCATCGCCCAGGTCCCCCAGGGCGGCCTGACCTGGTTCATGGAGGGCGACGACACGTCAGTCCTCCAGGCCACCGACGGTGCCTGCACCGACGCTCTGGCTGCCCTCGGAGACTCCCCGCCGCTCGGCTTGTTGGCCTTCGACTGCATCGCCCGCCGGGGGGTTATGGACGATGGCGGAGTGCACGCCGAGGTGGAGAGCATCAGCGCCCACGCTGCCGGGGCGCCCGTGGCCGGGTTCTACACCTATGGCGAGATCGCCCGGACCCGCGGCATCAGCGGCTTCCACAACCAGACCCTCGTCGTCCTGGCCGTGGGCTAGGTCCGGCGCCCGTCATGCCCGCTCCCCAAGAGTGGTTGTCCCAGCAGATCGCCGAGTTCCTGGCCGTCGTGTCGTCGTACCGGGACGAGACGACGGCTGTCGAGGGCGCGGTGGAACGAGCGGCGGAGGCCGTGGAAGCCGAGGTCGGCGCGATCATCCGCGACGGCGCGGTGGTGACCAGTGTCGGGTTCCCCCACGGTGCCGCTCCTGAGGCGGCGCTGGTGGCCGCTGCCGCGGGGCGGGATCCGCTCCAGGTGCCCGGATTGGGCCCCTGCTCGGTGCTGGCCGTCCCCCTCGAGTCGGGCACGCTCGTGCTGGCCCGTTCTGGAGCGAAATTCTCCCGCGAGGAGAGCGCCCTGGTCCGGGGCTTCGCCCGGGTGCTGTGCCTCACGCTGCGGATGGTCCGCGTCCTGGAGACCGAACGCCGGCTGCGCCAGGAGAGCGAAGCTCAGGCGGAGGAGAACTCCGAGCTGCTGGTGGCGGTGCAGGAGCGCCAGGCGCTTCTCGAGCGGTTGTTCCGCATCCAGCGGTCCATCTCCCACCGGGTGCCCATCCAGGAGGTCCTCGACAGCATCACCGAGGGTGCCGCCGAGCTGCTGGGCGACGAGGTCGCCGCGGTGCGGCTGGTGGACGAGGACGATCCCCTGATGACCCGTCTCGTCTCGGCCGTGGGGATGAGCCCCGATCTCCGCCGCGCCCTCGAGCTCCAACCCGTCACCCGGGGCGTGGCCGGACGCGTGCTGGCCGAAGGGCGGCTGATCACCGCCGCCGACTATGCCGCCGGGACGGATCCCTTCCCTCAGCTGGTGGACGACGGCCTGCGCTCGGCCATGGGCGCCCCCGTGTGCCGGGACGGCGTGCCTGTCGGCTGCCTGGCGGTGGCCACCCACAGTGCCGACCGGAGCTACACCGCGGTCGAGCAGGAGGTGCTCCTCGCCTTCGCCGAGCACGCCTCCCTGGCCCTGAACGACGCCAGCGCCGTTGAGGCCCTGCGCCGGGCCTTCTCGCAGGCCGTGCACGAGGCGACCCACGATCCCCTCACCGGCCTGCCCAACCGGACGCTGGTCCTCGACCGCCTGCAGCAGGCCCTGGCCCGCGTGGGCCGGTCGGGCGTCCCGACGGCGGTGCTCTTCATCGACCTCGACCGGTTCAAGGTGGTCAACGACTCGCTCGGACACGCGACCGGGGACGAGGCGCTGATCCTCATCTCCCAGCGACTGCGGGCCGCGGTCCGGACCCCGGACACGGTGGGCCGGCTGGCCGGCGACGAGTTCGTGGTCATCTGCGAGGAGACCGACTGCGGCGAGGCGTTCGCCGTAGCCGAGCGCATCGCCCGCGCCGTCGCCGAGCCGCTCCTGTTGGCGGGTGGGGAGGCGGTCGTCACGGCCAGCATCGGCATCGTCCACGGCGATATCGGAGCCGTCGCCGAGGAGATGCTGCGGGACTCCGATGTCGCCATGTACCGGGCCAAGGAGCGGGGCCGCTCCCGGATCGAGATCTTCGACCACGCCATGCGCCAACGGATGCTCGACCGCCTGGAGATGGAACGGGATCTGCGGACGGCGATCGCCAGTGAGCAGCTTCGCCTCCACTACCAGCCCATCGTGCGCCTCGCCGACGGGGAGGTGGTGGCCGTCGAAGCGCTGTTGCGTTGGGAGCGGCCGGGGCGCGGCCCGGTCGGCCCGGTCGAATTCATCCCCGTGGCCGAGGAGAGCGGACTGATCCTCCCCCTCGGCCAGTGGGTGCTCGGCGAGGCCTGCACCCAGCTGGCGGCTTGGCGGGCCGGGGGTCGCCCGGCGCTCCGGGTGTCGGTCAACCTGTCCGCTCGCCAGTTCGGAGACCCGGACCTGGTCCAGGTGGTGGCGGGCGCCCTGGCCGCCGCCGGCCTGTCCGGCGACGCCCTCTGCCTCGAGATCACCGAGAGCGTCCTCATGGAGGAAGCTGAGGCGACGGTGGAGACGCTGCGGGCGCTGAAGGCGCTGGGCGTGCGCCTGTCGGTGGACGACTTCGGGACCGGCTACTCGTCGCTGGGCTACCTCAAGCGGTTCCCCGTCGACGTCCTCAAGGTGGACCGCTCGTTCGTGAACGGACTGGCGGACGACCCCGAGGACGAGGCCATCGTGGCCGCCGTGATCGGCCTCGCCCAGGCCCTCAAGCTGGAGGTGGTGGCTGAGGGGGTGGAGACTCCGGACCAGCTCCGCAAGCTCCGCGAGCTCGGCTGCGACGCCGTGCAGGGTTACCTCTGCGGCCGGCCGTGTCCCCCCGGGGATCTCGTCAGCGAGACCTCCTCGCTGGTCCTGGCGATGGCCTGACCGGCTCCCCGTCCGGTCGGCCGTTGACCCCGTAGAGCGTGAAGCTCACGGCGGCGTCGGCCACCGCGTCGGCGGGTTCGTTGGCCTCGTACAGGTAGGTGCGGGCCAGGTGGCGGCCGGCGCCGATCAAGGCGTGGGCCAGCACGGCCGGGTCGCCGTCGGGGATGTGGCCCTCGGCCATGGCGTCCTTGAGGTGCTTGACCACATCGGCCACCGCCACCTCCTCGTTCTGGCGCAGGACGGGCCGGAAGCGCTCCTCGGTGGCGGCGAACCCGAACAGGTTGAACAGGTGGCGGTTCTCGGCGAACCAGCCCATGGACGCCCGCATGCCCAGCTCGATGCGGCGCAGCGGATCGGGCTCGTCCCCGATGGCGGCCTGCTGGCGCCGGCGCAGCTCGTGGTGGGCGGAGGAGAGGATCTCCTTGAAGAGGTCTTCCTTGGATTCGAAGTACCAGTAGAAGACGCCCTTGCCCACGCCCAGGCTCTCGACCACGTCGGACACTGACGTCGGGTGGTAGCCCTGGGCGGCAAAGAGGCCGGCGGCCCGTTCCATGAGCTGGGCCCGCCGTTCCCGTCCGCGCTGGGTGAGCTTGCGCTTCATCCGCGATGAGCCGCCAGGCGAAGAGCCATCGTCACGGTCTCAGGCTAGGAATCCCTTGACCGACCGGTCAATTTGCCGGTCTAGAAGGGCGACACGTCGAGGAGCGGTTCCTTGATGCCGTCGCGGTCCTCGGTGGCGTCCCAGTCGGCGTTGCCCGCCGCCACCAGCGCCTGGCGGACCTGGGCCGGGGCGGCGCCCGCATGGCCGGCCAGCCACAGGGCGGCGGCGCCGGCCACGTGGGGGGCGGCGAAGGACGTGCCCGTGAGGACGCCGTAGCCCCGTTGGGTGTTGGACACCTTGCCGTCCACGGGCACGGTCGACAGCACGCACACCCCGGGGGCGATCACGTCGATGTCGGGCCCGTGGTTGGAGAAGTTGGCCAGCGTGTCGTCGGCGTCGTCCCGGCAGGCGGGTGGGCCGCCCAGGCCTCCGGGCCGGCCGTCGGAGTCGGCCAGGGCCGACACGGTGATGACCTCGTCGTAGGCCGCCGGCGTGTAATGGGCGGCGTCGGCACTGTCGTTGCCGGCCGCCACCACGTACGTCACCCCGGCGGCCACCGAACGGCAGATGGCCTGATGGAGCAAGTCGCCGTCCGCCTGACCACACTGGCCGTCGTCGCCGCCCTCGCCGCCCAGCGACAGGTTGGCCACGTCGATGTCGTTGTCCGGGTCGGAGTCGAGGCGGGTCGACGTCACCCAGTCCACCCCGCAGAGGAGCTCCTTGGTGGTGCCTCGGCCGTCGTCGTCGAGCACCCGGACCGCCCACAGGCGGACCCCGGGGGCAACCCCCACGACGCCCTGGCCGTCGTCCAGGGCGCCCACGATCCCGGCGATGTGGGTGCCGTGGCCCAGAGGGTCGTCAACGCCGCGGCCCTTGGCGCAGTTGAAGCCGCCGGCCACGTTGAGGTCGGGATGGTCCTTGTCGATGCCCGTGTCCATCACGGCGACGTCGGCGTTGATCCGGGGCCGGTCGGCGTCGTCGATGCCGGCCGTGACCGACAGGTCGGCGTCGATGCGGTCGATTCCGGGGGGCATTGCCGCGGTGCCGGCCAGGGGCCGGACGGCCTCCATGGCCACGACCCGGGGGTCCGCCCGCAGGGCGCCCAGGTCCGAGGTGGTCAGGTCGGCGGCGTAGCCGGTCAGGGCCGAGCGGTACACGTAACCGACGGCGAAACCGAGGGCCGCCGCCTGCTCGGCGGCCACCGCACCCGGATCGCCGGTTCCGGCGTCCAGCATCACGACGTAGCCGGAAGTGGGTTCCGCGGAGAGGGCGGGGACGGGAGCGAGAACGGCGAGGGTCATGACGACCGGCGCCCATCGACGACTCAAGACTGCTCCCGTCTCGACACGAGTGCCGTGTCGCCCCCACACACCAGGGTGACGGCCGCTCAGCGTCGGTGTCAAGGGACCGCAGAAGTACTCTGGGTGAACGGGGAGGGGAGGTCCATGTACTGGTGGGCGGTGAAGCTGGTCCTGACGCCCGTCCTGCGCGTCTTCTACCGGGTCAAGGTGGAGGGGCGGGAGCATCTACCGGCCCGGGGCGCCGCCATCCTGGCGTCCAACCACGGCGCCTTCTGCGATTCGTTGTTCCTCCCCGCCGTCCTGCGTCGGCGCCTGACCTACGTGGCCAAGGCCGAGTACTTCGAGAACCGGCGGACAGCCTGGTTCTTCCGGGCCATCGGCCAGATCCCGCTGCAGCGGGGCGCGGGGTCCGAATGGCGCCGCGCCCTCGATTCGGCCGCCGCCGTGCTCGACGAGGGCAAGCTGTTCGGCATCTACCCGGAGGGGACACGCTCCAAGGACGGGCGCCTGCACCGGGGTCACACCGGCGTGGCCATGCTCGCCCTGCGCACCGGCGCTCCCGTCGTCCCCGTCGGGATCATCGGCACCCGGGAGGCGCAGCCCATCGGCACCCTCATCGCCCGCCCCTTCTCCCGGATCACGATCCGCTTCGGCCCCCCGCTCGACTTCTCCGAGTACGCCGGCCGCGACCGGGAGCGCCTGGTGCTGCGCCATGTCACCGACACGGTGATGTCCGAGATCCAGCGCCTCACCGGCCAGGAGTACGCCGGCCGCTACGCGTCCTCCTCCAAGACTCCGGAAGCGGCGACGGGCTAACCCGTCGCACGGGGGACACCCCCGGCCCCCGGGCCCGGGAAGGCGCGGGCCCGGTCGACGGCCCGGCGCCAGGCGGCCTGGCGGCGGTTGGCCTCCACCTCCCGCATGACGGGGGTGAACTCGGCGTCGCACAGCCACTGGCCGGCGACCTCGTCGGTGCTGGACCACACGCCCTCAGCCAGGCCGGCCAGGTAGGCGGCGCCCAGCGCCGTCGTCTCCGCTACCGCCGGCCGGCGGACCGGCACCCCCAGGAGATCGGCCTGGAACTGGCACAGCACGTCCATGACGGCCGCACCGCCGTCGGCCCGCAGCTCCGAGATGGCGGTGCCCCCGGCCGCCGCCATGGTCTCGACCACGTCGCGGGTCTGGTGGGCCATGGCTTCCACCGCCGCCCGGGCCACCTGCGCCCGCCCGACGCCCCGGGTGAGGCCGAGGAGCGCCCCCCGGGCGTGGGGATCCCAGTAGGGGGAACCGAGCCCGGTGAAGGCGGGGACCAGGTAGACGCCCTCGGTGTCGGTCACCGTCTCCGCCAGTGGCCCCGTCTCGGCCGCCTCGGTGATGACGCCGAGCCCGTCCCGCAGCCACTGGATGGCCGCCCCGGTCACGAAGATCGCCCCCTCCAGGGCATAGGCCACCCCGCCCCGGTCGCCCAGGTCCCAGGCCACCGTGGTCAGCAGGCCCTCGACCGGGTCGGGGAGGGACGGGCCGAGGTTCATGAGCACGAAAGAGCCTGTTCCATAAGTGTTCTTGGTCATGCCCGGGGAGAAGCAGGCCTGGCCGAAGAGGGCCGCCTGCTGGTCGCCGGCGATGCCCGCCACCGGTACGGCCAGCCCGCCGGCGGCGCCCGGAACCGTCACGCCCAGGCGCCCGCTGGAGGGGCCCACCTCGGGGAGGCAGGCGGGGGGCACCCCGAAGATGGCGCAGAGCTCGTCGGACCAGGCGAGAGCGCCAATGTCGAAGAGCAGGGTGCGGCTGGCGTTGCCGGGGTCGGTGACGAAGGCGCCCCCGTCAGCGCCGCCGGTCAGGTTCCAGGCCACCCAGGCGTCCACCGTCCCGAGCGCCAGATCGCCGGACGCCTCCAACCCGCCTTCGGTCAGCAGCCACTCCATCTTGGTGGCGGAGAAGTAGGGGTCGAGCACGAGGCCGGTGGTCCGGCGCACCATCGGCTCGAGCCCCCGGTCCCGCAGTTCCTCACAGCGGGCGGCGGTGCGGCGGTCCTGCCACACCAGCGCCCGGTGGAGGGGCTCGCCCGTGCGCCGGTTCCACGCCACCACCGTCTCGCGTTGGTTGGTGATGCCCACGGCGGCCACCGTGACGCCGTCGTCCTCCAGGCGCTTGGCCAGCTCGGCCAGGGTGGACACCACCGCGTCGCGGATCTCGGCCGCGTCGTGCTCCACCCAGCCGGGCCGGGGGAAGTACTGCGTCAGCTCCCGGTAAGAAAACCCCAGGGGCCGGCCGGCCTCGTCGACGGCGAAGCTGCGCACCCCGGTGGTTCCCGCATCGACAGCGATCACAGCAGGCATAAGCCTCCTAGAGGCGTCCTAAGCTGGCCCGGAAGGCTAGCCAGGCCACGAGGAGCAACCTATGCGGATCGGTGTCCTGACCGGAGGCGGTGACTGCCCGGGGTTGAACGCGGTGATCCGGGCCGTGGTACGCAAGGGCGAAGGGGTCTACGGCCACAACCTCGTGGGGTTCCGCCACGGCTGGCGGGGTGTGGTCGAGACCCAGATGGTGGATCTCACCATCGCCTCCACCCGCGGCATCCTCCACCGGGGCGGCACCATCCTGGGCACGTCGCGCACCAACCCCTACAAGACGGAGGACGGGGTGCGCCGGGCTCTGGACACGTTGCGCCGGGAGCGTATCGACGCCCTGGTGGCCATCGGCGGCGAGGACACCCTCGGCGTGGCGGCCAAGCTAGGTGACGAGGGCGTGCGGATCGTGGGGGTCCCCAAGACCATCGACAACGACCTGTCGGCCACCGACTTCACCTTCGGGTTCGACACCGCCGTGCAGATCGTGACCGACGCCATCGACCGCCTCCACACGACGGCCGAGAGCCATGACCGGGTCATGGTGGTGGAGGTCATGGGCCGCCACGCCGGCTGGATCGCCACCTTCGCGGGCATGGCCGGAGGCGCCGACGTCATCCTCATCCCCGAGGATCCCTTCGACATCGACGAGGTCTGCGACCGCATCCGGCACCGGCACATGCGGGGTGCCCGGTTCTCGATCGTGGTGGTGGCGGAGGGCGCGCAGCCCAAGGAGGGAACGCTGGTCACCCAGGAGGCAGAGGTCGACCAGTTCGGCCACGAGCGCCTGGGCGGGATCGGCAGCCTGCTCCAGACCGAAGTCGAGGGCCGCACCGGCTTCGAGACCCGGGTCACCATCCTCGGCCACGTCCAGCGGGGCGGAACCCCCACGGCCTACGACCGGGTGCTGGCCACCCGTTTCGGGGTGGAAGCGATCGACGCCGTCCACGAGGGCGACTTCGGCATCATGGTGGCCCTGCGTGGCCCCGACATCCTGCGGGTGCCCATCGAGGAGGCCGTGAAGGAGTTGAAGACGGTCGACCGGCGCATCTACGACGTCGCCTCGGTTTTCTTCGGATAGGGCCAGGTTTCTTCGGTAGGACCAGGCTTCTTCGGTTAGGCGAAATCGGCTTTACAGAGCTTTAACGGAGGATCTTCCCACTCTCCGTCAAACTCCTATCACGTAACGTGGTAGCCATTTCCCGGCATTCCGGTGTTTACCGGACTGCCGCCCGGGCCCGTCCGTTCCCGCCCCCAACACCCCGCGGGTCCGTGCCGTGCCGAACGCTGGGGAGGACCTCCGATGGACGCACGTTCTCGAGCGCGGCGCGGCCGCGCCCGGGCGGCGGGCGCAGCTCTGCTGCTCGCCCTGGTGGCGGCCAGCCCGTTGGTGCCCTTCGCCGGGACCCCAGCCGGGGCTGAGAGCCTGACCGTGGCGGTGGCCGGTGACGCCACCGCCGTGGAGGCCAGCCCCGACAGCCTCGAGGGTGCTGCCGACACCCTCGAGGTTGACGGCTCGCCCGGGAAAGAGGCCTTCCTCCATTTCTCGGTGCCGGCGTTGCCCGGGACGGTGCAGCGGGCCACGCTGCGGCTCTTCGCCGTGGACGGGAGCGGTAACGGGCCCGAGGTCTACGCGGCGGCGGCCGGGTGGGTCGAGGGGACGCTCAGCTGGTCGCAGCGTCCCGGGCGCCTGGGTGGCCTGGTGGCCGACGTGGGTTCGGTGCGCAGCGGGACGTGGACCACCTGGGACGTGACGGCGGCGGTGACCGGCGCCGGTCCGCTCGGGCTGGCCCTGGTGCCGGACTCCAACGACGGCGCCGACTTCTCCTCCCGGGAAGCGGACGGCAACGACCCGGAACTCGTGCTGGAGGTGGGTTCGCCACCCGCGGCGTCGGCGACGTTCACCCCCGTGGCCGACGCCCAGGTGGACGCCAACCATCCGACGACGAACTACGGGGCGTCCACGACGCTCTACGCCCAGGGCGCCCCCGACCCGCCGATGGAGAGCTACCTGCGCTTCGCGGTGGGAGGGCTGGCCGGCCCCGTGCGCCGGGCCACGCTGCGGCTGTTCGTCACCAACGACACCGACGACGGACCGGGTGTCTTCCCGGTCACCGCCGCCTGGAACGAGGGCGGGCTCAACTGGGAGAACCGGCCCGGCCCGGTGGGCGGCGCCATCGCCGATCTGGGCGACGTGGCCAAGGGATGGGTGGAGTACGACGTGAGCTCGGCCGTCCCCGGCGCGGGAACCGTCGACCTCGTGCTGGTGTCGTCCTCTGCCGACTCCTTCGCTGCCCGTTCCCGGGAGGGCGCCGAGGCGGAGCGACCCCAACTGGTGGTGGAAACAGGCGCCACCACCACCACCCAGGCGCCGACCACCACGACCCGGCCTCCGACCACGACCACCACCTGGCCTCCGACGACGACCACCACCCGCCCGCCCGCGACCGACTGCGACCCGCCGGACTGGCGGCCAGCCGAGGTGGTGGGCACGCTGCCCCACGGCTACGCCGAGATGTCGGGCCTGGTGGGCAGCAGCCGCTACCCGGGCTGGGCCTGGGGCGTCCGGGACTCCGGGAACCCCGCCTCGCTGTACGCCTTCCGCCCGCCCACCTCGGGCGGCGGTGAGGTGGCCATCAACGAGTTCCCCGTCCCCGGCACCTCCAACTCGGACTGGGAGGACGTGGCCTACACCCGGGCCGGCACGGGTCCCGGGACCCTGTGGATCCTCGAGAACCGCGGCAACGCCTTCCTTGGGAACCGGACTCTCTACCAGGTGGCCGAACCCGACCCCAGCCAGCCGGGGCCGGCCCAGCTCATCGGCCGCTACACCATCGCCTACCCCGACGGCCAGTGGAACTCCGAGACGCTCTTCGTCTTCGACAACGACCTGGCGCTGATCTCGAAGACGTCCCCGGCCCGCATCTACCGGTTCCTGACCAAGCCGCTCCCGCTCACCGTCAACGTGCCCGTGCTGGTGGGGGCGCTGCCCGAGATCAGCAACCCGTCCATGGGCTCCGTGTCCCCCGACGGCCGCCTGCTGGCCGTGGCCAACCACTCCAGCATCCGGGTGTACGAGAACGAAGGCGACCTCCTCGACCTGGTCGATCTCATCGCCCAGCCGTCCGTCTTCCGCGAGTCGATGCCCAGCGACAACCGGGAAGGCGGCGCCTTCTTCCCCGTCGGTTCCTGCGACATCCTGCTCGTGTCCGAATCCAAGAATCTCTGGCTCCTGGAACACCGGTAGGGGGCGGCAGAGCCCACTGCGGCGCGCCACACTGGGGGTATGGCCGAAGGATCCGGGGTGGTGACGATCCTGTTCACCGACCTTGTGGGGTCGACGGAGCTGCTGGCCCGAGCTGGTGACGAGGACGCCCAGCGGATCTTCCGCGCTCATCACGACCTGCTCGCCGAAGCCGCCTCAGCTCATTGCGGCGAAGAGGTGAAGTGGCTGGGCGACGGTCTGATGGTCGCCTTTGCCTCGGCGGCCGACGCCGTGCGGTGCGCGATCGCCATGCAGCACGCCGGCCGCCGGCCGGTGCGCGGGGAGCACCTCGCCATCCGGGTCGGCCTCAACGCAGGCGAGACCCTGAAGGAAGCGGCGGACTACTTCGGACTCCCCGTTGTGGTGGCGCGGCGGCTGTGCGACTGGGCGGACGCCGGCCAGATCGTCTGCACCGACGTCGTCGCCGGCCTGCTGATGGGCCGGCCCGACTTCGCCTTCTCTGATCTCGGCAAGGTCGATCTGAAGGGCGTGCCCCAGCCCATCTCTGCCTTCGCCGTGCACTTCGGGCCCGAGGGAGGTGCCGTCGTCCCCAGCCGGCTTCCCTTTGTGGGCCGCCAGGCCGAGCTGGACCGGCTGCGCCAGCGGTGGTCGGAGGCCGCCGCCGGCCGGGGCGGGCTGGTTCTGGTGGCGGGCGAGCCGGGCATCGGGAAGACCCGTCTCGTCGAAGAGTTGGCCGAGGGCGCCCGGGAACAAGGCGCCGAGGTGCTCTGGGGGCATTGCTATGAGGGCGAGTGGATGCCGCCGTACTCGGCTTTCGCCGAGATGCTCGAGACCCTCGCCCTGGTCGCCGAGGCCGACGAACTCCAGGTCGACCTGGGGACGGGCGGGCCGCCCCTGGCCCAGCTCGAACCCAGCCTCCGCAAGGCACTCCCGGGATTGCCCGAGCCCGTGGCGCTCCAGCCGCAGGAGGAGCGGTTCCGCCTCCTCGACTCCCTGACCCGGCTCATCGTGGCCCGCGCCGGCCGGGCCCCCCTCCTCGTCTGCCTCGACGACCTCCACTGGGCGGACCAGGGCACGATCGACGCCCTCCGCCACCTCGCCCGGCAGGCGGCGGGTCACACCTTCCTCGTGGTCGGCACCTACCGGGACGCCGAGACCGGCCGCGACCATCCGCTCAGCGTCGTGCTGGGTGCGCTGCGCCGGGAAACGGAGTACGAGCGCATCCGGCTCGAGGGCCTGCCGGCCGAAGCGGTCGGGATCCTGCTCGAGGCGCTGGCCGAGCACGATGTCTCCCGGGCCATGGCCACCACCATCGCCACCGAGACCGCCGGCAACCCGTTCTTCATCTCGGAAGTCCTCCGCCACCTCGTCGACGAGGGCAGGATCCAGCGGGGGCCGGACGGGCGTTGGACGTCCGACGTCCCGGTCGACGAGCTGGGCATCCCCGAGGGCGTCCGGGAGGTCGTGGAGCGACGCCTGGCCCGCCTCTCGCCCGTGGCCAACCGTCTCCTGGGTACCGCCTGTGCCTTCGAGGGTCCGTTCCGCCTGGACGTCGTGGCCGGCGCCGCCGGTCTGGCCGAGGACGCCGCTCTCGACGCCATCGACGAAGCGCTCGCCGCCCAGTTGCTCGATCCCGCCGGCGCCTCCGACAGCTACGCCTTCGCCCACGCCCTGATCCGCCACACCCTTTACGCCGGGCTCAGCCCGTCCCGCCAGGTCCGGCTCCACCGGCAGGTGGCGGAGGCGCTGGAGGGCGCCGCCGGAGCGACGACGGACGCCGCTTCCTCGGGAGAGATCGCCGCCCAGTACCACCGCAGCCGCGCCCTGGGCCGCTCCGAGCGCGGCGTGGAGGCCGCCCTGGCCGCGGCCACCCACGCCGAGGCCACGGGGGGGCAGGCCGAGGCGGCCAACTTCCTGCGGATGGGCCTCGACCTGATGGCCGACGACGACCCCCGGCGGCCCCGGCTACTGGCCCGCCGGGGGATGGCGCTCATCTGGAGCCTGTCGGTGGACCAGGGTGCGGAGGTGGCGGGACGTGCCGGTGAGGCGATCGCGGCCACGGAAGGGCCCGAGGCGGCGGCGGAGTACCTGGCCGGGGCGGCCGTGGCCATGGGCGCGGGCGGCAACAACCCCCGGGCCTGGGAACTCGCCCGCCAGGGTCTGGTCCACGCCGGCGACCGGCGGGATCTGACCTGGGCGTTCCTGGTCATGCTGGACCATCAGCGCCAGGAATGGCAGAGCGTGGATCGTCCCGGCATCCCCCTCGACACTCCGGACCGCTGGGAGGCGGCCCGGATCATCCGGGCCAGCAATCCCGACCCAGCCGCCTTCGGCGGGTTGGAGACCCCGCTCGCCTCCCGGGCCGAGGCCCTGGCCAGCAGCCGGAACTTCTCCATCCTGCTCTGCTTCGCCGGGGAGTTCGCCCGCTGCCTCCCCCTGAGCCAGGCGGAGGCGGAGGCCTCGCTGGCCAGGGGCCAGACGATCCGGGCGGCCCGCTGCTTCATGGCCGTGGCCTTCTCCCAGCTCTCGCTGGGGCGCCTTGACGAGGGGCGCAGGGCTTTGGGGGAGGCGGAACGGCTCTCCGGCGGCGGGCCGCCGATGTTCGGGATGCTGCACGCCCACGAGATGCTGACTGCGTTCCTGGACGACGAGGAGGCCCTCGAGCGGGAGGCGGCGGTCTTCGAGTCGCTGCTGCCAAGCCTGGTTCCCGGACAGGCCTGGGCCCTCGGCCCCGCCCTGGCCATCTGCGCCCGCACGGCCGCCCGGCTGGGCCGGCGGGACGAGGCGCTCGGCTTCTTGGAGCAGTCTGGTGCCATGGCTGGACCAGGCCCCAGGGTGGTCCCACCACTACCCCCACGCCGCCGCCTATGCCGCCGAGACCCTGTGGCTGCTGGACCGGCTCGACCACGCCGAAGCCATTGAGCGGGCCCTGCAGGACAAGGTGATCGTCCCCGACTTCCGCGACATCGAGGTCGACGCCCGCCTGTCGCTGGCCCGCCTGCGCGTCCTCCAGGCGCGCTACGACGACGCCACCTCGTACTTCGCCGACGCCCGCCGTGTCCTGGCCGAGCACGGCGCCGCCCCGCTGCTGGCCATCACCGACCACGACGAGGCGCTCATGTATCGCCGCCGCGGAAGCCCCGGCGACGACGACCGGGCGGCAGCGCTCTTCGGGTCAGCCCGACGGCAGTTCGAGGAGCTGGGGATGACGGCTGGGCCCGACGGGTGCCCGTCTGACCCTGACCCGGGGCCGATCCGAACCCAACGGTTGCCTCAACGGTTCTTGGGCCGGGCCTCCAGCCCTGGTGTGATCCCGGGATGGCTGCTGGCACGATCCCCATCATGGCTCTGGCGTCGGTTCTCCTCGATGACGGGAGGAACGGTTCCCGTGGGTGGCGAGCGCCGAGTCGCCCGCCGTGGAGGTCACGCCCTACGGCGAACCCGAGGGAGCCTGGCAGCTGACGTTCGAGGACGACTTCGACGGGGATGCGCTGGACCGGAACCAAATGGTCGAGCGGGTTCGGCTGGGGTGAGGTGTCGGGGAACACGGTGGGCTACTGCGACCCCGATCACAACATCGTGGGCGACGGCGTCCTCGAGCAGCGCATCGAGCGCCGGCCCCAGGGCGGCATGCCCTTCAGCGTGGGCTGCATCAACAGCCGGACCCGGTTCTCCCAGCTCTACGGGTACTGGGAGGCGAGCATCCGCATGGCGGGCTGCAAGGGCGCCCGGGGCGCCTTCTGGGCCAAGCCGGACAACGAATCCTGGCCGCCGGAACTCGACGTGGTGGAGGTCTACGGCGACGACCGGGACCGGGCCGACCTCACCATCCACTGGGAGCAGCGGGGCGACTACCGCCGGGACAAGGGGTACTTCACCGGGCCCGACTTCTCGGCCGGCTTCCACGTCTTCGCCGCCGCCTGGGGCCCGGAGGAGACCATCTGGTACGTCGACGGCGTGGAACGCCGGCGGACCCCGACCGGCGCCCATTTCATGAACGACGGAGGCGCCTTCTACACGATGATCGAAGCCCAGGTCATCGATGCAGCTTCACGGTGCGGGCAGTGGCCCTACTACTCCAGCCAGTACGTCGACTACGTGCGCATCTGGTCCCGGTGCGACTGCGAGTGCGACGACGAGGACGACCTGTCAATCGTCCAGTAGGTGGCGGAGGAAACGCTCGGGGGCCTCGAGGTAGGACCGCCAGGTCTGGACGAGGTCGAGGTCCTCGTAGGACGAGGCGGTGCGGATGCCCCAGTCGCCCAGCTCGAGGAGGGTGGCGCCGGGCAGCGTGACCAGGAGGGGGGAGTGGGTGGCCACCACCACCTGGCTCCCTTCCCGGGCCATGAGGTCGAGCAGGGCGAGCAGCGCGAGGCAGGCCCGGAAGGACAGGGCCGCCTCCGGCTCGTCGAGGAAGTACACCCCGACGTCGGTGAACCTGTCCCGCAGCACGGTCAGGAACGACTCGCCGTGGGAGCGGTGCTGGAGCTTCTCTCCCGCCCAGGCGCTGCGCCGGGTGGTGTCGGGGTCCGAGTCGATGGCGGCGAAGTAGCCGTGCATGGTCTCGGCCCGGAGGAAGAAGCCGGCCCGGGACGCCATGTGCTGGACCCGGGGCCGGAGGTGCCACCGCAGGGGGGAGTCCTCATCGCTGGAGGACGCTCCGAGGACCCCCGCGAACGAGGCCTCGAACCCGTGGCGGGGGTAGATGCCGGCCAGCGCCTCGACCAGGGTGCTCTTGCCGCTGCCGTTCTCGCCCACCAGGAAGGTGACGCCGGCCGGGAGGTCGAGGCCCCCGTCGTCGATCATCTGGGCCACGGCCGGGATGTTGAAGGGCCACGCCTCCAGGTCCGGCGGCCGGGTGCGGTTCGGTGTCCAGTCGACGCCCAGGAAGTGGCGGACGGAGGTGGCCTCGGTGCCCACATCGGGAGGCTAGCGACCCTCCCCCTAGGATTCCCCGCTGTGGGAACCGCGCTCGACGACCTCGTCGCCCTGCTCGACCTCGAGCCGCTGGAGGTCAACCTGTTCCGGGGCGTGAGCCCGGACGAGGAGCGCCAGCGCGTCTTCGGGGGTCAGGTGGCGGGCCAGGCCCTGGTGGCGGCGGGACGGACCGTGGACCCGGAGCGGATCGTCCACTCCCTCCACGCCTACTTTCTGCGGCCGGGCGACACCCGGGTGCCCATCGTCTACGAGGTCGACCGCATCCGCGACGGGAAGTCGTTCACCACCCGGCGGGTGGTGGCCATCCAGCACGGCAAGGCGATCTTCAATCTCCAGGCCTCCTTCCAGGTCGAGGAGGAGGGCTACGAGCACCAGTCGGAGATGCCCGAGGCGCCCGACCCGGAGTCCCTGCCCACCTGGTCGCACTGGGCCTCGGAGTGCAAGTGGATGGCCCCGGCCTGGGCTGAGCGGCCCCGCCCCATCGACCTGCGCTACGTGGAGCCGCCCCACTGGGTGACGATGTCGCCCCATCCGCCGCGCCAGCAGGTGTGGATCCGGGCCGACGGGCGCCTGCCCGATGACCGGTTGCTCCACGCCTGCGTGGTGACCTACGCCTCCGACTACACCCTCCTCGACAGCGCCCTCGCTCCCCACGGCCAGAACTTCTGGGACGGGTCCCTGATCGTGGCCAGCTTGGACCACGCCATGTGGTTCCACCGGCCCTTCCGGGCCGACGAGTGGCTGCTGTTCAGCCAGGCCAGCCCGTCGGCCTCGGGGGCCCGGGGCCTGGCCTACGGCGCGATCTTCCGGGCCGACGGCGGCCTGGCCGTCTCCGCCGTCCAGGAGGGCCTGATGCGGCCCGCCAATCCCGACCACGCCCGGCCGCCGGACCGGCCCCGTTCCCTCACCCGGACCACTCCTCCGACCTGATGCCCTCGCCCGACGGCAGCGTCGACCTCCGCTCGGACACGGTGACCACGCCGACCCCGGCCATGCGCCAGGCCATGTACGAGGCCGAGGTGGGCGACGACTGCTACGGCGAGGATCCCACCGTCAACCAGCTCCAGGAGCTGGCCGCATCGATGGTGGGCAAGGAGGCGGCCCTTTACGTCCCGTCGGGGACGATGGGCAACCAGCTGGCCCTGCGCCTGCTGGCGAAGCCCGGCACCGAGGTGCTCTGCCCGGCGCGCTGCCACATCCGCCAGTACGAGGCGGCCGCCGCCGCCCTCAACGCCGGGGTCCAGTTGCGGGCCCTGCCCGACGCCGGCGGCTCCTTCACCGCCGCCGCCGTCCACCACGCCGCCGCCGGGCCCGCCCACCACCTGCCGCCGCTGTCTCTGGTCACCATCGAGAACACGCACATGCCCGCCTCCGGCCGGCCCCTGCCGGCGGAGCAGGTGCAGGCCCTGGCCGCCGCCGGCGCCGAGCACGGGCTGCCGCTCCACTGCGACGGGGCCCGGATCTTCAACGCCGCCGTGGCGCTGCGCGTCCCGGCGCCGGAGCTGACCGCCCCGGCGGAGACGGTGATGTTCTGCCTGTCCAAGGGTCTGGCCGCGCCCGTCGGATCGCTCCTGGCCGGCCCCGCCGCGCTGGTGGAGGAGGCCCGGGAGCACCGGGCCCGCCTCGGCGGCGCCATGCGCCAGGCGGGGATCATCGCCGCCGCCGGCCTCGTGGCCCTGACCATGGTTGACCGCCTGGCCGAGGACCACGTCCGGGCCCGGCGCCTGGCTGAGGCACTGGCCGAGCGCTTCCCCGGCAGCGTGGAGCCCGACGAGGTGCAGACCAACATCGTGTGCGCCGCCTCCGTCACCCTGCCCGCCGACCTCCTCGACCGCCTGGCCGCCCTGGGCATCCGGGCCGGGACCATCGACCAGGCCACCGTGCGCTTCGTGACCCACAAGGACGTCGACGACGCCGACCTGGAGCGGGCCATCGCCGCCCTCGACAAAGTGGTTGAAGGCTGACCTCCCAGCTGACACTGCTCGTCGACGGGTCCAGCCTGCTCTACCGGGCGTTCTTCTCGACGCCGGATTCGGTGCGGGCGCCGGACGGGCGTCCGGTCAACGCCGTCCACGGCTTCTTCGGCATGCTGGCCCGCCTGGTCAACGACCACGACCCCGACCGCCTGGCGGTGGCCACCGACGAGGACTGGCGGCCGGCGTGGCGGGTCGACCTGGTGCCGGAGTACAAGGCGGCCCGGGTAGCACCCGCCCCGCCGCAGGCCGCGGCCGACGACGAGGTGGGCCGCCAAGCCGCCTTCTGCTTCGCTCTCCTGGGTGGCCTCAGCGTTCCCGTCGTCGGCCACGCCGGCTACGAGGCCGAGGACGTGATCGGCACCCTGGCGGAACGGGAGGTCGCCGCCGGCCACGGCCCGGTGGCGGTGGTCTCCGGCGACCGCGACCTCTTTCAGCTGGTGGCCGACCCCGACGTCTACATCCTTTATCCCATCAAGGGGGTCAGCGAGCTGTTGGTGGTGGACGAGGCGGAGGTGACCCGCCGCTACGGCATCCCGGGCCGGGCCTACGCCGACTACGCCGTCCTGCGGGGCGACCCCTCCGACGGGCTGCCCGGGGTGAAAGGCGTCGGCGACAAGACGGCGGCCGCCCTGGTGAAAGCCCACGGCGACCTGGACGGGATCATGGCCGCGGCCCGGGCCGAGCCCGGCGCCGGCGCCCTGTCCCGGGTGGCCGGTGCCCTCGACTACGTGGAGCGGGCCCGCCAGGTGGTGGCCATCCCCCGGGACCTTCCCCTCCCCGACGTGGACCTCACCCGGCCCCGGGGCGGGATCGTCCCCGAGGCGGCCGACCTGGCCGGCGCCCTCGGGCTCCAGGGTGCCTTCGACCGCCTGGTGGCCGCCCTGGCCGGAGGCGGGGCTGGCGGGTGAGCAAACTGCCCTGAGTGAGCGCGGGCCGCGGCGGGCCAGGACCCGTCGCCCCTGGCAGTATTCGTGCGTGCGCTCTCCCATCGTGGTCGGGCGGGACGGTGAGCTCGAGACGATCCGGCATGCGCTCGACGAAGCCCGTGCCGGCCGGGGCGGATGTCTCTTTCTCCTCGGGGAAGCGGGTTCGGGCAAGACCAGACTGTTGCGGGAAGCGCGCCAGGAGGCACTGGGGCGCGACATGAGCGTCCTCACCGGGACCGTTCCCCCGGACGTCGCTTCCCCTGCCTTCGCTGTCCTTGCCCAGGCCATCCGCTCCTGGACGAGGTCCAACGGGCTTCCGGAACGAGCGCTGGCGTCTTTCGCCCTCGGGCTCCACCAGCTCCTCCCCGAGTGGCCCCTGCCCGCCGATCCGCAGGAGCTGCCCGACGCGCAGATGCGCCTCTTCGTGCTCGAGGGAATCCTGCGCCTGTTGCTCGTGGCGGCGGACGACGGAGGCGCGCTCGTCATCCTCGACGACCTGCACGCCGCCGATCCGGAGACCTTCGATTTCCTCAATCACGCCACCGCCGCCATCGGATTCGAACCCTTGCTCATCGTGGGAGCCGTCCGGAGCCTGGAGCGTGGTCAGGGTGAGGCCCGGGTCCGGGCCCTCGGGCGGGCCAGGCAGGCCCGCCTGCTCGAGGTCGGCCACCTCGACGAACGGGGCGTCATCGACATGGTGGAGGCGGTTCTGGAAGCTCCTGTCCCCCCGGAGCTCATCCGGGATCTCCTGGCCCGCACCGACGGCGTTCCCCTGCTCGTCGAAGAGATGCTGGCGGCCCATCTGGCGGCCGGCACGCTGCGCCGGGAGAGCGACGGCGTGCACTGGTCGACCGAAGCGACGGTCGTCATCCCCCGCACGATCGTCGAGATCACGGGCGAGAAACTGGACCGGTTCCCAGATGGCACTCGATCGTCGCTGGGGGCGGCGGCCGTGCTGGGGCACTTCGACCTGCACCTCCTCAGTGCCCTCACCGGTCTCGACGCGTCGGACGTGACCGCCGCCTTGTTGCGCGCGGTGGAGGACGGGTTCCTGGAGCAGACGGGTCCCGCCGCGGTGGGGTTCCGCCATGCGCTCATCCGGGACGCCGTCATGGAGAATGTTCCGCCGCACGATCGGCGCGATCTCCACCGACGGGCGGCGGAGACCCTCGCCGCCCTCCACGGCGAGGATCCCGAGCGCCTCGAGGAGCAGGCCCACCACTGGGAGAGCGCGGACGAGGGCGACCGGGCCGGCGAGCTCCTGGTCCGGGCGGCTCGACGCAACCTCGCCCGGCACGCCCCGGCCTCGGCCGAGATGATCCTGCAGCGGAGCATCAGACTGGCCCGCTCGTCGACCACAGCCGATGAGGCGCGAGACGTCCTGGTGGAAGCCCTCGAAGCCCTCGGTCGATGGGAGGAAGCGCTTCGGCTCGATCGCGAGCTGCTGGCCAGGCAAGGAGTCGACCCCCGGCGCCTCCTCCGCATGGCCCGCAACGCCATCCCGGCCAACCGTCTCGAGGAGGCTGACGCACTCATCGCCCGGGCGGGGGCAGCCGGAGCCGATCACGTCAGGCTCGCGGTCCTGTCGGCTCTGGTCGCCCTGTGGCGGGGTGATGTCGAGGGGGCCGCCGCGGGAGGGCGGGAGGCCCTCGCCATGGCCGAGACGGCGGGAGACGCCGAGCTCCTCTGCTCGGCCCTCGATGTCACCGGTCGGGCCGTCGCCATCTCCGGCGGTTTCGACGAGGCGGCGGCGATGTTCCGCCGGTGGGCGGCGGTGGCGGGAGCCGAGGGCCTCAAGATGTCGCACCTCCAGGCCCTCCTGGAGCTCGGGAACTACGAGTTCCTGGCGGGCGGGACCGCCGATGGGCTGCAGGCCGCCCGGGCTCTGGCCCAGGAGGCCGGCGCCTACAGCACCCTCGTGCTGGCCGACCTTTCACTTGGGTGGTGGCTGCGCAACGTGGGCCGGCTCGAGGAGTCGGTGACGGTCAGCGATGAAGCAGTCGCCGTGTGCCGCAGGTTCTCGCTCGACCGCCTGCCCAACGCCCTGGCGGAGGCGGGAGCGGCTCGGAACGCCATGGCCTGGGACAGCGGCGAGCCGTTGCTGGCCGAGGCCCTGGCCCTCGCCGCCGGGGGACCCGGATGTCCTCATCGTGGCCGAATCCTCCCGGGGGGAGACGGCGTTGCGAGCGGGCCGTTTCGAACAGGCGGAGGCCCGCCTCCACCGGGCGGCGGTGGCGATGCTCGAGATCGCGTCGGCCGTCAAGGGACCGGCAGCGTTCCAGCGGGTCGGTGCGCTCCTCGCCCTGGGCCGGACGGGCGAGGCGGAGGCCAGCCTGGCCCGGGCGCTGGAGACGCTCGGGGTGCAGAAGCTTTGCCACATCCCCATGTGGCTCGCCGTCGCCGAAGCCCTGGTCGGAGGTTCCCCGGACCGCTTCGAGGAAGCCCTGGCTGCGGAGAACGCCCAGGCGCCGTTCCACCGGGCCGTCGCGCTGTTGCTGGGGGCCGAAGTCCTCCGGGACGTCCTGGCCCACGAGTGGCTCGGAGAGGCATTGGCCGTCTTCGAGTCGGCCGGAGCGCGCCACGACGCGGCCCGGATCCGTCTGCTCCTGCGTGACCTCCCCACCGCCCGCCGGGAGCGGAGGACGCTGATGTTCACCGACATCGTCGGGTCCACAGTGCTGGTCGAGGCTCTGGGCGATGAAGTCTGGGAGCGGCTGCTGGGTGGGCACGACCAGACCTTGCGGTCGCTCTTTCAACACCACGGAGGCGAGGAGATGAAACAGGTGGGCGACGGCTTCTTCGTCGCCTTCGAGGCGCCGGCCGCCGCGCTCGAGTGTGCCGTGGCCATCCAGCGCACGTTTGGCGGCGCAGCGCCGCGAGCAGGGCCACGTCGCCGACGTCCGGATCGGCCTCCACGAGGCGGAGGTGACGCGGAAGGGCCGCGACTATCAGGGCCGGGGTGTGCACGAGGCGGCCCGCATCGGAGCCCTCGGTGGACCCGGAGAGGTGGTTGCGAGCCGCGCCACGGTCACCTCGCTCCGTCAGTTTCCGCTCTCGGAGCCCCGCACCGTCACGTTGAAGGGCATCACCGAGCCGGTCGAGGTCGTGTCGATCGAGTGGCGGGAACCCGATCGACCCTAAAAAGCTGGGATCAGCTCGTCGTCCTGTGCCCGACCAGCATCCAGTCGGGGGGAAACTCGGCGCCGAGTTCCCTCAGGAAGTAGAGCTCGTCGGCGAAAGCCCAGTGCTTCACGATCTTTCCGTCGGCGATCTCGAAAATGCTCACGCCGTCACACCGAACCTCTTTGCCGGTCGGCGGCAAACCCATGAACTCGTTCTTGTGAGTAGCGACAAAGGTCCAGCGCTGGCCAACGAGGTCCCCGTCACCAAAGATGGCATGGGTTTCGAAGCGAGCGTCGGGGAAGACCTCGCCGAGCAGTCCGGTGAGCTGCTCGATGCCCTCGCTGCTCTGGGGGAGTCCCTCCGGCCACCCGTTCGTCCACCAATCGGAAGCCAGAATCTCCGCTACCACCTCAAGATCTCCGGTGTCGTTTGCCTCCTGATAGCGGCGGACTAGCTCCTTGTTGGCTTCACTCATCGCTCCCCTCCCGTTCGTGGTCGGCGCAAGCTTCGCGCTACTAGCCTGCCCGTGATGATGGCTCTTCGCCTGGCGGCTCATCGCGATGCGGCCGGGGGCCCCAGCCCCAGCCGCCAGTCCCTGCTGCGCAGGTCCTGATCATGCAGGTGACGGAGATCCCTTCCAGCGTCCTGGCCGTCTACGGCCATCCCGACGATCCTGAGATCTCCTCGGGCGGGACGCTGGCCCGCTGGGCCCGGGCCGGGGCCACGGTGTGGGTGGTGCTCTGCACCCGGGGCGAGAAGGGATCCTCGGACCCCGCCCAGGACCCCGACGAACTGGCGGGCATCCGGGTGGAGGAGACGGCCGCCGCCGCCGCTCTGCTGGGCCTGGCCGACCATTTCCACCTCGACTACAACGACGGCGAGCTGGAGGACGGCCGGCCGCTGCGGGCCCGGCTGGTCGAGCTGGTGCGCCGGCTCCGCCCCGAGGTGGTGGTCTGTCCCGACCCCACCGCCATCTTCTTCGGTGACCGCTACTACAACCACGCCGACCACCGGGTCACGGGCTGGGCCACCCTCGACGCGGTGGCCCCGGCAGCCGGCAACCCCCATTACTTCCCCGAGCAGCTCCGCGACGGCCTCGGCATCCACCAGGTAGGGGCCGTCTACCTGTCGGGGACGTTGGAACCCAACTGCTGGGTGGACATCACCGAGGTCATCGACACCAAGATCGACGCCCTGTTCTGCCACAAGAGCCAGCTCAACGAGACGGGGGAGTGGTTCCGGGAGTTCCTCCGCCAGCGGGCCGAGGAGGCGGGCCGGGAGATCGGCACCCGCTACGCCGAAGGGTTCCGGCGCCTCTCCTTCGCCGGCTAGCTGCGGCGGGTGCCGCCGGCGCGCCATTCGGCGAAGGCGCGCAGCACGAGCACGGCGACCACGGCGACACCCACCGCCCCGAACAAGCCCCCGATCACGGCCCCGATCCCCTTGGGGGTGCCGCAGTCGCCCTGGCAGTCGATGTTGACCAGCCCGAAGCCGATCAGCGCCCCGGACAGGCCGCCCACCACCACGGCGGCGAAGGCGCCGACAAGTGCGGCGAAGCTGATGGGAGGGCGTTGCCCAGCTGGAGTCTCGTCCACGACGACCGGATCGTACCGGCGGGCCTGGACGCAGCCCGGAAGTAGGCTCGGGGGTCGTGAAGGTGTTGGTGGTCCTGCCCACTTACGACGAAGCGGCCAACATCTCCGAGGTGTTGCGCCGGATCCGGGCCGCGGCCCGCGAAGTCGACGTCCTCGTGGTCGACGACGGCAGCCCCGATGGAACCGCGGATCTGGCCGAGGCCCTGGCCGCGGAGCTGGGCGGCGTCGAAGTGATGCGCCGGCCGGCCAAGAGCGGCCTGGGCAGCGCCTACCGGGATGGGTTCCGGACCGGACTCGGGCAGGGCTACGAAGCCCTGGTGGAGATGGACGCCGACCTGTCGCACGACCCGGCCACCCTCCCCGACCTGATCGCGGCGGTGGCGGCAGGCGCCGATCTGGCCATCGGCACCCGCTACATGCCCGGCGGGAGCATCCCGGACTGGCCCTGGCACCGGCGGGCCATCTCCAAGATCGGCAACCTCTACGCCCGGACCATGCTGGGCATGTCCCCCCGGGACTCCACCTCCGGGTTCCGGTGCTACCACCGCCGGGCCCTGGAGGCCATCGACCTGGATTCGGTGCGCGCCGACGGCTACGGCTTCCAGGTGGAGATGGCCTACTTCGTCGAGCGCAACGGCGGCAAGGTCGACCGAGGTCCCCATCGAATTCCGCGACCGCACCCTGGGCCACTCCAAAATGTCCGGCCGAATCGTCGCCGAAGCCCTCGTCCTCGTCACCTTCTGGGGCATCCGCGACCGCCTCCGCAACCTCCGCAAAAAGAACGCTTC